>NZ_JBYSVZ010000007.1:0-543499 GCF_058986765.1 Allobosea sp. GW821-FHT03A12
CATCGAGCGCGCAATGTCGTCGGCGAGGGAGATCACCCGGGAGCTCTTCGTGCCCGGAGCAGGCTCAAGCTCGTACAGCGTCACGACTGGGCCGGGGCAGGCCTGCACGACCTCGCCACGAACGTTGAAGTCCTCCAGGATTCCTTCTAGCAGGCCGGAATTCTGCTGGATGATTTCGATCGGTATCGCCGTCGCGATCTGCGGCGGCTCGGCCAGGAACTCGATCGGCGGCAATTCGAAGCCCATCGACGCAATCGGCTTGGGCACCGGCATGGCCGCGCGCAGCTTTGGCGCCGCAGGCACGACCGAGACTTTCGGCTGCGCGGCCGCGGGCGCAGCTTCCACCTCGGCCACCTTCGGCACAGGCGCAACGGCCGGGGTGGCGGCGGGAGCAAGCTGCCCCATGATCCGGCGGCGCGGAGCCGCAACCTTCGGCGCGGGGGCCGGAGCGGCCTCCGGGGCCGGTGCAATGACCTGCAGAGCAGGCGGCGTCAGGCTGAGCTCGAAGCGATAGGGCTGGGTCCAGCCGAACGTCATCGTCGCCGATGTAGCGGCGGGAATCGGTGCAGGCGCAGGGCGCACCGGCTCGGCGACCGCTACCGGCGCGATCGGCCGGTGCGTCTCCAGCGGCGTCCTCGCTGCGAGGACCGGCGGCGCGCTCTCGAAGGCAGCGTCATCCTCCTGCTCGGCGTCCGGGATGAACTCCCAGAAGGCGGCGTCGGAGAGGAAGGCGAACGGGGTCGTCACCGCCTCGGCCGAGGTCTCCTCCGGCAGCAGCGCATCGAGATCCGGCCCGATCAGCGCATCCTCGCCCTCCCCCGCCATCTCGGGCTCGCCCTGCTGCGTCACCTCGGGCGCCGGAGCCTCCAGAGCTCCGCCGCCCCAGACCTGCTGCAGCATGCGCTGGGGGGTGCGCCAATAGCGGACGCGGCCGGGATCGGCGGGCGCTTCCGGCTCGGGCTCTGGTAGCGGGATCGCCGCCTCGGCAGCCGCGCGCTCGACCTCCTGCCGACGAGTCTTGTCGGGGGTGCGTCCATAGCGGACGAGCCCCGACGCGCCGGCGCGGGGTTCGGCCGGGGCCGGCGCCGGAATATCTGCGAAATCAGATAGTTGATCCGAAATCCGCGCGGCGGGAGAGGCGCTGTTCGTCTGGAGATTGCGATGGATTCGACGCATGGATCAACGCTGGCCCGACACTCACTCGACTGAGCATCGAGAGGTACCGGCGCAGGGTTAACAGCCCCTGAATTCGCGCCGGAGATTGCTGTGGATCGTGACCTGCGTCCCGCGCTCTCAATCGGCCCGGAAGGTGCCGATCATATAGCTCTCATTGCCGATCTCGGTGACGCGCCCCTTCACCTCATAGCTCGCCAGATCGACGATCCAGACGACGCTGGAATTGGATTTTCCCTTCGGCGCTCCGGTGATCGCCGCGTATTTCCCGTCCGGCGTGATCGCGATGCCGCGCGGCCGCGACGGTTCGCCGCCCGGCGTCTTGAGTTCGACGCGCTTGATCGTCGCAGGCTGGCCGGCGAGCGCCTTGGCGACATCGATGACGTCGATGTTGTTGGAGCGGAACTGTGTCGAGAGGATGCGCTTGCCGTCCGGCAGGAAGGCGGCGACGAACGGACGCGTCGGTGTCTTCTCGTCATCGGTACCGACGAGCACGCGCGCCACCTCGGCCTTGCCGGGATCGCTGAGCGCCTTCTCGACATCGACGATCGTAACGGTGTTGCCAGGCGTGTCTGTCTGAGCGTTCTCGCGCGAGGCATGCGCGACGAGCTTGCCGTCCGGGCTGGTCGAGATGCCGAAGCCGCCGGCCTGGACCGGGATGCGCGCCACTTCCGCGCCGCTCTCGCCGGCGATCGCCTTCTGCAGGCTCATCACCGTGATGTCGTCGGTGCCGCCATTGGCGCCGAATATCGTGCCACCGCCGAGCGGGCTGATGGTGACGCCATCGGTGTCGGGGAAGCAGCCGAACTTGGGATCGGGCGCGCGATGCGGCACCGGATTGGGCGGACAGGGGAAGCCGGGCTTGCCATAGGCCTGCTCGACCTTGCGGATCACCTTGTTGGTGGAAAGATCGACGATGCTGATATGGCGCCCGCCATCCTCGTCGCCCTCCTGCTCGGCATGGGCGAGCACCGCATGCTTGCCGTCAGCGGCAATGGCGAAGCCGGTCGGGCCGAAGCCGCCGGTCTCGATATAGCCTTCGACCGCGCCGAGCGTGCCGTTGCTCACCGGATCGAGCGCCTTCTTGAGATCGACCACCGTCACCGTACCGGCATGGCCATGCTGGAAGGCGGCGGCAGCCTCCGGCGTCGAGCGGCCGGAATGGTTGACCACATAGGCGCGGCGCTGGTCCGGCGCGATCGCGATCGAGATCGGCTGGCCGCTCGATATCACGGTCTTGCCGTCGACCTGGATGTCCGGGGTGACGCGCAGGCGATTGACCACCGCCTTCGCCGTCCCGTCATTGGCAGGGTCGATCGCCTTGTCGAGATCGATGACCAGGACGACATTGTCCCAGCGCCCACTCGCGAGGAAATAATCCTTGGCCTGGGCCTGTTGCGCCGCTGCGATGGCGCAAAGCGCCACCATCGTGCCGAGAAGCGTCGTCCTTTGCATGGTCGTCCTCCCTTGATGGCCCGGTTTTCCGGGGTCTGTCGTTCTCTATGCGTGTGCGATCTGCTCCTTCAGCGCCGCGTCCAGAACCCTGACGACATGCACGGCCTCGCGACCGGCGCCGTCATGGATCTGGTGGCGGCAGCTCGTGCCGTCGGCGACGACGAGATCGTCCGGCGCCGCCTTGCGCACCGCCGGCAGCAGCGAAAGCTCGCCCATCGCCAGCGAGACATCGATCGTCGCGGCGCCATAGCCGAAGGCGCCGGACATGCCGCAGCAGCTCGATTCGATCGGCTTGACCTCGAGTCCCGGCACCGCCCGCAAGGTCTTCTCGACCGCGCCCATCGCGTCGAAGGCCTTCTGGTGGCAGTGCCCGTGCAGATGCGCGACGCGCCCGCCTTGGTCGCTCAGCGGCAAGCTGGTCTTGCCCGCGGCCATGTCGGCGGCGAGCAGCTCCTCGACCAGCAGCGCCGCCTTGGCCAGGGGCTCGACCTCGGCCTTCGGCAGCAGCGCGCCGAACTCGTCGCGGAAGCTCATCAGGCATGACGGTTCGAGCCCGACCACCCGCGCCCCCTTGGCGACGAAAGGCGCGAGCGCATCGAGCGTCCGCCTTGCCTCGGCGCGGGCCTCGTCGACCAGCCCGGCCGACAGGAAGGTGCGCCCGCAGCAGAGCGGCCGGCCTCCGCCCGCAGCTTCGACGCGATGCAGGCGGTAGCCGCCCGCCTTGAGCACCCGCTCGGCCGCCTCCAGGTTCTCGCTCTCGAAATAGCGATTGAAGGTGTCGCCGAAGAGCACGATGTCGCGGCCGTCCCCCTTGACGGCAGACACGTCCGACGGCGCAGCAGCCTCGCGCCAGGGCGTGCGCCAGACCGGCAGCGAGCGCCGCGCCGAGAAGCCGAGCCAGCGTTCGCTGAGCTTGGCCAGCAGCGGGATGCGATCGCGCAGGTTCATCAGCGGCGCGAGTTTCGCCGCGAACGGAGCATAGCGCGGCAGGAAGGCGATCAGGCGCTCCTTCAGCGGCAGGCCATGCTTGCCATGGTAGTGATGCAGAAACTCGACCTTCATCCGGGCCATGTCGACACCGGTCGGGCAGTCGCGCTTGCAGCCCTTGCAGGAGACGCAGAGATCGAGCGTCTCCTTCATCTCGGGCGAGGTGAAGGCCCCCTCCCCGAGCTGGCCGGAGATGGCGAGCCGCAGCGTATTGGCCCGTCCGCGAGTGAGATGCTGCTCCTCGCGCGTCGCGCGCCAGGACGGGCACATCGTGCCGCCCGCCATCTTCCGGCAGGTGCCGTTGTTGTTGCACATCTCGACCGCGCCGCCGAGGCCGCCCCAGTCTGACCAGTCGAGCGCCGTCTCCATTGGAACCGGCGTCGCATAGCCGGGCGAAAAACGCATCAGGCTGCGATCGTCCATATGATAGGGCCGGACGATCTTGCCGGGGTTGAGATGGTTGTTAGGGTCAAAGCCGTCCTTGACCGCCTCGAAGGCGCGGGTCAGCGGCCCACCGAACATAGGCTCGACAAAATCCGAACGCGAAATGCCGTCGCCGTGCTCGCCGGAGAACGAGCCCTTGAAGCGGCGCACGAGCTCGCAGGCCTCCTCGGCGATGCCGCGCATCGCCTTCACCCCGGCTTCCGTCTTCATGTTGAGGATCGGGCGGACGTGCAGGCAGCCGACCGAAGCGTGCGCGTACCAGGTGCCGCGCGTGCCGTGCCGCTCGAACAAAGCGGTGACCGCATCGGTATAGTCGGCGAGATGCTCGAGCGGGACGGCGCAGTCCTCGATGAAGGAGACCGGCTTCCCGTCGCCCTTCATCGACATCATGATGTTGAGGCAGGCCTCGCGGACGTCCCAGACCGGCTTCTGTCGGGCGGGCTCGACCACCTCGACCACGGCATCGGGAAAGCCGTGATCGGCCATGCACTGGTCGAGCCGTCTGAGGTCGCCCTTCAGGGCAGCTAGATCGTCGCCGGCGAACTCGACCAGCAGCAGGCAGTTGGGCTTGCCCTTGGTGATGTCGGCGAGGGTGCGCACGAAGAGCGGGATATCGGCGCCGAGCACCAGCACATTGTTGTCGACGAGCTCGACCGCGACCGGCCCGAGCGCGACGATGTGCTGCGTCGTCTCCATCGCCGCGCGGAAATTCGGGAAATGGCAGACGCCCATGACGCGGTGCTGCGGCAGGGGCGAGAGCTTGAGCGTCGCTTGCGTCGTCAGCGCCAGCGTGCCCTCCGAGCCGACCAGGAGGTGCGACAGGTTCGGCTGCGGCACGATCAGCTCGTCGAGGTTGTAGCCGCCGACGCGCCGCTGCACCTTGGGGAAGATCGCCTCGATCTCGTCGCGATGCCGGTCGGCCAGCGCCAGCATCGTCTCCATCAGCGCCCGCGCCCGCGGCGAGGCATTGTCGCCGACCGGCCCCTCGCCGAGCGCGAAGGGCTCGCCGTCATGGAACATCGCCTTCAGGCCGATGACATTGTCGACGGTCTTGCCGTAGCGCAGCGAGCGTGCGCCCGAGGAATTGTTGCCGACCATGCCGCCGATGGTGCAGCGGCTCGCCGTCGAGGGCTCGACCGGGAAGAACAGGCCGTCCTTCTTCACGTGGCCGTTCAGCGCTTCAAGCACGATGCCCGGCGCGACGCAGACGGTGCGCGCGGCCGGATCGTAGTCGCGGATCGCGTTGAAATGCCGGCTCATGTCGAGGATCAGCGCATCGCCGATCGGCTGGCCGTTCTGCGAGGTGCCGCCGCCGCGCGCGATCACCGGCACGCCGTGCTCGGCCGCGATCGTCAGCGCCGCGGCGATATCGGCTTCGCTCTTCGGGAAGGCGACGCCCTGGGGCACGATCTGGTAGATCGAGGCGTCGGTGGCGTAGCGCCCGCGGGTGAAGGCGTCGAAACGCACCTCCCCTTCGAGCGCCTGCGCCAGTTTCCGTTCGAAGCCGAGATTGCGGCTGTGCGGGCGCGGCAGTGTCGTCTGGTTCATTCCGCAGCCTCGGCGGTCTTGGGGTGGTTCTTGCCCCGCAGCGCTGCGATCAGGTCGCCCATCGGGCCCCAGAACAGCAGCAGCAGCGCGAGCACGACGAGCGTTCCGACGAGACCGTTCGCCCAGAACACGTTCAGCGAACCGCCCGAGCCGAGTAGCGCCTGGCGGAAGGCGTCCTCCGCCCTGTCGCCGAGTACGAGGGCGAGCACCAGCGGCGCCAGCGGATAGTCGAGCTTCTTGAAGACATAGCCGACCACACCGAAGATCAGCATCAGCCAGATGTCGAAGGTCGAGTTCGAGATCGTGTAAGCGCCGATGGCGCAGACGATCAGGATCACCGGCGCGACGAAGGAGAACGGGATCCGCATCACAGCGGCGAAGACCGGTACGGTCGCGAGCACGATGACGAGGCCGGCGAGATTGCCGAGATACATAGAGGCGATCAGGCCCCAGACGAACTCCTTCTGCTCGACGAACAGCATCGGCCCGGGCTGGAGCCCCCAGACCAGCAGGCCGCCGAGCAGCACCGCCGCCGTCGCGGAGCCGGGAATGCCGAGCGCCAGCATCGGCAGCAGCGCGCTGGTGCCGGCGGCATGGGCGGCCGTCTCCGGCGCCAGCACGCCCTCGATCTCGCCCTTGCCGAAATTGTTGCCGTTCTTCGAGAAGCGCTTGGCGAGACCATAGCCCATGAAGGAGGCGGCGATGGCCCCGCCCGGCGTCACGCCCATCCACATGCCGACGACCGCCGAGCGCAGCAGCGTCGCCCAGTAGCGCGGCAGGCCGGCCCAGGTCCGCAGCACGACCATCAGGTCGATCCTGGCCTGCTTGCCCTTGAACACCAGCCCTTCCTCGACCGTCAGCAGGATCTCGCTGACGCCGAACAGGCCGATCACCACGATCAGGAAGTCGAAGCCGCGCATCAGCTCGGTCGAGCCGAAAGTCATGCGCAGGTCGCCCGAGATCGAATCGAGGCCGACCGCCGCGAGCAGGAAGCCGATGCAGAGCGAGGCGATGATCTTGGCGCGGTTCTCCCGGCCCATGCCGATGAAGGAGCAGAAGGTCAAAAGGAAGACCGCGAAGAACTCGGCCGGGCCGAAGCGCAGCGCGAACTGGGCGACCAGCGGCGCGACGAAGGTGATCAGCACGACGCCCGAGAGCGCGCCGATGAAGGAGGCGGTGAAGGCCGCCGTCAGCGCTTCCGCCGCCTTGCCCTGCACCGCCATCGGATAGCCGTCGAAGGTGGTCGCGACCGACCAGGCTTCGCCGGGGATGTTGAACAGGATCGAGGTGATCGCGCCGCCGAACAGCGCACCCCAGTAGATCGAGGAGAGCAGGATGATCGCCGAGGTCGGGTCCATGCCGAAGGTCAGCGGCAGCAAGATCGCGACGCCATTGGGCCCGCCCAGGCCCGGCAGCACCCCGACGATGATGCCGAGGATGACGCCGACCGCCATGAAGCCGACATTGTGCCAGGAGAGCGCGACCTGGAAACCGGCGAGAAGCGAGGAAAAATCGTCCATGTCTGCTCCTCAGTAGCCGAGCGCGGCTTCGAGCGGCCCCTTGGGCAAGGGCACGCGGAACTGCAGTTCGAAGATCCAGAAGCAGACGATCGGCACGAGCACCGCGGTCAGCAGGATCGACCACCAGCGCGAGGTGCCGACCACGCCCATGAAGGCGATGATGAACAGCGCCGAGGCGACATAGAGGCCCAAGGGGGCGATCAGCGCCACGAAGAGCAGGAGCGGCCCCAGCACGCGGACGACCTGGCCGAGCTGCGCATAGGTGACGAACACGCCATCCTCGCGGCGGAAGGCGTTCCACAGGATGAACAGCGAGGCCGCCAGGAAGATCCAGCCGATCCGGGCCGGGAAGAAGCCGTTCTGCGGCCCGCCATCCCAGCCGGCGCCGCGGCCATAGGAATCATAGAGAACGAGCCCGCCCAAGGCGATCAGGAGCAAGGCTGTGGCGATTTCGACCGGGCGGCGCGAAATGCTGCGCTCCGGTGCTTCAGTCTCGGAAGGCAATGACATCGATCACTCCCGCTGGTCATCCCGGACAAGCCGCCTCAGCGGCGCTTCGGAACGCGTGGACACTCGACAGATGAAAGCTTCGTCATGCTCGGCCTTGTGCCGAGCATCCACGCCTTGGACACCGAACGTGATCAGCGAAGCGAAGGCGTGGATGGTCGGGACACGCCCGACTATGACGCGAAAGGCCGCGGTCGCGCCTGAGGCCTCACTTCGCCATGAAGCCGGCTTCGGTCATCAGCCGGGCGTGCTTCGCCTCATCGTCCTTCAGGAACGACACGAAGGCCTCGCCGTCTCGGTAATCGGGAACGAGCGCGTTGCGGGCGAGATAGTCCTTCCATTCCGGCGTCTCGGAGACCTTCTTGAACATCGCCGTGTAGAAGGCCTGCTGGTCCTTGCCGACCTTGCCGGGCATGAACATGCCGCGCAGCATCTGGTAGCTGACGCCTAGCCCCTGCGAGGCGCAGGTCGGGATGTCAGCCCAGGACTGCCCGTCCGCGACCTTCTCGGTATAGGCCATCTTCTGCTCGGCGAAGACGCAGAGCGGGCGGGTGGCGCCGCCGCGCCAGTTGGCGAGGTCCTCGGCCGGATTGTTGGTGTTGGCCTCGACATGCCCGCCCGAGAGCTGGGTCGAGGCCTGGCCGCCGGAGGTGTAGGGGATATAGGCGAACTTGGCGCCGGCCACCTTCTCCATGGCGAAGACGATCAGGTTGTCCTCGCGCTTGGACGAGGTGCCGCCGATCTTCAGCGGGGTCGCCGCGCCCTTGGCTGCCGCGACGAAATCGCCGGCGCTCTTGTAGGGCGCCTTGGCGTTGACCCAGAGCAGGAAGGAATCCTGCGCCAGCATCGCCACCGGCGTGTAGTCGGTCCAGTTCAGCGCCAGCTTGGTCGCCATCGGCGTCATGAAGATGCCGCTCGAGGTGGTGATCAGCTTGTGGGGGTCACCGGCCGATTTCTGAATGTCGAGCATGCCCTCGGCGCCGCCGGCGGCCGGCTTGTTGACGACGATGATCGGCTGGTTGGTGAACTGGTGCTTCTGGATGATGCCCTGGATCGTCCGCGCCATCTGGTCGGACGCCCCGCCCGCCGAGAACGGCACCACGATCTCGATCGGTTTCGTCGGTTCCCAGGCAAAGGCTGGCGCGACGGCGCCGAGCGGCAGGACTGCGGCAAGCCAATAGTGCTTCATGGTGGCTCTCTCCCTAGAGCGCGCTCTGGTGGCGCTATGCGAGGGAGCCTAAGGCCAAAAAATTTTGCATTCAATCTAAAAGTTGATGACTTCCAAATTGACCACCATATTTCCGCCGGCAGCCGATTTCTTCACTCGCCTTCCATCGACGCCGGAGCCTGCGCTGCCTTCAGCTTGTTGCGCAGATGCACGAACAGAATATCGCTGAGCTCGGCGCCCGCCCGCCGGCGCAAGGCATCGAGAATCGCCTCATGCTCGCGCATCGCCTCGCCCAGCCGATCGCGATCCTTGGCGAGATTAGCGGAATAGCGCACGCGGCGGATCCGCCCGGCCAGGCCGGCATAGGTCGTAGCCAGCGTGGCATTGCCGGCTGCCACGACGATCAACTGATGGATCGCCTGGTTGCACTGGAAATAGCCATGCATGTCGCGGCGCAGATAGAAACGGTACATTTCGTGGTGAATCCGCTCGATCTCGGCGAATTCCACCTCCGTAATCCGCTCGCAGGCCAGCCGGCCCGCCAGCGCTTCCAGCCCGCCCATCACATCGAAAAGCTCGCGGACATCGGCAGAGCTCAGCTCACGCACGCGCGCGCCACGGTTAGGCAGAAGCTCGATCAACCCCTCCGCCGCCAGCACCTTCAGCGCCTCGCGCAGGGGCGTACGCGAGATGTTGAAGCGCTCGCACAACGCCCGCTCGGGAACGCGGGCGCCATCCTCGAGATTGCCCTCGACGATGAAATCGCGCAGCGCCACCAGCAACTCGCCATGCAGCGTCCCGGACGGCCGCGCCGCCTCGGCCGGCTCGCGAGCCGCCCCCTCATGTTCATCCAATGACATCTCGCTCATAATCACTCGCTAAGCTGCCGCCCGCGGGCTGTCGAGCCCTCGCCCGTCCAAAGATGCATCCGACAATGAGGTTGATCTTATCAAAAATGAATGCAAAATAAAATCAGACGGCGGCACCACCGCGCGCCGATGGGAGGATAACAACATCATGCAGGGTCGTCACTTTCTGCACATTCCCGGCCCCAGCCCGATTCCGGACCGCATCCTGCGCGCCATCGCGATGCCGATCATCGACCATCGCAGCGCCGAGTTCGCAGCGCTCGGCAAAGAGGTCCTCGAAGGCAGCAAGGCCGTCTTCAAGACGAAGCAGCCGGTGGTGATCTATCCCGCCTCCGGCACCGGCGCCTGGGAGGCCGCGATCACCAACACGCTCTCCCCCGGCGACACCGTGTTGATGGCCGAGACCGGCCATTTCGCAACCCTGTGGAAGAACATCGCGACGCGCTTCGGCGTCGAGGTCGAGTTCATCCCGGGCGACTGGCGCCGCGGCGCCGATCCGGCCGCGATCGAGGCCAGGCTCACCGAGGACAAGGCCCGCAAGATCAAGGCGGTGATGGTCGTCCACAACGAGACCTCGACCGGCGCGACCAGCCGCATCGCCGAGATCCGCAAGGCGATCGACGCCGCCGGCCACCCGGCCCTGTTCATGGTCGACACCATCTCCTCGCTCGCCTCGGTCGACTATCGCCATGACGAATGGCAGGTCGACGTCACCGTCTCGGGCTCGCAGAAGGGGCTGATGCTGCCGCCCGGCCTCAGCTTCAACGCTGTCTCGGAGAAGGCGCTGGCGGCCTCGAAGAGCAATACGCTGCCGCGGTCCTTCTGGGACTGGCAGGAGATGATCAAGTTCAACGCGACCGGCTTCTTCCCCTATACGCCGGCGACGAACCTGCTCTACGGACTGAAGGAAGCGCTCGTCATGCTGCGCGAGGAAGGGCTCGACAACGTCTTTGCCCGCCATCAGCGCCTTGCCAGCGCCTGCCGCGCCGCGGTCAAGGCCTGGGGACTCGAAGTGCTCTGCCAGAACCCGGCCGAGCAATCGCCCGTGCTGACCGGCGTCCTGATGCCGCCGAGCCATGACGCCGACCGCTTCCGCAAGATCGCGCTGGAGAAGTACAACATCTCGCTCGGCTCCGGCCTCGGCAAGGTCGCCGGCAAGGTCTTCCGCATCGGCCATCTCGGCGAGTGCAACGAGCTCGCCTTGCTCGGCGCTCTTTCCGGCGTCGAGATGGGCCTTGCCGCGGCGGGCGTTCCGCATCGCAGCGGCGGCGTCGCGGCGGCGATGGCTGAGTTCGAAAGCGCCGAACCCGGCAACCAGGCGAAGGCCGTGGCCTGAGCTTCAGACAGAAGCAGCTATCCCAACTCCGTCATGCTCGCCCTTGTGGCGAGCATCCACGTCTTGAACACCAGTCTCGACCAGCGAAGACGTGGATGGTCGGGACAAGCCCGACCATGACGGCAAAAACAGCCTGAGACCTACTCGGCCTCGGCCACTTCGACGGCATTCACCCCCTGCCCGCGCGCCGCGCGCAGCAGGTTCTGGCGCAGCCTGACCACGGCCTTCTGCATCACCGGAAAATCCTCGCCGAGCCCGGCCGCCGCCACCAGGTTCATCGGCCGCGCCTTCTCGCGCAGCTTGCGCCCCTCCGGCGTCAGGCTGACGCGAACCTGGCGCTCATCGGCCGGGTCGCGCTGGCGGCGGACATAGCCGAGCGCTTCGAGCTTTTTCAGGATCGGGGTCAGCGTGTTCGATTCCAGGAACAGCTTCTCGCCGAGGCTGCCGACGCTCTGATCGTCCTCCTCCGAGAGCGCGACGATCGCGATGTACTGGGTATAGGTCAGCCCGAGCTCGTCGAGGATCGGCTTGTAGGCGCGCCCATAGGCCAGATTGGCCGAATAGATCGCAAAGCAGAGGAAATCCGCCAGCCTGGGCACCTTCGGATCGTCTTGGGTCGGAGCGGGCATGGCCGGGCCTCGTCGTGAGTGCGTCATCATCGCTCAGATATATATCGCATCCGATTAAATCGGAAGAGTTGACATCGCTTCCGCGCTTCACATATAAAGCCGTATCCGATTAGATCGGATACGATCTAAATCACAGAAGGAAGCCCGACATGTCCTCCACCGACAAGGTTCTCTACACTGGCCGGACCCACACCACCGGCGGCCGCGACGGCGCTGCCCGCAGCTCGGATGGCCGCCTCGACGTCAACCTGACCTCGCCCGGCGCGCCCGGGGCCGGCACCAATCCCGAGCAGCTCTTCGCCGCCGGCTGGTCGGCCTGCTTCATCGGCGCGATCGGGCTGGCGGCGCGCGAGCGCAAGGTCGCGGTGCCCGCCGAGACCGCGGTCGATGCCGAGGTCGACCTGCGCCATGGCGAGCGCGGCTATGTCTTGCAGGCCCGTCTGAATGTCGCCTTGCCGGGGCTGGATCGTGAGACCGCCCGGGCTCTGGTTGATGCCGCACACCAGACCTGCCCCTACTCCAAGGCGACCCGCGGCAACATCGAGGTCGAGATCAACCTCGTCTGACTCCATCGGACGGCGCCGCGCGGACATCTCCGCCGGCGCCTCCCTCCTCGACCATCCCGCGCAGAAGGTATTCCCTATGGCCAAGACCTCCGAGACCATCGATCCCAGCCGCCGCCTCTTCGTCGGCGCCATGGCCACAGCGGTCGCCGCAGCCGGGCTCGGCCTCGGCCGGCCGGCACTGGCGGCCGCGCCGGTGCTATCGTCTTTCGGTCAGCTCAAGCAGATCAACGCAGGCGTGCTCAGCATCTCCTATGCCGAGCAGGGCCCGGCCGACGGCCCGGCCGTCATCCTGCTGCATGGCTGGCCCTATGACATCCACACCTATGTCGACGTCGCTCCGCTGCTGGCGGCCAAGGGCTACCGGGTAATCGTGCCGTCCTTGCGCGGCTATGGCGAAACCCGTTTCCTCTCCGCCGATACGCCGCGCAACGGCCAGCAGGGCGCGCTCGCCGTCGACGTGATCGCGCTGATGGATGCGCTCAAGCTCGACAAGGTCCTGCTCGGCGGCTGCGACTGGGGCGCGCGCACCGCCTGCATCGTCGCGGCGCTTTGGCCGCAGCGCGTCAAGGGCCTGGTCTCGGTCAGCGGTTACCTGATCGGCAGCCAGAAGCTGAACGAGGCGCCGCTGCCGCCCAAGGCCGAACAGCAATGGTGGTACCAGTTCTATTTCGCCACCGAGCGGGGCGCCGCCGGCTACGCCAGGAACACCCGCGACTTCGCCCGCCTGATCTGGGAGACCGCTTCGCCGAAGTGGGCGTTCGACGATGCGGTCTTCGCGCGCTCGGCGGCCTCCTTCGACAATCCCGACCATGTCGCGATCTCGATTCATAACTACCGCTGGCGCCTCGGCCTGGCGCAGGGCGAGGCGCAATTCGACGCCTTGGAAGCGAAGCTCGCGGCCTTTCCGGTGATCTCCGTGCCGAGCTTCACCCTGGAAGGCGACGCCAACGGCGCGCCGCATCCCGATCCCGCCGCCTATGCCAAGAAGTTCTCCGGCTGGTACCGGCACCGGACGCTCGATGGCGGCATCGGTCACAACCTGCCGCAGGAGGCTCCGGCGGCCTTCGCCGACGCCATCATCGCGGTCGATCGCGCCTGATCCTCGCTGTGCGGAGAGCGGCTCGGGAGGGTTACCCGAGCCGTTTCCGGATACCGACAAATCGAGGGAAATCCCGAGGGCCGCCTTTACCCCTCCTCCCCTATGATCCCCGCGATTTTAGGGAGGTATTGATGGCTCTGAAGATGATGCTCGCCGGCGCGGCCGCCATGATGCTCAGGCAGATTCCGCTGGTGGCACCGGTTGAACAGAACCCGCTCGTCTCGCACGCCTTGGACGACCTGCCGATGGAGCCGGCTCCGATCGAGCCGTCCTGGGTCATCGCCGGCGAGCCGATGGCGCGCGTCGGCCTGCATTCGCGCAGCGGCGACGATGCCGCCTCGACCGCGGTCTGGGATTGCACCGCCGGCGAATTCCGCTGGTTCTTCGACTGGGACGAGACCGTGATGATCCTGGAAGGCGAGGTGCATGTCACCGCGCAGGACGGCTCGCAGCGCACGCTGCGCCAGGGCGACATCGCCTATTTCGCCGGAAAGACCTGGGCGACCTGGCGGATCGACACTTACGTCCGCAAGATCGCCTTCTGCCGCAAGCGCCTCCCGGCGCCGGTCGCCCTCGCCTACCAGCTGCGCAACATGCTGCGCGGCGACCGCGGCTCGCAGGGCGGCCTCGCCGCTTGAGCGGTTAAAGGCCTGGTTCGCTAAAAGACGAAGCCCGGCCGTTCGGCCGGGCTTTTTGTTGTGGGGCGAGTGCCGGGCGCCTTGGATTGATCTCTGGCGCTGGCCTGCTCCCGTTCCTCAGAAGCGCATCTCGACCCTGCCCTTGAGGGCGTGGTCTCTGGAGCGTTCGCCGATGGCCGCCGAGTAGGTGAGGCCGAGGGCGGTAGCCTGGGAGATGCGCCAGTCGAGGCCAGCCTCGGCGACGAGTGCCTCGCGGTCGATGCGGGCCGCGAAGACCGTGGCTGGGGTGGTGCCGGCGACGAAGGCGGTGCGGGCCTGCGGCGTCAGCTCGCCAAAACCATGGCGCCAGCCGAGCATGGCCCGGGCGAACAGCGGCATCGCCCCGAGCTGCGCCTCGGCCCTGAGACCCAGCGTGGTGAAGCCGAGCGTCTGGTCGGAGGAGAGCACGCGCAGAGCCGCCGCCCCGCCACGTTCGGTGCCGGCATCGGTGCTGACGCGGATCAGCGCCAACTGGGCGAAGGGCTCCAGCGCGACGCCGCTGAAGGCGAAGGCATAGCCGAGTTCGGCAAAGCCCTGTGTCACCGAACCCGGACGCTGCAGGCGCAAGAGATCGCCGAAGCCGCGGATCTGGACCTGGCGGCGGATGTCGCTCTCCGACCAGGAGTAAGCCGCACCGGCATCGAAGCGGAGATTGCCGAAGCGTGCGCCGGCATAGAGCGCGGCATGGCCGCTCTCGAGCCTGCCTGAGGACAGCCGGGCATCGAGATCGAAGCGGGACTGGCTGTAGCCGCCGGCGACGCCGACTTTGAGCGACGAGCCGGGCGCCTCATAGAGCATGACATCCGCGCCGAGCAGGGCGCCGCCGCTGCGACGGTTGAGGCTCGCGGCATTGCCGTCGGCGTCGGTGTTGCCGGTGCTGCCGAAAGCCGTGCCCCAGAAGGCATAGCGCGGCTGCGGCACCGGGGCCGGCATCGTCACCGCCCCCTTGCGGCCCGGCAGGTCGGTCGAGAAGCTCGCGGCGACCTGACCGGGCGCCTGCGTCAGCAGCGGGCCGCGCAGATGGCCCAAAATGGTGTCGCGCACCAGCCGGCTCTCGTCGATCATCACGCTGACGGCTTGCGCATGGGCCTCACCCGAGAGCAGGTCGAAGCCGGCCCGCGCCTCGGCCGCCGTCCCCGAGATCAGCGTGTCATAGATCGGATTGCCGACGCCGAGCCGTTCCGCCGCAATCGCGATGAAGCCCTGGTTGCGGCTCGCGGCGATATAAGTGCCACCCGTGCTGGGGCTAGGGGTGGAGCCGCCATTGTCCGGGCCGAAGGAATTGTCGTTCCGCGTCATCGTCAGCCGGACGTTCTGGCTGTCATAGGCCAGCGACGGCGTCAGGAAGGCGAGGTTCGAGGTCACGCTCGAGAACTGGCCGGTCACGCCCCCCGTGGCGGTCAGGATGGTGTAGGTGGTCGCCGCCGCGTAATTGCCGTTCTCGGCCAGCACCTGCACCGTCCCGCCCCAGATCGCCGCGCTGCCCGAGGCGACGATCCTGTCGCCCTGGCCGGCGGCATTGACCTCGACCTGATAGGTCGAGCCGGTCGCGAAGGCGACATTGCCGGAGACGGTCAAGGTGCCGATCGAGTTGCCCGGCGCCACCGTCGCGCCTGCGTTGGTGACGATGCCGCCGACCGTGCCCGAGCCGCCGAGCACACCGCCATCGAGCGTCACCACCGAGCTCGCGATCGAGCCGTTCACCACCAGCTTGCCGCCGGAAACCTTGGTGCCACCGGTATAGGTGCTGGTGCCGGTCAGGCTCAGCGTGCCGGAGCCGCGCTTGGTCAGCGTGCCCGTGCCGTCGATCGCGGCCGCCAGCGTCGCGCCGTCGGTGAAGTCGGCGACGATCGCACCGTCATTCAGGATCGCGCCGGCCGCGAGCGTGACCTTACCCGCTCCGCCGCCTGTGCCGATCCGGAGCGTGCCTTCCGCATCGATACCGAGATCGCCCGAGGCGATGGCCAGTGCGCCGCCCTCCGCGACAGCGACCGAGGCCTGGCCGGTCCCATCCAGGCTACCGATCGAAAGACCGCCGCCAGCGATGCTCCAGCGCGAGCCTACTCCGGTTACAACCGCAGTCGCGGTGCCGTCACCGGCGCTCATGACCGCCGCGCCGCCGGCGCCGACCAGGTTGCCGCCGCCCGAGATCGTGACCTCGGCCTTTTCGACGAAGCCGATGACCAAGGCCGAGCCGGTGGTCACCGTTGTCCCTGCGCCGTCGATGCGGACGGCCGAGCTCGCGAAGGCGCTCGACGTCACCACGAAGGTCGCTGGGCCGTTGTCGAGCTTGCCGCCCTGGTCGACCACCAGCGTGCCGCCCGAGACCTGGATATCCATGCCGAGTGTCAGCGAGCCGCCGCGGACGATGAAAGAGCCGGTGCTGCAGGCGCAGATCGAGAGACCGCCACCGAGCGTGCCGGTTCCGGTGTAGATTTGCGTGCCCGAACCTTCGAATTCGAGCGAGCCGTCACCGAGGAAGGTTCCCGAGAAGGTGGCGGTCTGGTTGGTGGTCCCGGTGATCAGCGTCTCGTCGACGCCGATCCGGACGAAGCCGGCTCCCGAGAGCGAGCCGACAGTCGCAACCGTCCCGAAACCACCGGCCACTTCGAGCACGGCGCCGGTGGCGACCGTATAATCCGAGTTTGCCGAGAAGGCGCCCGAGCTGCCGGCGACGAGCCGGCCACCTAGGACCTGAGTCTGCCCGGAATAATCGTTGTTGTTGCTGGTCAGAACGGTAATGCCGGCGAGCTGGCGCACCGAGCCGAGGCCGGTGATGTCGGCGGAAAACGCATAGCCGACATTGGTGTGGTTGAAGACGAGCTTGCTGGCGCTGGTGTTCAGGGAGACGGTCTCGACGACGAGCTCGCCGGCCGCCGTGGCCGCGCTGCCCTCGGCCGCGCCGATATTGATCGTACCGCCGGCGCTGCCGCCGACGAGGCCGGCCTGCAGGACCGAGCTGGCGCCGGTGAGCTCGAACTTGCCGCCGTCGGAGAGCGTCAGCGAGCCGGCATTGGAGTGGCCGATATAGACCTGCGTGCCGTTGCCGACCCATTGCGAACCGCTGCCGCTGATCGTAACCGAGCTGTCGCCGCCGCCGCCGACGATGCCGACCGTGCCCCCGCCGCCGCCGGTCGTCACTGAGCCGCCATTCTCGATGCGCAGCGTGCCGGAGCCGTGCTCGCCGACCCGCATCTGGCCGAAGGTCTCCCAGCTCGAGCCTACGCCGGTGACGATCGCGGTCGCGCCGTTGCTGATATAGGCCTGCCCGCCGGCACTGTTGCTGCCGAGCTTGCCGCCGCCCTCGATCCGCAGCGTGCCGTCGTTGACCCAGGTGCGGCCATTGTAGCCGGCCGAGCTGTCGCCGGTCAGCACGAGCGTGCCGGCGCCCTGCTTGATGAAGCTGGCGCTGCCGCCGGTAATGATCGAACCGCTGAGGGTCAGCGTCGTGCCAGTCGCGGTCTCGATCCGCCCACCGCCATTGCTGAAAGCGACATTGCGATTGCTGGAGAAGCTCGCGGTCGTGCGCAGCACCGCATCCGCCCCGGTGCCCGCGCCGCCGACGATGGTGGAGTTGTTCAACGTGATCGTGGTGCTGGACGCTCCGAGATTGGCGTTGGACGAGACCGACACCGTGCCGGCCGAGATCGTCGTGCCGCCGGTGTAGAAATTGGTGCCGGTCAGCGTCAGCGTGCCGCTACCGGTCTTGGTCAGGCTGCCGGCGCTGAAGATGGTACCAGCCATGGTGAAGGTCTGGCCGGCGGTCACCTCGACCGTGCCGTTGGCGTTGAGCGCCACTGCCCGTGCAGTCGAGAAGCTTCCCGTCACCTGCAAGGTGCTGGTTCCGGCGAAGGTGACACTGCCCGATGCGTCGCCGAGATTGGCGTCCGAAGAGATCGAGAGCGTGCCGGCGGTGAGCGTCGTGCCGCCGGTGTAGGTGCTCGTCCCCGTGAGGATGACCATGCCCGCGCCAGCCTTGGCGAGCGCGCCTCCGCCGGTGATGGCATTGGCGATCGTGACGTTGACGCCACTGGCCTGGTCGAGCGTCAGCGTGCCGCTGGCGATGTCGATATTGCCGATGATGCTGGCGGTGCCGGCCGCCGCGACGCTCAGCCTGCTGTTGCCGCTCAACTGAAGAGCGTTGCCGGCAAGGCCGCCGGCGCCATCGGCATCGGTGATCGAGCCGGTCGCGCCGAGGGTGATGCTGAGGTTGCTGCCGGCGATGCCCGCTCCGTCCGCGCCGCGAGCGCCCGAAGCGACGGTCCCGAAACCGCCATCGCCCCCGAGGCCACCGCGAACCGTCGCATTGACAATAATCGTCGCGCCATTGCTGGCGTTCACGCCGGCACCGCCCGCACCGCCCGCGCCACCGGTTCCCGCGCCGCCAAAGGCCGCTCCCCCTGCTCCGCCAGTGCCGCCGGAGGTGCCGGCGTTGATGGTGACCGTCGAGGCGTCGCTCAGGAACAGGCCTGCCCCGCCGGCCCCACCGCTGCCACCAGAAATACCGCTGGAACTACCGCCCTCCCCGCCGACGCCGCCTTGAATCATGCCGTCGACAGCCAATGACGTTCCGGCTCCGCCGGTCACCACCAGACCGTGACCGCCGCTGCCGCCACCGCCACCCGGGCCGCCGGCAGCAGAGCCACCGCGGCCACCGGCTCCGCCGGTCGCCGCGTCGCCGCCTGCGCCGGTCAGCGAGCCGAGCGCTCCCGTGCCGGTGATCACGGCTCCCCAGCCGCCGGCGCCACCGCCGCCACCGCCGCCGCCGCCCACAGAATGCCCGCCGCGGCCGCCAGCGCCGCCTTGCTTGAACCCGCCCGGCACCGCTGCGCCGACGCTGCCATGGGCACCGCCACCACCGCCGGCACCGACCGAGCCGTTGGACCCTTGGCTGCCGGGATCTCCCGGGTTCAGCCCGCCCTGACCGCCGGCGGCGCCGGCGCTGCTACCACCGGCGCCGCCGCTCAGGCCGGCGCCGCCGCCGGCGCCACCAACGTTGCCGGTGCCGTTGGCGCCCGCATTGCCGGCGCTATCGGGATTGTCGAGGCCACCGAGGGAGCCGCCGCCGCCAGCGCCGCCACCCGCCATGGCCGGCCCTGCTGCCACGGCCGTGAACGTCACGGCGAGCAACGCAAGCGCGGTCCCCATGCGCAGGCGCGCAGCAAGCCGCATACGGCTCGGCTTCTCAGCCTCGGCAAAGAGCGCGGATGTCACGAAGTCCCCCAACCAATCGAAATGATACCGCGCAGTACTCCCGCCGGCTATGAACAGCCGTTCACATCCGTCAGCAACGGCACTCTGTTGCAGAGTTGTCGCAGCACTCGTATCCGCCGCCTCGGATCATGGTGATTGCCCGTCACGCAAAGTCGCTTTCCGCCATCGAAAGCAGATGTCGACTCGGCCGCGATTCCGTCATCATGTTTCGACCAATCCCCCATCCGACAACACAGGGATATTGCCCCAACGTCAAGGACATGCCCGTCAGCGTCGCGGGGACAACACCGCAATCAATCCCCGCTCCCGAAACCTGCGTTATTCTCGCCGCGTCCCGTCCGACCAAGGGGGCTGTCGCGAGGCATCGTGCGGCCGGGCGGGAGAGCGGTGTCCGTCTTGAACAGCCGTCGCGGGCTGGAATGGCGGAGGGACCGCGCCGGGCGAAGCCAGGTCCTGCCCGACCTGAAGGCACGGCGAGGTTCCTTGAAGAGAATCGCGCGCGGGGTTCGGCAGCGGCGAGCAGTTGGCCGCTTCGACACTCGACATCGACATTCGACACAGCGGCAGAACGCTGCCGCGACCGACCCCGCGCCCCCCTTGGGCTTGCGCTCGCCTTTCAGACCCTCGCGGCTCGGGCCGGCGAGGCCATCGGCGCTAGCGCGCGTCCTCGCGCACCATCTGCGCGCCCTTCTCGCCGATCATCATGCTCGGCGCGGCGGTATTGCCGGAGGTGATCGCCGGCATCACCGAGGCGTCGATGACGCGAAGGCCCGTGACGCCACGCAGGCGCAGGCGCTCGTCGAGCACCGCCATGGCGTCGTCCTCGCGGCCCATCTTCACCGTGCCGACCGGATGGAAGATCGTGGTGCCGATCCGCCCGGCGACCTCGGCCAGCGCCTCGTCGCTCTCATAGCCCGGCCCCGGCAGATGCTCCTGCGGCTTGAAGCGCGCCAGCGGCGGCTGCGCGACGATGCGGCGGGCGAGCTTCAGCGCATCGACCGCGACCTGCCGGTCCTCCTCCGTCGAAAGGTAGTTCGGCGCGATCGCAGGCGCGGCGGCCGGATCGGCTGATTTGAGGTGGACGCTGCCGCGACTCGACGGGCGCAGATTGCAGACGCTCGCGGTGAAGGCGCCGAACGGGTGCAGCCCGTCGCCCCATTTGTCGAGTGAGAGCGGCTGGAAGTGGAACTCGAGATTGGCGGTCGCGTAATGCGGCGCCGACCTGGCGAAGGCGCCCATCTGCGAGGGTGCCATGGTCAAGGGGCCGGTGCGGCGCGCCGCATACTCCAGCGCCATCAAGGGCCGGCGCCAGAGCTTGGCATAGTCGGTGTTGAGCGTGCGCACGCCCTCGACCTTGTAGATCGGCCGCAGCTGCAGATGGTCCTGCAGGTTCTCGCCGACGCCAGGGGCATGCCGGACGGTTTCGATGCCGAGCCCGCGCAGCCGCTCGCCGTCGCCGATGCCGGAGCGCTCGAGGATGGCGGGCGAGCCGACGGAGCCGGCGCTGAGCAGCACCTCGCCCGAAACCTCGGCGAGATAGCGCTCGCCATTGCGCGTCAGCACGACGCCCGTCGTCCGGCCGTCCTCGACGACGATGCGCTCGACCATGCAGCCGAGCTCGACCCTGAGGTTGTCGCGGTCGAGCGCCGGCTCCAGGAAGGCACGCGCCGCGCTGAAACGCCGGCCGCGCTTCTGGGTGACCTGGAAATAGGACGAGCCCTCATTGTCGCCGGTGTTAAAGTCGTCGATCTTGCGGATGCCGGCCGCCTCGGCCGCGTCGCGCACCGCATCGAGGATGTCCCAGCGCACGCGCGGATGCTCGACGCGCATCTCCCCGCCGGCGCGATGGAAGCGTCCCTCCGGAGCGATATGGTCCTCATGCTTGAGGAAGAGCGGCAGCACGTCGTCCCAGCCCCAGCCGGTCAGGCCTTGCTGGCGCCAGCCGTCATAGTCGGCCGCCTGGCCGCGCATGTAGATCATCGCGTTGATCGCCGAGCAGCCGCCGACGACCTTGCCACGCGGATAGGCGAGGACACGCCCGCCGAGCCCGGCCTCGACCTCGGTCTCGAACAGCCAGTCGGCGCGCGGATTGCCGATGGCGTAGAGATAGCCGACCGGGATGTGGAACCAGATCCAGTCGTCCTTGCCGCCGGCCTCGACGATCAGCACCTTGCGGCGGCGATCGGCCGAGAGCCGGTTGGCCAGCACGCAGCCGGCCGAGCCGGCGCCGATGATGACGTAGTCGAAGCTGCCGATGCTGGTCTCGCCGGCCATGGTCGCCCTGCCCTCTTCGCCTGTTCTCTCGTCAGGGATAGAGCGGCGATCCAGTGTCGGCAACGCGCGCCGAGCCGCAATGGCAGATGGGCGACTGCGCGGAACGGCTATGAAGGCGCAAGAGGCCATCACAGGCTTGCAGCCGCGTCCGCCTTGCCACCCTCTTCAGAATTTCGGCGGCCCGATCTCCAGCAGGCCGGCAGGAGGCGCAATTTCGCCGAGACGCCGTGTGATGTCGGCTTCGGAGGGTGCGGCCGCGACCGGTGCTGGCGATTGTCCGAGATGGGCCAGGCGCGGCCAGCAGATCACCGCCGTCGTCACCAGCAGCTGCACGAGGATGAAGGGGGCGAGCGCCGCCATCGCGGCCCGCAGCGGCGCGCGCCGGGTCGCCGCCGCCCGCGTCATCGTCAGCGCATAGCCGAGCGGCGGCAGCAGGAAGCTGGTCTGCAGGACGAGCAGGGTCAGCACCGCGACCCATTGCGCATCCTCGACCCGCATCAGGATCGGCGGCAGCAGGATCGGCACCAGCACGAAGATGATCTCGAAGGCATCGAGAACGAAGGCTGCCAGAAAGATCAGGCCGAGACCTGCGCCGAGAATACCGAGAGGGCCGCCGGGCACGGCCTCCATCCAGCTCGCGACGAGCCGGTCGCTTCCGAGGATGCGGAAGACGAGGGTGAAGGTCGTCGCCGCCACCAGCAGGGCCATCAACGCGCCGGTCATCGCCAGCGTGTCGTCGAGAACCGCCTTCAGGCGTGCAAGGTCGAGCTGGCGGCTCAGCAGGCCCGCGGCCAGCAGGCCGACGGCTCCCATCGCCGCCGCTTCGACCGCATAGAAATAGCCGAGCGCGACGCCGACAAGCAGCCCGCCGATGAAGCCGACGGCGAGGAGCGCCAGAACGGCTTCGCCAAGTGCCGGCATAGGCAGGCGCCGGCCACGGTCCCGGCGCAGGAACGCCAGGACCAGGCAGGCTGCCAGAAACAGCCCCGCCGGCAGCATGGCGCCGCGAAAGACGTCCTGCGTGTTGACGATGCGATCGACCCGGCCGGTCGCGTTGAGGGCGATGGTATGGGCCGCCATCATCGCATCGCCGAGCAGGATCAGCACCAGCGAAGGCGGCACGAGCACGCCAAGCGTGCTGGCGACCGTCAGCAGGGCGATGCTCTCGGCCGGCGCCACCTCCTGCTCGGCCAGCGCCGGTTCGATCGCGCGCGTCAGTGCGATCGCATTGGCGCTGACGGAACCGTTCATCGGCCCCAATATGGCGCCGAGCGCCAGGGTCGCTCCGCGGGCGCCGCCGAAGGGGCGCAACGCCGCCCGGAACAGGATCCGCGCCAGCGGCAGCCGGTTCAGCAGCGCCCCCATGAAGACGAACAGCGGCATCGCCTGCAGCAGGTCCGATTCCAGCAATCCGACGATCCGGCTGGGCAGCGCCGCAAGCAGCGCCGCGCTGGACGGATCGAGCGCCACCGACGCGGCGGCTCCGAGCGTGGCGAGGCTGATCAGCACGCCCCAGACGGGCAGCCCCGTCGCGATCGCGCCCAGCGCGACGCCGGCGAGCATGGCAAGGCCGATCCACTGGCTCACAGGCGCCTCCGCAGCAGGCCGAGCAGGCCGGACGCGAAGACGAGCCCCGCCAGGATGAAGCCCGAGGCGCGAATGAGAAAATAGCCGGGATTGCCGGTATCCGGGAAGGATTCGAAGACCCGGAGGCTGGCCAGCAAAGCCGGCCAGCCGACGATCAGCAGAAACAGCGACCAGGGTAAGAGTCCGAACGCGATCAGGCCGATCTCCAGGGCCCGCCGCAGCCTCTGCCCGTGCCGGTGCGCCAGAGCGTCGCTCGCCAGATGGGCGCCGGAGCGCGTGGCCGCCGTCAGCGACACCGCGACATAGAGCGCAAAGACGCATTGGCCGAGATCGTTGGCCTCCCGCGACCAGCCCTTGACAAGATCGCGCAGCGGCCATTGCAGGAAGAGCAGGAGCACCAGCGGCAAGGCCAGCCAGCGGGCCGCCAGGCAGATCGCTCCAAGGCTTTGGTCGAGCGCGTCGATGAGAGCTTGCGAGAGACGCGTCATGGCGTGGGCTGCCAGTCGAGTTCGCTGGCATGGCGGCCCTGGCGGGCATTGTAGCGAATGGCCGATCCAAGCGCGGCCTCAACCGCAGCGCTATCGGCTCCGCGCGGGCATCCGGTCGTCTCGTAGCGCAAGGCCTGCCGTGCCAGCCAGGCGATCCATTGCTGTTCGATGGCGTCCACGGACGCACCGGCCGGAAAGGGCCGCGACACATAGAAGCGATGCTCCCGGTCCGAGCCCGCATAGCAATAGCGCCAATCCGCCGCCGAAGCCGGCAGCGCTGGCCGTGCCGATACGCACAAGAGAAGAAGCGCGAGCCTCGCGAGCCTGTGCAAGCCGCCCTCGCGCAACCGTTTCGCCCGGATGCTCATGCCTCTGATGCCTCTCCGGGAGCGCGCTCTAGGAGAGCCAGCCGGTCGCGACGGCCCAGAGCAGGAAAATGCCCATCCCGGCGCGATAGACGACGAAGACCCAGCTCGACATCCTCTCGAGATAGCGCATCAGCCCCCAGATCGCCGCGAATGACGCCAGCGAGCCCGCGAGCAGGCCGACGGCGAGCAGGGCCACGGCATGGGCGTCCAGCCCGGCCCGGGCGATCTCCCAGGCCTCCTTCAGCCCCGCCAGGGCGATGGCGGGCAGGCCCAGCAGGAAGGACAGCCGTGCCGCCTCGGCCCGCTTGAAGCCGAGCCCCATCCCGGCAGTCAGGGTCGAGCCGGAGCGCGAGACGCCGGGAATCAGCGCGCCGACCTGCGCCAGGCCGATCAGCAGGTAGTCCCGGATACCAGCCTGCTCCGCCGTCCGGCGATGGCTCGCGAACCACTCCGTCGCCGCGAGCAGCAGCGCCATCACCAGCGAAGCCGCGCCGATCACGCCGAGCGAGCGCAAGGGCGAGCCGCAGCGGTTGAGCAGCGGCGCCAGTGCTACGCCGGCCAGCACGATCGGGATCGTCGCGAGCACGACGCCGAAGGCCAGCCGGCCCGGCCCCGTCGTGAACTGGCGGGTCCGGAGCGCGTCGATGGCCCCGCCCGCCATGCTCCCGACATCGCGCCTGAAATAGCTGATCACGGCCGCCAGCGCGGCGAGCTGCATCAGCGCCGAGAAAGCCGAGCCGGGATCGGGCCAGCCCAGCAGCGCCGGCACCACCCGCATATGCGCCGTCGAGGAGATCGGCAGCAGCTCGGTGATCCCCTGCACCAGCCCGAGCACGATGACTTGCCCGACATCGAGCGTGGCGAAGCCGGTATCGAGTCCGGCGGAACAAGCTGCGGCCATAACGATGGATCTCGTGAGAAAGCTGCCGCGCGCCAAGCACGAAGCATTCCAGAGAAGCAGGCGCGGCCCGATGCGTCAGGACCCGCGCCAGAACGGCTGTTTTGGGGCCTTTGAGAGTGCCTTGCGCCGATCCGCGCTCGCAGGCGCGCAGTCCAAGGCCTCGACCGCGCTCCAAAGTTTGCAGCTCCGCTCAATCTGTGAAGCGAGCTGATCCGGCCTGCTGGATTGTCGAGTCGGGTTCCCGCAAGGCCGGCCGCGGTACGGATACACGCAGACGACTGGATGCGGCGGCAAGCAGCGACCCGTTACGCAATCAGCGAATCGGCTTTCATGGGAGTTCGGGAGTTTTGGAACGCGAAAAAAGGCGCCGTATTCGCGCCTCGTCTCAACCTGCTACCGTCAAGTGCTTGATGTCGTGGTGGGTGATGTAGGGCTCGAACCTACGACCCGCTGATTAAGAGTCAGCTGCTCTACCAACTGAGCTAATCACCCATACGCCACGAAGACGTCGTCGGCGAGGCGTGGACCGCGTCCCGACGGGCGGCGATGTAGCAAACACCCCCGCCCCTGTCCACCCGTTTACGACAGAAATATGCAAACTCGTTTTGGAGAACTCTGCGCCGCCTCGTGGCAAGCCTTGGAAAAGCCTGCCGCACGGCGCGTGGCAGGCCGTTTTTGCGGGGTTTTCAGGTCGCTGCGCGGCGGTTGAGCAAATGGTAGAGCGCGATCGCGGCGAAGGTCGCCGTGCCGATCCCGCCGAGCTCGTAACCGAAGATCGGCAGCTTGAGATCGCCGGCGCCGAGAATCAGCGCGGTCGCCACCGTCAGCAGATTCTTCGGCTGCGCGAAGTCGACCTTGTTCTCGACCCAGATCCGGCCGGCGGTCGCGGCGATCAGGCCGAAGACGACGACGGCGAGGCCGCCGAGCACCGCCACGGGAATCGTGCCGATCACCGCGCCGAATTTCGGCGAGAAGCCGAGCAGCAGCGCAACCACGCCGGCAGCGACGAAGACCAGCGTCGAATAAACCCGCGTCACCGCCATCACGCCCATGTTCTCGGCGTAAGTCGTGACGCCGGGGCCGCCGCCCGAGCCCGCGATCATCGTGCCCAGGCCGTCAGCGAAGAAGCCGCGCCCGATCAGCCCGTCGAGATTGCGCCCGGTCATCACCGAGATCGCCTTGATGTGCCCGAGATTCTCCGCGACCAGGATGATCGCGACCGGCACGATCAGCGCGATCGCCTTCGAATCGAACACCGGCGCGACGAAGTTCGGCAGGCCGAACCAGGCGGCCGCCGCGACCTTGCCGAAATCGACCGGCGGCGCGCCGAAGCTGGTCGCCGTCGCGGCGTAGAGGATATAGGCGGCGAGCCCGCCGATCAGCACCGGCAGGCGCTGCGCCAGACCGCGCCCGTAGACGGCGACCAGCGCCACCGCGACCACGGTGAACAGCGCGATCCATTTGGTGTAGGGGCTCGCCGAGATCATGCTGATCGCGACCGCCGTCAGGTTGAGGCCGATTGCGGCGACGACCGCGCCGGTCACCACCGGCGGTAGCAAGGTCTCGATCCAGCGCGTGCCGATGCCCTGCACCAGGATGCCGATCGCGGCATAGACCGCGCCGCAGGCGATGATGCCGCCGAGCGCGACCGGCAAATTGGCGTTCGGGCCGGAGCCGGCATAGCCGGTTGCGGCGATGACGACGCCGATGAAGGCGAAGGAGGAGCCGAGATAGCTCGGCAGCCGCCCGCCGGTGATCACGAAGAACAGCAGCGTCGCGATACCGGAGAAGAAGATCGCGACGTTCGGGTCGAAGCCCATCAGGATCGGCGCCAGCACCGTCGAGCCGAACATGGCGACGACATGCTGCAGGCCGGCGATGATCGTCTGCCCGGTCGGCAGGCGTTCGTCCGGCATCACGTCGCCGGAGGTCTTCAGCGTCCAGTTCGGAAAATAGCCAGCCATCTCGCCGCTCCCAGCCAACGCGCCTGCGCGCACCGGGAGGCAATAGTGGCAAGAATCGGGCCTGCGCCAAGCGAGCGCCCCACGCCGTCCACCGCAAACAGCGCGCTAGGACGCAGAACCCTGTTGAAAGCCGGTTCTCATCTCCAGGCCGAAGCGCCTCAGGGTGCCACGCCAAAGGCGCGGTAACGCTCCTCGGCCTGTGCGTCGAGCGCCTTCGCCTTGGCGAAGTCGGCCGCCGCCTCGTTTACGTCGCCACGGCGCTGATGCGCCAAGGCGCGACCGTACCAGGCCTGGCCGAGCCGGGCATCGAGCGACAGCGCCCGGTCGAAATCGGCGATCGCAGCATCGGTCTGGCCGAGCGCCGTCCGCAGCGCAGCGCGCGCCACCCAGCCGTCGGGATCGGCCCGGTTGGCCGCGACCGCGGCGTCGAGATCGGCCAGCGCCCGCTCGTATTCGCGCGCATGCTGCAGCAGCAGCGCCCGGTTGAGCAGCGCCGCGGCATTGGCCGGCGCAACCGCGACGAGATCGTCATAGGCCTTGAGCGCGGCGCTGAGCTGCCCGCGCGCCGTCAGCGCCCTCGCCCGCTGGAACAGCGCCTCGATCGAACGCGGCTCGCCGCGCAACGCCGCATCCGCATCGGCCTGCGCCGCGATGAAGGCACCGTCGCGGAAATTCAGCCGGGCGCGCTGCACCAAAGCCGCCGGGTTCTCCGGCTCGAGCAGCAGGGCAACGGCGAGATCGGCCCGCGCCTGTGCCTCGCGCTGCGGCTGGCCGATGCTGAACTGCGCCCGCCGGACCAGGCGCGGCACGTCGAAGACGTCGAGCGCCAGCGCCGCATCGAGCGCCGCTAGCGGATTGGGCGGGACTGGCAGGGGCGCCGAAGCCATCTGCGGCTGCGGCCGCAACGCGCGATAGGCGCTCTGCAGCGCGGCACGCTCCCGCTCATAGCTGTCGCCTGCGCTCCGCCACAGCCCGGCGAGGCGCGCCGGCCAGACCTCGATCGAGCGGCCGAGCGCCGGCAGCAGTTCCTCACGCCGTTCGAGCGCCCCCTCATGCTCCGGATCGACCGCAAGCAGCGCGCCATAGGCAGCCGCCGCCGCGCTGCGATCGCCGCGAACCTCCTGCGCCAGGCCGAAGCCGAACAGCGTGGCGCGATCCTGCGGCTTCAAGGCGAGCGCGGCGCGATAGGCCGCCAGCGCCGGAACCGGCCGGCCAAGCGCCAGCAGCGCATCGCCGCGCATGCCATGCCAGGCGCCGGCATCGTGCCCCGGCCCGGCCCGGTCGAGATCGCGCAGCGCCTTGTCGTTGCGGCCGAGCTGCAGCAGGAGCTGCGCGCGGTTGCGCAGGGCATTGCCGTCGCCGGGAACGAGCGCGATGACGCGGTCGAGATCACCAAGCGCCTCCTCGCGGCGACCGAGCCCGGCAAGCAGGCCGGCGCGGTTGTTGAGGCCGAAGGCAGCGCTGGGCTGGACCGCCAGCAAACGGTCATAGGCCGCGATCGCCTCCTCGACACGGCCCATCCGCTGCAGGAGGAAGGCACGCCGGGACAGCGACGTCTCGTGCCGGCTATCGAAGCGCAGCGCCCGCTCATAGCTGGCCAGCGCCGGCCCGTCATGGCCGAGCGCCTCGAAGGCCCGTCCGCGCTCCAGCCAGACCTGCACGACGGTCGGCTCCAGCCGCAGGGCGGCGTCGAAGGCAGCGATGGCCTCGCGCGGCCGCGCCAATGCGACGAGCGAGAGCCCGCGCCGGTAATGATAGGAGGTAACCTCCGGCTCCAGCGCCAGGGCGGCGTCGAGATCGGCCAGCGCCGCCTCGTGCTCGCCCTCGTCCTGCCGGAACCGCCCGCGCGTGCCGCGCGCCCAGCTATTGGAGGGATCGAGGGCGATGGCATCGTCGAGATCGGCCCGCGCTCCCGCGATGTTGCCGGCGCGCTCGCGCAGCAGCGCCCGGTCGGCCAGCAGCGTCGCGCGCCCGCCGAGGACCATCGCCCGTTCGATCAGCGCCGCCGCCTCGGCATGCCGGCCGAGCTCGGACAAGGCGTGCGCCCGGCCGCGCAGGGCAGCGAGATGATTCGGCACCGCCTTGAGCGCCGCATCGAAATCGCGCAACGCCGCGTCGAGGGCGTTCTCGGCCTCGGAGATCCAGCCGCGGCTGGCGAGCAGATCGGCGCGAACGGCGCGGTTGAACTCGCCGGTCAGGCTCTCGTCACAGGCTGCCCGCCGTTCGGCGCCGCCGGCCTCGATCGCGCCCATGCAGACGCGCAGGCGTTCCTGGGCTCGCTCCGCCCGCTCGGGCAGCGCGGCAGGCGCATAGGCCACGGCGGGCCAGGCAGCCAACATGGCAAATGCGCTGACCGAGAAAAGGCGCAGCAGCTTCATCAAGAACGTCTCGCGGTGATCCCCGTGCCCATGAGAGCGACACCTGTTTTGCGAATCCAGACTTTGTTCCTGTGGAAAGCAAAAATTGAGCCGGTGTGCCGCGCTGGTCACAGCGCAGCACACCGGCCTTGGCCGCAAAACCCGAGATTACAAGGCCAGAGACTACTCCGCCGCCTGCGCGTGCATGCGGCTGCCGCGGGCAACCAGCTTGTTGAGCGCGGCGAGGTAAGCCTTGCAGGAGGAGACCAGCGTATCGGGATCGGCGCCGCGGCCGGTCACCGCCGCGCCGTTCTGGCCGAGGCGCACGGTGACTTCGGCCTGCGCATCGGTGCCCTCGGTGACGGCGTGGACGTCGTAGAGCTCCAGCACCGCCTCATGCGGCACCAGCGCCTTGACCGCGTTGAACACGGCGTCGATCGGCCCGTTGCCCTCGGCCTCCTCGGCGACGATCCGGCCATCGATGTCGAGCTTCAGCATGGCGCGCTGAGGCCCACGCGTCCCGGCGATCACCGTCAGCGAGACCAGCTTCACCCGGTCATGGGCGGTGGCGAGATTCTCGTCGACCAGCGCCTCGATGTCCTCGTCATAGACATGCTTCTTGCGGTCGGCGAGCGCCTTGAAGCGGGTGAAGGCGTCCTCCAACTGGTTGTCGCCGAGGTCGTAGCCCATCTCGGTCAGCTTGGAGCGGAAGGCGGCGCGGCCGGAATGCTTGCCCATCACCAGCGAGGTCTTGGTCACGCCGACCGAGGCCGGGGTCATGATCTCGTAGGTCTGCTGGTGCTTCAGCATGCCGTCCTGGTGGATGCCGCTCTCATGCGCGAAGGCGTTCCGGCCGACGATCGCCTTGTTGTACTGCACCGGGAAGGAGCAGGCGGTCGAGACCGCCCTGGAGGCGCGCATCAGATAGGTCGCGTCGATGCCGGTGTCGTAGGGCATGACATCGCCGCGCACCCGCAGCGCCATCACGATCTCTTCCAGCGCCGCATTGCCGGCGCGCTCGCCGATGCCGTTGATGGTGCATTCGACCTGGCGCGCCCCGCCCTCGATCGCCGCCAGCGAATTGGCGACGGCGAGGCCGAGATCATTGTGGCAATGCGCCGAGAAGATCGCCTTGTCGGCATTCGGCACGCGCTCGCGCACCGCCTTGAACATCGCCCGGTATTCCTCGGGCGTGGCGTAGCCGACCGTGTCCGGCAGGTTGATCGTGCTCGCCCCGGCCCTGATCGCGGTCTCGACCGCCCGGCAGAGATAGTCGATCGGCGTGCGGGTCGAATCCATGCCCGACCATTCGACGTCCTCGACCAGGTTGCGCGCCTGCGTCACCGTTTTCGCAATGATCTCCAGCACCTCCTCCTCGCTCTTTCGCATCTGGTGCTGCAGATGGATCGGCGAGGTCGAGACGAAGGTGTGGATGCGGGGCTTGGCGGCATGGCGTACCGCCTCGCCGGCGCGGGCGATGTCTGCGGAGATGGCGCGGGCGAGCCCAGCGACGGTCGCACGCTTGATCCGGGAAGCGATCGCCGAGACCGCCTCGAAATCACCGTCCGAAGCGATCGGGAAGCCGGCCTCGATGATGTCGACGCCCATCGCGTCCAGCATGTCGGCGACCTCGAGCTTCTCCTCGAAGGTCATGGTCGCGCCGGGGCATTGCTCGCCATCGCGCAAGGTGGTGTCGAAGATCATGACGCGGTCCTTGGCGGACACGGTGTTGCCTGCATTGCTCATGGGTCTTGTCCCTGGTCAGGGCGCGCCGCATCTCGGTTTCGGGCTGGCGCGCGAGGTCTGGAGCTATGTTCTCGTCATCCCCTGAGCGCCCAGGCACACGTGCCCGGCCGGCCCTCAGGGGCTGGTAAGAAGAAGCAGCTGACCAAGGAGCGAGGGAGCGCGCATGCCGGCCGTCCGCGCAGCGGCGCGGTTCAGGCTCTCGGCATGGGTGGCGGATGCGGCCACGAACGATCCTCGTCTCGACGGAAGCTGTCTACCGGATCGGAGGATAGGAAGGCAAGCCGGAAAGGTCTTGAACGTTCGTGCGTGACGCCGGACTTCGCTCATCCAGCTTATCCGTCATTGCGAGCGCAGCGAAGCAATCCAGGAAGACGTAGAGCACTGCAGTCCCTAGATTGCTTCGTCGCTTACGCTCCTCGCAATGACGGTTCCAACGGCCCAGCGCCTCACCCCGCAGCGCCTGCCCGCTCCTTCAGCGTCCTGGTCGGCCCAGGCGGCCCCGGCCAGACCTGCAAACGGTAGAAGTCGTCGCCCTCCAGCCCGTCCTCGCTCAGGTTGTCGAGGCCGACATAGGAGACTCGCAGGCGATAGCTCCCGGGCGCGAGCGAAAAGCGCGCCCGCTCCTGCGGCGACCCTTCCGTGCAGCCGATCAGCATCACCTGGCCGGAGCGCACCCTGAACGAGCACTCGTTGACCAGTTCCCATTCGCCGAAATCGGCCTCGGGTGCAGTGTCATGGACCGAGAGCACGACCGGGACATTCATGTTCCTGGCGGTCGCGACGCCGACCGAGCATTCGCCGACGGCGAGCATCCGCTCCACCGTCTCGTCGGTCCAGAACGTCCCCCAATCCTCGTCGACCGCCTCGTCCTGGAGATAGAACTGGAAGTAGTCGGCGAAGATTTCGAGCTCGGCGGTATGCAGCACGGTCATGACGATCAGGGTTCCGTCGAATTGTGACGGGAGTAAGAGGCTCCAGGCACGCATGACCCGCCATTGCCTTGGCATGACGGGCCAGCTGCGTGGATTAGCTGCCTGATGCGATTCGGCCTATGGCCACACCCATCAGATGTCTACCTGCCAACCGGAGTGCCGCGCCCGATGCAGCGCTATGATCGTCCCGCCGTCGGGCTCGCCTTGGGCCTCTCGGGGCTTGCCGGCTTCGTCGATGCGCTCGGCTTCCTGAACATCGGCGGCTTCTTCGTCTCGTTCATGACCGGCAACACCACCCGCCTCGGCATCGAGCTGGCGGAAGGCCGCATCGACGGCATCTTGGTGGCCGGCATGATCATCGCCCTCTTCGTCGTCGGGGTAATCTGCGGCTCGCTCATCGGCCATGTCGGCAGGCGCCGGCGCCAGGCCGCGGTGCTCGCGTTCGTGACGCTGGCGCTGGCGCTCTCGGCCGCCCTCTACGGCGCCGGGCTGGCCATAGCCGCAGCCGGCACTCTCGCTCTGGCGATGGGCACGGAGAACGCCGTCTTCCAGCGCGACGGCGAGGTCACGATCGGCCTGACCTACATGACCGGCACGCTGGTCAAGATGGGTCAGCGCCTCGCCGGCGCTCTGCTCGGTGGCTCCAAACGCGCTTTCCTGCGCCATTTCGTGCTCTGGGTCAGCCTGCTCGTCGGCGCGTTCCTGGGCGCCTATGTGCATGGGCATGTCGGGCTGGGGGCGATCTGGCTGGCGGCCCTGGCGGCAGGCGGCTTCACCATCGTCGCCTTCTTCATGCCGAGTCAGGATTGAGCTTCTCCGGGAGGTCTTTGCCTCGCGGGCGGAATCAACCATGGTTCCGCTCCGACCAGCCGGAGCCCTGTCCATGCGCGCCGCCCTCCTCGCCGCCGCCCTCGGCCTTTCCCTCGCCGCCTGCCAGAGCGCCGCGCCGCCTCCCGCCCCCTCGCCCGAGCAGGCGCCGACCGGCGTTACGCCCAACACCTTCCGCATGCCGACCGGCTCGGGTTGCGCCGGCGAGGTCGACCGCTTCCAGGCGGTGATGGACAACGACCTCTCGACCGGCCACACCACCAAGGGTGTCCACAGCCGCGTCAGCGCCGAGATCGACACCGCCCGCAAGAGCTGCGCCGCCGGCAACGAGGCCGGCGCGACCTCCCAGATCCGCGCCACACGGACGAAATTCGGCTATCCGGCAGGCTGACCTGCCTTTCGGGTTTCCTCGGCGAAAGACGAAGGCGCGCGCCCCCTCCCCCTTGTGGGGAGGGGCAGGGGTGGGGGTCGCAAAGCCGAAGCCATAGGCGGGACCAGACGGCGCTGTCGTTACTGCAATCCCGACCCGGTCACCAAGCGGCACCACCCCCATCCCCATACCCTTCCCCACAAGGGGGAAGGGAGGGGCCAGGGCGCCCCCTGGAGAAAATTGCCCTCGGTTGCGTCGCCCTCCCGGCGGTGACAGGGTTCGCGGGTCAAAGCCGGCCTGAAGGAAGAGGCGTCAGCCCATGATCACCCGCCGCATCTTCGCCGCTGCGCCCCTCGCTCTGGCTGCGCTGCCATTACCCGCCCTCGCCGCGTCACGCACGCTCTCCGGCACGGTGACCTATCGCGAGCGGATCGCGCTGCCGCCGGGCGCAGTGGTCGAGGTCAGCCTGCTCGACGTCTCGCTCGCCGACGCTCCGTCCCGCACCATCGCCCGCACCCGCATCGTCCCGCGCCGGCAGGTGCCGATCCCCTTCCGGCTGCGCTTCAACGACGGACAAATCCGGCCCAGCCGCCGCTACGCGCTGCGCGCCGAGATCAGGGTGCGCGGCCAGCTCTGGTTCACCACGATGGAGCACCACGCCGCACTGGTGCCCGATGCAAGCAGCGAGATCATCGTCCAGCGGGTTGCGCCGCCGGCAGAGGTCGGCGGTCCAACCGGCTCCTGGCTGGTCCAGAATCTGCGCGGCCGGCCGCTCCCCGAGGGCGTCCGCGCCACGCTGAAGATCGAGTCGAACGGAAGCGTCTCAGCTCATGGCGGCTGCAACGGCATGGGCGGGCAGGCGACGATCCGCGACCGGCACATCCGCTTCGGACCGCTGGTCGGCACGATGATGACCTGCCCCGAGCCGCGCATGCAGGTCGAGAACCAGTTCCGCGCAGCGCTGGAGGCGACGCAGAGCTGGCGGATGGAGCGCGGCGCGCTCGTCCTGCTGAGTGGGCGCGGCGCGCGTCTGGTCGTGCTGGCCCGGGAGTGAAGGCGGCGGCTCAGGCCGCCAGCCCCCGCTTCTCCAAGAGCGCATCCGGCGTCGGCAGGCGGCCGCGGAACAGCGTATAGGCCTCCGCCGGGTCACGCGTGTCGCCGGCCGAATAGATGTAGCGCTTGAGCTTGCCGGCGACCTCGGGGGCGAAGACGTTGCCCGCCTCGATGAAGGCGTTGAAGGCGTCGGCGTCCATCACCTCCGACCAGAGATAGCTGTAATAGCCGGCCGAATAGCCGTCGCCCGAGAACACATGCGAGAAATGCGGCGTGCGATGGCGCATGGTGATCTCGCTGGGCATGCCGATCCGCGCCAGTTCCTTCGCCTCGAAGGCGAGCGGATCGACCTCCGCCGGCGCCTCCAGCGAGTGGAAGGCAAGATCGACCAGCGCCGAGGAGGTGTATTCCACCGTAGCGAAGCCCTGGTTGAAGGTCTGCGCCCGCTTGATCTTCTCGATCAGTGCGTCCGGGATCGGTTCGCCCGTCTCGGCATGCAGGCAGAAGCGCTGCATCACCTCCTTCGTCAGGAACCAGTGCTCGTAGAGCTGCGAGGGCAGTTCGACGAAGTCGCGCGAGACCGAGGTGCCGGCGAGCGAGCCGTAATGCACGTCCGAGAGCAGGCCGTGCAGGGCATGGCCGAACTCGTGGAACAGCGTGCGGGCATCGTCGATCGAGAGCAGCGCCGGCTTGCCTTCCGCCGGCTTGGCGAAGTTGCAGACGTTGACGATGATCGGCCGGACCTCGCCGTCAAAATTGCGCTGGCCGCGATAGGCGCTCATCCAGGCGCCCGAGCGCTTCGAGGCGCGGGCGAAATAATCGCCGAGGAAGAGGCCGATATGCCGGCCGGTCGCGGTCTCGGTCACCTCGAAGACGCGCACATCCGGATGATAGCCCTTGAGGTCCGAGCGCTCGGCGAAGGAGAGCCCGAACAGCTTGCCGGCCGTGTCGAAGGCGGCGGCGATGATCTTGTCGAGCTGGAGATAGGGCTTCAGCACGGCCTCATCGAGCGCATAGGTCTTCTGCCGGACCTTCTCGGCATAGAAGCGCCAGTCGGACGGGCGGATCGGCGCGTTCTCGCCCTCGCTCTGGGCGAGCGCGGCAAGATCGGCCGCCTCCTGCCCGGCGCGGGCGCGGGCCGGCTTCCAGACCAGCTCGAGCAGGTTGCGCACGTTCTCCGGCGTCTTCGCCATGGAATCGTCGAGCTTGAAATGGGCGAAGGTGGCAAAGCCGAGGAGCTTGGCCTTCTCGGCCCGCAAGCTCACCATCTCGGCTACGATGGCGCGGTTGTCGGTCTCGCCGCCATTCTCGCCACGCTTGCTCCAGGCGGTGAAGGCCTGTTCGCGCAGCTCGCGCCGCGTCGAGAAGGTCAGGAAGGGCTCGATGATCGAGCGCGCCAGCGTCACCGCATGCTTGCCGTCCTGGCCGCGATCGGCAGCGGCACGCGCCATCGCCGCGACGACGAAGGGCGGCAAGCCGTCGAGATCGGCCTCGTCCTCGATGATCAGCGCATAGCTCGCCTCGTCCTTGAGGAGATTCTGGCCGAAGCTGGTGCCGAGCCCGGCCAATCGCTCGTTGATCGCAGCCAGCCTAGCCTTGGCCTCGCCTTCGAGCTTGGCGCCGGAGCGGATGAAGCCGCGATGCGTCCGCTCCAGCAGGCGCAGTTGCTCTTCGGTCAAACCCAGGCTCTCGCGCGCCTCGAACACGGCATCGACGCGAGAAAAGAGGTCGTGATCCATCATGATCGCCGACCAGTGCCGCGACATCACCGGCGACATCTCGCGCTCGATCGCCTGCAGCGCCTCGTTGGTGTCGGCCCCGGCGAGATTGTAGAACACGCCGCCGAGCCGGCTCATGCCGCGGGCCGAGCGCTCCAGCGCCTCGATCGTGTTGGCGAAGCTCGGTGCCGCAGCCTCGGCCTTGATCGCCTCGACCTCGGCCCGGTGCTGCTCCAAAGCCGCCGGATAAGCCTGCTTGATGTGCTCTGGCGTGATCTCCGCGAAGGGCGGCAGGCCGAACGGCGTCTCCCAGGCGCGCCCGAACGGGTTGCCGGTGGGCAGGGCAAGGACTTCGGACGCATCGGCCATCGGCAACCTCGATCGGTAAGGGGTCAATCCTGCCCGTAGATATGGGCGAGATAGGACGTCATGAAGGGCGGCATGTCATAAGCCGCACAATCGGCGAGATTGCGGACGATCACGATGTCGGACAATTCCGGCCCGTCCTGCTGCGCGATCCGCGCCAGCATCATGTCACGGGCATCTTCGGCCGGCAGGCCGATCCCGACCGGGCGCATGAAGGCGACACGGCCGGGCACAATCACCGCCGTCCAACGCGCTTCGACCGCGATCTCGTCGAGCGTCAAACCGGTCTCCTCGCAAAGCTCGCGGGTAACGCTGCCAGCGAGGTCGAGCGTGCCGTCGGGGCGGGCATCCTCCCGGTCCGGCGTGCCGGCGGCGAAATAGACCTTGCCGGGATTGGCGGTGTGATCGCCCATCCGGCCGAGCAGGAAGGCGCCGTCGGCCGCCCTGAGCGCCGCCATGGCGAAGCCGTTGCGGATCACCGGGCCCGGCAAGGGACTCTGAACACCGAAATCGCGCCAGCTCATGAAGGCAGCATAATCCGCCTCGAAATAGCCGGCATGGAAGACGCCATCCGCAATCGCGGCGCGGTGCTGCAGCATGACGCGGCCGTTGAACATCGCCGGCTTGCCGGCGCTGATCCCAGCCCAATGCGCCGCGATCTCGTCGGCACGCTCGCGGGCAAATCCCCAGTCGAAAGCCTCGACCTTCGCTTCCACGCGATCGAGCGCGACGATCTCGCCATCGACGACGCCATTCCCGGTCACAGCAGCACGCCCTCGCTCATCACCACGGCGGCGCCGCCGATGGTCGCGGACGCCAGCGCGCCGCCAACGACCGTCAGCGTCAGTTCGATCTGCGAGGGCCGCCCCATCTCGTAGCCCTGCTCGATGACGAGCCGGTGCGTGCCGTCGCCCGGCTTGTCGAACGCCATGATCGCCCCGGCGAAGGCGGCGACGGCCGAGCCGGTCGCGGGATCCTCGGTCACGCCGGCTTCCGGCCAGAACATCCGGGCGTGATAGTGATGCCCGGCCTCTTCGGTCTGATGGCAATAGACGAAGGCATTGCCATTCGGCGCAGCCGCCATCGCGTGTTCGAACGATCCGGCCACGCGGGCCCTCGCAATCGCCTCACGGCCGGCAACCGGCACCATCGTATAGGCGACACCTGCCGAGAAGGCGCTCGGCCGATGCCCCTCGAAGCCAAGATCAGCCGCATCCAGCCCGAGCGCCTCCGCCAGCGCCGCTTCGGCGATCGGCTGCGCGATCTGCTCCGGCAGCTTCGGCAAGATGAAGGTGGCGCGGGCCGAACGCGCATTGCCGAGCGCGATCACGCAGGGCACCAGCCCGACCTTCTCCTCCAGGACGAGCCTGTCCGCCGCCCGCCCCTCGGCGGCATCGCGCAACGCCAGCAGCGCGGCGGTGCCGACCGTCGGATGGCCGGCGAAGGGCAACTCCTGCCCTGGCGTGAAGATGCGGATCGCGGCGCGATGAGCGGGATTCGCCGGCGGCGCGACGAAGACCGTCTCGGACAGGTTGAACTCGCGGGCGATGGTCTGCATCGCGGCGGTATCGAGCCCCTCGCTATCGAGCACCACGGCAAGTGGATTGCCCGCATGCGGCCGCGTGGTGAACACGTCGAGCGTGACGAAGCGGCGGCTCATGCAATCTCCTTCGGGATGGTCAGCTCGATCGTCAGCGGGCAATGGTCGGAGGCTTTCGGCCGGTCCCAGCCGACACGCGGATAGCGATCGCAAGTCAGGGCGAGCTTGGCCATGGAGCGGTCCGCCTCGCGCGGGTCGAGCGGCACGCGATAAGGCAGGCCGCGCCGGATCATTTGCATCGCCGGGTTCGGATTGGCCGCCGCCAGCGCCGGCGAGAGCAGGATATGGTCGAGCGGCATATGGCTGTCGACCAGGGCTTGGCGCTCCTCCGACCAGTAGCGCCGGAAATGCGTCCAGCGCTCATGCGCCGGCAAGCTCTCGATCGGATCGACGGCGAAATCCTCAAGCAATGGCTCGATGCCGCTATCGCCCTCGTCGACCGGCGCCGCCAGCGGCCCGAGCCCGACGCGATAGCCATTGAGATCGCCGAGGATCGCCCAGTTCGCCGCGCGCCAGCCCGGGCCGAACCAGTCCTTGACGATCTTCTTCACCGCCAGCGCCTCGGCCCGGCGGATCGGCAGGGTCGCCTGCCGGCCATCGTCGCGACCATTGTTCATCGACTTGAAATGGCAGCCGAACAGGGTGAGCCGCCGGTCGCCGAAATCGAGCTCGACCGCCAGGCAATCGCGGGCGAAGACCTTGTCGCGCGGATTGATGCCGAAAGCCGCGATCTCGGGCGAGAACGCCTCGGCGTCGGCGAAGCTCATGCCCTTGTAGGAGCGCACCGTGACCTGCGGCGGCTTCACCAGGTCGCGCCGTGCGGCAAAGCCGATATCGATATTGCGCCGGTCATTGCCGTCGACCAGGGTGAAATGGCCGTAGCGATGATCGGCGATACGGTGGACGTAATTGGCGAAGAAGGCCTGCAGGCTCGCCAGCGAGTCGACCTCCTGCAGCATCCACAGATCGGCATTGGCCTCGGCGATGGCGAGCGCCGTCATCTGGCGCTTGTCGTCCTCGAGCGCGACCGCGAGCGAACGCTCGACCGCGTCGCGCTCGTCGGCACGCGGGAAATGAAACAGCGACATCGCCGCCGCCGTCTCGGTCCGCCCGCCCGGCTCGAAACGATGGCGCGTCAGCAGGTTCTCGACGTTGAAGGTGCCGAGGCGCAGCTTCATGCGTCAGACCGCTTCCGGCGCGAAGAGCTGCGAGGGCGTGACGAATTCGTCCTGCGCCGCCACGGTCAGGATCTCGCGCGAGCCGGCTTCCTTGGTCCGCTTCAACAGCCCGTAGATCGAGGAGGCCGCCTTGCCGAGCGCGCTCGCGGCCGAGCCGTCGCGCAGGTAATGCACGAAGAACAGCGCCGCGATCGCATCGCCGGCGCCGTTAATGTTGATGTCGATCTTCGGTGTGCGCACACGGTAGGTGCCCTGCCCGTCCGCCGCCATCAGGTCGATCGCATCGTCCGGCGTCTCGTTGGTGATCAGCGATGTCACGAGCACGACCTTGGGGCCCGCATCGCGCAAAGCCTCGACGGCGCGGTGCGCATCGGCCAGCGTCCTGACCTCGACATCGGTAAGCAATTCCAGCTCGAACTGGTTCGGCGTGACGATGTCGGCAGCCGGCACGGCCTGCTCGCGCATGAATTCGGGAATCCCCGGCCGCACGAAGACGCCGCGGCCGACATCGCCGATCACGGGATCGCAGCAATACATCGCCTTCGGATTGGCCTCGCGCACCTTGCTCACCGCCGAGAGGATGGCGTGGCCGATATCGGCCGAGCCCATATAGCCGGAGAGCACACCGTCGCATTTGGCGAGCACGCCGCGCTCGCCAATGCCCGCCATCAGCTCGTCGATCGTCGCGCCGTCGAAGACCTGTCCTTTCCAGGCGCCATAGCCGGTGTGGTTCGAGAACTGCACCGTGTGGATCGGCCAGACCTCGACGCCGAGGCGCTGCATCGGGAACACGGCCGAGGCATTGCCGACATGGCCATAGGCGACATGGGACTGGATCGAGAGGATGTTCATGGGGGATAGGCCAGCCTTCGACGACACGAGGCGGCGAACCTAGCGGCTGGTGCAGCCCGCGCCAATCGAAAGCGGTGATGGGAGCGATCAGCGGCCGGCCCATCGTAGCCGATCACATCGTGCGCCCCGCCAGTCGAGTCGCCAGCGCAGGAACACCAATACATCCAGATCAAGCATTGACCGCCCAATTTACCTATGACAACCTTGCGGCAGGATAGATCTAATTTGCTGAAATGACCGACGGGAGCACCCTGACGATGTCCGGGAGGCCGCGGGCTACTGCATTCATCCTTGCCGCTGTCCTTGCCTGGCAATTCGCCAGCCCGGCAAAGGCCTATGATCCGCCAGCTGCTTCGGCCACCTTGCTGAGAGGCGTCGATTTTGCGGCCTCGACACCGCTGGACGAGGGCTATCGCCAGCAATTCGTGGCCTGCGACCGCGGTCTGACCGGCGTTGGAGCCAAGGATCATTTCAGGGGTCATAGCCTGCGCATCGCCGGGCGGCCCGAGAGCCGGCAATTCTACCTGTGCAGCCGCGACCCCAGCAATGTGAAGGCATTGCTGAAGCTCAGGGATGGCGGCGTCTTCTGGCACAGCAAGATGGCGCTCGACGTCGACGGCTCTTGGGCAGCTTGGAACGGCATCCCCGGCGCCACAGATCTCAAGGAGACATCGTATAAATGGCCCGGCGTCGCGGACGTCTCGTCGCGTGCCGCGCAGATCGACCCTGACCGTATTCCGTTCGTGGTGATGCCGACGGCCGGCATCAGAACATTGACGGGCTCGGCCAGCCGCGAGCTCGGCGAGGAGTTCGCGACCAGGACCGGCCTGCGCCTCGGCGACATGGGCGCCGTGGTGTTCCGCGATAAGTGGACCCCGGTCCTGATCGGTGACGGCGGCCCGTTCATGCGGCTGGGCGAAGGATCGAGCCGCGTCTTCGAAGCCATCGGCGAGAGCCGTTGCCGGAAATGGAGTACCGACGGGCTCGCCTGCGTCGGCACGGGCAACGGCGCCTACCCTTACCGGAATTTCGGGCTCGGCAACGACGTGCTCTTCATCCTCTATCCCGGCAGCCGCGCCCAGGACATCACCCCGGCCAATGCGGTGAGCAAGCTTTGCGCCTTCGCCAGGGGCAAGCTCGGCCTGACCGGCGGCGCCATGTGTTCATGACAACCGGCTGCCCGCTTTGGGGAGCCGATGGCAAGGAGGACGGAGCATGCGCTATGCCTCGTGGTGCCTGGTGCTCGGCATGTCGCTTTGGAGCGGCGACGGCATTGCCGCCGCCTTCGGCAAATGCGGCTTCGACACGCAGGCGCAAGCCTTCGCCGGCTCAGCCAAGGAGCAGGCGGCCTGCCTGCTGCGCAAGGTCAAGATCCTCGGCAATGTCGAGGACCAGCCGGCCGTGCTGCCGACCAATCTCGCAGGGTTGATCGGGGAAGCGCCCGGCCTGTCCAAGGCGAAGGTCCGGCAGTTCCTCGCCAGTCAGGGCCTGACCGAGACAGGCCTGGGCGGAAGCCTGGACGCAGCCCTGTCCCGCGGCAGCGCGAACAGCCCGCAGGCTCCGACGGCGCGCTATTTCGTCATTCACGACACGAGCTCCCCGAATTTCGGCAATCGGCCGTTTCCGGCGGATATCGACACCAGCAACCAGGTCAACAACCTCAACGCCTACAGGAGCCCTTCGAACGCAAAGGCGCACATCTTCCTGAACAGGCGCGGCGAGATCTATGTCGGCCACGATTTCAGCGTCCCCTGGCGCGCAACTAAGCTTGAGAACAGGATCGGCGTGCTGACGAAAGGCCTGTTCCTGCATATCGAGAACATCCAGCCTCGCCGCGCCCATCCCAGCCAGCCCGACGGCAACGCCCCGACGCCCGGCTTCTCGCCGGCGCAATATGATCGCCTGGCCCTGCTCTATCTCATGGCGAGCATTCGCGCCGACAAAGGCATGATCCCCGCCTTCCATGCCGCGATCGACCAGGGCTTGAGCGACGGGCATGACGATCCGCAGAATTTCAGCCTCGACGACTTCGATGCGGCGCTCGGGCGCGTGCTCGCGAGCGTGCGATGACCAAGAGCGCTCGTGGCGCGGGCGTGCGAACAGCCTTCCGCCGCATTCTGCATAGCCACTCGCTGGGGGCAGACCGCCCCTGAACGTCGGGGCTCGCGCTTGGCACAAGCCCTTAGGCCGGCGAGCCCATGATGTAGGGCACGCTGCAGATGACGATGGCGAGCTGGACGGCGTTGCAGGCCATGCCGCCGCAATGCAGCCGGCGCAGGCGACGACCGACATCGGCGGGCCAGGCGGCGATCTGCGCATCCATCCGTGCCAGGAACCAGCGCCGCCCCAGCAGCGTCGAGGCCAGGACGCCGACGCCGATGACGAAGGCCCAGCGCTCCGTCAGGGCGAAGACCACCGTGCCGACGACGGCGGCAATGGCCAGTACCTGGAAATAGGCGCTGAACATCATGCGCATCAGCCGGGCGACCGGCAGAACGTCGAGCTTCACGAACAGGAAACCGGGAGCCGCCAGCAGCAGATAGCCCATCGGCAGGATCAGGATGACGAAGGCGAACAAGGCAGCGGCATTCGGCATGATGCGAAAACCTTTGGGCCTCCTGCCGGAAAGGCCCCCAGCAGACGCGATCACACTATTCATCCACCGGCGGTTGCAGACAATTGGACTTTCGGCGGACCGAAACTGAGCCGCCTACAAAACGAATACAGGAAAGGCCTCCTCAAGAGCAGGAAATGTTTTTCCAGTGAGACGCCCCTCCATAATCCAGCGCGACCGCCAGCAAAAAGCTGAGCCTAAGGTCTAGTTGTAGAAATCTGAATTCTTCATCACCCTGCTTCCCATAAGGCTGGATGCTTGACGCAACAGCGCAGCAGGCCGGCACCAAAAGAAAAAAGCCAAATCGAAACAGTGGAGGATATGATGAGCAGGTTCTCCTGGCATTGGCGCTCGACGAAGAAGAACAAGCCCCAGGGCGATGACGAGATTTCTTCCGGACAGCCTGAAGGCAGCGATCGACGCCGCCTGCTCCAGGCGCTGTCTGCGCTGGCTGGGGGCAGCGCGTTGACGGCAATGTCGCCGCCCGTCGAAGCGAAGGATTCCAGCGAACTGCCGCCGCCGAAGCGGGCGCTGACCGGCCGCGACGCGGCCGGCAAATCGGTGTTCAAGTCCTTCGACGTCACGCCCAAGGTGGTCGAGATCGACTCGAACCCCGGGCTGACCTTCTACGAGCTCTACATCACCGAGGGCATACCGCAGCTGACCGGCCAGGAACCCGACCCGATGCTGAAAGGCACGGTCGCCTTTCCCGGGCCCGGCGGCACGATGTTCCGGCTTATCTCCTATCCGCCGCGGCGTCCCGAGGGCTGGAAGCCGCCGGCCGGCGTGACCTTCAAGAGCGCATTGGACGAAATGTCGGAGAAGGTCCCGCGCATGGGCGACCATTTCGACCTCAGCGCGCCGGGCATGCACACGTCGGACACGATCGACTATGGCGTCGTGGTGCGGGGCGAGATGACGCTGGAACTGGACGACGGGCAGCTAGTCCACCTGCGCCAGGGCGACTGCATCGTGCAGAACGGCACCCGCCATCGCTGGCGCAACCCGCTGCCGGAGCCCTGCCTGATGGCCTTCATCTCGGTCGGCGGGCAGCGGGGCTGAAAGCCGAATCCATTCAGGCGAGAACCGCAACACAAGCGATGTCCAGGGTTGATCGGCCTCGCCTCAGGCGCTGCTCAGCCGCGCCACGCCGGCGGTGTCGGTGAATTGCGTAATGCTCTTCAGCTTGCCGTCGGAAAGGGTGAAGACGTCCATGATCTCGAAAGAGCCGCTGCGGCCCGTCGGCTTGCACGCGACGTCGGCGCGCCAGTGCAGGGTGGCTGTCTCGCCATCGACCGTCATCGCCAGTTCCTCGATATTGCTGAAGACATAGGTCGCGATGAGCCCGGCCATCTGCTCGCGGACAGCTTCGATACCGTCCGGCTGCACGAAGACTTCAGCGGCCTGCGGCCCTCCGGCAAGCCGATAACTGCACTGCGGGTGGAAGTACCCCATCAACGCGTCGAGATCGCCGCGATGGCGGGCGGCGTAGGCATCGCGGATCAGGGCTTCGACGGCGGCGCGCTCGATCATCTCGCCTCTCCTTGCGTAAGCGGCGCAATCTCGCGCCGCGGCAACTGCAAGTCCAGTGAGCGTTTTGAATGGGCCGCCAAGGAAAATGGCGTCGCTGTGAAGCGACGCCATCATCAGCGTGACGAGTGGGCCGAACCGGATCAGGACCCCGCAGCCGCCTTCTTGGCGAAGCTATCGATGAAGGTCTTGCTCAGGTCGACATTGGAGTTCGTCAGCTCCGGATCGAGCAGCTTGAGCGAGTCGTACATGCTCTTCATGCCGTCGGCGGTCGGGATGCCGGTGCGCGAATAGCTCTCCTGCGAGTTCTTCACCGCGGTCAGGTAGAGCGGCTTGTCACCGAGATGGTATTCCGGCGGGACGATGTCGGCGACATCCTCGGGCTTGGCCGTCTCCAGCCATTTCAGCGACTTCATCAGCGCGTTGACGAGCTTCTGCGTCGTCACCGGATTCTTCTCGGCGAAGTCGTTCTTGAGATAGAGCACCGCCGCCGGGTTCGAGCCGCCGAACAGCGCCTTGGTGCCGGCCTCGGTGCGGGTGTCGATCAGCGAGACGATGTCGCCATCCGCTTCCAGCTTCGAGGTGACGGGGTCGAGATGCGAGATCACGTCGACCTGCTTCTGCTTGATCGCCGCGACCGCGCTGGCACCGGCCCCGACGCCGATGATCGCCGCATCGGTCGCCTTGAGCCCCGCCTTGACCATGGCGTATTGCGCCGTCAGCGCCGTCGAGGAGCCGGGCGCGGTGACGCCGATCTTCAGGCCCTTGAAATCGGCCGCGGACTTGACCTTGTCGGCGAGGTCCTTGCGCACCGCGATGGTGATCGCCGGGAAGCGCCCGAGCTCGATCACGGCGCGGATGTCCTGGCCCTTGGCCTGCATGCGGATGGTGTGCTCATAGGCGCCGGTGACGACGTCGACCGAACCGCCGACGAGGGCCTGCAGCGACTTGGCGCCGCCGCCGAAATCGTTGATCTCGACGTCGAGCCCCTGATCCTTGAAGAAGCCCTTCTTCTCGGCGACGGTGAGCGGGAGATAGTAGAGCAGCTGCTTGCCGCCGACGCCGAGCGTCAGCTTGGGCTTCTCGGCGTTCTGGGCGAAGGCCGGCGAAAGGCCGAGGGCCGTGGTGACTGCGAGCGCGGCAAGCGCCGCGCGGCGGGTGAGAAACATCGATTTTCCTCCGGTTGAGCGATGACGCGCTTCGAAAAAGGCGCGATTTCGCGACGAAGATAGGCGCATTGCCGTGAGCGGGGCAAGCGCAGGCACGCCGCAGCCCGCGCATGACGCTGCGGAAGCGATGCGAAAGATTCAGGGCTTGTTAAAGCCGGCCTTCCACACTGGTCGGATGCGATGACTCCCGACAATGCCTTGCCGACGGCTTTCGACCAGAACGGACGAAACAGGAGACGGTCATGGTGGACGCAGTAGCGGCCCGGACTGCGCCTTCCCCCTATGAACTCCCGCACAGCGCGCCCTCGGCGGGCGTGCCGGCACCGGACAGAGCAAACTCTTCGCCTGCCAGCGTGACCACAGCCGCGCTCGCTCGCGACGATGCCGTCATCCTCGACCTGTCCGACCAGGCCCGCACCGCTCTGGCGCAGGGCGGTGCCGCTCCGCAGGCGCCAGGAGCCGGCGCCGACGATCCGGCAGAGCCGAGCTGGGTCGAAAAGCGCGTCAAGCTGATGACGGAGTATACGGCGCTTCAGCAGGAGCTCGTCTGGCTCAGCGACCGCACCATGGCCCATGCGCTCGACGAGATGTTCCAGGGGAGCGCCGCACCGCAGGACGAGAGCAGCGTGGCGGACAAGCAGGAGCAGTTCGACCGCGACATGCAGCGACGCGAGGAGCTGATGCCGCGCTACGCCGAGCTGATACGGCTGCTCGAAGCCTCGCCGGGCCAAAAGGGCGCGGACGAGCCGAGCTAGCGGAAGACGCGGCTCGCATAGAGCGCGATGGCGAAGCAGGCGAGCGCGATGCCGAGCAGAATCCAGTTCGTTCCCGTCGGGTTTTCGAGCGCCGCGTTCGAGGGGTCCTGCGGGTCGTAATGGACCTCGACCGGCGCGCCGGCCGGATAGCGGTCGACGATGCCCTGCGCGAGGCTCTCCGAGCCCGAGACCTCCAGGCCGAGCTTGACCTGCCGGCTGTGCAGGCGGTTGCCGTCGACGGTGTAGGCGAACTCGACCACGGGGAGATAGGTCGTGCGCGTCCTGCCGTTCTCCGTCGAATGGCGCTGCTCGACGACGCTGGAGACGACTTCCCCCGGCGTGATCGGCCAGGTATTGGCGCGGGCGAGATAGCGCTTGTGCCCGACGAAGAACAGCAACGCCGCAGCACCGAACAGGCCGGCGAACAGCATCACCGGGACATCGGCATCCGGCATGCGCACCTTGAGGGCCTCGGCACCGTCGGTACCCACCCAATAGAGCCCCCAGACGAGCAGAACGACGACGAGCAGCGCGAGGCCGCAGCCCTTGACCGCACCCTTCGGCGCCTCGCGCTCCAGGACGCAGTCGCTGGGATCGGCCGGATCGTAATAGACGGTCACGTTCGCGCCGGCCGGGTAGCGCGCCAGCGCCACCTGCGCATATTTGCCGCTGATGTCGCCGAGGCTGACGCGCGTGCCCTGATAGGTCACGCCGCCGACCGAGAAGGAATAGGTCACGGCGGGGACGTTGACGACGGTCCCGATCTCATTGCCCTCGGGCGGCCGCCGCACCGCCATCTGCGAGCGGATGACGCGCCCCGGCGCCTGCGCCCAATTGCTGGCGCGCCTGACCTTGAGCACGGCATTGAGGATCATCGCACCGACCATCACCACCACCGGCAGCGAGATCAGCGCGATGTTGCCCATGGTCGTTCCGGCAAAGGGCAGCCGCTCGACCCAGCTCTCCGGCAGTACCTCGGCGATCACGAAGATCAGCGCAAGCGAAGCAACGACGGCGATCACGGCCCAGGTCGGGGGCTCGCCCCTGGCCTCGGCCGCCTTGGCCGGCGAGGCCTTGCGCTGCCAGGCCAGCTTGCCGCGCCAGCTCTTGTCGCCATCGAGATAGGCGAGCAGGATTCGCTTCAGCGCCGCGGCATCGACCGTCTCGGCGGCGTCGAAGCGGGCCTTGCCAGAGTGATAGGCCAGCCGGAACCGGCCCTTCCCTTCCAGCCCCGCTTCGACATAGCCGTCATCATCGGAGAGATTGATGAACCAATCGGGATCGTCGCCGCGCTGGTCGATGGCGCGGCTGATGTCCTCCCGTGTCGGGTCGGCGGTGATGCGATCGCAGACGTCGAGCTCCATGCCCGCCCCCCAACGCTGGAAGGCAAGGATGGCGCTCGTTCGAGCCCGGAATCAAGCGCAGCTTACGTTAGGTCGTCGTGGTCGAGCTCTGCCCCGGCCGCCAGACCAGCAGCCGGTTCTCGACCATCGTCACCAGCGCGTCGATCACGATCACGAAGATCGCCAGGATCAGCATGCCCGAGAACACGCCGGTGACGTCGAAGACGCTCTCGGCCTCGTGGATCTTGTAGCCGAGGCCGGCCGAGGAACCGAGATACTCGCCGACCACCGCGCCGACCAGCGCGAAGCCGACCGAGGTGTGCAAGGATGAGAACATCCAGGTCAGGGCCGACGGCCAATAGACATGGCGGAAGAGCTGGCGCTCGTTCATGCCGAGCATGCGGGCATTGGCCAGCACCGTCGGCGAGACCTCGCGCACGCCCTGGTAGACGTTGAAGAAGACGATGAAGAACACCAGCGTGAAGCCGAGCGCCACCTTCGACCAGATGCCGAGGCCGAACCAGAGCGCGAAGATCGGCGCCAGCACCACGCGCGGCAGGGCGTTCGCCGCCTTGATATAGGGGTCGAACACCGCCGCCAGCAGCGCGTTCCGGGCGAAGGCGAAGCCGAAGAAGATGCCGGCGGCCGAGCCGATCACGAAGGCGAGCACCGTCTCGGTCAGAGTGATGCCGAGATGCCAGTAGATCTCGGAGCCGGTGAGCTGCTTCCAGGTCCGGGCCAGGACCTCGCCCGGCGTCGAGAAGAAGAACTGGATCGTCTTCACCTCGCCGAACAGGCTGGTGGTGGTGACGACATGCCAGATCGCCAGAAAGACGATCATCACCAGGATCTGGAGGGCCAAGAGCTTGACGCGGTTCATGACGCGGCTCCTCCGACCAGTTCCCTGCCCTCGCCCATGGCATAGGCCTTCTGGACTTCGACCCGGAGCGAGGCCCAGATGTCGCGATGGATCTCGTGGAAGGCCTTCTCCAGCCTGATCTCGGCGATGTCGCGCGGGCGGGCCAGCGGCACCTTGTAATCGGCGACGATGCCGGCGGCCGGGCCGGCGGTCATCACCACCACCCGGTCGGAGAGCGCGATCGCCTCTTCGAGGTCGTGCGTGACGAAGATCAGCGCCTTGCGGTCCCTGCTCCAGAGGTCGAGCAGGAGATTGCCCATGATCTGCCGCGTCTGTGCGTCGAGCGGCCCGAAAGGCTCGTCCATCAGCAGGATCTCGGGATCGCGGATCAGCATCTGCGCGAGCGCGACGCGCTTGCGCTGGCCGCCGGAAAGCATGTGCGGATAGCGCTCGACGAAAGCGCGCAAGCCCACCCGCCCGAGCCAGTCGCGCGCCCGCTTGTCGGCCTCGGCATCCGAGACGCCCATCGGCTCCAGCGCGACCTTGACGTTGTCCAGAGCCGTCTTCCACGGCATCAGCGCGTCCTGCTGGAAGAGATAGCCGGCACGGCGGTTGAGGCCCGAGAGCGGCTGGCCGAAGATCGAAACCTTGCCGGTCGACGGCGTCAGCAGGCCGGCAGCGGCATTGAGCAAGGTCGACTTGCCGCAGCCGGTCGGCCCGACCACCGAGACGAACTCGCCAGGTGCGACAGATAGGTCGATGCCCTTGACCGCCTGGTAGCGGCTGCCGCCCTTGAGATGGAAGGTGATGTCGATGCCGGCAAGCCTGACCGCCGGCTGCTCTCCTGCCGCGCCCCTGTCACCGGGCGGGCTGACCTTGGACTCCATGGATATCCCGTCCCCTGCCGCCGGCGCCTCCCGGCACACGCGGCTTATTTCCGTTCGGGGCGAACACTAGGCGATCAATCCGCGAAGGCAACCCGCCCTGCGACACCGCGTCTGGCGAACGGAACCGCGCCGGTAGCGAAAAGTCGACGCTTCTGCTCTATCGCTCGCCTGACCGCAGGAGGAATCGCTCGCCCATGCTTCAGCTCGAACAATGGATGCAGGACCTTGTCGAGTTCATGCGCGCCAACCAGCAATGGGCGATTCCGATCGTCTTCCTGATCGCCTTCGCCGAATGCGTCGCGGTCCTGTCCTGGCTGGTCCCGGCGACGGTGTTCTTCACCACCTTCGGTGCGATCGCCGGCGCCTCCGGCCTCAACCTCGTGCCGCTCTCGCTCGCGGCGGCGCTCGGCGCGGCCTCCGGCTTCTGGATTTCCTACTGGGTCGGCCTCGTCCTCGGCCCGCGCGTCGGCGACCACTGGCCGCTGCGCGACAACCCGGCCCTGCTCCAGCGCGGCCACGATTTCTTCGAGAAATGGGGCGTGCTCGGCGTCGCCATCGGTCATTTCTTCGGGCCGATCCGGGCGGTGGTCGCGCTCGTCGCCGGCATCGTCAAGATGCCGTTCTGGCCCTTCCAGATCGCGAACTTCGCGGCGTCCTTCGCCTGGGGCTTCGGCTTGATCTACGGCGCCGGCCGCTTCTCCGAATACATGATGCAGTTCACCGGGAAGTAGCGCCGAGCAATCACGGCGAAAACCCGGCGGAAAGCCAAACGCCAGCTGAACGCTGGACTCAGATCGCGTTCAGCCGCGCCAGCCGAAAGTCCAGCCATCGCGCCTGGACCGGATCCTTCCGGTTCGCAACCGGCGCGGCGGCGCGGATGGCCCGGCATCCTCGCAGTTCAGCTCCTCCGGGCAGGACTTAACAGGAGTCCACGCCATGACGATGTCTCGTTTCGCTATCGGTCTCGCCGCGCTCGCCCTCGCCGCCGGCCCGGCCCTCGCACAGACCGCGACCCAGCCCACCACCCCGGCCAAGCCGGCGGCGCCCGTGACCACGCCCGCCACTCCTGCGGCCCCCGCTGCGAAGCCGGCAGCGCCCACCGCGACCCAGGCCCAGGCCAAGAAGGTCAACATCAACACCGCCAGCGCCGCCGAGCTCGAGCAGCTCAAGGGCATCGGCGAGGCCCGCTCCAAGAAGATCATCGAGGAGCGCGCCAAGGCGAAGTTCAAGAACTTCGACGATCTGGTGAAGCGCAGCGTGCTGCCTTCGAACGTCGAGGCCGAGATCAAGGACAGCGTCACCTTCTGATCCCGCTTGCACAAAAAGGAGCCGGCCGCTTTCGCGGCCGGCTCTTTCGTTTGTCGGCGAGTTAGTGGCCGCTCGCCTGCGCCTGTGAGGCATCGGCCTCCCTCAGCGCCTGGGCGCAATCGTCGCAGCAGACCTCGACGGTATTGCCGCCGATCGTGACCTTGATCGGGCTCTCGTCGAGCTCGCAATCGCAGGCTGCGCAGGTTCCACTCATGGCCTTCCTCCTTCTCGGGGGCCGCTCATTCGGCCGCCCTGAGAAAGACCACCCGGCCACCTTCGGCGCTGTCGGATTCTTTAGCGATCCGCTCGGGCCGGACCGGCGCTCCCGCGCTCAAGCCGCGCAGGACCTCGTCGATACTTTCGCCACTTGCAAGGCCGCGCCGCTCCTCGGCACGCAGCGAGATGATCGCGGTGGGGTCGCCGAAGAAGGGCGCTGCGGTGGCATCGCGCAGATCGCTGTCGCGCAAACCGAGATCGCGCAGATCGCGCTCGCTCATGTCGCAGAGGGTGCGGTAGTCGCGGCGCGACCGCAGCCAGTGGTCGAGCGCGCCGAGAAGCCGGCCAAGCACGTCGAAAATCGCGAGCACAGGCTTGGCCGATCCGATGATGAAGCTGATCATGACCTGTCTCCGTCGTTGTGATGACGGGAGAGAACGCCTTTCGGCTGTCAGCGGCTGTCAGAATCTTTCGCGATCAGTGACAGCTTCTGTCAGCGGAGATCGAGCGAGCGCTGAAACTCCGCCGGCGTGCGGCCATAGGCCTGTCGGAAGGCGGCGCTGAAATGGCTGTGGCTGGAGAAGCCGAGCTCCAGTCCGAGCTGGGTCAGGTCGTCACAATCACCGAGCAAGTCGAGCGCCCGCGCCAGCCGCAGGCGCAACTGATAGCGATAGAGCGGCACGGCCTCGACCTGAGCGAAGACCTGGGTGAGGTAGACCGGCGAGACCCCGACCTCCCTCGCGATCTCGGCCAATGTCCAGCGCCGGGCGAGATCGGAAGCCATCACCAGCTTGGCCCGGTCGACCAGCTTGCGTCGGCCGGCCGAGGCTCCGGCCGCATGAGACGTGCGTTCGCCCAAGGCGCGCCGCACCAGCGTCAGCGCCAAGGTCTCCGCTTCCAAGGGTTCGGCAACGCCGCGCTGCAGGCTGTATCGCAGCAGAGCGACGAGCGCCTGCGCACGCGGATCGATCCGGCGGCGCTGCATCAGGAAGGCGCTCGTGCCCCTGCGGAGCAGTTCGGGAGGCACAAGCTCGTGCAGCGCGTCCTGGCCGAGGCGCAAATCGAGACAGGCATCGCCCCCTGCGACCGGATGGCTGACCTGATAGCCCTCATGCGGATTGAAGAACAGGACCTGGTTGCTCTCCGCCACCGCATCGTCACGCCCGACATGACGCACGAAGATGCCGCGATAGGGAAAGACCAGATGGGTTGCGTGTGCGCATTCCTCGTCGCTGCGATGCCGGCATTCGCCGGAGCAGACGACATCGCGCACCAGCACGACCTCGCTGTCGAGCAGCTTGCTGACCGAGAATTGCGACATCCCTGCCTTCCGCGGCGCGCTCAAAAAAGAGAGAGCCGGCGCGGCGATCAGGCTGCTTGGGCCTGAGCCGGCCGGCTCTTGCGCGGCGGCGAATTACAGCACGCCAAAGACGATCATTGTCAGTAGGGCGAACGAAGCGCCCAGTGCCAGATGTGCGAACTTGAACTGAAAACCCTGGGACGCAGGCATCGATCGGATCGGTGTCATCATCGCCTCCATCTGTTCAGCGTAGGTCTGTCTCGTCGGAACAATCTTTCTTCGGGAACAGGTCGATGCGTCGGCTCACTACGCCCACATCTCGGCAAGGATCCAGCCCACGATCGCCAGCGCCAGACCGGCGACGAGGACGACCAGCACCGGCCGGTCGAGGAAGCCCTGCCGTGCCTCCACCGGGGTCTCGACCGCCGGGTCGGCATCGGAGTGGACATCCGCCCGCATCGGCGGGATCGGCTCGCCACCTTTCTCCGGAATGCGCGCCTCGCGCACCTTCACGTCGTCTTGCATGACGGCCTCCGTCTGGTTCTGGGCCGTCAGCCTCCGACGGCGCGCAGCAGCACGCTCGCCAGCAGCGTCACGGCGAGAAATCCACCCATCAGCAGGATCGGGAGCTGATCGTCCCAGGATGCCGGCCTCGCGACATCGGCAAGCCCATGGCGGGCATGACGCTGATGCAGCCGCTCGATCGCCCTCTCTCTCAGTTCGTCCTGGCCGGTCATCGCACGCTCCTGCTGCTATCGACTGGAGCATCAACGCCTGCCGCGGGAAGCGGTTCCCGAGACGAGGCCCCGCGACGCGAAACGGGCGCCCTGCCGGGCGCCCGTTCCTTTTATTTTCAAGCAGTTGCAAGAGATTCCGGAATCATCCTCGCATCGCGTTGAATCTGCGTGCGAAGCCCGGCACTCGCCTCAGTTCTTGGTCTTGTCGACCAGGGCCTTGGCCTTGATCCACGGCATCATGTCGCGCAGCTTGGCGCCGACTTCCTCGATCGGATGGGCCGCATAGCGGGCGCGGGTCGCCTTGAACGAGGTCTGGTTGACCTTGTTCTCCAGCATCCAGTCGCGGGTGAACTTGCCCGACTGGATGTCGGTAAGCACGCGCTTCATCTCGGCCTTGGTCTCGGCGGTGATGATGCGCGGACCGGTGACGTACTCGCCATACTCGGCCGTGTTCGAGATCGAGTAGTTCATGTTGGCGATGCCGCCCTCATAGATGAGGTCGACGATCAGCTTCACCTCGTGAAGGCACTCGAAATAGGCCATCTCGGGGGCGTAGCCGGCCTCGGTCAGCGTCTCGTAGCCGGCCTTGATCAGCTCGACCAGGCCACCGCAGAGCACGACCTGCTCGCCGAACAGATCGGTCTCGCACTCTTCCTTGAAGGTGGTCTCGATGATGCCGGCGCGGCCGCCGCCATTGGCCGAGGCGTAGGAGAGGCCGAGGTCGTGGGCGTTGCCGGTCGCGTCCTGGTGGATCGCGATCAGGGTCGGCACGCCGCCGCCGCGCTGATACTCGGAACGGACGGTGTGGCCCGGGCCCTTCGGCGCGACCATCAGCACGTCGAGGTCCTTGCGCGGCTCGATCAGGTTGAAGTGGACGTTGAGGCCGTGCGCGAACAGCAGGGCGGCGCCTTCCTTCATGTTGGCGTGCAGCTCGTCGCGGTAGATGTCACCCTGCAGCTCGTCTGGGGTCAGCATCATCATGATGTCGGAGACCTTGGCGGCCTCGGACGGGGTCATGACCTTGAAGCCGGCCTCTTCGGCCTTCTTGCGCGTGGCCGAACCGGCCTTCAGGGCGATGATGATCTCCTTGACGCCGGAATCGCGCAGGTTGAGCGCGTGGGCATGGCCCTGCGAGCCGTAGCCGACGATGCAGACCTTCTTGCCCTTGATCAGGTTGATGTCGGCGTCGCGATCGTAATAAACGCGCATTGGATGCGTCCTTCCTTGGGTTGATCTCTTGGCTTCAGGCTTTCGGTACGGCACCCTGCCGTCCGTGAAGGGCGAGGAACTGGTCGGTGGCCCGGGCCGCGTCGCGCTGGATGTCTGCCTCGCCGGAGACGAGCGCATCGCCCAGCAGCAACCTGATCTGAACATCGCGGCCGACCAGACCGAAGAAGGTGCGGAACGCCGTCTCGGCGTCGTCGAATGAGAGCAGTCCGGCGGCGCGACCAGCCTCCAGAACCGGCTTCAATCGCTCCCCGATGGCGACACGCCCGTTCGCCAGCACGATGCCGCCGAGATTGCTCTTGCCCGAGGCAGCATGACCGATGGCGGCGCGATTGAGCGCGATCGAGGTCTGGCTCGTGATCACGGTCAGCCAGTTTTCGGCGAAATCGCGCAAGCTCTTGCGCAGCGTCGCCGCATCGAGCGCCTGGCGATCGTAGTTGTCGGCCCGGACCTTCGAGGCCTGCCACTGCACCGTCGCGGTCAGCAGGCCGTCGCGATCGCCGAACCATTTGTACAGCGTCTCCTTCGAGCAGCTCGCGCGGCGGGCGACGGCTGTCATGGTGAGTTGGTCGCCCTGCTCCACCATCAGCGCCAGCACGGCATCGAGCACGGCCTGCTGCCGCTCGCTCAGCGCCTCGCCTTGGCTATGGGTCGCGATGTCGCTCATCGATCCGGAGAGTACCGTACGTTACGGTTCTGGCATCTAGCGCACGGCTTGCCGGGGCGCAAGAGCACATCGGAGAAATTTCATCTCTGCCGCCCCGTTAGGGCATCTATATCCGACCATGCTGGAATCTTCGCGCCTGGATGCCCGGCCAGTTGCGATGGACGGCAAGCCGGAATCTGGCTATGGTAGCCCAAGGTAATACCTCTTATTGGATGATGGACCTATGGCGGCAGTCACCTCCATCAAACTCGATGACGAACTGAAAGGCCGCGTGCAGAACCTGGCCGCTGCGCGGCGCCGTACCTCGCACTGGATCATGCGTGAGGCGATCGCGCAGTATGTCGATCGCGAGGAGAAGCGCGAGGCCCTGCGCCAGGACACCCTTGAGGCCTGGGAGGAGTTCCAGGCGACTGGGCTGCACGCAACGGCTGAAGAGGTCGAAAAATGGCTGTCGAGCTGGGGAGCTGACAACGAGCTGCCTACGCCCGAATGCCACGAGTGATTTTTGCCCCGGCCGCGCTCCGCGACCTTGAGCGGCTCAGGGCCTTCCTGCGGCCCAAGAATCCGGCGGCGGCCAAACGAGCCGGCGAAGCGATCGTCCAAGGCGTCCAGGCGCTCGGCGCCCATCCCCAGATGGGCAGGCTCGTCGAGCAGCTACCCGAGCAATACCGGGAATGGCTCATCGACTTTGGGGATAGCGGATATCTGGTCCGCTATCGCATTGACGAGCGCGCCGTAACGATCCTCGCCGTACGGCATCAAAAGGAAGCCGGGTACTGAGGGCTGCTTGCACCCGAGAATCCGGATAGGTCGACATCTTCTCGCTATGACAGCATCTGCGCCGGAACGAGCCATGACACAGCCCACCCCACCCGCCGCCGCTGAGGTCCTCGCATTCTGGCGCGAGGCCGGCCCGGACAAATGGTTCGCCAAGGACGATGCCTTCGATGCCGAGATCGCGAGGCGCTTCCGGCCACTGGTCGACGCCGCCGCGCGCGGTGAGCTTTCGGATTGGGAGGAGACGCCGGAGGGCGTCTATGCGCTGCTGATCCTGCTCGACCAGTTCCCGCGCAATCTCAATCGCGGCTCGCACAAAGCCTTTGCAGTCGACGCGCTCGCCCGCGACGTCGCGAGCCGTGCGGTCGCGCGTGGTTTCGACGCGGCGTTCGACAATCCGGAACGGCGCTTCCTCTACATGCCGTTCATGCACTCGGAGGATCTCGCCGACCAGGAGCGCTGCGTTGCGCTGAGCGAGGCGTCGGGCGATGACGACTCGGTCAAATACGCCATCATCCATCGCGACATCATCCGCGACTTCGGCCGCTTTCCGCACCGCAACGCCGTCCTCGGCCGAGAGAGCTCGGCCGAGGAGCAGCGCTTCCTCGACGATGGCGGCTTCAGCGGCTGATCAGCCCTAGACCGTTTTCCGATGAGCCTCGGCCAGCTCGGCCATGCTCTTGAAGTGGAAATCGACCTTCGGCTGGTTCGCCGGAATCTGCGTTGCCCCGCTCCCCGCCATGCCGAAGCGCCGGTCGATCCAGGCGCGCGCCAGCCCGACGCGTTCCGCTGGGACATGGTCGTGGAACAGGCTCTGCGCGGTATGCAGGACATCGCCGGGCTTGAGGCCGAGATCGGCCTCCAGATGCGCCAGCAGATAGGCGAAGTTGCGCGGGTCGGGCTTGTAGGAACCGATATCCTCGGCGGTGTAGATCGCATCGAAAGTGATGCCGAGCTTGCGGTTGCTGGCGGCGAAGCTCGTGCGGTCGACATTGGAGAGGATGACGAGCTTGTAGTGCCGCTTGAGATAGGCGAGCGCCTCGGCCGAATCCGGGAAGGCCGGCCAGTCCGGCACCGAGCCGCCGAAGCGCTCGTTGAGGTCGGCATGGATGTTGACGCCGAGATCCCTGGCGAGGCGGGCATGGACGGCAGCGAGCAGCGTGGAATAGCGCAGCGACGGCCCCGCCTCCTCCACTTCGCTCTCCAGCTTGCCGAAGCGCGCCAGCGCCTCCTCGCGGCCGAGATCGAGCCGGCCGGCGCTGAGCAGCGGCTGCAGCGCATTCCAGATCCCGGTCTCCCAGTCGATCAGCGTGCCGTAGCAGTCGAAGGTCAGAACCTTGAAATCGGTGAGTTTCATCGCTGCTGGTCCTCATGGATGCGAAGTCGCATGGACCTTAGCGACCGCCCGCCCGGCCGTGATGAGGCGAAGCTCCGAACGACTTGACCGAAGCTGCGCTTATCGGCTCCGGCTCGCGGCACGGAACTCGGACGGCGTCAGGCCGAAGCGCCGCTTGAACTGCCGGTTGAAGGACGAGGCGTTCTGGTAGCCGAGGCCATAGGCGATCTCGGAGACCGGCAATGCTGTTGCGACCAACTGCTCGGCGGCAGCGTCGAACAGCCGGGTCAATTGCGATTGCTTCGGCGATTGGCCTGTCGTCGCGCGGAACAGGGCATGGAACCGGCTCTGGCCGAGGCCGGCGGCCCTCGCCATCTCAACGATGCTGCCCGCCCCACCCTCGTGGGCGACATCGAGCACACGGCCTTCCGCGCGCGACAATGGTCGGGGGGTGACGGTCGGCTGGATCAGTTGCAACCCCGCCATCGCCATCCGGGCGGCATCCTCGGCCCGGCAGGCGCCGGCTTCGACCTCGGCGCCGAGCTGGCGGAACATCCGCCACAGCCAGGGCTCGACCCGAGTCAACGACGGGACGAGATCGCGCAACAGGGCCGGCTCGGCCTCGCCGGCGAAGGCTCCCGCCTCGACATCGAGGATGAGCATGCTGCAATCGGCGGTCGGCACGAAATCATGCTCGTGCTCGCGCGGAATGATGGCGACGCAGTTGCTCGAGACGACGCTGCGATGCCCTTCGACATCGAGCCGCATCGCGCCCTGCATCGGCAACAGGATCTGGCTGTAGTCGTGGCGGTGGCGGTCGCGGCCGCGATAGCTGCGGAGTTCGAGATGGATCGACATCATCCACTCATGCGCAAGAGGTCATAGCGCCCATTTGCCGCCGATCGGCGCAGGCGATCAAGAGCCCTCAGCCGCCGGCCGCCTGTTGCGCCACGATGCGCTGCAGGAAGATCGCAGCGACCGTCAGCACGAAACCGGCCCACCACAGCGGCGAGCGCAGGCTCTTGCCGGAGCCCAGCGGCTCGGCTTCGGCGTGGCCGGTCAGGCGCTGATAGATCGGCCAGGCGAAGCAGGCGAAGCCGATGGCGCCGAGGCCGAGCGAGATTTCATTCAGTCCGATCGTCACCGCTCAGCCCCCTCCCCGGCGAGCGCCGGACGATCGCTTTCAGCAGCAATCGCCGGCTCCTTCAACCCCAGCCGCCGCAAGGGATCGCCGATCAGCCCGGAGACCAGCAGCGCCAGAATCCGGTCGATGCCCGGCAGCCGCGCCAAAGGCGGTACCACCCGGTCGCGGATCAGCGGCAGCACTACGCTGTCCGACTGGTAGAACGGCGTGAACATCCGGCTCGCCGCCTGGTAGAGCCGGACATGCCAGAGCCGAAGCTGCGCATAGCGAAGCAGCGCGGCGTCGAGATCGGCGGCATCGCTCAGCGCCACGGCGAGCGCATAGGCGTCGAGCAGGGCCATGTTCGCCCCCTGTCCGAGCTGAGGGCTAGTCGAATGGGCGGCGTCGCCGATGAAAGCGATCCGCCGGCCGTAAGGTCGTGGCAGCGTCTGGTGGCGATAGTTCGCGAAGGTCAGTTGCTCGGGCGCGACGATATGCGCGAGCAATGGCGCGGTCGCCGGCCAGACGCGCTCGACCTCAGCTTTCCAGACCGCCAGCCCGGCGCTGCGCCAGGCGTCGAGCGCATCGGCTCTCAGGCTCCAGAACAGCGCCGCCTGCGGCTCCGGCGCGCCACCCTGGCGGCCGATCGGCAGCACGCCGACCATCACGCTGGCGCGACGATAGCGCTGTTCGAGTGCGTGGCGGTCGAAGCCGGTGCCCCCCAGCGGGACATTGGCCCAGAGCGCGCCATAGCTCAGCGGCACGCGCGTCGCAGGGCGAATGGCGTGGCCGAGCAAGGCCGAGCGCGTGCCGGACGCATCGACGACGAAGTCGAACGGACCGATGCGGCAGCCACTCGCCGCAACCAGCGAGACCTTACCGTCGGCAGCGGGATCGATGTCGCCGATCTCGACTCCGGTTTCGATGGCAATCGGCCGCTTCTGCACGGAAGCGAACAGCGCCTTGAACAGCGCCGCGCGATGGATGCCGACGCCGAAGCGCTCGCGCTTCAGCGCGGCATAGCGCACGTCGAGCACCACCGAGCCTGTGACCGCGTTGAGGCCGAACACCCGGTCGATCCGGCTGCCGGCGGCGATCAGCGGCGCGGCAAGGCCGAGCACCTCGAGGACCGCGAGCCCGCTCGGCTGCAGGATCAGGCCGGAGCCGAGCGGCTGCGGCTCGCCGAAGCGCTCGATCAGCGTGACAGCGTGGCCGGCCCGTTCGAGCAGCAGTGCGGCCGCCAGCCCGGCGGTTCCACACCCGATGATCGCGATCGTTAGGCTGCGACTCATGCCGCAACCAATCTAGCGAGCTACATCGCCTCCGCGCCGCGGCTCATCGCCGCGATGCCGGTGCGCGAGACTTCGGTGAGGCCGACCACCGTCATCAGCTTGATGAAGCGCTCGATCTCCTCGGTCGCGCCGGTGAGCTCGAAGACGAAGGAGGTCAGCGTCGCATCGAGCGTGCGCGCGCCGAAGGAGGCGGCGAGCCGCATCGCCTCGACGCGGTAGTCGCCCTTGCCGACGACCTTGACCAGGCAGAGCTCGCGCTCGATCGCCTCGCCCTGCAAGGTCAGGTCGACGACGCGATGCACCGGCACCAGCCGGTCGAGATGCGCCTTGATCTGGTCGATCACGTTCGCCGTACCGGAGGTGACGACGGTGATGCGCGAGAGGTGCTTCTCGTGCTCGGTCTCGGAGACGGTGAGGCTCTCGATGTTGTAGCCGCGGCCCGAGAACAGGCCAGCGATGCGGGCGAGAACGCCCGGTTCGTTGTCGACGATCACCGCCAGGGTATGGCGGGCGATCGGCTGGGCGGTCGGGGCGCTGGGATAATGCGTCGTGTTCATGTCTGGGCTCGGCTTCGGCTGAGATTTGGACGGAAATCGGTCTGGATCGGCTCATCGACCTCGTCCTCGGATACAATCCAGGGCTCGGCCAAAGCGGCGTCGCGCCAGGTCTTGAAGCCGGCGGTCGCCTGTACTGCCTCGACATAGGCGGCGCTGACCGGATCGAGCGCGATCGAATAGGTGGTGAAGCGGGTTGTCACCGGCGCGAACATCGCATCGGCCGCGCTGAATTCCCCGAACAGAAAGTCGCCACCAGCCCCGAAGCGCTGGCGGGCATCGCGCCAGATCTCGGTGATGCGGGCGATGTCGGCCGCGACCGCCTCGCCGCGATCGCGAGCTGGATGCACCCAGGCGAGGTTCATCGGGCAGGCACCGCGCAAGGCGGTGAAGCTGGAGTGCATCTCGGCCGAGATCGAGCGAGCCAGCGCCCGGGCCGCCTTGTCGCGCGGCCAGATCGGCAGCTCAGGATGGGTCTCGGCGATGTACTCGATGATGGCGAGCGAATCCCAGACGGCAATTGCGCCATCGACCAGCGAGGGCACCTTGCGGGCAGGCGTGTAGTCGGCGACAGCGCGCTTCCAGCCGGGATCGTCCATGGTCGGCCCGAACGGGATCAGCACCTCCTCGAACGGGATGCCGAACTGCTTGAGCACGAGCCAGGGCCGCAGCGACCAGGAAGAATGGGTCTTGTTGGCGATGATCAGCTTCATGGCGCGCTCCGTCCGTCGCGGGGAGCGCGGACGCTAGCGGCGCGGGGGATGGCGATCCCGCGCCTTTTCGTGATCTCACTCATGAGAGCAGGCGATCGGCGGGTCACGCCGCCTGCTCCATCGCCAGGGTGAAGTCGAGCGCCGCCTCGACATGCAGCGCCGTGGTGTCGAAGGCCGGGATATCGAAATCGGCCTGCGAGACCAGGAGCCCGATCTCGGTGCAGCCGAGGATGACGCCATCGGCGCCTTCTTCCCGCACCGCCCGCGCGACGATCTCGCGATAGCGCGCCTTCGAGGCCGGCTCGACCACCCCGCGGCAGAGCTCCTCATAGATGATGCGGTGGACGTCCGTCCGCTCCGCCTCGCCCGGCACCAGCGCCTCGACGCCGAAGGCGCCGAGCCGGTCGCGATAGAAGCGCTGCTCCATGGTGAAGCGCGTCGCCAGCAGCAGCGGCCGGCGGGCCGTGGTCTTGCGGATCGCCTTGGCGGTGACGTCGGCGAGATGCAGGAAGGGCAGGTTCGTCGCCTGGGTGATGTGGTCGGCGAGCTTATGCATGGTGTTGGTGGCGAGAACGATGCAGACCGCCCCGCCCTGCTCGAGCCTCCGCGCGCTCGACGCCATCGCTGCCCCGGCCCGGTCCCAGTCGCCCCTCGCCTGCATCTCGGCGATCGGCGAGAAGTCGACGGAGTGCAGCAGGACATCGGCCGAATGCAGCCCGCCCTGGCGCGCCCGGACGCCCTCGTTCAACAGCCGGTAATAGACCGCCGTCGATTCCCAGCTCATTCCGCCGATCAGGCCGATGGTCGCCATGTGGTCCCCCTAAAGCCGAGGCCGTCATTCCCGGGCGCAGCGAAGCGCAGACCCGAGAATCTCCTGACGAGTTGGCGCTGGTTGGCGCCTTTCCTGCCTGAGATGCTCGGGCCAGGCCCGAGCATGACGTTACTTCATCAAACGAGCTGCTTGCCCTTGGCGTCGATGATCTCGCCGGTGTCGCCTTCGAAGTCCGGCAGGATCATCTCGTTATGCGCCTTGCCCGACGGAATCATCGGGAAGCAGTTCTCTTCCTTCGCCACCAGGCAGTCGAAGATCACCGGGCCGGGCGTCTCGATCATCTCCATGATGGCGCGGTCGAGATCGGCCGGGTCGGAGCAGCGGATGCCGTGCCCGCCATAGGCCTCCGCCAATTTGACGAAGTCCGGCAGCGAGGCCGAGTAGCTCTCCGAATAGCGCCCGCCATGCAGCAGTTCCTGCCACTGGCGCACCATGCCCATGTACTCGTTGTTGAGGATGAAGACCTTGACCGGCAGCCGGTATTGCACCGCCGTCGACATCTCCTGGATGTTCATCAGGATCGAGGCCTCGCCGGCAACGTCGATGACGAGCGCCTTGGGATGCTTCATCTGCACGCCGACAGCCGCCGGCAGGCCGTAGCCCATGGTCCCGAGGCCGCCCGAGGTCATCCAGCGGTTCGGCTCCTGGAAGCGCAGATACTGCGCCGCCCACATCTGGTGCTGGCCGACTTCGGTCGTGATGTAGGTGTCGCGATCCTTGGTCAGCGCATAGAGGCGCTCCAGCGCATATTGCGGCTTGATGATCGTGTCCGAGCGCTTGTAGGCGAGGCTGTTGCGCGCCCGCCAGGCGTCGATCTGCGTCCACCACGCGGTGAGCGCGGTCTTGTCGATCTGCGGGCTCGTCTCGCGCCAGATCCGGACCATGTCCTCGAGCACATGGGCGCAGTCGCCGACGATGCCGATATCGACCTTGACCGTCTTGTTGATCGAGGACGGATCGATGTCGATGTGGATCTTCTTCGAGCCCGGCGAGAAGCCGTCGATACGCCCGGTGATGCGATCGTCGAAGCGCGCGCCGATGTTGATCATGACGTCGCAGTCATGCATGGCGAGGTTCGCCTCGTAGGTGCCGTGCATGCCGAGCATGCCGAGCCACTGCTTGTCGGCAGCCGGGAAGGCGCCGAGCCCCATCAGCGTCGAGGTGACCGGATAACCGGTCAGCCGCGCCAGCTCGCGCAGCAGCGCCGAGGCGTGCGGGCCGGCATTGATGACGCCGCCGCCGGTGTAGAAGATCGGCTTCTTCGCCTTGGCGATCAGCTCGACCGCGGCCTTGATCTTGTTCAGGTCGCCCTTGACCGTGGGACGGTAGGTCTTGTGCTGGTTGTCGCGCGGGCGGCTATAGGCGCCGGTCGCGAACTGGATGTCCTTGGGGATGTCGATGACGACCGGGCCCGGCCGGCCATTGGCCGCGACATAGAAGGCCTCGTGCAGGACGCGCGGCAGGTCGGCGATGCTCTTCACCAGGTAGTTGTGCTTGGTGCAGGAGCGGGTGATGCCGACCGTGTCGCATTCCTGGAAGGCGTCCGAGCCGATCAGATGCGTCGGGACCTGGCCGGTGATGACGACCAGCGGGATCGAATCCAGCAGCGCGTCGGTCAGGCCGGTGACGGCGTTGGTCGCGCCGGGGCCGGAGGTGACGAGGACGCAGCCGACCTTGCCCGGCGCCGAGCGGGCATAGCCCTCGGCGGCATGGACCGCACCCTGCTCGTGGCGGACGAGCACGTGCTTGACCTTGTCCTGCTGGAAGATCGCATCGTAGATCGGCAGCACCGCGCCGCCGGGATAGCCGAAGAGATGCTCCACGCCCTGGTCCTGGAGGGCGCGAACGACCATCTCGGCGCCGGTCATCATCTCGCTCATAACGGTCTCCTGCGGAGGTCTGTCTGTCGGTGTCGGTCGGAAAAAGGCAATAAAAAAGGCCCTCGGAGGGGCCTGGGCGTGCGCTGGCGTCGGGGACGCCCGGTTGTTAAACCGGCCCCTACCAGCGCACCTCTACGATAATAAGCTTGCGCATGTCGCAGCCCTGTCGAAACGAAAGTTGCCGGACGCTAAACGAGCAGCGCCGCATGGTCAAGTAAGGATTCAGCCGGCAATCGAAGCGCCGCTTGCGCAAGCCGCGAGCGCCACGTCCAGCCCGTCCTCCGGCGCGGCCGCTGTCCAGCCCTCCATCTGGTGGCGGAACCAGGTCACCTGGCGCTTGGCATAGGCGCGTGTATCGGCCTTGCCGCGCGCCACCGCTTCCTCCAGCGACAACCGGCCGTCGAGATAGGCGATCAGCCCCGGCACGCCATGGGCGCGCATCACCGGCAGCAGCGGATCGAGCCGGCGCTCGCGCAGGGCCGCGACCTCGTCGAGCGCGCCCTGCTCCATCATCATGTCGAAACGCCGATCGATCCGGGCACGGACCAGCTCCCGCTCCGGCGCAAGGAAGAGCTTCAGCAGCTCCTGCCCCGCCAGCGGCCCCGGCCGCCGCGAACCCTGGAAGCTCGCCAGCGAACGCCCGGTCGCCTCGAACACCTCCAGCGCCCGCATCACCCGCAGGCGATCGCTCGGCCGCAGGCGCGCCGCCATCTCCGGATCCTTGCCGGCAAGCTCGGCATGCAGCTCGCCGGTCTCGCACTGCTCCGCCCGAGCGCGGAACGCGATGCGAACCTCCTCGGGAACGGGCGGAATATCGGAGAGCCCCTCGGTCAGCGCCTTGAAATAGAGCCCGGTACCGCCGACCAGCACCGGCAGGGCTCCCTGCCCCGCCAGCTCCGTGAGCAGCGCCGTGACCTCGGCCGCATAGGCCGCCGCCGAATGATTCACCGCACCGTCTATGTGGCCATAGAGCCGGTGCGGCACCTCGCCCATCTCCTCCGGCGTCGGCCGTGCCGTGATGACCTCGAGATCGCGATAGACCTGCATCGAGTCGGCATTGACCACGACGCCGCCGAAACGGCGGGCGAGTTCGACCGCCAGCGCTGACTTGCCGCTCGCGGTCGGACCTGCGATGAGCACCGCGCTGTATTTCACTTCGCTTCCGGCTCCGTCATGACGCTCGTCGCCACCTTCGTCTCCGCCCATGGTCAGGCCCTGCTCGACGATGGCCTGCTCGCCCGCCTGCGCGCCGCCGCACCCGCTCCGGCGACGGTCGAGCGCCTCGACGGCGAGATCGCGGCCGACCTCTTCGCGGAAGTGGACGATGCGCGCAAGCTCGAAGCGGCGTTGCGCGAGGCCCTCGCTGGCGCCCCGGTCGACATCATCGTCCAGCCGGCAGCCACCCGCCGCAAGCGCCTGTTCCTCGCCGACATGGATTCGACCATGATCGGCCAGGAGTGCATCGACGAGCTCGCGGCCTATGTCGGCCTGAAAGAGAAGGTCTCCGACATCACCGAGCGGGCCATGCGCGGCGAGCTCGAATTCGAGCCGGCGCTGCGCGAGCGCGTCGGCCTCCTTAAGGGCATCGCGCTCGGCGTCGTCGACGAGATCATCGCCCAGAGCATCACGCTGACGCCCGGCGGCAGTGCCCTGGTGCGCACCATGCGCGCCCATGGCGGCTACACCGCGCTGGTCTCGGGTGGCTTCACCGTCTTCACCGGCCCGATCAGCCGGACGATCGGCTTCGACGAGCACCGTTCCAACATCCTGCTCAGCGAGGGCGACCTGCTCTCCGGCGTGGTCGCCGAGCCGATCCTCGGCAAGCAGGCCAAGCTCGATGCGCTGGTCGAACTGCGCGCCCGCTTCGGCCTGCCGGACGAGGCGACGCTCGCCGTCGGCGACGGCGCCAACGATCTCGCCATGCTGGGCGAAGCCGGGCTCGGCGTCGCCTATCGCGCCAAGCCGGCGGTGGCAGCCGCAGCCGATGCCCGCCTCGACCATGCCGACCTCACCGCTTTGCTCTACGCCCAAGGCTATAGCGGCGACGAGATCGTCAGGGATTGAGCCTCAATCGACGATGAACAGCCGCGCCCCGTTCGAGGAGCGCGAGCGATGCGGCTCGGCCTTGTCGGCGACCTGGTAGCTCATCCCGGCCCGCAACCACATGACGCGACCATCGGCCAACGTCGTCTCCAGCTCGCCCTCGAGGCAGAGCAGGATATGCCCCTTCTCGCACCAATGGTCCGAGACATAGCCGGGCGAGTACTCGACCATGCGCACCCGGATCGGGTTGTCCGCCGGCCCGAAGCGGCGCGTGCGCCAGGTCGCCTGCCCCTGTTCTCCCGCGAAGTATTCAGGCTCGACGGTCGACCAGTCGGTCGTGCCGAAGGGGATGTCGCTCATGCGCATGGACGGCCTTTCTGGAAGCGTGCCCCGCGACCCTGCCGGACCTGCCCTCGCCCGGCCAATGCAAAATGCTGATCGCTGCCATCGCCCAATAAAAAAGGCGGCCCGCAGGCCGCCTTTCCTTGATCCATGCTCAAGAAGGTCAGCTCATCGTCACCGCGACGAAGCGGACCTCGCCCTGGGCGTTCGAGACCAGCAGCAGGGCCGACTTCTTGCCCTCCTTCTTGAGGGCGTCGAGCCGCTTGGTGACGTCCTCCGGCGAGTTCACCGGCTCCTGGCCGACCTCGACCACCAGCTCACCGACGAGGATGCGCTTGTCGGCGGCGTTGGAGTTGGCGTCGACCTTGGTGATGACGACGCCCTTGAGCCCGTCCTTGATCGAGTAGCGCTTGCGCAGATCGTCGTTCTGGGCCGAGAACTCCAAGCCGAGCGCCGAGGCGGTCACCGGCTTGGCGGCCTCGCCCGCGGGCTTGTTGGCCGAGGCCTGCTGGACCTTCTCGCCATCCTCGAGCCGGGCGAGCTTGACCGACTTGGTCAGCTCCTTGCCCTTGCGCATCACCTGGATCGGCACGTCCTTGCCGACAGCGGTGCCGGCAACGATGCGCGGCAGCTCGCGCGAATCCTTCACGTCCTTGCCGTCGAACTTGACGATCACGTCGCCGACTTCGAGGCCGGCCGGCTTGGCTGGGCCCTTCTCGTCGATCCCGGCGATCAGCGCGCCGCGGGCGGTGCCGAGTCCGAGCGCCTCGGCGGCCGCGTCATCGACATTCTGGATGCGCACGCCGAGCCAGCCGCGGCGGGTCTCGCCGAACTCCTTGAGCTGGTCGACGACATTGGTCGCCAGCGAGGACGGAACGGCGAAGCCGATGCCGACCGAGCCGCCGGTCGGCGACAGGATCGCGGTGTTGATGCCGATCACCTCGCCGGCCATGTTGAACAGCGGGCCACCCGAGTTGCCCTTGTTGATGGCCGCGTCGGTCTGGATGTAGGTGTCGTAGGGCCCCTGGTTGATGTCGCGGTTGCGGGCCGAGACGATGCCCGACGAGACCGAGCCGCCGAGGCCGAACGGGTTGCCGATCGCCATCACGGGATCGCCGATCCGCATCTTGTCGGAATCGCCGAACTTGACGAAGGGCAGCGGCTTGTCGTGCTTCACGCGCAGCAGCGCGAGGTCGACCTTGGTGTCCTTGCCGACGACCTCGGCCTTGAGGCGCAGGCCGTCACTGAACACCACGGTGATCTCGTTGGCGTCACCGATGACGTGGTTGTTGGTCACGACGAGGCCGGACGCGTCGACGACGAAGCCTGAGCCCGCCGATTGCGAGCGGCGCTGCTGCGGCGGCTGGTTCTGGTTCTGGCCCTGCTCGCCGCCGCGGCCGCGGCGGTTGAAGAATTCCTCGAACAGGTCGCCGAACGGGGTGTCGGGGCCGAGCTGCGGCAGCTGCGGCAGGTTGCGGCCGCGCGTCTCGCTGGTCGTCACCGCCGCGATGTTGACCACAGCCGGCATCACCCGCTCGGCGAGGTCGGCCAAGGAGATCGTGGTGCCATGGGCCTGCGGCGCGGCCTGGACGTTGCCGGGCGCCGGCGTCGACTGAGCGAAGGCGGGCACCGTCGCGAATGCCATGCCGGCAACCGTCGCGATGCGCGCCAGGCGGTAGGCATGGGAATGAGTGAGTGCCATCGATGTCCTCATGATCATGATGATGTCGCGTCAAGGATCGCCTTGACGGCATTGCAGCGCAGCCGGAATCCGAACGCAACTTAAGAACGCCAAAATACGGCGGAAGGGCGACGCAAGATCGCGTCATAATGCCGTGATCGCCGGAAAATGGCCCGGAGCCCGGGCAGAACCCGAGCGGCTTCCGTTTGAGGCTCTCAGAGCCCGTTCCGCCCGTCTCGCAGCGCGAGCCGGGCGGATCCGGTTGCCGTCAGCTGCGCGCCAGCCAGACCATGCCCACGCCGACGATCGCCGAGACGATGCCGATCAGGCGCATGCGATCCGCCGGAGTCTCGGAGGCGCTACGCAGCGCCTCCTTGGCGATCTCCGGTATCGACGCGAAAAGCAGTCCCTCGATGGCGAAGACCAGGCCGAGCGCCGCGAGGAAATCTGTCATGCGCAGCGCTCGGTCATGGGATCGATCAGGGCTTCGGGGCCGCCGGCGTCGCCGGGGCTGCATCTGTTGCCGCTCCGGCGCGCTTGCCGGACGGGTCGTTGAAGAAGCGGAAGAACGGCGAGTCCGGCGTCAGCAGCATGCGCGTATCGCCGGCCTTCAGGCTCGCTTCGTAAGCCTGCATCGAGCGGTAGAAGGCGAAGAACTCCGGATCCTTGCCGAAGCCCTCGGCGAAGATGCGGTTGCGCTCGCCCTCGCCCTGGCCGCGGATCTCGTCGGATTTCCGCTGCGCCTCGGCGACGATGATGATCGCGTCGCGCTCGGCGCGCGCCCGAATCTCCTGCGACTGCTGGCCGCCGAGAGCGCGCGCTTCCGCCGCCTCGCGCTGGCGTTCGGTCTGCATGCGCTGGAACACCGCCTGCGAGTTGGCCGCCGGCAGGTCGACACGGCGCAGCCGGACGTCGACCACGGTCATGCCGAACCGGCCTGCCTCGCGGTTCACGTCGTCGCGGATGCGGTTCATCAGCCGCGAGCGGTCGTTGCGCACCATCGAGGTGAACGTCGCCTCGGCCAGGACCGAGCGGACGTTACCGTTGACGATCGAGGCGAGCTGCGAATTGGCGCGCGGGATGTTGTTGACCGCCTGGTAGAAGCGCAGCGGATCGGAGATCCGGTAGCGCGTGAAGGCGTCGACCACGAGCCTCTTCTGGTCCGAGGCGATGATTTCCTGCGACGGCAGGTCGAGATCGAGGATGCGGTTGTCGAGAAAGGTGACCTGCTCGAACGGCGCCGGCAGCTTGAAATAGAGCCCCGGCTGGGTGACGACGCTGCGCACCGCGCCGAAGCGCAGCACGATCGCCGACTGGGTCTGCTGGACGACGAAGGTCGCGGCGTAGAAAACGACCGCGACGATGGCGACGATCGCCAGCACGGCAACGCGGAAGAAGCCGTTCATCGCGTCGTCCCCTGCTGAGCCTGGCCCTGGGTCTGGCCGTTCGGCCGGCGCTGCTGATGCTGGCCGAGTTCCCCGAGCGGCAGATAGGGCACGACGCCGTTGCCGGAGCCGTTCTGGTCGAGAATCACCTTGTCCATGCCGCCGAAGACGCGCTCCATGGTTTCGAGGAAGAGACGCTCGCGCGTGACGGCGGGCGCATTCTTGTATTGCTCATAGACCGAGTTGAAGCGGCTGATCTGGCCGAGTGCCTCGGCGACCGTCTGGTCCTTGAAGGCTTCGGCAGACTGCAGCAGCTGCGCGGCGCGGCCACGCGACTCCGGCACGACCTGGTTGGCATAGGTCTCGGCCTGGTTGCGCAGGCGCTCCTGGTCGGCGCGCGCCGCCTGGACGTCGCGGAAGGCGTCGATGACCTGCTGCGGCGGGTCGACCTTCTGCAGCTGCACCAACCGGATCTGCACGCCGGCCCGGTAGGTGTTCAGCGTGTCCTGCATCAGCTGACGCACTTCGGTCTCGATCGCGGCGCGGTCGGTGGTCAGCACCGGCTGGATGTTGCGCCGGCCGATGACCTCGCGCATCGCGCTCTCGGCCACGGCCTTCACCGTGCCCGGCGGATCCTGGATGTTGAAGACGAAAGCCTCGGGCGCGCCCGGATCGATCTGCCACTGCACGATCACGTCGATGTCGACGATGTTCTCGTCGCCGGTGAGCATCAGGCTTTCTTCGGGGATGTCGGTCTGGCGCGAGGTCCGCGCCGATTCGACCGTGCGGAAGCCGACCTCGGTGGTGATGACGTTGGTCACCTGCGGCTTGATCACGCTGCCGATCGGATAAGGCAGGTTGTAGTTCAGGCCCTGCCCGGTCTTGCCGACATATTTGCCGAAGATCAGGTTGAGGCCGACCTCGTTGGGTCGCACCGTGTAGACGCCGGTGGCGAGCCAGAGCAGCACCAGGCCAAGACCGACGAGCAGGAGCCCGCGGCCGCCGAGATTGCCGCCCGGCATGAAGTTCTTGAGCCGGTCCTGGCCGCGCCGGATGATCTCCTCGAGATCGGGAGGGGTGTTGCCGCCGGAAGGACCGCCGCCGCCCCAGGGACCGCCGCCGTTGCCGCCGCCGCCACGCTGGCCCCAAGGACCACCGCCACCGCCGCCGCCACTGCCGCCGCTTCCACCGCTCTGGTTACTCCAAGGCATGCCTCAGCCGTTCCTCACTCTTTGCTTCGACCGTGCATAGCTGAACGGTTGAACGCTGTCAGCGCCATCAGGCGCAATGGGCGTTGAATTGGGCATCGGCCATGGATTCGTCAACGACGCAAGCGCCTTTGGTCGTAGACCCTTCGTCGCAGTCTCCTCACCTGAGCGCTCAGGAGGCCCGTTCCAACGTCGTGAAGGCGAAGGAGAACTCGTCTTCCGGGCCTGCGGGATGCTCGCTGCGGGCGCTCTCGCGGAAGGCTTCGCGATCGAAAGCCGGGAAGAGCGCATCGCCCTCGGGGCTGGCATGGACGAAGGTCAGCTCCAGCCGGTCCGCAAAGGGCAGTGCCTGCGCATAGACCTCGCCGCCGCCGGCGACGATGACGGCGCGCGCGCCCATCGCCTGCCCGAGCCGTTGCCCCGTCTCCAGCGCCTGGTCGAGCGTCGGCACGACGTAGACGCCGTCAGGCTGGAAATTTGGATCGCGCGACAGGACGACGGTCTGCCGTCCGGGCAAGGGCTTGCCGATCGACAGGAAGGTCTTGCGCCCCATGATGATCGGGCAGCCCATGGTGAGCTCGCGAAAGCGGCGCAGATCGGTCCGCAGTCGCCAGATCAGCTGGTTGTCGCGGCCGATCACGCCATTGTCGGCGATTGCCGCGACCAGGACGACGGGGAGCTTGGCCACCGGCTCAACCTCCGCCGGCGAGCTTGCGCAGGGCCTCGCCGTCCACGCGCTTCACCGTCCATTCGCTCTGCGCCACCGCGCCGATCGAGCGGTAGAACACCCGCGAGGGCTCGTTCCAGTTCAGCACCCACCAGGCGAAGCGCGACAGCCCTTCATCCACGCAGCGCTTGGCGAGGCGCACCATCAGCGCCTTGCCGATGCCGCGGCCGCGCTGGTCGGGCCGGACATAGAGGTCCTCCAGCCAGATGCCGTGCCGGCCGGTGAAGGTCGAATAGGTGTAGAACCAGATCGCGAAGCCGGCCGGCTTCCCGTCCCATTCGGCAATGTCGCAGAACACCTTGGGCTCGGGCCCGAACAGGGCCGCCGCCATGTCGGCCTCGCTGGCCTCGACCTCGTGCAGCAGCTTCTCGTATTCGGCGAGTTCTCGCACGAAGGAGAGCACCAGCCCGGCCTCGTCGGGCCGGGCGGGACGGATCGTCAGCGTCATACCGCGATCGGCGCCTTGATCGCCGGATGCGGGTCGTAGCCCTCGATCACGACGTCCTCGAAGCGGAAATCCTCGAGCTTGCGCACCGCCTGGTTGAGCCTGAGCGTCGGCAGCGCCCGCGGGGTGCGCGACAGCTGCTCGCGGGCCTGGTCGAGATGGTTGAGATAGAGATGCGTGTCGCCGAAGGAATGGACAAAGTCGCCGACGGCAAGGCCAGTGACCTGCGCGACCATATGGGTCAGCAGCGCGTAGCTCGCGACGTTGAAGGGCACGCCGAGGAAGACGTCGGCCGAGCGCTGGTAGAGCTGGCAGGACAGTCGCCCGTCGACGACGAAGAACTGGAACAGGCAATGGCACGGCGCCAGCGCCATCTTCGGGATGTCGGCCGGATTCCAGGCCGAGACGATGAGCCGGCGCGAATCGGGATTGCGTTTGATCTCGTCGACCAGCCAGGCGATCTGGTCGATCGTACTGCCGTCCGGAGCCGGCCAGGAGCGCCATTGCCGGCCATAGACCGGGCCGAGATCGCCATTCGCATCGGCCCACTCGTCCCAGATGGTGACGCCGTTCTCCTGGAGATAGCGGACATTGGTGTCGCCGCGCAGGAACCAGATCAGCTCGTGGATGATCGATTTCAGATGCAGCTTCTTGGTCGTGACCAGCGGAAAGCCCTCCGACAGGTCGAAGCGCATCTGGTGGCCGAACAAAGCCAGCGTGCCGGTGCCGGTCCGGTCGTCCTTGCGGACGCCTTCGTCGAGGACGCGCTGCAGAAGGGCGTGATACTGGTGCATTGAACCCGAATTCGAATCTGAAAAGCCCGCGACATTAGCGCCATCCGCGCCGGCGCGCTCCCCGCCCGCCGCAGCTCTCAACCGCTTTTCACGCAGCCCTCGTGGCCAAGTCACGGCATCGAAATAAATCGTGATCGCTCCGGATATTGCAATGCCGAAGCGCCGCCCCAATGTGAATGGCTGATGAACAGAAGGGGCGCTTCGGGCCTGCGCTTGGGGTATCGGACGAAGGTGGCTTCCGGTTTCCGGAACGATCCGATGCTCCATCAAACGCCCGGTTGATGTGGACCGTATCATGACCAGACTATCCATGCTGGCTGCACTGCTTCTGGCAGTGAGCCTTGCGGGGCATGCTTCGGCGTCGGCCTCGGCCGAGGCTAAGCCTCAAAACCCGGCGACCGCCACCGCGCCGAAGATCACGGAGTCCCAGGCGCGCTCGATCGCCTTCCGCCACGGCCTCGTCCATATCGAGGAGATCGCCCTCTCCGACTGGCGCTGGGAGATCGCCGGGCGCGCCCAGGGCGGTGTCGAGGTGACGCTCGATCTCAATGCCTATGACGGCACCGTGGTCGGCGGCGCGGCAGCGCCCTGATTGCATTTTCGTTGAAGACACCACGAAGCCGCGGGATTTTCCCGCGGCTTTTTCATGCTTGCGCAGAAATTAGCCGGGACGGCCTCCTGCTCTCTTTCCCCGCGCGCGGTCAGTGCCTATATTCCCCTTGCCGTTCGCAAGACCGGCTATGGCGATAAACGAACTTCGGAATAAGCCTTTCGGACCCGGGGGCGGTACCCGGCGCCTCCACCCCAGCCCTGCGGCGCAAGCAGCAGGAACTTGCAGCCGACCGGTTGCAGGGCTGCGGCGGGGGCGAAATAGGATCGACGAGGGTGTAAAGGTTGTTCTTTTGCCCGGCATGGTTCCGCCGTTATCGGGCCGTTGCATAGTTGCCAACGACAACAATGCTCGGGTTGCCGTCGCCGCGTAAGCGGTGCTGGTTCCCAAACCAAAGCCCTTGCGTTTAGCCGCGTAAGGCGGGGCTCGGAGGCGCCTGGCAACAGAAGCCTCCACTTTTTTGTCCGGCTCAGGCAGCCGGCGCGGAGCAGCAGAGGAGGCCCTTCCTTTGTATAAGAACTGCTCTAAACTAATGGAATCGGTCACGTTTTTCGTTTCGGGGAGCTTCCCACCGGTCGCGGCGTGATCTAGAGGAGCGGAAACGGAACCCGGACCCGATGACCAAGGATATTCTCCGCTACGACCTGATGGTGCAGGACGCGCTCAAGGGCGTCGTCCGCAAGATCCTGTCCGAGGCGGGCCGCGACGGGCTCCCGGGCGACCATCATTTCTACATCACCTTCCGGACCACCGCGCCGGGCGTGCGGCTGTCGCAGCGCCTGCGCGAGAAGCATCCGGACGAGATGACGATAGTACTCCAGCACCAGTTCTGGGATCTCAACGTCAGCGACCATGCCTTCGAGGTCGGGCTCTCCTTCTCCGGCGTGCCGGAGCGGCTGCTGATCCCCTATGACGCGATCACCACCTTCTTCGACCCGTCCGTCCAGTTCGGCCTGAAGTTCGAGACGCAGGAAGCCGCCGGCGAGGCACAGGCGAGCGAGCCCGCCGCCTCGGCGAAAGCGCCGCGCGGCGCCGCTTCCGAGCCCAGCGTTGCACCGGCCGCGCCGCTCGCGCTTCCGCCCAAGCCGGCCCAGAAGGCGCTGCCGGCGAGCGCGAAGAAGGAAGCAGCCGAGGCGGATGCCGACGCCAAGGCGGACGAGGCCGCGGAGGAAAGCGGCGCCCAGGTCGTCAGCCTCGACGCCTTCCGCAAGAAGACCTGAGACCCAAGGACTCCCATCATGACCGGATTCCGCAGCGAGACCGATTCCTTCGGTCCGATCGATGTCGCCGCCGACCGCTATTGGGCGGCGCAGACGCAGCGCTCGCTGCAGAACTTCAAGATCGGTGGACCGGCAGAGCGCATGCCGCTGCCGGTCGTGCATGCGCTGGTCCTGGTCAAGAAGGCTGCCGCCACCGTCAACGCGAAGCTCGGCCTGCTCGACGCCAAGGTCGAAAAGGCCATCGTCCAGGCCGCTGACGAAGCCCTGTCCGGCAAGTTCGACGAGCATTTCCCGCTCGTCGTCTGGCAGACCGGCTCCGGCACCCAGTCGAACATGAACGTCAACGAGGTGCTGGCCAACCGCGCCAACGAGATCCTTGGCGCCGGCCTCGGCAAGAAGAGCCCGGTCCACGCCAACGACCACGTCAACAAGGGGCAGTCCTCCAACGACAGCTTCCCGACCGCGATCCATATCGCGGCCGCGCTCGCCGTCGCGAATGAGCTTGTGCCGGCGCTCGGCCGGCTGAAGGACGCCTTCGACGCCAAGGCGAAAGCCTTCGCCGACCTCGTCAAGATCGGCCGCACCCATCTCCAGGACGCAACCCCGGTCACCCTCGGCCAGGAATTCTCCGGCTATGTCGCGCAGATCGAGCTCGGCATCGCCCGGATCGAGCAGACCCTGCCCGGCCTGCTGGCCCTAGCCCAGGGCGGCACCGCGGTTGGCACCGGCCTCAACGCCCATCCCGATTTCGCGAGGGCTTTCTCGGCCGAGGTCGCCAGGCTGACCGGCCTGCCCTTCCGCACCGCAGACAACCTGTTCGAGGCGCTCGCCAGCCATGGCGCGATCTCCTACAGCCATGGCGCGCTGACCGCGCTCGCCATGGACCTGTTCAAGATCGCCAACGACATCCGCCTGATGGGCTCGGGTCCGCGCTCGGGCCTCGGCGAGATCAGCCTGCCGGAAAACGAGCCGGGCTCCTCGATCATGCCCGGCAAGGTCAACCCGACCCAGGCCGAGGCGCTGACCATGGTCGCGACCCGCGTGCACGGCAATCAGGCGACCGTCGCCTTCGCCGCCAGCCAGGGCCATTTCGAGCTCAACGTCTTCAAGCCGGTGATCGCGCAGGCGTTTTTGCAATCCGCGCGACTCCTGGCAGACGCGGCCGACAGCTTCCGCAGCAATTGCGTCGAGGGCATCGAGCCCAATCGCGAGCGCCTCACTGAGCTGCTGTCGCGTTCGCTGATGCTGGTGACGGCGCTCGCTCCGGCGATCGGCTACGACAAGGCCGCGAGCATCGCCAAAGCGGCCCATCACAACGGCACGACGCTCCGCGAGGAAGCGCTGAAGGCCGGCGTCGATGCCGAGCTCTTCGACAAGACCGTCGTCGCCGAAGACATGCTCAGCCCGGGCTGACGCCGTGGGGGATGTCGTCAATCTCCGCCGCGCCCGCAAGGCCCGTGACCGGGCAAGCGCCGAGGCGCAGGCCGAGCAGAACCGGATCGCGTTCGGCCGGACCAAGGCGGAGCGCAAGCTGACCGAGGCGGAGAAGACGCTCGCCGAGCGCCGCCTCGACGGCCATCGCCTCTCCGACGATCCCGACGGCAAGGACAAGGCGTGAGCGGCCTGCGTAAGCGCTCCCTCGCCATCGCCGGCCACCGCACCAGCGTCTCGCTCGAGGAGCCGTTCTGGGAGGCGCTGAAGGAGATCGCGGCGGCCGAGAAGCGGCCGATCGCCAGCTTGGTGGTGGAGGTCGACTCCGGCCGGGGCGAGCTCAACCTCTCCTCGGCGCTGCGGTTACGCGTGCTCGCCCATTATCGCGGGCGCACCGAAGCCGCGAGGCTCACACCTGCGGACTGACCAGCAGGCGCCGCGCCGTCTCGACGACGGCGCGCGTCAGATCGGCCAGCCGATCCGCCGCGACCCGGTTGATCTGCCAGAACAGCGGCGTGTCGAGCGCCGTTCCGGGCATCAGCTCCCGTAGTCGGCCGGCATCGAGATGCTCCCGCACCAGCAATTCGGGATTGGCGCTCCAGCCGATGCCGAGCAGGCACGCCTCGACGAAGCCGTGCGTCGACGGCACCCAATGCACGGGATAACCCGGACTTTCTCCGAGGGCGAGCTCCATCCACTGGCTCTGCAAGCGGTCCTTCTGGTTGAAGATCAGCGACGGCGCCTGCGCCAGCGCGGCCAGCGTCACGCCGTCAGCGAAATGGCGGGCCATGAAGCCCGGGCTCGCCGTCGCGAGATAGCGCAGCGAGCCGAGCGGGATGACGCGGCAGCCCTGGATCGGCTTGTCCAGCGCAGTAACGGCGGCGAGCACCCGCCCCTGTCGCAGCCAGTCGGCCGTATGCTCCTGATCGTCGACGGCGATGTCGAGGAGGTGCGGGCTCCGGCCTGCAAAGTCAGCCACCGCCTGCAGAAACCAGGTCCCGAGGCTGTCGGCATTGGCAGCTACTCGCAGCGTGACGCGCTGCTGTGGCTGCTCCGGCTCGGCCAGCGCCGGCAGCCGCGTCATCAGCTCGCCTTCGAGCAGGCCGACCTGCTCCATGTGCCGGCAGAGCCATTCGCCGCGCTCGGTCGCCGTGCAGGGCTGGCCCCGGATGATCAGCACAGTCCCTAGCCGCTCTTCGAGCTGCTTAACGCGTTGTGAGACCGCCGAAGGCGTGACGTTCAGCGCCTGCGCCGCCTTGTCGAAACTGCCTGTCCGGACCACGAGGGAGACCGCTTGCAAAGCGGGGTAGTCGAGCATCGCATTAGCTCTGCTTAATTGGCGTAATGATGTTTAACTACACTAAGGCCAAGCGAGCGACTAGGCGGAGCGGTAGAAACTGGACCGCCACCTATGCCCTTCTCCGTCTATGTCACCGGCTTCACCATGGGCCTCAGCCTGATCGTCGCGATCGGCGCCCAGAACAGCTTCGTGCTGCGGCAGGGCCTCAGGAACGAGCATGTCTTCGCGGTCTGCCTCACTTGCGCGCTCTCGGATGCGGTGCTGATCCTGGCCGGCGTCGTCGGGCTGAAGCAGGCAACGGCGATGTTGCCCATGCTCGAACCGGCCCTGCGCTATGGCGGTGCCGCCTTCCTGATCTGGTATGGCGCGCGCAGCCTGCTCTCGGCCCTGCGTTCATCCGAAGCGCTGGCCGTCGGCACCACCGGCGGCACGACGCTGTCCGCCAGCCTCGTCACCTGTGCGGCGCTGACCTGGCTCAACCCGCACGTCTATCTCGACACGGTGCTGCTGATCGGCAGCATCGCCAGCCAGTTCCCGGGGCAAGAACTGGTCTTCGCCGCCGGCGCGATGACCGCCTCATTCCTGTTCTTCTTCGGGCTCGGCTATGGCGCCCGCTGGCTGCGCCCGCTTTTCGCCGATCCCAAATCCTGGCGCATCCTCGACGGCATCGTCGCCGCGACCATGTGGGCGATCGCCTTCAAGCTGCTGCGGGGCGGCTGACCAGAAAGACAAAAAATAACGCCATATCAGCAGTTTGCGAGCAAGTACTGAATCAGCCCCGCACGCGCTTGAATCACTTTGCCAGCGCCTTGAATCAGTTCTGCAACGGCGACCGCGACAGCGGCCGCGGCACCGACTGGATGTCGAGCGGCGGCGGCAATGGCGGCGCTTCGCCGCGCGATCTGCCATAGCCCGGCGGATCGCCCGGGATAAAGGAGGGCGGTGCGCCCTGCAGGATCATCGGCCCAGGCCGCCCTTCGATCGCGGCCCGGATCGCCGCCTGCCTTGCGCGCTCCTCGGCTTCGGCCTTGCGCCGCTCGTCCTCGGCGCGGCGGGTCTCCTCCTGCCGCTTCGCGATCTCGGCCTTGCGGGCCTCCTCGGCGATGCGCGCCTCTTCCAGCCTGCGGGCGATCTCCGCGCGACGTGCCTCCTCAGCTTGCTTCGCCTCCTCGGCGCGCCGCGCGATCTCTGCCTTGCGGGCTTCTTCGGCGAGTCTCGCCTCCTCAGCCTTTCGTGCCGCCTCCGCCCTGCGAGCCTCTTCGGCGACTCTCGCCTCCTCGGCCTTGCGCGCCTCTTCCGCCCGCTTCTCCTCGGCGATGCGGCGCTCCTCCTCGGCCTTCAGGAATTCGGCGAGCTTGCGCTCGTTCTCGCGCAGCTCGCGCTCGGCCCGCAGGCGGCGGATGTGCATCGCCCGCTCGCGCTGATCGGCCTCGAACGCCTCGACCCGCTCGATCTCGCGCGCCAGAGCCCGCGCCGCCACCACATTGGAGAGCGCACCGACATCGGTCTCGCGCCGCGGCGCCTCAAGCGGCCCGCGCCAGGCAACGCCGACCTGTGGCATCTGCTCCGGCCAGCCCTTCGGCGCGGCACCGAGGGGGCGCAGGTTGAGGCGCAGATCGGTGGTCATCGCCCGCCAGTCGACCAGCCCGGTCGCATCGGCCCTGAGACCGGCACGCTCGACCGAGACGGGCGAGACGCGCAGCACGCCGGCGGCCTGGGTGAAGGGAATGGTGACGTCGCCGAGCGGCCAGCTCGCCTTCTCCAACGCCTCGCCGATCCTATCCTGCAGGCGCCCGGTCTCGCTTTCGGAGGCGTCGTCCCCCGTCGCTGCGATCACCTTCGAGATCGCAGCGGGATCGAAGCGGGCCATGCCGGCGCCTGCAACGCTGATCGAGCCAGCGCCACCGAGTGCTGCGATCAGCCGCGCCGGGCTTTCGCCCGAGCCGCCGGCCTCGAAGCTCCCCGAGAGCTTGCCGGTCAGCGCACCCTTGGTCAGTACGGCGAGGTCGAGCCCGGCGAGGCCGAGCTTGCCGTTGATCTGCGCCAGCCCGCCCTCACGACGCGCCGTGAGCCGCCCGCTGACCTCGCCGCCGGCATGGCTGCCGCGGAGATTGTCGAGGACGAGCCCGTCCGGCCCGGCTGCCAGATCGAGCCGCGCCTTGCTCAAGGCGATGCGGTCGGTCAGGTCGAGCCGCTCGGCGGCAAGAGCGAGCCTGACCTCGCCCAGCCCCGTCGCATTCTGGAAACGGCTCGGCGACCACTGGCTGCCGGCGACCGGCTGGGCCTGTCCGATCGCGGCCGTGAGGGCTGGCTGCAGCGCCAGATAGGGCAGATCGAGCCGCCCGCCGATCCCGTTCTCGGCTGAGAAGCTCAGCGCGCCGCGCGCGGTCCTGCCGCCGGCATTGACGACGAGATCATCGAGCCGCGCCTCGTCGCCGAAGCTGACGCGCCCGGAAGCGTCGAGAACGCCGTCCGGAACCAGTCGCGCCAACCCGTCCGGAAGGACCTGATCCGGCCCGTCGGCTTGCAGACTGAGCCGCGCCGCATTGCCTGCGCCTTCCAGCACCAGCATCAGCCCAGGTCCTGCGAGCGAGCCGACCGGTCCGCTCGGACCGAAGCCGAGCGAGAGTTCGCCCGAGCCACCGCGTGCCGGGCGCGGCAGGCCGAAGGCGGCGAAGGCGCGGCGACGGTCGTCGAGCGAGAGCTTCACATCGCCGCCGCTCCACTGCCCGGCCGCGTCGAGCTTGCCGTTGAGCGCGAGACGCCCGGCCTGGGCCGAACCCTCGGCCACGACGCTGGTCTCGCCATTGGAAGCGCGCGCGAGCTTGAAGCCGGCATCGATGCCGGCGAGCCCGTCCTCGATCCGCGGCAGCACGCGCCGGAAACCCTCGGGCAGCAGCGGCCCGGCCAGCGCCGTCAGCGCAGCGAAGCGCGGCGCGCGGACCCGCCCGGCAATCTCGCCGCCGCCCGGCAGCAGCGCGCCCTCGCCCTCGACCTTGACGCCGCCGAAGCCGTCGACCGCCAGGCGGCTGAGGCGCCAATCACTGCCTTGCCGGGTCAAGGCGAGCCGGGCCGAACCGGGTGGCGCCGAACGATAGCGCAGGCCGTTCAGGGTGAGATCGAGCGCAAGGTCGCGGCGACCGGCGAGCGCATTCAGGCTGTCGCCCGCCGGCAAGGTGGAGAGGTCGAGCCCGTTGAGAGTCAGCTTCGCGTCGAGCCTACCCGGCGTGATCGCGCCGGAGCCTTCCAGACGCGGGCCTGAGCCCGCCCGCGCGGTCATGCGTGTGATCGCGAGACGCTCGCTGCTCCAGTCCAGCACCGCCGTGCCATCGAAGCTGCGCAAAGCCGCGAAGCTGTCGGCCAATCCGGCCTCGACGCCGAGCCGCGCCAGCGCCAGCGCCGCCCGGCGCGCATCCGGTGCCTTCGCCTCGACCGTGCCGCGAAAACCCTGGCCGTCAAACGCGCCGCGGGCGTCGAGGGTGGCATTGGCGATCCTGACCGTGGCGCTGCCTGCCTCGATCCCGTCGCCATCGAGCTTACCGCGCAGGGCAAAGCCGCTGAAATCCTCACCGCGCCAGACGATCTGGTCGAGCTCCAGCGAAAGGTCGAGCGGCCCTGGCAAGGCCTGCAAAGCGCGCTGATAGCCCGGCCGCTGGGCCAGAGCCTCGCTCAGCATGTCGGCGTCGAGCCGGCGCGCCTTGAGCTGGACGCTGCCTGTGCTGTCGCTCGGGTTGAACGAGCCCTCGCCTTCCAGCCGCGCCGCGCCGCCGGCGATCTCGACGGCAAGCCCGGCAAAATCGAGGCGCCGGCTGTCGCCGCTCACCCGCCCCGCCAGGCTGACGGCACCGCCTGGCGCCATGGTGAAGCTGCCCTCAAGCCCAGGCCGGACACGCTGCTCGACACCAGCCAGGATCAGCGAGCCGTCGAAGCTGAACTGCGCCTGCTCGCCGGTGACGGAGGCCTTGGTCCGCAGCCGCCCATCGGCCTCGATCGCGCCGGTGGCAAAGCGCAGCGACGAGCCGGCAATCTCGCCCTCTACACGCCAGGGCCCGTGCAGCGCGACAGCCGAGACATCGACCGAGATCGGCGCCAGTGTCTGTGCCGGCTTGCCGGGCTCGCGCCAGATCACGGCCGCACGGCGGATCGCCAGCCGATCGATCGCCGTCTCGCTCGGCAAGCCCGTGCCCTGGCGGGCCGGCAGGGCGATGGCGCCGCTTTCGTCGGCTACGAGGTTGAGCGTCAGCCCGTCGGCCTCGGCCTCGACCAGCCTGAACTCGCCGCGCGCGAGAGGCGCCAGGGCGAGCTCGGCCGTCAGTCTTTCGATGCCGGCGCTGCTCGCTCCACTCTCGCTGGAGCCGAGGTGCACCTCGCCCAGCGTCAATCGCGGCGACGGCAGCAGCCGCAGCCCGATCCCGCCGGCGACGCGCGTCTCCACGCCGAGCGCAGCGCTGATGCGCTGCTCGAAATGGGGCCTGTACTCGCGCCAATCGACGAAACCCGGCCCCAGCAGCGCGGCCAGCAACGCCGCGACGAGCAGCCCGGCCAGTAAGGTCAGGGCCTCACGCACGCTCTTGCATCAATCCTCGATATGTCGACGGCGCGATCATGCACGCAAGTCGCGGCAGGATCACGACATTCTTGCGAATGATCCCCGTTCGGAATGTCACAAGGCGATGATCTTGCCGGGATTGAGGATGTTCTGCGGGTCGAGCGAGCGCTTGATCAGGCGCATCACCGCGAGCGCCGCCGGGCTGTGCTCGATCGTGAGGTACTTCATCTTCTTCTGGCCGACGCCGTGCTCGCCGGTGCAGGTGCCCTCCATGGCGAGCGCCCGCTTGACCAGCCGGTCGATGAAGGCCTCGCAGCGCGCGACCTCGTCGGCATCGGCGAGATCGACCAGAGGCTGCGTGTGGAAGTTGCCGTCGCCGACATGGCCGACGATCGGCGCGATCAGGCCGGAGGCCTCGATGTCGCGCTTGGTCTCGTCGACGCATTCGGCCAGCCGCGAGATCGGCACGCAGACATCGGTCGCGACCGATTCCGCCCCGGGCCGCAGCGCGCGCGCCGCCCAATAGGCGTCGTGCCGCGCCTGCCACAGCTTCGTGCGATCCTCCGGTCTGGTCGCCCAGTCGAACGGCCCGCCGCCGAATTCGGCTGCGATCTCGCCGAAGCGCTCGGCCTGCTCCTTCACGCCCTCCTCCGAGCCATGGAACTCGACGAACAGCATCGTCGTCTCCGGCAGGCCGAGCTTGGAGTGCAGGTTGACGCCGCGCATCATCACGTCATCGACCAGCTCGATCCGCGCCACCGGCAGACCGGACTGGATCGTCATGATCGTCGCGTCGCAGGCCGCCTTAACCGAGGGGAACGGGCAGACGCCGGCCGAGACCGCCTCGGGAATGCCGTGCAGCTTCAGCGTCACCTCGGTGATGATGCCGAGCGTGCCTTCCGAGCCGACGAGCAGGCGGGTCAGGTCGTAGCCGGCCGAGGACTTGCGCGCCCGGCTCGCCGTCTTGACGATCGAGCCGTCGGCCATCACCGCGGTCAGCGCGATGACATTGTCCTTCATCGTGCCGTAGCGCACGGCATTGGTGCCGGAAGCGCGCGTCGCCGCCATGCCGCCGATCGAGGCGTCGGCGCCGGGATCGATCGGGAAGAACAGGCCCTGGTCGCGCAGATGCTCGTTGAGTTCCTTGCGGGTGATGCCGGGCTCGACGGTGCAATCGAGATCCTCGGCATGCACCGCGACAACCCGCTTCATCTGGCTCATGTCGATTGAGACGCCACCGAACGGCGCGTTGACATGGCCTTCCAGCGAGGTGCCGGTGCCGAAGGCGATCACCGGAACCCCGTGCTGGGCGCAGAGTTTCACAATCGAAGCCACCTCTTCGGTGCTCTCGGGATAGACAACCGCGTCCGGCGGCTGGTTCGGAATCCAGGTCAGGGTATGGCCGTGCTGTTGCCGGACCGCGAGGCTGGTGACGAGCCGGTTGCCGAACAACGCCGCCAGCGCCTGCGTCAGCGCGGCAACGGCCTGCGGCGACGGCGGCAGCTCTGCAGCAGGAGCAGGGGTGGCTTGAGGCACGGAAGCTGTAGAAGGCATTGTCATGGCTGGAGAACTTCGCCTAGTCTGGAATGGTTCGGCCTTGAGAGCAGCGGCTCGTGTTGTTTTCACGCGCCGCGACCGCGCCGGCAAGAGCCGGCGGTGCAGAGCCGCCTACGCATCGACGAGAGACAGACCGAAAGGAGGAGCCGATGCCGGACGACATTCGTACGCCTGCCTTGTTCTTCGCTCCCTTCGTCTCGTCCCCAATGCGGGTCGAGCCACACTGGATCGACTATAACGGCCATCTCAACATGGCCTATTACCATGTCCTGTTCGACCGCGCCGTCGACGAGGTCTTCTCGCTGGTCGGCCTGAACCAGGACTATGTCGAGGCCCGCAAGGCCTCGTTCTTCTCGGCCGAGTGCCATGTGCTCTACAAGCGCGAGGTGACGGCGCGCGATCAGGTCCGCGTCACCGCGCAACTCATCGCCTTCGACGACAAGCGGCTGCATTATTACCTCGAGATGCGCCATGCCAGCGAAGGCTGGCTCGCCGCGACCTCCGAGAACCTGTCGCTGCATGTCGACATGGTGAGCCGCAGGGTCACGCCCTTCCCGGCCGACATCCTCGCCAATCTCGCGATCATGAAGGCGGCGCATGCGCAGATGCCGCGCCCGGCCACGGTCGGCCGCATGATCGGCATGCCGCAGAAAAGCGCGATCACCCTCGGCGAGCCGGTGCAGGAAGCCGAGCGCGAGACGGAGACGCGGCACTAGCCGCGCTCGCTATCCAGTCTTTCAGCGCTGCGGATAGATGGTTTCGCCGCGTTTGAGCATCTCGACGAAGGTCGCGATCTTCTTGCGCCGCCCGGCCTCCGTCTTGAGATTGTGCACTCGGAACGCCAGCGCGAAGCGGTTCTGCGCGCTCAGCTTCGCGAGCATCTCCTTGGCCTGGGGTTCCACGTCGATCGCGGCCTGGAGATCGTCGGGGATCTTCAGGTTTCGGCCGGCGCCATAGGCGCGGGCCCAGCGGCCATCGGCCTTGGCGGCATCGACCTGCACCAGGCCATGGCTGGTCATGCGCCCCTCCGTAACCAGGCGGGCAACATTGTCGACATTGATCTGGCTCCAGATGCTCTTGGCAGTCCTCGCCGTGTAGCGTTGCAGATAGCTGCGCTCGTCGAGGCTCTTCTTGACGCCATCGATCCAGCCCCAGCAGAGCACGACGTCGATCGCCTCCTTGGGCGTGATCGACGGCAAGCCGGATGAGAGCTTGTGGATCTTGATCCAGATCTCGTCGGCACGGTCATGATGCTCGCCAAGCCATTTGTAAAAGCCTGCGGCATCCTCGAATTCCCGGACCTTGTCGGGATCGACCACAACCGGCGCCATCGTTGCTCCAATAGTCTCATTCTGGCCGAAAGGCCGAACCCGCCCTTAGACGTCGATCTGGCCCGCCCATGTCAGCACCGGAATGCCAAGGCCTCCCGATCAATCGTCGCCGTCCGGTATCTTCAGCCGGTGGCCGCAGGCCTTGCAGTGCACGGCATCGGGGTCGTGCCGCTGCAGGGCGCATTCGGGACAGGGAAAGGTCACCTTGTGCGGCCGGAACACCGCCTGGGCCAGCCGCACGAACAGCGAGATGCCGGTGATCATCACCACGATCGAGGTCAGCTTGCCGGCGATGCCCGGCAGGGTGATGTCGCCGAAACCGGTCGTCGTCACCGTCGTGACGGTGAAATAGAGCGCCTCGACATAGCCCTCCAGCCCCGGCCGGCTCATGAAGAAGAAGGTGTAGACGAAGCCGCTGACGACGAAGAGGAAGGTCGCGAGGTTGACCAGCGCCCGCGCCACATCCTCCCAGTCGCGATAGCGCGTCTCGCGCAGTTGCGCCCAGATCAGTCCGCGCTGCGACAGCGACCAGAGCCGAAGGATGCGCAGGAAGCCGAAATTCTCCAGCCATTGCGGCGCCAGCAGCGTCGCCAGGATGAAGAGGTCGAGCAGCATGGTCGGCTGGCGCAGCAGCCGCAGCATGTTCGAGGACGCCAGGAAGCGCGCCGCGATCTCGGCGGCGACGATGATCGCGACGGCATAGTCGAGCCAGAGGAATTCCGGCCGGTCGCGCAGCATCGGCGTCGCGACGAAGAAGCCGATGATCAGCAGGTCGACGACCAGCGTCGCGAACTGGAAGCGCAGCGCTGCCGGGGTACGGCCGTGATAGAGCTGCCGAAGCCGGTCGCGCAGCCCGGAGCGTCTACTGCTGCTATCGTCGGGATCGGCGGCGGCACTCATCCCATCGGCGTAGCAGCGTCGCGGCGACGGCGTCCAGCCCCGGCGCTCAGGCCGGCCTGATCGCGACCGCCTGCACGCTATAGCCGCCGAACAGCCGCGTCGTGCCACCAATGGTCCCGGTCTCGGCGCAGAGCTCGGTCACGACCGCATCGAGATCCCGGCGCGGCGTGACATGGAACAGCGCCAGCCAGCGGTTCAGCAATGCCCTGAACGGGCCGGGCAGATGCGCCTGGTCGCCGAAGTCGACGATATGCAGTGCACCTCCTGGCGCGACCACCTGCATCGCCTGCGCCAGCGCCTCGCGCCAGGGCGGGATCATCGAGAGCGCGTAGGAGATCACCACGCGCTCGAAACCGGCCCGGCCGAACAGCGCCTCCGGGTCGAAACTGGTCGCATCGGCCTGCGCCAAGGTGATGCGTTCGGACAGCCCCGCCTTCGCCACCTGCTCGCGGGCGGTGCGCAGCATCTCCTCCGAGACGTCGAGCCCGTAGCAGCGCGCATGCGGATAGCGTTGCGCGATCTTGATCAGGTTACGCCCGGTGCCGCAGCCGATCTCCAACACCGCGCCGCCCGGCGGCGGCTTCAAGCCGGCGATCAGACCGTCGCGGCCGAGCAGGTAGAACTTGCGGGTCGCGTCGTAGATGTGCCGCTGAAAACGGTACATCCGGTCCATCAGGCCGGCGGCATCCCCCCTGCCCTCGACCGCGCTCACGCGGCCGCTCCACGGACATAGAGATGGAAGGCGCCGTAGATCGAGGAACGGTCGCAGGCGCCGAGCTCGCGGCTGCGCTCCTCCTGATAGTGCCATTGCGACAGGATCGCCTCCGGCACCCGGCCGGGCAGCAAACGCTCATCGGCAGCGGTGCGGAAAATGACGCGGGCGCCGGGCGCGGCGCTGCGCGTGATCTGCGTCCACAAGGCTGTCAGATCGGCATCGTTCATCCAGTCCTGCGCATCAAGCAGCACGAAGCCGTTGCAGCTCTCGGCGGGCTGCTTCTCAAGGAATGCCGTGATCGCGCTCTGATGATAGGAGACGCGCCCGGCGCGCTCCCTCACCGTCTCGAAATTGCGCTGCTCCAGATAGGGCGGCACTGCAGCGTCCGGCTCCGGCCCGTAGCCGCGGCCGAAGGCCTGCCAGGCGAAGTAGTTGGTCTTCAGGTCGAAACCGCAGGCCAGTCGCTCCAGCCGATGGCGCAGCACGGCGCGGATGCCGGCATCGCCGTCGGCGGCCAACGCCTTGTACTGCGCCGGCGGGATGCCGAGCCCATAGAGCGAGGCCGGCTGGCGCACCAGCCAGCGCACCAGCTTTTTGTCGAAGACCGGAGCAAGGTGCCGGTCGAACAGCGCCCGTTGCTCCTCCATGGTCTTGGCCTGCAGCATGACGCGCGGATCGAAGCCGAGCCGCCGGGCGAGGAAGTGGCCCGTACCGATGAAGCGGCCGAGCAGGCCGTAGCGGTAAAAGTTGCGGGCGAAGAGCTCGATCCGGCGCCGGCCGGCGAGGTTGCGCCCTTCCCAATAGGCGCGGCTGACAGCATCCAGCCGCGGCGCGATCAGGCGGTCGTAGGTCTCGACATTGGCCTTGGACTGCGCCTGCCCGAAGAAGCGGCGGAAGATCGCGTGATCGTCGATCTCGGCCAGCGCCGCGAGCTTGAGGTGACCGAGCGCGATATGGGCGCCGTTGAGGTCGATCGCGCTGATCTTCGTGGGGTCGGCAGTGAGATAGGACAGGATGTTGCAGGAGCCCGAGGCGATCGCGACGAGGTGGTCGCTGGGCTGCAGCGCCAGCGCCTCCATGTCGACGACCGGGTCCTCCCAGATCTGCGGATAGACCAGTCCGGAGAAGGCGAGCGTGAACATCCGCTCCAGCATGCCGGCACGCGAGAGCGGCTTGCTGCGATGGACGGCGGTGGTCAGCCCGAGGTTCGTCGTGCGCTTCACCGCGCGGATCGTCTGCGTCACGAGGCCCTCGTTCGCGCCCGTTGCGATGGCGAGCCGACTAGAGGAGTCGCGTGACGGTTGGGTGACGCGGCCGGCGTCAACAGAAGCGATCGGTCGCCGCCGAACGCGGATGTGAAACAGGACACGTTGCGCGGGGCTGAAATCAGGAAGACAAATCCCCATATCTCGCGCGACAATCGAACACGAGCTGGTGGAAAGGAGCCTTGCATGGGCCTGATGGACATGTTCGCCAAAACGGGGAAGCCGGCAGAGCGCGAATTCCCCTTCCAGCTCACCGATGCGGAGTGGCGCCAGAAGCTGACGCCGGAGCAGTACCAGGTGCTGCGCGGCCATGGCACCGAGCGGGCCGGCTCCTGCGCGCTGAACTTCGAGAAGCGCGCCGGCACCTTTTCCTGCGCCGGCTGCGGCCAGCCCCTGTTCCGGTCGCACAAGAAGTTCGAGAGCGGCACCGGCTGGCCGAGCTTCGACCAGCCGCTGGAAGGCGCGGTCGAGGAGAGCGAGGACTACAGCTACGGCATGCACCGGGTCGAGGTGCATTGCGCCAATTGCGGCGGCCATCTCGGCCATGTCTTCCCCGACGGCCCGCCGCCGACCGGCCTGCGCTACTGCATCAACGGCGTGGCGATGGATTTCGCGCCGGAATCCTGACCACTAACGCCGAAAGGCGCCTCAGGCCTTCCCCGGCCTGAGGCCGTCGATCAGCCCGCGCACGCGCCGCGCGAATGCCTCCATCTCGAACGGCTTGGTCATGATATGCATGCCCGGTTCGAGATGGCCGTGGTTGAGCACGGCATTCTCGGCATAGCCGGTGACGAACAGCACTTCGAGACCCGGCCGGCGCACACGCGCCGCGTCGGCAAGCTGGCGCCCGTTCATGCCGTGGGGCAGCCCGACATCGGTGACGAGCAGGTCGATCGGCTGTTGCGTCTCGATGACCTTCATCGCCGAGGGGCCGTCATCCACCTCGATCACGGTGTAGCCCAGCTCTTCGAGCTGCTCGACAACGAGCATCCGCACCAATGGCTCGTCATCGACGACGAGAACCGTCTCTCCGCCGGCCGCTGGCGCGGGCTTGATGGAGTCCGTGGCAGCCTCGCCGAGCTCGACGACTTCGCCCATGTAGCGGGGCAGATAGATGCAGATCATCGTGCCCTTGCCAGGCTCCGAATAAATCCGTGCAGCACCGCCGGACTGCCCGGCGAAGCCATAGACCATCGACAGGCCGAGCCCGGTACCTTGCCCGATCGGCTTGGTCGTGAAGAACGGGTCGAAGGCGCGCTCGACCACGTCCGACGTCATGCCGGTGCCGGTGTCGGAGACGCAGAGTGAAACATATTGCCCCGGCTTGAGGTCGCGCGCCCGGGCCGCCCGCTCATCCATCCAGCGATTGGACGTCTCGATCGTCAGCCTCCCGCCATCGGGCATGGCATCGCGCGAATTGATGCAGAGATTGAGCAGCGCGTTCTCGAGTTGCCCGGCATCGGCATGGACCGTCCATAGGCCGGCTGCGCCGACGGCCTCGATCGCGATCGTCGGGCCGACGCTACGTGCGATCAGGTCGAGCATGCCGTTGACCAGCCCGTTCACATTGACCGGTTTGGGATCGAGTGTCTGGCGCCGCGAGAAGGCGAGCAATCGCTCGGTCAGGCTGGCGGCGCGCCGCACCGCGCTCTTCGCGCCCGTCAGGAAACGCTCGACATCGGCGATCCGGCCCTGCGCGATCCGCGCCTGGGCCATTTCGAGGCTACCGCCAATGCCGGCGAGGATGTTGTTGAAGTCGTGGGCGATGCCCCCGGTGAGCTGGCCGACAGCCTCCATCTTCTGGCTCTGGCGCAAGCTCTCTTCGGCCGCCAGCAGCTCCGCCGAGCGCTGCTCGACCTGCTGCTCGAGCGTCGCGTTGAGTTCGGCCAACGCAATCTCGGCGCGGCGGCGGGCGGTGATGTCCTGGAAGATGACGGCGACCTGCTTGCGGCTCGGCGGCTCGATGCGGACCGCAGCGAGTTCGAGATAGCGGGCAGTCGCGACCAGCTCCTGCTGGAAGCGGATCGCTTCGCCGGTACGCAGCACGGCGCCATAGCGCGCCACCCAGGCGTCCGCCTCGTCCGGCACCATTTCGCGCAGTTTCTGGCCGACCACGTTCGGAATGCCCGCATGGCGTTCGTAGGCGGCATTGGCCTGGATGTGGATGTAGTCGCTGTCGGGACCATGCGGCCCGTCGAAGAACTCGATGATGCAAAAACCTTCATCGATCGCGTCGAACAGGCCCTTGTACAGCGCTTCGCTGTCGCGCCTCGCCCGCTCCGACAAGGTCCGCTCGGTGACGTCCGCGCCCTCGACGAAGATGGCATTGACCTTGCCGTCGGCGTCCCGCAGCGGCTGGTAGACGAAATCGAGGAAACGCTCCTCGCTCGGCCCGCCGAGCTCGGCTTGAATCAGAAAGCGTGCGCCATTCGCGGTGTAGGGCACGCCGGTGCGATAGACATCGTCGAGGATGTCCACGACACCCTGCGCAACGGCGTCCGGCAGCGCCTCCGCCAGGGTGCGGCCGACGATCTCGCGATCGCCGATCAATCTGAGATAGCTGGGATTGGCAAGATCGAAGCGGTGTTCCGGCCCGCGCAGCAGTGCCATGAAGGTCGGCGCCTGCTCGAACATCTGCGTCAGGATGGGGGAAATGAGGCCGGCGTCGCTGTGCACGTCGATCGTTCCGCAAATGTCGGGCTGAACTGCTCCGACACGACACAATGCGCGGCGCCGGCTGCTGGTTCCTTCGCACGCCGGCGCAAACGAGAAAAGATCGCTTTGTCCCTGTGTCAGCCCTCCGGCACCGCCCTGCGTGCCAGCGTCACCGCATCGACCGCCAGCGGCAGGTCGCCGAAATGGCCGGACCAGTGCCCGCCGAGCCGCGTCGCGACGAAGGCGTCGGCGACCGCATGCGGCGCATGCCGGATCAGCAGCGCGCCCTGCAGCGTCAGCGCCAGGCGCTCGGTCAGCAGGCGCGCCTGGCCTTCATGGCGGATGAGATCGGGCAGGTCGTTGTCCAGCGCCTGCAGCGCCGCATCATAGCGCCGGTCCTGGCCGGAGACCGCGTGCAGCTCCGCCCGCAAGGCCTGCAGCGAGCCCGGCTCGCGCTCGAGCGAGCGCAGCACGTCGAGGCAGATGACGTTGCCCGAGCCCTCCCAGACCGAGTTCAGCGGCGCCTCGCGATAATGCCGCGCCATCGGGTTGTCCTCGATGAAGCCGTTGCCGCCATGGCACTCCAGAGCCTCGACCACGACGGCCGGCGTACGCTTCGCCACCCAGTATTTCGCCAGCGGCGCGCCGATCCGCGCCAGCAGCTTCTCGCTTTCCGACCGTTCCTGCCGGTCGACCGCGGCGAACAGCCGGAAGGCGAGCCAGGCGGCGGCCTCGGCCTCGATAGCGAGATCGGCGAGGACGTTCTGCATGATCGGCTGATCGATCAGCAGGCGCTGGAAGGCGGTGCGGTGCTGGGCGTGATGGCCGGCGAGCATCACCGCCTGCCGCATCAGCCCCGCGGACGCCGCGGCGATGTCGAGCCGGGTATTGTGGTTCATCGACAGGCCGGTGCGCAGGCCCCGACCGGGATCACCTAGCATATGGCCGATGGCGCCGCGGAACTCGACCTCGGAGGAGGCATTCGAGCGGTTGCCGCATTTGTCCTTGAGGCGCTGGATCGCGATGCCGTTGCGCTCGCCATCCGGCCGCCAGCCCGGCACGACGAAGCAGGAGATACCCTCCTCATTGCGCGCCAGCGTCAGGAAGACGTCGGAATGCGGCACCGAGAAGAACCATTTGCTACCGTGCAGCGAATAGGTGCCGTCGCGATTGTCATAGGCGATGGTCTGGGTCTGGCGCAGGTCCGAGCCGCCTTGCGTCTCCGTCATCGCCATGCCGACGGTCGCCCCTAGCTTGCCGGCGGCCGGCCCCTGGCTCTTGTCGTAGTTTTTCGAGGAGATCAGCGCGCCCCATTCGGCCCAACGCGCCCGATCCTGCTTCAGCACCGGGATGGCAGAATAGGTCATCGAGATCGGGCAGCAGATGCCGCTCTCGCAGCCATACCAGAGATATTGCAGGGCGGCCCGCGCCACCTGCGCCCCCGGCCCCGGCCGGTTCCAGGCGAGAGCATGCGTTTCCTGGCCGATCGCGCGGGCCATCAGCGCGTGCCAGGCTGGGTGGAACTCGATCTGGTCGATGCGGTTGCCGAAGCGGTCATGGCTGCGCAATTCCGGCCCGTGCCGGTTGGCGAGCCGCGCCATCTCGATCGTCTCGGCCGCGCCGACCGTCCGCCCGGCCTCGTGCAGCCGCTCATCGGCCCAGCCGGCATCGAAGGCCGCGATCGCCGCCTTCAATACCGGATCGGCGGCATAGGCGTCGTAATCGGCCAGCGGCGGCACCTGATTGGTGACCTGGTGGGCGTGCGATGCCTGGGCCATGGATTTCCCTTCCGATCCGCGAACCGCCCCCCGTCATTAACCAGCAGACTATGCTGATGGCCGGGAATTGCGAACCCGCCCGATTGCCGCCCGAGTTACCCCGGCACTTCGCCGCGCGCCGTCATCGGCGCGAGCCCATGGAGAGCCTTCACGTGCTGCGACGCGTCCTGAGTACCCTGGTCATCACGCTGACCGCCTGCTTCGGCCTTGCCGCCATTCCGGCAAAAGCCCAGCCCCAATCCGCTGCGAAGATACAACCCGGCGAAGGCCGGCCCTATGAGATCGCCGACAGCGAGGTCTGGGACGTGCCCGACCCCGTCTCGCGCCGCTCCTATCAGGTCTTCGTCGCCCTGCCGCCCTCCTACGCGAAGGAGCCGCAACGGCGCTATCCCGTGCTCTACGTCACCGACGCCGACTATGCCTTCCCGATCATCCGCCAGATCAACCGCCGCCTGAACCTCGACGGCCCCAAGGTCGAGGAGTTCATCCTGGTCGGCCTGTCCTATGCCAAGGGCGAAGACGGCGCCGTCAGCCGCCGGCGCGACTACACCCCGACGCCGAACGGACCGAGTACCGCGCCAGCAGGCGCGATCCATGGCCAGGGGCAGGCCTACCAGACCTATCTGCGCGATCAGGTGAAGCCGTTCATCGCCGCCCGCTATCGCGTCGATCCGGCCCGAGCGCTCTTTCTCGGGCACTCCTATGGCTCCCTGCTCGGCGCGCAGATCCTATTCACCGAGCCCAGCCTGTTCAGCGGCTACGTCCTCGGCAGCCCCTCGCTCTGGTACGACAAGCGCCACACTTTGGGCCTGGAGGCGAGCTACGCCGCCAGGAACCGCGATCTGCCGGCCAGGGTTTTTCTTTACGTCGGCGAGTACGAGGCGCAGCGCAAAGGCGATCGGCGCTACAATCAGAGCGTCGACATGGTCGCCGACAACCAAGCTCTGGAGAAGGCACTGAAGGACCGGAAGTATCCTAACCTGAGCTTGAAATCGGTGGTTCTCAACGACGAAGACCATCTCACCGTCGCCCCGCGCGGATTCACGCAAGGGCTGCGATATCTCCTGCCAGCGCGCTGACGCAGGCAGGTTTATCATGGCCTGCTCGCCGTCGCGGAAAACCATTCCTGACGGCGAGCAATCCATGACGCCTGCCCCTATATTGACCGTGAACGAATCACGATCACGCCAAGCCGGGCCAAAGCCAAGCCAGTGTCAGACCACGCCACCTCCGCCCCCCTGCCCCGTCCCGGCGGCCTCGCATCCCGCGCGGCAGCGCAGCCGGCGGCCGGCTATCTGCAAGGGCTCAACCCGGAGCAGCGCCAGGCAGTCGAGGCGACCGACGGCCCCGTCTTGGTGCTCGCCGGCGCCGGTACCGGCAAGACCCGCGTCCTCACCACCCGCATCGCCCATCTGATCTCGACGGGCCGCGCCTATCCCTCGCAGATCCTCGCCGTGACCTTCACCAACAAGGCCGCACGCGAGATGAAGGAGCGCGTCGCCCATCTCGTCGGCCCGGTCGCCGAGGGCATGCCCTGGCTCGGCACCTTCCACTCGATCTCGGCCAAGCTGCTGCGCCGCCATGCCGAACTGGTCGATCTGCGCTCCGATTTCACCATCCTCGACACCGACGACCAGATCCGCCTGATGAAGCAGGTGATCCAGGCGGAGGGGATCGACGAGAAGCGCTGGCCCGGCCGGATGCTGGCCGGCTTCATCGATAGCTGGAAGAACCGCGGCCTTGCGCCGAAAGACGTGCCGCCGGGCGAATCCGGCGTCTTCGCCAACGGCAAGGGCGGCAAGCTCTACGCCGCCTATCAGGACCGGCTGAAGACGCTGAACGCCGTCGATTTCGGCGACCTGCTGCTGCACTGCCTGACGCTGTTCCGCGAGCATCCGGAACTGCTGGCGAGCTATCACGAGCGCTTCCGCTACATCCTCGTCGACGAGTACCAGGACACCAACGTCGCCCAGTATCTCTGGCTGCGCCTCTTGGCGCAGGGCCGGCGTAACATAGCCTGCGTCGGCGACGACGACCAGTCGATCTATGGCTGGCGCGGCGCCGAGGTCGACAACATCCTGCGCTTCGAGCACGATTTTCCCGGCGCGACCGTGGTCCGCCTCGAGCGCAATTACCGCTCGACCGGCCATATCCTCGCCACCGCCGCCAAGCTGATCGCGCGCAACGAGGGCCGCCTCGGCAAGACGCTGCGCACCGAGGACGAGGCCGGCGAGAAGGTCACCATCACCGGCGCCTGGGACAGCCAGGAGGAGGCCCGCCTGATCTCCGACGAGATCGAGGCGATGCAGTCCAAGGGCGAGAATCTCTCCGAAGTCGCGATCCTCGTCCGCATCTCCGCGCAGATGCGCGAGATGGAGGAGCGGCTCATCCATGTCGGCGTGCCCTATCGCGTCATCGGCGGCCCGCGCTTCTACGAGCGCGCCGAGATCCGCGACGCCATGGCCTATCTGCGCTGTGTGGTCTCCCCGACCGACGACCTCGCCTTCGAGCGCATCGTCAACGTTCCCAAGCGCGGCCTCGGCGACGCCACCATCCAGCTGCTGCACAACCACGCCAGGGCGACCGGCTTCTCGCTGATGCAATCGGCGCGAGCCGTGGTCGAGACCGAGGAATTGAAGCCCAAGGCCCGCACAACGCTGCGCGAGCTGGTCGAGGCCTTCGCCCGCTGGCAGGGCAAGGCCGAGGCGATGCAGCAGGGCGAACTCGCCGAGCTGGTGCTGGAAGAGAGCGGCTACACCGAGATGTGGCAGAAGGACCGCTCGGCCGACGCCGCCGGGCGCCTCGAGAACCTCAAGGAACTGGTCCGTTCGCTCGACGAGTTCCCCGATCTGCCATCCTTCCTCGAGCACGTCTCGCTGGTGATGGACGCCGATAGCGGCGATGGCGGCGCCCGTGTTTCGATCATGACGCTGCACGCCGCCAAGGGGCTGGAATTCGACACCGTCTTCCTGCCCGGCTGGGAGGAAGGCCTGTTCCCGAGCCAGCGCGCCCTCGACGAGAACGGCCGCGCCGGCCTCGAAGAGGAGCGTCGCCTCGCCCATGTCGGCCTGACCCGCGCCCGCAAGCGGCTGAAGCTCTATTTCGCCTCGAACCGCCGCATCCACGGCCTTTGGCAGTCGAGCCTGCCGTCGCGCTTCATCGACGAACTGCCCGAGGACCATGTCGAGGTCGTCCAGGCGCCGACCGCCTACAGCCAGGGTGGCTACGGCGCCTCGCGCTTCGAGCGCATGGAGAGCTTCGGCTCGTCCTACCAGACGCCGGGCTGGCAGCGCGCCCAGGAGAACAAGGCCAAGTTCAACTCAGGCGGCGGCTCGGGCTTCTCCGATTCCGGCCAGCGCGGCTTCGGCTCAGGCAGCGGGCGCCAGCGCGGCCCGATGCTGATCGAGGGCGAGCTGACGGCGAAATCGACGGGAAGCTCCGCCTTCGACACCGGCGCCCGCGTCTTCCACGTCAAGTTCGGCCCCGGCTCGGTCGCCAGCGTCGACGGCAACAAGCTGACCGTCGATTTCGACAAGGCTGGCCGGAAGATGGTGCTGGATAGCTTTGTGCAGAAGGCGGGGTAGCGACCCTTCACCCAACGCGTGTCATCCCGGACAAGCGGCGAAGCCGCGCCGATCCGGGATCCATGCCTGAGCCTTTCCGAATGAGGTTCCGGAATGGGTCCCGGGTCTGCGCTGCGCTCCGCCCGGGACGACGGCTGATCAGTCTGACCATAAGGGTCGCCTGTGGTACCTCACAGCGGAGAGGTCGCCATGAACCACAAACGCAAACGCCCGAAGAGCGCCCGCGCCGGCTGCCTGCTCTGCAAGCCGCACAAGGCAAATGGCTGCTGCGCCGATCACAGGAACATGCAGCACGGCAATCGTCGGCGCGACGAGGCCGGCCGCGACCAGTTGCGCTGCGAAGGCTTGGCAGCGCGCTGATCCTGCACACCCAGTGAATTGACGTCATGGCGCTCATTCCCGCGCCGCGCCTCGCCTTCCAGCCGGCGGCGGAATAATCTCGCGCCCTCTCCGACCGGCTGAGGACTTCAGCGCATGTCTGACGTGACCGTCAGCCTGACCGACAGCATCGACCCTGCCCTCCAAACCGCGATCTCCGACGGCCTCGGCAGCTACAATGCCGAGATGGGCGGTGCGCGCGACCGCAAGCCGCTCGCCATCGCGATCAACGGCCCGGACGGAACCCCGCTCGGCGGCCTGGTCGGGCGGACCTCGATGGGCCTGCTGTTCATCGACCTGTTCTATCTGCCGAAGGAGCTGCGCCGCTCCGGTCTCGGCAGCCGTGTCCTGACGATGGCCGAGGACGAGGCGCGGGCCCGCGGCTGCGGCGCCGGCGTGCTCTACACCGTCAGCTTCCAGGCGCCGGAGTTCTACAAGCGCCATGGCTGGCAGGTTCTCGGCGAGGTCGCGCCGCGCGACGGCTCGACACGGATCTTCCTGACCAAGACGCTGTAAAGCCGACGATCTCGTCGTTTCGCGCTGGCTCGCGACGGCGTGATCGCTCCAGCTCCCACGTCGCCTTGACCAACCTACTTACTAGTAGGTAGAAAACCGAATGCCCAATTCCTCGACAACCTATGACGACATCCTGCGCTCTGCGCGGTCGCTGCTGATCGAGGGCAGCTATAACGGCTTCAGCTATGCCGACATCGCCAAGGTGGTCGGCATCCGCAACGCCAGCATCCACCACCATTTTCCGAGCAAGTCCGACCTCGTCCGCACGCTCGTCGCCCGCTATCGCCAAGAGGCCGAGGCAGGGATTGCCGAGCTGGAACGGCAGGTCGCCGAGCCTGCCGAGCAATTGCGCGCCTATGTCGGCTATTGGGAGGCCTGCATCGCCGACGCCAGCGCCCCGTTCTGCGTCTGCGCCCTCCTCGCGAGCCAGATTCCGGTGCTGCCCGAAGAGGTCACGCTGGAAGTGCGCGCGCATTTCAGGACACTTTCCGGCTGGCTGACCTCGCTTCTCGAACGCGGGGCACTGCAGGGCACCCTGCATGTCACCGGCACGGCCAAGGCCGAAGCAGAGGGCTTCATGGCCTGCGTCCACGGCGCGATGCTCTCGGCGCGCGCCTATGGCGATCCCAGGATGTTCGGCGTCGTCACCGGCCCGTTTCTCAAGCGCCTCACGAACCAGAACTAGAGAGGCCTCCCCGCGATGCAGAGCCATCACATTCAAGCCTACCAACTAGTAGATAGATGAACTGCCCGGCCTTCCGGTGCTGCTTCCTCGCAACCGTCCGTCACTCAAGGAAAGGACTTCTCCATGTTCGGTATTTCGCCCCTCGGCTGGGTGCATACGCTCGGCAGCCTGCCCGCCATCCCGGCGGCAGCCTACATGCTCGCGGTCCACGGCCGGATCGTGCCGCGCTCGCCAGCGGGCACGCTCTATCTGGTCTCCATGATGATCGGCGCCGCCACGGTCTTCCTCGTCGGCCATCAGTCCGCGAGCTATGTCATCGGCGCGCTGACACTTCTGCTTCTCGCTTTGGGCTATTCCATCGGCCGCCTGCCGGTCTCCCGAGCGCTCGCGACTTATGTCGAGACGATAACGCTCAGCGTGACGGTGTTCCTGCTGATGCTGCCGACCGCCACGGAAATCCTGCGCCGCGTCCCCGACGGCCATCCCTTCGTCACCGACCTGAAATCCCCGCTGCTTCTCGGCGTGCAGGGCGGCATTCTCGCCGCGCTCGTGGTCGGCGTGACCGCGCAGATCATCTACCTGCGCAGAAGGGGCAAGACGGCCACCGCTTGAGCCGAGGCGTGCAGCCTGACGGCCGGCCCTTACCCCTCCTCCCGCTCCCTGAAGGCCCGCCGCGCCGCCGAGACCTCGGCATGATAGGTCTCGGCCCAGGTCCACACCCCGCAGAAGGCCGCGCTGAGCTCACGGCCGAGCTCGGTCAGCGTGTAGTCGACATGCGGCGGGATCACCGGGTGGACGGTGCGCACCACCAGCCCGTCGCGCTCCATCTCGCGCAGCGTCTTGGTCAGCATCTTCTGGCTGATACCGCCGACGATCCGCCCGCATTCGGTGAAGCGCAGCGTGCCGTGCTCCTCCAGCGCCTCCAGCACCAGCATCGTCCATTTGTCGGCGACCTGCGCGATCACCTGGCGCACCAGCGACTCCACCGCCCTCGAGACCGGCGGGATCTCCTCGCTGCGCTTGTGCATCGCTGCCATCGCCTCGCGGATCGCGTGCATTGCGACACTCTCCTTTTGGTGCGTATCTAACTTTTGGGCGCCTTCTTTCTATCAGAGAGTAGCGACGCCAGCTGATGTCTCGCAACCAGGAAAGGGATTTGCGATGAACATCAGCGGCAACACCATTCTCATCACCGGCGGCGGCTCCGGCATTGGCTGGGCGCTGGCCGAAGCCCTGCACAAGGCCGGCAACCAGATCGTCATCGCCGGCCGGCGCGAGGCGCTGCTCCACGAGGTGACCTCGGCCAATCCGGGCATGGAAGCGCTCCTGCTCGACATCCAGGACAAGGACGATGTCGCCGCCTTCGCCCGGCAGGCGGTCGAGAGCTTCCCGGCGCTCAACGCCGTCATCCACAATGCCGGCATCATGCGCAGCGAGGCGGTCGCGGCCGGCGATTTCCTCGCCACCGCCGAGGACACGATCGCGACCAACCTGCTCGGGCCGATCCGGCTTACTTCGGCACTGCTGCCGCATCTGCTGAAGCAGGAGCGCGCGGCGATCCTGACCGTCTCCTCCGGCCTCGCCTTCGTGCCGCTAGCGACGACGCCGACCTATAGCGCGACCAAGGCCGCGATCCATTCCTGGTCGATGGCGCTGCGCGAACAGCTCAAGGCGACCGCGGTCGAGGTGATCGAGATCGCCCCGCCTTACGTCCAGACCGAACTGCTCGGCCCGCAGCAGGCAGTCGATCCCGCCGCGATGCCGCTGGCCGAGTTCGTCGCCGAAGTCATGGCGCTGCTCGAAAGCGCACCCGCCTCGGGCGAGATCATCGTCGAGCGTTGCAAGCCGCTGCGCTTCGCCGCCGAGAACGGCCAGCTCGACGCGATCTTCGCCCAGCTCGCCGCGCAGCACGGGTGACATGAGTTGCGGGCGCAGTAGCATCGGACCGAAAAGTGGAATCCACTTTTCGGAAAAATCCGGTGCTGCAAACTAAAGTGACAGATCACCGTGATCGCGTCCCATCGGACGCGCGGTGATCTAAGCGCCCGCAACTCAATCCAGCCGCCAGAGCTGGCCGGAGAAATTGCCGCAGGGCGTCAATTGCGCCATGCCGTCCTGCGCGCCGCCATTGACGATGTCGAGGCACATATTGCGGCCACGGAACTCGGTGGTCAGGCGGAACCACTGCCCGTCCTTGTGCATCCGCCAGAACTGGCCGGAATAATTGCCGCAGGGCTGCAGGCTGACGAAATTGTTGAGCGAGCCGCCGTTGTTGACGTCGAGGCACATGCCGTCGCCGCGAAAGGCCGTGGTCAAACGATAGGAATTGCCGTCCTTGCGCAGGCGCCAGCTCTGGCCGGAGACGTCGTCGGCATCGGCGAGGTGGGCCATGTTGTTGTGGCGGCCGCCATTGACGATATCGAGCGGCCGCTCCTTGCCCTGCCATTGCGTCGACAGCTTGCGATAATCCTGTGCTTGCGCAGGGATAGCGAAACTCAAGGCCGAGAGTGCCAGCGGTATTGCAGCGATCCAGGCATGCTTCATCTGCGGCACCTTCTCCTCCGAGGCCAGTCGAGACAGCGCGAAAACGCCGCTAAACCTCGTCGATAGGGAAAACCGGTGCCGGTCAATAGCATTTGACATAAGCCGGCGCGCGCAGTGGTAAAGCTGCCCTCACCCTGCTAAGCCGCGCCCATGCGCGAAGGCCTCCTGCCATCGACGGTCGCGACCGTCCTCGAACTCGAAACCAGCGGCGACAAGGCGCGCGCCTTGACCGAATTGCTGGGCGAGGTCTTCGACCCGACCGAGACCGCCGTCTCCGCCTTCGAGGTCGAGAGCGGCGTCACCACCCTGTCGCTGAACGCGCCCTGGAAGGTCGAGATCTATTTCGCCACGCATCCCGACGAGGACGCGGTGCGCGACATGCTGCGCCCGATCGTCGGCGACAGCATCGACGCAACCCCCTTCGCCACGGTCAATCAGAAGGATTGGGTCGCAGCCAGCCTGGAAGGCCTGCAGCCGGTCCGCGCGGGCCGCGTCCTCGTCCATGGCTCGCATGACCGTGACGCGGTCAAGGTCAACGACGTCGCCATCGAGATCGCGGCGGCGCTCGCCTTCGGCACCGGCCATCACGGCACTACCGCCGGCTGCCTGCTGGCGCTCGACGCCGAGCTGAAGAAGCGCAGGCCGAAGAACGCCATCGATGTCGGCACCGGCACCGGCATCCTGGCGCTGGCGCTCGCCAAGCAGGTCAAGCGCAAGGTCGTCGCCGGCGACATCGATGCGATCGCGATCGAGGTCTCCGCCCACAATGCGAGGGTCAACCACGCCCCGCAGGCGCTCGATCTTTATGTCGCGCCGGGCCTGCGCCATGCCAAGGCGGACCGCCCGCGCCATTTCGACCTGATCTTCGCCAACATCCTCGCCGGCCCGCTGCGCAAGCTGGCGCCCGCGATCGCCCGCGCCCTCTCCGACGACGGCACGGTGATCCTGTCGGGACTTCTGGAGATGGATGTCGCCGGTGTGGTCTCGGCCTATCGCCATCAGGGGCTGGCGCTGGCGAAGCGCTCCTCGCGCGAGGGCTGGGCGACGCTGGTCATGAAAAGAGGCGGCGCAGCCGCCAGGCCGCGCCGCCTCTACTAGGCCTACTGCTTCACACGAACGGCGGCGGGTTACGCCGCCATAGCGCTCAGAAGCCGAGGTGGCCGTACTTCTCTTCGGCCTGCGCCTGCATGGTGCGGGCATCATGCCAGACGGCCGCAGCGAACTTGGCGCTGTCGACGATCAGGTCATAGGCGTGCTTGACGATGGCGATCATGATTTCGGTTCCTTTTCGGTTGCTCGCGGCGCGCTTCGCGGCCTGCGGCGTTTGACGGTCAGCGGTTGAACGGCAGCTCGGCGTCGCTTTTCAGCGTCGTCTGCGGGAAGCCGCCGAGCACCAGCTCGCTCTCGCGCACCAGATAGCTGTGGGCGCGCAGCTCGCGCAGGGCCGAACGGCGGCGGCTCTCGATCATCGCGGCGTAGAGACGCTGCCAGAAGCCCTGGCCGGCGGTCTTGTTCTCCGTCGCCTCGGCGCGGGTCGCGGCCGGAAGGACGTCGGTGGAATTCAGCACATAGGTCATAGGGTCTCTCCTCAGATCACGAAGGACAGTCCCGGTCGCTTCCTCGTTCTCTTTATGCGACTAAAGTGGGCCGTCTTCGCACCTGCGAGAAGATATGTTCGCATATGCACAACATGCAAAAAACGCATGACGGAAAAAGAAATCCGTTAACGACTGCGCAAGTCGCATAACCAGGCGGCAGATCGCCCAAATGCGAGCCACCGCGCGCCTGCTGCGAAAGCAGAGGCGAAACCGCAGTTTTGCACTGGCCTTTCCCGCGCGCGGAGGCGAGTGTGGCCGCAAATCCCGCCTTGCCGAGCCCGACATGACCGATTCCCGCGCCACCTGCCGCTTCCAGTCCTTCTCCGAGCCGAGCGATCCCTCGCAGGTCGCGCCGCGCGTCGCGGCCTTGCGCGCCGCTTTGGCCAAGCAGGGCCTCGACGGCTTCATCGTCCCGCGTGCCGACGAGCACCAGGGCGAGTACGTTCCCGCCTACATGGCGCGCCTCGCCTGGCTGACCGGTTTCACCGGCTCGGCCGGCCATGCCGTCGTGCTCGCCGACAAGGCGGCGCTGATCGTCGATGGCCGCTACACCATCCAGTCCGCCGCGCAGACCGACACCAGCATCGTGACGCCGACCAAGATGGAAGAGACCCCGCTCGACAAATGGGTCGAGATCAACCTGCCGGCCGGCGGCAAGCTCGGCTACGACCCCTGGCTTCACACCGTCGACGGTGTCGCCAAGCTGGAGAAGGCGGTCTCGGTGGCGGGTGGCATGCTCGTGCCGGTGACGCCGAACCCGATCGACGCGCTCTGGAGCGACCGCCCGGCACCGCCGACCGCGCCGGTCAAGGCGCATCCGGCCGCCTATGCCGGCGAAAGCAGCGCCGACAAGCTCGCTCGCATCCAGCAGGAGCTCGCCAAGGCCAAGGTCGACGCGCTCGTCCTCTCCGATCCGCACGCTTTGGCCTGGGTCTTCAACATCCGCGGCGGCGATGTCGAGCACACGCCATTGCCGCTCGGCTACGCCATCGTGCCGCGCGAAGGCCGCCCGACCGTATTCCTCGCGCCGGAGAAGATCACCAACGAGGCAGGCGACGCCATCGGCGCGCTCGGCGAGATCGCCCCGCCCCAGGCACTGGAGCAGCAGCTTAAGGCACTCGGAGCCGCCAAGGCCAAGGTCCGGCTCGATTCAACCACGGCGGCCTCGGCGCTGGCCACGCTGATCCGCGATGCCGGCGGCACGCCCGAAGCCGGCACCGACCCGGTCGCGCTGATGAAGGCGAAGAAGAATGCAGCCGAGCTCGACGGCAGCCGCCGGGCGCATCTGCGCGACGGCGCGGCGATCGTCCGCTTCCTGTCCTGGCTGGCGCACGAGGCGCCGAAGGGCGGCCTGACCGAGATCGACGCCGTCGCGGCGCTGGAGGCCGAACGGCTGAAGACCGGCGAATTGCGCGACGTCTCCTTCACCACCATCGCCGGCGCCGGCCCGAACGCGGCGCTGCCGCATTATCGCGTCACCGAGTCGAGCAACCGCAGGATCGAGCCCGGCATCTTCCTGGTCGATTCAGGCGGGCAATACGAGGACGGCACCACCGACATCACCCGCACCATGGCGGTCGGCGAGCCCACGGCCGAGATGCGCGACCGCTACACCCGCGTGCTCAAGGGCCACCTCGCCATCTCGCGCGCGGTCTTCCCGAAAGGGACGTCAGGCGCCCAGCTCGACGCCTTCGCCCGCGCCCCGCTCTGGCAGGCCGGGCTCGATTTCGACCACGGCACCGGCCATGGCGTCGGCAGCTATCTCTCGGTGCATGAGGGGCCGCAGCGCCTCTCCAAGCTCGGCACCACGCCGCTCGAACCCGGCATGATCCTCTCCAACGAGCCGGGTTACTACAAGGAAGGCGCCTACGGCATCCGCATCGAGAACCTGATCGTGGTCGAGGAGCGCCAGATCCCCGGCGGCGACCGCACCATGTACGGCTTCGAGACGGTGACCTGGTGCCCCTATGAGCGCGCGCTGATCGATCTCTCGCTGCTCGATGAGGGCGAACTAGCCTGGATCAACGCCTATCATGCTGAGGTCTGGAGCAAGCTCGCGCCGCTGGTCGAAGGCGAGGCGAAAGCCTGGCTGGAGCGGGCCTGTCTGCCGTTGTGAAAGGATAAGGCGCGGGATCCCCTCTCCTGGAAGGAGAGGGGTAGGGGTGAGGTGTTCGGACTGAAAACGTTGGCCTGAACTGAACCGCGCGGTAAGCGCTCGCGGAGTTGGTCAGAGGGCCTACACCTCACCCTGCCCTCTCCTTCCAGGAGAGGGTTCCCCGCGCTTTTCTTCGCAGCGAAGTGCTCTTAGGGCTCAGCCCCACAAATCGGTCGACAGATACTTCAGCCCGGAATCGCAGACGATGACCGCAATCGTCTTCCCAACCTCGCCTCCACGCAGCAGCTGAACCGCCGCCGCGACATTCGCCCCGGCCGAGAACCCGCCGAAAATCCCCTCAAGCCGCGCCAGCAAACGCGTCGTCTCGCGCGCTTCCTCGCCGGTGACCTGCAGATAGCCATCGACCGGCACATCCCTGAGGAAGGCGAGATCGGCCATCGCGTAGCCGCCGCCCTGGATCGGATGATCAGGCCTTGTCACCGCCTCGCCCGCCGCAGCCGCGGCCCCAGCCGGCTCGACCACATAGCAGCGCACAGCCGGGCTCCGCTCTTTCAGCGCCTTGGTTACCCCGGCATAGCTGCCGCCCGAGCCGATGAAATCGACGAAGGCGTCGATCGTCCCGCCGCTCTGCTCCCAGAGTTCCGGGCCGGTCGTCTGGTAATGCGCCAGCCAGTTGCCGTCGCGATGGAATTGGTCGGCGCGGAAGGCGCCGCGCTCCCTGGTGATCCGCTTCGCCTCGTGGTCGACGAGTTCGAGATCGCCGCCCGAAACCTGCCCTGGCACCGAGCCGGGCAGCTGGTCGACCAATACGACCTCAGCCCCGAGCGCGCGCATCATCCGGGCGCGCTCTTCGGAATTGCCCTTCGACATCACGGCGATGAAGGGATAGCCCCTGATGCCGCAGACGATCGCGAGCCCGGTGCCCATATTGCCGGAGGTCAGCTCGACCACGGTCTGGCCGGGCCTCAGCGCGCCCGACGCTTCCGCCTCCTCGATGATGCCGAGCGCCGCCCGGTCCTTCTTCGAAAAGCCGGGATTGAGATAGTCGAGCTTGGCGAGGATGGTGCCGCTCACGCCAAGATGCCGCGTCAGCCGGTCGAGCCGGACCAGCGGCGTGTCGCCGATCGCCTCGACGATCGAATCCATCACGGGGCGCATGCATGTCCTCCCGGTCGGCTTCAGGCCACCATGCGCAAGGCAACCACGGTCGCGACGCCGACGCCAACCACGCCGAGCAACGGCAGGCGCGTCGCCGCGAGGCCGCAGACCAGCGCGGCAACAGTCTCCGGCCAGCCGGTCGCGAGCGCACTCGGCGCAATCACCGCGATCAACACGGCCGGCGGGATCGCGTCGAAGGCGGCCTGCGCCCGCGGCGAGAGATTGAGGCGGCCGACGAGGGCAAGGCCGGCGATGCGGGTGAGATAGGTCACCAGCGCCATGCCGACAAAGGCCGCGAGATTGATCGGATCGAGGCTCATTCGGCCGGGCTTTCGACAGGTTTGTCAGCGAGGTCGCCGGCGGCGATCCAAGCCGCGGCGAGGCCGCAGAGCGCGCCCGCCAGCACATGCCAGGGCGGCCCGGCGAGCTTGTAGGCCAGCGCCGAGGCGATACCGGCAGCCGCCACCGTCCAGGCGGTGACGCGCCCCTTCCAGAAGGCAGCGGTCAGCGCGATGAACAGCGCGGTGAAGGCGAAATCGGCGCCGTAGCGCTTGGGATCGCCGAGCGCGGCGCCGATGATCGCACCGGTCGTCGAGGTCGTCAGCCAGCCGAGGACGAAGGGCACGACCATGGCGAACCAATAGGCCGGCGTGACCGGATGGCTGCGCGCCCGCTTCTCGGCCAGCGCCCAGTTCTCATCGGCCATGTAATAGAGCCCGCCGAAGATCTGCGCGGTCGAGAAGCCCTTGAGCTTCGGGGCGATCGAGGCGCTCATCAGGATATGGCGGGCATTGATCAGCGCCGTCGAGAACACCAGCGCGAAAAGTGGCGCCGGGTGCGTCCAGAGCTCGACCGCGGCGAACTGCGCCCCGCCGGCGAAGACGAGGACGCTCATCAGGAAGACTTCGAACGGCGAGAGGCCCTTGCCGGCGGCGAGGGCGCCAAAGAGCAGGCCGATCGGCACGGCCGCCAGCGCCGCCGGCCAGATGTCGCCCAGCCCGGCACGGGCTTCTGTTTTCCAACTCATGCTTTGTCCATCAGCCGTGATGGGCGGCGCGGAAGACGCCCGGCGTCACGCCAAGCCTCGCCTTGAAGGCGCGGGTCAGATGCGCCTGGTCACAGAACCCGGTGGCGGCCGCGACCGCGCCGGGGGATTCGCCGCGCCGCAGCCGCTCGCGGGCGCGGCGGACGCGGACATCGACGAGATAGGCATGCGGCGTCAGCCCGGTCTCGCGCCGGAAGGCCCGGATCAGGTGATGCCGCGGCAGACCCGAGCGCTGGGTGAGATCGGCCAGCGACAGATCCTCGTCATAGCGCTGCTCGAGCAGTTCCCTGGCCTGCGCGATCGGGCCGCGCTCGCGCCCGATCTCACGGATCGTGAGATCGGCATGGCGCGACAGGCACCAGGCATAGGCGCGCAGCAGGCCTTCCTCGCCGGCGAGGCCATCGCCGCCCTCCTCCAGCGCGCGATGCGCCTCGGAGAACAGGGCCGAGCCCTCCGGGTCCTGCACGGTCGGCTCGGGAAAGAAGGGCGTGCCGATCGTCTCGTCGCCGGTCAGCGAGATCGCGACCTCGCGCATCAGCTCGATCGTCGGATAGGTCATCCGGTAGCGATAGCCGCCTTCGCTCGGCGCGCCGTCATGGACATCGAGCGGGTGGTTGAAGACGAGATCGCCGGTGCGCGCGAAGAGCGTGCGGCCGCGCGCATGCCAGAGCTCACAGCCGGAGAGGATCGTGCCGACCGCATAGGTCTCGTGGGCGTGCGGCGAATAGGTGTGGGTCGAGAACCGCGCCGACAGGCACTCCAGCCCGGAGAAGCGCGCCGCCGTGAACAGGCGGGCGTGCTCACCCTCCCGGAGCGGCATCTCCTGCAACGCGTCGCCTTGGCTGATCAGATCCATGGCGCAAGATAGAGCGGAACCGCGCCCTCATGTCTTGAAGAAAAGTGATGGCGACGATCACGCGACCGTCGCCATCTGTCAGGAGTCAGGGGCGCGGCGGCTCCTTGCCGGCGACCAGCACCAGGAGCGCGCCTGCGAGCGTCGCCACCGCCATGTAACCGATCGGGCCGAGGCCGCCGACATGGTTGACCAGGAGGCCGCCCAGCACCGCGCCGCTGGCGATCGCGACCAGGAAGGCCGCCGTCACGAGCCCGCTCGCCGATTCGGCATGGTCTGCCGCGACGCGCACCATCCAGGTCTGGAAGCCGACCGGCGCGAAACCGAAGGCGAAGCCCCAGAGTGCCACCGTGATCCCCGCCACGATCGGCGAGGCGCCGAACTGGAGCATGACCAGCGCCAGCACCCCGATCGCCAGCGCGAAGGAGACGATCGCAAGCTTGACGCCGCGCCCCGCCACCGCGCCGCCGGCGAAATTGCCGACGACATTGCCGAGGCCGTAGCCGAGCAGCACGACAGTGATCGCCGCGACGCCGAGCTGCGGCGCATGCTCGAGGAAGGGGCGGATATAGGTGAAGCCGGTGAACTGCCCGGAGATGATGACGAGTACCGAGATCAGCATCAGCCGAATGCTCGGTCGCGACAACAGCACTCCCAACGTGCCCAGCCGCGGGGCCGCCTGCGGCGGCAGGGCCGGCATCGTCGCCAGCAACGCCAGCAGGGCGACGCCGGCGAGCGCAGCCGAGAGCCCAAAGACCGCCCGCCAGCCTATCAGAGAATCGAGATAGGCTCCGAGCGGCCCGCCACCGATGAAGGCGGCCGAGACACCGGCCGAGATCAGTGCCAGCGCGCGCGGTACCGACTGCGCCGGCACCAGCCGCAGCGTCAGCGCCGGCGCCATCGACCAGAAGCCGCCGAGGGCAAGGCCGAGCAGGAAGCGCGCCGCCAGCAGCATGGTAAAGCCGTTGGCCAGCGCCGTGACCAGGCTCGACAAAGCGAGCAGCGACAAGAGCGACCACAGCACCAGGCGCCGGTCGAAGCGGCTGGTGACGATCGGCGTGAAGATCGCGGCGGCGACACCGACCAGCGACGTCACGGTGACGGTCTGCCCGGCGGCGCCGACGCTGATCGAGAGATCGGCGGCGATCGAGGTCAGAACGCTGGCGGGCAGGAATTCGGCGCTGACCAGCGCGAACACGCCCATGGAGAGGGCGAAGACCGCAGGCCAGGCGGCCGTGCGCTCTTCGGGCACGATGCCGACAAGTTCGGCATCGGCTGTAGCTGACAAGGAATCCGACATAGGTCGCTCCAGGAAGATCGGACACCGGAGTTAGGCGTGACCGCCTGGAGCTTCCATGCTAGAAAACCCGGTATGCTTGACCAATCGTCCAGAAGATCGGGACCGGACCCGCTGACGGAGATGCTTCGCGGCCTCCGGCTCGAAGGCGTAGACTACGCCCGCTACGAGATGACGACGCCCTGGTGCCTGCTGTTTCCGGCTCAGCCGGCGGCGCGCCTGCACTTCATGGCCGAGCGGGGCTGCTGGCTGCGCACGCCCGAGGGCGAGTGGTGCCGGCTCGAACAGGGCGATGCCGTGCTGATGCCCCGCGGCGTCGAGCATGCGCTTGCCAGCGAGCCCGGCCTCTCGGCGAAGCCCAACGGCAACTGCGCCTTCCAGCACTGCTGCGGCGAGATCGCCGAGGCGCGCGGCGGGGCGGGAGAAGGCGACGCGACCTTGTTCTTCAGCGCCAGCCTCTGCTTCAACGTCGACGCCCAGCACCCGATGCTGCGGATGATGCCGGAGCTGATGTGGGTGCATGAGATGGCTGTGGCCGAGCCGGCCATTCCCGCTTTGCTGACCACCATGGCGTGCGAACTCGCGCTCGATCGCGTCGGCGCCGGCGGCATCCTCACCCGCCTGGCCGATGTGGTCGCCGCCGCCCTGATCCGCTCCTGGGTCGAGCGCGGCTGCGGCAGCGCCAGCGGCTGGGTCGCCGCCGCCCGCGATCCCGATATCGGCCGCGTGCTCGCCGCGATCCATCTCAACCCGAGCGAGGACTGGACGGTCGATGCGCTCGCCAAGGTGATGCACGCCTCGCGCTCCGCCTTCGCAGAGCGCTTCGCCAGCGTCGTCGGCGAGACCCCGGCCCGCTATGTCCTGCAGGTCCAGATGCACCAGGCCCGGCAATGGCTGGAGCGCGACCGGATGCGGATCTCGGCCGTGGCGCGCCGCCTCGGCTACGATTCGGAGGCGTCCTTCAGCCGCGCTTTCAAGCGCGTGATCGGCAAGTCGCCGAGCCATTTCCGCAATGCCGAGCCGCCGATCCGCGCGACGCGGCCGGTCGATGCCTCTCCTGCTGGCAGCGCCTCGGGGCGCCTTGCCGATCACGGACCGCTACGCCTTCGACGGGACGACCATGACCATCCGCCAGCAATTGATTGAGCGCTTCTTCCGCTATGTCGCAGTTTCCAGCCAGAGCGACATCGAGGCGACGACGCTGCCGAGCACGCCGGGCCAGCAGCACCTCGCCGAACTCCTGGCCGACGAACTGCGCACGCTCGGCCTCGACGATGTCGCGATCGACGACCACGCCACCGTCACGGCGCTGAAGCGCGGCACCGTGCCGGATGCGCCCAGGATCGGCTTCATCGCCCATCTCGACACCTTCGACGCCGGCCTCTCGCCCGATATCCGTCCGCAGCTCCTGCGCTTCGAGGGTGAGGACCTCTGCCTCAACCGCGACCGGGACATCTGGTTGCGCGTCGCCGAGCATCCGCAATTGCGCGACTGGCAGGGTGCCGAGATCATCGCCAGCGACGGCACCAGCGTGCTCGGCGCCGACAACAAGGCGGCGATCACCGTGATCATGACCCTGCTCGCCAATCTGAGCCCGCAGGACCAGCATGGCGACATCGCCGTCGCCTTCGTGCCGGACGAGGAGATCGGCCTGCGCGGCGCCAAGGTCATCGACCTCGCCCGCTTCCCCTGCGACTTCGCCTATACGATCGACTGCTGCGAGCTCGGCGAAGTGGTGATCGAGAACTTCAACGCCGCCGCTGTGGAGATCACCCTCACCGGCGTCAGCACCCATCCGATGTCGGCCAAGGGCGTGCTGGTGAACCCGGTGCTGATGGCGCAGGATTTCATCAGCCGCTTCGACCGGGCAGAGACGCCGGAGAATACCGAGGGTCGCGAGGGCTATGTCTGGTTCAACGCCATCACCGCCAATGCCAGCGAAGCCAGGTTGGGCGCGCTGATCCGCGATTTCGACAAGGAACGCTTCGAAGCGCGTAAGCGCCGTTTCAGCGAGGTCACCACGGAGATCGCCGCGCTCTACCCGACCGGCCGGGTCGACTGCGTGGTCAGCGATACCTATGGCAACATCCATGACAGCCTGGGTGACGACCAGCGCCCGGTCGACTTGCTCTTCGGCGCGCTGGAGCGCTTGCAGATCGGGAAGAAGCAGATCCCGATGCGCGGCGGCACTGACGGCGCTGCCCTCTCAGCCCGCGGCCTGCCGACGCCGAATTTCTTCACCGGCGCCTATAACTTCCACTCGCGCTACGAGTTCCTGCCGGTCCCGGCCTTCGAGAAGTCCTATGAGGTCGCGCGGATGATCTGCACGCTGGCAGCGGGGCGGAACTAGCCGCCATTTTCCGTCATGGTCGGGCTTGTCTCGACCATCCACGTCTTCATTCGCGCAGCGCAGGGTTCAAGACGTGGATGCTCGCCACAAGGGCGAGCATGACGACGAACCTACCCCCCGACCAGCTCGAACCAGCCGGCCTCGTCGATCACCTTGACGCCGTGCTTGGCCGCATCCTTCAGCTTGGAACCCGCACCCGGTCCCGCCACCAGCAGATCGGTCTTCGAGGAGACCGAGCCGGCGACCTTGGCCCCCAGCCGCTCGGCCATCGCCTTGGCCTCGTCGCGGGTCATCCGCTCCAGCGCGCCGGTGAAGACGACGATCTGGCCGGCGACCGGGCTGGACGAGGCCACCGCTTCCAGCGGCTGCGGCTCGACCTCGCCCAGCAGCCGGGCAAGCATCTGCTGATTGTGCTCCTCGGCGAAGAACTGCAGCAGCGCCTCGACCACGGTCGGGCCGACGCCATCGATCGCGTCGAGCGCCGCGCGCTCCTCGCTTTCCGGGTTCTCGGCGGCGAGGCAGGCGGCCTGCAGCGCCTCGAACGAGCCGTAATGGCGCGCCAGCAGCCGCGCATTGGTCTCGCCGATATGCCGGATGCCGAGCCCGAAGATGAAGCGATTGAGCGGGGGCTTCCTCCGGTCGTCGATCGCCTCGAACAGCTTCTTGGTGCTGGTCGCGCCGAAGCCTTCCTTGTCTTTCAGCTTCTTGAGGTTGGCCGCATCACGCTGCGCCAGCGTGAAGATGTCGGCCGGCTGCTTCACCGGCAGGTCGGGATCGTCGTGGAAGAACTCGATCTGCTTGTCGCCGAGCCCATCGATGTCGAGCGCATCGCGCGAGACGAAATGCTTGAGCCGCTCGACCGCCTGCGCCTCGCAGATCAGCCCGCCGGTGCAGCGGCGCACCGCATCCTCCTTGCCCGAGCGCGGATTGTGCTCGCGCACCGCATCCGAGCCGCAAACCGGGCAGCTCGTCGGGAAGACGTAAGGCTGCGCGTCGGCGGGCCTTTTGACCAGGTCGACCGCCTCGACGCGTGGGATCACGTCGCCGGCGCGCTTCACCGTGACGGTGTCGCCGATGCGGATGTCGCTGCCGTCGCGGATCGGCAGGCCCTTCGAATCGAAGCCGCGGATATAGTCCTCGTTGTGCAGCGTCGCGTTGGTGACGACGACGCCGCCGACCGTCACCGGCTTCAGCCGTGCCACCGGCGACAGCGCCCCGGTACGCCCGACCTGGATGTCGATCGCCTCCAGAACGGTGGTGGCAAGCTCAGCCGGGAACTTGTGCGCGATCGCCCAGCGCGGCGCCCGCGCCACGAAGCCGAGCCTGGCCTGCAGCGCGAGATCGTCGACCTTGTAGACCACGCCATCGATGTCGTAGCCGAGCGTGGCGCGTTGCGCCTCGATCGACCGGTAATGCGCCAGCAGCGCCTCGACGCTCTCGCAGCGGGCCATCAGTGGATTGGTCCTGAAGCCCCAGCGCGCGAAGGCCTCGACCACGCCGAACTGCGTCGGCGCAGGCAGGACCGGCATCTCGCCCCAGGCATAGGCGAAGAAACGCAGCGGCCGCGAGGCCGTGATCGAGACGTCGAGCTGGCGCAGCGAGCCGGCGGCGGCGTTGCGCGGATTGGCGAATTCGCGCTCTTCCTTCTCACGCTGGCGCTGGTTGATCGCGGCGAAGTCGGCATGGCCGAGATAGATCTCGCCGCGGACCTCGGCGATGTCGGGCACGTCCTTGCCCTTCAGCCGGTGCGGAATCTCGGAAATCGTGCGGGCATTGGCGGTGACGTCCTCGCCCTCCTCGCCGTCGCCGCGGGTCGCAGCACTGACCAGCTCGCCGTTTTCGTAGCGCAACGAGAGCGAGAGCCCGTCGATCTTGGGCTCGGCAGTGAAGGCGATCGGCTGGTCGTCCTTGCGGCCGAGGAAGGTGCGCACGCGTGTGACGAAATCGGCGATGTCCTCGTCGGCGAAGGCGTTGTTGAGCGAGAGCATCGGCACGCGGTGCCGGATCTTGGCGAATTTGCCCGACGGCTTGGCGCCGACCTTGTCGGATAGCGCCTCCGCCCCCTTCAGCTCCGGAAAGGCGCTTTCCAGCGCGGTCAGCCGGCGGAACTTCGCGTCGAAGGTCGCGTCGTCCATGATCGGCGCGCTGTCGCTGTGATAGGCCTCGTTGGCGGCAGCGATCTCGGGCGCGAGCGCCTGATGCTCGGCGCGGGCGGCTTCGGGCGTCAGATCTTCGACGGGAGTCGGAACAGTCTGAGACATGGCGCAGTTCTAGTTCAGGGGGAGTTCTCTGCGAAGCGCCTGTTTCACGATTTGGGTACGCCGATTTGTGGCAGGAGCGCGTCGGGTGTAGGCTTCCCCCGCTGAAATGGATGCTCGACGCCTCGCAGGTCTTGACCGGAGGATCGCGTCAGGACCGCCAGGCGAACCGGGCCGCAACCGGGAAGAACGCCATGGCCGATACCCATATCCATCATCCCCCGATGGCGGCGAACGATGCTGCGCCTGCCGATGCCTTGCCCGTCAATGAGATCGGCATCTCCGACATCAAGGATGCGCTCAGACAGGGCTATGCCGACTTCATCGCCCAACCGAGCCACCTGCTCTTCATCGCGCTGATCTATCCGATCGCCGGCATCCTGCTCGCCCGCCTGACGGTGAGCTACAATATCTTCCCGCTGCTGTTCCCGCTGGCCTCGGGCTTTGCCCTGCTCGGCCCCTTCGCGGCGATCGGCCTCTATGAGATCAGCCGCCGCCGTGAAGCCGGCATGGACACCTCCTGGAAGCATGCGCTCGACGTCGTGCATTCGCCCGGCATCGGCCAGATCGCGACGCTCGGCGCGCTGCTGATGGGCGTCTTCCTCGCCTGGCTGTTCAGCGCCTGGTTGGTCTATCGCTGGCTGATGGGGGACGTCCCGCTCGATTCCTTCGAGAGCTTCATGACGCCGCTGCTGACCACGGCAAATGGCTGGACGATGATCATCCTCGGCAACTCGCTCGGGCTGCTCTTCGCCATCCTGGTGTTCTCGATGACGGTGATCTCCTTCCCGCTGATGCTCGACCGGCATGTCAGCATGGCGACCGCGGTGAAAACCTCGATGGCGGCGGTCGAGAAGAGCCCGCGCGGCATGCTGTACTGGGCCATGACGATCACGGCGCTGCTGGTGCTCGGCTCGCTGCCGGTGCTGGTCGGCCTGATCCTGGTCATGCCGATCCTCGGCCACGCCAGCTGGCACCTCTACCGCAAGGTCGTGCCGCGGTAGGCGCTACCACGGCATGCTCGGGCTTGACCCGAGCATCTCAGGCCGGGTGAGGCGCTGATCGGCGCCTCACCGTCACAAGATTCTCGGGTCTGCGCTTCGCTTCGCCCGAGAATGACGATCTTGTTCAATGCTGATCGACCGACACCTCGCGCGTCAGCCCGCGCCGCACCAGCCCGACCGCGAACAGCACCGGCAGCGAGGCGATCAGCCCCATCGCCGAGAGCTTGCCCCACAAGGTCTCGTCCTCGTTGATCAGCGTCGCGATGAAGGCCGGCAGCGTGAATTTCGACGGCGTCTGGATGAAGAGCAGCGCGAAGAGGAACTCGTTCCAGCTCATGATCGCGACGAACACCGCCGTCGCGACCAGCCCCGGCATCAGCAGCGGCACGACGATCTCCAGCAGCCGCTTCAGGAAGCCGGCGCCGTCGAGCATCGCCGCCTCCTCGAACGAATAGGGGACGTCGCGCACGAAGCCGAGCAGCATCCAGATCGCGAAGGGCAGCGCCAGGATCTGGTTGGCGAGGATCAGCCCGAGATGGGTGTCGAGCAGGCCGAGTGCTCGCAGCACCTGGTAGAGCGGGATAGCGAGCGCGATCGGCGGCGCCAGCTTGATCACCAAGACAAAGCCGAGGAAGACGATGTCGAAGCGCCTGGGCAGCTCGAAGCGCGCCAGCGCATAGGCCGCCGGCAGCCCGGCTAGCAGCGACAGGCCGACCGTGCCGAGCGCCACCACGATGCTGTTGAGCCCGAGGCGCCACATCCCACCGTCGAGCAGCACGCGGTAATGCGTCAGCGTCGGGTCCTGCGGCCAGAGCGCGATCGAGGTCGAGACATATTCGGCCGGCGGCTTGAACGAGGTCGCGACCATCCAGACCAGCGGGATCAGCGACAGCGCGCAAAGGCCGAAGGCTGCGATGATCCGGATCATCGGCCCGCCCCCTTGAGCAGCGACGCCGCATAGACGACGGCGAGCAGGCCGGCGACGGCGATCATCACCACCGCAGCCGCCGAGGCCAGGCCGATGTCGAAGAAGCGGAAACCTTGCCGGTAAACGAACATCGAGACGGTCTCGGTCGCCTGCCCTGGGCCGCCGCCGGTCATGGCGTAGACCTTGTCGAACAGCTTGAAAGAGTCGACCGAGCGCAGCAGCGCCGCGACGAAGAGATAGGGCGCGAGCAGCGGCAGCGTCATGTCGCGGAAGCGCCGCCAGGGCCCGGCGCCGTCGACACGGGCCGCCTCGTAGACGTCCTGTGGGATCAGCCGGAGCCCGGCGAAGATGATCAGGAAGGCGAAGGGGGCGGTCTGCCAGACGTCGACCATCACGATCGACCAGAGCGCGAGATTGGGATCGAACAGCCAGGGCACGCCCGGCAGGCCCACGGTACGCAGGAGGTTGTTGAGGAAGCCGAGATCGAAATGGAACCAGGCTCGCCAGATCGCGGTCACCACCATGGTCGAGAGCACGAATGGTGCGAGCAGCAGCGTCATGATCAGCGTGCGGCCGGGAAACGCGCGGTCGAGCAGCAGCGCCAGCCCTAGCCCGGCAGCGACCTCGAGTACGGTCGACACCACCGTGAACAGCACGGTGTTGGTCACCGCCTGCCGGAAGAAGCGGCTGCCCCAGAGCTCCTCGAAATTTTCCAACCCGACGAACTTGGCGTTCTCGAAGCCGTAATCGGTGGCGAACAGCGAGAGCGCCAGCGTCCGCCCGAGCGGATAGAGCGTCAGCCCGGCGAAGATCAGCAGCGCCGGCGTCAGCAGGAGCCAGGGCAGCAGGCGGCGGGAAGCAGTCATTATGTCCAGACGGAAAGCGGGCCGCCTCCTCGCAGGGGGCGGCCCGCGTGAGGGATCAGCGCGACAGGGCGCGGGCGATCTGGGCGTTGGCCTCGGTCAGCGCCTGCTTGGGCTGCATCTGGCCGATCAGGGCGAGCTGGAGATAGTCGCCGAGAATGGTCTCGACGCGGGCCCACTGGCTGATACGCGGGCGAGCCTGGGCGACGTTCAGCGCCTCGAGCTGCGCCGGATACCAGCGATACTTGGCGACGAGATCCTTGTCGTTGAACAGCGCGGCGAGGGTCGGCGGGTTGCCGGTCTCGAGCGCGATCAGCTTCTGGTTCTCGGGGCTGGTGACGAAGCGGATGAAGTCGGCGGCGCGCGCCTTGTTCGGCGAATCCGCGGGAATGCCGAGAAGCCAGGCGCCCAGCATCGGCGCCGGTCCCTTGACCTCGCCCGGGGTAGCGACGACCTCGACCTGGTTCGCAACCTTGGAAGCGTTGCCGTCGAGCGTGCCGGCCCAGGACGACCACATCTCGACCGCGATCGCGGCGCGGCCCTGCTGGATCGCATCGCGCAGTTCGGTGGCGTTGTAGGTCTCGACGCCCTTCGGCGCGAGCGCCTTGAACGACAGGAACTGGGTCAGCGCCTTCTCGGCCTCGGGCGTGTCGAGCACCGCCTTGCCGTCGGCGCTCACCACGTCGCCGCCATAGGCCCACAGCACCGGCAGGAAGGAGGTGACGATCGGGTTGCCCTTGATGCCGCGGAAGACGAGGCCGGAGACGCCCTCTTCCTTGGACTGGATCGCCTGCGCCGCCTTGACGACATCGCTCCAGGTCTTGGGCCGCTCGAAGCCGTGCTTGGCGAGCAGGTCCTTGCGATAGGCGAACATCGCGATGTTGCCGACGAACGGCGCCGCATAGAGCTTGCCGTTGTGCTTCGAGACGTCCATCGCCGACTTGACGAACTCGCCCGGCAGGCCGCCGACGGTGTCGAGATCGGTGAGCCAGCCGCGCGCCATGAATTCCGGCGCCCAGATGTCGTCGAGCATGGCGACGTCGGTCGCCGCGGTCTTCTCGCGCGCGCCGACGGCGAGGCGCTCATAGAGCGGGCCGCCGCCGAGCTCGAGCCGCTCGATCTTCACGCTCGGATTCTTGGCCTGGTAGAGCTCGACCATCTTGGCCAGCGCCGGCGCGAAGCCGGCATCGCGCCCGGCGATCACCAGCCGGTCCTGCGCGGCGGCGGGCAGAACGAGCCCGGCCAACATCAACACGGCGCCGAGCGCCTTACCCATCGTCCTCATTGCGATCCCCCGTCCGGGTCTCTGCCCGGCCGGGCATTGTGGGAGCGGATGGCTGGCGAGTGCAACAGATATACGACGATTTTGGAACAATCCCGCGCGGCGCTGCGTTCGATTGATGCTGCGGCGCTACGAAGTGCCGCGTCAGCCGTGAAAGTGCGGCACCGAACAACCAGCGGGGGGTTCCGCCATGAACAACATCATCTACTTGGTCGGCCTGGTCGTCGTCGTCCTGGCGATCCTGTCCTTCCTCGGGCTGCGTTGACCGATCGCGCGTCCTGCGCGCCGTTGTGACAGGACCAAACACCAGGCTTAATCGAGCCAATCGAGAGCATGGTGTCGGTCGCTGTCTCAACGGACCATGATCATGCCGCTTTCAGTGCCTTCTCCACAGCCTCCGGCGCCCGGTCGATCACTTTGAGGAATGCCCGTGCCGTGCGGTCCATCTGCCGGCGTCCCTGCTCCCAATCGCGAAGCGTGGCGGCGCTGAGGCCGAACTTCTTCGCGAAGGCGTCCTGAGACAGTCCAAGGCGCTTGCGAATCGCGGCCACGTCGACCGCCTCCACAGTGACCGTGCGGGTCGCCTTTGCAGTTCCCTGCGCAATTGCCAGCGCCTCGTTGGCGCTCTCCAGCAGTTCCTGGCCGAACTTCGTCATGTCACTGGCCTCCTGTCTTCGCCTGCGCCCTGTAGGCTTCCGCGATCTTCGGCAGCACCTTCGCAAGCTCGTTCCGCTCGGCCTTGCTGAGATTGGCGCGCTTGCCCTTGTCGATCAGCGCCAGCAGGAAGACCGGCACGTCGTCGCCTCCGAAATAATGGATCGTGCGGTAGCCTCCGCTCTTTCCTTCGCCACGGCCGGCATGGCGCATCTTGCGCGCGCCGCCGGTCCCGACCATCAGCTCTCCGCCGCGGGGATCGCTCGCAATTGCAACGGCGATCTCCTGAACCTCGTCATCGTCCAGCCCTGCCGCCTTGGCCTGTCTCTCGAACACCGAAGTCAGCAGGACGCCGTGCATGCGACCTTATACGGCATTGCCGTATAAAAATCCAGCCCTTCATGCTACCGTATCCCTTGGCCGACCAAGGACAACGGAATGACTAGCGATCGTCGCGACGCGGCTTCTTGCCGGTGAAGGGCTTCTTCGCCCCGAACGGCTTCTTCCCGCCGAAGCTTTTGCCGGCAGGCCGGCCATCCCCGGCGCCCGGACGCTCGCCGCCATGCGGCGCGCCGAACGGCTTCTTGCCGCCCTTGAACTTGCCGGCGAACGGCGGCTTGCCGCCCTGTTCGCCCTTCTTGTCGAAGGACGGTCGCTCGGGCCGCAGGATCGCGGTCTCCTCATAGACCGGCTCGCGGTCGCGCCGCGTCGGGTCGTAGGGCTTGGCGCCGAACGGCTTGCGCTTGCCCTCATAGGGCTTGCGCTCGCTCGAACGCTCGTCGCGCGCCGGGTGGGCGCTGCGCGGCGCATGGCTCGCCTTCTCGCCGAAGGGCTTGGCCGCCCGGCGTTCGCCTTCGCCGGCGACCTGCTCGATCGTGATCCGATCGCGATCGGGCACGCGCGTCAGCTCGGCGAAGCGCTCGGCGACCTCCGCGTCGATCTCGACCTTGGTCTCGCGATCGAAGATGCGGATCGCGCCAACCTCGTCGCGGGTGATCTGGCCGCGACGGCAGATCATTGGCAGCAGCTTGCGCGGATCGGCGCCGTCCTTGCGGCCGGTGCTCAGGCGGAACCAGACGGTCTCGCCGCGCGGGCCGGAGCGTTCGCCACGCTCGCGCTCACCGGGCGTGCGCTTCTGCGCATAATCGTCGGTGCTGCGGGCGGGGCGACGTTCCTCATGGCTGAAATTGGGATCGCCGACCTCTTCCGTCGCCGGCAGGCGCGAACGGTAGACCCGCGCCAGTGCCGCCGCCAGCTGCTCCGCCGAGCGCCCGGCCAGCAGCGCGCCGATCATGCCGGCATCGTCCTCTCCTGCTTCGCCCGAGAGCAGCGGGTCCTGCAGCATGCGCTCCTGGTCGAGCGCGCGGATCTCGTCCTGCGTCGGGGCGGCGACCCATTCGGCCTCGACACCGGCACCGGCGAGCAGCATCTGCGCCTTGCGCCGACGCGAGGGCGGCACCAGCAGCGCGCTGATGCCCTTCTTGCCGGCCCGGCCGGTGCGGCCGCTGCGATGCTGCATCACCTCGGAATCGTTCGGCAGCTCAGCGTGGACGACCAGCGTCAGCCCCGGCAGATCGATGCCGCGCGCGGCGACGTCGGTCGCGACGCAGATGCGTGCCCGCCCGTCGCGCAGCGCCTGCAGCGCCGAATTGCGCTCGCTCTGGCTGAGCTCGCCCGATAGCGAGACGGCAGCGAAGCCGCGCTCCAGCAGCGCCGCTTCGAGATGGCGCACGGCGTTGCGGGTATTGCAAAACACCAGAGCGCAAGGCGCATCGTAGAAGCGCAGCAGATTGACGACGGCAAGCTCGCTCTCGCGCGGATAGACGCGGACGGCGCGATATTCGATGTCGGCATGGCCACCCTCGGTACCAGCGACCTCGATGCGCAGCGCGTCGCGCTGATAGCTCTTGGCGAGCGCGATGATCGCCTTGGGCAACGTCGCCGAGAACAGCAGGCTGCGGCGCTCTTCCGGCGCGGCCTCCAGGATGAATTCGAGATCGTCGCGGAAGCCGAGATCGAGCATCTCGTCGGCCTCGTCGAGCACCACCGCCTTAAGCGCCGAAAGGTCGAGCTGGCCGCGGTCGAGATGGTCGCGCAGGCGTCCGGGCGTGCCGACGACGATATGCGCGCCCTCGGCCAGCAGCATCGCCTCGCGGCGCGGATCCATGCCGCCGACGCAGGCGATGATCCGGGCCTTGGCCTCGCCATAGAGCCAGGCGAGTTCGCGCTGAACCTGCATGGCGAGCTCGCGCGTCGGCGCGACGATCAGCGCCAGCGGCAGTCCTGCACGCGGCAGGACCTCGGCCTCGCCGATCAGGTCGGCGCCGAGGGCGAGGCCATAGGCCACCGTCTTGCCCGAGCCGGTCTGCGAGGAGACCAGAAGGTCGCGGCCGGCGGCGGCCTCTTCCAGCACGGCGGCCTGGACAGGAGTCGGCTCGCTGTAATTACGGTCGGCGAGCGCCCGCGCGAGCGGCGCACTCGTGGAGATGAAGGACATCGATGTCAGGCCTTAGATTGCAGCTGGCGGGTCGGCAGCACGCAGAACGAGGGGCGGCGCCGGATGCGGCACCGCGATATTGCGCTGCACATAGAGGAAATCGCGGGAAAAGGGAATGGAGCATCGGCCCATCGCTTATGCGGCAGCGAATGCCGGCCATGCCGCCCGCTCCGTTGCCGGCGGGAAGAGCCGCATGATCTAAGCAGGCGTCACCGAAGTGGAGATCGGCGAGATGAGCGAGACCTGGCAGCGTTTCGGTTCCTACGACGTGCTCATCCTGGACGACGGTGTCTTCGAGGCGCCGCTCGACGTCCTGATCCATGCCGAAGGCGAAGCTGTCCGCGACGAAGCTCTGGCGCGCTGGGGCAAGCCGAAGGTCAGCATCCCCGTCAACTGCTTCGCCCTCAAGGGCGCCGACGGGATCACCCTGATCGATGCCGGCACCGGCCCGTCCTGGGGCGAGGCGATGGGCCATGCACCCGCCGCCATGGCCAAGGCGGGCATCGCTCCCGAACAGGTCGAGCGTGTGCTGATCACGCATCTCCATGGTGACCATGCGCTCGGGCTGTTCGATGGCGATCATGCCCGCTTCCCAAAGGCCAAGATCATCGTGCCCGAGGCTGACTTCGGTTTCTTCGGGAACGAGGCCAATCGCGCGCAGACGCCGCAGAACCGGCAGGGCGGCTTTGCCGTCACGGCGGCGGTGAAGACGCACTATGCCGGCCGCATCCGCCCTGTCCCGGCCGGCTCCGTGCGGCCCGGCATCACATTGATTCCCCTCCCCGGCCACACTGCCGGTCACAGCGGCTACCTGATCGAGGGCGAACAGAGCCTGCTGCTCTGGGGCGACGCGCTGCATCTCTCCGACCTGCAGGCCACCGATCCGGGGATCGGCCTCGTCTATGATTTCGACGCCACCACCGCCCTCGCCTCCCGCCGCGCCATCCTCGCGAGCGGTGCAAGGGAAGGCTGGATCGTATCCGGCGGGCACATCGAAGGCTTCAGGCGCGTCATCGAGAGCGGCGCGGGATACGAGCTGATCCCGGCCTGACGCCGCTACTCCCGCATCCCGGCCGCATCGAGCAGCTTGCCGGCGGCCGCGCGCGCCTCCTCGGTGATCGAGGCGCCGGCTAGCATACGGGCGATCTCCTCGCGCCGCGTGCCATCCTGCAAGGGCGAGACGCGGGTGACGGTGCGCTCATCCGCCCCCTGCCCGCCATCAGCCGACTTCGCGATCAGGAAATGCTGGCCGGCCTTGGCCGCAACCTGCGGCGCATGCGTCACCGAGATCACCTGCACCCGCGCCGCCAGTCGCGCCAGACGCTCGCCGATCGCATCCGCCACCGCGCCGCCGACGCCGGTGTCGATCTCGTCGAAGACCAGGGTCGGAGCGGAGCCGCGCTCGGCCAGCACCACCTTCAGCGCCAGCATGAAGCGCGAGAGCTCGCCGCCCGAGGCGACCTTCATCATCGGCCCCGGCCGCGTGCCCGGATTGGTCTCGACCCAGAACTCGACGCGGTCGAGCCCTTCCGGCCCGCGTGCGTCGGGATCGCTGTCGATCTGCGTGATGAACCGGGCCCGCTCCAGCTTGAGCGGCGGCAACTCCGCCTTGACCGCGGCATCGAGCGCCGAAGCCGCGCGGATGCGCCCGGCCGAGAGCGCTGTCGCGAGCGCGACATAGGCGGCCTCGGCCTCGGCAAGCTCAGCTTCCAGCCGCTTCAGCGAGCCCTCGCTCTCGTCGAGCGCAGCAAGGTCGGCTGCCATGGTCTCGGCCAGCGCCGGCAGCGCATCGACGGGGACGTCGAATTTGCGCGCCGCGGCACGCAGGGCGAATAGCCGCTCCTCGACGCGCTCCAGCAGGCGCGGATCGAATTCGGCGGCACGCACCGCCGCCTGCAGGGTTTCGCCGGCCTCTTCGAGCGCGACCACCGCCGTGGTCAGCGCGGCGATGGACGGGTCGACCAGGTCCGGCGCCTGGCTCGCGCGTCGCTCCAGGCGGCGCAGCACGCCGGACAAGGCAGCGACCGGGGACGCATTCCCTCCCACCGCTTCGAACGCTTCGATGATATCACGCGCCACCTTCTCGGCCGACATCATGCCCTGACGCCTGGCGGCGAGCGCATCTTCCTCGCCGGGCTCGGGCGCGAGCTTGCCGAGCTCGGCCACGGCGTGGCGCAGGAAATCGGCCTCCTTGCGTGCGGTTTCGACCCGGATGCGCTGGCTCTGCAGGGCCTGGCGCGCCTTCTTCAGGGTCTCGCTGGCGCGGGCGACCTCGGCCGACTGCTCGGTGAGCTCGCCGAAACCGTCGAGGATAGTGCGGTGCTGAGCAGGATCGGTCAGCGCCCGGTCGTCATGCTGGCCATGGATCTCGACCAGGGCCGCGCCGATCATGCGCAGGATCTGGACGCTGACCGGCTGGTCGTTGACGAAGGCGCGAGTGCGCCCATCGGCATATTGCACGCGCCGCAGGATCAGGTCGCCATCGGTGTCGATCTCCTGCGCCTGGGCGAGCGCCCGCGCCGGATGCGACATCGCCAGGTCGAAGACGGCGCTGACCTGGCCTTGCGTCTCACCATGGCGCACGAGGCCGCCATCACCGCGGGCGCCCAGCGCCAGCGCGAAGCCGTCGAGCAGGATCGACTTGCCGGCGCCGGTTTCGCCGGTCAGCACGCTGAGCCCGTCCTCGAAGCCCAGGTCGAGCCGGTCGATCAGAACGATGTCACGGATCGAGAGCTGGGCGAGCATGGCGGCTCAGCACCCTTGTGCCGGTTGCGGATGACCTCGCCGGGGCACCGGCAAAACCGCCTTACAGGCGGCCGAGACCGGTCAGCCCGACGACCGCGCGCGTGAAGCCGTTGAAGGCCCGGCTGATATAGGAGCCGCGATCCTCGCGCGGCTGCAGGCCGCCGCTCTCCAGGAGCGTATAGGCGTCCTTGTACCACGGGCTGTCAGGGAAGTTGTGGCCGAGCACCGCGGCGGCGGTCTGCGCCTCGTTGGTGATGCCGAGCGCCATATAGGCCTCGGTCAGGCGCATCAGCGCTTCCTCGACATGGCGCGTGGTCTGGTACTTGGTGATGACGTCGCGGAAGCGGCCGACGGCGCCGGTGTAGTTGCGCTTCTCGAGATAGAAGCGGCCGACATTCATCTCCTTGCCGGCGAGCTGGTCGCGCGCGACCAGCATCTTCTCGCGCACGTCGAGCACGTATTCCGACTTAGGATACCGGTCGAGCAGCTCCTGCATCGCGCGCAGCGCCTGGTCGGTGCGCTCCTGGTCGCGCGTCGCGTCGGGGATCTGGTTGTAATAGGACATCGCCAGGATGTACTGCGCATAGGCCGCGTCCGGGCTCGCCGGATTCTGCGCCAGGAAGCGCTTCGAGGCGTTGATCGCGTCGTCGTATTTCGCCGCCTCGTAATTCGCGTAGGCGGTCATGATCAGGCCGCGCTTCGAATAGGGTGAGAACGGCGCCTGCTTGTCGATCTCGTCGAACTTCTTGTTCGCGCCCTCGGTGTCGCCGTTCTGGAGACGGGCGAGGCCCTCATTGTAGAGCTTGTCGGCCGGAACCTCCGGCGTGACCTCGGGCTTGTAGACCTCGGGCCGGTCGAACGGGTTGAGCGCGCTCATCGTGTCGCAGCCGCCGAGCGCGGCCGCGAGGGCGAAAGCCAGCGCGAGGCGCTTGCCGCCGCTCGTCGATTCGCCGGAGTTGATTGTCTTCAGCCGCATGACGCTCACTTCATCCGTCCTTGTGACGCCCTTCGGTAAGAGCGCGCGAAATGGCTTTAGCTCAGAAGCAGCCTTTTCGCCAAGCGTGACGGGCGCTTCATGCAGTGCGTTCGCCGTTTCCAACAGGAAGCCGGCGAATGCAAGGCGTGGCGTCGCGTAATACCCTGCTCAGTGCAGGTCGGGCGCGAGCGCGGCAGGCACCGGGCCGGCCGCCATCTGCACCGCATGGTGGGCGAAGACCGGCTGCGCCTCGACGATCGCGTAATTGGCGCGGTCGGCGAACAGGGCCTCGAGGATGCGGACATTCATACGGTGACCGCCGCAATAGGAGCGGAATTCGCCGAGGATCGGATAGCCGGCGAGCGCGAGGTCGCCCACCGCATCGAGGACCTTGTGGCGCACGAACTCGTCGGCGTAGCGCAGGCCTTCGGGGTTGATCACCTTGTCGTCGCCGATCGCGACGGTGTTGTCGAGCGAGGCGCCGAGCGCGAAGCCCGCTTTCCAGAGCTGCTCGACATCGCGCATGAAGCCGAAGGTGCGGGCGCGGGAGATCTCGCGGGCATAGGCCTCGGGGTCGAGATCGAAGATCTTGCGCTGGCGGCCGATGGCCGGGGTGTCGAAATCAATCTCGACATCGAGACGGAAGCCGTTCTCGGACGGCGCCAGCTCGGCGAAGGCGCGGCCGTTCTCGATCCGCACCGGGCGCAGGACCTTGAGGTAGCGGCGGGTGGCGCCGAGCGCGACGAGACCGGTCGACTCGATGGCGGCAACGAACTCGGCGGCGCTGCCGTCCATGATCGGCATCTCAGGGCCGTCGATCTCGACCAGCACGTTGTCGAGGCCGAGGCCGGCGCAGGCCGACATCAGATGCTCGATCGTGGCGACGGAACCGGAGGTCTGGTCGCCGATCACCGTGCAGAGCTCGGTGGCGCTGACCTTGTTGTGGCGGGCGTGGATCAGCTGCTCATGGCCGCCGTCGAGGCCCTTGCGCAGGAAGACGACGCCGGAATTCGCAGTGGAGGGCCGCAGAGTCAGGCAGGCGGGAGCCCCGGAGTGAACGCCGATGCCTTGCAGGGTCACGGGCGAGCGTAGGGTCGTCTGCCGTTCAGCCATCATACTCAGTATCCGTCTTGAGCGCGACGATCCCCGGGCCAGCGCCTTGCGGCGCAACCTTTTCGACGATCGACGCGGTTCCCTGATGTGCAGCGAACTCGGGATTAATCCCGAATCCCCTTACCCGGTGATGCGCTGCAAGATACGCGCAGGCGCATTGGCTTCAAAATCACGCTTTCTTTCGCTCTGTAACAGAGGTTACAAAGCCAGAAAACCTTAACCATCTACTTGATGTATATGGTTTTTCAGACGTTAAAAAAGGCCCGGCGGACAGCGCCGCCGGGCCTTTTGTTAAACCGGTTGAACCGGTGAGAAAACCTCAGTTCGAAAGCTCAGTTCGACTGGCGGCGCAGGAAGGCCGGGATTTCGAGCTGATCTTCTTCCGAGTTGCGGGCCGGGGCAGCGCGGCCGAGCTGGTCGAGCTGGCCCTGGGCCGGCCGGGTCGCAGGCGCCGGCGGGCGGCGCATGAACTCGGCATGGGCGGCGCTGGGACCGGCGGCCGGGGCCGGCGGAGCCTGGCGCGGGGCCGGAGCCGGCGGCGCCATCGGAACCTCGTGCTCATCCTCCTTGCGGCCGAAGCCGACCGAGGCGAGGCGCTGCATCAGCGACATCCGCTTCTGCTCGACCGAGGCCGGAGCGGGAGCTTGCACCGCGCCGCGGCTCTGCGCGATCTGGTGCTGGGCCGGCAGTGGCAGGTCCTCGACGCGCGGCATGCGGGTCGGGCGGATCACGGCGCGCTCGGGCATCGGCGGGATGAAGCTGTCCTCGTGATGCGGCACGAAGGTCTCAGCGACCGGCGCCTCGACGACCGGCGGAGCGACCATGGCGGGGCGCGGCTGGGCCGGCTCGATGCGGACATCGGCGGCGAAGCTCTGCGGGGCCGGCGCGTGGGCGCGGACCGGCTCCGGCATCACGGCCTCGGCGACGGGAGCCGGCATCGGCATCGGCGCCGGGGCAGGCACGGCGGCGGAGGTGCGGATGTTCGGCACGGCCGAACGCAGCCGCGCCTCGGCCTTCAGCCGCTCGGCGACCTCGGCGATCCGGGCCTCGGTCGGGTCAAGCTCGCCCTGGGCAGTCATCGGCTTGTCGATGCCGGTGGCGACCACCGAAACGCGCATCGTGCCTTCCAGCGCCTCGTCGAAGGTGGCGCCGACGATGATGTTGGCCTCGGAATCGACCTCCTCGCGGATGCGGGTGGCGGCTTCGTCGACCTCGTAGAGCTTCATGTCGCGCCCGCCGGTGATCGAGATCAGCAGGCCGCGCGCGCCCTTCATCGAGACGTCGTCGAGCAGCGGGTTGTTGATCGCGGCCTGGGCGGCCGAGAGCGCGCGCTTCTCGCCCTGGGCCTCGCCGGTGCCCATCATCGCCTTGCCCATGCCGCGCATCACGGCGCGGACGTCGGCGAAGTCGAGGTTGATCAGGCCGGGACGGACCATCAGGTCGGTGATGCAGGCGACGCCGGAGTAGAGCACCTGGTCGGCCATGCCGAAGGCGTCGGCGAAGCCGGTGTTCTCGTTGGCGACGCGGAACAGGTTCTGGTTCGGGATGACGATCAGCGTGTCGACCGTCTCGGTCAGCTCGCCGATGCCGGCCTCAGCCATGCGCATCCGGCGCATGCCCTCGAACTGGAACGGCTTGGTGACGACGCCGACGGTGAGGATGCCCATGTCGCGGGCGACGCGGGCGATCGCGGGGGCAGCACCGGTGCCGGTGCCGCCGCCCATGCCGGCGGTGATGAAGACCATGTGGGCGCCGGCGAGATGATCGCGGATCTCGTCGATCACCTCCTCGGCGGCCGCGCGGCCGACTTCCGGCTGCGAGCCGGCGCCGAGGCCCTCGGTGACCTGGAGGCCCATCTGGATGATGCGCGGGGCGCGCGACAGGGCGAGCGCCTGGGCATCGGTGTTGGCGCAGACGAAGTCGACACCGTCCAGACCGGCCTCGATCATGTTGTTCACGGCATTGCCGCCGGCGCCGCCGACACCGAACACGGTGATCCGGGGCTTCAGTTCCCGGATGTCCGGGGCTTGCAGGTTCATCGCCATGATTGCCTCTTTCACTGTCTTGTCCGGCTCCTGGCGGGCCGTCCCGTCTTCCACGCCAGGGGCCTTAAGCCCCGCTCTGCTCGTACTCACCCCGGTCCGCCTCGCCTCTCGGCGCCGCGGGCCGCAACACTCAGAAGCTCTCGCGCAGCCAGCGGCCGACGCGGGAGAAGTAGCCGTCGGTCGCATGGGCGAAGAAGGACGCCCCTGCCCGCGGCTCGAAATGTTCGACATGCGCGACTTGCGGATAGACCAGCAGGCCGACCGCCGCCGCGAAGGACGGGCCCTTGCCCGCTTCCGGCAAACCCTTGATCCCGAGCGGACGCCCGGTGCGGACCTGGCCGCCGAGCACGCGCCGCGCCACTTCCGGCATGCCGGTGAGCTGGCAGGCGCCGCCGGTCAGGACGACGCGCCGTCCGGCCTCGGCCGAGAAGCCGGCGGCCTTCAGCCGGTCGCGCACCAGTTCGAGGATCTCCTCGACGCGCGGCTTGATGATCCGGACCAGATGCGACTTCGACAGATGGTTCGGCATGTCGCGCTCGTCGTCGTCGACCTGCGGCACCGCGATCATGTCGCGCTCGTCGGAGGGGCTGGCGATCGCCGAGCCGTGCAGCGTCTTCAGCCGCTCGGCGGCGGAGACGCGGGTCGAGAGCCCGCGCGCCACGTCCATGGTGATGTGGTTGCCGCCGACCGCGACCGCGTCGGCATGAGTGAGATGACCGCCCGAGAAGACGCCGAGCGAGGTCGTGCCGCCGCCCATGTCGACCACGACGACGCCCATCTCGGCCTCGTCGTCGACCAGCACGGACAGGCCCGCCGCATAGGGCGTCGCGACCACCGCCTCGACCTCGAGATGGCAGCGCTCGACCGCGAGCATGACGTTGCGCGCCGCCGCCGCTTCCGCCGCGACGACATGCATGTCGACCGAGAGCGAGCCGCCGATCAGGCCGCGCGGATCGAGCACGCCGGGCGAGCCGTCGAGCGCGTAGCCGGTCGGCAGCGCATGCATCACCGCCTTGCCCGGGCGGATCGCATGGGTCGCCGCCGCGGCGAGCACGCGCTTCACATCGGAGTCGCCGACCGAGCCGCCGCGCAGGTCGACGCTGGCCTGGTAGTGCTGCGAGTTCAGCCGGCCGCCGGTCAGGTTGACGATGACCGACTGGACCTCGACCTTGGCCATGCGCTCGGCCGCGTCAACGGCGGCGCGGATGGCGCGCTCGGCGCTTTCCAGATCGATGATCGCCCCGCCCTTGAGGCCGAGCGAGCGCTGGTGGCCGATGCCGATGATGCGCGCGACATGGGTGCGCCCGCGCAGCCGCTCGTTCGCCTCGGCCGGATTCAACTCGGCAATCAGGCAGACGACCTTGCTCGTGCCGATGTCCAGAATCGACAAGGTCGCGCTCTTGCGCGACGACAATGGACGCATCCGCGGGGTCAGGCCTTGCGAGGTCAAGCTCATGCCTCGCCGCCTTTCTTCTTGGTCTTGCTCTTGAGCTGCTCGAACCGCGTCGTCGCGGCCTCTTCGGTCAGGCGCATGGTCACCCGGTCAGGCTGGCGCATGTCGATGGCGATCAGATCCTTCTCGCTGATTCGGAAGTCCTGTTCGAGGCTGGCCAGGCGCTTCAGCGCGGCGCCGGCGCCCTGCTCCGGCAGCCTGATGTCGGCGCCGGTGTCGAGCTTGAGATTCCAGCGCCGGCCGGCGACGAGGCTGCCGGCGCGGATGCGCGAGGCGAAGGAACCGGCATCGCCGAGCAGCGTGATGTATTCCTTGGCCCGCTTGTTGGCGTCGGGCCCGACGACCAGCGGCAGATAGGCGAAGCGGCCATCGTCCATCTTGTCGATCACCGTGCCGTCCTGCGCGATCAGGAAGAGGTCGCCTTTGACCTGCCAGAGCGCATAGGGCTCGCGCTCGGTCAGGCTGATCGAGATCTCGCCGGGATAGAGCTTGCGGACCGAGGCCTCGCGGATCATCGGCGTCGCCTCCAGGCGCTTGCGCGCCTCGTCGGCGTCGAAGAAGGCGAGCGAGATCTTGGGATCGATGCCGGCGGCGACCAGCACCTCGATCTCGGACAATCCGTTCAGGCCCGAGATGGTGATGCGATCGATGCCGAGCCCGACGAGCCGGGCCAGCGCATGCTTGGGCTCGCCGTAGTTCTCGCGGAAGGTCTCGTAATGGCCGCCTAGGATCGCGCCACTCACGCCCGTGAGCACGAGGAAGCCGATCGCCAGGAAGGAGCCGAGACCGCTCGGCAGCCGCTCGGCCAGCGGCACCGCGACGGCGCTGCGGCGCGAGCCGCGGAACCAGCGGCGCGAGCGCTCGCCGACGAGGAGCTGCGGCCCCGTCACGCGCATCGGCAGGTTGGCGCCGGCGAACACCGGTTCCACCTTCACCGATTCAAGGAGGCGTCCTCGACGATCCATTTGACGAGCTCACCGAAGTTCATGCCCGCATGGGCGGCTAATTCAGGCACAAGGCTGGTTTCGGTCATGCCGGGCTGCGTGTTGACCTCCAGCCAGACGAGCGTGTCGCTCTCGTCGTCGTAGCGGAAGTCTGAACGGCTGACGCCGCGGCACCCGATTGCTTGATGCGCCGTTAACGCACACTCTTCGATTTGGCGGTAAAGATTCGGTAAAATTTGCGCCGGGCAGATGTGGATTGAACCGCCTTTGGCATATTTGGCGTCGTAGTCGTAGAACTCGCCCGTCGCCGCCCGAATCTCTGTTACCCCCAAGGACTTGCCGTCCATCACCGCACAGGTCAGTTCGCGCCCGGCGATGAAGGTTTCGGCCAGCATGGTCTCGCCGCAGGGCCAGTCCGGCCGGGCGATCTCCTGGGGCGGATGCTCGCGGCCTTTCTTAACGATCACCACCCCGACGGAGGATCCTTCGTCGATCGGCTTGATCACATAGGGCGGCGGCAGGGCATGGCGCTTGGCCGCCTCGAAGCGCGAGACGGTCACGCCCTTCGCCACCGGCACGCCGGCGGCCGCGACGACCATCTTGGCCTTGTCCTTGCGGATGGCGAGCGAGGAGGCGAGCACGCCGGAATGGGTATAGGGGATGCCGAGGATCTCGAGCACGCCCTGGATGGTGCCGTCCTCGCCGTAGCGGCCGTGCAGGGCGTTGAAAGCGACGTCGGGCTTCAGCTTCGCCAGCACCTCGGCAACGTCGCGGTTAACCTCGACGCGCGTGACGCGATAGCCAACGCCTTCCAGCGCCCGAGCACACGCCGCGCCGCTGCTGAGGCTGACCTCACGCTCGACGGACCACCCGCCCATCAGCACTGCGACATGCTTGCTCATCAAGGTTCCTGACACCGAACTCCTGGGTCCGAACCTGATCCGAGATGGTTAACGGCGCGTTAACGATGCACCCCGCCGGTTAATGACGAGCCGGCTGTTGCACGCCGGACTCACTCCCCCTCACCGGCCGCGACCTTGGCCAACAGGGCCTTGAGCAGCTCATGCTCAGCCGGGCTGAGCGCCGAAATCAGAGCCGCTTCCGTCGCCACATGCGAGACCACCAGCCGCTCGATCAGCGCAAATCCCTCCGGCGTCAGCACGATGCGCAGGCTGCGCCGGTCCTGTGGATCGGCCTGCCTTGCGATCAGCCCGCGCTTCTCCAGCCGGTCGAGCCGATTCGTCATCGCCGAGGTCGAGAGCATCATGTCCTTGGCGAGCTCGGACGGGGTCAGCGAGCCGCCGCGCTCTCCCTGGCGGCGCAGGGTCATCAGCACGTCGAAGCCGGCGAAATCGAGCTCCTCACCGACAAGATTGCGCCCGACGCCGAGGCGAACCCGCTCCGCCGCCCGCCAGATCGCGCCGCAGACCGCCATCGGGCCGGGATCGATATCCGGCCGGGCGCGCCGCCATTGCGTGAGGATCGAATCGAGCGGGCCGCCCTGCCCGGCCTCGTCAGCTTGACTCATGGAAATCCCGCACCTAATTATCCTACATCAAATAATTCGATATCGAATTATCAGACTTCGGACAAACCTTAGCAGCCGCCCACCGCTGCCGCAAACCGGCCGAGAGCAAGACGATGACGGACAGAACTGCCGCATTCCCGATCGACCCGATCTTCATTGAACGCTGGTCGCCGCGCGCTTTCCATCCGGAGGCAATGCCTGCCGAGGCGCTGCTGACCATTCTGGAAGCCGCCCGCTGGGCGCCCTCGGCCTATAACGAGCAGCCTTGGCGCTTCCTCTATGCGCAGCGCAGCGATGCGCATTGGCAGCGCTTTGTCTCGCTGCTCGACAGCTTCAACCAGAGCTGGGCGGGTTCCGCCTCCGCGCTCATCTTCGTGCTGTCGGATACCGGCTCCGACGACGCTGCCCAGACGCCGCAGGCCTCGCCGATCCGTAGTTTCGACACCGGCGCCGCCTGGTCGCACATCGCCCTGCAGGCCGTCCGGCTCGGTTATCACGCCCATGCCATGGCCGGCCTCGAGTTCGAAGCGGCCCGCGAGGCGCTTGCGGTGCCGCCCCGTTTCCGCATCGAGATCGCCGTCGCGCTCGGCCGTCGGGCCGATCCAGAGACCCTGCCGCCGCAACTGCGCGACCGCGAATGGCCGAGCCCACGGCGTCCCCTGGCGGAAACCGCCTTCCCCGGCTCCTTCCCGGCCTGAGTGCCGTAACTGTTCATCCCGAAAGGTCACGGCCATGGCCGACAGCAAGACCCGCATCCTGTTCGCGACGATCCTGGCGCCCATTCTCTGGGGCACGACCTATGTCGTCTTCACCCAGACGCTTCCCGTCGAGCATCCGCTGCTGGTCGGGGCGCTGCGCGCCCTGCCCGCCGGCATCCTCCTGATGCTGCTCGGCCCCGGCCTGCCGCCGCGCGACAAGCTCCTGCCGCTCGCCATCATCGGCTTCGCCAATATCGGCCTGTTCTTCGGCATGCTCTTCCTCAGCGCCTCGCGTCTGCCCGGCGGGCTCGCCGCGACGCTGGGCTCGATGCAGCCGCTGATCGTCGCTTTCCTCGCCTGGCCATTGCTGCTGCGCCGCCCGCGTCTTGGGCAGGTCCTCGCCGCGCTCGCCGGCACGGTCGGCGTCGGCCTCTTGGTGATCGACGATAGCGTGAAGCTCGATGCGATCGGCGTCGCCGCGGCGCTCGTCGGCGCTGCCTCGATGGCGACCGGCACGGTGCTGATCGAGCGCTGGGGCAAGGTCGGCACGCCGCTGGCGCTCGCCGCCTGGCAACTCACCCTCGGCGGGCTCCTGCTCCTGCCGGTCGCGCTTCTGGTCGAGGGCCTGCCGCCCATGCCGACCGTCCGCAACCTCGTCGGCCTGAGCTATCTCGTCGTGATCGGCACCGCCTTCGCCTATTGGCTCTGGGTCCGCGGCATCGCCGCGATCGGCACCGGCGTCGCGTTCCTGAGCCTGCTCAGCCCGCTGGTCGCGACCTTCCTCGGCGCCGCGTTGCTCAACGAGTGGTTCAACGCCCAGCAATGGCTCGGCATCGCCATTATCTTCGGCTCGACCGTCGCCGGCATCATGCTGTCGCGGCGATAGGCTTCCGCTTTCCACATTGTCGTCCAGGCCGCATTGCGCTGTATCTAAATGAATATAGCGTACGGCACGCGTTCGCGGCTCCCATGGACCGGCAGCCGCCGCGAGACGAAAAGGATCGATCGGTTGACTCGCGCTCATGCCTTCTCCGGGCGGTTTGCCGCCGCGGCGCTCATTCTGCCCCTTTCGATTGGCCCCGCTCCTGGCGCATCGGCGCAGGAGCGCGATCTCGTGCTCTACGGCGCCGGCAGCTTGCGCGAGGCGATGACGGAAATGGCGGAGCTGTTCAAAGCCGAGCACAAGCTCACCGTGCGGACGCAGTTCGCTGCATCCGGACGCATGCGCGAGAGGATCGAAGCCGGCGAGGCCGTCGATGTCTTCACCTCGGCCGATATCGGCCATCCTCGCAAGCTCGTCACGGATGGGCGAGCCAGATCCATGGTGATGTTCGCCCGCAACGCCCTGTGCCTGCTCGTTCCCACGCGCATGGGCGCCGTGCAGAGCGCAGGTGCGCTCGACGCCCTGCTCAAGGAGGACGTCAAGGTCGGGGTCTCGCCACCACGGATCGATCCGCTGGGCGACTACACCGTGCGTCTCGTCGATGTCTTGGAGCGGCAGCGTCCCGGAGCGCGCGCCTCGCTGGAGCGCCGGATGGTCGTGCTCGACAACCCGCCTGGTGCTCCGGCGCCAAAATCAGGCGACTATGTGCTCGATGCGCTCGATGCGCGCGGCGTCGACCTCGCAATCGTCTACTGCTCCGGCCAGCGTCGCTACGCCAAGCTGAGCAGCGAGCTGAGCATGGTCCCTTTCCCCTCCGATCTGGAGGTCGGGCCGGAATATGGCCTTGCCGTCGTGAGTGACACGCCGGATGCGATGCGGCTCGCCCTCACCATCATGTCGCCCAAGGGACAGAGCGTGCTGGCGCGAAACGGCTTCAAGCCCGTCGCACTTCCCGAGGACGTGAAGCCCTAGGAGTTCGGTTCTGCAGGACGGCCCGCTCAGGCCGCGACGCCGAACCGCTTGATCTCCCAGTGCAGCTCGTAGCCTGAGTTGTCCTTGACCCGGCGGCGGACCTCTTCGCCCAGCCCCTCGATATCGGCGGCGCTTGCGCCGCCGGTGTTGATCAGAAAGTTGCAGTGCATCTCGGAGACCTGCGCTCCGCCGATGCGCAGCCCGCGGCAGCCGGCCGCGTCGATCAATTGCCAGGCCTTGCCGCCTTCCGGGTTCTTGAAGGTCGAGCCGCCGGTGCGCTCCTTGATCGGCTGAGCCGCCTCGCGCGCCGAAGTCACCCGGTCCATCTCGGCAAGGATCGCCGCCTGGTCACCGGGCCGCCCCTGGAACAGCGCCGAGGTGAAGATGATGTCGGTCGGCGCCGTGCTGTTCCGATAGCTGAAGCCCATATCGGCATGCGACAGCGTCACGATCTCGCCCTTGCGGGTGACGCCGCGCGCCTCGACCAGCACGTCGGTGGTCTCGCCGCCATGCGCACCGGCGTTCATCCTGAGCGCTCCGCCGATGCAGCCGGGAATGCCACGATAGAAGGCGAGCCCGTCGAGCGAGGCATCGGCCGCGGCCCGCGCCACCTTCACGTCAGGAACAGCCGTGCCGGCACGCAACCGGTCGCCATCCTCGCGGACGATCTCGCCGAAGGCCTTGCCGGCGAGGCGAATGACCACGCCGGGAATGCCGCCATCGCGCACGATCAGGTTCGAGCCGAGCCCGACCACCGTGACCGGGATCTCGGCCGGCAGCCCGCCGAGCAGGTAGGCCAGATCGGCCTCGTCGGCCGGGGTGAACAGGACCTGCGCCGGCCCGCCGACGCGGAACCAGGTCAGCCCCGCCATCTCCTGATTGGCGAGCAGCCGCCCGCGCAGCTCTGGGGCGGCGGCGCGGAGGTCGGGGGTGATGTCGGCGAAGCTCACTGCTTCGCCCCCAGCGCCGCCAATTCCCCCGGCAGGGCATAAGCCCACTGCGTGATATTCCCCGCCCCGAGGCAGACCACGTAATCGCCCGGCCCGGCCAGCTCGGCGACCATGCCGGCAAGCTTGTCGGGGGATTCGAGCGGCAGCGTGTGACGATGGCCGCGTGCCTTGATCGCCGCCACCAGCGAATCGCGGTCCGCCCCCGCGATCGGCTGCTCGCCGGCCGCATAGGTGTCGGCGATGATCACCGTGTCGGCGTCGTTGAAGCAGGCGGCGAAGTCGGCGAACAGGCTCGACAGGCGGCTGTAGCGATGCGGCTGCATCACCGCGATGACCTTGCCCTTGGTCGAGGCGCGCGCCGCCTTGAGCACGGCGGCGATCTCGACCGGGTGATGACCGTAATCGTCGAAGATCAGCGCGCCGTTCCACTCGCCGGTCTTGGTGAAGCGGCGCTTGACGCCTCCGAAGCCGGCGAGCGCCTCGCGGATGCGCGGCACGGGAATGCCGAGGTCATAGGCGACCGCGATCGCCGCCGTGGCGTTGAGCGCGTTGTGATGGCCGGGCATCGGCATCAGGAGATCGCGGACCACCTCGTCACGGCCGGTCTTGCGGTCGCGGATGAGCAGCGTGAACTTCGCCTGCCCGCCGGAGAGGTCGATGTCGATCAGGCGGAAATCGGCCTGCGGGTTCTCGCCATAGGTGACGACGCGGCGGTCGGTGATCTGGCCGACGAGGCCCTGCACCGTCGGGTGGTCGATACACATCACCGCGAAGCCGTAGAACGGCAGGTTCTCAACGAAGGAGCGGAACGCCGCCTTGATCGCGTCGAAGGTGCCGAAATGGTCGAGATGCTCGGGATCGATATTGGTGACGATCGCGACGTCGGCGGGGAGCTTCAGGAAGGTGCCGTCCGACTCGTCGGCCTCGACCACCATCCAGTCGCTCTCGCCCATGCGGGCATTGGTGCCGTAGGCGTTGATGATGCCGCCATTGATCACGGTCGGGTCGAGCCCGCCCTTCTCGAGCAGGGTCGCAACCAGCGAGGTCGTGGTCGTCTTGCCATGGGTACCGGCAATGGCGACGCAGCTCTTCAGCCGCATCAGCTCGGCCAGCATCTCGGCGCGGCGCACCACCGGCAGGCGCTTTTCGCGCGCCGCCATCAATTCGGGATTGTCGCGCTTGATCGCGGTCGAGACCACGACGACCTCGGCCTCGCCGATGTTCTCGGCCTTGTGGCCGACGAAGGTGGTGATGCCCTTCTCGGCCAGGCGCTTGACGTTGGCGCCGTCGGAGGCGTCCGAGCCCTGCACCTTGTAGCCGAGATTGTGCAGGACTTCGGCGATGCCGGACATGCCGATGCCGCCAATGCCGACGAAATGGATGGAGCCGAGCTTCGGCGGCAGCTTCATGATGGATACGTCCTGAACAGTTCAGCCTTGGGCGGTCTGCAGCACGAGCCGCGCCAGGCGGTCGGCCGCATCCGGTATGCCCGCGCTCTTGGCCGCCTGAGCCATCGCCGTCAAGCGGTGCGGCTCGGCAAGCAGCGTGGAAAGCTCGGCGGCGAGGCGCCGCGGCGAGAAATCATTCTGCAGGATCATCATGGCGCCGCCGGCCCTGGCGAGCACGCCGGCATTGGCGGCCTGGTCCTGGTCGAGCGAGCCCGGCAGCGGCACCAATAGCGACGGACGGCCGATCACCGTGAGCTCGGCGACTGTCGAGGCGCCCGAGCGCCCGATCACCAGCTGCGATGCCGCCATCCGCGCCGGCAGATCCTTGAAGAAGGGTGCCAGTTCGAATTTGATGCCGAGCGAGGAATAGATCTTCCTGACACGCTCGTCGTCCTCGGCCCGCGCCTGCTGGACGATCGACAGGCGGGAGCGCTCCTCGGCTGAGAGCAGCTGGATCGCCGGCGGTACGATGTCGGCCATCACCCGCGCGCCCTGGCTGCCGCCGAAGACGAGCAGATTGAGCCGCCCCTCCGGCTCGGCATAGGGCGAGGTCGCCTCGATCACCGCCGGCCGCACGGGATTGCCGACCTGCGTGCATTTCTTGGCCTGCTCCGGCGTCAGCCCGCCGACCTCGGCGAAGCCGGTGGCGATCGCCTTGACCCGGCTGGCGAGGAAGCGATTGGCCCGCCCGATCACCGCGTTCTGCTCGTGCAGAAGCGTCGGCACGCCCATCAGCGCCGCCGCGAAGACCGGCGGCACCGTCGGATAGCCGCCGAAGCCGACGACGATCGCCGGCCCGAGCTGCTTGATTGCCTGACGCGCAGCGAGCCCACCCTTCAGCAGCACCAGCGCCGCCTTCGCCATCGCGACCGGCGACTTGCCCGACGGCGTCGCCGCCGGCACCGCATGGATCGATTCCGCCGGGAAGTTGCCGGCGTATTCGGCGGCCCGCGTATCGGTGATCAGCGCGACCCTGGCGCCGGCGCGGTGCAAAGCATGGCTCAGCGCCTCCGCAGGAAAGAGATGTCCGCCCGTGCCGCCGGCGGCGAGCACGACGAGCGGTGCCTGCCCAGTGCTCACGAGCGCCGCCCCGTCCCGTTGAGGCTCTCCGAGCGCGGCCGCTTGCGAGTCAGCGCCAGCAGGAAACCGGTGCCGAGCGCCAGCGAGATCAGCGAGGAGCCGCCATAGGAGATGAACGGCAAGGTCATGCCCTTGGCCGGCATCATGTGCAGGTTCACCATCATGTTGATCGCGGCCTGGATGCCGAACAGCAGAGCAAGCCCGGTGACGCCGAGGCGCACGAACGGGTCCTCGGCGCGCTGCGCCACGAATAGCGCCCTGAGGACGATGATCGCGAACAGCAGCACCAGCACCATGCAGACGACGATGCCGAACTCCTCGGCCGTCACCGCGAAGATGAAGTCGGTATGGGCGTCCGGCAGGATGCGCTTGACCGTGCCCTCGCCCGGGCCCTTCCCGAACCAGCCGCCCTGCGCGAAGCTTTCCAGCGCTGTGTCGACCTGGAAGGTGTCGCCGGAGCCCTTGTCCATGAAGCGCTCGATACGGGCGCGCACGTGCGGCACCAGCTCATAGGCTATGAACAGGCCGACCGCGCCGATGCCGCCAAGCCCCATCACCCAGAACCAGTGCAGCCCGGCGACGAAGAACAGCCCGGCCCAGACCAGGGTGATCAGGATGGTCTGGCCGAAATCCGGCTGCAGCACGAGCGGCACGATCGTGATCGGCAGCAGCAGGAAGGCGATGATCGTGCCCGGCAGCTCGGGCCGGCGATGCCCTTCGGCGAAAGCCCAGGCGGCGAGCACGACGAAGGCCGGCTTGACGAATTCGGAAGGCTGGATCGAGCCGAGCGGCCCGAGCGTCAACCAGCGCTTGGCGCCCTTGACCTCGACGCCGAAGAACAGCGTGGCGACCACGCCGGCGAGCGAAAACAGGAAGATGATCAGCGCAATCCGCCGCACCTGGCGCGGCGCCAGCAGCGAGGTCGAGAGGAAGATCGCCAGCGCGACCAGGAGATAGACCACCTGGCGGTTGACGAAATGGAAGGTCGACAGGCCGAGGCGCTCGGCGACCGGCGGCCCGCCCGCCATCAGCAGCACAACGCCGGAGACCATCAGCGCCACCAGCGTCGTCAGGATGATGCGGTCGATCGACCACCACCAGCGGCCGCTCAGGCTCGGTTCTGCGCGCGAGACCATCGTTCAAAGGCTCCGTACGGGCGGGCAGATCGAGGCGCCCGCTCCGGCGAATCACTCTGTCAATGAATGGTTAACCGATTGATTCCGAGTCGAGCTTTGCCGGCGGTCGGACGCGCCTGCCAACGGGCTTCTCAGCCTTCGGAATAGGGGCTTCCATCCTTGTGCAGGAAACGCCCGTCGCTGCTCGGGCTCATCATGTCGATATCGGAACAGGTGATCACGTCGTCGGGAGAGCGGCTGCCGACTTCGAGATAGACGGCGACTTTGTCCGAGCGGTTGATCATGTGATGGCCGTTGCCGCTGTTCTTGGCGAAGGCGGCGCAGTCGCCGGCGCGCAGCACGGTCTCGCCCTCGTCCTCGACCAGCACCAGCTCGCCTTCGAGCAGATAGACGAACTCGTCCTCATGCGAATGCCAGTGGCGCTGGCTCGACCAGCCGCCCGGCGGCAGCCGCATCAGGTTGACGCCGAAATCGGTCAGGCCGCCGGCATTGCCGAGCCGCCTGCGGATGCGGTTCGCGCAAGGAGCGTCGAACGGCTTCGGATAGCCCGAGCCCTTGCGCTCGGGAACGGCTGCGACGTCGATCTTGGGCATGGGGATGCTCCGGATACCTGGCAGCGCCGCGGAGCCGGTGGCTACGCCAGCGCTGCGACGCGCTCCACCTTGATCTCGTCCTCATGGGCGCGGGCTTCGACAAGATCATAGGCGGCCTGCATCCGCAGCATCGTCTCAGCCCGGACACCGAATGCCTTTTCGAAGCGGATCGCCATCTCGGCCGACAAGGCCGCCTTGCCGTTGAGGAGGTTGCTCATCGCCTGTCGCGTCACGCCCAGCTTCTCGGCAGCGACGGTCACGCTCAAGCCATAGGGCTCGACGATTTCGGTCCGCAGCCACGCGCCGGGATGAACGGCAAAGCTCGAATGAAGCTTGATGGCCATCAGTGATAATCCTCCAGATCGATATCTTCGATCGCGAGAGCTTGATTGACGCGAAACGTCATGCGCCAGTTCTTCGTCACGACGAGTGACCATTCGCCGGCTCGGTCGCCCGTGAGCTGATGAGCCCCGTAATTGGGCGGGTGCTTGAGCTCGTCCGCAGCATCGATCGCAACCAGATAGGCGAGCATGTTCCGCAGCCGATCGACGAGATTTCCGGGCAGGCCTTTGCTTTTCCCGGTCTCTGCGAACTGTCGAAGCGCTTTGTGCCTGATGCCCGCGATCTCCATCGGAGGAGACTAGCGCGGAGCACGTCGCGCGTCAATTGTCACTTGACAGTCAAGTTATCGACCGACCGCCTCGAAACCGGGCAGCGCCTTGACCAGCGCCCGGAAAGCATCGCCCCGGACCTCGAAATTCGGGAACTGGTCGTAAGACGCGCAGGCCGGCGAGAGCAGCACGGCGATCTCGCCGCTCCCCTGCTGCGCCAGCGCCGCCTTCGTCGCGGCAGCGACCGCCACGTCGAGCGTGCCGCTCCGCTCGTAAGTCACGCGGCCGTCTTCGTCGAACGTCCCGGCGAAAAGGTCGCTCGCCGCGCCGATCAGATAGGCGGAGGCGATGTTGGGAAAATATCGCCTGAGCGACTCGATGCCGCCCTCCTTGGCCTTGCCGCCGAGGATCCAGAAGATCTCGCGGAAGGAGGTCAGCGCCTTCTCGGTGGAGTCGGCATTGGTCGCCTTGGAATCGTTGATGAAGACGACGCGGCCGATGCGGCCGAGCTCCTCCATCCGGTGCTTCAGGCCGGGATAGCTCCTGAAGCCGGCGGCGATCTCCTCAGCTGTCAGGCCAAGCGCTGTGCAGGCGGCAAAGGCGGCCGCCGCGTTCTGGGCATTGTGGCTGCCGCGCAAGCTGCCGATACCGGCGAGATTGGCGACGACCCTGGGCTTGCCGTCCTTGACCTCGACGATACGGGTATCGAGCTGGCCGGCATTGGCGGTGACGCCAGCGAAGACGCCTTCGTCCAGCGGCTGCTCGCCGCTGATCTTGACCAAAAGCTTGCCCGAAGCGGCGCGGCGGCGCGCCATCTGCTTCGACGGCTCGTCGTCGACGCCGATCACGGCGATGTCGGAGGCGGCGACCAGCCGCTCCTTGATCGCGCCATAGGCCTCGAAGGTGCCATGCCGGTCGAGATGGTCCGGCGTCAGGTTCATCTGGATGCCGACCGTCGGCTTGATCGAGGGGGCGAGGTCGATCTGGAAGGTCGAGCACTCGACGACATGGATGCGATCGAGAGCCGGCGGCTCCAGCGCCAGCACGGCGGTGCCGATATTGCCGCCCATCTGCACGTCGCGGCCGGCGGCCTCGAGCACATGGGCGATCAGAGCCGTGGTGGTCGATTTGCCGTTTGTGCCGGTGATGCAGATCACCGGCGCGGCGGGCGCAATCTTCGCCCGCTCCAGGAAGAACAGTTCGATGTCACCGATCACCGGGACATTCGCAGCCTTCGCCTTCTCGACCGTCCAATGCGGCGCGGGATGGGTCAGCGGCACGCCGGGCGAGAGCACGAAGGCGGCAAAGCCCGACCAGTCGGCGCTGGTAAGATCGACGACGTCGAGCCCCTCGGCCGCCGCCTTGTCGCGGCTCGCCTGATTATCGTCCCAGCAGGCGACCTTGGCGCCGCCGGCGACGAGCGAGCGCGCAGTTACCAGGCCCGAACCACCGAGGCCGAACAGGGCGACCTTGCGCCCGGCAAAAACGGTGACGGGCGTCATAGTCTTCTCGCTTTCATAAGCCAGCGCACGCCCCCTTTGTCATTCCGGGGCGCGCCACAGGCGCGAACCCGGAACCCACGACCGGGTGAGATATCAAATGCCCAGTCGCGGGCGCCTCGCCCAGCCGTGGGTTCCGGGTTCTTCGCTACGCGAAGCCCCGGAATGACAAAAGTGGGTCCGACCAACAACGATCCGACAGATGTCAATACAGCCTCAACGCAGCTTCAGCGTGGCGAGGCCGACCAGCGCCAGCACCACAGAGATGATCCAGAAGCGGATCACCACCTGCGGCTCGGTCCAGCCCAGCTTCTCGAAATGGTGGTGGATCGGCGCCATCAGGAAGACGCGCTTGCCGGTGCGCTTGAACACCGCGACCTGGATGATCACCGAGAGCGCCTCGACCACGAACAGGCCGCCGACGATGGCGAGGACGATCTCGTGCTTGATCGCGACCGCGATGGTGCCGAGCATGCCGCCAAGGCCGAGCGAGCCGGTGTCGCCCATGAAGATCTGGGCCGGCGGCGCGTTGAACCAGAGGAAGCCGAGCCCCGCCCCCATCATGGCGCCGCAGATCACGGCGAGTTCGCCGACACCAGGCACATGGTGGATCTGCAGGTAGTTGGCGAAGATGGCGTTACCCGCGAGATAGGCGATGAAGCCGAAGGTACCGGCCGCGATCATCACCGGAACGATGGCGAGCCCGTCAAGCCCGTCGGTCAGGTTCACCGAATTGCCGGCGCCGACCACGACGAAGGCGGTGACCACCGGGAACAGGATGCCGAGCGGGATCATCCATTCCTTCAGGAACGGCAGGGCGAAGCCGCTGGCGATCGCGGGCGGGCTGACCTGCATGATCGCCGTGCAGGCGGCGAGCGCGATGACGATCTCGAGGCCGAGGCGCGCCTTGCTGGAGAAGCCCTTGTGCGACTGCTTCGTCACCTTGAGGAAGTCGTCATAGAAGCCGATCGCGCCATAGCTCGCGGTGACGCCGAGCACGATCCAGACATAAGGATTGCGCAGATTGCCCCAGAGCAGCGTCGCGACGAACAGCCCGGTCAGGATCATCAGGCCGCCCATGGTCGGCGTGCCGCGCTTGGCGAGATGCGATTCCGGCCCGTCGGTGCGGATCGGCTGGCCCTTGCCCTGCTTGATCCTGAGCCAGGAGATCGCCGCCGGTCCGAAGAAAAAGACGAAGAGCAGCGCCGTCGCGGTCGCCCCGCCGGCGCGGAAGGTGATGTAGCGGAAGACGTTGAGGACCGGGAACGATCCCGCGAACTCGGCAAGCCAAACCAGCATCGAACCTTGTTCCTTACTCAGTCGTCGGCCTGGACGACCGGGAAACGGGCCGTCATCGCCTTGACGATTGGCCCCATGCGCGTACCCAGCGAGCCCTTCACCGTGACGACGTCGCCGGCGCGGACCGCATCGAGCACATAGGGCTCGAGGCTGCTCGCCTGTGCGGCATAAGCGCCGCGGCGGTGCGATGGCAAGGCGTCGTAGAGGGTTCTCATCAGCGGACCGCAGGCGAAGACGAGGTCGATGCCGTTACCGGTGACCGCGTCGGCGAGCCCCTTGTGCAGCTCCGGTGCGGTTTCGCCGAGCTCCAGCATGTCGCCGAGCACGGCGATGCGCCGCCCCCTGCCCGACACCGGCATGCGGCCGAGATTCTCGATCGCTGCCCGCATCGAGGCCGGGTTGCCGTTATAGCTCTCGTCGATCAGCGTGAACGGACCGGCCGGCGCATGCAGCACCTGCCGGGCGCCACGGCCCGATGGCGGCACCAGATCGGCGAGCGCCAGCGCGGCCAGAGCGAGATCGGCGCCGAGCGCCTCGGCCGCCGCCAGCACCGCGAGCGAGTTGAGCACGATATGCTTGCCCGGGCTGCCGAGCTTGTAGGTCACCGGCCGGCCCATGACATTGGCCTCGGCGGTCGAGACATCGGGCTTCAAGGAGCAGCCGATCAGCCGGACATCCGCGGCTTCGCTCTCGCCGAAGGAGATGACCCGCCCTGCCCCGGCTGCCAGCGCCAGCTCACGCAGCAGGCCGGCCTGCGGGATGTCGGCGTTGATGATCGCGGTGCCGCCCGCCTTCAACCCATTGAAGATCGCCGCCTTCTCGCGGGCGATGCCCTCCAGCGACTCGAAGGCGGCGAGGTGCACCGGCTGGATCGTGGTGATCACCGCGACATCGGGCTGGACCATCTTCGCCAGCGGCAGGATCTCGCCGGGCGCGTTCATGCCGATCTCGTAAACGCCGTAGCGCACGTCGCGGGGCGTCCGGGTCAGGGTGAGCGGCACGCCCCAATGGTTGTTGTAGGAGGCGACCGGCGCATGGGTCTTGCCCTGGCGCGAGAGCACGAGGCGCAACGCTTCCTTGGTACCGGTCTTGCCGACTGAGCCGGTGACGGCGACGACTTTGGCGCTGAGCTCGGCTCTGCGCGCCATGCCGGCCTGCTCCATGCCGCGTAGAACATCGGGAACGATGGCGAGCGGCGCGTTGGCCGGGAAGGCGCCAGCATGCGCCTCGTCGACCACCGCGAGCGCCGCGCCCTTGTCGAGCGCCGCCGCCACGAAGTCATGCCCGTTGCGCGCCTCGCCGGTGATGGCGAAGAAGGCCTCGCCGGGTTCCAGCGTGCGCGTATCGATCGAAGCGCCGTTCACGGCGGCCGGCACGGGCCCTTGCGAACGGGCGCCCATCGCCTCGATCAGGCGCGCGCCGGTCCACAGCGGTTCGGTGGTCATCCCAGTCTTCCCCCAGCCAAGGCTGCGATCGCCTCGCGGACCACCTCATGGTCCGAGAACGGCAGCGTCCGATCGCCGATGATCTGGCCAGTTTCATGGCCTTTTCCGGCTACGACAAGGACATCCCCAGGCTGCAGCATGGTGACACCGGCCGCGATCGCCTCGGCCCGGTCGCCAATCTCCTTGAGACGCTCGGGCGCCGCGGCCAGCACCTCGGCGCGGATCGCAGCGGGATCCTCGCTGCGCGGATTGTCGTCGGTGACGATGGCGATGTCGGCGCCATCAGCGGCGATGCCACCCATCAGCGGGCGCTTGCCACGGTCACGGTCGCCGCCGCAGCCGAAGACGCAGATCAGCCGGCCGCTGGCGTAAGGGCGCAAGGTCTTCAGCACGGCTGCGAGCGCATCGGGCTTGTGGGCATAGTCGACGACGACAAGTCCGCCACTATGTTCGCCGACCCGTTCCAGCCGGCCGGGAACACCTTGCAGGCCGGCGATGGCACGCACCGAAGCTGCCGCATCCTCGCCCGTCGCGATCGCGAGCCCGGCTGCGACCAGCGCATTGCCGGCCATGAAATCGCCGACCAGCGGGAGCAGCACTTCGGTCGTCACGCCATCGACGTCGATCGTCAGGCGCTGCGAAAAGCCCTCGCGGACGACGTCGAGCAGTTTCAGGCGATCGCCGCCGCGACCGATGCCGATCACGAGATGACCACCGGCCTTCGCCGCCGCCTCGGCCTTATCGGCATAGGGCTCGTCGCGGTTGATCACCACCGGCGCGCCGGCCGGCAGCAATGTCCAGAGCCGCAGCTTGGCCGCAAGATAGTCCTCGATGCTCGGATGGTAGTCGAGATGGTCGCGGCCGAGATTGAGGAAGGCGCCAGCCGCAAGCCTGACCCCGTCGAGCCGGTGCTGGTCGAGCCCATGCGAGGAGGCTTCCATCGCAAGATGCGTGACGCCATCGCCCGCCAGCCGGTCGAGCGAGGCGTGCAGCGAGACCGGGTCCGGCGTGGTCAGCGAGCCGTAATCGGCACCGGCCTCGGTGACGATGCCGATCGTGCCGACGCTCGCCGCCTTGCGGCCGAGTGCCATGAAGATCTGGCGGGTGAACTCGGCGACCGAGGATTTGCCGCTGGTGCCGGTGACGGCGACGACCGTGCCGGGCTGGCGCGGATGCACCTTGGCTGCAGCCAGCGAGAGGGCAAGACGCGGATCTGCCACCTGCGCGTAAGCGACCCCGGCGGGCAGATCGGCGGGACGCTGCCCGCTCGATACGATCGCAGTCGCTCCACGTTGAACTGCATCGCTGATGAAGCGCGCGCCATCGGCCTTGGCGCCGGCGAGCGCGACGAAGGCTTCGCCGGGCGCGGCCTTGCGGCTGTCGAAGGAGACGCCGCCGACGCGGCGCTCGCCTGCGTCGGCGAAGGCTCCCGGGAAGAGCTGGTCGAGGCTGAAGCCGGTATCAGTCACAAGCGCATATCCTTGCCGGGCGCGGGACCCCGCGCGTCAGTCTCGGGCGAAGCAGAGCGTAGACCCGAGAAGCTCATGCAGGATCAAGCTCCCTTCCGTCCAGAGATGCTCGGGCCGGGCCCGAGCATGGCTCCCCCTTACCGCGAGCCCCAGGCGCCGAGCTTGGCCATCAGCGGGAACGGCGACGGCGGCGGCTCGAAGCGCGGCGCCATGCCGAGGATCGGCGCGGCCCGCTCGATCACCTTGCCGGTGGTCTTGCCGGCGTTCCAGGCCGCGGTCGAGTAGCCGCCGCTCTCGGCATAGCCCTTTGGCTCGTCATAGATGGCGAGGAAGACGTAGCGCGGCTTGTCCGAGGGCGCGATCGCCGTGAAGGTGGTGAAGTTCTTGTTCTTGGCGTAGCGGCCGTTGATGACCTTTTCGGCAGTGCCAGTCTTGCCGCCGACGAAGTAGCCGGGAATGTCGGCGAAGCGGGCCGAGCCCTTCTCGCCATTGATGCGCATGATGAAGCGCATCGCCTCGGAGGTTTCCGGCTTGATCACCCGGATCGCGTCCTTCTTGGCCTCCTCCTCGGAGCGCTTCAGGAAGGTCGGCTTGATCAGGTAGCCGCCATTGACCAGCGCGCCCACCGCCGCCAGCGCCTGGATCGGCGCGACCGCGAGGCCGTGTCCGAAGGCGATCGTCGCCGTGTTGATCTCGCCCCAGCGCTGCGGGACGATCGGCGAGGCGCTCTCCGGCAGCTCGGTCGTCATCCGGTCGAGCTGCATCATCTTCTTCAGGAACGCCTTGTGGCCCTCGACGCCGACCGAGAGCGCCATCTTGATCGAGCCCATGTTCGACGAGTGCAGGAACACTTCCGGCACGGTCAGGGTGCGGCCGGTGCCGTGGTATTCCTTGATGACCTGGCGGCCGAACCGCATCATGCCGCCGGCGGTCGAATAGCTCGAATTGATGTTGGCCTTGCCGGAATCGAGCGCCATCGCGATGGTCAGCGCCTTGAAGGTCGAGCCCATCTCGTAGACGCCGACATTCATCCGGTTGATCCGGTCCTTCTCCAGCGCGTCGACCGGGTTGCCGGGGTCGAAATCGGGCAGCGAGACCAGCGCGATCATCTCGCCGGTGTTGACGTCCATGACGGCGCCGGCCGCCGCGATCGCCCGGTATTTCTCGATGCCCTTGACCAGTTCGTCGCGCAGCAGGTGCTGGACGCGCATGTCGATCGAGAGCTGCACCGGCTTGAGGTCGGAGGCCTGCACTGCGAAGCCCGCCCCGTTCAGGTCCTGCAGACCTTGCGAGTCGATGTACTTCTCGATGCCGGCGATGCCGATATTGTCGACATTGGCGAAGCCGAGCACATGGGCCGCGACATTGCCGTTCGGATAGACGCGCTTGTTCTCCGGCACGAAGCCGACGCCGGGGATGCCGAGCCGGTGCACCTCGGCCTGCTGGCGCGGCGTGATCTCGCGCTTGACCCAGACGAACCCCTTCTTGGTGCCGAGCTTGTCGCGCAGCTCCTTGGCGTTGAGATCGGGCAGGACTGCGGTGAGGAGCTCGGTCGCCTCGTCCTTGTCGAGGATGTTGCGCGGCTCGGCGAAGACCGAGACGGTGCGGATGTCGGTGGCGAGCTGGACGCCGTTGCGGTCGAGGATGTCGGGCCGCGCCGCCGAGATCGCGTTCGAGGTCGCCCGGCGCAGGCCGACCTGGTCACTCGGGAAGGCGCCGAGCATGACGAGCCGGCCGACGATCGCGAGGAACAGGCCGCTGAAGCCGAGGATGACGAGACCGACGCGCGGCTCGCTCTTCTCGCCGCTCATCCGGAAGATGTCGCGCAGCCACTCGGTGCGGAAGCGCCATTTGCGCTTCACGGCCTCGGGTTGGGCGATCGGGGCGGCGGCGATCTCGGGCGCCGACGGCTGGTTGGGCTCCTGGCTCATGGGCGGGCTCCCGGCGTCGTCGCGGTGTTGCTCTTGCGGTCCCTGGGGGTCTCGGTCGGCAGGCCGAGGCCGAGATCCTCGAGCTTGCGGCCGATCGAATCCACCTTCGGTCCGCGATTGGGGATGTCGGACAGGCGCACGATCTGGTTCGTCTGCAACGGCTGCAGGTCGAGATGCTTGTCGGCCAGTGCCTGCAGTCGCTCCGGGCGATTGAGGAACTGCCATTCGGCCTTCAGCACCGCGATCGCCTCACGCTCGCGCTGGGCCTTGGCCTTGAGCTTCTGCAGCTGCTCGGCCTGCAGCGTCGTCTCGTATTTGATCGAGTAGGCATAGAGCGCCGAGGAGACCAGCGCGCCGATGGCGATGATGTGCAAGAGCTTGATCACGCTCAGCTCCTCCGGCGGGTTTGCGGCGCGGGAACGACGGCGAGTTCGACGAGGTCGGGATCGGGCGCGCGCGGCGGCGCCTCGGTGCGCTCGGCGGCGCGCAACTTGGCCGAGCGGGCGCGCGGATTGGCTCTCGTCTCGGCTTCGGATGGCGCGACCGGCCCCTTGGTCACCAGCCTGAACGTCGCCTGCGGGGCAGCCGTCGCCGGGGCGTGGCGCGAGCCGCCCGGCGCCCTGCCCGAACGCTCGGCGAAGAACTGCTTGACGATCCGGTCCTCGAGCGAATGGAAGGTCACGACCGAGAGCCGCCCGCCCGGTCCGAGTACGGCCTCGGCGCCGTGCAGCGCCCGGACCAGCTCGCAGAGCTCGTCGTTGACTGCGATGCGCAGCGCCTGGAAGGTCCGCGTCGCCGGATGGGCGCCGCCGGGCTCGCCCCGAACGATGCCGGCGACGAGATCGGCGAGCTGCTTGGTCGTCGTGATCGGCGCCTTGCGCCGGGCCTCGACGATGGCGCGGGCAACGGCGCGCGAGCGGCGCTCCTCGCCATAGTGATAGATGATGTTGGCGAGCACGCCCTCATCGGCCTCGTTGACGAGCTCGGCCGCGCTCTGGCCGCCCGCCTCCATCCGCATGTCCAGCGGCCCGTCATAGCGGAACGAGAAACCGCGCTGGGCCTGGTCGAGCTGCATCGAGGAGACGCCGATGTCGAGCACGACGCCGTCGAGCGGCGTCATCTTGAAGCGCTCGGCCTCCTCGGCCAGTGCGCCGAAGCGCGCTTCGGCCAGCGTCAATCGCCCGCCCATCGCCGCGACGAGGCCGGCACCGCCGGTGATCGCACTCGGATCGCGGTCGAGTGCGAGCAGCGTCGCCTTCGGCTCGCGCTCCAAGAGCGCGCGCGAATAGCCGCCGGCGCCGAAGGTGCCGTCGAGATAGCGGCCTCCTGCTTTCAGGTCGAGCGCGTCGAGCGCCTCGTTCATCAGCACTGGGATATGCGGTTCGCTGCTCATGCCGGCCTCGCGCCCAATGTCCGCCGGACGTCGCGCAGCTTCGCCCTGGCCTCCTCGAGATGCGCCTTGAAGCGCTCCGGCTCCCAGATCTGGAACTTGTGGCCCTGCCCGACGAAGGTGACGGTATCGCCGATGCCGGCATGCGCCTTCAGCGTCTCGCTCAGCATGATCCGCCCTTCCGGGTCGACCTTCAACACTTCCGAGGTGCCGTTCAGCGCCGTCGAGAGCGATTCCCACTCCTCCGAGAACGGCGAGAAGCGCGACAGGATCTCGTCGATCGTCGCGCGCAGCGCATGGCCGCCGCAGTCGAGACTGAACTGGTCGAGCGCCGGATAGACGTAGAGCCCTTCGTAGCCATCCTTCGCCAGCACGGCGCGGAACGGAGCCGGGATCGAGACCCGCCCCTTGGCATCGAGCTTGTTGGTGAAATGGGAGACGAAGCGGTCCGTCAACGCCGCCTCCAGGTCGGACTTCCAGCCGCGCCGCCAGGGCGCGAAGCGAGCCGGCAGGAACCGGCGATCGATAGTCCCGCCGATCCCGACATGGCGGGGCCGTCAGCCAGGATCCGCGCGGCACACGGGCCCTGACTTGCTGCTTGCCTGTCGGTCTCGACGGGATGATTTGGGATAGCATGGGACAATATGGGCGTCAACGGATCCAACGCTGCGGACGCGGGTCTGCCCGAGCCTGCGGACATCACAGCCCGTTAAGGTTAACTATCCGTAAACACGAGGATTTTGGCGCGCGAAAGCCGGCGCGTAGCGCTCCTTCAGCCGGCCGGCTGGACCAAGCTGCGCGGAAATATTTTTGGGGCGGCTGGGCCCTGCCCTGCTGGCCTCAGTCCTCGGCCGTAGCCCGGCGCAGCAGCGCCTCGCGCAAAGCCTGGACATCACCGAGCAGACGGCCCGCCGGGACACCGCTGTCCTCGACCGCGCAAGGCACCGGATTGGGTGCGCTACCCGCCTTCTCACGCAGGAGCTGGCCCGCCTCGCTCAGCTCGACCAGCACCTGGCGCTCATCCTCCCGGCCGCGCTTGCGCAGGATCAGGCCATTGCCCTCCAGGCGCTTCAGCAGCGGCGTCAGCGTGCCGGAGTCGAGCCCCAATCGCTCGCCGATCGCCTTAACGCTCTGGCCGTCCTGCTCCCACAGCACCAGCATGACCAGATATTGCGGATAGGTTAGCCCGAGCTCGGCCAGGAACGGCCGATAGGCCCGGTTGAAGGCATGGGCGGCCGAATAGACCGCAAAGCAGATCTGCTCGTCGAGCCCGCGCACCGTCGTCGCCTTCGCATCCTTCGTCATGACCTTGCCGCCTGTTGCCCGCATCATGGCTCGGTGGGCAGGGGGAGCGATCCGATCGGATCGGAACAACCCGCCCATGAAACAGTCTCCCCTGCGATGAATCCAAGATACCCTCTCATCGCATCGAATACCGCCTCGTTCACGGAAATGTGAATTGCAGACAATTCAATTGTACACAATCTAATTCTCATCGACCACGGCGGATGGACCGCCAACCAAGGAGAGCAGAGATGAAGATCCTCTACACCGCCCATGGTTCCGCCACCGGCGGCCGCGAAGGCCAGGCCGCGACCGACAGCGGCAACGTCAAGGTCGTGCTGAACACCCCGAAGGAGCTCGGCGGCGGCGGCGGCGACGGCACCAATCCCGAGCAGCTCTTCGCCATGGGCTACTCCGCCTGCTTCCTCGGCGCGCTGAAGTTCGCCGCCGGCAAGGAGGGCGTGAAGATCCCGGACGACGCCCGCGTCAGCGCCGATGTCGGCATCGGCCCGCGCGATGACGGCAAGGGTTTCGGCATCGCCGCCAAGCTGACGATCTCGGCGCCCGGCATCGACAAGGCCAAGCTCGAGGACCTCGTCCAGAAGGCCCACATCGTCTGCCCGTACTCGGACGCGACCCGGGGCAACATCGACGTCCAGCTGACGGTTGCGGCCTGACCCTACGCAACCCATCTGATCCTCACGGCCGGACATTCCTCCGGCCGTGAGACGATTTGGCCCGCCCGGAGCGAGCCTCGTTTCCGGAAGCCTCAACCTCAAAGCCTCTGGAACATCCCCATGATCGATCGCCGCCATTTCCTCGCAGCGGCCGCCGCCACTGCGCTCGCGCCCGTTCTGCCGGCCACAGCCCGCGCGCCCCTCTCCGGCAACCAGGTTCCGGGCATCTATCGCCGCAAGCTCGGCGATCTCGAGATCACCGCGATCCTCGACGGCTATGTCCCGCTCGGCGCCAAATCCTTCAGCAGCGCCGACCCGGCGACTGTCGGCCAGCTCGTCGCCGGCGCCGGTCTCGACGAAAGCTTGCCGACCTCGGTCAACGCCTTCGTCGTCAACAGCAAGGACCGAACCTATCTGATCGACTCCGGCTCGGGCGCCTGGAACGGCATGGGCAACACCATGGGCCGGGCCGAGGCCAATCTGCGCGCCGCCGGCATCGAGCCGGCGCAGATCGACACGATCATCCTGACCCATGCCCATCCCGACCATCACGAAGGCCTGCTGACGGCCGAGAAGACCGCGCGCTTCCCCAATGCCGAGCTCGTCATCCACGAAACCGAATACGCCTTCTGGCACGATGACGGCATCCTCAGCCAGGCGCCGGCCGAGGCCAAGCCGTTCTTCGCCTCGGCCCGCGGCGCACTCGCGCCCTATACTGCCCGCACCCGCAAGGTGAAGGCGGGCGAGGTCGCTCCCGGCCTGACGCTGGAGCACGCCCCCGGCCATACGCCGGGCCACAGCATCCTGCGGCTCTCCTCCGGCAACCAGCAGCTCCTGCTCGTCGGCGACAGCATCCACAATGTCGTGCTGCAGACGGCCCAGCCCGAGATCACCTTCGTCTTCGACACCGACGGCAAGCAGGCCGCGGCCTCGCGCCAGCGCGTGCTCGACATGGCGGCGGCGGACAAGCTTGTGTTCACCGGAGCGCACATGCCCTTCCCCGGCTTCGGCAGGGTGAGCAAGGAAGGCAACGGCTATCGCTTCGCCACGGCGGAATGGAGCTATACGCTCTGAATAGCGAAAGGGCCGGGATCGCTCCCGGCCCTTTTCGTAACAGAAGGGGTGCCAGCCGGCCTGTAAGCCGGGTTCTGGACGGCCGGGAGCAGGCTCCCGCAGGAACTTGCCCCCGACGTGACGGCCATTCCTCTGGGACGCGCATTGCTGCGTGCCTCGAGCAACCAACCCGGACGACTGGACCTGGAAACCGGCCCCTCCTCCCTTGCGGGCGAGCATCGTCCCTATTCGGTTTTGCTCCCGGTGGGGCTTGCCATGCCGTCCCCGTTGCCGGGTCCGCGGTGCGCTCTTACCGCACCTTTTCACCCTTACCACGTGCCGAAGCCCGCGGCGGTTCGATCTCTGTGGCGCTTTCCCTGGGGTCGCCCCCGCCGGACGTTATCCGGCACCGTGTTTCCGTGGAGCCCGGACTTTCCTCCCCTGCCGAAGCAGGAGCGGCCGTCCGGCCGACTGGCGGGCTCCCTCTGCGCTGGAAAGGCCGGAGCCGTCAAGCACATACGCAATCCCGTCAGGGGATTGCGTGTTCCGCTCGTTGAAAATCACGCAAGTGCCTGATTTTCAACGATGGATGAATCCGGCATCGCGAAGCGATCTGCCGGAATACGAGATCAGTTGCTGGCGGAGATGGTGTGCGCACTGCCGGAGATGCTGCGGACCTTGGCGCAATAGGTGCGGTTGGCGCCGCTCATGCGGTTAGCGAGATGGCCGCTCTGGTACTTCATCACGGTGCGGCAGGTGTCGCCGCCGGCGAGGCGATAGGCCTGGCCGAGATATTTCATGCCGTAGCGGGCATTGGTCTCGGCATCGAGCAGACCGGAAGCACCGCCCGCATAGCCGACGCCGCGCGCCGTCTGGTGGCGGATCTGCATCAGGCCGAAATTGCCGGCATGGGCGGCACGCGGGTTGTAGCGGCTCTCGACGCGGACCACGGCATCGGCCAGCGCGAACGGCACGCCATTGGCGGCGGCATGGCGGGCGACCAGCGCACGCAGGCCCTCCGAACCGGCCGGCGCCGCGAGCGGCTTGCGGGCCTCGCGCACGCCCCTCTCGGCCTTCGCCGAGGCCTTGCGCCCGCCCTTCGTCTCGGCGGTCTCCGGGGTCGCCTTCTGCGAATCCTGGCCCTGCTCGGCAGCGGCGGCCTGGCGCCTGATTTCGGCCTCTCGCACGATGAAGGCGCGGGCGTCGGTCTCGGCGTTCACCTGGGCAAAAGCGGGTTGAAGAAAGGCCAGGCAAATCGCGAAGGCGGCGCAGCCGCTACCAGAGATTTTCATCATGCAGGAGGAGCCTCATCTATCGGCACGAGCCAAGAACGGTGCGGCGAAATGATAGATGAATGTGACGACAATCTGGCCGATACGAACAAATTTCAATCGATTCCGAAAGAAGATCGATTACTTTAGCCTCGCTCCGAAAGCAGTAATTATCATGTATTGAGCGGCGGAACGATTCATCCTCGCGGGCGTTGACGCAGTCATGGCGGCAGGCCAAATCATCGCCGCATTGCGACCGCAATTACCGGTCGCAATGCAATAAAGTCGGCTCCGGCCGAGACCGTGCTGCTGGATGCGACCCGCGAAGGGGGAACGAGATGAAGAAGTTGATCGCAATGGCGGCCGTCGGGCTGGCGCTGGGCGCCTGCACGCCGCATGAGGAACGCGTCGGCGGCGGTGCCGTGCTCGGCGCTGCGACGGGCGCCGTCATCGGCGGGCTCGCCACCGGCCGCGCCGGCGGAGCCCTCGCCGGAGCGGCGATCGGCGGCGCCAGCGGCGCCATCATCGGCTCGGCCACCTCGCCCTATCGCCGCGGCGGCTACTACTATGACGACGGCTATTACGGCGGCTGCCCCTATGGCTATTATCGCGACCGCTGGGGCCAGCTGTATTGCCGCTGAGCCGGTTGCATTCTACGCAGGAGCCGCGGCCGATCCGGCCGTGGCTGGATGAACGATGACCTCATCATTCTGGGGGCTTCTGGGCGGCGGTGGCCTGGGCTTCGCGCTGGGCGGGCCGCTTGGCGCGCTCGTCGGCGCGCTCGCAGGGCACGTCCTGATCGACCGGGAGGGCGCGCTCTTCGGCCCTGCCCCCAAGCAGTTGATCTTCACCACCGGCCTCGTCGCGCTCGCCGCCAAGATGGCGCGCGCCGACGGGGTGGTGACGCGTGAGGAGATCGCCGCCTTCGAGCGCATCGTCGAGGTGCCGGAGGAGCAGAAGGCCCAGGTCGAGCGCCTGTTCGACCTCGCCAAGCAGACCAGCGCCGGCTTCGAGGCCTATGCCCAGCAGATCGCCGAGGCCTTCCGCGACGAACCGGCCTTGCTCGAGGACGTGCTCGACGGTCTGTTCCTGATCGCCGCCGCCGACGGCGCGATCCATGAGCGCGAGCACGCCTATCTGCGCGACGTCGCCACGATTTTCGCCATCGACGAGGCCGGCTTCGCCCGCATCGAGGCGCGGCACCTGCGCCGCCGCGACGATCCCTATCTCGTGCTCGGCGCCAGCCGCGAGATGAGCGACGGCGAGCTCAAGCAGCTGCATCGCCGCCTCGTCCTGGAGAACCATCCCGATCGCGAGATCGCCCGCGGCCTGCCCGAAGAAGCGGTCTGTATCGCGACGCGCCGTCTTGCCTCCATCAACGCCGCCTGGGACGCGATCGAGAAGGAACGCGGCATCGGCCGCAGAGAACCGGAGCCGGCGTGAGCCTCACCCTCGCACCCGACAGCCGCTTCGCCGCCAAGGTCTTCCCCTCGCCCAACCATGGCGAGCGCAAGTTCCGCGACGGCGCGACTGGACGCCGCCCGGACACGCTGATCCTGCACTACACCGGCATGGCCGATGCCGGAGAAGCGCTGCAGTGGCTGTGCAATCCGGCCTCGCAGGTCTCCTCGCATTATTTCGTCTTCGAGAACGGCCACACCCTCCAGCTCGTGCCGGAGGAGCGCCGGGCCTGGCATGCCGGCGCCTCGCACTGGGCCGGCGAGACCGATCTCAACTCGGCCTCGATCGGCATCGAGATCGCCCATCCCGGCCATCCCGCCGGCTTGCCCGATTTTCCCGAAGCACAGATCGCCGCGACGCTGAACCTTTGCCGCGACATCTGCGAGCGCTGGCAGATTCCGCCCGAGCGCGTGCTCGCCCATTCCGACATCGCCCCAGGCCGCAAGATCGATCCCGGCGAGAAATTCCCCTGGCGCCGTTTCGCCGAGGGCGGCGTCGGCCTCTGGACCCTGCCGGCGCCGATCAAGGGCGGCCGCTTCTTCGCCCGCGGCGATGCCGGCCCGCCGGTCGAGGCGCTGCAGGCGATGTTCGCCATGCTCGGTTACGGCGTTGCGGTCGACGGCACTTATGACGAGCGTTTCGAGGCGGTCGTCGCTGCCTTCCAGCGCCATTGGCGGCCGGACAAGGTCGACGGCGTCGCCGACGGCTCGACCATCACCACGCTGCGTGACCTCCTGGCGCTGACCCAGGACGCCCGGACGGGCTGAATCCCCGCATCCGGCAAGCTTTCCGCAACATTGCAGCGAGTTAACTCGTCTCACCCGCCTGAATCTGGCATGATGTGCGGCAATGGAAGGCTGGGATTGTTCCCGGCCTCGGAGGGTGAACGGACGTGCGTCTCTGGGCAATCGGTGCGGTGGTCGGCGCGGGCGCGCTGGCAGCCGGCTATTTCGCGCTGCGGCCGACCGGCGGCGCCGCCAACGATACGCCCTACCGCACCGCCGCGATCGACCGCGGCCGGATCACCGCTTCCGTCCGCGCCACCGGCACGCTGACCCCGATGACGACCGTCGTGGTCGGCTCGCAGCTCTCCGGCCAGATCGTCGAGATCCTCGCCGACTATAATTCGCAGGTGAAGGCCGGCCAGGTCGTCGCCCGCCTCAACAGCGACCAGATCAAGACCCGCCGCGATGCCGCCGCCGCAGATTTGCAGCAGGCCAGGGCCGACCTCGTCGTCAAGCGCGCCCAGCTCGATCGGGCCAAGGTGGCGCGGACCAAGGCGAACTCGACCGTCAACGATCTCGAAGCGCAGCGCGACCGCACCCGCGCCCAGCTCGCCGACGCCAGGCGCACCTTCGATCGCCAGAACGAATTGTTCACGCGCGGTGCCGGCGCGCAGCAGGGCCTCGACAGCGCCCGCACCCAGGTCGAGATCCAGACCGCGACCCTCGCCTCGAACGAGGCGCAGATCGCCTCGCTCAAGGCCGAGATCGGCGGGCTCGACGCCGACATCGCCTTGGCGGAGGGCCAGGTCCAGTCCGGCGAGGCTGCGATTTCCCAGCGCGACGCCAAGCTCAAGGACATCCTGATCGATCTCGAACGCACCGACATCCGCTCGCCGGTCGACGGCGTCGTCGTCCAGCGCCAGGTCGATCTCGGCCAGACGGTCGCCGCCTCGCTCTCGGCGCCGGTGCTGTTCCAGATCGCGCAGGACCTGCGCACCATCGACATCTACGCCAATATCGACGAGGCCGATGTCGGTCGGCTCAAGGTCGACCAGGACGTCTCGTTCAGCGTCAACGCCTATCCGAACCGCACTTTCCAGGGGAAGGTGCAGATGGTCCGTCTGGGCGCCCAGACCATCCAGAACGTCGTCACCTATACCGGCGTGGTCAGGGTCGCGAACCGCGATCTCGCGCTCCTGCCGGGCATGACCGCCAACCTCCAGATCGTCACCGACGACCGGCAGGACGTGCTGCGCGTGCCCAATGCCGCCCTGCGCTTCCGCCCGCTCGGAGGGCCGACCGCCCTGCCCGCAGCAGCGCCGGCCGAGGCGCAAGCCGGTCGCAGCGGAGGCGGAGGTGGCGCGCGCGCTGCCGGTGCCCTGCGCGAGCGCATCGAGGAGGAGGTCCAGCCGACGCCCGAGCAGAAGCAGGCGATCGCCGCGATCATGTCCGAGCAGCGCGCCGGCAACCGTCAGGCCATGGCCGGCCTCTCCGAGGAGGAACGCCGCGTCGCCTTCCGCGCTGCCCGCACCGAAGTCCGCACCAAGATCGCCGCCGTGCTCGATCCCGAGCGCCGCGCCAAATTCGAGGCGCTGATGCAGGAAGGCCGCCCGGCGGCGCAGAGCGATGTCACCCCGGGGCGCGTCTACGTGCTCGACGGCGAGGGTCAGCCCAAGCCGGTCGCGATCCGGCTTGGCCCGAGCGACGGCGCCTTCACGCAGGTCTTGCCGGTGGCCGGCATCGCCGAGGGCGTCGAGGTCGTGATCGGCGGCGGCCCGCGCAATGCCGAGCCCGCCTCCACCAGCCGCGGCCCGGCCCCGCGCGGCCCGCGGCTGTTCTGAGGTCGTTGCCATGGCCCTGATCGAGGTGCGCGATCTCTCTCGGGTCTACGATCTCGACTCCGGCCGCGTCACCGCGCTCGCCGGGGTCTCGCTCGACATCGAGGCGGGCGAACTCGTCGCGGTGATGGGCCCATCCGGCTCGGGCAAGTCGACCTTCATGAATCTGGTCGGCTGCCTCGACCGGCCGACCGGCGGGCATTACCGGCTCGACGGCGTCGCAGTCGAGACGCTCTCCAGCGACGGCCTCGCGACCTTGCGCAACCGCAAGCTCGGCTTCGTCTTCCAGCAGTTCAACCTGCTGCCGCGCGTCGATGCCTGCGCTAATGTCGAATTGCCGATGGTCTATGCCGGGCTCGACGGCAAGTCGCGGCGCGAACGCGCGCTCAATGCCCTCGCCCGCGTCGGCCTCGCCGACCGCGCCCACCATCGCCCGATGCAGCTCTCCGGCGGCCAGCAGCAGCGTGTCGCCATCGCCCGCGCGCTGGTCAACCAGCCGCGCCTCCTCCTTGCCGACGAGCCGACCGGCGCGCTCGACAGCCGTACCGCGCTGGAAATCCTTGCCCTCTTCCAGGACCTCAACCGCGAAGGCGTCACCGTCGTGCTGGTGACGCACGACGCCGAGGTCGCCCGCCATGCCCGCCGCGTCGTGCGCTTTCGCGACGGCCATGTCATCGCCGACACCCGCCAGGAGCCGGCCGACGCTCGCGCGGCGCTCGCCGCGCATGACAGCGCCGCCCCGCTGCCGGAGGCCGCCGAATGAGCCTCATCGAAGCCATCCGCTCGGCCCTCTCCGCCATCGGCGCCAACGCGCTGCGCTCGGCGCTGACCATGCTCGGCATCATCATCGGCGTCGCCGCCGTCATCGCCATGGTCGCGATCGGCTCGGGCGCCCGCGAACGCGTCGACAGCCAGATCAAGTCGCTCGGCGCCAATCTCGCCATCATCCAGGCCGGCAACGTCACCCAGGGCGGCGTGCGGCTGGGCGCCGGCGCCTCCTCGACCCTGACCGACGAGGACGCAAAAGCCGTCTTGGCCGAGGTCGAGGACGTCGTCGCCTCGGCCTCGGTGATCACCACCCGCGCCCAGGCCGTCTACGCCGGCACCAACTGGTCGACGACGATCACCGCGACCGATCTCGATTTCTTCACCGCCCGCGAATGGGGCCTCGCCGAAGGGCGGCTATTCGAGCCGGAGGAACTGCGCCGCGGCGAGATCGTCGCCATCATCGGCCAGACCGTGGCGAAGAACCTGTTCGGCGAGAGCGATCCGCTCGGCCAGATGTTCCGTATCCGCAACGTGCCGTTCAAGGTCATCGGCGTGATGTCGGGCAAGGGCCAATCGGCGCTCGGCCAGGACCAGGACGACGTCATCTTCGTGCCGCTCGACACCGGCCGGCGCCGCATCGTCGGCCGCAACTATGCCCGCGACCGCTCGGTGCAGACCATCATGGTCAAGTTCGCCAGCGAGGAGGCGATCAATCCCGGCATCGAGCAGACGCGCGCGCTCCTGCGCCAGCGCCACCGGCTGACAGAGGACCAGGAGGACGACTTCATCGTCCGCAACCTGACCGAGATCGCCAACACCGCGACAGCCGCCGCCAGCACCCTGTCCTGGCTGCTCGCCGCCGTCGCCGGCGTCTCGCTGCTGGTCGGCGGCATCGGCATCATGAACATCATGCTGGTCTCGGTGACCGAGCGCACCCGCGAGATCGGCCTCAGGCTCGCCGTCGGCGCCCGCCAGCGCGACGTGCTCTCGCAGTTCCTGATCGAGGCGACGACGCTGGCGACGATCGGCGGCGCCGTCGGCATCGCGCTCGGCATCGGGGCCGCCACCGCGATCGCGCGCTTTGCCGGCTGGCCCTTCGTGATCTCGCCGCAGACCATCCTGATCGCCGTCGGCGTCTCCGGACTGATCGGCGTCTTCTTCGGCTTCTACCCGGCAAGGCAGGCGGCGCGGCTCGACCCGATCGAGGCGCTCCGGCGCGAGTGAGAACCTGCCCACGCGGTAAGCTTCGTTAACTCTTCGGCCCTAGCGTCACCGGACTCAACCGATCACCGGGCGAGCGCATAGGGCCAGACCATGTCGCTTTCCGACGCCGAAGCCAGGCGCCTCTACGACCAGGCCGCATTGATGGCCTGCATCGGCGCCTGGGAATGCCGGCTCGCCGATACGCGCCTGAGCTGGACCGACGGCATCTACGACCTGTTCGGCCTGCAGCGCGGCTGCGTCATCAACCGCCGCTCGATCGTCGAGCTCTACCATGACGAATCCCGCGCCGAGATGGAGCGCCTGCGCGGCCGGCTGATCGCCAGCGGCCAGGGCTTCGTCATGGACGCCCGCATCTGCACCGCCAGCGGCGCCGAGCGCTGGATGCGCCTCTCCGCCTCGGTCACGCACGAGCATGGCCGGCCGGCCCGCATCCATGGCGCCAAGCAGGACATCACCGGCGAGAAGGACATGTGGATGGGCCTGCGGCGGCTCGCCTATAGCGACCCGCTGACCGGCCTCGCCAATCGCCGCGCCTTCGAGATGCAGCTCACGGATCTCCGCCGCCACACCGGCGACGCCTGCGCGCTCGGCCTGCTCGCCATCGTCGATCTCGACAATCTCAAGCCGATCAACGACCGGCTCGGCCATGCCGCCGGCGACGAATGCCTGCGCCAGATCGCCATGCGGCTGGAGAGCACGCTCAGCGACGCCGCGATCATTGCCCGCATCGGCGGCGACGAATTCGGCCTGCTCATCTGCTCCGCCGCCGGCCGCCCCTATCTGCTGCACCGGCTGGAGCAGGCGCAAGCGGCGCTGTCGCGCCCGGTCGTCTGGCGCGGCACGACCATCGAGGTCAGCGCCTCGATCGGCGCCACCATCCTGCGGCCTGGCCTGCTGCACGATCCCGAGCGGCGCTTCGCCGAGGCGGATTCGGCGCTCTACGTCGCCAAAGCCGCCGGCCGCAACTGCCTGCGCCTGTTTGGCGATCCCGTGGAGGTCGCGGGCGACGTCGCGATGGTCCGCGCCGGCGAGATGCACGTGGTCTGAGCGAGTAGCGCAAGGAGCGCTGGCTCGTGGCTCCTAGCCGGCCTGAGACATCCTGAAGGGCCAGGCGGTCACATCGCCATGCGCGCGCATATCGCGCCAATATCTCTCCTCCCGCACGGCTGCGGCCCTGTTCCAGAGACCGAGCAGGCCGCAAGAGGCCCGGACTGCCCAGCGGGGATACCGCCCACCGCCCGGCACGCTGCCGGAATGGGGCCATGTGTAAGGCTCATCCGACTGGAGGAAGCGGACGCAATTCGCAATCAGATCGTTGAGCTTTGGATTGGCGCGATCGGCCTCGCGAGCGGCATGCTCCTTGAAGTCGTCATAGAGGCCCCAGACGAAATCGAAGACCGCGTCGAGCCCTCGGTCTTCGCCGCTTGGCCAGGCGGCTTCCAGCTGCCTGTTCGTGGTCGTTCCGCTCCAGAAGCCTTCGACCAATGCGGCAGCGCGATCGCGAGCGTCCCTGTCGATCATGGGCTGGATTATACTCTGATCGCGCGCCCGCTTCCGACCCGTAGCGGACACCTTAGCGCGAAACGATGCTCGTTAAGCGATCCGGTCCGGCGGCTGGTGATTGAGGAAGCTTGAGGAGGCGTTCGCACTCAACAAGGGCTTCCTTATGGCTATCCCACCACTTGTCCGCTTCGCGCCCGTCCCCGGCCCTATCTGCCGGCCCCGAAATCTGTCGACTTGGCCGAATGTAACTCGAAAGAAACATCGCGGATGCGGAAAGCTCTTCATATGATCTTTGGCAAGGATTTTGCGCTACCCCATCCGAGATATTATACTTCTTCTTATAAAGAAAAAGCTCAATCATCGAATTATGGTAGGTGATTCCGAGAGCGTCGTCATCACCGTTTCTAGCTGCCGCCGCTATTTTACTCTGAGCCGCCACGATGGCTTTGTGAAGTGCGTAATCGTGCGGGTTTTGTGCGCGCACCTCTGTAGGCCCAACAAAGCCAAGCCCGCAGAAGATCACCAAGCCGACAATGAGGACCAATACCTCTCTCCGCGACACATGATCCTCCATAGTTGACCTGTTCTAGCACAAGCCGCGAAGGGGAATAGGACCGCTGTCGACCTTTCGCTGACATCACGGTTTCCGAGGCTGCGCCAAAGCCCCACCACAGGCCCGGCAATCTTTCCGCAACCTTCTTTGACCAACCTCCCCCCGGCGGGACAGCTCCGGCTGACAGCCTCGCGCCTGCCCGAAGTGGCGGCTCGGCCCCGCTCGCTGAACATCAGCGAACATTTCCGTTCAGGTGGCGTTGCAATCGCATAGGCGATGATCGCCTCGGCTAACCAGGAGACACCTCATGCGACATCTCGTGATCGCGGCAGCCCTGTTCATGGGCTCTTTCACTGCGGTCAGTGCCGCGCCGGCCGCCACTCATGATGGAGCGCTCGCGCCGACGATCGCGCAGCAGCTCGACAAGCTGCCCGCCGAGTTCACCGCCAGCGACGCCAAGCTGCGGCGGATGCAGATGATCCAGGACAATATCGATCGCCAGCGCTACGGGCGTGGCGGTGGCTATGGCGGCGGTTACGGTCGCGGCTACGGACGCGGCTATGGCGGCTACAGGGACGGTTACGGTTACCGGCGCGGCTATGGCGACGGCTACGGCCGCCCGCGCTACGACCGCTGGTGACCCGGGCAGCGGCCTCGCCGGAACGCGGGGCCGTTCTGCCGGCAAACGCCCTCTTCACAAAAAAGCACGCCCTCTGTCGGAACCTTCCGTCCTCCTTCGTCCTTGAGGCGACAGGCCATCATCTGGTCTGATGAGGCAGCAAGGAGCATAGCGATGAAGGTCACCCAGAATCTCTGGTTCGACAAGGACATGGAGGCTGCGATCAGCCTCTACACCTCGCTGATCCCGAATTCCGCGCTGGAATGGACCAGCGCCTTGCCGGCGGAATCGCCCAGCGGGCCGGCCGGCAGTGTCAAGATCGCCGCCTTCACCATTGGCGGCCAGCGCTACCAGGCCTTCGAGGCCTGGCGCTCCGACACCTTCAACCACACCTTCTCGATCGTCGTGGAATGCGACACCCAGGCCGAGATCGACCGGCTCTGGGAGGCGCTCGGCGAAGGCGGCAAGTTCGAGCAGTGCGGCTGGCTGAAAGATCGCTGGGGCGTGTCCTGGCAGATCTCGCCGAAGCGGCTGGGCGAGCTGACGCGCGATCCCGATCGCGCCAAGGCCAGGCGCGTCGCCGAGGCGATGCTGAAGATGGTCAAGCTCGACATCGCCGCGCTGGAAGCAGCCGCAGAAGGCTAACGCCATTCCAGCGAAGGGGCGAAGCGGTTTCGCGTCCGGAATTACACCAAAGAAACCTCAGGCGGCTTCTGCCGCCTGCCGCATGCGCTCCTTCAGGCGCTTGCCGACTGCGACGATCGCCTCGATCGCCGGCATCAGCTCGAGGCCGAGTTCGGTCAGCCCGTACTCGGCCGATGGCGGCGAACTCGGCACGACGCACCGCTCGACCACACCCTTGTTCTCGAGATCGCGCAGGCGCTCGCTCAGCATCTTGGCCGAGATCAGCGGCATGTCATGCCGCAGCTCGCCGAAGCGGCGTGGCCCGGCGCTCAGATACCAGATCACGTTCGGCGTCCAGGCCTTGCCGAGCACCTGCATGCAGGTGCCGACCGCGCAGGTCGGCGGAGGGTTTTTCGCCCGATTCTTCCGTATCTTCAACGCCATGAAGGGGATTCTCCGGTTACCGCGAGGATACCGGAAAATTCAGTAACAACAAGTTACCCAGTATACAAAAGTTATCTCGCCTCCTACCCCTGAGCCGCCCGCCAACACGGAGACGGATCAGCATGAAACTCTACTACGCCCCCGGCGCCTGCTCGCTTTCGCCGCATATCGCGCTGCGCGAGGCCGGCCTGCCCTTTGCGCTCGAGAAGGTCGATACCAAGACCAAGACAACCGAGACCGGCGCTGACTTCACCACCGTCAATCCGCGCGGCTATGTCCCGGCGTTGGAACTCGACAACGGCGAAGTGCTCACCGAGGGCGCCGCGATCGTGCAGTACATCGCCGATCTGAAGCCGGAAGCGGAGATCGCACCGAAAGCCGGCACGCTCGCCCGCGCGCGGCTGCAGGAAGAGCTCAACTTCGTCTCGTCCGAACTGCACAAGGGCTTCAGCCCGCTGTTCAACACCACAGACAGCGAGGCGAGCAGAGAGGCTGCCAAGCAAAAGCTTTCACGCCGTTTCGACAACGTCGAGGCGAAGCTCGCCGATGGCCGCTCCTATCTGTTGGGTGAGCGTTTCAGCGTCGCCGACGGCTATCTGTTCACCGTGGCGAACTGGGGCGGCCATGTCGGCTTCCCACTCGACCGTTGGCCGAAGGTCCAGGCCTTGATGGCCCGCGTCGCGGAGCGCGCGACGGTACAGGCCGCGATGAAGGCCGAAGGCCTGGTGAAATAGGGCCATGGAACCGCGCTTTGCCGAGATCGTCGCGGCGCTCGGCGACTATTTCGACGGGCTCCACCACAGCGACGCCGACAGGCTCGGGCAGCTCTTCCACCCGCAGGCGATCTACGCCTGCGGCACGGAGGGCAGCCTGACCCATCTCACCATGGCGGAGTACCTGCCGATGGTGGCGAAGCGGCCCTCGCCTGCCAGTCGGGGCGAAGCGCGCCGCGACCGCATCCTCTCGATCGAGTTCGCCGGGCCGGTCACGGCGCTGGCCCGGGTCGAATGCGCGATCGGGCCGAAGCGCTTCATCGACCTGCTCAGCTTCATCAAGCTGGATGGGCGCTGGCGCCTGATCGCCAAGGTCTTCCATTTCGACCTCGATCCGGCAGCCACCTGAAGGGGTTGAGAGGCACGGCCGTCGGCGAAACTTGACGCCGACAGCTGGGCAGCGGCTCCGCCAGCCTTGTGACGCATAGTCACCCGAATGTCGTACGACCTGCCTAGGACTCCCGGCAGCCAGGTGGGGAAACCGGCACGGAGAAGCGCGCGCGTCCGGTGCCGGACCTGCGTGCAGATGCGCGCCGTGCCGCCTCGACCCGGCCGCAGACGCGACCGCGCACCCTTGTCGGAGTCGAGAGCATGCAAGTCGACATTTTCACGCAGGTGATCGTGCCTGTGATCGGCGGCCTGGGCATCTTCATGCTCGGCCTCGAATTCATGAGCAACGGCATCCAGAATCTCGCCGTCAACAAGATGCGGGCGCTGCTCGCCAAGATCGCCGGCACCCCGGTCAAGGGCGTCATGGCCGGCACCTTCATCACCGGCGTGATCCAGTCCTCGACCGCGATGACCGTGATGGTCGTCGGTCTCGTCAATGCCGGCGTCATCGGCCTGCGGCCCGCGATCTCGGTGATCATGGGCGCCAATATCGGCACGACGCTGGGCAACGGCCTGATCGCCCTGCCGCTCGGCCCGCTCGGCCTCTTGCTCGCCGGCATCTTCGCGCTGGTCCACATCTTCGCCAAGACCGACAAGGTCAAGAACATCGCCCTCGCCTGCATGGGCTTCGCGCTGATCTTCTACGGCCTCAACCTGATGACCGGCGGCCTGCGTCCGCTGCGCGCGATGCCCGAGGTGATGAGCGTCATCTCCTCGCTCAAGGCCGACACCTATCTCAACCTGATCTATTGCGTGCTGATCGCCGCCGGCATCACCGCGATGATCCACTCCTCCTCGGCGACGATCGGCATCGTCATGGGCCTCGGCGCGGCCGGCATCCTCGACTGGAAGACTGCCGTCGCCTTCTCGCTCGGCGCCGATCTCGGCACCACCATCACCTCCTGGATGGCCTCGCTCAACCTCTCCAAGAACGCCAAGCGCGCCGCCTACGCCCATATATCCTTCAACATCATCGGCGTCGCCGTCACGATCCCGCTGTTCTTCGTCTCGATGGACGTGCTGACCTGGGCGATGCAGTGGTTCGGCGGCAATCCCGGCATCCCGGTCGTCAAGGACGGCAAGGAGACCTTCCCCCTCGTTCCCGTCGCGATCGGCCTCTATTCGACCTTCTTCAATATCTTCAACACCGTCCTGCTCTTCCCCTTCGTGGGCGTGTTCGAGCGGGTTCTCTCCCGCGTCGGCGCCTCCTCGGCCGACGATATCGAGGACTATTCGGCTCCGCGCTTCCTCGCCAGGGCGACCGACCACGCCCATGCCGTCGGCAACATCCAGAAGGAGACCGGGCGCTATCTCCAGGCCGCCCAGCTCTTCCTCGACATCGCCCGCAACAAGCCCGACGCGCCGCAGAAGAGCGAGGAGCACTACGCCGCGATCGACGTCCTCAATCGCGACATCCGCGCCTACACCTCCGGCATGTTCACGCCGGAGATGCCCTATGCCCGCGCCGATCTCGTCGCGAGCCTGATCGAGGAAGAGGACTTCACCGCCAGCCTCGGCGAGACCCTCTACCAGATCGCCCGCCGCATCGAGCGCCAGCCCTTCGGCCAGCCCGGCCGCGAGGTCGTCGACAGCATCGTCGACCAGGTCGCCGAGGCGATGCGCGCCATCGTCCCGGCCGGGCCGGATATGCCGCTCGTCTCCGCGCAGGCGGAGCCGCGCATCGCCGCCCTGTCCGCGGTCCGCGAGCGCTGCCTGCGCCTCGGTGCGGAGCTGCCCTGGGTCGAGCGCGGCGCGATCCTGGCGCTGCTCGGCTCGGCCGAACGCGCCTTCTTCCTGATCGAGCGCATCGACGCCGAGCGCCGCTCCGTCTCGCGTGTCGTGCCGGTCTCGGAAACCAGCTCGCAAAGCCGCGAAGTCGGCGGTTTCGGCACCGCCGCCGTGCCGGCCTGAACAGGTCGCCATACCCAGATTGTGGACAGGCCGCCTCCGGGCGGCCTGTTTGTTTTTTCCGCTCAACTTTTTGTCGCGATTGCAGGTGAAACCAAGCAGCCGCAATGGCAGTGCAATACGCGAATTGGTGCCTGCTCTGCGCAAGAGCGCGGCGACGACCGGATACGAGGACAGCTACATGACGTCGAAGGCGATTTTTCTCCTGGCACCCGCTTTGGCGCTGCAGACAGCCGCCGCTCTCGCCGATGACGGCCTGACCTGGGGCGTCCGGCAGGATGCGGATGGAATCGTCGTCGCCTATGAGATGCCGGAGAGCGACGACCAGCGCCTGTTCTTCTCCTGCGACTTCGCCAGCAAGAGCCTGACCGTGCGGATCCCGTTCTTCAAGGAAGGCATGAAGGACAACGCCGTCACCACCGCCAAATTCTCCTCGAGCGGCGGACAGGCCGACGTCAGCATGAAGCTGATCAGCGACGAGATGGGCAACCATTTCGAGGCGACGACGACGTTGTCGCCAGCACTCCAGGCAGTGCTGCGCAAGGGCAAGAGCCTCACCTTGCGCGTCGAGGGTGAGACGCAGAACTTCCCGCTCGCCACCGGACAGAAGGGCTTTGCCGTGCTGGCGCAGCGCTGCGGCGGGTGAGCAGCTTCATTTCAAGTGCGCGGGAACCCCTCTCCTGGAAGGAGAGGGGCAGGGGTGAGGTGTTCGGACTGAAAACGTTGGCTTGAACTCGACCGCGCGGTTGGCGCTCGCGGAGTTGGTCAGGCGGCCTACACCTCACCCTGCCCTCTCCTTACAGGAGAGGGTTCCGCGCGCCTGCCCTTTCACGACACCAATGGGGTCATCTGGTCGTGGCCGCACGAAAGCCGTGGCGCTTCGCGGCCCACACGACCGCGAATGTGGCGATCAGCAACGCCGCCAGCACCCACGGGAATGGCGCAACGCCGAACCCGCTCAGCAGCAGCCCGCCGAGGATGCCGCCGCCGGCGATGGCGAGGTTCCACGTCGTCACCAGCATCGACTGGGCGACGTCGGCGGCTTTGCCGGCAGCCTTGGCGGAAGCAGTCTGGAACAGCGTCCCTGCCCCGCCGAAGGCCAGCCCCCAGGCAGCGACTGCGCCATAGATCACCGCGGGCGCGGTCCCTGCGATCCCGAGCGCCAATGCAGAGAGGCCGAACAGCGCGACGCTCGCCAGGACCAACTCGCGCAGCCAGCGATCGATCAGGGCGCCGGTGATCCAGATGCCGAGCAAGGAGGCCAGGCCGAAGACCAGCAGCACGACATCGGTCCGTTCCTTGAGGCCGGCCGGCTCAAGGAAGGGCGCGATAAAGGTGTAGAGCGTGTTGTGGGCGAGCACATAGGCGAAGACCACGAACAGGACCGGCCGTACGCCCGGCAGCGTGAACACCGCCTTCAGTCCGAATTCCTGGCCCCGCTTCTGGCCAGGGAAATCGGGCACCTTGGCCAGCACCCAGGCGACGAGCAGCACGGTCAGCCCGCTCATCACGCCGAAGGTCCAGCGCCAGCCCAGCAGCGTGCCGAGGAAGGTTCCCGTTGGGATGCCGAGCGAGAGGGCGAGCGGCGCGCCGACCATGGCGATGGCGATCGCGCGGCCCTGCAGATGGTCCGGCACCATGCGCGCTGCATAACCGGCCGCCAGCGCCCAGAGCAGCCCCGCGCTCATGCCCGCGACGAAACGGGCGATCAGCGTGACGGCATAGCTCTCGGAGATGGCGGTCACCGTGTTGACGACGGCAAAGCCGCCAATGGCGAGCAGCAGCAATGTGCGCCGCCGCCAGCTCTGCGTGGCGATCGTCAGAGGAATGGCGGAGACGAGCGAGCCGACCGCATAGGCGGTGACGAGCTGGCCGATCAGCGCCTCGGATCGTCCGAGGCTCCCCGCCATTTGCGGGAGCAGCCCCGATGGCAGGATTTCGGTCAGGAGGGTGATGAAGGCCGCCATGGCGAGCGCCAGCAAGCCCCCTAGGGGCAGCCTCGCCTCGCTCGTGCCGGTCGAGATCGTATCTGTCGCTGATGTCATGGCTGTAGCGCCTTCGAAGATGGGTCGGCGCTTGAGGTAGCTGGTTCCCAATGAGCGAAAAACAGGACACAACTCACGACACTTTGGACATTCTCGTCATGACTGGGTGACCGCCGCATGGACAGTCTCGGAGCGCTCTTCGCCTTTGTGCATGCGGCAGAAGCCGATGGGTTCACCGAGGCCGGCCGCAAGCTCGGCATCTCCGCCTCGGCCGTCAGCAAGGCCGTGGCGCGGCTGGAAGAGCGGCTCGGCGCCAGGCTGTTCCACCGCTCGACCCGCAGCGTAACGCTGACGCCGGAGGGGGCGATGTTCCTCGAACGCTGCCGGCGCATCCTCTGCGAATACGAAGCCGCCGAGCTCGAATTGTCGCGCAGCCGGGCGACGCCGCAAGGCAAGCTACGCGTCAGCCTGCCGTCGATGAGCATGATCCCGATGGCCAAGCTCGCAGCCTTCAAGCGGCGCCACCCGGAGATCGAGCTCGAGCTCGATGCCACCGACCGGGTGGTCGACGTCATCGGCGAAGGCTTCGATGTCGTGCTCCGCACCGGCGAGCATGCCGATTCCCGGCTGATGACCCGCACGCTCGGCCATTTCAGCCAGGCGCTGGTCGGCTCACCCGACTATTTCCGCCGGATGGGCACGCCGGAGGCGCCGGAAGACCTCGCCCGGCACACCTGCCTCGTCTATCGCTACGCCAATACGGGCAAGCTCCACCAATGGCCACTGTCCAGAGGCGGCAAGCCCGCGCAGGTCGAAATCCAGCCCAGCGTAGTGACGAACGCGCTCGAAGCGCAGATCGGCCTCGCCGAAAGCGGGCTCGGCATCGCCTGCGTTCCCGACCTGTCCGTCGCCGAGCACCTGCAGCGCGGCTCGCTCGTCCGCATCCTCGCTGGCTATGTCGAGGTGCAGACCAAGATCAGCGTGATGTGGCCGGCGAGCCGCTACGCCTCGCCGAAGCTGCGGGCTTTCGTCGACTTCGCCGCCAAGGAATTCCTGAAGGCTGCGGTTGATCGAAAGGGCGCGGGATCCCCTCTCCTGGAAGGAGAGGGGTAGGGGGTGAGGTGTTCGGACTGAAAACGTTGGCCTGAACCTGACCGCGCGGTCGGCCCTGGCACACGAGCAGGCGTCTACACCTCACCCAAGCGTTGCGCACGCCGCCCCGATCCGCGCAATGACAGCATCCAGATCATTCAGCACGTCCTCATTGCGGAAACGGATGAGCATGAAGCCATGGCGCTCGATCTCTTCGCTGCGGAGGGTATCGTAGTCGCGCTGAACATCATGCTGGCGCCCATCGAGCTCGATTACGAGCCTGCGCTCGAAGCTGAGGAAATCGACGGTGTAACCGAGCAGAGGAACTTGCCGCCTGAACTTCACACTGCCGAAGCGGCGGCCGCGCAAGAGGGCCCAGAGGATGTCTTCAGGCTTGGTTGCCTGGCGGCGGAGCTTGCGCGCGAAGTGTTGATACTCGCCGACCATCGGAGTTTTCTTCGGAGAGCGCGTACACCTCACCCCTGCCCCTCTCCTTACAGGAGAGGGGCTCCCCCGCGCTTCACCTAACTCCTACTCCGCCGCCTCCGCATAGGCGCTCGGCTCGTAGTTCAGGATCGGCGCCAGCCAGCGCTCGACCTCGCGGATGTCCATGCCCTTGCGGACCGAGTAGTCCTCGACCTGGTCGCGCTCGACCTTGGCGACACCGAAATAATAGGCGTCGGGATGCGAGAGATAGAGGCCGGAGACCGAGGAGCCCGGCCACATCGCATAGCTCTCGGTCAGCTTGACGCCGACCCGCGGCTCGGCCTGGAGCAGCTCGAACAGCGTCGCCTTCTCGGTATGGTCGGGCTGGGCCGGATAGCCCGGCGCCGGGCGGATGCCCTGATAGTCCTCGCGGATGAGCTCCTCGTTCGAGAAGGTCTCGTCCGGCGCATAGGCCCAGAACTCGGTACGCACGCGCTGATGCATGCGCTCGGCGAAGGCCTCGGCGATGCGGTCGGCCAGCGCCTTGACCATGATCGAGCGGTAGTCGTCATTATCGCGGGCGAAGCGCTCGGAAATCCGCTCCTCCTCGGCGCCCGAGGTCACCACGAAGGCGCCGATATAGTCCGGCGACCCGCCTTCCGGCGCGACGAAGTCGGAGATGCACATGTTCGGCTTGCCGTCGCGCTTGGAGAGCTGCTGGCGCAGGCCGTGGAAGGTCGCGAGCTTCTCCTGCCGGCTCTCGCCGGTATAGAGGCGGATGTCGTCGCCGACGGCATTGGCCGGCCAGAAGCCGATCACCGCCTTGGGATTGAACCAGCGCTCCTCGACGACGCGCTTCAGCATCGCCTGCGCATCGTCCCAGAGCTGGCGCGCCGCCTCGCCCTGCTTCTCGTCCTCCAGGATCGCCGGGAAACGGCCCTTCAGCTCCCAGGTCTGGAAGAACGGCGTCCAGTCGATCAGCGGCACCAGTTCGGCGAGATCATAGGTCCTGAAGACGCGCGTGCCGAGGAAGGTCGGCTTTGGCGGCTGGTAGCCGGCCCAGTCCGGCTTGAAGGCGTTGGCGCGCGCCTTGCCGAGCGGCAAGCGCTGCTTGTCGGCCTCCGAGCGGCGATGGGCGGCGGCGACCTTTTCGTATTCGGCCTGGATGCCCTCGACGTAAGGCGCCTTCTGCTCCTGCGAGAGCAGGCTGGAGACGACGCCGACCGCGCGCGAGGCGTCGGTGACATAGACCGCCTGGCCCTGGTTGTAGGCCGGGTGGATCTTCACCGCAGTGTGGACGCGGCTGGTCGTCGCGCCGCCGATCAGCAGCGGGATGTCGAAGCCCTCGCGCTCCATCTCGGAGGCCACAGTGACCATCTCGTCGAGCGAGGGCGTGATCAACCCGGAGAGACCGATGATGTCGACCTTCTCCTTGCGCGCGGTGTCGAGGATCTTCTGCGTCGGCACCATCACGCCGAGGTCGATCACCTCGTAGTTGTTGCACTGGAGCACGACGCCGACGATGTTCTTGCCGATGTCGTGGACATCGCCCTTCACGGTCGCCATCAGCACCTTGCCGGCCGCCTGGCGCTCGGCGCCGCCATTGAGGCGCTTCTCCTCCTCCATGTACGGCATGAGGTAGGCGACGGCCTGCTTCATCACGCGGGCCGACTTCACCACCTGCGGCAGGAACATCTTGCCGGCACCGAACAGGTCGCCGACCACGTTCATCCCGGCCATCAACGGCCCTTCGATAACGTGAAGCGGCTTCTCAGCCTGAGTGCGCGCCTCTTCCGTATCGCGGTCGATGAACTCGGTGATGCCGTTGACCAGAGCGTGCTTGAGACGCTCGTGCACATCGGCTTCGCGCCAGGCGAGGTCCTTGCCCGAAACCGCCGCCGAGCCGTCGCCCTTGAAGCGCGGCGCAGCGTCGAGCAGGCGCTCGGTCGAATCCTTGCGGCGGTTGAGGACGACATCCTCGCAGAGCTCGCGCAGTTCCGGATCGAGATCATCGTAGGAGCCGAGCTGGCCGGCATTCACGATGCCCATGTCCATGCCGACCTTGATGCAATGGTAGAGGAAGACCGAATGCATCGCCTCGCGGACCTTCTCATTGCCGCGGAACGAGAAGGACAGGTTCGAAACGCCGCCCGAGATATGGGCGTGCGGCAGCGTCTCGCGGATGGTGCGGGTCGCGTTGATGAAGTCGTTGCCGTAGTTGTCGTGTTCCTCGATGCCGGTCGCCACCGCGAAGATGTTTGGATCGAAGATGATGTCCTCGGGCGGGAAGCCGGCGACCTCGGTCAGCAGCTTGTAGGCGCGGGTGCAGATCTCGATCTTGCGCTGATAGGTGTCGGCCTGACCGGTCTCGTCGAAGGCCATGACCACCACCGCTGCGCCGTATTGCCGGCAGATGCGGGCATGCTCGAGGAAGGCTTCCTCGCCCTCCTTCATCGAGATCGAGTTGACGATCGGCTTGCCCTGGATCGTCTTGAGGCCGGCCTCGATCACATGGAACTTCGAGGAATCGACCATGATCGGCACGCGGGAGATGTCCGGCTCCGAGGCGATCAGGTTGCAGAACTCGGTCATCGCCTTCTCGGAATCGAGCAGGCCTTCGTCCATGTTGATGTCGATGACCTGCGCGCCATTGGCGACCTGGTCGCGCGCCACGTCGAGCGCGGCGGCATAGTCGCCATTGGTGACCAGCTTGCGGAACTTGGCCGAGCCGGTGACGTTGGTGCGCTCGCCGACATTGACGAACGGAATGGTCTCGTCGAGCGTGAACGGCTCGAGGCCGGCGAGCCTGAGATAGGGCTTCGGTTCCGGCACGCGGCGCGGCGCCTTGCCGGCGACAGCCCCGGCGATGGCGCGGATATGGTCCGGCGTGGTGCCGCAGCAGCCGCCGACCACGTTGACGAAGCCGGCATCGGCGAATTCGGCCAGCATCTTGGCAGTCGCTTCCGGCCGCTCGTCATAGAGGCCGAACTCGTTGGGCAGGCCGGCATTCGGGTAGGCGCAGACCAGCGTACCGGCGACGCGCGACATGTCCTTGATATGGGCGCGCATCTCGCGGGCGCCGAGGGCGCAGTTGAGGCCGATCGTCAGCGGATCGGCATGGCGCACCGCGTTCCAGAACGCCTCGACCGTCTGGCCCGAGAGGGTGCGGCCGGAGAGATCGGTGATCGTGCCGGAGATCATCACCGGCAGCTTGAGGCTCTTCTCGCGGAAGACCTCCTGGATCGCGACGATCGCGGCCTTGGCGTTGAGCGTGTCGAAGATCGTCTCGATCAGCAGCAATTCGGAGCCGCCATCGATCAGGCCACGAACCTGCTCGGCGTAAGCATCGCGCACCTGGTCGAAGGTCACCGCGCGGAAACCGGGATTGTTGACGTCGGGCGAGATCGAGAGCGTGCGGTTGGTCGGGCCGATCGCGCCGGCGACGAAGCGGCGACGGCCGTCCTCCTTGCGGGCGATCTCGGCCGCCTCGCGCGCGATCCGGGCGCACTCGACATTGAGCTCGTAGACGATCGCTTCCATGCCGTAATCGGCCTGGGCGATCGAGGTGCCGGAGAAGGTGTTGGTTTCGACGATATCGGCGCCCGCCCGGTAATAGGCGAGATGGATGTCGCGCAGCGCATCCGGCAGCGTCAGCGCGATCAGGTCGTTATTGCCCTTGAGGTCGTGGTTCCAGCCCTTGAAGCGCTCGCCGCGGAAGTCGGCCTCGCTCAGCTTCAGGTTCTGGATCTGCGTCCCCATCGCGCCGTCGAGGATGAGGATGCGCTCGGAGGCGGCCTGGCGCAGGGCGCGCTCGATTTCGGCGCCGTCGGCGGGGGTGGGCTGGTAATCGGACATCAGTCTACTCCGCCGCCACCTGCTGCGCCTGCGCCTTCTCCGGCTTCAAGCCGACGAGATGGCAGATCGCATAGACCAGGTCGGCCTTGTTCATCGTGTAGAAATGCAGGTCGGAGACGCCGCGATCGATCAGATCGAGCACCTGCTCGGCGCAGACGGCGGCGGCGACCAGCCGGCGCGTCGCGGCGTCGTCCTCCAGCCCCTCGAAGCGGTCGGCCAGCCATTGCGGCACGCTTGCCCCGGTCTTGCGGGCAAAGCCGGCGGTCTGCTTGAAGTTCTGGACAGGGACGATGCCCGGCAGGATCGGAATCTCGATGCCGCGCGAGCGGACCTTGTCGAGATAGCGGAAATAGACGTCGTTATCGAAGAAGAACTGGGTGATCGCCCGGGTCGCACCGGCATCGACCTTCTTCTTCAGCGCATCGATGTCGGCATCGAGCGAGGCGGCTTCCGGGTGCTTCTCCGGATAGGCCGAGACGGTGACCTCGAACTCGCCGATCTTGCGGATGCCTTCGACCAGGTCCGAGGTCTGGTGATAGCCCTCGGGATGCGGCTCGTAGGTGGTGCCGAGCCCGCCGGCCGGATCGCCGCGCAGCGCCACGATATGGCGCACGCCCGCTGCCCAATAGGAGCGGATGACGTCATCGACCTCGTCGGTGCTGGCGGAGACGCAGGTCAGATGCGCCGCCGGCTTCAGGCCGGTCTCGTCGATCATGCGCTTGACGGTGTTGTGGGTGCGCTCGCGGGTCGAGCCGCCGGCGCCATAGGTTACCGAGACGAAAGCCGGGCCGAGCGGCTCGAGCCGGCGCACGCTGTCCCAGAGATTGACCTCCATCTCCTCGTTCTTCGGCGGGAAGAACTCGAAGGAGACGCGCGGGCGGCGCGAGCCATGGCGGCTGGGGCGGAAAGCGTTCATCACGCAACCTCACGATCGAACTGACGAATCGGAAAATCACCCTGGAGGCGCCGATCGCGCCCGCGCCAGAGCATGACGCCGAGCTGGCCGCAAGCGCCATCGGGCGCAGTGACCTCCTCGGCGAGATCGCAGTCGAGACCGGCCTCGGCGAACCAGGCGACGATCTCGTCCTTCTCGAAGCCGAGTCGGCGATGCGCGTGCTCGGTCCGCAGGAACTCCATCTCGTGCGGCGCGAAATCGACCAGGATCAGCCGCCCACCCGGGGAGAGCAGCGCTGCCGCCTCGCGCAAGGCGCGGGCCGGATCGTCGAGGAAGTGCAGAACCTGGTGCACGATCACGAGGTCGAACGAGCCGCGCGCGAAGGGCAGCGCATAGATGTCGCCCTGCCGCAGCTCGACCCGCGACAGGCCGGCCTTTTCGAGGTTGGCCCGCGCCACCGCCAGCATGGCATGGCTGGCATCGACACCGACCGCACGGGCCGCCTTCGGCGCGAGGCGCTCCAGCATGCGCCCGGTGCCGGTGCCGAGATCGAGCAGCGCCTGCAGCGGCGTCTCGCCGACGGCGGCCTCGACCGCAGCCTCGACGGCGGCGTCGGGAACATGCAGTGAGCGGAGCTGATCCCATTCGCGCGCGACATTGGCGAAATAGGACTGCGCCGCGGCAGCCCGCGATGCACGCACCGCGGTGAGGCGCTCACGGTCCGCCGCCAGAACCGGGTCGGCGGGATCGAGATCGCGGGCGAGCGTCAGCGCCAGTGCGCCACCCGGCGTCGCATCGTCGAGCCGGAAGAAGGCGAAGGCGCCTTCCCGCGAGCGGCGCAGCAGCCCGGCTTCCGCCATCAGCTTGAGATGGCGCGAGATGCGCGGCTGCGACTGGCCGAGAATGTCGGTGAGATCGGAGACCGAAAGCTCGCCTTCCGCCAGCAACGCCAGGATCCGCAGGCGTGTCTCCTCGCCCGCTGCTCGCAGGCAGCCCAGCAGGGTCGGCAGCGAATGATGGAAGCGGCTGGTCACCGGCGAGCGCCTCAAAATTCTGTGAAAGATATAAAGATATCTTTATGTCAACCACAGGAGAAATGCAAGCCGCTTGTCCGATATTTCAGTCCGACACCGACGGATCAAACAAACGGGGAGGCTCCTCTGTCGCACGAGAGAAGGCCCCGCGCGCTCGCTCTACGCGGGCTTGCGTGAGGCAGCCACCCGCATCGCCTCGCGCAGCACGCTGAAGATCCTGGGATCGGCGGCCTGCGCCACATTGAAGCGCATGAAGTGCCGTGCCGTCCGCGACAGGCTGAAGGCGTTGCCCGGCGCAAGCACGATGCCCTCGCCCAGCGCCTGCCGGGCGACCTCCCCCGCGTCGAGCTCGCCCGGCAGCCGGCACCACAGGAACAGCCCGCCGCGCGGTGTCAGCCAGGGCTCGATGTCGAGCGCAGCGAGCCGGCCGCGCGTCTCGGCCATGGCCCGTCCCAGGCGCTGGCGCAGCGCTTCGACATGCCGGCGATAGCCGCCGTCTTTCAGGATATCGAGCACGAGCTCGGCCGCGAGCCGCCCGCCGCCGAAGGAGAGCGCGACCTTGAGGTCGGTCAGCCCCTCGACCCAGTCCGGCCGTGCCGCGATGTAGCCGCAGCGCACCGAAGCCGACAGCGTCTTCGAGAAGCTGCCGATCTGGATCACCCGCTCCAGCCCGTCGAGCCCGGCGAGCCGCGGCGCGACCTCCGGTTCGAGATCGCCAAAGATGTCGTCCTCGACGATGGTCAGACCCGCCTGCTCGGCGAGCTTCAGCAAGCGATGGGCGGTCGCGGCCGAGAGCGTCGCGCCGGTCGGGTTATGCAGAGCGCAATTGGTGACGTAGAGCCGCGGCCGGTGCTCGGTCAGCGCCTGTGCGAACAGGGCAAGATCGGGTCCCGACGGCGTATAAGGCACGCTGACGACCTTGGCACGATGAGCGCGCAGCAGCGCCTGGAAGTTGAAATAGCAGGGATCGTCGACCAGCACGGTGTCGCCAGGCTCGAGCAGGAAGCGGCAGACAAGATCAATCGCCTGCGTGCCCGACTCGGTCAGGACGATCTGGTCAGGCGGGGCCTCGACGCCGCGCTCGGCCAGGCGATGAGCGAGGAGACGGCGTAGCGCAGGTGAACCGAGCGGTGTGCCGTATTCGGCCAGCGTCGCCGCCTCGGCCCGGCCGAGCTTACGCAAGGCCTTGCGGATCGAGGCCTCCGGCATCCAGTCCGGCGGCAGCCAACCGCATCCGGGCCTCAGGCTGTCCGCGCCGGCATCGAGCGACTGCCGGGAGATCCAGAGCGGGTCGACCGCCCGGTCAAGCTTGGGCGCGACATCGGCGAGCGAGAGCGGCGGCAGGCGTCGGACATAGAAGCCCGAGCCGCGCCGCGCCTGGATCGCCCCTTCCGCCGCCAGCCGCTCATAGGCTTCGACCACCGTCGATTTCGACACGCCCATGCTCTGCGCGAGGCCGCGGATCGAGGGCAGCTTGGCGCCCGGCGCGAGCGTCCGTCCGGCGATGCGCTGCCGGATCGTCGCCATGACCCGCCCGACGAGCGTATCTGCGACGGCCTCAGCCTCGCCTGAATCCTTAATCTGTACGGCTTCCAGCATCAGGACAGTTTGCCCGAACTGTACCGGACTGTCTCTGGAAATCCGAAAGGCTTCACTGCATGCAGGCCAGCCCTCGGAGGTACCATGGACAGAACTGCGAACGGCCTGCTCAACGGCTTCATCGGCGTCGTCATCTTCAGCGGCTCCCTGCCGGCGACACGCGTCGCCGTCGCCGATTTCGACCCGGTGTTCCTGACCGTCGCACGCGCCGCCATCGCCGGACTGCTCGGGCTCGCCCTCCTGCTCGCGCTCAGGGAGAAACGGCCGGCCCGCGCCGATGTCCTGCCGCTCGCCGTGGTCGCGCTCTGCGTCGTCGTCGGCTTCCCGCTATTGACCGCGCTGGCGCTGAAGCACGTCACTTCCGCCCACTCGATCGTCTTCATCGGCTTGCTGCCGCTCGCGACCGCGATCTTCGGCGTGCTGCGCGGCGGCGAGCGGCCTCAGCCTGCCTTCTGGGTCTTCGCCATCCTCGGCAGCCTCTGCGTCGTCGGCTTCGCCTGGACGCAAGGGCTCAAAGCCTCACCCGTCGGCGACCTCCTGATGCTCGCCGCCGTCATCGTCTGCGGCCTCGGCTATGCCGAGGGCGCGCGCCTCTCGCGCCATCTCGGCGGCTGGCAGGTGATCTCCTGGGCGCTGGTGCTGTCGCTGCCGATCATGACCGGCCTCTCGCTGGCGACATTGCCGGCCTCCTTCGCACAGGCGGGCGGCCCGGCCTGGCTCGGCCTCGCCTATGTCTCGCTGTTCAGCATGTTGATCGGCTTCGTCTTCTGGTATCGCGGCCTCGCCCAGGGCGGCATCGCCGCGGTCGGGCAACTGCAATTGCTGCAGCCTTTCTTCGGTCTGGCGCTGGCAGGCCTGCTGCTCGGCGAAAATGTCGGCTGGCAGATGATCGCGACCTCGGCCGCAGTCGTCCTCTGCGTCGCGGGGGCGCGGCGCTACGCGCGCTAGATCGAAGCACCGGACAGCTCGAAGTCGGGGGCGGGCATCGCAGCTTGTCGCGAACGCGCGCCTGCCGTTCCGGCAGGAACCGGTCGTCAACGCCATGACGAGCCAACCAATCCTGGGCGCAGGCTTCACACCCGCAGGCCCTCAGCCTTCGTCATGCCTATCAGGCCGTTGGCTGCGTTCAGAGCAGCTTCAGGTCACCCGCAGCGGTCTTGCCGCGCTCGGTCTTCAGGTCGAAGGAGAGCTTCTGTCCCTCGGTCAGGGACATCAGGCCCGCTTCCTTGACGGCAGTGATGTGAACGAACACATCCTTGCCGCCATCAGCAGGCTGAATGAAGCCGTAGCCCTTCTCGGTATTGAACCATTTGACGGTTCCGGTCGCCATCGCCGCATCCCTTGGAGCATCCGTGGTCGTAACGGAGCCCCTCGGCAACGATGTCGAAAAGGCCCCGCGGAGCTGAGGATTGACCGAAAACGCAAGCTTGTCGAGATGAAAGCGACGGCAGTTGCCCTAACGTCGGCTCAGCGCCTTACTAGCTCGAACTGCGTCCTTACCGTAGCGAGTGAAGAGCCCCCGAGATAAACCTCGATGATACCCGGATCGAGCTGGTAGCGGCCGTCATCGTCATGGCCGCCGAGCGCCTTGCCCTCCAGTTTGAACCGCACTGTCCGGGTCTCGCCGGCCTTCAGAGCGACCTTCTCGAAGCCCTTGAGCAGGCGCAGCGGCCGCGAGCGCTCCGCCACCGGCTGGCGGATATAAAGCTGTACCACCTCCTGGCCGTCGCGATCCCCCTGATTGGTCACGTCGACGGAGATCTCGGTCGCCCCATCGAACGGCACCCTGGCGTTCGTCACGCGCGGATTGGCATAGGCGAAGCGGCTATAGGACAGGCCGAAGCCGAACGGGTAGAGCGCCTCGTTCGCCTCGTCCATGTAGATGGATTCATAGCGCTGGCGGATCTTCTGCGGCCGTCCCGTCGGCAGCTGGTCGTAATAGACCGGGATCTGCCCGACCGAGCGCGGGAAGCTCATCGGCGTGCGCCCTGCCGGATTGACCTTGCCGGCCAGCACCTCGGCGATCGCGGCGCGCCCCTCGGTGCCGCCATGGAAGGTCTGGACGATCGCGGCGACGTGCTTGTCGGCCCAGGTCAGGACCAGCGGCCGGCCCGTCGCCAGCACCAGCACCACCGGCTTGCCCGTGGCGACCAGTGCCTCGAGCAGTTCCTGCTGCACGCCGGGCAGGCGAAGCTCGGTGCGCGAGGCGCCCTCACCCATGAATTCGCAGTCCTCGCCGAGCATGGTGACAACGAGATCGGCTGCGGCAGCCGCCTTCAGCGCGGCCTCCTTGTCCTTGAATTCGGTACCGCAGTTCTTGCTGAAGGCGGGCTCATAGGTGACCGTGACGTCGGACGGCAGCTGCTCTCGCAGCGCATCCGGCAGCGGCTGCACGACGCGGCGGCCGAGCCCGGCCGGATCGGTCCAGACCCGCTCGTCCTCCGGCACCGCCATGGCGCCGATCACCGCGACCGACTTGACAGACGACGCGATCGGCAGCGTCTGCCTGTCGTTCTTGAACAGGATCACGCCCTCGCGCGCCGCCTGGCGGGCGATCTTGCGGGCCTCCTCGGTCTGCATCAGCGAGGGCGCGGCGGCGACATCGACATCCGCCCGCTCGAACAAGCCAAGATGGTACTTGACCCTGAGCACGCGCCGGACGGCCTCGTCGAGCGCCTTCATCGGCACGCGGCCGGCCGTCACCTCGTTGGCGAGATGCTTGTGGTAGACATCGCCCATCATGTCCATGTCGATGCCGGCGAGCAGCGCCTTGCGCGCAGCTTCGGCGTCGTCCTTGGCGATGCCGTGCAAGCGCAGCTCGGTGATCGAGCCGAAATCCGAGGTGACGAAGCCGCGGAAGCCCCATTTCCCGCGGAGCAGGTCGGTCAGCATGCCGCGATGGGCGGTGGCAGGCATGCCGTTGAGGGCGTTGAACGCCGCCATCGCCGTCATGGCGCCGGTGTCGAAGGCCGCCTTGAACGGCGGCAGGAAGAGGTCGTGCAGCTGGCTGGTCGGGATCCAGGTCGAGTTGTAGTCGCGCCCGCCCTCGGCCGCGCCATAGCCGACGAAGTGCTTGACGCTCGCCGCGACGCCGCCGCGCTGGTAGCCGCGGGTTCGCGCCGCCGCGATGACGCTTGCGAGATGGGCGTCCTCGCCCGCGCCCTCCAGCACCCGGCCCCAGCGCGGATCGCGCGAGATGTCGACCATCGGCGCGAAGGTCCAGTTCACGCCGGCGGCGCGCGCCTCGCGCCCGGTCCAATAGGCCGCCTGCTCGATCAATTGCGGGTTCCAGCTCGAGGCCTGGCCGAGCGGCAGCGGGAAATAGGTCGAGAAGCCGTGAACCGCATCGAGGCCGATGATCAGCGGGATCTTGAGGCGCGACTGCCTGACGGCCTCCTGGACCTGCCTAACCTCCGCCGGCACGACGAAGTTCATCACCGCGCCCATGCGGCCGGCCTTGATCTGATTGATGTCGAAGCCCTCGCCGCGGCCGGAGAGGTGGAGCTGGCCGACCTTCTCCTCCAGCGTCATCCTGCCGATCAGCGCGGTGATCTTGCGCTCGATCTCGGCCGCCTCGCGCCCGCTCTTCCAGCCGACCTCCTGCTGCTGAGCAGAGGCAAGGGTCGCAAGGCCGCAGAACAGGAATGCAGCGACGAGCCGCAGAAGCATGAGCACTATCTCGCTGAGCAGAAGGACGGGATGAGCGGCCCCTACAGGATCGGGAGGCCGGGCTCAACCGCTCCCATCGCCGCGCCGGCCTGAACGGGAGCTGAAACAGGCCGGGCATGCGGGGAAAACGCCCTTTGCCGTTGCCTCGCAAGACGTTCCATGCGACCGAGCAGGAAAGACTGCCGGACGAGACGACCATGGCCCAGCCGCTGACGATCGAAGACCTGCGCCTCCTGGCGAAGCGCCGCGTGCCGCGCATGTTCTACGATTACGCCGATTCCGGCGCCTGGACCGAGGGCACCTACCGCGCCAACGAGAGCGATTTCGCCGACATCAAGCTGCGCCAGCGCGTCGCCGTCGACATGACCAACCGCACGCTGGCGACGACCATGATCGGCCAGGACGTCTCGATGCCGGTCGCGATCGCGCCGACCGGTCTCACCGGCATGCAGCATGCCGACGGCGAGATCCTCGCCGCCAAGGCCGCCGCCCGGGCCGGCATCCCCTTCACGCTCTCGACCATGAGCATCTGCTCGATCGAGGACATCGCTGCGAACACCGACAAGCCGTTCTGGTTCCAGCTCTATGTGATGCGCGACCGCGACTTCATCGGCCGCCTGATCGACCGCGCCAAGGCGGCCGGCTGCTCGGCGCTGATGCTGACGCTCGACCTGCAGATCCTCGGCCAGCGCCACAAGGACATCCGCAACGGCCTTTCCGCCCCGCCGAAGCCGACGCTGGTCAATCTGATCGACCTCGCCTTCAAGCCGCGCTGGTGCCTGGGCATGCTCGGCACCAAGCGCCGCACCTTCGGCAACATCGTCGGCCACGCCAAGGGCGTCGGCGACCTCTCCTCGCTCTCCTCCTGGACGGCCGAGCAGTTCGACCCGACGCTGAGCTGGGACGACGTCAAGTGGATCAAGGACCGCTGGGGCGGCAAGCTGATCCTGAAGGGCATCCTCGACGCCGAGGACGCCGAGCTCGCGGCCCAGAGCGGCGCCGATGCGCTGATTGTCTCCAACCATGGCGGCCGCCAGCTCGACGGAGCGGTCTCCTCGATCGCGGCCCTGCCGGGAATCGTCGAGCAGGTCGGCGGGCGCATGGAGGTCTGGATGGATGGCGGCATCCGCTCCGGCCAGGACGTGCTGAAAGCGGTGGCGCTCGGCGCCCGCGGCGTGCTGATCGGCCGCGCCTTCCTCTATGGGCTGGGCGCCATGGGCGAAGAGGGCGTCAAGCTCGCCCTCGACATCATCCGCAAGGAGATGGACATCACCATGGCCCTCTGCGGCAAGCGCGACATCCATGATGTCGACGCCAACATCCTGGTGAAGGGCAAGGCCTGAGCCTTTCGACGCTCAGGGCTCCTCTTCCAGCGCGAGAACCGCGAAGCTGGCGAGCCAGTGCTCGCCCATATAGTCGCCGGCGATATGCGGGAAGCCCGCGGCCAGATGCTCGGCCGCGGCCGTCGTCGCCACCGCCCGGCGGGCATCGCCCTCCGGCAGCGCACCGGCCAGCGCCCGCCAGCACCAGGCACGGCTGAGGTTTAGCCCGTCGAGATGCGCGATCTTGCCGTCGCTGCGATCCGTGACCGTCGCCGGCCGGAACAATGTCGCCGGCTCCCGGCGCTCCAGCCGCGGCAGGAAGCGATCGAACCAGGGCAGGAACACCTCCTGCGCCAGCAGGCGGCGCATGCACTCGGCCTCGATCAGCGCCGAGGACTGGAAATCATCGCCGCTCGGCTCGCCCCAGGCCGGGCAGTCGCTGTCCTCGCCATACCAGCGCAAGGCCGTCTCGCGCAGCAGGGCGGCGAACGCGTCATCCGCCGTCGCGGTCGCGTAGTCTGCCGCCATGCGCAGGCCGAAGGCCGTGTTGAAATGCGTCCCGACCCGCACCGGATAGGTCGCGAGCGGCAGGAAGTCGCGGAAACGTTGCGCGAAGGCCTCGGCTAGCGGCGCGCAGTTCTGCGACCACCTCTTATCGTCGAGCAGGCTCAATTCCGCCGCCAGCTTCAAGAGCCAGCCCCAGCCATAGGGGCGCTTGAAGCCCCGTGCGGTCGGAGGAGCGAGATAGGCGCATTCGACCGCTACCTTCTCGGGCGTCAGCTGCGCGTCGAACAGCGCGCGTATCTCGGCCGCCGCCGCGAAGCCGGGATAGCGCCGCAGCAGGCGCGCCAGCATCCAGTAGCTGTGGACGCAGGAATGCCAGTCATAGCTGCCATAGAAGATCGGGTGCAGCTCGCGCGGGGTCCGCGCATCCTCCGGCCCCGCCAGCGTATGGTCCGGCTTGTTCGGATATTCGCGCCCGACATGCCCGAGCGCGATGCGGGCGAAGCGGAGCGCGAGCTCTTCCGTCAGGCGGGCGGCGGTCATGATGGCTTCCTTGCTCTGGCGTAGCTGATGATCATGTCGATCAGACGCGGGGTGAGATAGATCGGCAACTGCGTCGCCGCGAAGTACAGCGCCATGCGCGGCGAGGCCGCAGCGCCGAGCGCCGACCAGACCAGCCCGACATTGCGATTGCCGAGAATGAGGCCGACGGTCAATCGTTCGGCCAGCGCGCCGGGCAGCAGGACGGCCCCCGCTCCCTGCAGACCAAGATTGCAGGCGAAGGCGATCACCAGACATAGCAGCGCGCCCCGCCAATCCGCCTCGATCTGCGCCCTCACGCCCGCCATGGTGGCGATCACGAAGACGAGCAGCGCCGCGACCACGATCCTGTCGATCGTTTCACCATGGCTGCGCAGTTGCGCTCCAGCAAAGCGCCGCAGCAGCAGGGCGACGCCCTCGGCACCGCCGACCAGCATGGCCAGGCGCAAGGCGAGATCGAGGGCACTAAGACCGATCCCGCCAGACCAGCCGGCGAGGAGCGGCACGGTGATCGGGGCGAGCGCCATGCACAGCAGCGTCACCGCGAGCGGAATTGTGCCGTCGAGCCCGAGCATCCGCGCCACCGCTGCCGTGCCGCTCGATGGCGGCGCCGCGGTTGCCAGCACAAGGGCGAGCGCCAGCTCGGCGCCAACGCCGAAGCGGTAAGCAATCAGGCCGATCAGCACCGGGCACGCGACCATGACGGTGACGGGAAGCAGAACGGAGAGCGCCGGGCGGCCAAGCACGGCGACGACCGACTTGCCATCGGTCCGCAGCAGCGTGCCGAGCACGATGAGGAAGATCATCACCGGCATCGACGGCCGGACCAGCTCGGCCAGTACTGGAAAGGCCAGGCCGACGACGACGCCGAGCGCCAGGATCGTTGGTCCGCGCGGTATGAGGCGCGACAGGGATGCTCGCATGCGCCTCGTCCAGCCGTTTCAAGCACCCCTCTTTCAGCAGCGCGCACACCATTGCGGAAATCGATTTTTACTATCAGTACTATTGCTCAGATGAATTTAGCTGCGATCGATCTCAACCTCCTCACCGCCTTCGAGGCGCTGCTCGAGGAGCGCAACGTCACCCGCGCCGGCCAGCGCATCGGCCTGGCGCAGCCCTCGATGAGCAGCGCGCTGACGCGCCTGCGCGCTCTGTTCGGCGACGAGCTCTTCATCCGCACCGCCGCGGGCATGCAGCCGACTGCCAGGGCGCTGGCGCTGGCCCGGCCGATCGGCGAGGCGCTCTCCCAGATCAGGGCAACACTCGCGCCGGACAGCGACTTCGAGCCCGCGACCGCGCGCCGCCGCCTGACCGTCGCCGTGACCGACTATGGCGACCTCGTCGTCGTGCCGGCGCTGGTCGCTTTGCTGCGACAGGAGGCCCCCGGCATCGACCTCGTCGTCAGGCCGATCGCCGATGCCGCTGCCAGCCTCGCCACGCTCGAACGCGGCGATGTCGACGCGCTGATCGGCGGGCATCTCCCTGACTCCGCCCGCATCGTCAGGCGCAGACTGTTCGAGGAGGATTTCGTCTGCATCCGTGACAGGGCGCACGCCGCGCCGCTCACGCCCGACGACTATCTCCGGCTGCCGCATGCGCTGTTCTCCTCCGCCGGCGGCGACGGCTCGCCCGGCGTTGTCGACGCCATCCTCGCCATGGAGGGCCACAAGCGCCGGGTTGCGGTCACGCTCGCGCACATCGTCGCCGTGCCCTTCGCGGTTGCCGGCACGGACCTCGTCGCGACCATGGCGCGGCGTGTCGCCGGGCGCTTCGCCGAGATCGCCGGCATCACGCTGATGCCCCTGCCCTATGACGCCCCGCCCTTCGCCATCGACCTGCTGCATAGCCGCCGCGCGACGACCGACCCGGCGCTGTCCTGGTTTCTGGCCGCGATCGAGCGGGTCGGGCGCTCGCTCTGAAAAAACGAGCGGGGACAGCCCTTGACTCTCGCGGCCCTCACATCCAAATAAATGAGCAATCACTCACTCATTCAGATTTGACCATTCATGGCCCGTCCCCTCAGCGAAGCGAAGCGCGAAGCGATCCTGGCCGCCGCCTGCAAGCTGGTCGCCGAGCTCGGCACCGGCGCGCCGACCGCCAAGATCGCCAGGGAGGCCGGGCTCGCCGAGGGCACGCTCTTCACCTATTTCGCCAGCAAGGACGAGCTGCTGAACCAGCTCTATCTCGAGCTGAAGACCGATTTTGCCACACTCACCGTCACAGCCTATCCGCGCGAGGGCAGCATCCGCGACCGGCTCGAACATCTCTGGAACAGCTTCATCGACTGGGGCGCGAAGCACCCGGTCAAGCACAAGGCCCTGCGCCAGCTCGCCGTCTCCGACCGGATCAGCGAGGAGACGCGCAGCAAGGGCGCCGCCGCTTTCGCCGAGATCAGCGGCATGATCGAGGAGAGCCGGCGGATAGGCCTGCTCAAGGACCAGTCGCAGCCCTTCTTCAGCGCCGTGGTCGAGGCCCTGAGCGAGGTGATGCTCGACCTGATCGCCCGGGAGCCCGGCAAGCACGAGCACTACAAGAAGCTCGGCTTTTCGGTCTTCTGGGACGGCATCACCGCCTGAAAACCCCACCAAGGAACAGCTGAGCCGAGCCCATTTTACTTGTTTAAATGAGCAAGCACTCACTCACAGCCTCGAAAGGACAGCACATGACCAAAACCTGGCTGATCACCGGCGCCGCCCGCGGCCTCGGCCGCTCGATCGCCGAAGCGGCTCTCGCCGCCGGCGACAACGTCATTGCGACGGCGCGCGATCCCGGTCGCCTCGCCGATCTCGAAGCCCGATACCCCGACACGCTGCTGTCCTTCGCGCTCGACGTCACCGACATGGCCGCTGCGAACGTGGCCGTGACCGTCGCGGTCGACACCTTCGGCCGGCTCGACGTGCTCGTGAACAATGCCGGCTACGGCCATGCCGTCGCCTTCGAGCAGACCAGCGAGGAGAGCTTCCGCGCCCAGATCGAGACCAATTTCTATGGGGTCGTGAACCTCACCCGCGCCGCGCTGCCAGCGATGCGGGCCCAGCGTTCCGGCCAGATCATCAACATCTCCTCGGTCGGCGGCCGCACCAGCACGCCCGGCCTCAGCGCCTATCAATCGGCGAAATGGGCGGTCGGCGGCTTCACCGAGGTGATCGCCAAGGAGGTCGCGCCGTTCGGCGTCAAGATCGTCTCGGTCGAGCCCGGCGGCATGCGCACCGGCTGGGGCGAGATCGCCCGCGGCAACGCTCCGGCGGTGATGCCGGACTACCAGCCCAGCGTCGGCGCCGTGCTCGACCTGCTGAAAGCCTATGTCGGCAACGAGATCGGCGATCCCGAAAGGATCGCGCAGATCGTCCTCGACCTCAGCCGGCGCGAGACCCTGCCGGCCCATCTCGTCCTCGGCAGCGACGCCCTCTTCGTCCTCGCCCAGGCGGATGCGCAGCGGCAGAAGGAGGCGGTGGAATGGGCGCAGGTCAGCCGGTCATCGGACTTCGCCGGGACCGATCTGGTGGCCTTGCAGAAACTGCTCGGCGGAGAGGCGCGGGCGTGAAGCTAAATAGCGTGGCCAAACCGTCTGAATTCCCATGCAGAACCTAGGATATGGCAAGCGCTGCAGCATCACCATCCGGGCCCTATTGGTACTCCGCCGCATCACGAGAAATGAAAGCGTTCAGCCCGCTCACATCGTCGAAGTAGTCAATCTCTAGCGGGTCCTCAGCGGAAGGCGGCGCAGCAGGATTATCCGGCAGGATAACGCGAGCGATACGCCCGTCTTGAAGGCAGACCGCCATCTCGTCACGAGCACGGCAGACGCCGATCACCGTAAAGCGCAAATCCAACAAGGCTTCGTTCGTAGGAAGGTATTTCCTTATCCAGTTCGCCAGCACCGCTTCGGTTTCATCAGTTTCGACAGGGTACCACGGCGGTAAGAATCGCACGGCAAATCGCATAGGGCTCTCGCATCACTACGCCAACAATACGCGCGGGCGTGTAAATTGCCACTACAGCGGTAGGTAGAACACTCCTCATGAAGCCAGGGGCATCCGCTCGTGGGGTGCCCTGCCGCAGAGCGCTCAATCAAATGCCCGCGCCCCGTTTCCGGAGCGCGGGCGCTTTTGAATCCTGCATCAACCGCTTAGCGCGTGAACTTCTTGTACTGGATGCGCTTCGGGATGGTGGAATCGATGCCCAGCCGGCGCTGCTTGTCTTCCTCGTAATCCTGGAAGTTGCCCTCGAACCACTCGACATGGCTGTCGCCCTCGAAGGCGAGGATGTGGGTCGCGATGCGGTCGAGGAACCAGCGATCGTGGCTGATGATCACGGCGCAGCCGGCATAGTCCTCCAGCGCCTCTTCCAGCGCGCGCAGCGTATCAACGTCGAGGTCGTTGGTCGGCTCGTCGAGCAGCAGGACGTTGGCGCCGGATTTCAGCATCTTGGCGAGGTGGACGCGGTTGCGCTCACCGCCCGAGAGCGAGCCGACCTTCTTCTGCTGGTCGCCGCCTTTAAAGTTGAAGGCCGAGCAATAAGCCCTTGAATTGATTTCTTTCTTGCCGAGATAGATGATGTCGTTTCCGCCCGAGATTTCCTCCCAGACATTCTTCTTGTCGTCGAGCGAGTCGCGGCTCTGGTCGACATAGCCAAGCTGGACGCTCTCGCCGATCTTGATCGTGCCGGCATCGGGCTTCTCGACCCCGGTGATCATCTTGAACAGCGTGGTCTTGCCGGCGCCGTTGGGACCGATCACGCCGACGATGCCGCCCGGCGGCAGCTTGAAGGTGAGCCCGTCGATCAGGAGCTTGTCCTGGAAGCCCTTCGACAGGTCCTCGAAATCGACGACGTTGTTGCCGAGCCGCTCGGCGATCGGGATTATGATCTGGGCTGTATCCGGCCCCTTGTTCGAGGCCTTCTGCACGAGCTCGTCATAGCGCTGGATACGGGCCTTGCTCTTGGCCTGGCGCGCCTTCGGCGAGGCGGCCATCCACTCGGCCTCACGCTCCAGCGTCTTCTGGCGCGAGACGTCCTCGCGGCCTTCCTGAGCGAGACGCTTCTGCTTCTGCACCGACCAGGCCGAGTAGTTGCCTTCGTACGGGATGCCCTGGCCGCGATCGAGCTCGAGGATCCAGCTGGTGACGTTGTCGAGGAAGTAGCGATCGTGGGTGACGATCAGGATCGCGCCCGGATAGGTCCGAAGGTGCCCTTCGAGCCAGGCGGTGGTCTCGGCATCCAGATGGTTGGTCGGCTCGTCGAGCAGCAGCAGCTCCGGCTGTTCCAGCAGCAGCTTGCAGAGCGCGACGCGGCGGCGCTCGCCGCCCGAGAGCTTGCCGACCTGCCAGTCGTCCGGCGGGCAGCGCAGCGCGTCCATCGCCTGGTCGACCTTGGAATCGAGATCCCACAGGCCCTTGGCCTCGATCTCGTCCTGGAGATTGGTCATCTCGTCCGCGGTCTCGTCCGAATAGTTCATGGCGAGCTCGTTGTAGCGGTCGAGGATCGCCTTCTGCGGGCCGACGCCGAGCATGACGTTCTCGCGGACGGTGAGAGTCTCGTCGAGCTTCGGCTCCTGCGGCAGGTAGCCGACGCGCGCGCCCTCGGCGACCCAGGCCTCGCCGGTCCACTCCTTGTCGAAGCCGGCCATGATCTTCAGCAGGGTCGATTTACCCGCGCCGTTGACGCCGAGCACACCGATCTTGGCGTCCGGATAGAAGGAAAGGTGGATGTCTTTCAGGACCTGCTTGCCGCCCGGATAGGTCTTCGACAGGCCGCGCATATGGTAGATGAACTGACGAGACATGGGGCGTGCGGGCTCCGCTTCGGACTGGGGCGCTGAGGCTTTCGGGAAACTGGCCGCTATGTAGCGACCGGCCGCCCTGCCCGCAACCATCATGGCCGCATGCTAGCCGGTGAAGATCGGTTTCAGCGCCGCCTTGTTCTCGACGATGAAGTCGAAGAAGGCCGCGATGCGCGGCGTATGCCTCAGATCGGGATGGGCCAGGATGCGCCAGCTCCGGGTGAGTTCCGGGATCGGGCCGAAAATCCGCACCAGCCCGTCATCCGCATCGCCGAGCGCCGTCGGCAACGGCCCGATTCCGACGCCGGACCTAACTGCCGAGACTAGGCCGAGCACACTGTTGTTACGCACCGCGAAATGCGCTCCCGGCGCGACATCGGCGAGCCAGGTCAACATGCGGTGCGAAGCGAGCGCGCTCTCCAGCCCGACCAGGGCATGCCGACCGAGATCGCCCAGCGTCGCCGGTCGGCCGTGGCGTTCGAGATAGTCGGGGCTGGCATAGATCGCCCAGAGCGACTCGGCGATCTTGCGCCCCACCAGCTCGTCATCGGTATCGCCGGAGCGGAAGGCGACATCCGCCTCGCCCTGCGAGAGATCGAGATAGCGGTCGCTGGTCACGAACTCGACGCGCAGCCTCGGATAGCGCAGCTGGAAGGCGTCGAGCAGCCCCGAGCCGACGATGCGCGGCACCAACGGCTCCGGGCAGGTCACGCGGACGACGCCGTCGAGATCGCGGGCCGTGTCGTCGAGATGCTGCTGCAGCTCGGCGACGGCGCGCGCCACCTTCTGCGCCAGCGGCAGGAGGCTCACCCCGTCCTCGGTCAGGCGATAGCCGGCGGGGTGCCGCACCACGAGGGCGCGGCCGATGCGCCGTTCCAGCTCAGCCAGCCGCCGCTGCACGGTGGATTGGCTGAGGCCGAGCGATCTTGCCGCCGCGATCATGCTGCGCTGCTCCGCGACGGCCAGGAAGGGCTTGAGGTCGTCCCAGTCGAACATGTCCCCGCCTCGCTTCGGGCGCCGCTCGGAAGGCGCAATCCTGCGCCCCCCCTCCCGGAAACCGCGGCTCCCGCAGATCCCCGGTAGGACCTACCCTCACGGAACATCGGCAGGATACCAGCCTCGAAACGGAAGGAAAATGCGATGCGCCCGTCGCTCTATCCGGCAGCCCTCCTCGTCGCGAGCCTCGCCCTCGGGCCAAGTGCCAGGGCTCATGACGAGGCCCTGACCAGGCCCAACCTCCTGCTGCGCCAGCTGGTCGACACGATGCCGCGCGATGCCTCGCAGGAGGTCCGCGTCATGAGCGCGACCTTCCAGCCCGGCAGCAGAACTGTCAGGCACAGCCATCGCTTTCCCGTGACGGTCTATGTCCTCGAAGGCGCGTTCACGCTCGAGCTGAAGGGGCAGCCGCCCTTGGTGGTCAAGGCTGGCGAGGCCTATGTCGAACCGCCGGGCGTCGAGATGACCGGCTACAATCGCAGCGCCGCCGAGCTGACCAAGGTGGTGATCTTCTATGTGAGCAGCCGCGACACGCCTTTCCTGGACCCGACCGAGTGAGATCGCCTGGAAGCTCAGCCCTCATCCTGAGGAGCCGCACCAGCGGCGTCGCGAAGGATGCTCCAGCTGGTTCCGGAGCATCCGCCCTCCATCGTCATCCCTGTTGACAGCCGAAGCCGACGGCTCCTTCGCCGCTTGCGGATCAATCATATGATGATATGATCTATGCATGGCTCGCCCCTCGAACTTCCATGCGCATCTCGTCGACCGGCTCGGCCGGGAGATCGTCTCTGGGCAGATCGGGCTCTCCGGCACGCTGCCGCGCGAGGATGAGCTTTGCGCGCATTTCGGCGTCAGCCGCACCGTCATCCGCGAGGCGACCAAGACGCTGCAGGCGCTCGGGCTGATCGTCACCGGCCCGCGCGTCGGCTCGCGGATCCAGCCCGTCTCGGCCTGGCGGCTGCTCGACCCGCAGGTGATGGGCTGGATGACCGATGCCGACATGGCGAGCGGCTTCCAGCGCGACCTGCTCGAACTCCGCGGCATGATCGAGCCGACCGCAGCCGGCCTCGCCGCCGAACGCGGCACCGACGAGCAGATCGCCGAGATCACCACGGCGATGGCGGCGATGACGGCGGCGGGCGACAAGCCCGGCCATCAGACAGCCGACTACCGCTTCCACGAAGCGATCCTCGAAGCGTCCGGCAACCTGCTGCTGATCCAGCTGAGGCCGATCCTGCAGGCCGTGCTGAAGGCTTCGTTCGGCCTCTCAATGCACGATCTCGGGCGCGCCCGGGCCTCGCTCGCGATCCACCGTGTCGTCACCGACGCCATCGTCGCCCGCGATCCGGAGGCTGCGCGCAGGACCATGGCCGACCTGATCGCCGTCGCCCGCGCCGACATGGAAAACGCCGCCCGCACCAAGACCGAGGCACCGCAGAGCGCCCGGACATCGACAACAACAGACCAACAGGAAACGTCCAATGCTGCGTCACGCCGAAAGGTGGGTCTTACGCGCGCTTGAGTTCAGCCTCGTCGCCCTGCTCGCCGGCATGGTGGTGATGGTGTTCGGCAATGTCGTGCTGCGCTATCTGTTCAACTCCGGCATCGACGTGTCGGAAGAATTGTCGCGCTATTTCTTCGTCTGGCTGACCTTCATCGGCGCCGTCGTGGTGATGCGCGAGAACGGCCATCTCGGCGTCGACAGCCTGGTCGGGGCGCTCGGCGACAAGGGCCGGCGCTTCTGCATGATGGTCAGCGACGCGATCGTGTTCATCTGCTGCCTGATGCTGCTCGAGGGCACCTGGAAGCAGCAGGCGATCAACGAGAGCGCCGTCGCCCCGGTCACCGGCATCAGCATGGCCTATGTCTACGGCGTGCTCTATTTCGCCGGCGCCGGCATCGCCCTGATCACGCTCGGCCGTTTGTTCCGGGCGCTGACCGGCAAGCTCGGCCCCTACGAGCTCGCCGAATTCGCCGGCGACTACAGCGCCAGCCCCTCGCACAATCTGAAGGGGCACCTGGAATGACCGTCGTCGTCTTCCTCGTCTCGCTCTGCGGAGCGATGGCGCTCGGCATGCCGATCGCCTTCTCGCTGATCGTCTGCGCGGTGGCGCTGATGCTCTGGCTCGGCGTCTACGACACCCAGATCATCGCGCAGAACATGATCATCGGCGCGGATTCCTTCCAGCTCCTCGCCATCCCCTTCTTCCTGCTCGCCGGCGAGTTGATGAATGCCGGCGGCCTCTCGAAGCGCATCGTCAATTTCGCGCTCTCGCTGGTCGGCCATCTCCATGGCGGCCTCGGCTATGTCGCGATCTTCGCGGCGATCATCATGGCCTCGCTCTCCGGCTCGGCCGCGGCCGACACCGCGGCGCTCGCCTCGATCCTGCTGCCGATGATGCGCAGCGCCGGCTACGATGTCGGCCGCTCCGCCGGCCTGATCGCGTCCGGCGGCATCATCGCCCCGATCATCCCGCCCTCGATCGGCTTCATCGTCTTCGGCGTCGCCGCCAATCTCTCGATCACCCGGCTCTTCCTCGCCGGCGTCTTCCCCGGCCTCTTGATCGGCCTGTCGCTGGTCATCGCCTGGTGGATCGTCTCCCGCCGCGACAAGATCACGGTGCTGCCGCGCAAGACCGGGGCCGAGCGCCTGAAGGCAACCTGGGACGGTTCGCTGGCCCTGCTGATGCCGATCGCGATCCTCGGCGGCATCCGCTTCGGCATCGTCACGCCGACGGAAGCGGCCGTGGTCGCCACCGTCTACGCGCTGATCGTCGGCATGTTCGTCTACCGTGAGCTGAAGCCGAGCGACCTCTACCGGGTGACGCTGCTGGCGGCGAAGACCACCAGTGCGGTGATGCTGCTCGTCGCCGCGGCCGTGGTCTCGGCCTGGCTGATCACGCAGGCCAACATCCCGGCCGAGCTGTCGTCGCTGCTCGAGCCCTTCATGGGCAACAAGACCGTGCTGATGATCATCATCATGCTGCTGGTCATGGTGGTCGGCACCGCGCTCGACTTCACCCCGACGGTGCTGATCCTGACGCCGGTGCTGATGCCGATCGTCAAGCAGGCCGGAATCGACCCGATCTATTTCGGTGTCCTCTTCATCATCAACAACGCCATCGGCCTGATCACGCCGCCGGTCGGCATCGTGCTCAACGTCGTCTGCGGCGTCGCCCGCGTGCCGATGAGCGCTGTGATGCGCGGCGTCTGGCCGTTCTTCATCGCCCAGTCGCTCGCGATGTTCCTGCTCGTGCTGTTCCCGCAGCTCGTGATGGTGCCACTCGCCTGGCTGAGCGGCCGTTAAAAGACCACCCGCCTGCCTTATCCGAAAACCCAAGAAGAGTTCAGTACAGGGAGTAGACAATGACCAGGACGACCCGCCTCCTCTCGCTCGTCGCCGGCGTCGCGCTCGCGGCTATCGCCGGCACCGCCCAGGCGCAAATCAAGGAGCGCAACATCCGCGTCTCCAACGGCATCAACGAGGACCATCCGGTCGGCAACGGCGTCGCCAAGATGAAGGCCTGCATGGCCGAGAAGTCCGGCGGCAAGCTCAAGCTCCAGGCCTTCTGGGGCGGCGCGCTCGGCGGCGACCTGCAGGCGACGCAGGCCCTGCGCGCCGGCACGCAGGAGATGGTGATCACCTCCTCCTCGCCGCTGGTCGGCATCATGCCCGAGCTCGGCGTCTTCGACCTGCCTTTCCTGTTCACCGACGAGAAGGAGGCCGACGCCGTGCTCGACGGCGCCTTCGGCAAGTACATCGCCGACAAGCTGCCGGGCTTCGGCGTGGTCAACCTCGCCTATTGGGAGAACGGCTTCCGCAATCTCACCAATTCGAAGCGGGCCGTGACCAAGGCCGAGGAGATGACCGGGCTCAAGGTCCGCGTCATGCAGAACAACATCTTCCTCGACAGCTTCAAGACCATGGGCGCTAATGCGACGCCGATGGCCTTCGGCGAGGTCTTCGCCGCGCTGGAGACCCATGCGATCGACGGCCAGGAGAACCCGCTCGTCACCATCGACACCTCCAAGCTCTACGAGGTCCAGAAGTACCTGACCCTATCCCGGCACGCCTATACGCCGTTCCTGATGCTCTATTCGAAGAAGCTCTGGGACCAGCTCTCGACCGAGGAGCAAAAGGTGCTGAGCGACTGCGCCATCGTCGGCCGCGACGAGGAGCGCAAGGTCTCGCGCGAGCTCAACGACAAGTCCCTCGCCAATCTCAAGGCCAAGGGCATGCAGGTCAGCGAGGTCAGCACCGAGGAGCTCGCCAAGATGCGCGAGAGCACCCAGGCCGTCTATCAGCGCCACCAGGCGACGATCGGCAAGGACACGATCGAGCGCATCCAGGCCGACCTCGCCAAGCTGCGCGGGAAGTAAGCCAGCCTTCCGACACCGTCATGGTCGGGCTTGACCCGACCATCTCGGAAACCAGGCCCTCTGGTCATGAGATTCTCGGGTCAAGCCCGAGAATGACGCCTGACCCGCGCCCCCTATCCACCAAATCCCGGACCACCGATGAAGATCACCGCCCTCGAAACCATCCGCCTCGCCGAGTTCGGCAACCTCGTCTGGGTGCGCCTGCACACAGATGACGGGCTCGTCGGCCTCGGCGAGACCTTCATGGGCGCGGCCGCGGTCGAGGCCTATCTGCACGAGAGCGTCGCGCCCAAGCTGATCGGCCAGGACCCGCTGCAGATCGAGGCCCGCAACGCCAGCCTGAACAATTACCTCGGCTGGCGCGGCTCGGGCGTCGAGACCCGCGGCAACTCGGCGGTCGACCTCGCGCTCTGGGACATCTACGGCAAGGCGATCGGCCAGCCGGTCTCGATGGCGCTTGGCGGCCGCTCCCGCGACACCATCCGCACCTACAACACCTGCGCGGGCTACAAGTACATCCGCGATGCTCGCGCCCAGAAGGTCGCGAACTGGCATGTCGGCGAGCAGGGCGGTCCCTACGAGGACCTCGAAGGCTTCCTCTACCGGGCCGACGATCTCGCGCATTCCCTGCTGGAGCAGGGCATCACCGGCATGAAGATCTGGCCCTTCGACATCGCCGCCGAGCGCACCGCCGGCTGGGACATCTCCCCCCAGGAGCTGAACACGGCGCTCGAACCCTTCCGCAAGATCAGGAAGGCGGTCGGCGACAAGATGGACATCATGGTCGAGTTTCACTCCCTGTGGAGCCTGCCCATGGCGAAGAAGCTGGCCGAACGCCTCGCCGAATTCGACACCTACTGGCACGAGGACCCGTTCCGCCTCGACAACGTCCAGGACCTCGGCGAATACGCCCGCCACTCCAAGGCCTGGGTCTGCGCCTCGGAGACGCTGGCCTACACCCATTCCTTCCGCGACTATCTCGAGACCAAGGCGGCCGGTGTCGTCATGCTCGACCTGTCCTGGTGCGGCGGCCTCTCGGAAGCGCGCAAGATCGCCGGCATGGCCGAGGCCTGGCACACTCCGGTCGCGCCGCATGACTGCACCGGCCCGGTGGTCTATGCGGCGTCGTGCCATTTCTCGCTGCATGCCCGCAACGCGTTGATCCAGGAATCGGTGCGCGCCTTCTACACCGGCTGGTACACCGAGCTCGTCACCGAGCTGCCGGCGATGAAGGACGGCATGATCACCGTCTCGGAAGCGCCCGGCCTCGGCCTCGAATTGCTGCCGGGGCTGGAGAAGCGCGCCGACGCGATCGTGCGGGTCAGCAAGGCCTGACGCTTCACAAACCCGCCAGCCGGCTTTTCGTGGTCCGGCTTTTGCGGGAAGCTCCCGGTGCACCAACTGCTCCGGGAGCCGACGATGACGGTTGCGACGATGCTATGGCGACTGGGGATCGCCGCCATCCTCGCAGCCGGGCTCGCCGCCCCAGCCCTCGCCCAGGCCAATGAGCCCGGCTGCCGGCCGGAAATGGCGAGCTATCGCCTGCCGATCCAGCGCGTGAACCTCGCCAAGGACGAGGTGAAGCTGACCTTCGTCGGCCACGCCACCTTCCTGATCGAGACGCCCGGCGGCGTGAAGGCAGCGACCGACTACAACGACTATGTCCGCCCGCCGGTGACGCCCGACATCGCCACGATGAACAAGGCGCATTCGACGCATTATTCGCGCGCGCCCGATCCCGCCATCAAGCAGGTGCTGCCGGGCTGGGACCCGTCCGGCAAGGGCGCCGCCCATCACGACGTCACGCTGGGCGACCTGCGCGTGCGCAATGTCCCGACCAATATCCGTACCTATGGCGGCGACACCGACTATGACGGCAACTCGATGTTCGTCTTCGAGATCGGCGAGCTCTGCATCGCCCATCTCGGCCATCTCCATCACCCGCTCGAGCCCGGACACCTGCGCGCGCTCGGCCGGGTCGACATCGTGCTCTTCCCGGTCGACGGCAGCTATACGCTCGACCAGCAGGGCATGCTGGAGGTGCTGAAAGCGGTGCAGGCCCGGGTGATGATCCCGATGCACTTCTTCGGCGGCGGCACGCTCAATCGCTTCCTGTCGCGCTCGCAGGACCTCTGGCCGGTCGAACGACGCGACCGGCCGGAGATCGTGCTGTCGAAGGCGACGCTCCCGGCCAAGCCGACGATCATCGTCCTGCCGGGGCATTGAGCCTCAGGTGTTCACCCCGCCATCGATCGCGATCCCCGCACCGGTGATGAACCGCCCTTCCTCGCTGGCGAGATAGGCGATCAGGCCGGCGATGTCCTCGGCCTTGCCGAAGCGCGGGATCGCCATGCGCAGGCGCTGCGGCTCGGCATGGTCGCCATCGGCCGGGTTCATGTCGGTGTCGGTCGAGCCGGGATGGACGACGTTGACGGTGATGCCGCGCGGCCCGAGATCGCGGGCGAGGCCCTTGGTGAAGCCGATCAGCGCCGCCTTGCTCATCGCATAGAGCGCGATCCCCGGCTCCATCACCCGCTCGGCGAGGCACGAGCCGGTGGTGATGATCCGCCCGCCATCGGGCAGGTGCTTCGCCGCCGCCTGCGAGGCGACGATCACCGCCCGGACATTGACGGCGATGACCTTGTCGATCTCGTCGAGGCCCCAGCTGCCGACCTCGCCATAATGCCAGATGCCGGCATTGTTCACGAGGATGTCGAGCCCGCCGAGCTCGGCCACCGCCTTGTCGACGGCAGCCGTCAGCGCCGCCGCATCGGCACTGTCCGCTTGCAGGACGATGGCCTTGCGGCCGAGCGCCCGAATCTGGCCTGCTACGGCCTCGGCCTTGTCGCGGGCGTGCTCATAGGTCAGCGCCACATCCGCCCCGTCCTGCGCCAAACGGAGCGCCGTCGCCGCGCCGATGCCGCGGCTGCCGCCGGTCACCAGGGCCTTCTTGCCTGCGAGTTTCGTCATGGGCCACCATATCTGTAGTGATTGATACAGATATCGATGCCTCGCTTGCCTCTGAGCGTCAAGCGATTTATTTATCGGTCGTTACAGAAAGGTGGTAACCATGGCCGAACGAGGCCGCCCACGCGCCTTCGACCGGGCTGAAGCCCTGCAGAAGGCCATGTTGCTGTTCTGGGAGAAGGGCTTCCAGGGCGCCTCGATGAGCGAACTCACCGCGGCGATGGGCATCAATGCACCCAGCCTCTACGCCTGCTTCGGCAGCAAGGAGGCGCTCTATCGCGAGGCGCTAGCGCTCTACGAGTCAGGCGATGGCGCCGAGCTAGCGGCTGCGATCGCCGCCGCGCCGACCGCGCGCGAGGCGATCGAGGTCTACCTGATGCGCTCGGCCGCCCTGTTCAGCCGCCCCGACAAGCCGGCGGGCTGCATGGTCGTGCTCTCCGTCGTCCATGCCACTGGCACGAGCGAAGAAGCTGGCCGCGCCCTGCGCGATGCCCGCGGAGAGATGCAAGGCGTGATGGAAGCGCGCCTGCGGAGCGACATCGCCCGCGGAGAGTTGCCCGCAAGCTGCGATCCGCCGGCGATCGCCGCCTTCTACTCCACGGTGCAGCAGGGCATGTCGATCCGAGCCCGCGACGGCGCCAACCGCGCCGAGCTCGAAGCGGTGGCGCAGGGCGCGATGGCGGCCTGGGCCGGCCTGACGGGTGCATAGGCCTGACGTTGCGACCACCCACGGCATCAGCTTAACCCCTTGCTCAGCCTGATCCGAGGCTTTGCTGGGCAGCGCCGGCTTTCTCGGGCACGCTCATGCCCAGCCATGGAGCCTGGCATGATCCGTTCTCTCGCCATCGCCGCTCTCGCCTTGGTCTTGCTGCCGGTGAGCGCCGAAGCCGCCAAGTTTCGCTTCGGCGGCAGCCGTTCGCACCCGACGCACACGAGCCAAGGCGGCTCCCATGTCGTGGTCACGCCGACCCTGCGCAGCCGCCAGAGGGAGAGTGCAGCGGCGAACCGGCCGCTGCCCATTGCGACGCCGACCGCCATCGCTACGGCTGACGCAGCCGACCTGCGCGGCGGGCAATCGGCGGAGCCACGCATCTGGTGCCGCTCGCAGGTGGTCGTCGGCGGCTTCTGCGTCCTGAACTGATCCCGGCTCAGGCGGCGTCCGGCCTATCCGCGACCTGCATCGCCCGCCAGCGTCCGGGCGATTGCCCATAGGCCTTGCGGAAATGCCGGGTCATATGGCTCTGGTCGGCAAAGCCGCTGACGGCCGCCGCCTCGGCCAGCGCTTCGCCCCGGCGGATCAGCAGCCTTGCCCGCTCCAGCCGGCGCATCACCAGATAATGATGCGGGCTGGTGCCATAGCGGCGGCGGAATTGCCGCGCCAGCGCATAGCGATCGAGCCCGGTGACCACCTCCAGCATACTGGAATCGATCGTCTCGTCGCGGCTCTCGCTCAGGAAATCGCGTGCCTGTTCGCAGGCCCGCATCGCCGACGTCTCCGCACTGTTCAGCGCGCAGGACGGGTCGAGCTTGAGCAGCGCCTCGGCCAGCGCCCCGACCGCGGCATCGCGTTCCAGCGGCTCCAGCCCATGCTCGACATCTCCGAGCAGGCCGACGAGCGCGCGCATCAGGCTGCCGTCGCGGCAGACGGCATTGCCGATGAACGGCATCGTGCTGGCCCGCCCGGCGAGCGCCGCCATGATCAGCCCGGGCTCGACATAGGCCATGCGATAGCGGAAGCCGTCTTCGATCCCGGCCCGGCCGTTATGCAGCTCGTCCGGATGCAGCACGATCAGGTCGCCCGGCGTCGAATCGCGCTGCGCGCCGCGATAGTCGAAGCTCTGCACCCCACTGATCGTGTAGCCGATCGCATAGGTGTCGTGCCGGTGCGTGTCATAGGCATGGCCGCTGAAGAAGGCCTCGATCCGCTCGATGCCCTCGCCATCCGGCGCCGTGCGGATCCAGTCGCCGGGCAAGGCGACCGCGCACGAACGTTCAAGACCGGCCGGCTGGCCGGGCTTTATCGCTGTGGGCATGCGCTTCGACACCAAGATTGCCATCATCGTCCATGACGAGCTCGCCGCCTGGCAGAAGCTCAATGTCACCGCGTTTCTGTCCGGAGGGTTGGTCGCCGCCGCGCCGGACCTCGGCGGCCAAGCTTACCGCGACGGCTCCGGCAAGGTCTACGGTCCGCTGGTACGCCAGCCGATCCTGATCTTCGCCGCAACCTCTGCCGACCTCACCCGCGTCTTGCGGCGGGCTAGCGATGCCGGGCTGACGCCCTCGCTCTATACGCGGGAGCTGTTCGCGACCGGCCATGACGAGGCCAATCGCGCCGCGGTCGAGGCTGTCGCGACCGACGCGCTCGACCTCGTCGGCATCGCGCTGCACGGCGAGCGCAAGGCGGTCGACAAGGCGATCAAGGGGCTGAAGCTGCATCCGTAGGGCGGCGGCAGTCCCCTCTCTCCTTGCGGGAGAGGGTTAGGGTGAGGGGTCGCGCGACCTATCCGTCATGCTCGCCCTTGTGGCGAGCATCCACGTCTTGAACACCGCACTCGTCACAGGAAGACGTGGATGGTCGGGACAAGCCCGACCATGACGATGAAGCGTCGCGCGACCCCTCATCCGGCGCTGCGCGCCACCTTCTCCCGCAAGGGGAGAAGGGAAGAACACCGCCCTCACCCGGTCCGCGCCGGCCGTCCTTCCAGCGGATAGGCCGGATCGCTGTAGCCCGGCGTCGAGGGATGGCCCGCAGGCACAAGGCTGTCGACCAGCGCCTCGTCTTCGGCGGTGAAGTCGGCCGACAATGCCGAGAGATAGCCCTGCCATTGCTCCATGGTGCGCGGCCCGGCCACCGCCGCGGTCAGGAGCTTGTTGTTCAGCACCCAGCGGACCGCGAACTGCACCGGCGTCAAGCCGCGCGCCGCGGCATGGTCGCGGATCGTACGGGCGATCACCAGCGATTCCTCGCGCCATTCCGTCTGCATCAGGCGCTTGTCGGCACGGCCGGCGCGGGTGCCTTCCGGCGGCGCCTGGCCGGGCTCGTATTTCGCCGTCAGCACGCCGCGCGCCAGCGGCGAATAGCTGGCGACGCCGAGCCCGTAATAGCTGCAGGCCGGCAGGTGCTCGACCTCCGGCATGCGGTTCATCGCGTTGTAATAGGGCTGGCTGACCACCGGCCGGTCGATGCCGAGCTCGTCGCAGAGCCGGCAGATCTCGGCGACGCGCCAGCCGCGATAGTTCGAGACGCCGAAATAGCGGATCTTGCCGGCCCGCACGAGGTCGCCGATCGCCCGGATCGTCTCGGCGAGCGGCGTCTCGTGGTCTTCCTTGTGCAGGTAGTAGATGTCGATGAAATCGCTGCCGAGCCGCTTCAGGCTGGCATCGCAGGCTTCGAGCAGCCACTTGCGCGAGAGCCCGCGCTGGTTCGGCCCCTCGCCCATCGCGTTCGCCGCCTTGGTCGCCAGCACCCAGCCATGGCGGTTGCCGGCGATGGCGCGGCCGGTGATCTCCTCCGAGCGCCCCTCGGCATAGGCATCCGCCGTGTCGATGAAGTTGATCCCGGCGGCCGCGGCATTGTCGATGATGGCGCGCGCATCGGCCTCCTCGGTCTGTGCGCCGAACATCATCGTGCCCAGGCAGAGCGGCGAGACCTTGAGGCCGGAACGGCCGAGTGCGCGGTAGTCCATGACGATCTCTCCTGAGCAGGCGGGCAAACCTGCCGCAGAGCCGGCGCTGGCACCAGCGCAGCTGACGCAACGCTGCCCGGCGCAAGAGAATCCTTAACATTTCGTGCCAGGCTTCTTGGATGGCAGCCATCCCGTCTGATCCGGCGCAGCTCGCGGCGCTCATCAAGAGCCGGAATCTCGCGACCCTGCTCGCGACGATGACCGGCAATGGCGGCCTCGCCGCCGGCAAGACGGTCGAGGCCAAACTCGTTGCGCTCGACGACGACGGCAACGCCACCGCCCTCGTCAACGGCGTCAAGGTCGCTCTCGTGCTCGCCGGCCCCGAGGCCAGGCAGGCGGCGCTGCAGCCAGGCGCCAGCCTGACGCTCAAGCTCACCGCGCCAGCCGAGCCAGGTGCACCGCTGCAAGCGACACTGGTCGGCATTCGTCCGGCTCAGGCAGGCAACCCCAATGCTCCGGCACCGGCCGGACAGCCGACGGTGGGCACGATGCCAGCGGCTCCACAGCCGGCCCAGACGGCAACTCCAGCCAGCATTGCCGCCGCAACTGCCCAGTCATCGACCGCCCCCGCTGCCTTGCAGGTAGGGCGCACGCCGACCGCCAGCGCCGCGCCGGTTGCCTCTCAGACCGTGCCCGCTTCCCCCCGCACAATCGCCGGCCCCCTGCTCGGCACGGCACTTGGCCGGCAGGACAGCCTCGCTCCGCTCTTCGCCAATCTTGGCAGCCTGGCACAGGGCTCGGTCGCGCTGACCTTGCCGAAACCGCTGATGGCCCTGGTCGACCAGATCCTCGCCCAGCGCCTGCCGACCACTGAGGCGAGACCCGTCACGGCCGAGGCGCTGAAGGCAGCCGTAGCCCGCTCCGGCGTCTTCCTCGAAGCCAGGCAGGCGGCGGGAGAAGCGCCGACACCGCAGACCGACCTCAAGGCGGCCTTGCAAAGCCTGCGCGATCTGCTGAAGCCCGCGGTCGAGGGCGCGCCCACCGCGAGACCGCCGCTTCCCGGCGAGACCACGACGGAGGCCACACCGCAGCCCGGGCGCCCGGCCATGCGCAGCACGCCGGAACAGGATGCCGCCGCATCGACACCGGCCAAGGCACGCCCTGCCCCGCCGCGCGACGGCCTGCTGACGCCGCAGCCCGCTGCCGAGCCGAGCCTCAACAGCGCCGCGCGGCCCGCCACCATCGCACAGGCGCTGTTCGGTCAGGCCGAGGCGGCGCTCGACCGCATCGCGCTCAGCCAATACGCCTCCCTGCCGCAGGAAGCCGCGCGCCTCGACCAGCAGCCGCCGGCGCGCTGGCTGACCGAAATCCCGCTTGCTCTGCCGAACGGCACCGCCGTGCTGCCGCTCGAGATCGAGCGCGATCCGCCGCAATCCGGCTCGGCGACGCCCGACGCGCCGCTCTGGCGCGTGCGCTTCGCGCTCGATGTCGAGCCGCTCGGCGCCTTGCAGGGCGTGGTGACGCTGCAGGGCCGCGCCATCGGCGTCTCCTTCTGGGCCGAGCGCGAGGACACCAGCCGCCTGCTGCGCCAGGCGACGCCCGACCTGGAGACTTCGCTGCTCCGGTCGCGTTTCGACAGCGCCGAATTCGAGGTCTTCACCGGCCACCCGCAAAAGGCCAAGGCGGCCGCCGGCCAGTTCCTGGATCGGCGCTCATGACCCAGCCTCTGCCGCTGCCGCTCGCCGTCGCACTCGAATATGACGGCCAGGGCGCGCCGCGCGTCACCGCCAAGGGCCATGGCGTCGTCGCCGAGAAGATCATCGAGACCGCGCGCGAGCACGACATCGCGATCGAGCAGAACGCCGCCCTGGCGCAGGCGCTCTCGGCCGTCGAGCTCGAAGACAGCATCCCAGAGGAGCTTTATCTCGCCACGGCGCAGGTGATCGCCTTCGTGCTCGGCCTGCGCCGCCGTGGTGGCCCATCGCGCCCATGACCGCTCCGATCGCGGTCCGCCGCCTGCCGGCCGGGACCTATGGCACTGCTTACGCCGAAGCTTTCGCCGATCTCTGCCAGCGCGCCGAAGCGCCCAATCTGCATATGGCGCCGGCCGCCGTCGCGGCGGCGCTGAGTTTCGGCATCGCGAGCGACGACATCGTCATCCTCGCGGCGCTGGAGCAAGGCGATGAGCGCCTGCTCGGCCTCTGGGCGCTGCGCCGGACGCGCAGCCTTCACAGCGGCCTCGTCCCGGTTCTCGAAGCACCGCTGGTTCCGCTCTATGAGGTGTCCTCCGCCCCGGTGCTAGATCGCGAGCGCGCACATGACGTCGCCGCGGCGCTGATCACCACGATCGTCGAAGCACCCGATCTGCCGAAGGTCCTGAAACTGCCCCTGCTGCCCATGTCCGGCAGCGTCTTTGCCGCGATAGAAGCTGCGCTAGCGACGACCGGGAGCACGATCGCGACCTTCGAGCGCTGGCAGCGGCCGATGCTGATCCCGGAACCTGGCGACGACGCCGAGCGCTATCTGCGCCGCGCCCTCGACCAGGGCTACAAGAAGCGGATGCAGCAGCACCGTCAGCTTGAGAAGGCCGGCGCCCTCGCCTACCAGCGCCAGCGCGGCGCTGACGCCGTCGCCGCGCTGGACGAGTTCCTGGCTCTGGAAGCCGCCGGCTGGAAAGGCCGCAGCGGCACCGCCCTCGCCAGCCTGCCACAGCACAGCGCCTATATCCGACAGATCGTCAGAAACTTCGCTGCCATCGACGCGGTCCGCATCGATCTATTGCGACTTGACCACGCCCCCATCGCCGGCGGGCTCTTGCTCGACTTCGCCGGCCAGTCGCATTTCCTCAAGATCGCCTATGACGAGGGCAAGGCCCGGCTCTCTCCCGGCCGGGCACTGGCGATTGAGATGCTCCGGGCCGATTTCGCCGCCGGTCTCCCCTTTCGGCTCGACAGCGGCGCCGGCGACCGGGTCGATCCGTCCGCCTATCCCTGGGGCGAGCGCCAGGAGATGGCGAATGCGATCGTCGCCCTCGCCGGCCATTCCGCCGCCCTGCCCCGGCTCGCCGCGACGGCGCGCATGAGCCTCAGGCGCTGGCGCGACCGCAGCCCGCGTTGACCGGGGCCGCAAGCTGCTCGATAGACATCTCCAGCAACAGCGCGACTGGCGCGAGGAGGATCATGCGCGTTCTGGTGACGGGGGCTGCCGGCTTCATCGGCAATGAGACAGCCCGGGTTCTGCTCGAACGCGGCGACGAGGTCGTCGGCATCGACAATCTCAACGACTACTACGATCCCGCCTTGAAGCAGGCGCGGCTCGCCCGCCTCGACGGCCACAACCGCTTCAGCTTCGAACAGCTCGATCTCGCCGACCGCGACGGCATGGCCAAGCTTTTCGCAGAAGGGCACTTCGAGCGCGTCGTCCATCTCGGCGCCCAGGCCGGCGTGCGCTTCTCGATCGAGAATCCGCAGGCCTATCTCGATTCCAACCTCACCGGCTTCGGCCATGTGCTGGAGGGCTGCCGGCGGGGCGGCGTCGAGCACCTGGTCTACGCCTCGTCGAGCTCGGTCTATGGCGCCAACACCCGCACGCCCTTCCGCGTCGAGGACAATGTCGACCATCCGGTCAGCCTCTACGCCGCGACCAAGAAGGCGAATGAGGGCATGGCCCATGCCTACGCCCATCTCTACGGGCTGCCGACCACGGGCCTGCGCTTCTTCACCGTCTACGGCCCCTGGGGCCGGCCCGACATGGCGCCGATGATCTTCACCCGGAAAATCCTGGCCGGCGAGCCGATCGAGGTTTTTAACGAGGGCAAGCACGAGCGCGACTTCACCTATGTCGACGACATCGTCGAAGGTGTCGTGCGCGTGCTCGATCAGGTCGCCGCGCCCGATCCGGCCTGGTCGAGCGACGAGCCCGGCCCCGCCACCTCCTCGGCGCCCTGGCGGCTCTACAATATCGGCAATTCCGACCCGGTGCCGCTGATGGCGTTCATCGCCACAATCGAGCAGGCGCTCGGCAAGAAGGCGGTGATGGAGATGAAGCCGCGCCAGCCCGGCGACGTCCTGCGCACAGCCGCCGATGTCTCGGCGCTGGAGGCGGCGGTCGGCTTCCGCCCGCACACGCCACTGGCCGACGGCATCGGGCGCATGGTGCGCTGGTATCGCGATTTCTACCGCGTCTGAGGATCAGCCATGGCATCCCCCGCGAAGATCGGCATCGTCACCGTTTCCGACCGCGCATCGGCCGGCGTCTATGCCGATGAGGGCGGCCCGGCCATCCTCGACTATTTCAGCAAGGCGCTGACCAGCCCCTGGCAAGCGATCACCCGCGTCATCCCCGACGAGCGCGCCGGCATCGCACAGACGCTGACCGAGCTCGCCGACAAGGAGGGCTGCTGCCTGATCGTCACGACGGGCGGCACCGGCCCGGCCCCGCGCGACGTCACGCCTGAGGCGACCGAAGATGTGATCGACAAGCTGATGCCGGGCTTCGGCGAATTGATGCGCCAGGTCAGCCTGACCAAGGTCCCGACCGCGATCCTTTCGCGCCAGCTCGCCGGCATCCGCGGCAAGGCACTGATCGTCAACCTGCCCGGCCGCCCGCGCGCCATCGCCGAATGCCTGGACGCGGTGATGCCCGCGATCCCCTACTGCATCGACCTGATCGAGGGCCCCTATCTGGAGACCGACCCGGCTGTCATCGTCGCGTTCCGACCGGGGCAGAAGCCGAAAGGGTGAACGATACCTCGACCGATACCACCCGCCTCTCCTTATGAGCGTTTATCGGATGGTAGCTTCGCTGCTGTAGGACTAGGTGGACCAGTTTCCGCCGGAAAACCGACATGGCTGCAAAGATCGTCCCTCTCATCATGGCCGGCGGCTCCGGCACCCGCCTCTGGCCGCTCTCGCGCGACACCATGCCCAAGCAGTTCATCGCGCTGCTGGACGATGGTCTCTCGACCTTCCAGGCGACGCTGCAGCGCCTGATGGATCCGGCCTTCGGTGCGCCGATCGTCATCACCAACAACGACTTCCGCTTCGTCGTCGCCGAGCAGATGCTGGCGCTCGGCATCAAGGGCGAGATCGTGCTGGAGCCCGAGCGGCGCGATTCCGCCGCGGCGATTGCGGTCGGCACGGTCATGGCCGGCAAGCGCGATCCGGAAGCCGTCTGCGTCGCGCTCGCCTCCGACCATGTCGTCGGCGATGCCGAGGCCTTCCGCCAGGACTGCAAGCGCGCCGCCGGCCTGGCCGCGACCGGGCTGATCATGACGCTCGGCATCAAGCCGACCCATCCCTCGACCGCGTATGGCTATCTCGCCCCCGGCGAGGCGCTGTCGGAACCGGGCGCCAATCGCCTCTCCCGCTTCGTCGAGAAGCCGAAGCTCGATGTCGCCGAGAAATACGTCGCCGAAGGCTATCTCTGGAACAGCGGCAACTTCCTGTTCTCGGCCAAGACCATGCGCGACGAGCTCTCGCGCCACGCCCCCGCCGTGCTGTCGGCCGCCGAGGCCGCGGTCGACAAGGCGACGCGCGATCTCGACTTCCTGCGGCTCGATCCCGAGAGCTTCGGCAAGGCGACCAAGATCTCGATCGACTATGCCGTGATGGAGCGCACCGCCCATGCCGGCATGCTCGCCGCCTCCTTCGACTGGTCGGATGTCGGCTCCTGGGATTCGATCCATGCGATCAAGCCGCAGGACGGCGATGGCAATGTCCTGGAGGGTCCGGCGGTCGCGCTCGACACGCGCCGCTCGCTGATCCGCAGCGAGGAGGTGCTGACCACCGTGGTTGGGCTCGACGACGTCGTCGTGGTCTCGACCCGCGATGCCGTGCTCGTTGCCTCGATGGCCGCAGCCGGCAAGGTCAAGACCCTGGTCGAGCAGATGAAGGCGGACGGGCGCCCAGAGGCCAGCGAGCATCTGCGCATCTACCGGCCCTGGGGCTGGTATCAGCGCATCGACATCGGCAGCCGCTTCCAGGTCAAGCACATCCACGTCAAGGAAGGCGGCCAGCTCAGCCTGCAGAAGCATTTCCACCGCGCCGAGCACTGGGTCGTGGTCCGCGGCACCGCCGAGGTCACGCTCGACGGCACCGTCCGCTTCGTCCACGAGAACGAGTCGGTCTACCTGCCGATCGGCTGCACCCACCGGCTGAAGAACCCCGGCAAGATCGGGCTGGAGCTGATCGAGGTCCAGGTCGGCAGCTACACCGGCGAGGACGACATCGTCCGCATCGAGGACATCTACGCGCGCAGTTGAGGGTGAGCGCCGCATCGTCATTGCGAGCGCAGCGAAGCAATCCAGGAGCAGCAGAACTCGACGTCCCCCTGGATTGCTTCGTCGCTATGCTCCTCGCAATGACGAGAAGGCTCAGTCCTTCGCCAGTTCCTGCCCGATCGCGCGGATCAGCTCCGGCGAGAGCGGGTCCGTCCGCGAGCTGAAGCTGCCGACCAGGCTGCCATCCCGGCCGATCAGGTATTTGTGGAAGTTCCAGCTCGGCAACTCGCTCGGGCGCTGGTTCGCCGCCCAGCGATAGAACGGATGCGCATCGGGCCCGCGCACCACGTTCTTCTGGGTGATCGGGTAGTTCGCGCCATGGCTCTGGCGGACGGCTTCGGCGATCGCCGCGCCGTCGAGCGGCTCCTGCCCGCCGAAATCATTGCTCGGCACGGCGATCAGGACGAGGCCGCGCTCGCGATAGCGCTCCCAGAGCTGCTCCAGCCCGGCGAATTGCCCGGCGAGCCCGCACTGCGTCGCTGTGTTGACGATCAGGATCGGCTTGTGGCGATAGGCCGAGAGCGGGATGCGCCCGCCTTCCGCCCGGTCGAAGCTGAAGGCGTAGGCATTGCTCTCTCCCTGCGCGGCGAGCGCCGGAGCAGCCGGTGCGAGCGCGAGCAAGGCGAGGATCTGGCGGCGATGGAAACGCATGGGCAAGCTCCGCGATGCTGCGAGGCTAAGGCCGATCAAGCCTACTCGCAAAGTAAGATATCCGCGAGCGAAAACGAAAAACGCCCCGGCACGGGCCGAGGCGTCGATCGTTTTCGCAGGAGCGACGGCCGTTCAGCAGGCCAGCACCTTCTTCACGCGCACCTCGAGATCGCGCAATTCATAGGGCTTCACGACATAATGGTCGGCGCCGTTGCTGGTCGCCTCGTCCATCTTGTCGACCGAGCGCTCCGAGGTCGCCATGATGATCTTGATCTGGTTGAGCTCCGGCACCGAGCGGATGGCACGCAGCAGGTCGATGCCGCTCATCCCGTCCATGTTCCAGTCGAGCAGCAGCAGGTCATAGCGCTTGACCTGCATCTTCATCAGGGCCTCGCGGGCGTTCTCCGCCTCGTCGATGTCCTGGAACTCGATCTGCTTGAGGAAATAGGTGGCAAGGCCGCGCATGCTCTTCTGGTCGTCGACCACGAGGATGCGGTAGTCGCTTCTCGCCTTTGACATGGCACTCTCCTAGAGCATCGGACCGAAAAGTGGATTCCACTTTTCGGAGGAATCCGATGCGATAACAATGTGATAGATCATCGTGACCGCGTCCGTTCGGACGCGCGATGATCTATGCGGTGCGCTGCTGCGGGCGCTCGCCCAGCAGTCCCGCGATGGCGCCTCCGATCTGGTCGAGCGGTACGACCCGTTCGGCGGCGCCCAACTCGAACGCGGCTTTCGGCATCCCGTTTACCACACAGGTCTCGCCACTTTGGATTAACGTCGCAGCGCCGGCTTTGCGCATGGCTAACAAACCGTCAGCGCCATCGCGGCCCATGCCGGTGAGCAGCACGCCGATCGCATGCGCCCCGAGCGCACGGGCGACCGAATGGAACATCACGTCGACCGATGGGCAGTGCCCGCTGACCAGCGGCGCCTCCTTGAGATGGCAGATGAGCTCGCCACGGCGCTCCTCGATCTCCAGATGCCTGGAGCCGCCCGGCGCCACCACCGCCATGCCCGGCCGCAGCCGGTCGCCGTCGCTGGCCTCGCGCACGTCGAGCCCGGTCGCGGCCGAGAGCCTAGCTGCGAACTTGGCGGTGTAGCCGGCCGGCATGTGCTGAACGACTGCAATCGGCAGGCGCAGATGCGCGGCGTCGCGCATCACGGTCTGCACCGCCGGCACGCCGCCGGTCGAGGCGCCGATCGCGATCAGCGAAACCTTGCCGTGATTGGCTGGCGCAGGAGACGCCACTGCCGGCCTGACCGGCGCAGCCACCGCCGGCCGCTGCTGGGCCGCAAGCCCCTTGGCGGCGGCGAGCATCCGCCGGCTGGCCGAGGCGCGCTGCAGCGCTGCGGCGACATGCTTCATGAAGCCTTCGAGCGTATGCGTCGCCCCGTCCGGCTTCTCGATGAAGTCGATTGCGCCGAGTTCCAGGGCCTGGATGGTGTTGTCGGCACCCGGACCGCCGAAGGCCGAGACGATCAGCACCGGCAGCGGGTCCTGCTTCAGCACCCGGGCGAGAAGCTTGAGGCCGTGGCGGCCGGGCAGTTCGAGATCGAGCGTCAGGATGTCGGGCCTGAGCTCCTGGATCGCGTCCCAGCCCTCCTCGGCGCTGCCGGCGACGCCGATCACCTGGAATCCAGGCGTCGAGTTGATGATCTGCGTCATCAGCTTCTGCATCAGGATGGAATCGTCGACGACGAGGACCTTCACCGGGCCGGCGGACGAGGTCAGCGGACTCATCACCAGATCTCCACTTCACCAGCCACCGGCTGGGTCTTGAGGCGGTTGAGGTAGGCGATTTCCTGCTCGCGCTCGGGATCGCGCGCTGCCTGCTGGACGTGCTGGACCCAGGCGCGGCCGGTCGAAGGCTGGTAGTGGATGCGGCGCGAGCGGGTGCCGCCGACATCCCTGGATACCACCGGAATGCCCTCGCGGGCGAGGAACTCGTTGACGAAGGTGATGTTGCCCTCGCCGATCGCCAGCATGGTGGCGCCGGAGAGCACGCGCGCCCCGCCGAAGACCTTGGCCTCGAAATGGTTGCGCCGGCCACCACGCTTCAGCAGGCCGTTGATCAGCACTTCCATGGCGGTGTCGCCATAGCGCTCGCCGGCGCTGGCGTCGCTGCCGCCATTATTCTTCGGCAGCAGGAAATGGTTGAGGCCGCCGACGCCGACCTGCGGATCGCGCATGCAGACCGAGACGCAGGAGCCGAGCACGGTGGCGACGATCTCGTCCTTGGCCGAGGTGATCTCGTGCTCGCCCGGCGCAACCGTGATGATGGTCGCTTCGAAGCGCGGGTCGAAATAGCGCCGCGAGGATCGGGTCAGGCTCATGGCGTGCGCTCGTAGATGGTGCGGCCGATCAGCCTGAGCTGGGGATGCGGCTGCGGCAGGGATTCGGAGTGGCCGAGATAGAGAAAGCCGCCCGGCTGCAGCAAAGCGACATAGCGGTCGAGGATCGCGGCCTTGGTCGGCGTGTCGAAATAGATGAAGACGTTCCGGCAGAAGATCACGTCGAACGGCCCCTTCATCGGCCAGCGCTCGATCAGGTTCAGCCGCTTGAAGGCGATCAGCCGCTTCAGGTCCTCGGCGATGCGGGCTTCGCCGCGGGAACTCTGGCCTTCCAGCCGCAGCAGGGGGCGCAGATCCGCCGGCAGCCGGTCGAACTGCTCGGAGGGATACTGTCCGGCCGCCGCCCGGTCGAGGATGTCGGTGTCGATGTCGGTCGCCAGGATCTTGAAGTCGAGATCGCTGCGATGGCCGATCACGTCGCGTGAGATCGCCGCGGCACTGTAGGGCTCCTCGCCCGAGGAACAGGCCGCCGACCAGATCCGGATGCGTCCGCGCCGCCCGGCCCGCTCCTGGATCAGGCGCGGCAGCACGTCCTTGCGCAGATGGTCGAAATGGTGGCGCTCGCGGAAGAAGGCGGTGTGGTTGGTGGTGACCGCGTTGATCAACTCGGGGATTTCGTCGACCGCCGCCGCCGTGCGCAAATAGGCGCAGTATTCCGCGATTGAGCCAAGGCCGAGCACCTTGACGCGCCGCGCCAGACGCCCGCGCGCCATCGCCTCCTTGTGCTCGCGGATGACGATGCCGGCATGCTCGTAGACGAGCTTGGCCACCAGGGCCATGTCGTCCCGGCTCAGCGTCGTGTCCGACTGGACGGGTTGTGGCGCAAGCATGCTCATGCCCTGCAAAACCAATCAGTGTTCCGCCCACTCATCCATCCGGCCGCCACCGGCGACGCGGCGGCGTGGAGTGACGGGGCGGGCTTCGGTGAGACGATAATCTTGACGGGTCTGTACGCGGCGTGGCTCGCCCGGCGCCGGCAGCGGGCGCGTGTGGGCCGTCGGCCGCTCGAAGTGGAAGACGTCGGCGAGCTCGCGCAGCGCCTGCGTCTGCTCGGCGAGGCTGGCGGCCGCGCCGGCGCTCTGCTCGGCGAGCGCCGCGTTCTGCTGGGTCGCCTCGTCCAGCGCCGCGACGGAACGGCTCATGGCGGCGATGTCGCCGGCCTGCCCGGCGCTCGCCTGCGAGATCTCCGACACCGTCGCCGAGACCTGCTCGACCGCCGTGACGATCTTGCCGAGCGTCTCGCCGGTCCGGCGCACCAGGCGCACGCCTTCTGCGACCTGCGCATTTGAATTGGCGATCACGCCCTTGATGTCTTTCGCCGCCGTGGCCGAGCGCTGCGCCAGTGTGCGCACCTCGCTTGCGACCACCGCGAAGCCCTTGCCAGCTTCGCCTGCCCGCGCCGCCTCGACCGCGGCGTTCAGCGCCAGCAGGTTGGTTTGGAAGGCGATGCCGTCGATCACGGTGACGATCTCGGCGATGCGCGCCGAGGATTGCTCCATCCGCCCGATCGCCGCGATCGTCTCGGCGACGGCCTCCTGCCCGCTCCCCGCCACCGCCATCGCCTCGCCGGCAAGCTCGGTCGCAGCGCGCGAGCGGCCGGCGCTCCCAGTGATCGAGGCCGCGAGCTGTCCGGTGGTCGCGGCCGTCCGTTCCAGGCCCATGGCCGATTGCTCGGTGCGCCCGGCAAGATCGACCGCGCCCGCCTTGATCTCGACCGCCGTCGCCGCGACATGGGCCGCCGCCAGCTGGATGCCGGAGACGGTTTGCGTCAGCCGCGCCAAGGTCTGGTTGAGTCCGGCCTTCAGCTCGCCGAGCCGTCCGTCATAGGCGCCGTCGATGCGCCCGGTCAGGTCGCCTTCGCTGAGCCCTGCCAGCACGTCGGCGAACTCGTCGGTGGCGGCCTCGACGATCGCGTTGATCTCGTTGACGCCCTCGGCGATGCGCTGCAGCGCCTCCGGCTTGCCGGCGAGCGGTACGCGCCGGGAGAAATCGCCCTCGGCCGCGGCGGCAACGACGGCCGCAACCTCGTCGGCAGCGCGCATTTCCTCGGTCAGCTCGCGCCATTCGATGGTCGAGCCCAGCCTCTGGCCGTCGGGCTGCGCCGTGATGGTCAGCGTCAGCGCGACCATGCGCCTGCCGAGCGCGACGCGCATGGTGCGCGCTTCGGGGACACCTTGCGGGCCGGCGAACAGCTCCAGCACCTTGCCCAGCATGTCCTTGGCCGAGACGCCCGGGAAGGCGGCGCGGAAATCCTCCTGCGCCCCGCTGAAAAAGGCGAGCAGCGACTTGTTGACGTAGACGACCTGCCCTCTGGCGTCACAGACCATGACCGCGGTACGGCAGCCGTCGAGCGCAGCCTTGATCCGCGCCGACTCGATCGAGCTTTCCTGGACCTGGCGCAGCGCCCGCGAGAGCTCGCCGATCTCGTCGCGGCGGGTCAGCGCCGGCATCGCGCCGGGCGCGCCTTCCGAGAGCTTCTCCATGCCCTCGCGCAGCGCCGTGACCGGCCGTGCCAGCGAACGGGCTGCGAACCAGCCGAGGCCGGCGGCGAGAGCGACGCCGGCGACACCGAACGGCAAGGCGGTACCGGCAAAGCCCGACAGCGCCGCTTCGACCTGCTGGCTGGACAGGCCGAGGGCGCCGAGCCGGGCGGTTGCGCTCTGCTGGACCGCGTATGCGACGAGCCCGCCCGAAACGGCAGCGCCGCCGGCGAACAGCGCCGGCAGCTTGACCGAGAGTTTCGAGAAGGCGCCCAGCTGAGTCATCGGTTCTTTTTGTCTCTCAGGCGTTCCTGGCCATCATTCGACATTCCGGCTGGGCGCTGCCGGGCAAGGCCGACGACGCTCAGGCGACGCGCAGTTGCTTGTCCTGGTTGTCGCCGCCGTCGCGGATCACCGCGGCGAGGTCGAGCAAGGCGACGATCTCGGTATCGAGCAGGACGAGGCCCTCGATCAGCCCGTGCTCGTCGCGCTCGAGGTCTGGCGCCGGGCGCACCGCGCTGACCGGCACGTCGACGATGTCCGAGACCGAGTCGACCAGGAGACCGGCGGTCTTGTCCTCGACGTCGACGACGACGATGACATGGGTCGCGGTCGCTTCGGTGGAGCCGAGCCCGATCGCGGTGCGCAGGTCGTAGACCGCCAGGATCACGCCGCGCAGGTTGAGCACGCCGCGCACATGCGGGGCCGCATGCGGCAGCGGCGTCGTCGCCTGCCAGCCCTTGATCTCGCGGACCATGCCGACATCGATGCCGAAGGTGCGGTCGCCGACCCGGAAGGTGACGATCCGGCGCGCAGCGGACTCAGGCTGCGCCGAGGTGAAGTGCTTTTCGCTGAGCTGCAGGGACATGGTTCATCCAGCCAGTTTGAGTTCGGGAGCGGGTTGGCGGGTACCCGAAGCCGCCACGCGCAGCATCGAGTCGACGTCGAGGATCAGCGCGACCAGGCCGTCGCCGAGGATCGTCGCAGCCGAGGCGCCGGCGACCGCGCCATAGTTCGACTCGAGGCTCTTCACGACGACCTGCTGCTGGCCGACGATCTCGTCAACAGCGATGCCGACATTCCCGCCGCGCTCGGTCTCCGCGATGATGATGATGTTCTCGTCACGGGTGCCGGCCGAGCCCATCACGGCGCCGAGGCGATGCAGCGGCGTGATCTCGCCGCGCCAGCGCAGCACTTCCTGGCCGAAGGTCAGGTGCTCGATCGGCGTGTTGGCGAGGTGCTGCGTCTCGATCACGCTGGCGATCGGGATGACGTAGCGGTCGTCGCCGCAGCGGATCACCATGCCTTCGAGCACGGCCAGCGTCAGCGGCAAGGCGAGCGTGAACTTGCAGCCGCGGCCCGGCTCGGAATCGACGCTGATGCGCCCGCCGAGCGACTCGACATTGCGACGGACGACATCCATGCCGACGCCGCGGCCGGAGATGTCGCTGACCGCGTCCGCGGTCGACAGGCCAGCGGCGAAGATCAGCTGGTCGATCTCCTCCGGCGCAAGCTTCTCGTCGGCACCGACGAGGCCGCGGGATTTCGCCTTGGCGAGCAGCCGGTCGCGGCCGATGCCGCGCCCGTCATCGGTCACCGAGATGACGATGCGGCCGGCGCGATGCTCGGCGATCAGCCTGATCGTGCCTTCCGGGTTCTTGCCGGCGGCGATGCGCTCCTCCGGCGTCTCGACGCCGTGATCCATCGAGTTGCGGATCATGTGGGTGAGCGGATCGGCCAGTTCCTCGATGATCGTCTTGTCGACCTCGGTGTTCTCGCCTTCGAGGACGAGCTTCACTTCCTTGCCGAGCGTCTGCGCGAGCTCGCGCACCAGGCGCGGCATGCGCTGGAACACCGCCTTCACCGGCTGGGCGCGCACCGCCATGACATGGTCCTGCAGCTCGCGCGTCTGGCGCGACAGGGTCAGGATGCCCTCGGCGGTCTTGGCGTAGACGTCATAGGGCAGCGAGCGCACGCATTCGACCAGCATGGACTGGGTGATGACGATCTCGCCAACCAGGTTCATCAGCCGGTCGATGCGATCGAGGTCGACGCGGACGCTGACCGCCTGGCGCTGGCGCGCGGCGGCCTCGTTGGCGACGGGCCGCGCCGGGGCACGGGGCGCCGCCGGGGCGCTTGCAGCCGCGGGTGGGGCGGCGACCGGAGCGGCCATGGGCGCGGCTACGGGGTGGATATCTGGCTGCGGCGCAGCATCGGCGGCCGGCCCGAGCCGGGCGAGAATCGCCGACAGGTCGGCGGCGACGGTTTGCGGCACCTCGGCAACGGCCGCCGGAGCCGCCTCGGCAATGGGCTCCGCTTCGACTTCGGTATCCGGCAGGACCTCGACCTCGAACTCCTCATTGGCGAGGGTGAAGTCGAACTTGGCGACGATCTCGTCGGCGCTGAGCTCGGTGCGCATCATCACCGTGAAGCGCATATGGCAGTCGGTGACGTCGAGCGTCTCGAGCGCCGGAACATGGCTGAGATCGCAGGCGACCGAGACGATCTCCTCGGCCGGCAGGATGCCGATCGCGACACGCGGCTCGATCACGCGGCGGAACAGGTCGGCTTCTGGCGTGATCTTGATGCGGACGTCGTGGCCGGGCTTGCGGACGGGCGCAGCGGCGGCGACGGGCTCGTCGTCGTCCCAGCCGTCATTGGCCGCGGCCGGCGCTGCGGGAGCCGGTGCGCCCATCTTGGCATCGACCATGGCGAGCAGGTTGCCGAGCGCGGCGATGCCGACAGGCGCGTCGGAAGCCGGAGCCGCGGGGGCAGCCGGAGGCGCGACAGGAGCAGCCGGGGCAGCCGCCTTGGCCTGGCCGACCTGCTCGAGCGCGGTGAGAAGGTCGGGGCGAACCGGCGCAACCTCGTCGTTGCGGGCAGCAGCGACCAGATCCGCGACCGCGTCGGAGCAGCGCAGGAACAGGGTGAAGGGCGCATCCTCCAGCGCGACCCGGCCGGAGCGCAGATGGTCGAGCGCCGCCTCGAAGACATGGGCGAAGCCGACGAGCTCGGTGCAGCCGAAGGCGCCGGCGCCACCCTTGATCGAGTGGATGGCGCGGAAGGCGGCGTTGACGTCCTCGGAATCGGTCGAGCCTTCGTCGAGCGCCTGGAGTTTCTGCTCCAGCGCGCCGAGGAGCTCCTCGCACTCCTGGAAGAAGGTCTGCTTGAGTTCCGCCAGGGGATCCATAGGCCGCCTCAGTTCTGGTAGCGCGCGACGAGGCCGAGCAGGGTGTTGGGCTCGAACGGCTTGACCATCCAGGCGCTGGCACCGGCACGGCGGCCTTCCGCCTTGATCTCGGCGCCGTTCTCGGTGGTCAGCACGATGATCGGGGTGTTTTGCCCGGCCGGCCGCGCGCGGCAGGCGCGCGTGAACTCGATGCCGTCCATGATCGGCATGTTGAGGTCGGTGATGACGAGGTCAGGCTTGAACTGGTCGAAGCGGGTCAGCCCCTCCTCCCCGTTCTCTGCCTCTGCAACCTCATGGCCGGCATTGCGCAGCGTCATGCTGAGCAGGCTGAGCAGGGTCTTGGTATCGTCGATCGCGAGAATCTTCATCGCGGGATCACTCCAGAACGAGAGCGCTTTGCGCCGGGTCGAACCCGATCGCCTGAAAGGACTGGCGGCACTCGTCCGAGACCGCCTTGAGCGTGACGCTGAGACCGCGCGCCTTGGCGCTGCCGGCGGCCGCATGCAGGAGCTGGATCCACAGGCTCGGGAACGGCCCGGCCTCGGCGCACTCGACCGCGATGCTCTCCTTCTGCTCCAGCGCGACAAGGAGCTGATTGCGGAAAGCCGCAGCCTCTGATCGGCCGAGGAAAGGCGGAAGGGAGACGGTGATGACCACGGCGGCGCGCCCTGTGTTTATTGACTGGGAAGCATCCCCGGGATTGGTAAAAATTTCGCTAACCGCCCCGGCGCGCGGCAAGGATTATGGCCGTTCCGCGGCAGCTTCGTCCGGCCTCAGAACAGGCTGTTGCTGATCGCGCGCGGCACCAGCGAGATGCTGCCGTTCGCTTCCTTGTATTTGCGGGGGATGTTGATGATCCCCGACAGGTGCAGCCAGAGATTGTTCGGCGAGATCGGCTTCACGATGATCTCGTGCGCGCCGAGCTTGGCGGCCTGCACCACCGCGCGCCGGTCGGGCTTCTCCATCATCACCAGCACCGGCGCCTTGGCGAAGGGCGAGGTCTTGAACGAGCGGATCGAGGCCAGGCATTTGACGCTATCGCCATCGGGCAGATCCCAGTCGAGCATGACGATATTGGGCTGCTTCTGGATGAAGGTCGTCGCCGCCGTGGCGAGATCGGCCGCCTCGAACACCCGCTGCAGCTGCGCCTGGTAGAGCATGGTGCGGATGATGCGCCGGTAGTGCGGGCTGGGGTCGATCAGCAGCACCGACAGGTTGGGGAAGGATGGCGCGATATGCATGTCCGCAACTCGAAACCCGTACGCGACTGGAAAACTCACACGCGGCGGTTAAGACTCCGCCCTACCCCATCAAACGCTGAGCCCGAACCGGACCCCGCCCCAATGCCGGCCCCTGACGACAATCGGCGCCGACAGGTCCTCCATCACCAGGAAATTGCCGCCGCCCATGTCGCGCCGATAGGTCTGCAGCAGGAACGGCTTCTGGTTGCGCGCCGCCGCGAGCCCGGTGCGATCGTTGAAGATGCGCCGATTGCGGCAATTGGCGTTGTTCCAGACCGAATCCGGCCCCTGCGGCTGCGAGTATTTGCGGTTGTGCGTCGGCAGGTAGCCGTTGCGGTCCACCGCCGCGCAGAAGACGATGCGCTTGCTCGCCGACAACATCTTCTCCTGCACCGAAGGCAGCAGCCTGTCGGTGAGCTCGGTGAAGCGGCTCATGAATTGCTGGGGGTCGCTGCCTGCGATCGGCCTGTAGGCCTCGTCGAACAAATCGGCCTGGCTGGCCTGCCCGCTCGCCAGCGCCTGCTCGAACAGGCCGGCGATCGCCGCCGCCGCTTCGAGGGCGATCTCGATCATGTCCGATTGCGGGGTGCGCACGCCCGAGTTCGCGATCGCGCCGAGCACCGCCTCGCTGGTCGAGACGAGAGACGCCCCGCGCCGAGCCGCGACCTCGAGATTGCGGCCGGACTGGTCGACCCCGGCGACCAGTCCCTTGATCTCGTCGCCGACCTGCGCGAACGCCACGGCATTCTCGCGCGCCGGCGCCGAGATCGAGTCGATCTCGCCGATCAGGCCGACGACCGAGCGGCCAAAATGATCGAGCTCGCCGATCTGCTGCGAGATGCCCTGGCTCTCGTCGCTGGCGCGCCGTGCCGCTTGGGCGTTCGCCTCGCTCTGCTTCGCCAGCTGGTCGACGGTCGCGACCAGCGCGTCGAGCTGCCTGGCGCTGGCGGCCGTCGCATCGCGCGTCTGCTCGGCGAGCTGCTTCACAGCAGCGGCGATCACCGCAAAGCCGCGCCCGGCGACGCCGCTGCGCGCTGCCTCGACACCGGCATTGATCGAGAGCAGCTGGATCTCGCGGGTGATCGTCTGGATCGCCTCGCTGGCCTCGCGCGCCTTGTGGGCGCGCCCGACCGCCTCGTTCAGCGCCTGCGAGATCGACTGCGCCCCGTCCGACAATTCGGCGATGTCGTTCTGCGCCGCATTGAGCCCCTGCCGGACCGCGCCGGTGACGCGCTCCAGCCCGCTCTTGACCACGGACGCCGCCTGCTGGGCCGTATCGGCCGCGTGCTGGATCGCTTGGTTCGAACGCGAGACCTGCTCGACCGAGGCGACGACACGGTGCAGCCCATCGGTCTGCCGGTCGAGCTCGGCATTGACGTCGCCGACACGCCCGGAAATATCGGTGATCTCGGCGCTGAGCTTGCCGAAACGCTCGGCGATCTCGCGCACGGCCCGCGCTGCCGCCTCCGCCCCTGGCGCATCCTCATTGGCAGGATCGGGCAGCTTCAGGGCCTGGGCCTGCATCGCGCGGCGCTTCCTTCTTGGAGTTCTGCCTGGCGAACCTAAAGGAACAGGGTAAATCCGCAGTTAAGCCGGCGCGCCCGGCAGCACCTGCACGGTTTTCTCTTTTTGGCGTCGCAGCTAGGCTGGCGCCGCACGACATCCGAGGCGAACGCCGCTTGAACAGCCGACAGCTCGAAACCTTCGCCGCGGTGATGAAGGCCGGCACGATCTCGCGCGCCGCCGAACTGCTCGGCGTCACCCAGCCGGGCGTCAGCCGCGCCATCGCCGAGCTGGAGAAGTCGCTCGGCTTCCTGCTGTTCGACCGCATCCGCAACCGCATCGTCGCAACACCCGAGGCCAAGCTGTTCTACGCGCAGGTCCAGGCCTCCTTCCTCGGCATGGACACGCTGCGCGCCACCGCCGCCCGCATCCGCGACCATGGCGCCGGTCAGTTGCGTATCGGCTCGCTCTCCGCCCTCGGTTCCTCGCTGGTGCCGCGGGCGGTGCGCCGCTTCCGTGACAGGCGGCCGGAGATCGCGGTGACGCTGATGGTGCTGCCCTCGCGCGATGTCCGCGACGGCGTCGCCTCCGGCGCCTTCGACATCGGTCTCGCCGCCGACGAGATCGACGTCTCCGGCGTGCTACACCAGCCTTTCGTCCAGCCGCGGGTGCTTTGCGCCCTGCCGCTCGGCCATCCGCTCGCGGAAAAAGAGCTGATCGGCCCGGCCGACCTGCATGATCTCCCCTTCATTTCCTATGTGCCGGAGGACCGCGCCCGCCAGCGGCTCGACCGCGTCTTCGCCGAGGCCGGCGTCAAGCCGCGCATCGTCGTCGAGACCATCTATGCCGCCACCGTCTGTGCCCTTGTCGCCGAAGGCGTCGGCGTCGGCCTGGTCAGCCCCTATGCCGTCGCCGGCGCCGATCCGACCCGCCTCGTGCTGCGCCCGTTCGAGCCGGAAGTGCAGAGCCGCAGCCTGCTGATCCTGCCGCTCGACCGGCCGAAATCGCAACTGGTGCGCGACTTCATCGACTGCCTGATGGAAGTGCGCTAGCCCACCAGACCATAACATCCAGGCATAGAGCCATGAGTTTTGCCTGATTGCCGGCAAGGCCCGGCGGAGTGAATCTTTCTCTCGCGAAAGGACCCTCCTCCCATGCACGACGCGACTCGCAGCGTTCACCACCCCGCCGTCAACGAGGAGGGCTATGCCAGCCTCACCGTGCCGACGCACCGCGCCTCCACCATCGTCTATCCCGACGCAGCCAGCTTCTTCGCGCGCAAGCATCGCGGCTTCGACGGTTATACCTACGGCCTGCACGGCACCCCGACGCACCGCACGCTCGAAGCGCAACTGACCGCGCTGCATGGCGGCGTGCGCACGGTCCTCGTCCCCTCCGGCCAGGCGGCGGTCACCATCGTCATGCTCTCGGTGCTGCTGCCCGGCGACAAGGTGCTGATCCCCGATCAGGTCTATCAGCCGGTCCGCAGCTTCTGCGAGGAGTACCTGAAGCCGCGCGGCATCGACTACGGCGTCTACGATCCGCTGATCGGGGCCGATATCGCCGCGCTGATCGACGACAAGGTCAAGCTGGTCTGGGTCGAGTCACCGGGCTCGAACACGATGGAGGTGCAGGATATCCCTGCCATCGTGAAGGCGGCGAAGGCCAAAGGCGTCCTCGTCGGCTGCGACAACACCTGGGCGACGCCCCTGATCTTCAAGCCGCTCGCCCATGGCGTCGACTTCGCCTGCGAGGCGCTGACCAAGTATGTCGGCGGCCATTCCGACCTGCTGCTGGGCTCGGTCACCGTCGCCGACCTTCGCCTGCGCGAGCAGCTGAAGGTGACGCTGCGCGGCCTCGGCGTCGGCGTCTCGCCCGACGAAGTCCAGCTCGCTCTGCGTGGCCTTGAAACTCTGGCGCTGCGCCTGTCCCACATGGGCAAGGTCTCGGAAGACTTCGCCCGGCGCCTTTTCCGCTCGCCTGCGGTCGATACCGTGCTGCATCCGGCACTGCCCTCCTGCCCCGGCCATGAGTTCTGGAAGCGCGACATGGGCCGCTCCTCCGGCGTGTTCAGCGTCGTGCTGAAGCCGGTGCCGCACGCCCTGCTGGAAAAGGCGCTCTCCGCGCTCAGGGTCTTCGCCATCGGCGCCTCCTGGGGCGGCACGCGCAGCCTGATCGCGCCGCTGGCGCCCGAGGGCGACCGCACCGTCGTGCCCTGGCCGTACCCGGGCCCGTCGCTGCGCATCAGCATCGGCCTCGAGGACCAGGACGACCTCTGGAACGATCTCGACGCGCTGCTGGTCGCGCTCGAACAGCCGGCGGCCGCCAAGGTCGCCTGAGGGCAGGGCCACGAAGGATGACGAACGTGGCGGGGCGGCGTCTCCGCCGCGACGGGAGAGCTTTGCCTGGTAACAACGACAGGGGATCAACGATGAAACGGACCTTGCTACGCCTCACCGCAGCGCTCGCGCTCGCCGCCGGCTTTTCGGCGCCCGCTTCCGCCGACACGCTCCAGATGATCCGCGACCGCGGCAAGATCGTCTGCGGCACCAGCCCCGGCGTCGCCGGCTTCTCGACTCAGGACGCCAACGGCCGCTGGCAGGGCTTCGACGTCGACATCTGCCGGGCGCTGGCCGCCGTGATCTTCAACGACACCGAGAAGGCCGGCTTCGTCTCGCTGACATCAAAGGACCGGCTGATCGCCCTGCAGGCCGGTGAGATCGACGTGCTGCCGCGCACCACGACCTGGACGCTGTCGCGCAATGCCGGCCAGGGCGTCACCTTCACCACCGTCAACTATTATGACGGCCAGGGCTTCATGGTCTCGAAGAAGCTCGGCGTCTCCTCGGCTGCCCAGCTTGGCGGCGCCTCGGTCTGCGTCGCGCAAGGCACGACCAGCGAGCTCAATCTCGCTGACTATTTCCGCAAGCTCGGCGTGAAATACGAGGCCGCCGCCTTCGGCACCTCGGAAGAAGCTCTCAAGGCCTACGAATCCGGCCGCTGCGATGCCTACACCACCGACATCTCGGCCCTCTCGGCCGTGAGGATGAAGCTGCAGGATCTCGACGATCACGTCATCCTGCCGGAAGTCGTCTCGAAGGAGCCTCTCGGCCCCTGGGTCCGCACCGGCGACGAGACCTGGTTCAACCTGGTGCGCTGGACCGTGCTCGCGCTGATCAACGCCGAGGAGCTCGGCATCACCAAGGCCAATGTCAAGGAGATGCTCAAATCCTCGAACCCGGAGGTGAAGCGTTTCCTCGGCCTCGACGGCAAGATGGGCGAGGCGATGGGCGTCACCAACGACTGGGTCGTGCGCATCATCTCCGCTGTCGGCAATTACGGCGAGAGCTTCGAGCGCCATCTCGGCAAGAGCTCGCGCCTGCAGCTGGCGCGCGGCCCGAACGAGCTCTGGAACAAGGGCGGCATCCAGTACAGCCCGCCCTTCCGGTAAGTCCCAGGCGGGCGTGAGGGAACTGCCGGGCTTCCCGGCGGTTCTTGACTCCGTTGCATCACCAAGGAGTACCGCCCGTGCCCGCCATCAAATCCCTTCTCGCCGGCGCCGCCGCCCTCATGCTGGTTTCCGGTTCGGCGATCGCCCAGCCGCGAACGCTCGGCCCGCAGACCGGCTCGGTGAAGATCGAGCAGATCTCCGTCGCCTTCATCGCTTCGGGCCAGCTCGGCGGCGGTACCTTCACCTGGCGCGGCCGCTCCTATCCGATTTCAGTCGGCGGGCTTGGCATCGGCGGCATCGGCGCTGCGCGCGTCCTCGCCAGCGGACGCGTCTATGGCCTGACCGATCGTGCAGACCTGGCTGGAGCTTATGTCCAGCTCAAGGAGGGTTGGGCGGTCGGCCGCGCCGGCCAAGGTCGTATCTGGCTCAAGAACGACAAGGGCGTGACGATCAGCCTCGACACCCGCCGCCAGGGCCTGGAGGCCACCATCGGCGCCGACGGCGTGGTGATCGCGTTCAAGTAGGCGAGACCTCCGACAGCAAAGCACTCAATGGCGGCCGGGAAGATGCTCGGCCGTTTTGCTATCGGCTCTCGGCATCGAGCCGCGCATACTCGCTGCCGAGGAAGTCGAGCAGCGCCCTGACCGAGGGCAGCAATCCGCGCCGCGACGGGAACACGGCATGGATGATGCCGGCCCGCGGCGCCCAGTCCGGCAGGACCTCGACCAGCCGGCCCGCCCTGATGTCCTCGATCACCACCATGGTCGGCATCTGCACGACCCCGACGCCCTGAAGCGCGGCATGGCGCAGCGCCACCATGTCCTCGGTGACGAAGCGCGGCCGGTGGCGGATGCTCGCCTCGGCGCCATCGGGCCCCCTGAGCTGCCAGTCATGGTTCTGGTGCGGGCCGCCCCAGGACAGGCTCGGCAGCGCCACGACATCGGCGGGAAGCAAAGGCCTGTCGATCCCGGCCAGCACCTGCGGCGCCGCGACGAGCCGCTGCGTGCTCTCGGCCAGCACCTTCATCACCAGCTCGCTTTCTTCCAGCGGCGGGAAGCGCACCCTGACCGCGATGTCGAAGCCCTCGCGGATCACGTCGACGCGCCGGTTGGTGCTTTCCAGCTGCACCTCGACCTTCGGGCAGGCGGAAAGGAAGCGGGCGATCATCGCCCCGACCTGGAAATAGAGCACGGCCGACGGGCAGGCGACGCGCACCACGCCCTGTGGCGCAGCCCGGACCCGGTCGATCGCCTCCTGCGCCGCCTCCGCCTCGACCAGCATGGCGAGGCAGTGCCGGTGATATTCGCGGCCGATCTCGGTCACCGCGAAACGCCGGGTCGAGCGCTGCACCAGCCTGACGCCGAGCCGCTCCTCGAGCAGCGCCAGGCGCCGGCTCAGCCGCGAGCGCGGCATGCCCATGGCGCGGGCGGCCGCGGCGAAGCCCTGATGCTCGACTACCTGGGCGAAGAAATAGAGGTCGTTCAAATCCTGCATCGCGCCACCATTGTCCTGCCAATAGGACAGAGTGGCAAGGTTATGCCGGCTACCGCGCCCGCTGTCCCGCTCATAATCTCCTGGATAACACGGCGCCACACCGGTGCACCCAGGGAGATCAGGCCATGCGACAGGTTCGCGGCATCTACAGCAGCCCCGCCGCCCATTGGGTCGGCGACGGCTTTCCCGTCCGCTCGATGTTCTCGCACGCCGCCCAGGGCGAGCATATCAGCCCCTTCCTGCTGCTCGACCATGCGGGTCCGGCTGAGTTCGCTCCGGCGGAGAAGCCGCGCGGCGTCGGCGTCCATCCGCATCGCGGCTTCGAGACCGTGACGATCGTCTATCGGGGTGAGGTCGAGCACCGCGACTCCACCGGCCAGGGCGGCCTGATCGGCCCCGGCGTCGTGCTAATGGACACCGCCGCCGTCGCCTCGGAGCTGCAGAAGACCTGGCATCGCGACGATGCCCAGGAATGGGCGCAGGTCTATACGAAGATCTTCCCGGCCTGCCAGCTCCTGATCGAGAGCTATCTGAAGGCCCAGCAGGTCGAGAAGGACCAGGAGCAGCTCGACTCGCAGCGCGGCTGAGCTGTCGCCCTTGTGAATGGACGGCGAGGCTGCTTCCATCAACCTGTCGCCGCCGGGGCTGCCAGCCTCGGCGGAGCGCGCCCAAGAGGGGATGATTCCGATGACGAAGGTTCTGGTTCTCTACTATTCCAGCTACGGCCATATCGAGACGATGGCGCAGGCGATCGCCGAAGGGGTGCGCGAGGGCGGCGCAGAGGCGGTGATCAAGCGCGTGCCCGAGCTCGTCCCCGAGGAGGTCGCCCGCAAATCCGGCTTCAAGCTCGACCAGGCGGCGCCGATCGCGACCGTCGACGAACTCCCGAACTATGACGCGATCATCTTCGGCGTGCCGACTCGCTTCGGCAACATGGCGGCGCAGATGAAGAACTTCCTCGACCAGACCGGCGGCCTCTGGTTCCAGGGCAAGCTGATCGGCAAGGTCGGCAGCGTCTTCACCTCGACCGCGACCCAGCATGGCGGCCAGGAAAGCACGATCCTCTCGACCCACACCGTCCTGCTGCATCAGGGCATGGTCATCGTCGGCCTGCCCTATTCCTTCCAGGGCCAGATGACGCTGAGCGAGATCACCGGCGGCTCGCCCTACGGCGCCAGCACCATCGCCGCCGGCGACGGCTCGCGCCAGCCTTCCGAGAACGAACTCGCCGGAGCGCGCTTCCAGGGCAAGCATGTCGCCGGCATCGCGGCGAAGCTGGCAGCTGGCTGAAGCCACCCCACTCCGCGGTCCGGCAGCGCTGCCGGGCCGCCTTGCCTTGGACTGCACCACGCCGCGGCAGTGGCAGCTAGAGAGGATCATCCGATGGATACCGGCGTCGTCGACCGCCCCGAGCAGAACCGCTTCGAGCTCGACATCGATGGCGAGCTCGCCGCCGCCTATTACCGGCTCGACGGCGACCGCGTCGTGCTGACCCATACCGAGGTGCCGCAGGCCTTGTCCGGCCAGGGCATCGGCTCGCGCCTGGCCAAGGGCGTCTTCGAGCAGATCCGTGCGTCGGGCCGCAAGGCCGTCCTGCGCTGCTCCTTCATGGCCGGCTGGTCCAGCCGGCATCCGGAGTACGACGACATCGTCGCGGGGTGAGTTGATATCTCGATAGAAGAGTTTGGCGCCGCGGCACATCAATTGAAGCCGGCCCGATTTTCGTTTCATTTCGGCGCCACTCTGGCATCGCTGGGACGAAAGGGAGGGCGAACTGTGGCCCAACGCACCTCTGTGGCGGTGACCTGCTTCCTGGCTGCCTTCGGAGCCGGCTGTTCGAATCGCTATGCCTGGGACGGAGCCAGCTTCACCAAGCCAGCAGGTGAAGCGTTTGCGAAGCTTGCATCCTGGCGGCCTTGGCAATCGGCCCCGGAGAGTCCTGCTCCTTCGGAGAGTTCCGAGCCCATGGTTGTCGAGAGCAAGCCTCTCGCCCCACCGACGATACCCGCAGCGGAAGCCCGGCCGGTGCTGGTCTCGAAGCCCGTCACACAAAGGCAGGCGCGGCGGTCGGCACCGCCCATCGTCTTGCCGGCAGCGATGACCCAACCGGGCGCCGGTCTGGCCACGCCGACCATGGTACGCTGCCAGACCAGCTCGGCTCCGGGCGAGCGCGTGCGTATGGAGTGTCTTCCCGTCGACTGATCGAAAGAAGAAATCCCGCGACATCGTCGCTGGATGAATCATCTGATTGCTGCGTGTCCCGCCGAGCCGTAGCCCGAAGTGCGAAGGCTGAACAAATCTTTCCCACTTTGGAGCCGGGTTCGAGGCAGTGGGAAAAAACAGCCGAAAAAGCGCAATGAAATCAACTAAGGCCTGGGAATGTGGTGGGCCGGGCCGGACTCGAACCGGCACCGGCGCTGTTATGAGCAGCGAGCTCTAACCATTGAGCTACCGGCCCGCGGCAGGCCTAGCATCCGCCGGGCGCAGCGGCAACGGCCTCAAGCGCCGCCGATGAGGATGCCCGCCGCCAGCACCAGCGCGCCGCCGAGCACGACCTGGAAGGCCGCGCGGGCGAAGGGCGTCTCCATGTAGCGGTTCTGGATCCAGGCGATCGCCCAGAGTTCGATGAAGACCACCACCAGCGCGATCGCCGTCGCCGTCCAGAAGGACGGGATCAGATAGGGCAAGGCGTGGCCGAGGCCGCCGAGCGCGGTCATCACGCCCGAGGCCAGCCCGCGCTTCAGCGGCGAGCCGCGGCCGGAGAGCTTTCCGTCGTCATGCGCCGCCTCGGTGAAGCCCATCGAGATGCCGGCGCCGACCGAGGCAGAGAGGCCAACCAGAAAGGTCGTCCACGGATTCTGCGTCGCAAAGGCCGTGGCGAAGATCGGCGCCAACGTCGAGACCGAGCCGTCCATCAGGCCGGCGAGACCCGGCTGCACCCAGGTCAGCAGGAACTGCCGGTGCGCGGCGGCGTCCTCCGTCGAGCCGGCCTCGCCCTTCAGATGATCCTCGGCGAGTTCCTCCGCCTTGCTCTCATGCCCGGCCTCCGCCCGCGCCAGGTCGCCGAGCAGGTCACGCGTCTGCGCATCCGTGCTGCGGCCGGCGGCGGCGACATAGAAGTCGCGCGCCTGGCGCTCCATCGCCGCCGCCTCCTCGCGGATGCGATCGAGCCCGAGCGTCTCGACCAGCCAGACCGGCCGGCGCTGATAGAAATCGGCGACATGCTCGCGCCGGATCGGCACCACCACCTCACCGAAGCGGCGGCGGTAGTCGTCGAGCAGGCGGCGGCGATGCTCGTCCTCCTCGCCCGCCATGCCATCGAACACCGCTGCCGAGGCCTGATAGTCCTTGCGCAGCCTTTCGGCATAGACGGCGTAGATGCGGCCATCCTCCTCTTCCGAGGCGATCGCCAGCGCCAGGATCTCGCGCTCGCTCAGGCTGTCGAAGCGGCGCCGGCCACTCAGGCCGGCGGGCAGGAACCGGGATAGCATCGCAATCTCCTTTAGAATTATTCTAAAATAAAGATCGCACTGTGCTCCCACAAGCTGCGCCAAACGCAACGCCCCCCGCCTTGCGGCGGAGGGCGTCGTGAAACCCGGCAATGCTGCCGCGTGTCGGGCCGTCAGGCGGCCCGCGCCTGGTCGTGGCCATGCTCGGCCGCCCCGCTCTCGCGGAAGCTGAAACGGGCGATGTGCTCCTTGAGCGAACGGGTCTGCTCGTCGGTCAGAGCGAGCGCGGCATTGGTCTCCTCGACCAGCGCAGCGTTCTGATGCGCCATGGTGCCGATGCCGTCGATCTCCTTGTTGATCGTCGAGACGTCGCTCGCTTGGCCGCGGGCGGTCTGCGAGATGCCGTTCATCAGCGCCGACAGATCGTTGACCGAGGTCAGGATCGAGCCGAACACGGCCGAGCTCTGCTCGACCAGGCCGACGCCGACCTTGACGTCGCCATGGGCGGCCTCGACCAGCTTCTTGACGTCGTTCGAGGCGTCGGCGGAGCGCTTGGCGAGGCTGCGCACTTCGCTGGCGACCACGGCGAAGCCCTTGCCGGCATCGCCGGCACGAGCCGCCTCGACCGCAGCATTCAGCGCCAGCAGGTTGGTCTGGAAGGCGATCTCGTCGATCATCGAGATCACCTCAGAGATCTTGCTGGAAGAGGTGCGGATGCGCTGCATCGCCTCCAGCGCCGAAGCGACGACCTGCTCGCCCTGCTGGGCGCGCTCCTCGGCGCTCTGGGCCATGCCGACGGCCTCGGCCGCGTCCTTGGCGGTCTTCTGGACATTGGTCGCGAAGGCGCCGAGCTGGTTGGTCGCCACCGAGACGGCGTTGCTCTCCTCGGAGGTGCGCTCGGCGAGGTCGGTGACGCCGTCGAGGATCTCGCTGGTGGCGCTGCGCACGGCCGAGACGGTCTCGGACAGGCGCGCCAGCGTGCTCTCGAACTCGCCGGCGAGGCTGTTGGTGCCGTTCTTCAGTTCGGCGAACGCGCCCTGATAGCGGCCCTCGACGCGGGCGACCAGATGGCCGTCAGAGAGATGGCCGAGGACCTCGCAAGTCTCGGACAGGCCGGTCTGGACGGTCTCCAGCAGTTCGTTGACCGAGCCAGCCAGCGCATTGAGCTCGGCATCGGCGAAGGTAGCGTCGACCCGGCGGCTGAAGTCGCCCTGCGCAGCGGCGGCGACGACGACGCCGAAGGCTTCGCCGAGCTCGGCCATCATCTGGCGGCGCTGCTCCTGGGCGCGCTCCTCGTCCTCGATCTTGGCGAGCTCGGCGGCGCGCAGCGCCACCGCATTGTCGCGGAAGAGCAGCACGCTCTTCGAGATGTCGGCGATCTCGTCATTGCCCTTGGTGTCGACAGCGGTCTCGAGCTCGCCGTCGGCGATCGCCTTGGTGGCGGCCCAGAGCCTGTTGAGGCGGCCGACGATCTGGCGCCGGACATAGAACAGCGACAGCGCCAGCGCGACGACGAGCGAGCCGAGGCCGATCATGCCGAGCCAGAGCTTGCTGGTCTCGATCAGCTCTTTCGTCGAGCCGACGGCGGCCTGCGCCTCGCCGCGCGCGCCCTGCACCAGCCCGTCGACCTCGCGACGCAGCTGCGCCGCAGCCTGGTCGACTTCCTTCAGGCCGCGCGTGATCGTCTCGCGGGTGGTGATGTCGCGGTTGCGGATGTCGATCAGCCCGTCGCTGCCTTCGCCGATCGCGATCAGGTCCTCGACCGTCTTGGCCCGCGCCTTGTTGGGCGTGATCTTATCGGCGTCGGCCAGCAGCGTCCGCAGCCGGTAGGCGATGCCGTTGAAGCGCTCGCGGGCGAGGTTGAGCTTCTCCTTGTCGTTGATCTGCGCGACCTCCCGCAGCACGCCGACCATCTCGTTGACATTGGCCTGCAGCGTGCGGGCCAGGTCGAAGATGGCGAAGTCGCGGTCCATCAGCGTCTTGACCGCGCCGGTCAGCGCCTCGCCGGAGAGCACGGCGAGATCGTCGAGGCCGAAGGTCACCGCGAACTTGGCCTGCTCGGCCTCGCCGCTGGCGGCCTTGACGAAAGCCTCATAGGCGGTGCCGAGCTTCTCCAGCACAGCAGCGGCCTCGGCATTGTTGCGCAGGCGCTCACCGGTCAGGTCGTTGAGGTCGTTGATCTGGCGCGAGAGGGCGTCGAGCGCGGTCTGCGCCTTCTTGTTGTCGACATTGCCCTCTCCGATCTTGCGGACGAGGTCGAACTGCCGGGCCTCGATCTTGTCGAACTCGCCGGTCAGCGCGGCGCGCTCGCGCACGCTCTGAACTTCCATGAAGCGCGGGGCCAGCGCGGTCGAGGCCGTCGCCGCCTGCGACAGTTCGAGCGCGAGCTCGACCACCGGCATCTTGCGCTCGACCATGTCGGCGACCGTGCTGCCGACCCTGCCATAGGAGAACCAGGCGACCAGCGAGGCCGCGATCGTCAACACCGTCAGGACGCCGAGCGCGGCATAGATGCGCGCTGCGATCCCGATGCGCGAGCCCTTCTGGCGCGCAGGCTTTCCAGTCTTCGACATTGACGCGGTACTCCTGAAGGCATCCCCGGCAGCGCGGCGCTGGCCGGGATCGGACACGGACATGGGGACAGGCGGCCGACGAGGGTCAGCCGCGGAACGGGTATGATCTGGATGATGTGCAGCGACGGCTCGCCGGCACGGCGCCATATTCCGGCGACGGCGCGAGCCAAGCTTCATGCGCCGACGGATGACGGCGGCCGATCATGCAGGACCTCCCAGCCCCTGGCAGAGCGGTCCCGATGGACCGATCGGCGGCAGAATTGCGGCGATCCGCTTAAAGAACGCTTAAGTTGCCGGATTCTTCTGAATCACTCGGCGATCGAGGGGATTTACGCCTCGTTAGGGTTTGCTGAGCGCGCGCCCCCCTCCCCCTTGCGGGGAGGGGCAGGGGTGGGGGTCGTAAAGCCGGAGCGACCACTGGAACCAGGGGCGCTGCTGTGGCTGCCAAGCTTTTTTCTTCAACGGATCACCAAGCTGCACCACCCCCAACCCTTCCCCACAAGGGGGAAGGGAGGAACCAGGCGATCGGCCTTGCAGCCCCCTACTCCGCCGGCAGCGGCGGCACCGGGCGCGGCCGGCCGTCGTCGTCGATCGCGACGAAGGTGAAGCTCGCGTCAGTGACCTTCTCGTGCAGGGTGGTGCGGAAGCGCTTGGCCCAGGCTTCGACCTGGATCTTCATCGATGTCCGCCCGACCGACTTCACCGAGGTGTAGACGCTGAGCACGTCGCCGACCTTGACCGGGCGGATGAAGGTCATCGCCTCGACCGCGACCGTCACCACGCGCCCCTGCGCCCGCTCTACCCCGGCGATGCCGCCGGCCTGGTCCATGCGCGACATCACCCAGCCGCCGAAGATGTCGCCATTGGCGTTGGTGTCCGCCGGCATGGCGATGGTGCGCACGGTCAAGGTGCCGCAGGGTTCTTCGGCAGGTGTCACGCCCGGCTCAGTCATCTTTGACCTTCCCCTCTTCGATATGGAAGGAGTGGAGCACACGATGCAGGATCGGCGCCAGCACGAAGCCGGTGGCGATCACCACGAACAGACCCGAGAAGATCGCGTAGAAGCCGGCGAAGAGCTTGCCGCCCGTAGTCTTGAGTTCGGTCACCGGCCCCATGCCGGAGAGGATCATCGCCGCATTGACGAAGGCGTCGACCCCGCTCATGCCCTCGCTGGCGGCATAGCCGATCATGCCGATGCCGAGGCCCGCCATGGTGAGCGCCAGCCAGAGCAGCACGGCGCGGCTGATGCGCCGGACGAAGAGCCTGACCGGGATCAGCCGTTCATGGCGGCGTTCGAATTGCAGCATGGATTCGCCCCGGCTGACCTTGAGCCCAGCTTGGCGCAGCCGCATGCTGGGTCAAGCCATTGCAGGCAAGGAGAAGCGCGATGAGCACCTCGTCCCCGATGATCTGCATCTCGCTGCGCTATGCCGACGCGCCGCGCATCTATGACTGGCTGATCGCGGCCTTCGGCTTCGAGAAGCACGCCGCCTATTATTCCGACGACGGCAAGACGCTGCTCCATGGCGAGCTGCGCATGGGCGACAGCTTCATCATGCTCGGCTCGTCCGAGAACAACGAGTTCGGCAAGCTGGTCTCGCGTCCGGCCGAGCTCGGCGGAACCACCGCCTCGCCCTATGTCGCGACCACCGACATCGACACGCTCTGCGAGCGCGCCCGGGCAGCAGGAGCCGAAATCTGCATGGAACCGACCGACCAGCCCTATGGCAGCCGCGATTTCATCTGCAAGGACCCGGAAGGCCATGTCTGGTGCTTCGGGACGTATAGGCCGGGAGACAAGACGGGCTGATCTCTCGCGTCATTGCGAGGAGCGTAAGCGACGAAGCAATCCAGGGGCGGCAGTGCTCTACGTCTCCCTGGATTGCTTCGCGGAGCCTGTCCTCGGGCTTGCCGAAGGCAAGACCCGGGGGCTCGCGATGACGGATCGCGTCACGCCGCCGCCAGCTTCGGCCGCGCCTTCAGCATCAGCCAGCAGACGATCGAGAGGTTGATCAGGTTCCAGGCGAGGCCGTTGAGGAAGGCGAGCCGGTAGGACGCGGTCATGTCGAAGATCAGCCCGGAAACCCAGCCGCCGAAGGCCATGCCGAAGATCGTCGCAGACATGACCACGCCGATGCGCATGCCGGCCTCGCGCGGCGGCATGTAATCGCGGATCACCACCGCATACATCGGCACGATCCCGCCCTGGAACAGGCCGAATATGGCCGTGACGATGAAGAGCGAGCTCAGCCCGTCGAACCAGAGATAGAGGAAGAGCGCCATGCCCTGCATCAGCGAGGACAGGACCAGCGTCATCGTGCCGCCGATCCTGTCGGCGACGAAGCCGGACGAGATCCGGCTGACGACGCCGAGCGCCATCATCACGCTCAGCATCTCGGCGCCGCGGGCGACGCCGTAGCCGAGGTCGCTGCAATAGGCGACGATATGGACCTGCGGCATCGACATCGCGACGCAGCAGCAGAAGCCGGCCACGACCAGGAGCAGCTGCAGCTGGTTCGGCGACAGCCCTAGGCTGCCGCGCGCGCCGGCGCTGGTCGCCTCGGCGGCCGCGATGCTCGCCGCGTTCGGCCGGCGCCGGAAGAATGGCGCCAGCGGCAGCATCACCACCAGGCAGGCGATGCCGAGCCACAGATGCGTGGTGCGCAGACCATGGGTCTGGACGCCCCAGTTGATCAGCTGTGGCCAGAACATGCCGGCGAAATAGCTGCCCGACGCGCCGAACACGACGGCGAGGCCACGATAGCGCCGGAACCAGTGCGAGAGATCGGCGATCAGCGGCGAGAAGCCGGTGGCGGCGCCGAGCCCGATCAGGAAGCCATGCGCCAGCGCGAACTGCCAGAGCGAGCCGGCGACCGAGGCGAGCGCGTAGCCGCTGCCGAGCAGCAGCGCCCCCAGCACGATCGGCACGGCAATGCCGGTGCGGTCGGCGAGCCGGCCCATGGCGATGTTGCCGATGCCGAAGCCGATCATGGCGCAGGTATAGGGCAGCGAGGCGTCGGCGCGCATCACGCCGAACTGCTGCTGCACCGACGTCACCACCACCACCGCCGACCAGGAGCCGACGCAGGCGATCGTGCCGACCAGGAGGGCGAGCGCCAGCCTCATCCAGGCGTAAGGAGAATCCGGCGCGTAGCGCGCATCCTGGGCGTTCATGTTTCCTCGCCGGCATCAGCGGAGAACGAAATTCTCTCTGCCCGAGCATTAGGCAGCGCGAGGGTTCGCCACAAGCGCATGGGCGGCGGGCCGATGCGGCGCGGATGTGGGGTCATCTTGCATGCCCCGAGCTATTTGCATCGCCCTACAGGGCAGGCATGCTCGGCACCAGCGGGAGGCGCGATGGCCAGGATCTGTATCTACGGCGCCGGCGCGATCGGCTGCTATCTTGGCGGACGGCTCGCTGCTGCTGGCACCGAGGTCGGCTTCATAGGCCGTCCCGGCATTGGCGAGGAGCTTCGCCGGCATGGCCTGACGCTGACGCATTATGACGGGCGCGACTGGCGCGTTCTGCCGGAGGCGATCGCCTTCTCGCCCGGGCCGGACGCGGCCGCGAGCGCCGAACTGATCCTCGTCACGGTGAAATCCGGCGCCACCGCGCAGGCCGCGGCCGAGTTGGCCGGTGTGGTCAGCCCAAGTGCAGTGGTGATCAGCTTCCAGAACGGCATCGGCAATGCGCAAACGCTGCGCGCCGCCCTTCCCGGCTGCAGCGTCCTCGCCGGCATGGTGCCGTTCAATGTCGTGAAGCGCGGTCCCGGCGCCTTCCATCAGGCTTCCGAGGGCGAACCGGAGGTCGAGGATTCCTCCGCACTCGCGCCGTTCCTCGCCGATTTCGCCGGTGCCGGCTTCGCCTTGCGTCGGCACCGCGACATGCCGCCGGTGCAATGGGCCAAGCTGCTCCTCAACCTCAACAACGCCGTCAACGCCCTCTCCGGCCTGCCCTTGCACCAGGAGCTGGCGCAGCGCGGCTATCGCCGCTGCCTCGCCCTCGCCCAGGCCGAAGCGCTAGCCCTGCTGAATGAGGCCGGTATCCGCCCTGCCCGGCTGACGCCGCTGCCGGCAGGCTGGATCCCGGCGCTGCTGCGCCTGCCCGATGCGCTGTTCGCGCGGCTAGCCCGCAAGATGCTGGCGATCGACCCATCGGCGCGCTCCTCCATGGCCGACGATCTCGCAGCCGGGCGTCCGACCGAGGTCGACTGGATCAATGGCGAGGTGGTCGGGCTGGCGCAGCGGCTCGGGCGGCAGGCACCGGTGAACGCGCGCCTGATCGCGCTGATCAAGGCCGCGGAACAAGGCGAGACGAGCTGGAGCGGCGAGGCCCTGCTCGCCGAATTGTCGAACCGTCTTTCCCGGGCAGGCCGACAGGCCTGAGCCCGGAATCCAGAACCAACACCGTAGCCGCGAAAGCACATCGGCCTCGGCACCATCATCAAGACCCGCATCGGCTCTGGATTCCGGGCCCATCGCTGCGCGATGTCCCGGAAAGACGGCATCGTTCCGTCCGAAACAGCGTGCTCCGACTCAGCCCTTGCGGCCGGTCAGGTCGGCATATTGCTCGGCGGGCAGCGGCCGCCCGAGCATGTAGCCCTGCATGTAGTTGCAGCCTTCGTCGATCAGGAAGTCGAGCTGTTCGCGCGTCTCGACACCCTCGGCCACCACCTCGATGTCGAGCGCATGGCCGAGCGCGATGACGGCGCGGGTGATCGCCGCCGCCTCCGAGGCGACGCCGAGATTGGCGACGAAGCTGCGGTCGATCTTCAGCGTCGAGAGCGGGAACATGTGCAGATAGGAGAGCGAGGAATAGCCCGTCCCGAAATCGTCGAGCGCGATGCGCACGCCGAGCGCCTTGATCCGGTGCAGCACCAGCATCGTCCGGTCGAAATCGGTGATCATCACCCCTTCGGTGATCTCGAGCTCGAGCCGCTCCGGCTCCAGCCCGGTCTCGAGCAGCACCTCGTCGATCAGCGCCGGCAGGTCGCCATGGCGGAACTGCAGCGGCGAGACATTGACGGCGATGCGCAGCGCCTTGGCCCAGCTCGCCGCCTCGGTACAGGCCTGGCACAGCAGCTCGCGCGCCAGCGGCAGGATCAGCCCGCTCTCTTCCGCCGCCGGGATGAATTCGGAGGGCGGGACCACGCCGCGCTCGGGATGGACCCAGCGCGCCAGCGCCTCGAAGCCCGTCAGGGTGCCGGCCGCCGAGAACACCGGCTGGTAGTGCAGATGCAATTGCTTCTGCGCGATCGCGGCCGCGAGATCTTCGGCAAGGTGATGACCGGACGAGACCGCGTCGAACCCGGCCTGCGGTCCGCTGCTGACGTCGACCATCACATTGACGGCGCCGGTGAGCTCGCCTTGTGAATCGTAGAGCGGCGTCGGCAGCGGCATGAAGCGGACGCGGCTGCCATCGGGCCGCTCGGCCAGCGCCTCGATGCCGCGAACTGCGCGCCGCTCGCGCAAAGCCAGCGCCAGCGGGCAGTCCTCATGCGCCAGGGGCGAGCCGTCGAGCTGGAAGAGGCGGTGGGCGATGCACCAGCGATCCTGCCCGAGCTGCGGCTGCCGCCCCACCAGCCGCGCCGCCGCCTGATTGAAATAGGTCACATACCCATCGGCATCCGTCGCATAGAGCGCGAGCGGCAGCTGTGCCACGACCTCCCGGAACCAGCCGTCATCGGCGGCGCCGGCCTGCACACCCGAAGGCTCGTCCGGCTCTTGGTTGCCGGGGGAATTGGGAGGCATGCGGACGGTCTCGACACGGCGAACAACGTGATGGCATCAAAGCGGCAAAAACCGAATAAAGTTTTAAATGGCGTAGCCGAATCCAATGCCGCAGCGCAATAGCCACTCTCTTAAGGTATGGAGAGCGGCATCGCCCGTCGTATTATTTGACTCAAATTTGCGCAGTTTCCCAAGGAAACCGTAATGGATGCGCAGTTTTAAAATTTTGAACCAATACTAACTGATGATTTTCGAAACAACTTCGATGGACAGGACAAGGATTACCCAAAATCCTATTTGAACAGGCGTTCGCCCTGCTCGTCGATCAGCTGCCGAGCCTTGACGATGGCGAAGTCGGCCGCCTCCTCGGCGCCCGGGAAGCGGTCGGCCCGGATGAAGCGATGGCTCTTCACCTCACCGTCGATCTCCTTCTCGATCACCCCGGACAATTGCTGCTGCCCGCCTTCGGGAAACGGCGTCGCATAGATGGTGAAGCCCTTGTACTCGATGCTCTTCAGCGGCCCGGCCGGACCGGCGGGCTTGGCCTCCTTGCGGCCGAACAGGGATTTGAGGAAGGACATGGCGCGCTCCGTGTGACCGGCGCTGTATAGCGCAGATGCGGGCGGCTTGGCCAAGAGGCCGGGCGTGAGAAGGGCAACCGACCTCGGCATCCGAGGAATCCTCCATCGCGATCCTCGCCTCTGGCGCAACAGCGCCTGCGTCACCATGTCCTAGTCAGACAGGGCGAAAAAGCCGAGCCCGTCCACCTGTCGTGCCCGCCTTGGCCCGCTCTGTCGCAGGAGCAGCCATGACGCGCTTCCTCAAATCCTGCCTGCCGATCCTGCTGGCCTTGCCGCTGTCGTCCGGCGCAGTCCAGGCGCAGGTATCCGCCGGCGTCCCCTGCGCCGAGCGCGGCAAGGCGACGACGCAGCTGCACGAACTTTATGGCGAGCGCCGGATCGGCTACGGCCTCGCCGCGAACGGCAGCGTGATCGAGCTCTTCGCTTCCCCGAACGGCTCCTTCACCGTGTTCGCGACCTTGCCCGACGGCATCAGCTGCCTGATCGCCACCGGCCAGTCCTGGGAGCCGCCGCCCGAGCCCGAATATTACGCCGGGCGGTGAACGACGGTACCTCCGTGCATCCGCGTCCGCGCGGCTCCCAGCTTTGCCCTTCCCTCCCTCGCAACCGCCCGTGACAGGTAGCGGCTTGCTTTCTCCATAAATAATACCATACAGTACTGTATTAATCACGAGGTGCCCATGAACGCTTGGCTCACCCTTGCTGCCGCACTCGCGGCTGCCACGACCTTGATCCACGCAGTTCTCGGGGGCCGGCATGTCGCCGCGCCTTTGCTCGCGGCCGAGCGGCTGCACGCCGTGCCGAAATTCACCATGTATTATTGCTGGCATCTGGTGACGATCGTGCTCGCCGCGCTGGCGCTCGCCTTCGGCCTCGTCGCGACCGGCCAGGGCAGCCGCGACCTCGCCCTCTTCGCCACTGCCGGCGCGGCATTGTTCTGCCTCTGGAGCCTCGGCATGATCGGCCTGTTTCGCCTGCGCATCGCGCATTTCCCGCAATGGGCGCTGTTCGCCGCGATCACGGTGAGCGGCACGATCGGCCTGTGGCAGTGACCTCCCCTGCCCCGCGCCGCTTCCGCCTGAGCGACTGGCTCGCGCTCGGCCTCGCTGCCCTCGCCGAGCAGGGGCCGGCAGGGCTGACGATCGAGGCGCTCTGCCGCCGTGCCGGCAAGACCAAGGGTTCGTTCTATGCGCATTTCCCGGCGATCGAGGCCTATCTCGCCGCGCTCGCCGGGCATTGGCGCGAGACTCATACGCTGCAACTGATGCAGCAGGCCGACAAGGATGAGACAGCCCAAGACCGGCTGATCGCGCTCGATCGGATGGCGCTTTCCCTCGACTTTCGCGTCGAGCAGGGCATGCGCCGCCTCGCCCAGCTCGACGCCGGCGTAGCCGCGACCTGCGCCGAGGTCGATCGTGAGCGCATCGCCTATCTGGAGAGGCTCCAGGGCGAGAGCGGGCGCTTCACGCCGCAGGAAGCCCTCGCACTCGCCCGCGTCGAATACGCCGCCTATATCGGCTTCCAGCAGCTCGATCTTGGCCTGTCGCCGCAGGATCTGCACGACTGCTACGGCACCTTCATGCGACTGCTCGTCCAGCCCAAGGACGGCTGACGGCTCAGGCCAGATGCAGCACGACCTCGCGCCGGTGCGGGCTGGTCCGGTGCTCGAACAGGTAGATGCCCTGCCAGGTGCCGAGCGCGAGCCGGCCACCGCTCACCGGGATCGACAGCGAGACCGGCAGCACCGCCGCCTTGATATGAGCCGGCATATCGTCCGGGCCCTCGGCGCGATGGGTGAGGTAGGCCATTGCCGGATCGTCCGCCGCCGGCACGAGGCGCGCGAAGAAGGCGGACAAGTCGCGCTGTACGTCCGGATCGGCATTCTCCTGGATCAGCAGCGAGCAGGAGGTATGGCGCACGAACAGCGTCAGCAAACCGATATCCCCCCTCGCCTCGCGCACGAAGCGAGCGACGGCGTCGGTGAATTCATAGAGTCCCGCCCCGCGCGTCTCGATCGCGAGGCGGCTCTGCTGGCCGCTCATTACCGCTCGGTCAGCGCCAGCTTGGCGCCGAGCGCGACGAAGGCCGCCGCGAAGGTGCGCCGCAGCCACGCCATCACCGCCGGCCGGGAGACCACCTTGTCGCGCATCGCCGCGGCGAACAGGCCGTAGAGCGCGAAGACGACGAAGGTCATCGCCATGAACACGCCCGAGAGCTCGAGCATGCGCGCCATCGGGCTCGCCTCGTTCGCCGCGATGAACTGCGGCAGGAAGGCGACGAAGAAGATCGAGAGCTTCGGATTGAGCACGTTGAGCGCCAAGCCGTCGACCAGCACGCGCCAGGCAGAGCGCTCGTCGGCCGCGGCTTCGACGCTGAGCGCACCCTGCTCCTTCAGCGTCTGCCAGGCCATCCAGAGCAGATAGGCGACGCCGGCATATTTGACGATCGAGAAGGCGAGCGCACTGGCATGCAGCAGCGCCGCGAGGCCCATCATCGCCGCGATCAGATGCGGCACGATGCCGAGCGTGCAGGCGAAGGAGGCGAGCAGGCTGGCCTTGGCCCCGCGCGTCAGCCCGGCGGCGATGGTGTAGATCGCGCCCGTCCCGGGCGAAGCGACGATGATCAGCGAGGTCAGCAGGAATTCGAGGGACACAGCTTCACTCCAGCTCCAGCGACGCTGCCGGAGCCGCATCGATATCGCTGTCTCGGGCGCCTTGCTAGCCCAGCCCCTCGAAGATGCCCCCGATGACACTCACGACAACCTCGCCCGTCGCGGTCACAACGGTTCCGACGCCCTCGGCCACCGCCCCGACGACGGCCCCAACTCCTTCGATCGTGACATTGCTGGCGAGATCGAGAACGCCTTCGACGATCTCGCCGGCGCCCGAGCCTTCCTCTTCCTGCTTCTTCGCCTGAGGCGGCAGATTCGCCTGCAGCGCCGCCTTGGCGGCCTCGATCTCGTCGGCACTCGGGATACCGGCCATCTCTGCTCCTCCAAGGGTAACCCCGCAAGGTCACCCCGATTGTCGGGGTGACCTTAGCAGAACTGTGGCGGCCAGGACCGATTTTGCTTGCCTCCTACGCAAACGAGCCGTAAGCGCGGCGCTGCGTCCCCAAGGGGCGGCCGTAAGCGTCTCACGTCAGGCAACGCATCCCCCGGCTCAGCGCCGCCAGGATGTCAGAAAGCCATGACGGCTGAGCCTGTCCTTACGGATGTTCCCATGAATCCTTTCTGCAGACTCCCGGCCCGCTATGGCGCGCTCGTCACCCCGTTGATCCTGTCGGGCCTGATGACGCTGATCGTCTCGGGGATCTCGACCCTGCGCGTGCTCGGCCCGACGCTGGCCTTCCTGCAGGGCTGGCCGGTTGCCTGGGCCCTGTCCTGGCTGATCGCCTTCCCGGTGCTGCTGCTGGCCCTGCCGGTGGCGCGCCGGCTCACTGCGATGCTGGTCGCGCCGGCCGGCTGATCATCGCGGACAGGGCGACTCAAGCCGCCCTGTCCGCGGAGACACCAAGGCGAAAAGCTGCCTGGAAAGCCCAATGGCGCCCTGCGGCCTGCGGTCGAAGCCAATCGCGCGCGACCAATATTCACGTGGGGCTCATGCAACGGCCCCGCGTGCCCCCGAGATGCGGAGCAGGCCCGCATTCAACAAAGGCGGAAACATGCAAAAGAATGTTTCAGTGATCATTTATGACCTGAACACGGTCAGCCGGTTCTTTCGTTCCTGCGCCCTCGTCATCGCCAGCCAGCAATCGCTGAGGATCGAGTGGGAGACCTATCGGGACAGCAAAGTCATCAACGCAATCTACACGGTCTTCTTCTGGAAGGAGCCACCAGGCATCGCCGTCGTGAAGGAAGGCGCCCCCGAAAAAGTCGAACAGCGCACGAACGAACTCCATGAGCGGTATCTCATGGCCTGGGTCCGCAAGCTCTCCGAGGAGGGGCCTGGCGCGGCGCAAGGATATGTCACGACCATGGGGCAGCTGCGCGACATGGCGCGGAAGGACATCCAGAACTTTTACCGGAATGCCTCGGACATCAATAACGACGTCATCCGGGAGACCCAGGACGGGATCAACAACCTCGCCGCCATCAAGCTTGGCGCTCAGATCGGCGTCGCCACCATCGGAGCCGTCGTCGGCATCGGATTTGTCGCCCCGGGTCTGCTCGGCGCCACAGCGACCGCCGGCGGCGGTCTGATGATCTTCGGAGCCAACGCTGGCGCAACGGCGACGACGTTCGCAACCGCTGGCCTCGCTCATTCCGTCACCCATTCGGTCATCAAGAATTGGGACGCCGGCGCCGGTGCTCAGGTCGCGGGGATTGCGATCGAAAAAAGCAAGGCCAAGGCCAGCGACCTGGCGGGGGCGGGAGCCAAGCGCGTGCTCGACAAGACTCTCGCCAGCTCGGCGAATGCCGAAAATATCGTCCGCTCGGTCCAGGGCGAGATCAACAAGCAGTCGGCCCGGCTCGCTCAGCAGACGCTGACCCGGAAAGCAGCCGAGAAAGCGTCCAGCCGTATCGCCGCAGGCAACACGCAGCTGGCGACGCGCACTGCGGAACTGGCGGCGCGCAACCGCAATGTCGTCCTCGCCAAAGCCGGCGGCGCCGCTGTCCCAGTCGTCTTCGCGGCCTGGGACATCGTGGATGCGATCAACGACTATCGCGAGACCACGGCGGCCAATCGCTAAGGCGCTCCCGAGCGACTGGACGCCGGTGACGGCACCAGCCTCGCCAAAATGAAACGGGGCGCTGAAGCGCCCCGTTCGAACTCCGCATCAATTGTCCAGGAAGCTCCTGAGCTTCCGGCTACGGCTCGGATGCTTGAGCTTCCTCAGCGCCTTCGCCTCGATCTGGCGGATGCGCTCGCGGGTGACGCTGAACTGCTGGCCGACCTCTTCGAGGGTGTGGTCGGTGTTCATGCCGATGCCGAAGCGCATGCGCAGCACGCGCTCCTCGCGCGGGGTGAGCGAGGCCAGCACGCGCGTTGTGGTCTCGCGCAGATTGCTCTGGATCGCCGCGTCGATCGGCAGTATCGCGTTCTTGTCCTCGATGAAGTCGCCGAGATGGCTGTCTTCCTCGTCGCCGATCGGCGTTTCGAGCGAGATCGGCTCCTTGGCGATCTTCAGGACCTTGCGCACCTTCTCCAGCGGCATCGCCAGCTTCTCGGCCAGCTCCTCCGGGGTCGGCTCGCGGCCGATCTCGTGCAGCATCTGGCGCGAGGTCCGGACGATCTTGTTGATCGTCTCGATCATGTGCACCGGAATGCGGATCGTGCGGGCCTGGTCGGCGATCGAACGGGTGATCGCCTGCCGGATCCACCAGGTCGCGTAGGTCGAGAACTTATAACCCCGGCGGTACTCGAACTTGTCGACCGCCTTCATCAGGCCGATATTGCCTTCCTGGATCAGGTCGAGGAACTGCAGGCCGCGGTTGGTGTACTTCTTGGCGATCGAGATCACGAGACGCAGGTTCGCCTCGATCATCTCCTTCTTCGCCTGCCGGGCCTCGCGCTCGCCCTTCTGGACCATCAGCACGATCTTGCGGAACTCCTGGATCTCCAGGCCGGTCTCCGAGGCCATCGTATGGATGTCCTCGCGCAGGTCCTTGATCCGGTCCTTCTCCTGCGCGACGAACTCCCGCCAGCCGCGCGAGCCGAGCTTGGAGACGCGCAGCAGCCACTTCGGATCGAGCTCGCCGCCGATATGCTGCTTCAGGAAGTCGTCGCGGGCGACGCCGTAGCTCTCGGCGAGACGCAGCAGCCGGGTCTCATGCGAGATCAGGCGCTTGTTGATGTCGTAGAGCTGCTCGACCAACGCCTCGATGCGGTTGTTGTTGAGCGAGAGCGACTTCACCGAAACGATGATGTCGTCCTTCAGCTTCTTGTACTTGCGGTCCTGCGACGGCGAGAGCTTGGCGTTCTCCAGCCGGCCCGCGATATCCTGGTCCTGCAGGCGGCGCAGCTTGGTGTAGTTGCTGGCGATCGAGTCGAAGGTTTCGAGCACGCGCGGCTTCAGCTCGGCTTCCATGGCCGAGAGCGACACGTTGTTCTCCATGTCGTCGTCGTCCATGCCTTCGGGCGGCGCGCCCTCGGCACCGGGCTCGGCCGCTTCCTCGGCTTCCGCTCCCTCCTCGCCCTCGGCCGCCATCTGCTCCGGGTTCTTGCCGTCGGGACCGGCATAGGTCGCTTCGAGGTCGATGATGTCGCGCAGGAGGACCTTGCCCTCCATCAACTCGTCGCGCCAGATGATGATCGCCTGGAAGGTCAGCGGGCTCTCGCAGAGCCCGGCGATCATCGCCTCGCGGCCGGCCTCGATGCGCTTGGCGATCGCGATCTCGCCCTCGCGCGAGAGCAGCTCGACCGAGCCCATCTCGCGCAGATACATGCGCACGGGATCGTCGGTGCGCTCGGTCGGCTCGAGATTGCGCTTGGTCTCGACCGGCAGCGCCGAGCGCTGGGCCTCGACGAGATCGCCGCCTTCGGCCTCGTCCTCTTCGCCATCGCCCTTGCCGCGGGCGGCGCGCTCTTCGCCGGCCGCTTCCGGATCCTCGTTGTCGACGACGTTGATGCCCTGCTCGCTGAGCTGGCCGAGCACGTCCTCGATCTGCTCGGAGGAGAACTCCTCCGACGGCAGCACCTCGTTCAATTCGTCATAGGTGACATAGCCGCGCTTCTTGGCGAGCTTGATCATCCGCTTGACGGCCTGATCGGTGAGATCGAGGAGCGGGCTGTCCGTGCTCGGGGGCGCTTCCGGGGAACCCGCTTCGGACTTGTCCCGCTCGCTCACTTTGGTCGCCATCAATCAGCGCTCCACCATCTTGCGCGCCGGTGCTATGGCTCCGACGCATAAAAGGGCGCCGCGGCAGCCGTCGCTGCCGCGCACCCACCCAATTCATCCACCGCAGATAGCGCCGACCATCGTTGATGAATCGTGCACCATCCTCAAAGCCGTCCTCGATTCTGCCGACGAAAGCAACGCGCCAGCCTGGTCACTTCTCAGGATTGGCCTCGGTCCCCTCGATCGTCTCGAGGCGGCCCTTGACGTCCTTCATCCAGGCGAAATTGGCTTCCGTTGGTTCGTCAGCCAATGCGCGTTCGGCTGCCTTCAGCTCGCTATGTAGCGTGCGTGCGCGATGATGCAAGACGAGAGCCTGACGAATCGAATCAAAAACCGATTCCGGATCAGCCGTTTGCGCCAGTTTCAGCCGCTCGGCCGGCTGGGTGACGGCCAGCAGCGCCGCCTGCGCCTCGGCGACGCGCCCCTGCTCCAGCCGGCGCCCGAACGCCTCCTCGTCGAAGGCCCCGTCGATCGCCGCATCGAGCAGCGCCTGTCGGAAGCGCTCGGCCGCCGTCCCGTCGAGCGCCAGCTCGGCAATCTCGTCGACGCAGCGCATGACGAGACCCGGATGGCTCGCCAGCGCCAGCAGGACGAAGGCCTCGCGCGGGTTCTCGCCGTGACGGCGCTGCATCAGCGGTGAACTCGTGAGCTGCGGGCTCGGCCGCACCAGCGCAAGCGGCGGCCTGTCCTGACCGCGCGAGAAACCGCGTCCACCGCGTGCATTGCCGCCGCCGGAAAACCCGTTCTGGCGCCGCCCCTCGAAGCGCTCCTGCTGCTGCGGGGCGAAGAGCTGCCCGAGGCGCTCGTCGATCTCGCGGCGATAATGCCGGCGCGTCGGCTCGTCGCGGATCAGGCCGAGCGGCTCCTTCAGCCGGCGCTCGAAGGCGGCGCGGCGCTCGGGCGTGTCGAGCTGGCTCGCCTCGAACTCGCGGGCCCAGAGCATGTCGACCAAGGGCTTCGCCGAACCGATCACCTCGGCGACGGCAGGCTTGCCGCCGGAACGGGCGAGATCGTCCGGATCCTGCCCCTCGGGCAAAAGCGCGAAGGAGAGCGAGCGCCCCGGCTCCAGCAGCGGCAACGCAAGATCGATCGCCCTGCCCGCCGCCTTGCGGCCGGCCTTGTCACCGTCGAGGCAGATCACCGGCTCGCCCGCCATGCGCCAGAGCAGCCCTAGCTGGTCCTCGGTCAGCGCCGTGCCCAGCGGGGCCACCACCTGCGGGAAGCCGGCGAGGGTCATGGCGATGACGTCGACATAGCCCTCGACCACGATCACCTGGCCGGTGTCGTGCGCGGCCTTGCGGGCATTGTGATGGTTGAACAGCAGCGCGCCCTTGTGGAAGAGCGGCGTCTCCGGCGAGTTCAAGTACTTGGCCGGCACGTCGGCGCTCATCGCCCGGCCACCGAAGGCGATCACCCGCCCGCGCGCATCATGGATCGGGAACATGATCCGGTCGCGGAAGCGGTCATAGGGCACGGCGATCTCCTCACCATGCACCAACAGGCCCGTCTCCATCATCGCATCGGCCCCGACGCCTTTGCCGGCGAGATGGTCGCGCAGCGCGAATCGGTCCGGCGGGGCATAGCCCATGCGGAAGAGCTGGCGCGCCTCCCCTTCCAGCCCGCGCCCCGAGAGATAGCGCCGCGCCAGCCCGCCGCGCTCGGATAGCAGCTCCGCCTCGAAGAAGCGCGCCGCCAGCTCGACGACCTCGTGCAGCCCCTTGCGCTTTTCTTCCTGCGCCTGCGCCTCGAAGGAGACCTTCGGCAAGGCGACGCCGGCCTCGGAGGCGAGCTTCTCGACCGCCTCCGGGAAGGACAGCCCCTCGGTCTCCATCACGAATTTGAAGATGTCGCCGTTCTTGCCGGAGGAAAAATCGAAGAACGAGCCCTTCTGGTCGTTGACGAAGAAGGACGGCGTCTTCTCGGCATTGAAGGGCGAGAGCCCCTTCCATTCCCTGCCGGCCTTGGCGAGGCGCACGCGCTTGCCCACGACCGCCGAGACAGGCAGCCGCGCCTTGATCTCCTCAAGGACGGAGGGCGGGAACTTCATGGCTTCCTATCTGGCTGCTGCGAGCCGGCTTGCCAACCTCGGAAACCGCCGATGCCGGGCTTATGGTCCATATCCACAGCAAGCCCCATATGATAAAGAAAATCGTAGAAAAGGAAGAAAGCCGTGGCGCTCAACATCAAGGACCCGGAGACCGAGAAAGCGGTGCGCCAGCTGGCCCGCCGGCGCGGGCTCAGTCTGACCGAAGCCGTGCGCATGGCCGTCAGGAGCGAGCTCGACAAGGACGAATTGTCCGAGGAGGAGAAGGCGCGCAGGATCGCTGCTGCTCACGAGCGGATGGCGGAATTCTACAAGAAGTACAACATCAAGCCGGCCGAGCGCTCCATGACCAAGGAGGAGATGGACGACATCATCGGCTATGATGAGAACGGCATGTGGTGAACCTCGTCGTCGACACCTCCGCAATCGTGGCGATCGTCATGGAGGAGCCCGAAGCCGCGGACTTCATCGCTGCGCTCGCATCGGCTAGGACCCGTGTCCTGACCAGCGTCAACCTTCTCGAAGCCCAGATCGTCCTGACATTCGGCAAGGGCATGCCCGCTGGGACTGCCGAGGACCTCGTCGCACGCGAGAATATCGAGATCATCCCCTTCGACGAGGATCTCTCCAATCTCGCCTTCGACGCCTATCGCCGCTTCGGCAAGGGCCGCCATCCCGCCAAGCTGAACATGGGCGACTGTGCGGCTTATGCGCTGGCGAAATCGCGCGGCTGGCCGCTGCTCTACAAGGGCGATGACTTCGCGCAGACCGATATCGAGCGGGCCTGATGCCGCCTGCGGTCGAGACGCGGCTGCTGCGCCAGTTCATCGCCGTCGCCGAGGAATTGAACTTCCACCGCGCCGCCAAGCGGCTAAACATGGCGCAGCCGCCGCTCAGTCAGGCGATCCGCAAGCTCGAGGACACACTCGGCTTATCGCTGTTCGAGCGCAGCAATCGCAGCGTCGCGCTGACGCCGGCCGGCGCGACCTTTCTCGTCAGCGCCCGGCGCATCCTCGCCCAGCTCGATGAGGGCATCCGTGAGGCGCAGGCCGTCGCCACCGGCAAGGCTGGCCGCCTCGCGATCGGCTTCGTCGGCACCGCCCATGACCTCTTGCCGGCGGCGCTGCGCCGCTTTCGCGCCGAGTATCCCGGCATCGAGCTTATCCTGCGCGAAGCGACCACCGGCGAGCAGCTCGCGGCGATTACCGCCGGCGAGGCCGATATCGGCCTGATGCGCCAGCCCGGCATCATGGTCGCCCAGCTCGCCAGCGAAACCCTGCTGCGCGAGCCGATCCTGGCTGCGCTTCCGGATGACCACACCCTCGCCGCAGAGCAGAATATCCCCCTCGCCGCTCTCGCCGGCGCCGATTTCATCGGCACGCCCCGCCAGCTCGGCATCGGCTTCCACGACCAGATCATCGGCCTCTGCCGCCTCGCCGGCTTCTCGCCGCGCATCGTCCAGGAAGCGCGCCAGATGCAGACCATCGCCAGCCTGGTCGCGAGCGGCCTCGGCGTCGCGCTGATCCCAGGTTCCTTGGCGCTGATGCCGCGCGCCGGGGTCGCCTTCCGGCCGATCGCCGTCGAGGCGCCGCCAGAGATGACCCATATCGAGCTGATCGCCGCCTGGGACGCGACGCGTCATTCGCTGGCCCGCGACAACTTCCTCGCCATGCTCAGGCGGGCTGCGCGCGATATGCAGTTCATATCGAACTAGAACAAACAATATATTTTACCGCGATCATCGCGGCTGGCAGCCTCTCCTCGACAGCAACAGCAGGAGTGTCTTCGCCATGCCACGCCGCTTGCGACGATGGGGCCTGATCGCCGCGGCCCTGACCGCGGCCGCCCTTTTCACCATCCCGACCTCAGCGACGGAACGCACGACCATGATCGAGCAATTGCGCATCTACGAGATCTTCGAGAGCAACAAGGATGCCTTCCACGCCCGCTTCCGCGACCACGCCGCCCGCATCATGAAGACCTATGGCTTCGACATCGCGGCGATGTGGGAGGCCAAGGGGAAGGATCGCACCGAATTCATCTACCTGCTGCGCTGGCCGGACGAGGCGACCATGCGCCAGAGCTGGGCCCGCTTCATGCAGGACGCGGAATGGTCTGCGATCAAGGACAGCAGCGCCGCCGAGCATGGCCGCATGGTCGGCGCGATCGAGGAGCGGGTGATGCAGCGCACGAGCTATTCGCCCTGAGCGGCCAATCCTCTACGGACATTGCAGCGGGTCGTCCGCCAGGGCCTTCGCCACGCCCTCGGTCGGCAGCAGGATGGCGGCATCGCCGGCCCGCAATTCGATCCGCTTCGCCCCATGCAGACCAGCTATCACCGGTGCCATCTGCGCGACCCCGAAGCCCGCATCGGGCTTCCAGGTCAGCTCGACCTCGTCAATGCCCGCCTGGGCCGTGACCGGCACGCGCGTCGCCTTGCCGTCGGCCACGATCTCGATCGTCGACGGCAGGGCGTCCTTGAGCTGCGTCTTGGGCAGGACGGCGATCAGGTAAGGGCCGCTCGTGATCGCCGGGTTGGCGCGGGCCGCCGCCGGATCCCCGCAATAGAAGGTGAGCCGCGTCCCGTCGGCACCGCTCACCCCGGCATAGGAGGTGCCCATCTGGTAGCCGGTGCCCCAGCCTTCGGATTGAGCAAGCGCAACCGAGGCCAGCAAGGCCAGCCCGAGCGCGACCATGACGATCGACCGTTTCGACATCGGAAGCCTCCTTTGCCGAAACGCTGCCCATCGATCTGGCGAGAATGCCGCCGCGGATCAGCCGCCCAGCAACTGCTTTACCATAGGGGAGACCTTGGCGAAGTCCATCTGGCCGGCATAGGCGGCGCGCAGCGCGCCTATCACCTTGCCCATGTCCTTGACGGCGGAGGCGCCGGTCTCGGCGATGACCTCCTCGATCGCCGCCTTGATCTCCTCATCGCTCATCTGCTTGGGCAGATAGGAGGAGATCACCGCGACCTCGGCGCGCTCGCCTTCGGCGAGCTCGGGGCGGCCATTGGCATCGTAGATCGCAATCGATTCCTGGCGCTGCTTGATCATCTTCTGCAGCAGCGCGAGGATTTCGTCGGCCGTGGCCTCGCCCTTGCCGGCGCCGCGGGCCTCGATGTCCTTGTCCTTCAGCGCCGCCTGGATCAGGCGGATGGCGGCGACCTTGCCCTTCTCACCGGCCTTCATCGCGGTCTTGAGGTCGGCGGTGAACTGCTCGCGCAGAGTGGACATGATGTTACGAACCTTCTTCATTCATTGACGGAGCACGGTCAGCCGATTAAGGCTCGCGCTCCAGACCGGCCGCGCCATTACGCGCGCAGCCTTCACGCTTGCCGCAGCTTCCAGCGGCCTGGACGAGACATAGACATGACCGCTCACGAAGGAAACCCCGCCTCCCAGGGCTGGCAAGACGGCTGGGTTGAGCCGCGCGCGACTGCCGTGCTGGTTCTGGCCGACGGCACCGTGCTGGAAGGCTTCGGCCTCGGCGCGATCGCACAGGCACCCGGCGAGGTCTGCTTCAACACGGCGATGACGGGGTATCAGGAAATCCTGACCGACCCGTCCTATGCCGGGCAGATCATCACCTTCACCTTCCCGCATATCGGCAATGTCGGCGTCAACGAAGAGGACACCGAGACGGTCAACGCCGCCGCCTCCTCCGGCGTGCGCGGCATCGTGCTGCATGCCGAGGTCACCCAGCCCTCGAACTGGCGCGCCGCCAAGCACCTCGACGCCTGGCTGAAGGCCCGCAACATCGTCGGCATCTGCGGCGTCGACACCCGCGCGCTGACAACGCTGATCCGCGAGAACGGCATGCCCAACGCCGTCATCGCCCATGATCCGGCTGGCGATTTCGATATCGAGGCCCTCAAGAAGGAGGCCGCCGCACTGCCCGACATGGCCGGGCTCGACCTCGTGCCGCTCGTCGCCGCGACTCAGCGCTATGACTGGGACGAGACGCCCTGGCAGTGGCCGCGCGGCTATGGCAAGCGCGAAGCTGCAGCGCATCGCGTCGTCGCCATCGACTATGGCGTGAAGCGCAACATCCTGCGGCTGCTGGCCAAGGCCGGCTGCGAGGTCGAGGTCGTGCCCTCGACCGCATCGGCCAAGGACATCCTCGCGCTCAACCCGGACGGCGTCTTCCTGTCGAACGGCCCGGGCGATCCGGCCGCGACCGGCGAATACGCCGTGCCGGTGATCAAGGAACTGCTCGACCGCAAGATCCCGACCTTCGGCATCTGCCTCGGCCACCAGATGCTGGCGCTCGCCATCGGCGGCCAGACCATGAAGATGAAGCAGGGCCATCACGGCGCCAATCATCCGGTCCAGGACAAGACCACCGGCAAGGTCGAGATCGTCTCGATGAACCACGGCTTCGCCGTCGACCCGGCGACGCTGCCGGCCAACGCGACCGAGACCCATGTCTCGCTCTTCGATGGCAGCAATTGCGGCATCGCCCTGAACGACCGCCCGGCCTTCAGCGTCCAGCATCACCCGGAAGCCTCGCCCGGCCCGCAGGACAGCCACTACCTCTTCACCCGCTTCGTCGAGCTGATGGAAGCGGAGAAGGCGAAGAAAGCCGCCTGAACCCGGCCATTGACAGCAAAGGTGGCGCGCGCTTTATGCGCGCCATGACCTTCGCCTGCCTGCTCGCCCGCAACTATTACGCCCCGTCCTCATAGAGGCGGTGGCATTCTCATGTCTCAACCGCCGCGCTGGCGGTTGAATTCAGGCAGTCACCCGGCATCGCGGCCCTCCCCAAGGAAAACGCGATGCTTGCCCCGAACAAAACCAATCCCTCCGTCGGCCTGATGGGCTTCGGCGCCTTCGGCCGCCTGATCGCCCGTCATCTCAAGCCGCATTGCCGCCTGCTGGCGTTCGACCCGGCATTGCTGGCCGATGCGGCCACAGGTGGCATCATCGCTGCCGATCCGGCGCAGATCGCCGCCTGCGACATCGTCATCCTCGCCGTGCCGGTGGCGGCGCTCTCGGAAGCGATCGCCACCTTGCGACCGCATCTGCGCGCCGGTGCGATCGTCGTCGATGTCGGCTCGGTCAAGATCGGCCCGGCCAGGACCATGCTCGCCGAGCTGCCCGATGACGTCGAGATCGTCGGCACCCACCCGCTTTTCGGACCGCAGAGCGGGCGCGACGGTATTGCCGGGCTCAAGATCGCGATCTGCCCGATCCGAGGCCCCAGCGCCTGGCGCATCGCCGCCTTCCTGCGCCGTCTGCTTGGTCTCAAGGTCATCATGACGACGCCGGAGGCGCATGACCGCGAGGCGGCGCTGGTCCAGGGCCTGACCCATCTCATCGCCAAGATCCTGGTCCAGATGGAGCCCTTGCCGCGCCGGATGACGACCGCGAGCTTCGATCTCCTGATGCGCGCGACCGAAATGGTCCGCTACGACTGGGCCGGCGTCTTCCTCGCCATCGAGCGCGCCAACCCGCATGCGAGGGAGGTGCGTAACCGCTTCTTTGCGTTGGCAGAGGAGATGCGGGCGCATCTCGACCGGGATAACGCTTCGTCCTTCGACCAGCGGAGCGCGAGAACCCCTCTCCTGGAAGGAGAGGGGCAGGGGTGAGGTGTTCGGACTGGAAACGTTGGCCCGAACCCGACCGCGCGGTGAGCCCTCGCGGAACTGGTCTGATTTCCCATACCTCACCCTGCCCTCTCCTTCCAGGAGAGGGTTCCCCGCGCCCTTCCGATCAACGGCCCCTAAGCCGCCTTCGCCTCGGTCCTCAGGAACCCCGCGAGCTTGCCTGCCGGCAGACCCGCCTCGTGCGCGATCCGCGTCGCCAGCGCCACCGCTGCCGGCCGTGGCTGGCCCAACGGCCGATCGAGCCAGTACGAGACCGGATTGAGCGCCGTGCGCTGGTCGACCCTGACGATCCGTCCGGCATCGACCTGCGCCTGCGCCAGCGGCGGGCGCGATAGCGCCACGCCGAGCCCGCTGGCGGCGGCGTCGAGCACGAGATTGTAGTCCTCGAAGCGCCGGTCGTGCTGGCGCGGCCGGAAATCCAGCCCCTGCGCATTGAACCAGGCCCGCCACCCCGCGGCGTCCGAATCATGGATCAGCGGCTGGTCGAGGAAGCGCTCCGGCCTGCCGTCACCGATCGCCTTGGCCAATTCGGGCGAGGCGACGGGATAGCACCACTCCTCGAACAGCTGCACCGAGACCCGGCCCGGCGTGCCGCCGCGGCCGCAGCGAATGGCGAGGTCGATCCCCTCCTCCTCGAGGTCGACCTTGCGATGGTCGACCTGCAGCATGATCCGCACGGCGGGATCGCCGCTCTCCAGAAGCTGCCAGCGTGGCATCAGCCAGAGCGAGCAGACCGACGGGGTCGCGCTGAAGCGCACCACCGCCGCCCCGCGCGGCTCGCTCCAGCGATCCGATGAATCGGCGAAGACCGAGAAGGCTTCCTGCGTGCGCTGGAACAGGCGCTGCCCCTCCGGCGTCAGCGCGACCCCGCGCGCCTGGCGCTCGAAGACGCGCAGGCCGAGCCAGTGCTCGAGCTTGGCGACCTGCCGCGAGACCGCGCCATGCGTCAGGTTCAGCGCCTCGGCCGCGGCCGAGAAACTGCCGGAGCGGGCGGCGGCCTCAAAGGCGCGCAACGTATCGAGTGGCGGAAGTGGCGAGCTGTGATCCATGCTCACAGCTCGTCATTGAATTACTCGTTTGTCAATCAGCTCGCCGAGGCGCTTATCGGAGGGGAACCGTCATCGCCTGAAAGAGGCCCGTCATGACAACCGTCCCCTCAGCCGCGCCTGCTCGGCCCGGCTCCGCCCTCGACGCCATGCTGCTCTTCACCATCCCCTTCACCGTGATCGCCTGGGCCTCCTCCTTCCCGGCGATCCGGGCCGGGCTCGCCGGCTTCGGCGCGCTCGAAATGGCGGCGCTGCGCTTTGCCATCGCCGGCGTCTTCGCCGCGCTCTTCCTGATCGTGACGCGGCCGAAGCTGCCCGAGCGCGCCGATATCTGGCGCTTTCTCACCGGCGGCATCGTCTTCATCGCGCTCTATGCGATCTTCCTCAATCTCGGCCAGCGCGTCGTCCCGGCGGGCGCGGCGAGCTTCATCATCAACACCAACCCGATCATGACGGCGGCGCTCGCCATGCTGGTCCTGAACGAGCGCTTCAGCGCCCTCGCCTGGGCCGGCACGGCGCTGGCCTTCGCCGGCATCGGCGTGATCGCCGTCGGCAACGGGCTCGACCTCAATATCGGCGTCAGCGTGCTGCTGATCCTCGGCGCCGCCCTGTGCAACTCGGTCTCGACCGTGGTGCAGAAGCCGCTCTTTTCCCGCCACAAGCCGCTCACCGTCGCGGCCTGGAACATGGCGATCGGCGGGCTCGCGCTCACGCCCTTCCTGCCCGGCGCGCTGGAGCAGTTGCCGGCTGCGCCCTCGCAGGCGATCTGGTCGGTGGTCTGGCTCGCCCTGGTCTCCAGCGTCGTCGCCTACGGCACCTGGGCGATCACCCTGTCGCGCCTGCCGGCCGCCCGCGCCGCCAATTTCCAGTACTGCGTGCCGCCGGCCGCGATGCTGATCAGCTTCCTCTGGCTCGGCGAGGTCCCGACCATGCTCGGCCTGGTCGGCGGCGACATGGCCCTGGCCGGCGTGGTCCTCGTCAACCTGAAGCGGTGAGACCAGCAGGCGCGGGATCCCCTCTCCTGGAAGGAGAGGGGTAGGGGTGAGGTGCTCGGAGCTGAATCGTGAGCTTCAACCCGACCGCGCGGTGAGCGCTCGCGGCACTGGTCCAACGGCCTACACCTCACCCTGCCCTCTCCTTCCAGGAGAGGGTTCCTCGCGCTCTTTCTCGTTCCGTCGCAGGTCAGCCTCCCCCAAAATCAGCTTCCGGAGCAGCCCCGCCAGCGCCTCTCGCTCCGACGCATCGAGCGGTTCGAGGAAAGCGAGTTCCCTCGCCGAGATATCTTGGCACAAAGATAATTATCTTGACGAGAAGATATCTCTCGGCTAGATATCTTTCTGTCAAGATAGTTCACGCCACGACCAGCCAGGGAGGCAGCTATGTTCAACGTCCTTCGGTCCGAAGATCAGCAGCGCGGCGCCAACCGCACGGTGCGTTTCGAAGGTGAGAAGCTCGGCGGCCCGGTCTCGTTCTTCATCGTCGACGCCGAGCCGGGCCAGGGCTCGATGCTGCATGTCCACCCCTATTCCGAGACCTGGATCGTCCGGAAGGGCGAGGCCGAGTTCACTGTCGGGGGCGAGAGGACGCGCGGCTATGCCGGCGACGTCGTCGTCGCCGCGCCCGACGTCCCGCATCGTTTCGAGAATGTCGGCGACGGCCGGCTGGAACTGATCTGCGTCCACCCGAACGGGCGGATCCTGCAGCAGAACCTCTGATCCTCACTGAGCTGCCATCATACCCAAAGGCGATGCGCCAGATACCGGCGCATCGCTTTCTCGCTCCTCAGCCCTGCAAGCGCCCGGCCTTGATGTACTCGACCATCTGGCTGACGACCGTGCCCCAGCCCTCGTGGAAGCCCATCTCTTCGTGCTGCTTGCGGCTGGCATCGCTGCCATGGATGGCGACGGCCCGGTAATGCGTGCCGTTGCCGTCCCTGGCGAGATCAAGGATGGCGGTGAAGAACGGGTTCGGCGAAGGCCGATAACCGCCGAGGAGCGTGTCCGTCATGACCAGCCGCTCCAGCGGCTTCACCTCGAGATAGCACTGGGTGTTGGCGAATTCCTGGCCCTCGGGCGAGCGCATGGTGAAGTTGATCGCGCCGCCGGGACGCAGGTCGAGGTCCAAGGCGGAGATCGCCCACGGCTTGGGCGCGAACCAGTTGCGCAGGTGCTCCGGCGTCGTCCAGGCACGCCAGACCAGCTCGACCGGGACGTCGAGCTTGCGTTCGAGCACAAGGTCGAGCTCGGGATTGATCGTGATCGCAGGCAAGGTCATTTGTTCTCTTCCTCCTTCAGGCTCATGACATAGGCGTCGAAGCGGTCGAGCCGGCGCGCCCAGACATTGCGTTGGCGCCCGAGCCAGTCCTCGGCGAGCTTCAGCTGATCGGCGGCCAGCTCGTAGGTCCTGACGCGCCCGGCCTTGTGCGAGCGCACCAGGCCGCTGGTTTCGAGCACCTTCAGATGCTCGACGAAGGACGGGAGCGCCATCTTGTAGGGCGCGGCGAGCTCGCTCACCGAAGCCGGCCGCGCGGTCAGGCGCTCCAGCACATTGCGCCGCGTCGGATCCGACAGAGCCCGGAAGATCTGGTCCACGATGACGGCATTGGCCGCCTGTGGCGCGTTGGATCCGATGTGCGGTGTCATGGTGTCCCCTCTCGGCCCCTTCGCCGGCGGCATCGATAGCTGGACTCAATACTTAGGTCAATTCCTTAGTTTTTTTGAGATGCGGGTGCAGCGCTTCGCTTCGACATAGGTCCAGGGAGCCGCACCGCAGAACCCCTCTCCTGGAAGGAGAGGGGCAGGGGTGAGGTGCTCGGAGCGGAATCGTTGGCCTGAACCAGACCGCGCGGTCAGCGCTCGCGCAGCTGGTCGAACCGCCTACACCTCACCCTACCCTCTCCTTACAGGAGAGGGTTCCCCGCGCCCTTGCTTCACACGGAGCGGTCCCAAGGCGGGGACAGATCCCCAATCGATCCCCGCCCCCGAAACCTGGCTTATGCTTCTCCCCGTCCCGCCCGAACCGAGGGGGCTTCGCGAGGCATCATGAGGCCGGGCGGGAGAGCGGTGTCCGTGGCGAATGGACTGTTGCGGGTCCAAAGTAGCTGCGGAGGGTGATCGTCGTTCGGGACATGCGGTCCCGGTCCCGCCGGACATAAACAGATGACGAGAGCTCACAAGAGAACCGCGCGCGGGGTTCGGGCAGTGGCCAGTGGCGCTGCCTCGACATCATCGACATCGACATTCGGCACGCAGCCGTCGACTGCGACGCCGCCCGACCCCGCGCCCTCCCTCGGATGGCGGTTCCCTCGAAACCTCGCGGCGGAAGCCGGCGGGGCGCTTTTTCTCGTCAGCCCGTCTCAGCCCTCGGCGAACAGCCGCCGCTGCAACTCGTCCCACAGCTCGGGCGTCTGCGCCGCCAGGATGCCGAAGCCCGGCTCGGCCGGCTTGTATGGGCTGCCATCGAACCGCGCCGCCCGGCCACCGGCCTCTTCGAGGAAGAGCGTGCCCGGCGCATGGTCCCAGGGCAATCCGCGCCAGAACACCACGAAGTTCTGCTCGCCGCGCACGATCGCCGGGTATTCCTCGCCGGCACAGTGCATCCCCGGCGTGATGGCAAGGTCCCGGCCATTGGCCTGCACTCGTGCCGAGGTCTCGGCCGGCAGGAAGCGGGTCAGCACGCCGCCGCGAAGTTCATTCCACTGCGGTGACCTCCCCACCCTGACCCGCTCGCCATCGAGCCAGGCGCCCGAACCGCGCTCGGCGACATGCAGTGCCCCGGTCGCCGGGCTCAGCATCCAGGACACGACGGGCTCGCCCTCGCGCAGCAGCGCCACCATCATCGAGAAGCACGGGCTGCCCTTGACGAAATTGGCGGTGCCGTCGACGGGGTCGACGACGAAGACCGTGCCCTCGCCCAGCCCCTGTAGCAACTCGGGCTGCGCCGAGACCGCCTCCTCGCCGATCACCCGCGATCCCGGCAGCAGCTCAGGGAGCCGGAGATTGAGCAGCCGCTCCGCCTCCTCATCGGCGATGGTGACCTCTTCGCCCGGCGATTTCATCCGGACTTCCGTCTCGCTCAGCTTCCGGAAGCGCGGCATCACCACCTCGGCCGCGACCTCGCGCAGCAGGTCCGAGACCTGCTCGATCAGCTCCTGCCCCGCCATCGTCAGAAGCCCCGCTTTTCCAGCTCGGCTTCGGCGTCGGTGATGTAGTCCCGGATCACCGGCACGGCGCTCTTGTGCGGACCGAGCAGCAATTGGAAGACCATGTCGCCGCCGATGTCGAAGGAGATCGAGCAGGCGGAGAGGTAGAACTCCCACATCCTGGCGAAGCGCTCGCCCAGCATCGTCACCACCTCCGGCCGGTGCGCCATGAAGCGTTCGCGCCAGGCTTCCAGCGTCCAGTGATAGTGCCGCCGCCAGAACTCGCAGTCGGAATGCCAGAGTCCGGTCTGCTCGACCGCGGCGAACACCTCCGACAGCGCCGGGGCATAGCCGCCGGGGAAGATGTACTTGTCGAAGAACGGGCCGGTGAAGCCGGGCGGGCCGACGCGGCCGATGCAGTGGACCAGCGCGATCCCGTCGGGCGTGAGCAGGTCGCGGATCTTCTCGAAATATTCGAGGTAATGCGCGACGCCGACATGCTCCATCATGCCGACCGAGACGACGCGGTCGAAGCTCCCGGTCAGCTCGCGGTAGTCCTTGTTGATGAAGCTGACCGCATCGCCGACGCCGGCGGCTTCGGCGCGCTTCTGCGCCGCCGCCATCTGGTCGGGTGAGACGTTGAGCCCGGTCACCTTGGCGCCGCAGGCCCGGGCGAGATAGATCGAGAGCTCGCCCCAGCCCGAGCCGATATCGAGCACGCGCATCCCGGGCTCGATCTTCAGCTTGGCGGCGAGATGGCGGAGCTTGGCTTTCTGCGCGTTCTCCAATCCGACGTCAGGAGAATGCCAATAAGCACAGGAATAGGTCATCGTCTCGTCGAGCCAGAGCCGATAGAACTCGGTCGGGATATCGTAGTGGTGCTTGACCTTCTTGCCGGCGACGCCGAGCGGGTTGTGCATCCGCCAGCGCCGGATCTTGAAGCGTATCTTGCGGATCGCCGCCTGCAGCGGGTGCTTGCGCAGTTCACCGCGCTGGATCCAGAACAGCGTCAGGAGGTCATGGATGGTCGAGCCGTCCTCGAACTCGATCCGCTGGTCCATATAACCTTCGGCCAGCGCCAGCTCGGGATTGAGGAAGAGCTCGCGCTCGATCTTGCTATCCTTGAAGCGCACCGTCACCTCGCCGGCGACGACGGGCTTGCCGGCGAAGACGAATTCGGTCCGCCCCGGCCCGAAGACATGCCGCTGCCCGTCCGGCGCGATCACGGTCAGCCGGCCCTTGCGGATCGAACGCTTCAGCAGTTTCGGCAACAGCAACATGGTCGGGCAGGCTCCGGTCGGTCGCACGCAAGCTATTGGCTCGCCTGCCGTGCCGTAAACCCCGCCTGCAATCAACCTGCTCTGCACACACGCCGCGGCCATGCTAGAGGCTGAAGGCGAAGGCGCCCCCTCGAAACGGAGACCCGATGTCCTGGCGTGATTTCTGGAACGGCGAGCACGCGATCTACGTCTCGGATCGCCACAAGGCCCTGCATTACCGCCGCATCGCGCAGGATATCGCCGCCGCCGTCCCCTCCAGGGACGCAAGCGTGCTCGATGTCGGCTGCGGCGAAGCGCTCTCGGCCGATCTCGTCGCCGCGGCGAGTGGCAAGTTGATCCTCTGCGAGGCAGCGCCGACCGTCCGCGAGAAACTGAGGGCCCGCTTCGGCGCGCTCGCCAATCTCTCGGTCGTCTCGCCGGAGGAGGTCGAGGCGCTGGCCGATGATTCGCTCGATCTCGTCGTCGCCAATTCGCTGATCCAGTATCTGAGCGAAGACGAGCTGAAGCGGGCGCTGGCGATCTGGCTCACCAAGCTCAAGCCCGGCGGCGAGCTCATCCTCGCCGACGTCATCCCGCCCGATCTCTCGGCGCTGACCGACGCGACCGAACTGCTCGGCTTCGCCTGGCGCGGCGGCTTCTTCGTCGCGGCGCTCGGCGGCCTCGTCCGGACCGTCTTCTCAGACTATCGCAAGCTGCGCGCCCAATACGGCCTCTCGACCTACAGCGCCGTCGGCATCTCCGCGCTGATCGAGGCGGTCGGTTTCAAGGGCGTCACACGCCGTACCAATTTCGGCCATAACCCGCATCGCATGGCCTTCTCGGCACGCAAGCCACTGGCAGCGGAGACTCCTGTGCCATGACCTCGCTCGCGCTCGCTCTCACCGTCGTCACATTGGCTCTGGCCGGCGCCATGGCCGGCTTCTTCTATGCCTATTCGATGTCGGTGATGTGGGCGCTCGACGCGGTCGATCCGAAGGCTGCGATCGCGTCGATGCAAAGCATCAACATCGTCGTCCGCAACGCCATCTTCTTCCCGGCCTTCTTCGGCATGCCGGTTGTTGCGCTGGTGGCGGCCGGGCTCTGGTGGAAGGCGGGCGCCGGACAGGTCGCGCTGCTGCTGGCGCTCGCCGCGGTTGTCTATCTCGTCGGCACCTTCCTCCTCACCATCGTCGCCAATGTGCCGATGAACGAGACGCTCGCCATCGCGACGATCCCGGCCGATCCCGAGGCCGCGCGGACGCTGTGGCAGAACTATTCCCGCCCGTGGACGCTGTGGAACCATGTCCGCACGGTCGCGAGCTTTGCGAGTCTGCTGCTGGTCGGCTGGGCGCTCTACGCCGCCGGGCAGGCCTGATCAGGCGCCTTCGCGATCGGCGAAGGAGAAGAATTTGTGCCCTGCGAAGGTGAAGACCATCACGATCAGCGTGGTGACGACCTGCATCGGCAGATAGGGCAGTCCGGCGACCTTGACGAAGAGGTGCATCAGCACGCCGGTGAGCAGGAAGCCGCCGAAGGCGATCAGGCTAAAGCGCCAGCTCGCCTCGCCATGGCTCCGCGTCGCCTCGAAGGTCAGCCAGCGGTTCAGCGCGTAGGAGACGACGCCGCCGAGCACGAAGCCGGCGAGCGAGGCGGCAACCGGATCGGCCCCGCCGAGCTCGACCAGGCCGATCAGCAATCCGTAATGCGCGACCGCCGCCATCACGCCCGAAAAGGCATAGGCGATGACCTGGCGCGTGTGGCGGGGAAGGCGGTTCAGCATCCGGGATGCCTATACCCCGGATGCTGAACGGAAGCCTACGGCCAATCAGCCCGCGTCGCTGCCGGCGAGATTGGCCGGCATGCCTTCGACCGGCAGGTCGAGCGCCTGCTTCAGCGTCTCGAGATTGTACTCGCGGATGCGACCGTTCGTGGGGTCGCTGACATAGGCGCTGCCACCGACCACGGCGAGCGAGGGCGTCGGGGTCTTGGCGCCGTACTGGCAATCGAAGGCCGGCACGGCGTCGAAGCTAGCGAGCTCCTTCCAGGCGGCAACGTCATAGACCCGCAGCTTGCCGTCCGGCGTCAGATTGGCGAGCCGCCGGCCATTGGCGGAGAGCTCGAACAGGCAGGCCGACTGGCCGCCCGGCACCGGCAGGACATCTGCTATGGTCAGCGACTTGGCAGTCGGGTCGACCCTGAGCAGCCCGTCATAGGGCGAGGTCTTGCCGTAATTGGCGACCATGAACTTGGCGCCGGCCCTGGCCTTGATCGCACTGATCCGGCGCTCGTCGGGATAGGCGAGCTTGTGCGCGCTGAACTTCGCCCCGGCCTGCGACAGCACCAGCATGCCGCCGCCCTCGCCCTCGGCGCAGCCGAAGACATGGCGGCCATCGGCAGCGGCATGGCCGTGGTAGAGCTTGCAGGAGGCGTCGGGCTTGGCCGGGTCGTTGAAGGAGGCGAGCTTCGCCCAGCCACCCTTGGTCCAATCGAGGATCTCGAACCCGTCAGGCCGCGACGAAGCGCTCTTGTCCTCGCCCTTCACATAGACAGGGTTCGGCACCGACATCAGCCAGCGCCCCTCGCCGAGCGGCACGACGATGCCGTGCTGCGGCCCCGGGCTCGGCCACTCCGTCAGCGCCGGCTTGTCCTTGGAAAGGTCGTTGATCGCGACCAGCACCGCCTTCGCCGTGCTCTGCCCGTCCCAGGGGCGGATGCCGTCATAGAACAGCGCGAGCTGGCCATGGCCCGAGATGACATGGGCCGGCTTCTGGCCGGTCAGCACGAGGTCGGTAAGCTTCACCGGCCCCTTCTCGACGTCGTTGTGGTCGCCATGCGATTCGATCGTCAGGCCGGTATCGAGGAAGCGGAGCGTGCCGGCATCGTCGCCGGTCTTGATCACGACGAAGCGGCCGCCCTGCGCGGTGGCGAAACCGGGATTGGCCTTAGGGACGTCGAAGCTGTGCGTCACCTCGCCGGTATCGAGATCGAGCACGCGCACGACCGGTTTCTCATGATCGGCGAAGACCAGCCGGCCGCGCAGCACGGCGTGATCATGGGCAAAGGCGGGCAAGCTCGACAGCACGGCCGAAACGGCGAGCGTAGACAACAGGGAAAGCGGACGCATAGCAGTCTCCAAGACGGATGGTAAGGAACGAGGTCTCAGGCGGCGGTGGCGCGGCGCCAGGCCGGGAACGGGTCGGGCAGATCGCGATAGCGCTCAGGCTTGAAGGCGATGGTCGGGGTCTCGCCGAGCAGGCAGGCATCAAGCCCGGCGCGGATCGCCCCCTCGTCCATGCCGGCACCGATGAAGACCAGCTCCTGCCGGCGATCGCCCCAGACCGAGTGCCAGTGCCGGTTCAGGATCGCCTTCCATTCGGGGTGATCGGGCCAGCGCGGGCGCGGCACGGCAGCCCACCAGAAACCCATCGCCTCGGTCCGGCAGATGCTGCCTGCGAGCGACATCTCACCGACCCATTCCGGCCGGGTCGCCAGCCAGAAATGGCCCTTGGCCCGGATCAGCCCCGGCCAGATCCGGGCGAGGAAGGCGTTGAACTTTTCCGGATGGAACGGCCGGCGCGCCCGGTAGACGAAGGAGGAAATGCCGTATTCCTCGGTCTCCGGCACATGGTCTTTGAAGCCGTAGAGCTCCTTGTGCCAGAGCGGGTGCTGCTGCGCCTTCTCATGGTCGAACAGGCCGGTATCGAGAATCTGATCGAGCGAAGCCTGACCGAAGTCGACCTCGATCAGCCGCGCATCCGGATTGAGCGCCCGGATCACCAGCCTGGCCTGCGCCACCGCCTCCGGCCCGGCATCGCCGACCTTGTTGAGCACGACGACATCGGCGAACTCGATCTGCTCGACCAGGAGATCGACCAGCGTGCGCTCATCGCCCTCCCCGGCCGTCTCGCCGCGCTCGCGCAGGAAGTCGCGCGAGCCATAGTCCTTGAGCAGATTCACCGCATCGACCACCGTCACCATGGTGTCGAGCCGGGCGAGATCGGAGAGCGAGAAGCCGTCCTCGTCGCGGAACTCGAAGGTCGCGGCGATCGGCAGCGGCTCGGCGATGCCCGTGCCCTCGATCAGCAGGTAGTCGAAGCGCCCGTCGCGGGCGAGCCGGCCGACCTCGGCCAGGAGATCGTCGCGCAAGGTGCAACAGATGCAGCCATTGCTCATCTCGACCAGCTTCTCGTCGGTGCGCGAGAGATCGCCGCCGCCGGACCGGACGAGGTCGGCATCGATGTTCACCTCGCTCATGTCGTTGACGATGACCGCGACCTTGCGGCCCTCGCGGTTGTTGAGGACGTGGTTGAGCAGCGTCGTCTTGCCGGCGCCGAGAAAGCCGGAAAGCACGGTGACGGGAAGGCGGCCATCCATCTCGGATCTCATATTTTGTTACGTTGTAACATTTCATAGCGAGAGCAAATCACCGACGCAAGGCTGCCGTGCAGGCTCGTCGCTGGCCTTCCACAGAGCGCGCCCTAAGCTCGCCCTCCCACCCCGATGCAGGAGCCCGCGCCATGATCGAGATCGACCTGCTGGTGCGCGCCGAATTCCTCTATCCGGTCAGCCCCGGAATGCCGGTGATCCCCGATGGCGAGGTCGCGATCGCCGGCGGACGCATCCTCCATGCCGGCGCGCGCCAGCCGGAGGGGCATTGGGCGCCGGCCCGCACCATCGATGGCGCCGGCCGCGCCGTGCTGCCCGGCTTCGTCAACTGCCATTCGCATGCGGCCTCGCTGGTCTTCCGCAGCCAGACCGACGACCACGCCGCCAAGGCGGCGCTGCTCGAAGTCGCCTTCCGGATGGAGAAGGACATCACGGAGGACGAATGGGCGCTGCTGGCGCAGGCCGGCTGCGCCGACATGCTCCAGTCGGGCATCACCACGATCAACGACATCTGGTACGCGCCGCACCGGCTCGCCGAGACGGTCGAGGCCTGCGGCCTGCGCGCCCAGATCGCCCACAAGGTCTTCGATGTCCGCCTGCACGAGCTCTGGCGCGGCGACTACACGCATCATCCGGATATCGGTGAAGAGCGCCTGCGCGATGGCGTCGCCTTCGCCGAGCGCTGGCACGGCGCTGCCGATGGCCGCATCACCGCGCGCATCGGCACGCACGCCACCGATACCTGCTCGGCCGACCTCTTGCGCACCGCTCGCGCCGAGGCCAACCGGCTCGGCATCGGCATGCACATCCACGCCGCCCAGAGCGTCGCCGAGGTCGAGCAGATCAAGGCGGCCCATGGTTGCGGCCCGGTCGAGTTCCTCAAGGATGTCGGCATGCTCGGGCCAGATGTCGTGCTCGCCCATCTCGTCTTCGCCGGCACCGGCGATCTCGATGCCGTCCAGCAGAGCGGCGCGGCCTACGCGCATTGCCCGACGATCTATCCGCGCCGCGGCCGCTATCCGCCGCTCGAAGACATCATGGCGCGCGGCATTCCGACCGGCTTCGCCACCGACTGGATGCTGAACGACCCGTTCGAGGGCATGCGCAACGCCCTCAACGCCATGCGCCTGCGCCTGGGCAGCCCGACCGCCCTCACCTGCGCGCAGGCGCTGGAACTCCACACGATCGGCGCGGCCCGGGTCATGGGCCTGCAGGACGAGATCGGCTCGCTGGAGCCGGGCAAGAAAGCCGACCTGATCATGGTCGACATCGACCGCCCGCACCTCCAGCCCTATTACGGCGACTACGCTGCGCTGGTCTACTACGCCCGGGCGAGCGACGTGGTGACCAGCATCGTCGACGGCATGATCGTCGTGGAAGATGGCCGCCCGACCCGCCTCGACCGCGAGCGGACGATGGCGCGGGTCAGGGAGAAAGTACCGGGCTGGCGCGGAAAGCTGGCGGCGCTCGGCAGCCGCGCGGTGTTCGGGCCAGGGTGTCCGTGCTGCGGCTGATCTAGCCTGCCGCAGCCGCCGGTTCCGCGACCAGCCTGCGGACGACGTCGGTCGCGATCTCCAGCAAAGCTCCAGCCGCTGGCGTACGCGCTCCCGATGCCAGCAGCCGCACCTCGATCGGCGGCAGCTCCGGCAGGCCGTGCTCGGCGGCGACATCGCGAACCGCGCCCGGCAGGCGGTGGCGGGTCCGGACCGAGACGCCATGCCCCGCCCCGAGAGCGGCCCACAGGCCCGGCAGGCTCGGCGTGGTCAGCGCCATCCGCCAGCGCAGACGCTGGCGGTCAAGGGTCTGGAGCGCGGTCTGCCGGAACAGGCAGGGATGGTCGAACAGCACGAGCGGCAGCTCGGCAGTGCCGGGCGGGGGCATGGTCTCAGCCGCCAGCCAGACCAGTGGCAGCGTCGCGACATGCGCGCCGGCCGTCGATGAACCCGCCTTGAAGAAGGCGAGCGCAACATCGAGCCGGCCGGCCTGGACTTCCTCCTCCAGCGCGTAGTTGCGACCGGCGCGAACCTCGACATGCGAGTTCGGGCGCTGCCGCGAGAACAGCCCCAGCACCTCCGGCATCACGTCCTCGAAGAAGTCCTGCGGCAGGCCGAGGCGCACGGTCGCCGCGCCCGCGCTGTTGCCGACGGCTGCCGCGGCCTCGTCGTTCAGCGCGATGATCTGGCGGGCATAGCTCAGCAGCGCTTCGCCGGCCTCGGTCGGCACCAGCCCGCGCCCGTCGCGCCGGAACAGCGGGCGCCGCGCCTGCTCCTCCAGCTTCTTGAGCTGCATGCTGACCGCCGATTGCGACCGGCCGAGCTGGGTCGCAGCGCGCGCGAAGCTGCCGAGTTCGACCCCGACCACCATGGTCCGCAGCGCGTCCATATCGAAATTCGCCGACATCGACCCGAATTCCTGAAGTCAGACTTACAATCATTTCGTTATTCGAAATGATCCTGCATTGCTAGCCTCCTGTCCAGCGGCCTTGCGGCCTGACCAGACCCTGGAGGGCAGCCAATGAAGTCCGATCTGATCGAGCAGTTGAAGACGCTCACCACGCCGCATCTGGCGGATGGCTGCCTGCGCTGCGGTGTGCCGATCCGGTTCGCACCCGCCGGACTGCGACCGCTTTCGTCAGACATGGAAGTGCGTGGCCGGGCCCGCCCCGTCCGCCATGTCGGCAGCATCGACGTCTTCTTCGAGCTGCTCGAGCACGCCGCGCCCGGTGAGGTGATCGTCATCGACAATGGCGGGCGCCTCGACGAGGCCTGCATCGGCGACATCGTCGCGATCGAGGCCAAGGCGGCAGGCATCGCCGGCTTCGTGATCTGGGGCCTGCATCGCGACAACCGCGAGCTCGCCGAGCTCGGCCTGCCGGTCTTCAGCCTCGGCGCGCTGCCGACGGGGCCGCAGCGCCTGCATCCGCGGCCGCACGATCTGTTCCAACAGGCTCAGGTCGGTCAGCACGGCATCACCGAGACCGACTATGTCGCCGCCGACAGCAATGGCGTGCTGTTCCTGCCCGAGAGCCGGATCAAGGACATCGTCACGGCTGCGACCGGCTATCGCGAGACCGAGGCGCGCCAGCTCGCGGCGATGCGCAATGGTCGCAGCTATCGCAGCCAGACGCGCTTCGACCAGTACCTGGCGACGCGGGCGCAGGACCCGGCCTACGGCTTCCGCCAGCATCTCAAGGACATCGAGGCCGCCGGCGAGGTCTGAAGCGCCTCGCCCATCACGACGCCTGCGGCATGTCGGCCGCCTCCATCACGAGACATCGCAATGACCAAGCAGATCCGCATCCACGAGAATGGCGGCCCCGAAGTGCTGCGTTATGAAGACGCCGCGCTCGGCGACCCCGGACCGGGCCAGGTCCGCCTGCGCCAGACAGCCGTCGGCCTCAACTTCATCGACGTCTACCAGCGCAGCGGCCTCTATCCACTGCCTCTGCCGAGCGGCATCGGCCTGGAGGGAGCGGGCACCGTCGAGGCGGTCGGCGACGGCGTTGCCAATCTGCGGCCCGGCGATCGCATCGCCTATGCCGGCGGCCCGCCCGGCGCCTATGCCGAAGCGCGCATCATGCCCGCCGCCCCGCTGGTCAAGCTGCCCGACGCGATAAAGGACGAGCAGGCCGCGGCGATGATGCTGCAGGGCCTGACGGCCTATTACCTGATCCATCGGACCTATCGCGCCAAGCTCGGTGATACCGTGCTTTTGCATGCCGCGGCCGGCGGCGTCGGGCTGATCGCCTGCCAATGGCTCAGCGCGCTCGGCGTCACCGTGATTGGCACTGTCGGCAGCGAGGAGAAGGCGGCGCTGGCGCGCGCCCATGGCTGTGCCCACACGATCCTCTATCGTGAGGAGAATATCGCCGAGCGAATCCGCGCCATCACGGGCGGCGCCGGTGTTCCCATCGTCTTCGACTCGGTCGGCAAGGACACCTGGGAGGCGTCGCTCGACAGCCTGAGCCCGCTCGGCCTGATGGTCAGCTACGGCAATGCCTCGGGAGCGGTTCCGCCCTTCGCCGTCGGCCAGCTCGCCAGCAAGGGCTCGCTGTTCGTGACGCGGCCTACGCTCGCGACCTACATGGCCAAGCGCGAGGACCTCGAAACCGCCGCCAACGCGCTGTTCACCGTCGTCGCCGACGGCACGGTCAAGATCGCAGCGCTGCAATCCTACCCGCTCGCCGATGCCGCGCAGGCGCATCGCGACCTCGAGGCTCGCAAGACCTCCGGCTCGACCATCCTGATCCCGTAACGTCGACCTGCCGGCCGCGTGATCAGACGTCTAGCTTGATCCGCGGCACCGACGGGTCGCGCCGCGCCGTCTCGATCACGCTGTCGAGCAGGCCGGGAAAACGCCGGTTGAAATCCTCGCGGCGGATGCTGAGGAAGCGCACCGTCCCTTCCGCCCGCGAGCGTGTGATCCCCGCCTCGCGCAATTTGGCGAAATGGTAGGACAGCAGCGAGGGCGAGGCGAGCTCGGTGAAGGCGCCGCAGCGCGCCTTGTCGACCTCGTCGCAGTCGGCGAGCGTGACCAGGATGCCGAGCCGGATCGGATCGCCCAGCGCCGCGAACACGTCGGCCGGCAGGACGTCCTCGATCTCTGGGTGGAAGAGCTGCTTCATCACCTCCGGCTTAATTGCATCGGCCGCTCCTGACAAGTTTCAATGATCCTTGAATTTAGGATTGACTCATGGTCGGCCGGCGCCCATGATTCAACTATCATTGAAATAGCCGGCAACTCCCCACGGAGCACATTGCCATGGACATCCGTCTCCTCCTGCTGGCCGGCGGCGCCTTCGCCATCGGCACCGGCAGCCTTGTCATCACCGGCATCCTGCCCAATCTCGCCGCCGCCTTCGGCGTCAGCGTCGATACGGCCGGCCTGCTGATCTCGATCTTCGCCATCGCCTATGCCATCGGCTCGCCGGTGCTCTCGACGCTGTTCGGCAATCTCGACCGCAAGCTCGTGCTGGTCGGCTCGCTCACCGTCTTCACGCTGGCCAATCTCGTCGCCGCCTTCACCACCGACTTCACCTGGCTGATGCTGGCGCGCATCGTCATGGCGCTCGGCTCCGGCGTGTTCATGCCGGCTGCGAACGCCGTCGCCGTCGCTTTGGCGCCGCCCGATCGCCGCGCCCGCGCCATCGCGCTGGTCACTGGCGGCATGACCGTTTCGCTGATCCTCGGCGTGCCGCTCGGCACCGCCGTCGCCACGCTCGGCTGGCACTTCGCCTTCCTCGTCGTGGCGCTGTTCGGCGCGATTGCCCTTGCCGGCCTGCTGCTCAAGATGCCGTCCGGCCTGCCGCGCGGCGCCAACACGCTCGCCGAACGGCTGCAGGTCGCGCGCCGCGGCGACGTGCTGCTGGCGCTCGGCACCACAGCGCTTTGGACAACCGGCGCCTTCACGCTCTACACCTATGTTGCGCCCTTCCTCTCGGCCCATGCCGGCATCTCCGGCCATTGGCTCAGCGCGACGCTGGTGCTGACCGGCATCGGCTCGGCGCTGGGCAACCAGCTCGGCGGCCAGGCCAGCGACCGCTTCGGCCCCGTGCCGACACTGACCTTCGTGCTCAGCCTGCTCGCAGCCTCGCTCGCCGCCGCCTCGCTGGTCGCGGTGACGCTGCCGCCGACCGTCGCGATTGTTGTGCTGCCGGTGGTCCTGATGATCTGGAGCGGCGCCGGCTGGGCCGGCCATCCCTCGCAGATGTCGCGGCTCGCCGCGATGGCGCCGGACGCCGTCGTGGTCGCGCTCTCGCTCAACGCCTCGGCGCTCTATATCGGCATCGCCGCCGGCGCCGCGCTCGGCCAGCAGGTGCTCCGTCACGGCGCTTCCTGGCAGCTCGGCTTCGTCGGAGCCGCCTGCGAACTCGGCGCGCTCGGCCTGCTGCTGATCGCGACGCAGCGGCGCAAGGCGGCAGCGCGCAAGGCCGCCCGCGTCAGCGAGGTTGCGGTCGCTCCAACTGCGCGGTGAGCGGGAAACCCCTCCCCCTTGTAGGGAGGGGCATGGGTGGGGGCGAAAAGTCAGAGCCCTGGCTCGGCGAGCTTGCCAACTCGACTAAACAAGCAACCTTGCGCCCGGTCGTTCGCCCCCATCCCCAACCATTCCCCACAAGGGGGAAGGGAGGAGCGCGTACCTGCACCCGCTCGCCTCATGGCGGGCGGGTTTTGCCATCCCCGCTCAGGCGCGGACCTCGAACACCATGTTGAACGGCGTCTCGGTGGCGCGGCGGAACCGGGTGAAGCCGGCGTCGAGCGCGACCTTGCGCAAGCGCAGCTCGCCGGCCTGCGCGCCCAGCCCCAATCCGACCTCCTGCGCCATCGAAGCCGGCGTGCAGATCATCGTCGAGGCCCCGTAGAAGATCCGGCCGACCGGGTTGAGGTTCTGCTTGAGATTGTCGTGCGCGAACGGCTCGACGATCATCCAGGTGCCGCCCTCGGCCAGAGTTTCCCTGACATGGCGGCCGGCGCCGACCGGATCGCCCATGTCGTGCAGGCAGTCGAACATCGCGACGAGATCATAGCCCGCCGCCGGGAAGTCCTTGGCGCTCGCGCGTTCGAAGGTGATGCGGTCGCCGACCCCGGCCTTCTCCGCCGCCTCCCTGCCCTTCTCGATCGAGGGGCCGTGATAGTCGAAGGCGTAGAAGCGCGACTTCGGATAGGCCTGCGCCATCAGGATAGTCGAGGCGCCATGGCCGCAGCCGACATCGGCGACGACCGCTCCCGCCTCGAGCTTGGCCTGGACGCCATCCAGCGCCGGAATCCAGCTGCTCACCAGATTGGTGTTGTAGCCCGGCCGGAAGAAGCGCTCAGTGCCACGGAACAGGCAGTTGCTGTGCTCGTGCCAGCCGAGGCCCGCGCCGGTCCTGAAGGCATTCTCGACCTTGGGCTCGTCGACCCACATCGACTGGACGATCTCGAAGGCGCCGGCGAAGAAGGCCGGGCTGCCCTCCTCGGCGAAGGCCATGGCCTGCTCCGGCGACAGGCTGAAGCTGTCGCTGCCCTCGTCATAGTCGACATATTCGGCGGCAGCCTGGGCCGAGAGCCATTCGCGGACATAACGCTCCTTGAGGCCGGTCTTGCCGGCGAGCTCCGCAGCGGTGACCGGCTTGCCATCGGCCATCGCCTTGTAGAGGCCGAGCTGATCGCCGAGGACGATCAGCGAGCCGGTGACGCAGGCTCCGACGTCCCCGACGAGACGTCCTACCAAGGCATCCAGCTTTTGCGGGTCGGATTCACGCATGGCCAAGCTCCTCTGGTTGGGGAGGGCGTGGCCGGGCCCGACGCGAACCGGCTCGACGCCATCGCGGAAACCGATGCTATACCTCGCTCGAAGGGGCTCAACTGCGCAAAGGGAGAGTTTCGTTCGCCTGTGCGCGCATGACAGGAAGAAGCGCTTTCCGCTTCCCCCCGCCGCCTCGCCCGTCTATAGCGAGCGCCTAGCATTCATCTTTGGGCGCTCGCTGGCCTCCGCTCCTTGCGATCGGATGGGCCCTGCGCGCCCGCACGGAACCGGTCGAGACCATGCCCAAGCGCACAGACATCAAGACGATCCTGATCATCGGCGCGGGCCCCATCATCATCGGCCAGGCCTGCGAGTTCGACTATTCCGGCACCCAGGCCTGCAAGACGCTGAAGGCCGAAGGCTATCGCATCGTCCTGGTCAACTCGAACCCGGCGACGATCATGACCGATCCGGAGCTGGCCGACGCGACCTATGTCGAGCCGATCACGCCCGAGGTCGTTGCCAAGATCATCGAGAAGGAACGCAATGTCTTAGCCGGCGGCTTTGCCCTGCTGCCGACCATGGGCGGCCAGACTGCGCTGAACTGCGCCCTCTCGCTGCAGAAGATGGGCGTGCTGGAGAAGTTCGACGTCGAGATGATCGGCGCCACCGCCGACGCGATCGACAAGGCCGAGGATCGCGAGCGCTTCCGCGAGGCGATGACCAAGATCGGCCTCTCGACCCCGCGCTCGCACCACGTCAAGACGCTCGGCGCGGCGCTGGAAGCGCTGGAGGATATCGGCCTGCCGACGATCATCCGCCCCTCCTTCACCATGGGCGGCACCGGCGGCGGCATCGCCTACAACAAGAGCGAGTTCATCGAGATCTGCGAGCGTGGCATCGACGCCTCGCCGACCAGCGAAATCCTGATCGAGGAGAGCGTCCTCGGCTGGAAGGAGTACGAGATGGAGGTCGTCCGCGATAAGGCGGACAACTGCATCATCGTCTGCTCGATCGAGAATCTCGACCCGATGGGCGTCCACACCGGCGATTCGATCACTGTCGCCCCGGCGCTGACGCTGACCGACAAGGAATACCAGATCATGCGCGACGCCTCGCTGGCGGTGCTGCGCGAGATCGGCGTCGAGACCGGCGGCTCGAACGTGCAGTTCGCCGTCGATCCCGAGACCGGCCGGATGATCGTCATCGAGATGAACCCGCGCGTCTCGCGTTCCTCGGCGCTGGCGTCGAAGGCGACCGGCTTCCCGATCGCCAAGGTCGCGGCGCGCCTCGCCGTCGGCTACACGCTCGACGAGATCGAGAACGACATCACCGGCGGCGCCACCCCGGCCTCGTTCGAGCCGACCATCGACTATGTCGTCACCAAGATCCCGCGCTTCGCCTTCGAGAAGTTCCCCGGCTCCGAGCCGACGCTGACCACCGCGATGAAGTCGGTCGGCGAAGCCATGGCGATCGGCCGCACCTTCCAGGAATCGCTGCAGAAGGCGCTGCGCTCGCTGGAGACCGGCCTCGACGGGCTCGACGAGATCGAGATCGAGGGCCTCGGCCAGGGCGACGACAGGAACGCGATCAAGGCGGCGCTCTCGACCCCGACGCCGGACCGCATCCTCCAGATCGGCCAGGCGATGCGCGCCGGTTTCACCGACGAGCAGATCCATGAGAGCTGCAAGGTCGACCCCTGGTTCCTCGAGCAGATGCGCGGCATCGTCGACGCCGAGCAGAAGGTCCGCAAATACGGCCTGCCGCAGACCCCGATCGCCTTCCGCCAGCTCAAGGCGATGGGCTTCTCCGACAAGCGCCTCGCTGCCGTCTCCGGCAAGAGTGAAGCCGAGGTCCGAACGCTGCGCCGCTCGCTGAAGGTCCGCCCGGTCTACAAGCGCATCGACACCTGCGCCGCCGAGTTCGCCTCGCCGACCGCCTATATGTACTCGACCTACGCCATGCCGTTCGCCGGCGCGCCCGCCGACGAGGCCAAGCCGTCGGACGCCAAGAAGGTCGTCATCCTCGGCGGCGGGCCGAACCGCATCGGCCAGGGCATCGAGTTCGACTATTGCTGCTGCCATGCCTGCTACGCCCTGCGTGACGCCGGCTACGAGACCATCATGGTCAACTGCAATCCCGAGACGGTCTCGACCGACTACGACACCTCGGACCGGCTCTATTTCGAGCCGCTGACCGCCGAGGACGTGCTCGAGATCCTCGAGACCGAGAAGCAGGCCGGCACGCTCCACGGCGTCATCGTCCAGTTCGGCGGCCAGACCCCGCTGAAGCTGGCGCATGCGCTGGAAGAGGCCGGCATCCCGATCCTCGGCACGACGCCGGATGCGATCGACCTCGCCGAGGACCGCGACCGGTTTAAGCGCTTGCTCGACAAGCTTCACCTCAAGCAGCCGAAGAACGGCATCGCCTATTCGGTCGAGCAGTCGCGCCTGATCGCGGCCGAGCTCGGCCTGCCCTTCGTGGTGCGCCCGTCCTATGTGCTCGGCGGCCGCGCCATGGCGATCATCCGCGACGAGGTGATGTTCGAGGACTACCTGCTCGGCACCCTGCCCTCGCTGATCCCCTCCGAGGTCAAGGCCAAGTACCCGAACGACAAGACCGGCCAGATCAACACGGTGCTCGGCAAGAACCCGCTGCTGTTCGACCGTTATCTCTCAGATGCGATCGAGGTCGACGTCGACTGCCTCTGCGACGGCAAGGACGCCTTCATCGCCGGCATCATGGAGCATATCGAGGAGGCCGGCATCCATTCCGGCGATTCGGCCTGCTCGCTGCCGCCGCGCTCGCTCTCGCCCGAGCTGATCGCCGAGCTGGAGCGCCAGAGCAAGGCGATGGCGCTCGCCCTCGATGTCGGCGGCCTGATGAACGTGCAGTACGCCATCAAGGACGGCGAGATCTATGTGCTCGAGGTCAATCCGCGGGCCTCGCGCACCGTGCCCTTCGTCGCCAAGGTCATCGGCAAGCCGATCGCCAAGATCGCGGCGCGGCTGATGGCCGGCGAGAAGCTCGCCAGCTTCGGCCTCAAGCAGGAGAAGCTCGACCATGTCGGCGTGAAGGAGGCCGTATTCCCCTTCGCCCGCTTCCCCGGCGTCGACGTCCTGCTCGGGCCGGAGATGCGCTCGACCGGCGAGGTCATCGGCCTCGACCGCTCCTTCGACGTCGCCTTCGCTAAGAGCCAGCTCGGCGCCGGCTCGAAGGTGCCGGTCAAGGGCACGGTCTTCGTCTCGGTGCGTGACGAGGACAAGCCGCGCATCCTGCCCTCCATGGCGATCCTGGCCGAGCTTGGCTTCCAGATCGTCGCGACCGGCGGCACGCTGCGCCTGCTCCAGGACAACGGCATCCGCGCCAGCAAGATCAACAAGGTGCTGGAAGGCCGCCCGCACGTCGTCGATGCGATCAAGAACGGCGAGATTCAGCTCGTCTTCAACACCACCGACGGTCCACAGGCGCTGGCGGACTCGCGCTCGCTGCGCCGGGCGGCCCTCTTGCACAAGGTGCCCTATTATACCACCTTGGCCGGAGCGATCGCCGCGGCGGAGGGCATCAAGGCCTATTGCAGCGGCGATCTCGAAGTGAGGTCGCTGCAATCCTATTTCGCCCGCGCCGCCTGACCGGCTGCGCGGCGAAGTAGTTTTCCGACGATCGGGAGCGATTCGGGCGCGTTGGCCTTAAGCTGGCGCGTGACCGATCGCTTTTCATAACTGGGACGGAACGATGGACAAGGTTCCCATGACGGCCGGCGGTTTCGCGGCCCTGGAAGTCGAGTTGAAGCAGCGCCAGCAGGTCGAGCGCCCGCGTATCATCACGGCGATCGCCGAAGCGCGCGCGCTGGGCGATCTCTCGGAGAACGCCGAATACCATGCCGCCAAGGAGGCCCAGTCGCTGAACGAGGGCCGCATCATGGAGCTGGAATCGCTGATCGGCCGCGCCGACATCATCGATGTCAGCAAGCTCGGCGGCGACACTATCAAGTTCGGCGCGACCGTCACCCTGATCGACGACGACACCGAGGAGAAGAAGCTCTACCAGATCGTCGGCGAGCCGGAATCGGATGTGAAGTCCGGCAAGGTCTCGATCGGCTCGCCGATCGCGCGTGCCCTGATCGGCAAGAAGGTCGGCGATTCCGTCCAGGTCAACACGCCCGGCGGCGGCAAGTCCTACGAGGTCGTTAACGTCGCCTTCCGCTAAGCGAGCGGAGCGACTTGGCCAGCCCGGCGGCAGCCCCTAGATTAGAGGTCTGCCTGCCGGAGACCACGCCATGACCACCCGTCGCGCATTTCTCACCGGGTCCGCCGCGCTCGCCGCCGGCGGGCTCGTTTCGCTTCCGGCCCTGGCGCAGCCCGTTTCGATCGGCGCGATCAAGGTCGACGCCCGCAGCCTCGGCCCGCTGGGCTGGGGCGAGAACGCTCCGCGCATCGGCCGGGCCTTCGAAAGCCGGCTCGCCAGCGAGCTTCTGCCCTTGCGCCGCCGCGGCGGCCCGACGCTGCATGTGACCGTGCTCTGGCTCTGGCTCGGCGCGGGGGCCGGCGGTGGCATGCCCGGCGACGGCAGCGGCGGCAGCGACGACAACATGCTGAGCGTCATCGAGCTGGCCGACCGTGGCGGCCCGCCCCTCAGCCGCGAGATCCGCTCGATGCTGCCATCGACCTCCGGCGGCGCCTGGTACCGCCCCGATGTCGATCAGCGCCGCATCGCTGCCTTGCTGGAGAACAATGCCCAGTGGATCCGGCACTATCTCAGCGCCTGAGATCATGTTCACACGTCGCACCATCCTGACCGGCTTCGTCGCCACCTTGCTGGCGGGCTGCCAGACAACCGCGCAAACCGCGTCCCCTGTCGCGATCGGTGCGATCCGCGTCGACACCGGGCCGCTGGCGGCCAAGGGACAGAGCGCGACCGCAGCGGCGATCAGACCGATGCTGGAGCGTGAACTCGCGGGCCTGCGCACTGCGGGCGCCGGGCGCGGCGCGACCCTGCTGGTGACAGTCACCGGGCTTTACCTGACGAGTTATGCCGGCGGGCAGGCCGTCACCCTCGGCAACGACACGCTCGAAAGCGAGGCCCGGCTGATCGGCGCCGACGGCCGCGAGATCGGCCGCTACCCGATCCTCGCGATCATGGCGCCGAGCTATGGCGGCGCCTGGTATCGCCCGGATGTCGACCAGCGCCGGATCGAGGCGCTGGTGGCCAGCAACGCACAATGGATCAGGCGGGCGGTCGGGGGTGGAGCGAGCTAAAGCGGCGCGATCGGCGCGTCCTTGACCCGGTCGAGCGCCAGCGCGGTGCGGACATTGCGCACATTCGGCAGCGCCGTCAGGTCGGCGACGAAATCCTGGAAGGCTTTCAGGTCGGTCGCGACGCATTTCAGGATGAAGTCGATATCGCCGGACAGCGTCCAGCATTCGCGCACCAGCGACCAGCTGCGGATGCGCTCCTGGAAGACGGCGAGATCCGCCTCGGCCTGGCTGGCGAGATGAACGAAGGCGAAGCAGACCACCTCGATGCCAAGCTTGCGCTCGTCGAGCAGGGCGCGATAGCCGGTGATGACACCTGCCTCCTCCAGCGCGCGGACACGCCTGAGGCAAGGCGGCGGCGAGATGCCGACCCGGCTCGCGAGCTCGACATTGGTCATGCGGCCGTCACTCTGCAGCTCCGTCAGGATACGGAGATCGATCTCGTCGAGTTTGGCGCGCACAAATCCTCCTGAAAAATGGCCGCGCAGGTGTAGACGGGCCATCGACGCGTTACAAGGCGTCGATCCCTGCCAATCCCGGGCCAAACCGCCGTGCCGACAGAAAAGATGCCCTCCCTCTGGGTTTTGACCGACGGCAAGGCCGGCGACGAGGTGCAATGCCTCGGCGTCGCCGAGCGCATGGGCGTCGTCCCGGAGGTCCGCCGGATCAATCCCGGCAAGCCCTGGAGCTGGCTGATGCCGCGCGGGCCGATCGATCCGCGCGAGGCGCCCGACCGGCCGGGCAGCCCGATCCGCCCGCCCTTCCCCGATATCGCCATCGCCTCGGGCCGGCGCGCCGTCGCCTATCTGCGCGCCGTCAAGAAGGCCTCGAACGGGGCGACCTTCACCGTCTTCCTCAAGGATCCCCGCACCGGAACCGGCAGCGCCGACCTGATCTGGGTCTCCGAGCACGACCGGCTGCGTGGCGACAACGTGCTGGTGACGATCACCTCGCCGCACCGGCTCGCGCCGGAGGCCCTGGCCGCGGCGCGGGCCACGCCGTTGCCCGAGATCGCCGCCCTGCCCTTGCCCCGCGCCGCCGTTCTGGCCGGCGGCGACAGCCGGCATCATAGGTTCCGCCCGGAGGACATCGAGCGCTTCGCCCGCGAGCTCGACGCGCTCGCCGCTTCCGGCGTCGCGCTGATGGGCTCGCGCTCGCGCCGCACCCCGCCGGCGCTCGACGCCGCGATCGGCGAGGTCTTCCGCCGCCATGGCGGCTGGTGGTGGGACAGCTCCGGCGCCAACCCCTATGTGCCGCTGCTCGCCAATGCCGACGCCATCGTCGCCACCGCCGATTCCACCAACATGATTGGAGAGGCGGCCGCGACCGGCGTGCCGATCCTGGTATTCGAGCCACATGGCGGCCACGGCAAGCTGGCGAAGTTCCTGGAGGCGCTGAAGCGCTACGGCGCTGTGCACCATTTCCAGGGCAAGCTTGAAGGCGCCCGCTACGACCCGCTAGACTCGACCGGAACGATCGCGGCCGCCATCTACGAGGGCTGGCGGCGTCACGAGGCAGCGATGGGGCTGGCATAGAGCCGTCCCGATACCGATATCACCGGCTCGTGCCGGCTCAGGAACCAGACAGATGGCCCATATCCACGCCAAGGTGATGATCATCGGCTCCGGCCCGGCCGGCTACACCGCCGCGATCTATGCCGCCCGCGCCATGCTCGAGCCGGTGCTGATCTCCGGACTGCAGGCCGGCGGCCAGCTCATGATCACCACCGATGTCGAGAACTATCCCGGCTTCGCCGACGTGATCCAGGGCCCCTGGCTGATGGAGCAGATGCAGGCGCAGGCGCAGCACATGGGCACGAAGATGGTCTCCGACCACATCGCCCGTGTCGATCTTTCGCAGCGTCCGTTCCGGCTTTGGGGCGATGGCGGCGACACCTATTCCTGCGACTCGCTGATCGTCTCGACCGGCGCCCAGGCCAAGTGGCTCGGCCTGCCCTCCGAGCAGGCCTTCCAGGGCTTCGGTGTCTCGGCCTGCGCCACCTGCGACGGCTTCTTCTTCCGCAACAAGCAGGTCGTCGTGGTCGGCGGCGGCAACACCGCGGTCGAGGAGGCGCTCTACCTCGCCAATCTCGCGAGCAAGGTCACGCTGGTGCACCGGCGCGATTCGCTGCGCGCCGAAAAGGTGATGCAGGAGCGCCTGTTCAAGCATCCCAAGATCGAGGTGATCTGGGATTCGGAGGTCGCGGAGATCCTCGGCGGCACGCAGCCGCCCTCCGTCACCCATGTGCGCCTGCGCAACCTGAAGAGCGGGGCGATGCAGGACCTGCCGACCGACGGCGTCTTCGTCGCCATCGGGCACAAGCCGGCGACCGAGCTGTTCGTGGGCCAGCTCGCCATGCGCGATTCGGGCTATCTCGAGGTCACGCCCGGCACGACCCAGACCAATGTGCCCGGTGTCTTCGCCGCTGGCGACGTCACCGATGAGCATTACCGTCAGGCCGTGACCGCGGCCGGCCTCGGCTGCATGGCCGCGCTCGACGCCGAACGCTGGCTGATGGCGCAGGAACTGGGCGTGCGCGAAGCCGCGGAATAACAGAAGCGCCCACCCATCACTGGAATTGATCAATTCCAGCACGATATTAAGGGCTAAAATCAACGGTCCCGGCAAAGGAGTCGTTGACCGGACACAGCTATCCCCCCATCATGCGTTGAACGCATAACACGGGGGGAAAGCGGTGGATTGGGACCGCATCCGAATCTTCTACACGGTTGCTGAATCGGGAAGCTTCACCAAGGCAGGCGATGGTTTGGGCCTCAGCCAATCGGCTGTAAGCCGCCAGATTGGCGCGCTGGAGCGCGAATTGCGCGCACCGCTGTTCCACCGGCACACGCGCGGCCTCATTCTCACCGAGCAAGGCGAACTGCTCTGGCGCGCCGCGCGTGAGATGACGCAGCGCCTGGAACGCACGCGTGCCCAGCTCTCGGAAACGCGCGAGCATCCGTCCGGCGAGCTCAAGGTCACCGCCACACGCGGCCTTGGCGGCCATTGGCTGACGCCCCGCCTCGCCGAGTTCCTGGATCTCTACCCCGACATCAAGGTCGAGCTCATCCTCACCGACGAGGAACTCGACCTCTCGATGCGCGAGGCCGACATCGCGATTCGCCTGCGTCAGCCGCAGCAGCCCGACCTGATCCAGCGCCGGCTCTTCACCGTGCACTTCCACGTCTACGGCGCGCCGGCCTACATCAAGCGCTTCGGCGAGCCGAAGAGCTTCGAGGATCTCGACAACCACCGGCTGCTCTCCTTCGGCGCCTCCTCGCCGTCCTATCTGACGGCGGTGCACTGGCTCGGCACGCTCGGGCGCGACCAGCGCAACCCGCGCGCCATCCATCTCACCGTCAACAACATCACGGCGATGAAGCGCGCGGTCGATTCGGGCGCCGGCATCGCCATCCTGCCCGACTACCTGATCGAGGCCGGCTCGCCGCTCGTGCAGCTGATGCGCGAGACCGAGATGCCGCAGCTCGAAAGCTATCTGGTCTATCCGGAGGAGATGAAATCGGTCGCCCGCGTGCAGGTCTTCCGCGATTTCCTGATCCAGAAGGCGCAACGCTGGACCTATTGAAAAACGGGCAGGCGCTGCCGCAAATCCCGGCAGCGCCGTGCTTCATGTCGGCTGCGCATGCGTGCCACGCGCGGTCTCCTGGCAATTGTGACGAATTCTAGTAATGAGTCATGTTGCCAGCGCATAACCGACCCGCCCAATGCTGCATTGCGAAAAGGCAGGGTCTGCCCGATATTCAGTCCACGGTTGTTCGGAACGGGCTCCGCATCTCCTCCCGGCGTTGAGTTCGTTCCAGCCGTTCCCCTCTGAGATGTTTGGCGCTTTGCGCTGGATGTTTCAAACTTCTAGGCCGGCTCCTTCGGGACGCCGGCCTTTTTTCTTGCCGTCTTCGACGATGTCTTGCCGACACATGGGCGCAGCGCTCCATGACGTTGAAGCGCACCGTAAGTCGGGGCTCAGGCCCGTCGCCGGCACCGGAATGACGGCAAAGATGGAGCGGGGTAGGGCCGAGGCCTATTTCGCCGTCCTGACCTCGCTGCGGAACAGCGTGATCCAGTCGTCGGAGCTGATGCCGCGGCATTCGCCCATCATGCTGAACCCGGTCAGGGCGAAGCTGGTGCCGGTCCAGGCATAGCCGCCCAGGGCGCCGCAATCGCCGACGCCGCGCCCCTTGGCGAAATAGTCGATGCGGCCGGTCTTCGGGTCGAACTCGCCGTTGACCAGCGTGTTCTTCTCGCTGTCGTCCGTCCATGGGAACTCGACGGGCCTGGCGCCCGTCACCGCGCCGTTCTCGACGATCCAGAAAGCGTTGGAGGCATTGTAGGCACCGAGCGAGCAGGTCAGCGAGACGAGGCTGCGCTGGCCGTCGAGCCGCCAGGCCGTGTCGGTCTTGGTCGTCATCTCGCCATCCTCGCACTGGTCGGGATCGCGCTGCTTGATCTGCTTGCGCAGCGCCGCGGCGAGCGCCTTCGCATCTTTCTCCGAGAGAGAGCCGCTCGACGGCCTGGCCGTGATCACCGGCAGCGCCGGAGCGGCCGGGACGGTTCCGGCGCTGCCCTTCCGAATCAGGGCCGAGGGCGTGTTGAGGCGGCCCTGCTGCTCGTCGATCCAGAGCAGCGCCGCAACGGCGCCGGAGAGCGAGACCTCCGCCTTTACGCCGGGAGCGGCGATCGACAGCTTCGTCGCCTTGCGCGCCGCGTCGATGAACGCAGCCATCTCGGCCGGCTGGAAGGTCACCGTCACCGGATCGCTGCCGGCGGAGACCGGCATGGGCTTGCCGCCAGCCGGGAAAGCCACGCCATCGAGCTTGAGCTCGACGGACAGAGGCGGCTTCTGCCATTCGCCGCTGAGGCGCAGGATCAGCTTGGCCGCCCCTTCGGGCCCGGCCGGGCGCTCCAGGCGCAGATAGGCGATCGTGTCGATGCCGTCGGAGGGGACGGAGAGCGCCGTGCAGCTCTTGAGATTGTCGCAGCCGGCGATCCAGTCGCGGAAGCCTTTCGGCTCCGGCGTCGCCGCGAAGACGAGCGCCGGCAGCATGGCCAGCGCACCGCCCGCAACGAGCGATCTCACCCGGTCAGGATACCTGCTCCCAGCGCTGTGCCGCATCGTCGTCATCCGCCTTGGCTTCGACCCAGCCGCCGAGCGTGCCGTCGGCGAGATGCTCGCGCTTCCAGAACGGGGCGCGGGTCTTGAGATAGTCCATCAGGAAATCGGCGGCTTCGAAAGCCTCGCGGCGATGGCTCGCCGCGGCGATGACAAGCACGATCTGCTCGCCCGGCCTGATCAGCCCGAAGCGATGGATGGCGAGCAGGCCATAGAGCGGCCAGCGTTCGGCGGCCTGCGCGGCGACGCGGGCGATCTCGGCCTCGGCCATCCCCGGATAATGCTCGAGCTCGAGCGCCGCGAGCCGGCCGCTCTCGTCACGGCAGAGGCCGGCGAAGGAGACGACCGCGCCGATGTTCGGATTGCCGCCAGTCAGCGCCGCGATCTCGGCGCCGATGTCGAAATCCTGGCGCTGGATGCGGACGAGCGGCGTCATGGCGTCGGCTCAGCCGCCGGTCATCGGCGGGAAGAAGGCGACCTCGCGGGCTCCTGCGATCGCCGTCGCCGGCTTGGCATGGGTCTGGTCGACCGCGGCGCGCACGACCGCCTCGTTCTCGAAGGCGAGCTCATAGCCCTCGCCACGCGTCTTCAGCCAGCGCACGAGATCGGCGATGGTCGCAGTGCCGGCCGGCGGCGTAACCGTCTCCTCGGTGAGGCCGACACGCTCGCGCACCCAGGCGAAATAGACCAGCCGCAGGCTGGCGGGTTCGGCAGTGGCCATGCTCATGACGCGCGCTCGTCCTCCTCGACGAGATGGCGGATGCCGGAATTCAGATAGTCCCAGCCGGTATAGATGGTCAGAACCGCCGCGATCCACAGCATCACGATCCCGATCTGGGTGTTGTAGGGCAGGACCTTGTCACCGGCGGGGCCGGCGACCAGGAAGCCGAGCGCGAACAACTGCGCCGTGGTCTTGTATTTGGCGACCTTGCTGACGGGGACGCTGACCTTGAGCTCGGCCAGGAACTCGCGCAGGCCCGAGACCAGGATCTCGCGGCAGAGGATGACGATCGCCGCCCAGATCGCCCAGCCCTTGATCGTCTCGGTGTGGACGAGCATCAGCAAGAGGGCGCAGACCAGAAGCTTGTCGGCAATCGGATCGAGCATGCGCCCGATCGCCGATTGCTGGCCCCAGCTGCGGGCGAGCCAGCCATCGAGATAATCGGTGACGGCGGCGACGACATAGATCCCGAGCGCCGTCCAGCGGGCCCAGTCGTCCCAGGGCCAGAACAGCAGCGCCACCAGCGCCGGAATCGCGATGATCCGGCCATAGGTGAGAAGGTTCGGCAGGGACCAGGGTCCCCGGCGGCGGATGGCTTCGTTGAGACTCGTCACGACACCCACCAAAACAGCGCCTTCATGACAGCGTCAACACGCAAGAGTGTGACCCGGCAATTCACCGCAGGCACGACCGAACCATTTCCCAGCCCTCATCCTTCGAGACGCCGCTAGGCGGCTCCTCAGGATGAGGGCTGAGTGGGCAATCCGCTGTTCAATGCTCATGGAAATGGGCATGCACCGCCTTGGCCGTGGCGGCGTTGACGCCGGGCGTCCGCATCAGGTCGTCGAGCTTGGCGCGCTGGATCGCCTTCACCGTGCCGAAATGCAGCAGCAGCGCCCGTTTGCGCGAGGGACCGATGCCCGGAATCTCGTCGAGCGGGTTGGTCTTGATGTCGCGCTTGCGCTTGGCGCGGTGGGTGCCGATGGCGAAGCGGTGGGCCTCGTCGCGCAGGCGCTGGATGAAGAACAGGGCGGGATCGCGCGGCGGCAGCTTGAACGGCTCCTTGCCGACCATGAAGAAGGTCTCGCGCATGGCGTTGCGGTCCTCGCCCTTGGCGATGGCGACGAGGGCGATGTCGGTCACGCCGCATTCGGCCATGATCTTGCGGGCAGCCTCGAACTGGCCCTTGCCGCCGTCGACGATGACGAGGTCGGGGCGAGAGGGGAAGGCCGAGTCGTCGCTATCGGACGCCTCGGATGCGGGCGCTTCCCTTCCCCCTTGTGGGGAAGGGAGAGGGATGGGGGTTGTTCCGCTTGGTGCGGTCTCCCCAAGCTGGGCGACCCCCACCTCCAACTCCTCCCCACAAGGGGGAGGAGAGTCCGTTGAGGTTCCCGTCTCCTTCGCCAGCCGCGTGAACCTGCGCTTCAGCACCTCGCGCATCATGCCGAAATCGTCGCCGGCGATGGTGTCGGCCGAGATGTTGAAGGTGCGGTAATGGCTCTTCATGAAGCCGTCCCGCCCGGCGACGATCATGCCGCCGACCGCATTGGTGCCCATGATGTGCGAGTTGTCGTAGACCTCGACGCGGCGTGGCGCCTTCTCCAGACCGAACGCAATGCCAAGCGCATTGAGCAGGCTCTGCTGGCCGGCGCTGTCGGCGAGCTTGCGGGCGAGCGCCTCATGCGCGTTCTTCTGGGCATGGGCGACGAGATCGCGCCGCTCGCCGCGCTTGGGCGTCGCCAGCTCGACCTTGCGGCCGGCGCGCTCGCAGAGCGCCTGTGCGATCAGGTCGGCCTCCGCCAGCTCATGCGAGAGCAGGACGAGCTTCGGCGGCGGCTTGTCGTCGTAGAACTGGGTGACCACCGACGCCAGCACCTCGGCCGGGTTCAGGCTCTTGTCGGCACGCGGGAAGAGGGCGCGGTTGCCCCAGTTCTGCTTGTTGCGGAAGAAGAAGATCTCGACGCAGAACTGCCCGGCCTGCTCGTCGATGGCGAAGACATCCGCCTCCTCTACCCCTTGCGTGTTGATGTCCTGCCCGGCCTGCACGGCCGACAGCGCCGCCAAACGGTCGCGATAGCGCGCCGCCTTCTCGAATTCGAGCTCCTCGGCCGCCGCCTGCATGCGTTCGGACAGGAGCTGCTTCACCGCCGAGGAGCGGCCGGAGAGGAAGGCGCGCGCCTGGTCGGCGAGGCCCTGATAGTCGGTATGCGAGATTTCGCCGGTGCAGGGGCCGGAGCAGCGCTTGATCTGGAAGAGCAGGCAGGGCCGGGTGCGGTTCTCGTAATAGCTGTCCGAGCAGGAGCGCAGGAGAAACGCCTTCTGCAGCGCGTCGATGGTGCGCTCCACCGCCCAAACCGAGGCGAAGGGGCCGAAATAGTCGCCCTTGCGCTGGCGCGAGCCGCGATGCTTGGCGATCTGCGGCGCCGGATGATCGCCAGAGAGGAAGATATAGGGGAAGGATTTGTCGTCGCGCAGCAGCACGTTGTAGCGCGGCCGCAGCTGCTTGATCAGGTTCGATTCGAGCAGCAGCGCCTCGGTCTCGGTGCCGGTGGTGACGAACTCCATGTTCGCCGTCTCGGCGATCATCCGCGCCACCGCATTGGTGTGCGCCATGCCGCGGGCATAGGCCGTGACCCGGTTCTTCAGGCTCTTGGCCTTGCCGACATAGAGCACCTCGCCGGCGCGATCGAACATCCGGTAGACGCCGGGCCTGTTCGGCAGATGCTTGGCGAAGTCAGCGATCACCTCGATGCCGGCCTTGAGCGCGCCGGGAGCGGCCTCGCCGAGATCGAGCGCGGCCTCGGGCGTGGAAGACAGCTCCTCCTCGTCCTCGAACTCTTCTTCCGGCACGTCGTCTGGGCGTTCGCGATTCATGGCCTGCATGTAGGATGCCGCAGCCGCTTCGTCATGTCAGGAGTGCGGCCGTGACGCAGGCGCCTTTTCTAGGCCGCAGCGATGCAGTCGATCTCGATGTCGAAAGGCCCGAACCAGACCGGCACGCAGAGAAAGATGCGGGCTGGCGGATCCTTGGGGAAATAGCGGGCATAGACCGCGTTGACGGCGGCGAACTTGTCCGGGGAGGTGCAATAGACGTTGCATTTGAGCACATTCGCCAGCGACGAGCCGGCGGTTTCGAGACAGAGCTTCATCTGCTCCAGCACGAGCTCCGTCTGGCGCTCGACCGGCGCCTGGACGATTTCGCCTGTCGCCGGATCGAAGGGCGGCATGCCCGAGACGTACAGGGTCTCGCCATGACGGACCAATGGCGAGAACGGCACTTTCAGACGCTCGCCCCAGGTCGAGAACGGCTCGACACGAATGATCTCTCGCTTCATTGGATTCTCCTGCGTGGCAGGCCGCAGGCTATCAGGCGGTTTGGTCAGGCCAGAGCACGAACGCTACGGTTCCGACCGAAGGATTCCGCGCTGCATTGCGCCAGGAATCGGGCAAGGAATCCTTTGCCATTCGGAAGGGTTGCATTTCGGACTTCCTGCAAGATTCGGTAGAAGCAGGCTCCGCTTCGCCCGAGGCCGTCCATGTCCGTCGATGTCCTGACGAAGATCGCGGTGTTCGTTCCGGCTTTCATGGCCGTGACGGCCCTCTGCGTCTGCCTGCAGCGGCGGCGGGCACGGCGGCATGGCGAATGGCGCTATCTGACGCCTGGCCCGTATTTCTGGCTCGGCCTGTTCGCCGGCCTGCTGATCACCGCGGTCGCGACGCTGGTGGTCTGGGGCGAGCGTGTCGATCGGACCTCGGGGCTGCTCTTCACCAGCGCCTTCGCCGGCATGACGCTGTTCCTGGCGGCCCAGGCCATGGTCGAGCAGGTGCGCTGGAACAGTGAGCGCATCGAGCGCCGGACAATAACCGGCCGGACGATCACGATGAGCTGGTACGAGCTCGCCCGCATCGGCGTGGAGTGGACCGGCTATCTCTGGATCTCCTCCTTCGAAGGCCCGCGCCTGCGCTTCTCGACCTATGACAACGGCTTCGACGAATTGGCGCTGACGATCCAGCGCCATCTGCCGACCGACCTGCCGCCAGCCTCGCCGGAACTGTCCGCGGAGCCGCTGCTGGCGGAGGCGCGGGTGCGCGGGCGGCCTTGAGCGCGGCTCTCTGACCTCTTGACCCGGACACCGCGCGCCCTGCATCACCGCAGCGCGCAATCCGGACCCCTCGCCCATGCCCGTCTTCGCCCTCCCCTTTCCGGTGATCGATCCGGTCGCGCTGCAGCTCGGCCCGCTCTCGATCAAATGGTATGGGCTCGCCTATGTCGTCGGCCTGCTCGGCGGCTGGTGGTATGCGCGCAAGCTCGCGGCGACCGAGGCGCTCTGGGGCGGCCGCAGGCGGCCGGAGGTCGATTCGCTCGACGATTTCCTGCTCTTCGCCGCGCTCGGTGTGGTGATCGGCGGTCGGCTCGGTTTCGTGCTGTTCTATAATCTGCCGGAATATCTCGCCAATCCGCTGGAGATCTTCGCGGTCTGGAAGGGCGGCATGTCCTTCCATGGCGGGCTCGTCGGCGCGGCGATGGGCCTATGGGTCTTCGCCCTGCGGCGCGGCTACCCGCCGCTTTCCGCGCTCGATCTCGGCGCTGCGGTGGCGCCGATCGGCCTGTTCCTCGGCCGCATCGCCAATTTCGTCAATGGCGAGCTCTGGGGCCGGCCGGCGCCGGACGTGCCCTGGGCGATCGTCTTTCCGCATGGCGGCCCGGTGCCGCGCCATCCGAGCCAGCTCTACGAAGCCTTCAGCGAGGGGCTTCTCCTGCTGGTGCTGTTGATGATCCTGGTCCGGCTGGGCGGGCTGAAGCGGCCCGGCCTCACGGCGGGATTGTTCGGCATGGGCTACGCGATCGCCCGCACCACCTGCGAATTCTTCCGCGAGCCCGATCCGCAGCTCGGTTTCCTGTTCGGGACGAGCTGGCTGACCATGGGCATGGTGCTGTCGGCGCCGCTGTTCCTCGCCGGTCTCGTCCTCGTCCTGAGGCGCAAGGAGCCGACTGCAGCGTGAGCCTCCTGGCGCAGGAAATCGCGGAACTGATCCGCCAGGAGGGGCCGCTCAGCGTCTCCCGCTACATGGCGCTCTGCCTCGGCCATCCCCGCCATGGCTACTATATGAAACAGGACCCGTTCGGCGCCGACGGGGACTTCACCACCGCCCCCGAGATCAGCCAGGTCTTCGGCGAGCTGGTCGGGCTCTGGGCCGCGAGCGTCTGGCAGGCGATGGGCGCGCCGGCGTCCATCCGCCTGGTCGAGCTCGGCCCGGGACGCGGCACGCTGATGCAGGACATGCTGCGGGCGGCGCGGGCGCTGCCGGGCTTTCGCGAGGCGCTGTCGGTCCATCTGGTCGAGATGAGCCCGGTGCTGCGTGAGCGCCAGAGACAGACGCTGGCTGCAAGCGGTGCAGAGCCGCGCTGGCATGATCGGATCGAGCAGGCGCTTGAAGGCCCGGCGATCATCGTCGCCAACGAGTTCCTCGACGCGCTGCCGCTCGACCAGTTCGTCCGCACACCCGATGGCTGGCGCGAGCGGCTGGTGGGGCTGGATGACGAAGGCAGGCTCGCTTTCGGCCTAGCGCCACAAGCTCCCTCTCCCTCCCTGCGTTCAAGCGAAGGCGCGCGCACCCCTCCCCCTTGTGGGGAGGGGCAGGGGTGGGGGGCGGAAAGCCGGAACGCAGCACAGCAAGACGACGCCGATCCGCTTCTGCAAGCAACCCCTCGCCCGGTCGTTCGCCCCCCATCCCCCTACCCTTCCCCACCAGGGGGAAGGGAGGAGCCTGGGCTCGTTCTGCCCGCGCCCCTCGGCTCGATGCTGGAACAGCCCGCCGCAGCGTCGGAAGCGGTCGCGGCCGTCGCCCGCCATGTCGCAACCGAGGGCGGCGCCGGGCTGTTCGTCGATTACGGCCCGGCCCGCTCCGGCTTCGGCGATACGCTGCAGGCGCTGAAGCGCCACGAATTCGTCGACGTATTGGCCGAACCCGGCGATGCCGACCTCACCGTCCATGTCGACTTCGCCCGGATGGCGCAGGCGGGGCTGGCCGCCGGTGCGGCAGCGCATGGCATCGCCACGCAGCGCGACTTCCTGCTGGCGCTGGGATTGCAGCAGCGCTTCGAGGCCTTGTCCGACCGTGCGACTCCGGCACAATCCGAGACGCTCGCCAGCGGCGTCCAGCGCTTGATCGAGACCGGGCCGACGGCGATGGGCGAGCTCTTCAAGGTGCTGGCCGTCGCGGATCGGAACCTGCCGCTCCTACCCGGATTTGACCTACATCGCCTGCCAGAGCAGGGCTGACTTACAGAACGGACGTGCCGCCATGTTCATCACCTCCCCCGACCTCGCCCATGAACCCGGCATCCGCCACGCCTTCTTCACCCGCGAGGGCGGCGTCTCCAGCGGAATCTACGCCTCGCTGAACGGCGGGCTCGGCTCGAACGACGACCAGGCTCATATCGCCGAGAATCGCGCCCGCATGGCCCAGCACATGGGTGTCGAGCGCGACCGGCTGGTCAGCGTCCACCAGGTGCATTCGCCGGATGTGGCGGTGGTCACCGGCCCCTGGCCGGCGGAACGCCCGAAGGCCGATGCGATGGTGACGATCGCACATGGCGTCGCGCTCGGCGTCTCCACTGCCGATTGCGGCCCGATCCTGTTCGCCGACTCCGAGGCCGGCGTGATCGGTGCCGCCCATTCCGGCTGGAAGGGCGCCTTCATTGGCGTGATCGGCGCGACCGTGACCGAGATGGAGAAGCTCGGCGCCAGGCGAGAGCGGATCATCGCCGTGCTCGGCCCGACGATCAGCGCCGCGGCCTATGAGGTCGGCCCTGAGTTCATCGAGCGCTTCAAGGGCGAGAACGCCACCTTCTCGCGCTTCTTCCACGCCTCGGAGCGGCCGGCGCACGCAATGTTCGACCTGCCGGCCTTCATCGCCCACCGCGCCCAGGAGGCCGGCATCGGCCGCTTCTACGACATGGGCCTGTGCACCTATGGCGACGAGGCCCGCTTCTACAGCTATCGCCGCACGACTCACCGGCAGGAAGCCGATTACGGTCGGCTGATCTCGGCGATCGCGCTGGGCTGAATCCTGCCCCAACCGGCCTGCGCGGGAGCGTGGGTGACGATTCCGGTGGTTAAGTCAGCGCAACGCCGCGTTGCAGGGCTCGCTTCCGTCGATGTCGAGTTGCGCACATTTTGACGCAGGCGCATCCTCCCTCCGCCATCCACCTTGGCTGAGGGATTGAACATGGAACAAATCCTGATGAACCTGGTCGCAGGCGCGATCGGTGGCAATGCGGCCGGCAAGGCCTCTCCAACCTTCGACATCGGTACCATCGGCAACACCATCGCCGGCCTGGTCGGCGGCGGCGTACTCGGTCAGCTCATCCCGATCCTGCTGCCGGCGATCTCGGCAGCGGCAATGGGCGGCAATCTCAGCGTCGGCAGCATCCTCACCAACCTGATCAGCGGCGGCGCCGGCGGGGCGATCCTCACCGCGATCATCGGCGCCATCAAGAACAAGGCCTCGGCCTGATCCTTCGGCAACGGCGCTGCCGCTCCGGCGGCGGCGCGATCCTCCTGATCGAAACGATCACGACAATTGACGGCGGGTTGGCTTGCGGGAGTGCGCCGCCAGCGGGCAGGCTGCGGCTCCTGCTTGCCCGAGGTCTTCGATGCCCCGCCAGATCGACTATTATTTCACTCTGCTCTCACCCTGGACCTATCTCGGCCACGGCGCCTTCATCGAGCTGACGAGGCAACACCGACTGACCGTCCGCTATCGGCCGACCCCGTTGCGCTCGGTCTTCGACGAGACCGGCGGGCTGCCGCTGCCGAAGCGCCATCCGGTGCGGCAGCGCTATCGCGTGCTCGAACTGCAGCGCTGGCGCGTCAGGCGCGGCCTGCCGCTGACGCTGTTCCCGAAATTCTTCCCCTACGACGTGTCGCTGGCGGACAGGATCGTCCTCGCCATCGTGGCGCGCGGCGAAGACCCGGCCAGCTTCATCGGCGAAGTGCTGGCCGATGTCTGGGCGCGCGAGCAGGACATGTCGCGGCCGGAACTGGTGCTCGCAGCGGCGCAGAGGGCCGGGCTCGATGCCGCGGGCCTGATCGAGGCAGCCGGAAGCGAAGCGATCAGGCAGGCCTATCAGACAGCGATCGCAGAGGCGGTCGAGGCGGGCGTCTTCGGCGCCCCGAGCTATGTGCTGGACGGCGAGACCTTCTGGGGCCAGGACCGGCTCGACCTCCTGGCCGATGCACTCGCCAGCGGCCGGGCGGCCTATCACAGCGACGCGACGGCCTGAGCCAGTCTCAATCGACGATGTCGGGCGTGCGCCAGGCGATGTGCTGGCCGGCATCGACCGCGATCATCTGGCCGGTGATCGCCTTGGCGCGCGCGAGGTAAAGCACCGCCTCGGCGATGTCGTCGGCCTCGACCTTGCGGCCGAGCGGCGTGCCGCCGGCTTCGGCCGCCAGCAGCGCCTCGCCGTCATGCGGGTTGGCGAAGGTCGGGCCCGGGCCGACCGCGTTGACGCGGATGCGCGGCGCCAGCGCCTGCGCCATCGTCGTCGTCGCCGTCAGCAGCGCCGCCTTGGTCAGGGTGTAGGAGTAATATTGCGGCGTCAGCTTCCAGACGCGCTGATCGACGATGTTGACGATCGCGCCCTGGCGATCCGCGGGCAGGCGATTCGCCATCGCGCCGGCGAGCACCGAGGGCGCCCGCAGATTGATCGAGAACTGACGGTTCCATGTAGGCACGTCGAGTGCGAGCAGGTCGTCGACCAGGAAGCTCGAGGCGCTGTTGACGAGCAGGCAGACCGGCCCGAGCGCGGCCTCGGCCTCCGGCACAATCCGTTCGACCGCCGCGGGATCGACGAGATCGGCGACCACGACATAGGCCCGCCCGCCTGCCGCACTGATCTCTCCCGCCAGCGCCAGCGCCTCGGCGCGCGAGCGGTTGCAATGAATCGCGACCGCATAGCCGGCTCCGGCCAGGCGCAGGGCGATGGCGCGGCCGATGCGCCTCGCGCCGCCGGTGACGAGGGCGACCTCAGCCGTCATGTCCGTTGCCATTGGTGCGGGCGCTGCGGCGCTGGAGCCGGCGCTCCCAGTGCTTGGCGACGCGCAGATAACGATAGAAGGCGTAGTTCATCGCGGTCATGAAGCCGTAGACTCCGCGCAGCATGTGACGCCGCCCGATATAGGCCTTGATGAAGTTCGCCGGAAACTCGGCGACGAGGCGGAAGACCGAGAGCGTCTCGCCGCGCGCGTCGAGATCGTCGGCCTGCGCATCGCTGTAGGCGTTGAGTTTCTGCATCTGCTCGCCGAGCGAGCGCACTGAATAATGATGGATCGTGCCCTTGAGCTTGCCGACGCGGGCATCCGGCGCAAGGTCGACGCGGTCATGCACCGGCGATGGCGAATAGCGCCCCTTGTCGGCCCGGTAGAGGCGGACCGGCGAGAGCGCATAGGCGAAGCGGTGCGGCGCACCCTCCCCCGGGAAGATCTCGGCGATGCGCAGACGATAGGCGTCGCAGGCCGGCTCGCCCTTGGCGAACAGCCCGGCGATTTCGGCGACGAGTTCCGGCGGCGTCACCTCGTCCGCATCGAGGTTGAGCAGCCAGGGATGGCGGCACTGCTCCTCGGCGAAGCGCTTCTGCGGGCCGTATCCCGGCCAGCCGCGCTCGATCACGCGGGCGCCGAGATTCATGGCGACGTCCTGAGTGCCGTCGGTCGAGCCGGAATCGATCACGACGATGTCATCGCTGAGAGCGCGGACAGCGGCTATGGTGCGCCCGATGCGGTCGGCTTCGTCGCGCGCGATGATGAAGATCGAAAGCGGTGGCACGCAGGTCTCGACGGGAAAGGCGGGGCCAGTCGGCTAAAGCATGGGTCGGAGCAGGCTGCAAGCAGCCGGCGCATGACGGAACTGCGCCGGCGAGGGAACCAAAAGCCGATCCAGGCGATTATGTGATCGCGGTCCGTAGTCGCTACCGTTGCGTTAGTATTCGGTTAGCCAATTCACACTGCCTTAACAAAGACTAACCGAAATTGACCAATATGCCTTGCTTGTTCCGGATCGTGCCGCAATTTCGCCTCGGTCTGACCTGCAGATGTGTTCTTGCCGCAACAGACACGGCCCGCCACCTGCCTTATAACGAGGCTACTGGGATCACCCGCCGGCCAGCGCCGGGAAATACGATGACTAAGGAGTTTGTCATGAAGAAGTATCTGCTTTCGGGCGTTGCGGCCCTCGGCCTCATCGCTGCCGGCGCTGCCTCCGCTGCCGACCTGCCGAGCCGCAAGGGCCCGGTCGTTGCTCCGGTTTACGTTCCTGCCTTCACCTGGACCGGCTTCTACGTCGGCGCCAACGCCGGCTGGGGCTTCGGCAACATGAAGTCGCGTGGCGTCAACGCCTTCGGCGATCTCGATGGCTTCGTCGGTGGTGGCCAGATCGGCTACAACTACCAGCTCGGCCAGATCGTCCTCGGCGTCGAAGCCGACTTCCAGGGCGCTGACCTGAAGGCTGGCCCGAGCTTCGCTGGCCTGGGCATCGTCGGCGAGGGCAAGACCGAGTGGTTCGGCACCGTCCGCGGCCGCGTCGGCTACGCCTTCGACCGGTTCCTGCCCTACATCACCGGTGGTCTTGCTTACGGCAGCGTCAAGACGACCCTGGCTCCGGGCGTGACCATCAACGGCCTGAACTCGGACGACAACACCCACACCGGCTGGACCATCGGCGGCGGCGTCGAGTACGCCATCACCAACAACCTGATCGCTGGTGTCGAGTACCTCTACGTCGACCTCGGCGACAAGAAGGTGTTCAACGGCGCCGACAAGGTCAGCACGGACTTCTCGCTCGTCCGCGCCCGCCTCAGCTACAAGTTCTGATTTTCTCCTCCCGGAGACAGAACGAACCCGGTGGCTTCGGCCACCGGGTTTTTTGTTGTCTTTCAGGTTGAAGAGTCGACTTAACGAACCGCGCAGTCTTCGCAATCCGTCCTTGCGAGCCCCCCCGGGTCTTGCCTTCGGCAAGCCCGAGGACAGGCTCCGCGAAGCAATCCAGGGGCGGCAGAGCTCTACGCCGCTCCTGGATTGCTTCGTCGCTATGCTCTTCGCAATGACGGTTCTTGCGATCCCGCCGACCGAAAAGCGCTTTAGCCCTTGAAGCGCGTCGCTTCGAAGGCCGGGACCTTGGCGGCGAAACCGTCGAGCCAGGCGACGAGCGCCGGATGATCGGCCCGCCACGCCCCGTCAAAACGCAGATCGAGATAGCCGAGGGCGCAAGCGAGCGCGATCTCGCCGATGCGCGGGCGGTCGTAAGCCGGCGGCGCGGCTTCGAGCGCCGCCAGCGCCCGCGCGACCTTGCCGATCTGATTCTCCGTCCAGACCGGACTGCGCATCTCTGGAGCCCGCAAGCGAACCTCGTAGACCTGCAGCAGCCCGGCATCGCAGATGCCGTCGGCGAGCGCCTGCAGGCGCAATTGCGCGAAGCGCCCTTCCCCGGTCGGAAAGAGCCTGCCGCCGCCGACGAGGTGGTCGAGATATTCGGCAATCACCCGCGAATCGAACAGCGTCGAGCCATCCTCGAACACCAGCGTCGGGACCTTGCCGAGCGGGTTCTGGCGGCGCAGCGATTCCGTGGGGTCGTTGGTGTCGGCCGGCACGACATCGATCCGTTCCTCCAGCCCGAGCTCGGCGATGGCGATCTTGACCTTGCGCCCGAAGGGCGAGGTCGGGGAGGAGCGCAGGATCAGCATCGGTGCAGCCTTCGGGTTGACGGGATGAGCGATCAGCCGTCGGGACGGATCGCCTCGCAGCGATAACGCGGACGCGGCCCCTGCGCGAGCCGCTCGCACAGCGCTGGCAGCAGGATTTCGGCCTCCTGCGCCAGCAGCCAGGGCGGATTGATCAGAAGCATCCCGGTCGCGCTCAGGCCGCCGGCGGCATCGGGGCGATCGACATCGATCTCCAGCCGCAGCAGCCGGCCGATGCCGGCATCGAGAATCGAATCGAGCAGGGCTTCCACCGCGCGCTCATCCTTGATCGGATACCAGAGCGCGTAGATCCCGGTCGGCCATTTGCGGTGCGCGGCGATGAACTCGGCCGCCAGCGTGGCGAACTCGTCCTTCTCCTCGAAGGGCGGGTCGACCAGGACGAGGCCGCGCCGCTCCTTCGGCGGCACATTGGCGCGCAGCGCCGTCCAGCCGTCGATTTCGAGCGCCTTGCAGCGCTCGTCGCGGCCGAGCACCTGGGCAAGCTTGCGATAGGTGTTCTCGTGCAGCTCGGCGGCGATCAGCCGGTCGTCGGCGCGCATTGCATGGCGGCAGAGCCAGGGCGAGCCGGGATAAGTCTCGCTGCCATGACGGGTGCGTGCGGCGGCCAGCGCCTCGCGCCAGGGCTTCAGCAGCTCTTCCACCGGCGGCGCCAGTGGCGCCTGGTCGAGCCGGGCGACGCCGTCGCGCCATTCATGGGTCTTCAGCGCCTCCTCGGAACCGAGATCGTAGCGGCCGGCGCCGGCATGGCTATCGATCACGCGCCAGGGTTTGTCCTTGGCGTTGAGATGCGTGAGGATGCGCATCAGCACGACATGCTTGAGCACATCGGCGAAATTGCCGGCGTGGAAACCGTGGCGGTAGTTCATCGGCTCAGCGGATCGCGTTGACGCGGAAATCGCGGGCGCGGCAACCGGACCGGTCGACCTCGCCGCAGCTGCGGAAGCCGCGCAGATCCTTGCTGAAGCAGATCCGCACTTCCTCCAGCACGCCGCGCCGGCAGGAGACCGACATCATGTCGGTGCGCAAGCCCGGATTGGCATCGACGAAGGCGCGCTCGAGGTCGAGCGCGGTCCAGCTGCGCTCGCTGTCGACGCTCGCCAGCGCCGGCGGGATCTTGACCTTCTCGCGGGCGCGGCGGACGTCGGCGAAGTAGTCGGCCGGGCTCGAGCCGGAGCAGCTGCCATGCTTGCGCCACTGGTAGCGGGCCAGGCCCTCGGACGGGAACAGGCCCGCGGCCTGGTCCATCGCCATGCGCGTCGGGCTCCGGCCCGACGGGCCGCAATCGCTCGGAAAGCCGCGCTCATATTGCGGCCAGAGCCCGTGCACGACGAAGCCGAGATTGGCGCCGGGCGCGCACTGCTCGCGATTGCGCCGGTCGCCCTCGATCTCGCAGAAGCCGGGCGACCAGGAAAGCGCGAGCACGTAGAAATCGAACTCGCCCGGCGTGCCACCGCGATCATAGCGGCCTTGCGCCGAGGCTGCGCCGTCGAGCGCAACCAGCGCCAGCAGGCCGGCGATGATTCGTTTCAATCGCATCATCGCGCCCGGATCAGGGGCGGGCCATCTTGCAATCGGGCGCATAGGAACGGTGGCGGTCGAGCCCCGAGACGCACCAGTTGACGTTCCAAGTGTAGCCGAACAGGCCGAGATTCTCGCGGACGGAATAGTCGACCCGCCGCAGCACGCCGTCATTGGTCAGCACGCGGGCGGTGCAGAAGCGGCGCGGGATGAAGTCCGCGCCCCAGGGGCGCCAGGCAATCGGCTGGACGCGATCGAAGCTGACCGCCTGCAGCGGACCCCAGAAATTGGCCTCGCGCGAATTGAAGCGGCTGGTGATCGCCCCGAGCACGGCAGGATCCTCGCAAGCCGGCAGATTGCCATACATCGGGATGATGCGCTCTTCCGCCCGGTCGGCAGGATTGACGTAGCGTCCACCCGCGGCCTGGGCAGACAGGCCGGTCAGGCAGATCGCGGCGGCGAGGGTGGAGAAAAGGGAAACCCGGCGCATGGGGGCCTCGTATCGGGAGAAGTTCGCTGTCGACACGATGGCGACGGGGCCGGTCACGGTCAAGGCAGCACAGCGCTCGCCCGGCCTGTCGCGCGGCCCCTGTGGCATTTCGATCCTGCCGGGTGACCGCCAGCGCGCGCCCGGCAGGGCATCAGCGATCTGTCGCAAGCTCGCCATGCTCGCTGGATGGCGAGCATGGCGATGGTGAGATGCCTCAGGCCGCGGCCTTGGACGCCTGCCGGACCTCGTCCGAATAGTCCTCCATGATCACCTTGCCCATATTGCCGGTGACAAACTTGTAGGGGCCGATCTCGGAGACCAGCGTCACCTCGGCGGCCGAGCCGGTGATGAAGCATTCGCTGAAGCCTTCGAGCTCTTCCGGCCGGATGCGGCGCTCGACCACCTCGAAGCCGCGCTTCCGGCACAGATCGACCACCGACTGGCGGGTGATGCCGTTCAGGAAGCGATCGGCCAGCGGGGTGTGGACCACGCCGTCCTTGATGAAGAAGATGTTGGCGCCGGTGCACTCGGCGACATTGCCTTCCCAGTCGAGCATCATCGCGTCGGCATAGCCGGCGCGCTCCGCCTTGTGCTTGGAGAGCGAGCAGATCATGTAGAGCCCCGCCGCCTTGGCATGAACCGGCGCGCAGGCCGGGTCAGGCCGGCGATAGGTCGCAAGATCGAGGCGCACGCCCTTCAGCTTCTGCGCCATGTCGAACATGCTCGGCCATTCCCACACCGCGATCGCCGTGTGGATGGTGTTGTTCATGCCCGAGACGGCCATCATCTCCGAGCCGCGCCAGGCGACCGGGCGCAGATAGGCGTCCTTCAGGCCGTTTTCCTTCAGGCAGAGATATTTCGCAGCGTCGATCTCGGCGACCGAATAGGGGATCGTGAAATCCATGATCTCGGCCGACTTGTGGAAGCGCTGCGAGTGCTCGGTGCACTTGTAGATCACGCCGTCATAGGAGCGCTCGCCCTCGAAGACGCAGGAGCCATAGTGCAGGCCGTGGGTGAGTACGTGCACCTTGGCCTCCTTCCACGGCACGAGCTTGCCGTCGAACCAGATGACGCCGTCGCGCTGATCGAAAGGAATGACAGACATGATACAGTCCTCCAGGTGCTTTTCTTGCAGGCACTCCGCCACAGGCTGGAAGGGCGCGCAAGCGCGGGATTTATGCTGCGCCGGAACTGGCGCTCGCGACATAATCGGTCGTCCCGCGTGCTTGACCGGTAATCTTACGTCTGAGATATGTCAACAAGACTGACATAAAAAATGAGCGTGACGGTGAGCACACCCGTATTGCATCCAGCTTCTGCCACCTCGCCGGAGGCAGCACATGCCAACGTGCCCTACGAGCTGATCGAGCTGTTCTTCTTCGCCTATCGCGACTTCGTCGGCGATCCCGACCGCATCCTCGCCGACTACGGCTTCGGCCGTGCCCATCACCGCGTGCTGCACTTCGTCCAGCGCCGGCCGGGGCTGACCATCGCCGAATTGCTCGACATCCTGCAGATCACCAAGCAGAGCCTCAACCGGGTGCTGAAGGAGCTGGTCGAGACCGGCTTCGTCGAGTCGCGCACGGGCACGCAGGACAAGCGCCAGCGCCATCTCCACGCCACCTCCGCTGGCGGCGAACTCGCGGTGCGGCTGGCGCAGCTGCAGGCCAAACGCATCAACGGTGCGCTCGCCCAGGTGGGGCCCGAAGCGGGCGCGATCGTCGCACGCTACCTTGCGGGCTTGATCGACCCGTCCGAGCGCAAGAAGGTGCAGGACGCGCTCGCCGGGCCACGGTGAGAGCTTCGACGACGACACAGGATGATGATGCGCAAGTTTCTCTTCGGCTTCGCCGCCGCGATGGGCCTCGTGACCGCGGCTGCGGCGCAGGACGTGACCGGAAGCCTCAAGGGCCCCGCCGCCGAAACCGTGACACGCTATCTCAAGCAGACCCGCATCCCCTGCTACACGCAGAAGGGCGAGGAGAAGTGCCCGATCATCGACACCGCCAGCAATGCCAGCCTGTTCCATGGCAGCTTCAGCAATGATCCGACGCCCCATGCCGTCGCCTTCGTCAGCTACCAATACGACCAGACCGGCAATGCGATGAGCCAGATGGCGATCGTGTTCAGGGAAGCCGGCGGCCGCTGGACGCCGGTCGGCCGCGCCGACGAGACGGTCGGCTCCGATCCGCGCCAGGTCCAGTTCGGCCAGGGTGTCATCACCTATACCGGCACCGTCCTCGGGCCGAACGATTCCCGCGCCAACCCGACCGGACGCGGCCGCTTCAGCCTCAAGGTCAGCGAGCGGGGCGTCACCTTCAGCAAGGCGAGCCGTTGAGCATTGGAGTCCCGCACAAGGCCGCAGGCGTTGCAGACCGTTAGACAATGTTATCAGGGGGCGGGCGCGGCGCGCGCCTGCGCCCGACCCGGCTGTGCTATCCTCACGGAGAGGCAGCGGCGCGCCAGCCCGCGCCGAAAGCAAAACCGAGGAGTCTAGATGGCGGCCAGCGTGCTCAAGCCAGTGCCCGACGAGGCCCCGCATATCCTGGTGGTCGATGACGACCGCCGCCTGCGCGACCTGCTGGCGCGCTTCCTCGGCGACCATGGCTACCGCGTCACCACCGCCGCCAACGCCGCCGATGCCGATACCCGCCTCGGCCATCTCGTCTTCGACGCCATGGTGCTCGACGTGATGATGCCGGGCGAGAACGGCTTCGACTTCGCCCGCCGCCTGCGCCAGAGCTCGCAGGTGCCGATCCTGATGCTGACGGCCCGCGCCGATTCGAGCGACCGCATCAACGGGCTGGAGATCGGCGTCGACGACTATCTCGCCAAGCCCTTCGAGCCGCGCGAATTGCTGCTGCGTCTCGGCAATGTCCTGAAGCGCAACGCCCAGCCCGAGGCGCCCGCCGCGCCGATGCGGCCGGACTATGTCCGCTTCGGTCCCTTCATCTACGGCCTCGCCCGCGGCGAATTGCGCCAGGGAGAGGAGTCGATCCGCCTGACCGAGCGCGAGCGCGAGATCCTGACGACGCTGGCCGAACGGGCCGGCGAGCACGTTCCGCGCGAGCAGCTCGCCGCCCAGGGCTCGGCCGCCAACGACCGCACCATCGACGTGCAGATCAACCGCTTGCGCCGCAAGATCGAGCGCGATCCTGCCGATCCGCTCTATCTCCAGACCGTGCGCGGCATCGGCTACCGCCTCGTCGTCGACAGGACCTGACCGGGATGGCCGACGCTTCGCTCAGGCGTCGCCTCGTCCCGCGCGCTACGCGGGCTCTGGCGAAACTGCGCGTGGCCTGCAGCAAGGGCATGACGGCGCTCTCCGCCGCGATCACGCCGCTTCGGCGCCTGCCGGACCGCTGGCTGCGCCCGGTCGCGCGCATCATGCCCAAGGGGCTCTATCCGCGCGCCCTGGTCATCGTCATCGCACCGGTCGTGCTGCTGCAATCGGTCATCGCCTATGTCTTCATGGAGCGGCACTGGCAGACGGTGACGCAGCGCCTCTCCTCGGCTGTCTCCTCCGAGATCGCGACGTTGATCGACGTCTATGAGAGCTATCCACAGGACGACCAGGCGACGGTGCTCGGCCGCATCGCCGAGGAGCGGCTCGGCATGGACGTCGAGATCCTGCCCGACACCGACCTGCCGGCGCCGGGCACCCGCCCCTTCTTCTCGCTGCTCGACAGCGCGCTCTCGGCCGAGCTCGCCCAGCAGGTCAAGCGGCCCTTCTGGCTCGACACCGTCGGCCGCTCCAGCCTGATCGAGATCAGGATCAAGCTCGGCAAGGACGTGATGCGGGTACTGACCCGGCGCAGCCAGGCCTATGCCTCCAACAGCCACATCTTCCTGCTCTGGATGATGGGCACCTCACTGATCCTGCTCACCATCGCGGTGCTGTTCCTGCGCAACCAGATCCGCCCGATCCTGCGCCTCGCCGACGCCGCCGAGGCCTTCGGCAAAGGCCGCGATGCCGATTTCCGGCCGCGCGGCGCACGAGAGGTCCGCCGCGCCGGCAATGCCTTCATCGAGATGAAGCGGCGCGTCGAGCGCTCGATCGGTGAGCGTACCATGATGCTGAACGGCGTCAGCCACGATCTGCGCACCATCCTGACCCGCTTCAAGCTCTCCCTTGCCTTGCTCGAAAAGTCGCCCGATCTCGAGGCGCTCGAGAAGGATGTCGACGAGATGAGCCGCATGCTCGAGGATTATCTTGCCTTCGCGCGCGGCGATGCCGGCGAGGCTCCGGTCGAGACCGACATCCGCGCCTTGCTGGAGACGCTCAAGGCCGACGCCGAGCGCCAGGGCCACCAGACCGAGCTCACCGTCGTCGGCGACCCGCTGGTCGTGGTCCGGCCCGATGCGATCCGGCGCCTGCTCACCAATCTGGTCTCGAACGCCGCGCGCTTCGGCGACCGCATCGCCATCCGCGCCACCCACGATGCGCGCTATCTGATCGTGATGGTCGACGATGACGGCCCCGGCATCCCGGCGGAGCTGCGCGAAGACGTGTTCAAGCCGTTCTTCCGGGTCGACGAGGCCCGCAATGTCGATGGCGGCGGCACCGGGCTCGGCCTCGCCATCGCCCGCAACATCGCCCGCTCGCATGGCGGCGACATCATCCTCGGCGAGTCGCCACTGGGCGGCCTGCGCGCCACGGTCCGGCTGCCGGTCTGAGCGGACGCACAACCGGGCCGTCATTCCGGGGCTTTGCACAGCAAAGAGCCCGGAACCCATGAACACGACACTCATGAAAAGAGCGTAGCGATTGCCGCACTCTCATTCAGATGCGTCGGGTCCATGGGTTCCGGGCTCACGCCTGCAGCGTGCCCCGGAATGACGGGCAGTGGTTCAGTGGCTCCACAGGGCCTTGCGGGCCGAGCTGTTCACCCGCTCGACGTCACTGCGGGAGAGCGCGATGTCGTGGAGCGCAACGTCGTCCATGCGGTAGAGCGCTCGGGCGCTGGCCCGCGCCGTCAGCCAATCCTCGAAACGCAGGAACAGCCCGGCGAGCCCATGAGCCTGGTGAGAGGTGGAGAGCGAAAGATTTCCTGTGGTGGTCCCGGCCGGCATCACGGCCTCCTTTGATCCAGTTTCTGCCAGTGAATTTGGGGCTTGCAGGCTCTGGAAGCAAATGAGAACTTCTTTGCCTCAGCCCAAGCAGAACTTGGCCACGCAATGTCCCGCCGCCATTTACCGCCCTTGACCTCGCTGCGCGCCTTCGAGGCTGCCTCACGGCATCTCAATTACGAGCGGGCGGGCGACGAGCTCGCCGTCACCGCCAGCGCCGTCGGCCAGCAGGTCAAGACCCTCGAGGCCTGGCTGCAACGCCCGCTCTTCACCCGGCTGCCGAGCAAGGGCATCGCGCTGACCCCGCTCGGCCAGCGCTACGCCACCGCGATCTCGCAGGTGCTCGACCAGCTCGACGAGGCCACTGCCCGGGCGCTGCGGCCGGACACCGCCAACATCCTGACGGTCAGCACCATGCCGAGCTTCGCGCTGAGCTGGCTGATCCCGCGGCTCGGCGAGCTCAAGCAGCGCTATCCCGAGCTGGAGGTACGCATCTCCGTGTCGATGCACCTCACCGATTTCACCCGTGAGGATGTCGACATCGCCGTCCGCTATGGCCAGGGCGCCTATACCGGGTTGCACTCAGAACTGCTGATGACGGAGACCTTCTTTCCAGTCTGCAATGCGGCGCTCCTCAATGATCCCGAGCGGCCACTGCGCGAACCATCCGATCTGCGCCATCATACCCTGCTGCACGAACTCGCCGAAGGCATTCCCGAGTACGTGACCTGGCCGCAATGGCTCGCTTTTGCCGGTGTCGACGACATCGACGCCTCGCATGGTCCGCGCTTCTCCCACACCTTCCTCGCCTTGCAGGCGGCGTCCTCGGGCCAGGGCATCGCCCTCGCGACCAGCGCCCTGATCGGCGATTATCTCGACGCCGGGCGCCTGGTGCGCCCGTTCCCGCAGCAATTGCCCGGCGCCTATCAATACTATGTCGTCTGCCCCGAGGCCCTGGCGGAGCGGCCAGCGATCGCGGCCTTCCGCCGCTGGATCCATGAAGAGGCCGCCAGGCACGCCAATCTGCGCTGAACCGAAGCTCAGCTCCCGGGCCTGATCACCGGCAGCTGTGCCAGCCGGCCGGCGGCGAAATCGAGGAAGGCGCGGACCTTGGGCTGGAGGTGCTGCCCGCTCGGCACGACGAGCTGCACCGGCGATGCCGGCGGCTCCCACTCCCGCATGACCCGCACCAGCGTGCCGGCTTCCAGGTCCGGCGCGACCTGATAGGACAAGGCCCGCGCCAGGCCACGACCGGAGCGCGTCGCGATCAGCACGGACTCGATCTCGTTGACGATCAGGCGCGGCGTGACCTGAACGGTCGCGCTCCGCGCTCCTCCGGCGAAGCGCCAGAGCATGCTCTGGCCGGCAGCGATGCTGACGATGGTGTCGTGCCCGGCGAGATCGGCCGGCCGCTGCGGGATACCCCGGCGCTCCAGATAAGACGGCGCCGCGACCAGCACCCGCCTGACTTCGCCGACCTTGCGGGCGACCAGCCGCGAGCTCGGCAACGCGCCGATGCGAACTGCCAGATGCAAGCCGTCCTCGATCAGGTCGAGATTGCGGTCGGCCAGCACCAGCTCGATCTGGATTTCCGGATGCAGGTCGAGGAATTCGGCGACGACCGGCGTGACATGGCGCCGGCCGAAGGCCGTCGGCGCCGTGATCCTGATCAGGCCGCGCATCGGCGCCGCGGTCACGCCGGAGAGCGAGGCCTCGTATTCCGCAAGGATATTGCGGGCCGAAGACGCGAGCTCTCGCCCAGCCTCGGTTGCCATCAACTGCCGCGTCGTCCGCGCGATCAGCCTGACGCCGGCACGCTCCTCCAGCGCCGCCAGCGCCCGCGTCACCGCCGGACGCGAACGCCTGAGCTGGCGCGCCGCGCCGGCGAGGCTGCCGGTGTCGATGATCGCCACGAAGATCGAGAGCTCATCGAGCCGATCCATAATCATTCCATCATTCGGAATTCTGATTTGCCAGCCTACCAGCTTTCGCCGCTTCACTGAAACAATCAAGTTTAGCCCAGCACCACCGCGAGGCTCAGATGACCCAGGCCAAGATCACCCTCCACGGCACGCCGCTGTCGGGCCACACCCACCGTGTCGAATTGCTGCTGCGCGCTCTCGGGCTCGCTTTCGACTTCGTGCCCGCTCCGGCGGAGGTGCGCCGCAGCGAGGCGTTCCGGAGCAAGCTCAACCCGCTCGGCCAGATCCCGGTGCTGCAGGACGGCGATCTCACCCTGGCCGACAGCAACGCCATCCTGGTCTATCTGGCCCGGCGCTACGCGCCGGAGAGCGACTGGCTCCCGCAGGAGCCGGTTGTCGCCGCGCAGGTACAGCGCTGGCTGTCGATCGCCGCCGGCGAGGTCATGCACGGCCCGGCGATCGCCCGGATGATCGCGCAGTTCAAATACGAGGACGACCCGGTGAGGGCCGAGCGCGTCGCAGCCCGGCTGCTTCCCTTCATGGAAGGGCATCTTGCTGACCGCAGCTTCCTCGCTGCCGAGCACCCGACGATCGCCGACCTCGCCTGCTATTCCTATGTCGCACATGCGCCGGAGGGCGGCATCCCGCTCGATGCCTACCCGGCGGTGCGGACCTGGCTCAGACGCATCGAGGCCCTGCCCTTCTTCAAGCCGATCCCGCCCTCACCGATCCCAGCAAGGGGCTGACACCATGGACGCCTCGCCCTTTCATGAAGGCGAGCTGGAGGCGCAAGCGCTCGCCGGCGAGAGCTCGCGCGGCGCCGGCATCCGCAGCTTCATGCCGGACCAGCATCGCGATTTCTTCGCGCTGATGCCCTATCTCTTCGCGGCCGGGCGCGACGCGCAGGGCAAGCCGATCGCGACGGTCCTCACCGGCCCGGAAGGCTTCGTCGCCAGCCCGACGCCGAACGAGCTCGCCATCGCCGCCCTGCCAGCTCCGGGCGATCCGGCCGATGCTGCACTGGGCGCTGGCGCGCCGATCGGCCTGCTCGGCCTCGACCTGCGCACCCGGCGCCGCAACCGCGCCAACGGCGTCATCGGCAAACGCGACGAAAGCGGCCTGACGATCGCGGTGAGCCAGAGCTTCGGCAACTGCGCCAAATACATCCAGGTCCGGCAGCATGAACTGGTGCCAGCCGTCGCAGCTGCTACCGAAGAACTGGGCAATCTCGATGCGGCGGCCAGCGCCCTGATCGCGCAGTCGGACACGCTCTTCATCGCCAGCGGTTCGGAGAGCGGCCTCGACATCTCGCATCGCGGCGGCAGGCCGGGCTTCGTGCGGATCGAAGGCAATCGGCTGAGCGTGCCGGACTTCGCCGGCAACAGCTATTTCAACACCTTCGGCAACCTGCTGCGCGAGCCGGCGACATCCCTGCTCTTCATCGACTTCGCCAAGGGCGACGTATTGCAATTGCAAGGCGTGGCGGAGGTCGTCTGGAGCGGCCCGGAACTGGCCGGGCTCGATGGCACCAGGCGCCTGCTCCATGTCGAGGTGACGCGCGCCTGGCGGCGCAAGGCGGCGCTGCCCTTGCGCTGGAACGAACCGGAACCGGCGCCGACCACGCTGGCGACGGGAACCTGGCGGCAGGATCGCGCCGCCTGACCAATAGTCTCAGTACAGCCGACCACCCATGGGCACCTCGAGCGAGGGGCCGATCAGCACCACCTCGCCGTCGGCATCCGGCACGCCGAGGGTCAGCACCTCCGACATGAACTTGCCGATCTGGCGCGGCGGGAAGTTGACCACCGCCAGCACCTGCCGGCCCGGGAGCTCCTCAGGCCGGTAGTGCTTGGTGATCTGAGCCGAGGATTTCTTGCGGCCGATCGTGCCGCCGAAATCGATCACCAGTTTGATCGCCGGCTTGCGCGCCTCAGGGAAGGGAGCGGCTTCGACGATGGTGCCGACGCGGATGTCGACCTTGAGGAAATCGTCGAAGCCGATCTGCGCGGCGACCTCGCTAGGATTAGGCGTGCTCAAAATTCCTCCCAGCCGCGATCGCCGCCATTGGCGGCCTTGCGCACGGCGCTGCCATGAGACTGAACAGGCGCCGCCGCCATGGCGCGCGCCGGGCGCGGCGCAGGCGCCGCAGCCTGCGCCATCTTGCCCGCCATCGTCCTCAAGGCAACCACGTCGCCGCCGAGCCGGAAGCGCCCGACCAGCGCCGCCAGCCGATCGGCTTCCTGCGCCAGCGCCTGCGAGGCGGCTGTCGACTGCTCGGCCATGGCGGCGTTCTGCTGCGTCGCCTGATCCATCTCGTTGACCGCGGTATTAACCTCCTGCAGGCCGGTCGCCTGCTCCTGGGCGGCCGAGGCGATCTCGGCGACCAGCGAGGTGGCGCGGGTGATCTCCCCGGACATCCGCTCCAGCGCCGTTCCGGTCTGGCCGACCAGCGCGACACCCTTCTCGACCTCGACGCTGGAGGCAGTGATCAGCCCCTTGATCTCCTTGGCCGCATCCGCCGAGCGCTGTGCCAGCGCCCGCACCTCGGAGGCGACGACCGCAAAGCCCTTGCCGGCATCGCCGGCACGCGCCGCCTCGACCGAGGCGTTGAGCGCCAAGAGGTTGGTCTGGAAGGCGATCTCGTCGATCACGCCGACGATCTGCGAGATCTCGTCCGACGACTTCTCGATGCCGCTCATGGCGGCGACGGCCTCACGCACGATCTGGCCGGACTGCTCGGCTTCGCCCTTGACCTGCGTGGTGGCGAGGCTCGCCTGACGCGCCCCCTCGGCGGTCTGGCGCACGGTCGCGGTCAGCTGGTCGAGCGCCGTCGCGGTCTCCTCGACCGAGGAGGCCTGCTGCTCGGTGCGGCTGGCGAGATCGTCCGCCGCCTGGCTGATCTCGCCGGCGCCGGCCTTCATGCTCTCGGTATTGGTCGCGATCTGCCGCATCGTCTCTTCGAGATGCGCCATTGCCGCGTTGAAGTCGTTCTTCAGCTTGACGTATTCGGCGCTGAAGGCCGCCTCGATCCGGTAGGTCAGGTCACCCTCGGTCAGGTGCTCCAACCCGGCGCCGAGCGCGTCGACGACCACAGCTTGCTTCTTCGCGTCGTCGCTGCGCTGCGCCTCGTTGAGGCTGCGCTGCGTGTCGGCCGCCCGGCGCTGCTCGCCGGCATCGGCTTCAGCCTGGGCCTTCTCGGCCTCGACCTGCTGCTTCGTCAGCGCCGCGTCGCGGAAGACCACGAGCGCGCGCGCCATGCTGCCGACCTCGTCCTGACGCTCCTGATAGGCGATCGGCGCCTTGAGATCGCCGGCGGCGAGCGTGCTCATATTGCCGGAGACGGTACGCAGCATCCCGGAGGCGCGGCGGCTCAGGAAGACGACGAGCCCGAGCAGCAGCAGCGCCAGCGGCACCAGCACGACCGCGACATCCTTGATCATGCCGAAGAAGGCGACATCGACCGCATGGACATGCATGCCGGTGCCGATCGCCCACTGCCATTTCGGCACGCCGATCACATAAGAGACCTTCAGCGAAGGGTCCTTGTCGCCCCCCTTCACCCAGAAATAGTCGACGAAGCCAGCGCCCTTGGTCCGCGCTGTGTCGGTCAGCTCCTTGACGAAGAGCTTGCCTGTCGGGTCCTTGAGCGGCGACATGTCGGTGCCGACCAGCTTCGGGCTGGCATGCGCGATGTTGACGCCGTCATAGCGGATCACGAAGAAGTAGTTGCCGTCGTCGAAGCGGGCATTGGCGATCGCATCGAGCGCCAGCTTCTGCGCCTCGGCGTCCTTGAGCTCGCCCTTCTCCACCCTCGCCACATAGGCGTTGACCGTGGAGGCGGCGGCCTCGACCGCGTTCTTCACCTCGGCCCGCTTCAGGTCGAGCATGTCGATCCGGGCCTGGTTGAGCGTCACGGCGGCGCTCGCGATGGCGATCACGGCTGCCAGGATGGCGACCAGCCCGAACGAACGGCTGATAGACAGCCCGGCAAGCTTCTTCAACACAGACATTGTCGCCCCTCGCGAACGTGATTCTTCACATTCGCGCGGAACGGCTAATGCCCACTTAACGCTGTCACTTTTTTGCCACAATCAGCAGTTGCCGACCGCAACCAGTGGTTGCCGTCAGATCGCGGGAGCGTAATCGTCGCCCTCTTCCCGCCGCATGCGCTCGCGCCGCGGCGTCCGCCTCACGCCCGAACAGAGCGAACGGGCAAGGCCGCGCAGCGGCGCCGTCAGCCGGTGGACGTCCTCGACGCGGGCCATGATCTGCCCGGCCGTCTTCAGCTCACGATCGAGCTTGGCCATGGTGCGCGACAGCTCCGGCTCGTCGTCATCGAGCCAGGTGTCGAGCACCCGTGCCATCAGCAGCGTCGCGCCGCGGACGCGGACGGAGCCGAGATCGTCCTCGGTCGGGATGCCGGCGGAGGCGAGCAGATAACGCCAGGAGTTCACCGAATTGCGCCCAAGCGCCGCGAGTGCCAGTGGCTGGCGGCGCAGATGCGGCATCAGCGCCTTCAAGCCGGCCTTGTAGGGCGCCAGCGCATCGAGCCGGCGCATCACCAGGTCGAAGACGCGCTCCTTGTAGGATTCCTCCATGAGGTCGTCGGAATTCCCGGCCAGCACGGCATCGTCGAGGACGCGGCCGAGCCCGCCGAGGATGGCGAGCTTGGACGGAAAGAGCCCGCGCAATTCGGCGAGGCTGATCCCGGCCTCGCGGGCGATCGCCGGCAGTTCGATCTCGTCCCAGCCCTGCGTCGCCGCCAGCCGGAACAGGGCATCGACCACGGCGCGTCGCGGATCGGGCTTCGCGGCCGGCTTCTCAGTTTCGGGGGAAACGGGTTTGCGCGCCATCGGCGTCTCCTGTCGCGAGCGGATACAAGAGAAGCTAGGACGCAACCGGGGCGCTTGAAAGGCCGCCTCAGCCGGAAAGCTCCTCAGCGCGGCGTTTGGCGGCAGCGACGGCGCGTCGCATCAGCGGCGCCAGGCCGTTGTCGGCCATCAGCACTTCGAGAGCGGCGGCGGTGGTGCCGCCCGGCGAGGTCACGTTCTGGCGCAAGGTCGCCGGCGGCAGCGGCGATTGGAACAGCATCTCGCCGGCGCCCTCGATCGTGGCGCGCGCCAAGCGGCCGGCGATATCGGCCGGCAGGCCCGCCGCGACGCCGGCCGCCGCCAGGCACTCGACCATGTTGAAGACATAGGCCGGGCCCGAGCCCGAGACGGCGGTGACGGCGTCGATCAGCCCTTCGTCGCCGAGCCACTCGACCTTGCCGACGCCGGCGAGCAGCGCATCGGCCAATTGCCGCTGCGCTTCGCTGACGCCCTTGCCGGCCGCAGCCGCGGTGACGCCGCGCCGGACCGAAGCTGGCAGATTCGGCATGGCGCGCACGATCGCATTCGCATTGGGCAGGCGAGCCGAGAGATCGCCGAGCGTCTTGCCGGCGAGGATCGAGATCAGCAGCGTCTTCGGCCCGATCAGCGCCTGCACGGCAGGGGCGGCGGTATCGAGCATCTGCGGCTTGGTCGCCAGCACCACCACCTCGGCGGGCTTCGGCGCGGCCGGGTTGACGCTCATGCCGTGGGCGGCAGCGAGCGCCTGCATCTCGTCGGAGATATGCGGGTCGAGCAGCGTGATCCCCGCGCCGTTCACGCCGATGCTGAGCCAGCCCTCCAGCATGGCGCCGCCCATCTTGCCGGCACCAACAAGGGTGAGGGTCTGCGGAAGCGGGCTGGCCATGGCGTCTCTCCGATCGATGCGCGATTGCGCATGGACCTGAACCGCCAAGCACGGCCCGGGTCAAGCCCGGGCCAGCCGGCCTTCACGCTTCGCCGACCGTCTCCAGCAGCGCGCCTTCGAGCGCCTCGCGGGCGTTCTTGCCGGCCCAGACCACGAACTGGAAGGCCTGGTAATAGCGCTCGCAGGCGTCGATCGCCGCCTTGATCAGGCCGGCGGCCTGCTCTTCGGTCGGCTCGGCCCCGCCCGAGAGCAGCAGCGCATGGCGATACATCACCACGTTCTCGCGGCTCCACAGGTCGAAATGCCCGAGCCAGAGCTGCTCGTTGACGAGGCTGACGAGGTTCATCACCTCATTGCGCCGCCGGTCCGGCACCCTGAGGTCGAAGGCGCAGGCGATGTGCAGCGACTCGACTTCGGAAAGCCAGGTGATGGCGACGTGATAATCGGCCCAGCCACCTGTGACGGAGACCGAGAGCTCGTCATCGCTGTCGCGATCGAAGCTCCAGTCGTTCAGCGAAGCCAGGCGTTCGACGAGATCGAGAGGGTTTGAGGGGCGTTCGGTATCGGCGTCCAGATCAAGGTCCATCATGCCCAAGGTCCAACAGCCGGCGCTGGCCCTGACGGCAGGCGCGGCCTGTTCAAGAACGGGAACACGGCGACTGGAAAAGCGTAAGGCACGCAACCCGACCAGGAGACCGCGAATAGTCCAGTCTCCGCTTCATCAGCCGGCTCTCAAATAGAGCCTACCGACGAATCACCTCTCTTCATCGACGATAGCTCAGGCGAGTCAGGAGCCCTAACAGAACCTGCGCGGTTCTGATCGAGCCCTTCGGCACCCGGTACGCGATGCAAGCTCTGCGGATTCGACGCCCGCCTCAATCCCTCAAGGGGGCTGTCCACAACACGAAGGTGTGGACTGGCTGCCGGCCTGCATGGGCCCGGATTTACTTCGACTCGGACTTGCCCTCGAGCGCCGCCAGCCGGGCCGCCAGCTTGTCGTTCTCCTCGCGGGCCAGCAGCGCCATCTCGCGAACCGCCTCGAACTCCTCGCGCGTCACCACGTCGAGGTCGCGCAGCAGCCGCTCGATCTGGGTCTTGACCACGGTCTCGACCTCGCGGCGCACGCCCTGCGCCGCACCGGCGGCGTCGGTCGCCAGCCGGGCGATGTCGTCGAGGATACGGTTGGACGTGCTGACCATCGGAGCTCTCCGGCAGGCGCTCCATGCGCCCTCGCGGGAGATATGGCGAAGGAGCGTCGGGAGCGCAATCGCCGCGGCGCAGCCGGCTCGTTTCGCCTCTCCCCTGCCCTATCTGGACCTTGGGGATGGTTGCGCTTACAACGAGCGCCGCAGGGAAGACCAGCAATCCAAGCCCAAACAACGGGCGGGAGGCGTCATGTCGGTACGTTTTAACGGCCTCGTTCTGGGGCCGCTCGCTGCGCTTGCGCTCGCAGGCTGCCAGGAAACCACCACCACCGCGGCTCGGCCGCGCGTCGATGCGCCGGGTGTTCCGGTCTCGGTCCAGAGCATCTCGGGCGCGCCCGACCAGGTGACGGCGCATTTCGCCGGCCTGCTCGGCGAGGCCGCGGCCGAGCGCAAGATGGAGATCGTCCCCGGCGACAAGCCGGCCCGATTCCGGGTGCGCGGCTATCTCACCGCCCAACCCACGGAGGACGGCCAGACCGCCCTTGCCTTCGTCTGGGACGTCTATGACGAGAGCAAGAAGCGCGCCCAGCGCGTGCAGGGCGAGAGCCTCGGCAAGCGTGGCGGGAGCACCGACCCCTGGGCCGGCATCGACCAGACCATCGTCGCCAAGGCCGCGTCCGAATCGGCCGATGCGATCGCGAGCTTCCTGACGACGGCGCCGGTGCCCGAGCCCAAGACCGATGCCAAGGGCAAGACCCGCACCGCCCAGGCGGCGCCGGAGAAGAATCGCTAGAACTTTCGCACTCGGCCCGGAGCGCCTTCGGGTCGAGTCGATTCACGATATCCCGCAGGACGTGCACCGCACCCCGCTGCAGTGCAGCATTTGCATGGGGATGCCGCGCCTCTTTTGTCGACTCGGCGTCATCACGCTGTTATGAGCCCTTCGAAACTGAGCCGCCCCCGCTCGGACGGCTCGCCTTATTCTGCGTTTCGGGTGCACCCGGCATGGCCTCCTCCTTCAAAGTCGTCGCCGGCAATTCCAATCGCCCGCTCGCCGAAGCCATCTGCAATCATCTCGATGTCCCGCTCGCCCGGGCCCAGGTCCGGCGCTTCGCCGACATGGAGATCTTCGTCGAGATCCAAGAGAACGTCCGCGGCCAGGATGTCTTCGTCATCCAGTCGACCTCGTTCCCGACCAACGACCACCTGATGGAGCTGCTGATCATCACCGATGCGCTGCGCCGCTCCTCGGCCAGGCGCATCACGGCGGTGATCCCCTATTTCGGCTATGCGCGGCAGGACCGGCGCGCCTCCGGCCGCACCCCGATCTCGGCCAAGCTGGTCGCCAACCTGATCGCCCATGCCGGCGTCGACCGCGTGCTGACGCTCGATCTGCATGCCGGCCAGATCCAGGGCTTCTTCGACATTCCGACCGACAACCTGTTCGGCGCCCCGCTGATGGCGCGCGACATCAAGGACAGGCTCGAGTGGAAGAACGCCATGGTCGTCTCGCCTGACGTCGGCGGCGTGGTGCGCGCCCGTGCCCTCGCCAAGCGCATCGATGCGCCGCTCGCCATCGTCGACAAGCGCCGCGACCGGCCGGGCGAGTCGGAGGTGATGAACATCATCGGCTCGGTCGAGGGACGCTCCTGCATCTTGATCGACGACATCGTCGATTCCGGCGGCACGCTGGTGAACGCCGCCGACGCCCTGCTCGCCCAGGGCGCCAAGGAGGTCTACGCCTACATCACCCATGGCGTGCTCTCCGGCGGCGCGGTTGCTCGTATCGCCTCCTCCAAGCTCAAGGAGCTGGTGATCACCGATTCGATCATGCCGACCGAGGCGGTGAAGGTGGCGCGCAATATCCGCGTCATCTCGATCGCCGGGCTGATGGGCGAGGCGATCGAGCGCACCGCCAGCGAGTCGAGCGTCTCCAGCCTGTTCGATTGAGGAGAGGCACGTGATGGCGGCCATCTCGGCCGGCGCTGACCGGGCCCTCGTCCTCTTCTCCGGCGGCCAGGATTCAACCACCGCCCTGGCCTGGGCGCTGGAGCGCTTCGGCGCGGTCGAGACCGTCGGCTTCGACTACGGCCAACGCCATCGCATCGAGCTGGAATGCCGCGAGACGATCCTCGCGAGGCTGCCTGCCCTGTCGCCCGCCTATGCCGACAGGCTCGGACCGGATCACCTGCTCGACCTGAAGACGCTGGGCGCGATCTCCGACACCGCGCTGACCAGCGAGAGCGAGATCGCTTTCGCCGAGACCGGCCTGCCGACCACCTTCGTTCCCGGCCGCAATCTGATCTTCCTGACCTTCGCCGCGGCGCTGGCCTATCGCCGCGATTGCAAGCACATCGTGCTCGGCGTCTGCGAGACCGATTATTCCGGCTATCCGGACTGCCGCGACGACACGATCAAGGCGATGCAGGTCGCGCTCGGCCTCGGGCTCGACCGGAGGCTCGTCCTGCACACGCCGCTGATGTGGCGCGACAAGGCCCAGACCTTCGCCCTGGCGAAGGAGCTCGGCGGCGCCCCGCTGCTCGATCTGGTGGTCGAGGAGACGCATAGCTGCTATCTCGGCGACCGCAGCAAGCGCCATCCCTGGGGCTATGGCTGCGGCCATTGCCCGGCATGCGACTTGCGAGCCAGGGGCTTTGCGGCCTATGAGGCCGCGCCGGACAACAGCGGACCCAGAGGCTGCTAGTGACCATGACGATTGATCGGCAGCGCCGGGTCGAGGGCTACATCGCCCTTGTCCTCTTCACCTTGACCATCCCGCTCGCCAACTGGCTGATCGGGAATGTCGGCACGGTCTGCGTGCCCGACGGCCCCTGCCTCGTGCCCGTCGCGCCCGGCATCAAGGCGCCGAGCGGCGTGCTGATGGTCGGGCTCGCGCTCGTGCTGCGCGATATCGTCCAGCGCCGCCTCGGCCCGTTCGCCGGCCTCGGCGCGATCGCGATCGGCACGCTGATCTCGGGCATGCTGGCGCCGCCGGCCATCGTCCTGGCTTCGACCACGGCCTTCCTGCTCTCCGAGCTGGCCGACTTCGCTGTCTATACCCCGCTGCAGCGCCGCCATTTCGTTGCGGCCATCGCGGCTTCCAGCGTGCTCGGCCTCGTCGTCGACAGCCTGGTCTTCCTCTGGCTCGCCTTCGGCAGCCTCGACTTCCTCTCCGGGCAGATCATCGGCAAGGCCTGGATGGTGCTGCTGGCGCTGCCGCTGATGCACCTGCTGCGCCGGCGCGACGAGCGGATCGGGCTCTCTCCCGCCTGAGCCGACCGCTCGCATTCGGTTTTTTAAGCAATTGCGGTCATCTTACCCGCCTGAAGATCAGAAAGCCGACAATTCGACCCAAGCGGGAAACCGCGATTTCATGCCCCTGCGGCATGATCGCGCCTCCCGTTCCGCCGAGAGCCCCTATGCGCCGTCCCGATTCCGTCGAGCGCCTGCAATCCCTGCAAAACGCCATCCTGGAATCGATCGCGCGCGGTGAGGAACTGGCCGCGATCATGACGGCGCTCTGCGAGCGGGTCGAGGCGCTCGCTCCCGGAGTGGTCTGCTCGGTCGTCACCATCGACGATGATTTCCGGCTACGGCCGCTCGCGGCGCCGAGCCTGCCGCGCGCCTATGGCGAAGCGGTCGACGGCACGCCGATCGGCCCGCGCGTCGGCTCCTGCGGCACGGCGATCTACCGCAAGAGCCCGGTCGAGGTGACCGATATCGCCAGCGACCCGCATTGGGAGGGCTATCGCGAGCTCGTGCTGCCGCTCGGCCTTCGCGCCTGCTGGTCGAGCCCGATCGCGGCGCGCGACGGCCGCGTCGTCGGCAGCTTCGCCTTCTATTACCGCGAGCCGCGCGGGCCGGCGCTGTTCGAGCGCCGGATCGTCGAGACCTGCGTGCATCTCTGCGCCATCGCGATCGAGCACGAGGAGGTGAATGCCCGCAATCACCGCCTCGCCTATTTCGACACGCTGACCGGCCTGCCGAACCGGGCCCGCTTCAACGAGGCGATCGGCCAGGCGACGCGCCGGGCCTCGTCGCGCTTCGGCCTCATCCTGATCGACATCGACCATCTCAAGGCGGTCAACGACACCATGGGCCACCCGGTCGGCGACCGGCTGATCGAGGCGGTCGGCGCGCGACTGGCCACGGTGGCGCCGGACGGGACTGCTTTCAGGGTCGGCGGCGACGAATTCGCCGTCCTGGTGCCCGGCTGCGACAAGGCCGGGCAGTTGCGCGGCGTCGCCAGCGCCATCCTCGCCGCAATGCAGACACCCATCGATTGCGAGGGGACCAGCATCGTCCCCAGCGTCACCATCGGCGGCGCCATTGCCGGGGAAGACGGCGCTGACAGCGTCACCCTGCGCCAGAACGCCGATTTTGCGCTCTACCACGCCAAGGAGACCCGGCGCGGCGGCTATGTCCGCTTCAAAAGCGGCCTGCGGACCTCGATGACCCGCCGCATCCAGACGATCCGCGCCGTCGACGACGCTTTGAGCGGCGGCCAGCTGATCCCCTACTACCAGCCGATCATCCGGCTCGAGAGCGGCGAGATCCGGGGCATGGAAGCGCTGGCACGCCTGCGTCTCGACGACGGGCGCGTGGTGGCCGCCGGCGAATTCCAGGACGCCCTGCTCGACCCCAAGCTCGCCTATCGCATCTCCAACCAGATGCTGGCGGCGATCGCCGCAGACATGGCGCAATGGCGGCGCGAAGGCCTGCCGATCCCCTATGTCGGGCTCAACGTCACCTCCGCCGACTTCCAAAAAGGCGATCTCGTCCAGCGTATCGTCCGGGCCTTCGAGCGGGCGCAGGTGCCGCTCGATCACCTCGTCGTCGAGATCACCGAGCAGGTGATCATGGGCGGGCGCCGCGACGGCGTCGCCCGAACCATGGCGGGCCTGCGTGAGCGCGGCATCCTGGTCGCGCTCGACGATTTCGGCACCGGCTTCGCCTCGCTCACCCATCTGCTCGATTTCCCGGTCGACACGATCAAGATCGACAAATCCTTCGTCGCCGGCATCGAGGGCGGAACCCGGAACGGCGCGATCGTCGAGGCGCTGATCGCCATCGCCACCCGGCTCGGCATGCGGATCGTGGCCGAGGGCATCGAGAACGACGGCCAGGCCCGGCGCCTGGCCGGATTGGGCTGCGGTCTCGGCCAGGGCTATCACTTTTCGCGGCCGATGCCGGCAGAGGCGGTCCCCGCCTTCGTCGGCAGTTTCAGCCGCGGGGTTTCAAGTTCCCTGTCGCGCCCGGCCGCCACCGCAGCCTGAAATCCGGCTGCGGACTTGAGATTGTCGCCGGTTTCGCCTATGAGCCTGCCAGCGTCCCACTGACACCCTTGGAGGCAGGGGCGCGAACCGCAATGGCCGCCGGCAGGCGGCCATGTCTTTTGAAGAACTAAGGATCAGACACATGACCGCCGTGAAGCAGATTCAGGCTTCGGCGCGCGCCCAGGTCGGCAAGGGGGCCGCCCGGGAAGTTCGTCGCCAGGGCCTCACTCCCGCCGTGATCTATGGTGCGGGCGAAGCGCCTGTCGCCATCGCGCTCGATGCCAACAAGACCCGCCAGATGATCTATGCTGGTCACTTCCTGACCACGCTGTTCGAGATCGACGTCGAGGGCAAGAAGACGCGCGCCATTCCGCGCGACTACCAGCTCGACCCGGTCAAGGACTTCCCGATCCATGTCGACTTCCTGCGCGTCGCCGCCGGCCAGACCATCAAGGTCGAGGTTCCCGTGCACGTCATCGGCCAGGACCAGTCGCCGGGCCTGAAGAGCGGCGGCGCCCTGCAGATCGTCGAGCACTCGCTCGAGATCGAAGTCGCTCCCGAGAGCATCCCCGAGTTCGTCGAGGTTTCGGTCGCGGGCCTTGCGGTCGGTGACACCCTGCATGCCGACGCGATCAAGCTGCCGGCCGGCGTGACGCTGACGGCGCGCGACAACCCGACGCTCGTCACCATCGTGCCGCCGACCGTCGAGGCGGAAGCCCCGGCTGCGGCCGAGGCCGAGGCCCCCAAGGCCTGAGCCGGTCCTTCGTCAGCTTGACGAAACCAACGGACGGCCGGGCATGCCCGGCCGTTTTGCTTTTGACGACAGCAGCACGGATTCCGAACGATGCTGATCTTCGCCGGCCTCGGCAATCCCGGCCAACGCTATGCCCGCAACCGCCACAATATCGGCTTCATGGCGGTGGCGGCGATCGCCCGCGCCTGCAATGCCTCGCCCTGGCGCGCCCGGTTCCAGGGCTATGCCTGCGAGGCGACGATCGGCGGCGAGAAGGCCCTTCTGCTGCTGCCGCAGACCTATATGAACGAATCCGGCCGCGCGATCGGCGAGGCCGCGCGCTTCTTCAAGGTCGCTCCGGCCGACGTCATCGTCTTCCATGACGAGCTCGACCTGGCCCCCGCAAAGCTGCGCGTGAAGCTCGGCGGCGGCAATGCCGGCCATAACGGCCTGCGCTCGACCACCGCCGCGATCGGCAACGATTATCGCCGAGTCCGGATGGGCATCGGCCACCCCGGCGACAAGGCGCTGGTCCATGCCTATGTGCTCAACGATTTCGGCAAGGCCGAGGAGCCCTGGGTCGAGGACCTCTGCACGGCCTGCGCCGACAATGCCGCGCTGCTCGCCGCCCATGACGATGCCGGCTTCCAGAACAAGGTCCACCTGTTCATGGACGCGCGCGGCCACGGCGCGGTGAAGCGCCTCGGCGAGAAGGCCGAATAGGACTCTCTTCAGAGAGGCAGCTGGGCGCCGGCCCGGGCGATCGTCACCCGGTTGCTCGACAGGCTGCCATCGGCCTGCCGGCTCGCGGTCAGCGCCACCTGTGCGCCGGCGACGAGATCGGCGGCCTGTGCCGGCGCGGCCATGATGATGTTGGCTTCGGGCGTGATCGCGATCGTCTGCTCGCCGCCCGGATAGGTCAGCGTGACGCTGCTGCCGTCGACGCGCGAGACCGTCTCGGCCACCGTCGCATTGGTCATTGTCGAATCCGGCAGCACCGCCCAGGGCCTGTGCCCCTCGCCCGTGCCGCGCATCGCCTCGGGAAAGATGAAGACCTGCACGGCCGTCAATCCGCCCCCAGCCTGCGGGCGGGCGCCGACGCCGATGAAGCTGCCCTTCTTAATGTCGGCCATCGAGGCCTTGACCACGGCGCCGACCGAATAGCTCGGCACGAGCGCGATTGTCGTCGTGATACCGTCCGACGTCTTGACCGTCAGCGACTGCCCGTCGAGGCGCTCGACCGTGCCGCGTATGCGGGTCTGCGGCGTCTGCGCCTGCACCCCGGCGGCGAAGAGCGTGACGAGGCCGATGAAGGCAAGCGAGGCAAGGCGCATGGAGCAGCTCCGGTAACCGGTCTTTTCGATTGCGCCCCACTCGTGCGCGCTCGGCAGAGGCGCCGCCATGCACGTTCGCGTGATACAGCCGTTCTCTCAGAAGCTGACCTTCAGCCGCGCCTGTCCGCCGATACGCCGGGCGCTGTCGGACATCTCGCCGTCGATGTGAGCGCCGATCGTCACCGACGGGCTGAGCTTGAAATCGAGCCCCGCCGCCAGCAATGCGCTATTGCGTGGCGCCCGTGCGCCTTCGATCACGAAGCCGGAGCCCGCCAGCCCGGTGAGCGAAGCGCTCAGGCTGGCATCGCGCTGGTAGTAGTGAGCCCAGGACGCGCGCAGATAGCCGGCCAGCGTCCGGCCGCCCAGCGCACTGGCATAATCCAGTTGAAGGCCGAGCTCGCTGCGCGAGGTGAGGTCGGTGCGCTTGGCCAAAGCGAGCGCAATGGCATTGGCGCCGGTCCAGCTCGCCTCGACGCGGGCCGGGCTGGAGGCCTGCATGACCTGCAGCGCCGCCAAGGGTGACAGGCTGAAGTCGCCCCAGCTGGCGAGCGCTGCGCTGGCCTGAAGGCGGCCGCTCCAGGCGGTGGTGGTGTAGGAGGAGGACAAGGCGCTGCCGAGCAGCGGCACGCTGCGCTTCACCTCGGTGTCGAGCACGCCATAGCCGAGTGCCGCAGCGAGGTTGAGCGGCCCCAACCGCGTCGCGCCGTAGAGCCCGGCCTGGAAGACATCAGCCTCGGCCTTGCCGAGGCCGCCTGCCAAAGATGCCTTGGCGCTGCCGCCCGAGAGCGCAAAACCTACGATCGTGCCGGGGGTGATCCGCAGGTCGGCACCGACTGCCAGATGCGCATCGTCGAGATCGCGCCGGGCCGAGCCGATTCGGGCAGAGCCGTCGGCACGCCCGGATCCGCCGAACGCCGCGCCCCAGACCGAGTAGCGTGACGCTTGCAGCGGCTGGAAGACGTCGGTTGCAAGCGCCCCCTTCGGCGTCAGCGCGGAGAATGCAGCTGCCCCCGCCGGCTGCCCGCCTGCTCCGCGCCCCGCCGCGAACGGGTCGAGCATGGCCCGCAGGAACTGGTCGGCGGCCGAGAACGCCATCGCCGGCGCCGCCGCATGAACCTCGCCCGAAAGCTGGTTCACCGCAGCGGGAATCGACGCCGCCGGCAGATTGTAGAGAGCGAACAATGCAGACACGTCCGCGCCACCCGCAACCGCCCGATCGAGCCCGCTGGCGACCGCATGGGCGTTGGACGGCGCAGCCACCAGGCCGGCCAGCGACTTGGGAGACAAGGAGATCAGCAAGTCACTCGCAGTGTAGGTGACGTCGATGGCGATGCCCGCTCCGAAGGCGGACGACGAATCCACCGTGCCGAAACGGCTTCCACCAAGGCCGCCCTGGGCCGAGAGCAGGGTATATGACGTACCGAAGGCATAGGTTCCCGACAGCCAGGTCAACTTCAGCGTTCCCGCCAGGCTCGCGGTGCCGCTCACGTTGATGCGGTCCGAGACGGTTCCCTGGATCTCCGCCTGATAGGTCGACTTCGCGCCCATCGTCAGGTTGCCGTTGATCGTCAGCGTGCCCGGCGAGTTGCCGGGAGAGATCGTGCCCAGCACCGTCGTCGATGGCAGTTGCCCGGTGCCACCGATCGTCCCTTGCTCTCCGACCGTCACGCTGGAGAAGGTAGCCAGCGATCCCTCGGCAACGAGGACGCCACCGGTCACCTCCATCGACCCGGTGAAGGTGGTCTTGTCGCCGCGCAGTGTCGTCGTCCCGCTTTCGTGGACGATCGTGCCATTCCCGGTGATGTCGGCGTCGACGACGTAGTTCGTCTCGGTGTGGTTGAAGACGAGCCGTCCGGTTCCGCGGCCGAACCGGATCTCCGATACGTTCAGGTAGCCTGCCGCCTGGGCCTGCTGGCCCGATGCCGCCCCGATATTCACAGTGCCGGTCGAGCCGGCCTTATTGGCAATGACCAGCATCCCCGAGCCATTGTCCGCACTCACCTTGCCGCCATTGTCGACCGTGAGCTCGCCGGTGCCGAGATTCCCGACCATCACATAGACGGTGCCGAGCCACTGCGAGTTCGCGCCGGTCACGCGCAGCTCGCCGCGCGATCCGGCCTCGTACGCCAGGATCCCCTGCTTGGTGGTGAACGTGGCACCGTCAGCGACGACCACGCTGCCTTTGCCGTTCATGCCGATAACCGTGAAACCGGTGCTCGTCAGCGTCGTGCCGGCGCCCTGGAGGGTGAGGGACCCCTGTCCCCCGGCGATCCATCCCAGGTAGACATTGTTGCCGACCTTTACCGTGCTGCCATTGGAAACGGTGACATCGCCGCGGCCCGATTGGCCGATCATCAGCGCGCCCCAGATGTCCCAGTTCGACGCGTCGACGGTGCCGGTCCCTGACGCTGTCGCATTGTAGCCGAAGGTCACAGCGCGGTCGCTGGCCTTGGCTCCTGCGAGTATCTGGTACGAACCCCGCCCCTGGTCGCCGACGACGTGGCCGTTGCCGTTGTACCAGGACGTTCCGGCTCCCGTGACGGTGATGCCGCCGGAACCGGTGGTGAAGACGCCGCTGCGGACGAACTGGTTGAAACTCACGCTCGCACCGTTCGAAACGGTGAACGTGCCGCTGCCTCTATAGCCAAGGTCGAGATAGGTGCCGTTCCACGTGCCGCGATCGACATGCACCGCCCCGGTCTCGCCGGCGAGGTTGCCGATGGTCACGTAATCGGTCGTGGTGATCACCCCTCCGGCCGCCACCGTCAGCGACTGGCCGGCCCCAGTGGCGCCGATGCGAAGTGTCTTCGTCGCAGCACCGGGCGCGGTGATGATCGGAGCGATCAGGGATCCGGATCCGATGACGACCGCAGTGGCCCCTGTGGGAAGGGCCCCGGTCGACCAGTTGCCCGGCGTGTACCAGTCCGATGTGGCGCCTTGCCACGCCGTCTGCCCGAAACCGGGCGTAGCGGCGAACCCAAACAGGCTCGACGTCGCCAGAACAGCCGCCTTGGCACCAGCCGAGGCGGCACGACCTAGGGTAAGCATGGCTATCTCTGAAATATCTTAAGAATTCGGAAGCCATACAACCTAGCGTTACATTTTCCCCCGACCAATCATAATTTCGGCCGGGCTCCAGACGGATGTGAACGGCTGTACAAATCGAGCGCCAAGCGCCCTCTTGCGTGCTGCGAGCAAGAGGGCATGCTTGAAGATTCATAACCTTCCCCTGAGGAAGAAGCTCTCCTCCTCGCGCCGGCGGATCCGGACACCGCCCTGGTCATGCATGCGGCGGGTGGAGGCGAGCCTTGCGCCATCTTGTCTTTTGGCGCTCGGGCGCCAATAAGGCCGGGAGCATTCACATCATCATCTCGTCACCGCCCTTTTCGCGGCGGCAACGCAACGGATCAGCCAGCATGGGCTTCAAATGTGGTATCGTCGGCCTGCCGAATGTCGGCAAGTCGACCCTCTTCAACGCGCTGACGCAGACCGCGGCGGCGCAGGCGGCGAACTATCCGTTCTGCACGATCGAGCCGAATGTCGGCGACGTCGCGGTGCCGGACGAGCGGCTCGAGGCGCTCGCCGCCATCGCCGGCTCGAAGGAGATCATCCCGACCCGGCTGACCTTCGTCGATATCGCCGGCCTCGTCCGCGGCGCCTCCAAGGGCGAGGGCCTCGGCAACCAGTTCCTCGCCAATATCCGCGAGTGCGACGCCATCGCCCATGTCGTGCGCTGCTTCGAGGACAGCGACATCACCCATGTCGAGGGCAAGATCGCTCCGATCGCCGACATCGAGACGATCGAGACCGAGCTGATGCTCGCCGACCTCGAAAGCCTCGAGAAGCGCGTCCTGCCGCTGGAGAAGAAGGCCAAGTCCGGCGACAAGGAGGCCAAGGAAGCCGCCGACCTGATGAACCGCTGCCTCGTTCTGCTGCGCGAGGGCAAGCCGGCCCGCCTCGTCCAGGTTGCGCCCGAGGAACGCCGCGCCTTCGAGATGCTCGGCCTGCTCTCCTCCAAGCCCGTGCTCTATGTCTGCAATGTCGAGGAAGCCAGCGCCGACAAGGGCAACGGCTTCTCCGAGCAGGTCAAGGCGCGCGCCGCCGAGGAAGGCGCGGTCGCCGTCGTCGTCTCCGCCAAGATCGAGAGCGAGATCGCGGTTCTGCCAGCCGGCGACCAGAAGGACTATCTCGAAGCCGTCGGCCTCGACGAGCCCGGCCTCAACCGGGTGATCCGCGCCGGCTACGCCCTGCTCAACCTCGTCACCTATTTCACCGTCGGTCCGAAGGAGGCCCGCGCCTGGACGATCGAGAAGGGCACCAAGGGGCCGCAGGCCGCTGGCGTGATCCATACCGATTTCGAGAAGGGCTATATCCGCGCCGAGACCATCGCCTATGACGACTACGTCGCCAACAAGGGCGAGAGCGGCGCGCGCGAGGCCGGCAAGTTCCGGCTCGAAGGCAAGGAATACGTCGTCGCCGACGGCGACGTGCTGCATTTCCGCTTCGCCAACTGAGCCTCTGACGCCGGAGCGAAAGCCGCTCCGGCGCCATGCCTGGTGAGCATTCGGAGTTTGCGTGTTTTCAGCTCGCTCGCGAGTGTGCACGCAAGCAGAATGCGGGCCTGATCAGTGAGATGGACTAACGATGCTCTACTTCGAGGACTTCGTCCTGGGCTCGGTCAACGAGTACGGCTCGCTCCCCGTCTCGCAGGACGACATCCTCGCCTTTGCTCGCCGTTTCGACGCGCAGGACTTCCACATCGACCCCGAAAAGGCCAAGGCGAGCTTCGTCGGCTCGCTGATCGGCTCAGGCTGGCATAGCTGCGCCCTGCTGATGCGGCTGGCTGCCGAAGCTTTCTTCCTCGACACGACCTCGATGGGCTCGCCCGGCGTCGAGGAGGTCAAGTGGCTGCGGCCGGTCAAGCCCGGCGACACGCTGCGCCTGCGCTGGACCATCGCCGAGACCAAGGAATCGCGCTCCCGGCCGGAGATGGGGCTGGTGAAGTTCCGCTTCGAGCTCCTCAACCAGCGCGGCGAACCGGTTGTCGAGCAGGTCAACTGGGTGATGTTCGGCCGCCGCGGCTCCGGATTCGAGGCGGCGCGCGGCGACTGGCTGGCGCACTCCGCCAGCTACGAACCGCCGCAGCTGACGACCAGCGTCGAACCGCCCGCGAAGCCGACTGCCCCTCCGCGCTATTTCGATGAGCTCGTGATCGGCGACAGCAACGAGCTCGGCAGCCTCGTCTTCACGCCGCAGGAGATCGTCGCCTTCGCCCGCTCCTTCGACCCGCAGCCCTTCCACATGGACGAGGAGGCAGCGCGCAAGAGCTCCTTTGGCAACCTCTGCGCCTCAGGCTGGCATACCGCTGCGGGCTGGATGGCAGCGATGGTCAGCCACCGCCGTCGGCAGGAGGCCATGCTTGCGCCGGCTGCAGCGCCGCGGCTCGGCCCCTCGCCCGGCTTCAAGAACCTGCGCTGGCTGAAACCGGTCTATGCGGGGGACCGCATCACCTATCACTCCACCGTGGCCGACAAGCGCCCGAGCTTCTCGCGTCCGGAGTGGGGCCTGTTCTTCCACCACAACACCGGCGTCAATCAGAAGGGCGAGACGGTGCTGAGCTTTGAGGGCTGCGTCTTCCTCGAACGCAAGCCGGCCTGAGGCCTTTTGCCGAATTCATCAGCCGGAGGCGAAGAGGCAGCTCATGCCGTCGTCACGTACGCCGCGCGGCGCAGGAAATCCCGGAAGCTCTCCGGCGCGCGGCCCGTAAGGGCGACAAAGTCGTCGGAGACCCGGCTGTAGCGGCCCTCGGCGATCGACGCGCACAGAGTGGAGAAAGCAGCAGGCCAGGGATCGTCGAGCTGCTCCGATGCCAAGGCTCGGTATTCGTCCATGGTGCAGGGACGGTAGCTGACCTGCCTCGCTATCGTTTCGCCATAGCAGGCCGCCATCTCGCCGAAATCCAGTGCCGGGCTTCCCGTGAGCGTGCGGATACCGGGAGATTTGTCCGGGCTGGCTGCGACCACCGCGATCGCCGCCGCGACGTCATCGCGTGAGATAGGTGCGACGCGGCCATCCCCTGCGGGCAGCGCCAGTTCTCCCGACACCTGGCTGGCAGAAAGCCAGTGGTCGAGGATGAACTCGCAATACAGGCCGCATCGGAGGATGGTCGTCGGCACGCCGCAAGCCGCAAGGCGGCGCTCCGCATCGCGATAGACAGGCGCGAAGTAGAATGGCGAGCGGTCATCGACATCGATGATGCTGGTGAAAATGATATGCCTCGCGCCAGCCGTCGCAGCTGCCTCGATGGCATTGGCATGGTGGCGCATGACCGTATCCGCGTCGCCGTCGCTCGATATGAGGATGATGTCATCGATGCCAGCGAAGGCGCGTCTCAGGGCGGAGACATCATCGTAGTCGGCAACGCGCAGCGCGATTCCAGGCGGCAGCTGTTCCGCAGCGGTTCGAGGGTCCCGAACCATCGCGACCACATCGTGTCCGGCCGCCGCCAACCTGCGAACGACCGCACCGCCCACATGCCCGGTGGCTCCCGTGACCAGGATCATAGGCGGCTCCAAGCCTCCGCGGATCGCGCAGCTTGGCTTGCGCCGCTCTATCCGGCAATGCGCCGGGAAACCGCTGCCGCCGGCAGGCTCGCCAGCTCGATGCGGTCGCGGCCATTGCGCTTGGCGGCGTAGAGCGCCTCGTCGGCATTCGCATGGAGGCTGGTGCCGTCCAGCGGCCCCTTCCCCGCGCACAGGCCGATCGAGACGGTCACGCCCGTCAGCTCGTCATGCAGCAGACGCCACGGCACGCGCCGCAAGGCACGGCGGATCATGGCCGCGGCATCATGGGCGGCGTCGAGGGCGGTATCGCCGAGGAGGACGCCGAATTCCTCGCCGCCGATCCGTGCCACCAGCGCCGAGGCCGATGTGACCTGGGCCGCGATGACCTCGGCGATCGCCTTGAGGCAGGCGTCCCCGACGAGATGGCCAAAGCGGTCGTTGATCGTCTTGAAGTGGTCGACGTCGATCATCATCAGCGCCAGCGGCTCCGGCCGCGCGGCGGCATCGGCGAGCCGCGTGACGAAGCGGCGGCGATTGGCGAGGCCGGTCAGGCCATCGGTCTCCGCCAGCTCCGCCAACGCCGCATTGGCCCGGCGCAGCGCCTCCTGCGCTTCCAGCAGCTCCATCTGCTGGCGCTTGGCGATGGTGATGTCGGCATGGGTGAAGAAGCTGACACCGCCCTTGCTATGCCGCGCGATCAGTCGGAGCCAGCGCTGGCCCGGCAATTCGATCTCGAAAGGCACGCCGTCATAGCGCAGCCCGTTGCTGATCGCCGCGCGCCAGGCGCCCATGGGCGAGGCGCCGCGCCAGCACCAGGCGATGATCTCGTCCAGGGTGCGGCCGACCACAGAGGTGCCGCTGGGCAGGTCGTAAAGCCGCCGGAATGCGTTGTTGGCGGCGATCACCCGCTGCTTCGCGTCGAGGATCGTGGCGCCGTCGGGGATGAAACGCAGCGCGTCCATGACCGGCAACACCAATTCTGGGGCTGCCTCGGACGGAGTCTCGACATCGAGCGTCTGCCAAAGCCGCACGCGGCCGCCATCCGGGGCCCGCAGCGAGGAAGCGCGCAGCTTGCGGCCGTTGTGGATGAATTCGAAGGGCTGCGTCTGGTTCTCGTGGCGCGTCACGCCTTCGGCGACATGCCGGGCGATCTCCGGCATCTCCTCGGGCGAGAGGCGAAGCCGATAGAACCGCTCGAGATTGTCGGCATAGGGCTCGCCGACATAGATCTCGCCGACGTCCTCGGGGAAGATCTGCAGGAAGGTCTGGTTCCAGCAGAGGGCCCGCATCTCGCCATCGTATTCGCAAACGCCGATACCGAGGGCGTCAAGCGAGTCGAGCAGATAGCGCGAGAGCTTCATCCGGCTCTCAATAGAGGAGAGCCGTTAACAACCGATGAGATCGGTTCCTCAGAGTCAACCGGCCGAAAACGAGTGCAGAAATGCCGGTGCTCTCTCGGCCAGTCACCAGGATCAGCCGACCTTCCCGTATCCTGCGAATTTCGCCGAGACGCGTTCCATCTCGGCCTCGTCGAGAATCACCGGCTCAAGGCCGGCGGCCAGCAGGTCGAGATACTCGCCGGCGAGATTCTCGACCTCGGCGACGATGGTATGCGCCCCCGCAAGCGTCGCACCGAGTGCGATCACGCCATGATTGGCGAGCAGCACCGCCTTGCGTCCGACCAGCGCCCTGACCGCATTCTCCGCCAGCTCCGGCGAGCCGAAGGTGGCATAGTCGGCGCAGCGCACATCAGAGCCGCCGCAGAGCGCGATCATGTAGTGAAAGGCCGGGATGCCGCGCCGTGCGCAGGACAGTGCCGTGGCGCGCGGCGAATGCGTGTGGACGATCGCCTGCGCATCCGGCCGCGCCTTGTAGATCGCGACATGGAACGGCCATTCCGAGGATGGCTTGCGGCTGCCGCTCAGGACGGTTCCGTCGAGGGCGAGATAGATCAGGTCCTCCGGCTTCGTCCGCGCATAGGGCAGCCCCGACGGCGTGATCAGGAACCCGTCGCCGAAGCGGGCCGAGACATTGCCGGATTTCGACGGGCAGAAGCCGGCCTTGTCGATCGCCTGCGCGACCGAGACGATCTCCTCGCGCAATGTCTGCTCGCTCATGCCGCCACACCACTGGTCATCTCGGGAAAGAGGCTCGCCAGCCCCTCGAGGCTCGCCGGCGCGATACCGCGCTCGGTGATCAGCCCGGTGACGAGCCTCGCCGGCGTGACGTCGAAGGCCGGGTTGCAGGCCGGGCTGCCGGGCGCCGCAACCTGGAAGAAGCCGGTGCTGCCATCCTCGCTCTGGCCGAAGAGATGCGTGACCTCGCGCTGGCTGCGCTCCTCGATCGGGATGTCCTTTAGCCCGCCGTTGAGCGTCCAGTCGATCGTCGGCGAGGGCAGCGCCACATAGAACGGCACGCCGTTGTCCCTGGCCGCCAGCGCCTTGAGATAGGTGCCGATCTTGTTGGCGACGTCGCCGGTCGCAGTCGTCCGGTCGGTGCCGACGATCACCATGTCGACCTGGCCATGCTGCATCAGATGCCCGCCGGCATTGTCGACGATCACCGCATGCGGCACGCCATGGCTGCCGAGCTCATAGGCGGTCAGCGCCGCGCCCTGGTTGCGCGGCCGCGTCTCGTCGACCCAGACATGGACGGGAATGCCGGCGTCATGCGCCAGATAGATCGGCGCCAGCGCCGTGCCCCAGTCGACGGTGGCGAGCCAGCCGGCATTGCAATGGGTCAGGATATGGACCGGCTCGCCCGCTAGCTTCTTTGCCGCGATCTCGCGGATCACCTTGAGCCCGTGCTCGCCGATGGCATGGCAGAGCGCGACATCCTCGTCGCAGATCGCGCCCGCCTCGGCATAGGCCGCGGCGACCCGTCCGGCTTGCGGCAGGTCGAGCAGGCGCCTGCGCATCCTTGCCAGCGCCCAGTGCAGGTTGACCGCCGTCGGCCGCGTCGCGCCAAGCAGGGCAAGCGCCTGCTCCAGCGCCGCATCGGAGGCATCGACCCGCAGCGCCAGCGCGACGCCATAGGCGGCGGTCGCACCGATCAGCGGGGCGCCGCGCACGGTCATATGGCGGATCGCATGCGCCGCTTCTTCGGCGGTCGACAGCCGCACCGTCTCGAAATGGAAGGGCAGCCGCGTCTGGTCGATGACACGGACACCCCAGCCGTCTTCGTCGAGCCAGATGGTGCGGTAGTGCCGTCCGTGGATCTTCATGGCCTCAATGCCCCGCAAAGGAGACCAGCGTACGCACCGGCACGCCGAGCCGCCTGATCTTGTCGGCGCCGCCGAGGTCCGGCAGGTCGATGATGAAGCAGGCCGCGACGACCTCGGCCCCGAGCGAGGAGAGCAACTTCACCGCCGCTTCCGCTGTGCCGCCGGTCGCGACGAGGTCGTCGACCAGGAGGACGCGCTCGCCGCGCGAGACCGCATCCTTGTGCACCTCGATCTCGTCGTCGCCATATTCGAGCGAATAGGGCATGCCGACCGTCTCATGCGGCAGCTTGCCCTTCTTGCGCACCGGCACGAAGCCGGCCGAGAGCTGATGCGCCACGGCGCCGCCGAGGATGAAGCCGCGCGCCTCGATGCCGGCGATCTTGGCGATCTTCAGCCCGGCGAAAGGCTGCACCAATTCATCCACGGCACGACGGAAGGCACGAGCATCGCCGAGCAGCGTGGTGATGTCGCGGAACTGGATTCCCGGCGCCGGATAATCGGGGATCGTCCGGATCGCATTCTTCAGATCGTCGAGCGCGCTGCGGTCCATGACAAAACGTCCGTTGGCTGGGGCGGTCTCTCTTAGAACCAATCCCGCAGTGATGAAATCTCCTCGGCGTCATTCCGGGGCGGCGCAACGCGCCGAGCTCGAAACCCATGACCGCGCCCTTTCCGTCATTGCGAGGAGCGGAGCGACGAAGCAATCCAGGGGGGACACAGAGCGCTGCCGCCCCTGGATTGCTTCGCTGCGCTCGCAATGACGGATTCGCCGGCGTCAGCCCTGCGCCTTCAGCACCCGCCCTGCCACCGCGTCGAGCTTGGCCAGGAGCTTGGGGTCGCGGTGTTCCGGCGCGGTGACGACGGCGAAGTCCAGCGCATTGTGCGAGCCGGCCGGGCAGTCCTCGCGCTCGCGCGGGAAATCGGCGGCGAGCCGCGCCACCAGCCGGCGTGCCTTGTCGGCATTGGCGTGCAGCACCGCGATCACGGAGGCGACATCGACCGCGCCGTGCTCCTCGTGCCAGCAATCATAGTCGGTCACCATCGCGACGGTGGCGTAGGTGATCTCGGCCTCGCGGGCGAGCTTGGCCTCCGGCATCGCGGTCATGCCGATCAGGTCGTAGCCAAGGCCCTTGTAAGTCAGCGATTCCGCCAGGGTCGAGAATTGCGGGCCTTCCATGGTGACGAGCGTGCCGCCCTTGACGAAGGGCAGATCCTCGACCGTTGCCGCCGCCGCGATCCGCTCCTGCAGGGCCGGGCCGACCGGATGCGCCACCGAGACATGGGCGACGCAGCCCTTGCCGAAGAAGGAGCTGGCGCGGCCGGCGGTACGGTCGACGAACTGGTCGACCAGCACGAACAGGCCGGGATAGAGCTCGGCCTTATAGGAGCCACAGGCCGAGAGCGAGACGAGGTCGGTCACCCCTGCCCGCTTCAGCACGTCGATATTGGCGCGGTAGTTGATCTCCGAGGGGGGGATCGAATGGCCGCGGCCATGGCGCGGCAGGAAGACGATCTTCGTCTGCCCCATCCGCCCGATCCGGAGCACGTCGGACGGCTCGCCCCAGGGACTCTCGATCCGCTCCTCGCGCAGATCGGTCAGGCCCGGCAGGTCGTAGATGCCGGAGCCGCCGATGATGCCCAGAACCGCTTCAGCCATGCCTCAGTCTCCGATGATTGCCGGATAAGGATCGAGATTCGTGACAGCCGTAACACGGCGGCACGCGCAGTCGAATGTGGTCGTCATTCCGGGGCGTCGCGGAGCGGCGAGCCCGGAACCCATGAACGCGACCACGCCGATGCTCACTCCGTCATTGCGAGCATAAGCGAAGCAATCCAGGGGCGGCAGAGCTCCACGCCCCCTGGATTGCTTCGTCGCTGACGCTCCTCGCAATGACGGGACGTGTCGTGTTCATGGGTTCCGGGCTCAGGCCTTTGGCCTGCCCCGGAATGACGGGAGCGGCTCCATGCCCAAACGAAAAAGGGCCCCGTCTCCGGGGCCCTTTCCAACTCAGGTCTCGCTCAGTGCGCCGAAGCGTGGTCGGGCAGGCGCGCCCAGATCTTCTTCTTGGTGAAGTAGAGCAGACCGGCGAAGAGCGCGAGGAAGATCATCACCTGGAAGCCCAGGCGCTTGCGCGCCTCGAGATGCGGCTCCGCCATCCAGACCATGAAGGCGGCGACGTCCTTGGCGTACTGCTCGACCGTCTCCGGCACCGGCGACTTGCCGTCCGGCCCCTTCGGGTACTCGACCTGGCCGTCGCTCAGCGGCTTCGGCATCGCGATCAGGTGGCCGGGCATGAAGTGGTTGTAGTTCTGGCCCGGCAGCAGCGTCACGCCGGCCGGCGGATCGGCGTAGCCGGTCAGGAGCGCGACGATATAGTCCGGCCCCTGCTCCTGGTACTGGGTGAAGATGTCGAAGACGAACTTCGGGAAGCCGCGCTCATAAGTGCGCGCCTTGGCGAGCATGTCGATCGGCGGCGGGTAGGCGCCGCCATTGGCGGCGCGGGCCGCCTGCTCGTTCGCGAACGGCGCCGGGAAGGCGTCGGCCGCGCGGCCGGGACGCTCGAACATCTCGCCCGAATCGTTCGGGCCGTCCTTGATGTTGGTGTAGCTCGCCGCCAGCGCCGCGACCTGCGAGGGCGTGAAGCCGGGGCCGCCCGGCTCCGCCAGGTTGCGGAAGCGGATCAGGCTCATCGCGTGGCAGTTGGCGCAGACTTCCTTGGCGACCTTGAAGCCGCGCTGCAGCTGCGCCCGGTCGAACTTGCCGAACGGGCCGGAGAACGACCAGCTCTGCGCCGGCGGCTTCGGCGCGCCTTCGGCGGCCAGGACCGGCGAGGCGACGGCAAGCGCAAGGCCGGTGACGAGGCCAGCGAGCGACAGGCGGAGGGACATCTTGCTCATGGTCTCGTTCAGCCCTTGGCCTGCGGTTCCGAAGCGGTGGCGTGGCCGAGGCGTGCGCCCGAGCCGCCGAGCACCGAGTCGGCGATGGAGGTCGGCAGCGGGGCCGGCCGTTCGAAGATGCCGATCAGCGCCAGCGCCAGGAAGAAGCCGAAATACAGCACCGTCAGGATACGCGAGATCGTGACATAGGGCTCGTCGGCGGGCATGGCGCCGAGATAGCCGAGGCCGATGCAGACCAGGACGAACATCCAGAAGAACTGGCGCGCGATCGGCCGGTAGGTCATCGACTTGACCTTGGAGGTATCGATCCAGGGCAGGAAGGCGAGGATCACGATGGCGCCGCCCATGGCGAGCACGCCGCCGAGCTTGTCGGGGATGGCGCGCAGGATCGCGTAGAAGGGCAGGAAGTACCATTCCGGAACGATGTGGGCCGGCGTCGAAGCCGGGTTCGCCGGGATGTAGTTGTCGGCGTGGCCCATGAAGTTCGGCTGGTAGAAGACGAACCAGGCGAAGACCAGCATGAAGCAGACCATGCCGAACAGGTCCTTGATGGTCGCATAGGGCGTGAAGGGCACGGTGTCCTTCTTGACGTCCTTCACCTCGACGCCCGACGGGTTGTTCTGGCCGACATGGTGCAGCGCCCAGATGTGCAGGACGACGACGCCCGCGATCATGAAGGGCAGCAGGAAGTGCAGCGAGAAGAAGCGGTTCAGCGTCGGGTTGTCGACCGAATAGCCGCCCCACAGGAAGGTCACGATCGTCTCGCCGATCACCGGCAGCGCCGAGAACAGGTTGGTGATGACGGTCGCGCCCCAGAAGGACATCTGGCCCCAGGGCAGGACGTAGCCCATGAAGGCGGTGGCCATCATCAGCAGGAAGATGATGACGCCGAGGATCCACAGCACCTCGCGCGGCGCCTTGTACGAGCCGTAGTACAGGCCGCGGAAGATGTGGATGTAGACCGCCACGAAGAACATCGAGGCGCCGTTGGAGTGCAGGTAGCGCAGCAGCCAGCCGAAGTTCACGTCGCGCATGATGTGCTCGACGGAGTTGAACGCCATCGTCGCATGCGGCGTGTAGTGCATCGCCAGGATCACGCCGGTGATGATCTGCGCCACCAGCATGAACACGAGGATGCCGCCGAAGGTCCACAGCAGGTTGAGGTTGCGCGGCACCGGGTAGGACACCGCCGAATCATGCATCAGCCGCACGATCGGCAGGCGCGCATCGAGCCAGCGCTCGATCCCCGTCTTCGGTTGGTAGGTGCTGTGACCGCTCATGCTCGCCTCAAGCTCTCTCAATTCCGCTCGATGCCGTCCTCGCCTTTGGAGGCTCAGCCGATCTTGATCTTGGTGTCGGTGGTGAACGCGTAGGGCGGCACCGGCAGGTTCAGCGGCGCGGGGCCCTTGCGGATGCGGCCGGAGGAATCGTAGTGCGAGCCGTGGCAGGGGCAGAACCAGCCGTCGAACTCGCCCCGCGGCTCGCCGGGAGCGGTGCCGAGCGGCACGCAGCCGAGGTGGGTGCAGTTGCCGTAGACGACGAGGAAGCGCTCGTGGCCGGCCTTGGTGCGCTGCTGGTCGGTCTGCGGATCGCGCAGCGTCGCGACGTCGACGGCGAGCGCCTCGTCGATCTCCTTCTTGGTGCGGTTGCGCACGAAGATCAGCTTGCCGCGCCAGAACAGCTTGATCGCCTGGCCTTCCGCGATCGGGGTCAGGTCGAGATCGATCGGGGCGCCGGCGGCGACGACCTGCGCGTCAGGCGCCAGCTGGCCGATCAGCGGCACGAGCAGCGCGCCGGTGCCGACCGCAGCGAAGGCGCCGGTGGTCAGCATCAAGAAATCGCGGCGGGTGGGTTCGGTGCCTGTCGTATCGGTCGCGTGCGCCACGATCCAGTTCCCTGCTCGGCTGCCGGCCAGGCCGGCTTAAACAAATCAAGCGCCCTCACAGGGGCGCGGGCGCAGAACCGCCTTTCGGCGGCATGTCGCCTGCGCGCTCTTTGGCATGCAGTTTTGACGAAGTCTACTGTCGCACGTGCCGCAGCCCACTGCATCGCAGCAATGCCGCCGTGCAGTTTGCTCAGGCCGGAATCCGCTCGCTGTCGGCGAGCGCCAGGAAGCCGCCGGACTGCCGGGCCCATAGGCGGGCATAGAGCCCGCCGCGCCGCACCAGCTCGTCATGGCTGCCCATGTCGACGATCCGGCCCTTGTCGAGCACGATCAGCCGGTCGAGCGCGGCGATGGTCGAAAGCCGGTGCGCGATCGCGATTACAGTCTTTCCTTCCATCAATGTGGAAAGCTGTGCCTGGATCTCGGCCTCCACCTCCGAATCGAGCGCCGAGGTCGCCTCGTCCAGGATCAGGATCGGCGCGTCCTTGAGCAGGACACGGGCGATGGCGATGCGCTGGCGCTGGCCGCCGGAGAGCTTCACGCCACGCTCGCCGACACGCGAATCGAAGCCCTGGCGCCCGTCCTGGTCGCTGAGGCCGAGGACGAAGTCATGCGCCGCCGCCCGCTTGGCCGCGGCCGCGATCTCGTCCTGCGTCGCGCCGATCCGGCCATAGGCGATGTTGTCGCCGATCGAGCGGTGCAGCAGCGAATTGTCCTGCGTCACCATGCCGATCTGGCTGCGCAGCGATTCCTGCGTGACATGGGCGATGTCCTGCCCGTCGATCAGGATCCGGCCCGAATCGAGCGGGTACAGCCGCAGCAGCAGGTTGACCAGCGTCGACTTGCCGGCGCCGGACGGACCGACCAGCCCGATTTTCTCGCCCGGCTTGATCTCGAGATCGAGATTCTCGAACAGCCCCTGCGGCTTGCCGTAGTTGAAGCGGACGTGCTCGAAGCGCACCCCGCCCTGCCCGACCTTCAGCGGCACGGCGTCGGCTGCGTCCGGCAGGTCGTGCGGCTTGGCGATCGTCTCCATGCTTTCCTGCACCGAGCCGATGTTCTCGAAGATGCCGCGCACCAGATGGATCAGCCAGCCCGACATCTGGACGAGGCGCAGCACTAGGCCGATCGAGGCCGCGACCGCGCCCGGCGTCATCTCGCCTTGGCTCCACAGGTACAGGCAGAGCCAGGCCGTCGCCACGACCAGCAGGCTGTTCATCGTCTGCAGGATGACGCTGACGCCGGTAATCAGCCGCGACAGGTTGAGGAAGGAGGCGTTCCAGCGCGTCAACGAGTCGCGCACGGCCGAGCGCTCGGCATCGGCACGGGCGAAGAGCTTCACCGTCAGGATGTTGGTATAGGAATCGACGATGCGCCCGGTCGTGCTCGAGCGGCCAAGCGAATTCGCCTCCGAGCGCTTCTTGGCTCGCGGCACGAAATAGATCAGCAGCGCGACATAGGCCGCGAGCCAGGCGATCACCGGCATGGCGAGCCAGACGCTGGTCGAACCGAAGAAGCCGATCGCAACCGAGGCGAAGATCAGCGCGTACCACAGGTCGTCGATCACCTCGATCGTCGCGCCGCGGATCGCCTGCCCGGCCTGGATCACCCGCGACGAGAGCCGGCCGGCGAAGTCGTTCTGGAAATAGGAGAGCGCGTGGCCGAGCGTATAGACATGGTTGCGCCAGCGGATCTGGTTGGTGATCTGCGGCACCACCACCTGGTCGACGATGGCGTGGTTGGCGAAATAGATCAGCGGCCGCGCCACGGTGACCACGAGCGCCGCGCCGATCAGCAGCCAGCCATGCTCGCTGAAGACCTGCTCGGGCGAGTTCTTGGTCAGGAGGTCGACGAACCAGCCGACCATCAGGTACATCGCCGCCTCGATGCCGGAGAAGCCGAGGCCGGTCAGCATGATCAGGGCCATCCAGCCCTTCACGTCCTTGATGTGGTGCCACATGAAGCGGAACACGCCGGTCGGCGGCGTCTGCCGCTCGTCGAATGGCGCGAAGACGTCGATGCGGCTTTCAAGGAAACGGAAGAGCGGGGCGAACATGGAGTTAGGGTGGCCCTCCTCGGGCAGCTGGCGATGACGATGCTTCGCTATATGGGTCCACTGCCAAATGAAGGCCAGAGCATGGCCGAGCTGGCGCTTGACCTGTGCCCTGCGCGGGCAGCATGACGCTCGCCATGCTGCGCCTCGCCCTCTACCAGCCTGACATCCCGCAGAACGCCGGCACCATGATCCGCCTGGCGGCCTGCCTCGGCATCACCGTCGATATCGTCGAGCCGGCGGCCTTCGACGTCTCCGACCGGAATTTCCGCCGCTCCGGCATGGACTATATCGAGCGGGCCGCGGTGACGCGCCATGATTCCTTCCGCGCCTTCGAGGCCTGGCGGCGCGAGGCGGGCCATCGCCTCGTCCTGGCCGAGACCGACGGCGCCTGCGCCCATACCGACTTCGCCTTCCAGCCCGGCGACATCGTCATGGTCGGGCGCGAGTCGGCCGGCGTGCCGCCGGAGGTCTATGCTGCCGCCGAGGCCAGCGTGCACATTCCGATGCGCCGCGATTTGCGCTCGCTCAATGTCGCCATGGCCGCAGCGATGGTAGTGGGCGAGGCGCTGCGTCAGCTCGGTGCCTATCTCGCGCCGACCGACGCCTGAGAATGAGATCGCATATGACCGGACAAGCCACCGAATCTGTCGCCTTCGATCCCGCTGTCGTCGAGGCCCTGAAGCCGCGCGCCGCCGCCTGGTTCGAGAGCCTGCGCGACCGGATCTGCGCCGCCTTCGAACAGATCGAGGACGAGGCTGCCGGCCCGTTCCCGCCCGAGACCGACAAGCCCGGCCGCTTCGTGCGCACGCCCTGGCAGCGCAGCAACCATGACGGCGCGCCCGGTGGCGGCGGCGTGATGGCGCTGATGTCGGGTCGTGTCTTCGAGAAGGTCGGCGTCCACGTCTCGACCGTGCATGGCAGCTTCGCCCCGGAATTCGCCGCCCAGATTCCGGGCGCGGCGGAAGACCCGCGCTTCCATGCGACGGGCATCTCGCTGATCGCCCATCCCTGGAATCCGCACGCGCCGACCGTGCACATGAACACCCGCTTCGTCGTGACGACCAAGCCCTGGTTCGGCGGCGGCGCCGACCTGACCCCGGTGCTCGACCGTCGGCGCCGCCAGGACGATCCCGATGCGCAGACCTTCCATGCCGCGATGCGCGCGCCCTGCGAGGCCCATGCCGGCGTCGCCGATTATGATCGCTTCAAGGCCTGGTGCGACGAGTACTTCCACCTGAAGCATCGCAACGAGCCGCGCGGCATCGGCGGCATCTTCTACGACTATGTCTGGACCGGCGATCCGGAGGCCGACCTCGCCTTCACCAGGGCGGTGGGCGAAGCCTTCCTCGACATCTACCCGCGCATCCTGCGCGGCAATCTGGCGACACCCTGGAGCGAGGCCGAGCGCCATGAGCAGCAGGTCCGGCGCGGCCGCTATGTCGAGTTCAATCTGCTCTACGACCGCGGCACCATCTTCGGCCTGAAGACCGGCGGCAACGTCGCCTCGATCCTGTCCTCGATGCCGCCGACGGTGCGCTGGCCGTGAAGCCATGGGTCCGCATGCGGCGCGAGCTGGCGATGCCTGTCCAGGCGCCGGCCTGGCCTGCGGGATATCGCCTCGCGCCGTTCGCGATCGCCGACCTGCCGGCGCTTCATGACTTGCTGACCCTTGGCTACAGCCTCGGCGGCGGCAGCGTCCCTCCGTTCGAGGATTGGCGAGCCGCCCTCCTGGCCGACAGCGCGTTCGACCCGGCCCTGGTCTTCATCGTCCGCGACGCCCGCGATGCCGTCGCCGCGATCTGCCTTTGCTGGAGCTCGGCCTTCATCAAGGACCTTGTGGTCCACCCCTCAGCAAGGCGGCTGGGTCTCGCAGAGGCGCTTCTCCGGCAAGCCTTCCTCACCTTCGCCGCCCGCGGCGCCGATGCCGTCGATCTCAAGGTCGAGATCGACAATCCGACTGGTGCAAGGCGGCTTTACGAGCGTGTGGGGATGAGGGAGGTCGCGTGAGCGCAGAGCTGTTCGCCGATCTGCCGGTCAGCCATTTGCTCCCGCAGCGGCCTCGCCCAGCATCCGCATCTGCAAATCGCGTTCGGCGGGGCAGCCCGCCTCTATCCAAGCCTCCCGCGCCGCCTCGAGCACCTGCCCGACCTTCGGACCGGCACTGACACCGAGCCCCAGCACATCCCTGCCGGTCGGCAGGAAGGGCGGCGTCCGCGCCAGCTCGGCGATCAGCGCTTGAACATCGGCAGATCGACCGTCTGTTCCCAGCAGCACCAGCGCTCCCGCGACCGCGTCGGCTCCGAGGCCGTGAGCCAGGCGGCGCAGGCGCGCGATCCCCGGCAGAGCGCTCTTGCCCGACAGCGCCTCCAGCGCTTCGGCGATGCTTGAAACCCGCTCGAACTCTGCATTCGACAGCCGCAGCCGCTCGCGAAGCCGGAACGCATCCTCGCTGACAGCAATTGCAAGCGCCGCCAGCCGGAAGGCCGGATAGACGCCCTCCCCCGGCTCATCGGCGATCGCAGCGAAGCGCGAGAGGCGGGGTACGCCGCCGATCACCGGCATCAGCAGGCCAGCGCCTGCCATGACCTGCAGGGTCTCGGCCGAGCGCGGCGCCGCAAGCAGCTTGCGCAGCTCGGTCCAGACCCGCTCGCGCGACAGTCCCTCCAGGCCCGCCCGCCCGGCGATACAGGCATCGAGCGCTGCCCGGTCCGGCTCGCCGACGCCGTAGCGGGCATGGAAGCGGAAGAAGCGCAGGATCCGCAGATAGTCCTCGGCGATCCGCTCGCCCGCCACGCCGATGAAGCGCACCCGTCGCACCGCAAGATCGGCGAGCCCGTCGGCATAGTCGTGCAGCACGCCCGCCGCATCGAGCCCGAGCGCGTTGATGGTGAAATCCCGGCGCAGCGCATCCTCGCGGAAGTCGCGGCCGAAGGCGACGACGGCGTGGCGGCCATCGGTCTCGACATCGCGCCGCAGCGTCGTCACCTCGAAGGGCGCTCGCTCGATCACGACGGTGACCGTGCCGTGCTCGACGCCGGTCGGCACCGCCTTGAAGCCGGCGGCGCGTGCCCGCCGCGTCGTCTCGTTCGGCAAGCAGGTCGTGGCGACGTCGATATCGGCGACGGGCTCACCCAGCAGCGCATTGCGCACGGCGCCGCCGACGATGCGGGCTTCTTCCCCGTCCCGATTCAACGCGGCGAGCAGCGCGGCGACATCGGCACGCGCCAGCAACCCGGCGAGGCGTTCGCGCTCGACGCCCGTCATCGCTTCGGCCGGTCGTCGAACTCGCCGGGGACCAGTCTGCCGTTTTCGACATGCGGCGGCACGAACGGCCCGGTATGCCGCGGCGCGACCAGGCCGGCATAGACGAAGGAGCCGATCCCCAGCACAATCCCGGTCACCGACAGCCAGAACAGATGGCGGCTCCAATGCTCGACATCGAACGGATTGCGCCGCCGGATCACGAGATAGCCCGCGAACAGGCAGAACGGCAGGACGAAGAGCAGGAACTCTTCCGTCAGCGAGCGCAGCATTCGGCGTAACCTCTCCAGAGCCGGATCCAATCAGATTGGCTCAATCTGATTGGTGAGTCCGTCTCTCACTTTAGATAGAGACCGTTTTGCCGATTTGCTTGCAACGCAAGCAGATCGGAACGGGCTCTAACCGGCCAGCCGCTCGTAGAGATTGCGGATCATGCCGGCAGTCGCTCCCCAGATATAGCGATCGCCATGCGGCATCGCATAGTAGGTGCGATAGCGCCCGCGGAATTCGCGGCCGTGACGCTGGTGATTGGCCGGGTCGAGCAGGAAGGCGAGCGGCGTCTCGAAGGTCTCGTCGACCTCATGCGGGTTGATCGTCAGCTCAAGCGGCGGCTCGACCAGCCCGACCACGGGCGTGACGCGATAGCCGGTGCCGGTGAGATAGGCATCGAGATAGCCGACCGTCCTGACCTTCCGGGGAGCTAGCCCGACTTCTTCTTCCGCCTCGCGCAGCGCGGCGACCAAGGGCGAGCCGTCGGTCGCGTCGATGCGCCCGCCCGGAAAGGCGATCTGGGCCGAATGACTGCGCAGCGACGCAGCGCGCTGGGTCAGCAACACGGTCGGCTCGCCCGGATGCAGCACGATCGGGATCAGCACGGCGGCCTCGACCGCACTCGCCTCGTTGGGGATGTCGACCGGGTCGGACTGGAGATCGTGATCGCCGCGCGGCCGCGCGATCAGGTCGCCATGGGCGGGCGGCTCGGCCCGCAAGGCGCGGTGCAGCAGCGCTTCGAGATCGCCGCCGTTCCAGAACGCCGTGTCGGCGAGCCGCTTGGCAAGATGCTGCATCAGAGTCCCTCGATCTCGCTGGCCGGCGCGACGACGTGGAACACGCCACCGGCCGCGATGCCGAACTGCGCCTCTCCGTCGCTCTCCATGATCTCGCCGAGCGCCAGGAGATCATAGGTCAGCGCCCGCGTGAGCCGGGCCCAGAGCCCGCGCCGGACATGCACATAGGGCTTCACACCCTCATTCGCAGCCCTCTCGAAGCGCAAGATGTTGTCAGGCCCAACCGTGACGAGATCATCGGTGCGGGTCCGGAAGGCGATGCTGCGCCGCTCGCCCTCGCCTTCCACCGCCATCTCGACTGCCTGGAGCGGCGCGTCCTCGACCCTGATCCCGACCTTCTCGACCGGGGTCACGAGAAAGTAATCCTCGCCCTCGCGCTTCAGCACCGAGGAGAACAGCTTGACCAGCGCCGGCCGGCCGATCGGCGTGCCCAGATAGAACCAGGTGCCATCGCTGGCGATACGCATGTCGAGATCGCCGCAGAAGGGCGGATTCCAGCGCTCCACCGGCGGCAGCCCGCGTGCAGGACCGCTGCCGAGCGCGCTCAGCAGGCGATTCATCGCGCCCGCGGCCTCGGCAGTCACGTCACCTCGCGCTTTCGTCATCGGCATGCCGGTTGCATCGCTCTCTCGCCTTGAACTCTACATAATCGTGAAGCGGACTGTTGTGCACCGCCGCTCTCGGGCCCTTGAGCATGCTCCCCGCGAGGGTCAGAGTTTGGAATCGGACAGGAAGGCCCGCGAGCGCGAGGCTGAAGGAGATCGCAATGGTGGCGCAAGCCCGTGATGCAAACGCCCCGATCAATCTCGACACCGGCGTCGTCGAGGCGGCCGAAGCGGCCCTCGCCGCCATCGGCGCCGCCCGCACCGAGATCGGCCAGGTCATCTTCGGCCAGCAGAAGGTCGTCGATCTCTCCCTGATCACCCTGCTCGCCGGCGGCCACGGCCTGCTCGTCGGCGTGCCCGGCCTCGCCAAGACCAAGCTGGTCGAGGCGATGGGCGTCGTGCTCGGCCTCTCGGCAAGGCGCGTCCAGTTCACGCCCGATTTGATGCCTTCCGACATCCTCGGCTCGGAGGTGCTCGACGAGAGCGCCGACGGCAAGCGCCATTTCCGCTTCATCAAGGGCCCGGTCTTCGCCCAGCTGCTGATGGCCGACGAGATCAACCGCGCCTCGCCGCGCACCCAGTCGGCCCTGCTGCAGGCGATGCAGGAGCACCACGTCACCGTCGCCGGCGAGCGTCATGACCTGCCCGCCCCCTTCCATGTGCTGGCGACCCAGAACCCGATTGAGCAGGAAGGCACCTATCCGCTGCCGGAAGCCCAGCTCGACCGCTTCCTGCTGGAGATCGATGTCGGCTATCCCGACCGCGAGGCCGAGCGCCGCATCCTGCTCGAGACCACCGGCGCCGCCGAGCACAAGCCGGTGCAGGCGATGACGGCCGAGACCCTGATGTCGACGCAGCGCCTGGTCCGCCGCCTGCCGGTCGGCGAGGCCGTGGTCGACGCGATCCTCGATCTCGTCCGCTCTGCCCGTCCCGGCGACGGCGAGAAGGTGATCACCGACAAGCTCGCCTGGGGCCCCGGCCCGCGCGCCAGCCAGGCGCTGACGCTGGCCTGCCGCGCCCGAGCCCTGGTCGAGGGCCGGCTCGCCCCCTCGGTCGACGATGTCGCGGCACTTGCCGCTCCCGTGCTGAAGCATCGTATCGCCTTGACCTTCGCCGCCCGCGCCGATGGCGAGACCGTCGAGGGCATCGTCGCCAAGCTGGTGGAGCGTCTGGGTTGAGGGCATTCTGATGCTGCGCACCCGCGTCCTCGGCCAATCTGAACGCCAGCCGGGCCAGCCGGTCCTCAAGGCGTCGCTCGATCTCGCCGCCCGCCTGCCCCGGTTGGTGCTGGAGGCGCGGCGGGTCTCGGCCAGCGTGCACGGCATCCATGGCCGCAGGCGCTCCGGCCCCGGTGAGACCTTCTGGCAGTACCGGCCGCTGGTCACCGGCGAGTCCGCCTCGCGCATCGACTGGCGCCGCTCGGCCCGCGACGGCCATCTCTTCGTCAGGGAACGTGAGTGGGAGGCCTCCCACGCGATCTGGCTCTGGATCGACCGCTCGGCCTCGATGGGTTTTGCGTCCTCGCTCGCCAAGACGAGCAAGGTCGACCGCGCTTTGATCGCCGGCTTCGCGCTGGCCGAGACACTGGTCGAGGGCGGCGAGCGCGTCGGCCATCTCGGCCTGACCCGGCCGATGGCGTCGCGCCGCATCGTCGAATTGCTGGCACAGGCGATCGTCGCCGACCGGCGCAATGGCGAGGCCGACCTGCCGCCGGAAGAGCCGCTGCCGCGTCTCGCCGACGCAATCCTGATCACCGATGGTCTGACGCCGGCCGCAGCGCTCGCCAAGCGCATCGCCACGCTGGCGAGTAGCGGCGCCAGGGGCCATATCCTGCTGATCGTTGACCCGATCGAGGAGACCTTCCCCTTCTCTGGACAGGCCGAACTGTTCGACCTGGAGGATGGCCTGACGCTGCGGGTCGGTGATGCCGGTAAATGGGGCGAGGATTATCGCGAGCGGCTGCAGGCCCATCGCGACGCCATCCGCGAAGCCTGCCGCCATGCCGGCTGGACGCTGACCCTGCACCGGACCGACCGCCCGGCCAGCGAAGGCGTCCTGCGCATCGCCAGCCTGATCGCCGCCTCGCGCGGCGGCCCGGCTGGTTAGCGGGAGGAGACGACGATGCTGTCATCGCTGCCGATCGCCTTCTCCGCGCCGCTGGCCCTGATCGCGCTGGCGCTGCTGCCGGTGCTCTGGCTGATCCTGCGGGTGACGCCGCCGCGGCCGAAGCGCATCGATTTCCCGCCGCTGAAGATCGTGCGCGACCTGATCCCGCAGCGCGAGACACCGGCGCATACGCCCTGGTGGCTGCTGGCGCTGCGCATGGCGGTGGCGGCGCTGGCGATCCTCGCCGTCGCCGGCCCGGTCTGGAATCCGGTGCGCGATGCCGCGGCCCTGCGTGGCCCGCTGCTACTGCTTGTCGACAACGGTTTTGGCGCCGCGACCGACTGGCTGGAGCGCCAGGCCATCGCCGAGAGCCGCATCATGGCCGCCGGACGTGAGGGCCGCCCCGTCGCGGTCGTCGGCCTCGCCGAGGCGCCGGCCGAGATCGCGCTCGCCGAGCCGCAGGGCGCGCTCGAACGCCTGCGCGCCCTCAGCCTGCAGCCGCATGCCCCCGATCGCGGCGCCCATCTCCAGCGGCTCGAAGCCTTCTGGCGCGCCCAACCCCAGGCCGAGACGGTCTGGGTCGCCGACGGCCTCGGTGTCGGCGGGGGCGATGCCGATTTCCTGGCCCGTCTGAAGCAGGAAGCGAGCGCCAGCCGGCTCTCGATCCATGCCGGCCCGGCCGACCAGCGCGCCCTCGCCGCGCCCGAGAACCTCGCCGGCGCGCTGACCGTCAAGGTGCTGCGCCCGACGACGAACGCGGCTGCGAGCGGCCAGGTCCGCGCCCTCGACTTGAAGGGCCTGCCGCTCGGCGATGCGCCCTTCGTCTTCGGGGGCAATGAGCTCGAGACTACCGCACGGCTGACCTTGCCGATCGAGGTCCGCAACGCCGTCTCGCGGCTGGAGATCGCCGGCGAGCGCAGCGCCGGCGCCGTCGCTCTGCTCGACGACCGCGCCAAGCGCCGCCGCGTCGGCATCGTCTCCGGCGCCACCGCCGACACCGCCCAGCCGCTGCTCTCGCCGACCTATTACGTCTCCCGCGCGCTCTCGCCCTTCGCCGAGATTCGCGAGCCCCGTGCCGGCTCGACCGACCCGGTCGGCGAATTGCTGGCGCAGAACCTCTCCGTGCTGATCCTCGCCGATATCGGCGCGCTCGACGGCGATACCGCCGCCAAGGTCTCGGCCTTCGTCGAGCGCGGCGGCGTGCTGCTGCGCTTTGCCGGCGCGCGCCTTGCCGCCTCCTCGGACGAACTGACGCCGGTGCGCCTGCGCCGCGGCGGTCGCACGCTCGGCGGCGGTCTCTCCTGGGAGACACCGCGCAAGCTCGCGCCCTTCACCCGCGAGAGCCCATTCTTCGGCTCGTCTTTGGCCGAGGATGTCCGCGTCACCCGTCAGATCCTGGCCGAGCCCGAGCCGGACCTTGCCCGCAAGACTTGGGCGGCGCTGGAGGACGGCACGCCGGTCGTCACCGGCGAGCGCCGTGGCGACGGCGTCCTCGCCATGGTCCACGTCACCGCCGACACGACCTGGTCGAACCTGCCGCTCTCAGGGCTGTTCGTCGAGATGCTGCGCAAGATCGTCGCCATGTCCGGCACAACAGCCACCGAGAGCCAAAGCGGCGAGATCAAGGTCGAGACCCTGTCGCCGACCCGCGTGCTCGACGGCCAGGGCGCCTTCCGCTCACCGCCGGCGACCGCCCAGCCCGTCGCCCGCAACTTCACTGGGCGCGCCACGCTCGCCCATCCGCCCGGCATCTATGGCCCGACCGATGGCGCCATGGCGGTCAACACGCTCGCGCCCACCGATACGCTGACGGCGCTCGACCTCGCCGCGCTGGGAGCGCCGATGCTGCCGATCGACCAGCCCGTCGCTCGCGACATCCGCCCGCAATTGCTGGTGCTGGCGCTGCTCCTCCTCGTCGCCGACACGCTGGCGACGCTCTGGCTCGGAGGCCGGATGAACCTCGCCCGCTTCCGCCGCGCGGCCCCCGCTGCGCTGCTCCTCGCTGTCGCCCTCGCCGCCGTTCCAGGCCCCGATACTGCGCAAGCCCAGCAGCAGCCAACGCCCCCTGCCCCGCCGGCCGATCAGCGCCCGCCGGTGCCGCGCGATCTCGTCACCGCGGCGAGCGCGACCCGGCTCGCCTATGTCCTCACCGGCGACAAAGCGGTCGACGACATGTCGAAGGCCGGCATGGCCGGGCTCAATATCGTGCTCGGCGCCCGCACCGCGCTGGAGCCGGGCGAAGCCGCCGGCGTCGACGTCGCCCGCGACGAGCTTGCGCTGTACCCGATCCTCTATTGGCCGGTGGTCGCCGGCCGGCCGATCCCCTCGGCCGAGACGCTGCGCAAGGTCGAGGCCTATATGAAGGGCGGCGGGCTGGTGATCTTCGACACCCGCGACGCGCTGAATGTACGGCCCGGCGGCGGCACCACGGCGGAGGGCGATCAGCTGCGCCGCATGCTGCAGACTCTCGACATTCCCGAGCTCGAGCCGATCCCGCGCGATCACGTCCTGACCAAGACCTTCTACATCCTCGACGGCTTCGTCGGCCGCTACGACAGCGGCACGACCTGGGTCGAGGTGCTGCCGCCCGCCAGCGAGGATGGCCGCCGCCCGGCCCGCGCCGGCGACAATGTCTCGCCGATCGTGATCACCTCGAACGACCTCGCCTCCGCCTGGGCAGTCGGGCGTCGCGGCGAGGCGCTCGTGCCGATGTCCGGCTCCGATCCGCGCCAGCGCGAGATGGCGCTGCGCGCCGGCGTCAACCTCGTGATGTACGCGCTGACCGGCAACTACAAGGCCGATCAGGTCCATGTCCCGGCCCTGCTCGAACGCCTCGGTCAGTAGCGAAGGAAATCCTGCCCGATGTGGAGCCTGACCTTCGCCCCGCTCGTCCCGCTGCCGCTGCTGATCGGCCTTGCCGTCCTGGCTGCGGTCGCTGCCGGCATGGCCCTGGTGCTGGCCGGGCGCGGCGCGATCCTGCGGGCGCTGGCGCTCGCCGTGCTCGCCATCGCCCTCGCAGACCCCTCGCTCGTCTTCGAGGATCGCGAGCCGGTCAAGGACGTCGTCGCCGTCGTCGTCGACAAGTCCGCCTCGAACCGCCTCGCCGATCGCTCGCAGCAGACGCAAGCCGCCCAGGCCGAAGTCGAGCGGCAATTGCGCGGCGTCTCCGGCGTCGAGACGCGGACGATCGAGGTCACCGACCAGCAGGGCGCCGGCGACGGCACCCGCCTGTTCGAGGCGCTCGCCACCGGCCTCGCTGACGTCCCGTCCGAGCGCGTCGCCGGCGCGATCCTGCTGACCGACGGCCTCGCCCATGACGCGCCGGCCAATGCCGAGGCGCTCGGCCTGCGCGCCCCGCTGCATGTGCTGACCACCGGCCGCGAGCGCGAGATCGACCGGCGCATCGTGCTGGTCGATTCGCCACGTTTCGGCATCGTCGGCAAGGAGCAGAATGTCCGCCTGCGCGTCGTCGAGAAGGGTGGGCCGGGTCGCGCCGCGATCACGGTGCGCCGCGACGGCGAGATCATCGCAAGACGCGAGGCGATCGCCGGCCAGACGGTCCAGGTCCCGGTCCGCATCGATCGTGGCGGCCCGAACGTCATCGAGATCGAAGCCGCCCCGCTCGACAACGAGCTGACGCTCGCGAACAACCGCGCGGTCATCACCATCGAAGGCGTGCGCGACAAGCTGCGGGTGCTGCTCGTCTCAGGCGAACCGCATCCGGGCGAGCGCACCTGGCGCAACCTGCTCAAGGCCGACGCCAATGTCGACCTCGTCCATTTCACCATCCTGCGCCCGCCGGAGAAGCAGGACGGCACGCCGATCAACGAACTCTCGCTGATCGCCTTCCCGACGCGCGAGCTGTTCCAGGTCAAGATCAAGGATTTCGACCTGATCATCTTCGACCGCTACGCCAACCAGTCGATCCTGCCGCTGGTTTATTTCGACAACATCGTCCGCTATGTCCGCGACGGCGGCGCCCTGCTGATCGCCGCCGGGCCGGAATATTCCGGCGCCCAGTCGCTGGCACGCACCCCGCTTGGCCAGATCCTGCCGGCGCAGCCTGATGGCAGCGTTTTCGACGAGGCCTATCGCGCGAGAGTCAGCGAGCCCGGCAAGCGTCACCCGGTTACCCGCGACCTGCCGGGCTCGGAGGTCGAACCGCCACGCTGGGGCGAATGGCTGCGCCTGGTCGGCGCCCGCGCCCGCTCGGGCTCGACCGTGATGACCGGCCCGGGCGACCGACCGCTGCTGCTGCTGGCGCGCGAGCAGAAGGGCCGCGTCGCGCTCTTCCTCTCCGACCATGCCTGGCTCTGGGCCCGCGGCTTCCGCGATGGCGGCCCGCATCTCGACCTGCTGCGCCGGCTCGGCCACTGGCTGATGAAGGAGCCGGATCTCGAGGAAGAGGCGCTGCGCGCCAGCGCCCGCGCCCGCAATATCGAGATCGAGCGCCAGACGCTCGGCGACAACCCTGCCCCGGCGACGATCACCGCGCCGGACGGCTCGGTCCGCACCGTGCCCTTCGAGCCCGGCCGGCCCGGCCTCTTCGTCGCGCGCACCGCGGCGAGCGAATTCGGCCTGCACAAGATCACCACCGAGAACCTCACCGCCTTCGCCAGCGTCGGCCCGGAGAATCCGCGCGAGCTGATGGAGGTGGTCAGCGACCCGGGCAAGCTTCAAGCGTTGGCCGAGGCGACCGGCGGCTCCTCGCGCCGCGTCGGGCAGGAGAACGGCTCGGGCGTCACCATCCCGCGCATCGTGCCGGTTCGCTCCGGCCGGCAGTTCGCCGGTGCCGACTGGATCGGCCTGCGCATCAGCGATTCCGGCATCGTCCGCGGCGTCTCGATCTCGCCGCTCTTCGTCGGACTGATCGGTCTTGCCATCCTGTTCGGAGCACTTGTCGCCGGCTGGATCGGCGAGAGCGGGCGGAGATTCAAGCGCGAGGCGTGACCAGCGCTGTCACGCCGGCGCCACCACCCGTCATGCTCGGGCTTGACCCGAGCATCTCAGGCCGGAGGGGGCTCTGACTGGAGCCTCCACGTCGAAAGTTTCTCGGGTCTGCGCTTCGCTCCGCACGAGAATGACGACTGTCTCAGCGCAGCGCCGCCACCGCGCCGTTGCGCTGCGCCAGCACGCCCTCGCTTAGCTCCAGCGCCAGGAAGCGCCCCGGATCGGCCGGGCCGGGCAGGACGAGATGTCCCGGCCTCACCGGCTTGAAGCCGAAGCGGGCGTAATAAGGCGCATCGCCGACCAGCAGGATCAGCTCGTGGCCGTGCTCGCGCGCCGCCTCGATCGCGGCGTTCATCAGCGCAGCGCCGATGCCGCGCCCCTCGAAGGCGGGATCGACGGTGAGCGGCCCGAGCATCAGCCCCGGCCCGCCGCCGGCAAGGATTGGCGTCACCCGGACGGAACCGACCAGGAAGGTGCCGACATGGCTGGCGAAGGACAGCGCCGGATCATGCGGGGCGCCTTCGCGCAGACGCGAGGCGGTACGGGCATAGCGGCCCGGGCCGAAGGCGCGCTCGTGCAGGCGCTCGATCGCGGCGGCGTCGCCCGGCAGTTCCTGGCGGATGGTGAGGGGAAGCGAGGTCATGGTCGGGAACGCGGCATGGCCGAATTCGGCGCGGTTGGCAATGGCTTCAGACCGGCCGTGCCCACAGGTCCTGATGGCCGATGGTCACGACGGACGCACCGCGCTTGGCCTCCAGCCAGCCAGCGATCGCCTCCGGCGAGACATGGCCGGTCTCGGTCACGGCGGCGGCGATCCCGGCCGCCAGCTCCCGAACGAGATCCGATTGCGCGGAGCCGAGCTGCCACGGGCTTTCGCCGACCGTCACCGCCGTGCCGGCCTTGCGGAAGGCCTGGGCCATCGCCTCCGTGGCCTCAGGGCCAGCCGCTGGGCCAAAGCCCTTGTCGCTATGCTGGTGATGGTGGAAGGCCGCGAGCATGCGCTGATCCTCGGCATGCGCCGGTTCCCAGCTCTCGCGCCCGTCATAGGTCAGCACGGTGTAGAGCGGCAGCCGCATGCTGACCAGCGAGGCGACGAAGCGCTCCAGCCAGCGCACCGAGGCGAGATCGAACAGCGCCGCGGCGGTGACCAGGTCCGGCTGCCAGCCGAGCACCCATTCGAGCTCCTTGGTCAGGTCGGCCTGGCGGAAATCGACCGTCAGCGTCTTGTCGGCCTTGCGCAGGACGAGCTCCTCGCCCTGCTCCTGCGCCTCGTCGGCCCATTCGGCGAGCTTGCGCCGCGCCACCGAGAGCAAGCGGCTGTCGGCATCGACCAGGGTCCAGTGCTGGCGAGCCGGCAGCACGCTGTAGCTGCCGCGCAGGTTGGAGCCGGCGCCGCAACCGAGATCGATGATCGATAGCGATTGCCGCTCCGAGAAGGTCGAGCCCACAGCGGTCAACACCTGCGGATTGCGCGCGGCATGGTCGGCCGGTTCGCGCAGAGCGAGCCAATCGGGAGAAAATCCGCTCATGGGGATACCTTTGCGCACACCTCGGCGACGATCGTCGCAGTCCCGCGCCAGCGCGGCAATGTGCTGGCAGCATCCCAGGCTGCGTCAGCACGTTGTTGACGCTCCTCGGTGTCGTCGATCAGGCGGGCCAGTCCAGCGCGGAAAGCCGCCACATCGCCAGGGGGTACCTTGAGCGCTGCTGCATCCGGAACTGTTTCCGCTGCCGCACCGCCGGTGGTGCACAGGATCGGCAGGCCGCGCGCCAGCGCCTCGGTCAGCACCATGCCATAGCCCTCGAACAACGAGGGCATGACGAAGAGATCGGCCTTGGCATAGGCGGCGTCGAGCTCGGCCTGTCTGAACGCGCCCGCGAGCTTGATCCGCTCCGAAAGGCCCGTGGCAGCGATCTGCTCTCTCAATGCGGCCGTGGTAGCAGGCGCGCGATCATCGGCACCGACGATGGTCAGGTGCCACGACTTATCGGCCAGTCCCGCCAGTGCCGAGATCAGCACGTCATAGCCCTTGCGCGGCACGAGCGAGCCGACAGCGAGCAGCTTGATGCTCTCGCCGCCGGAACCGGTTGCCCGATCAGCCGAGTCGACACCCGGCTCCGCGACCGTGATCCGCTCCGCCGGGACGGCGAAATCGGCGACGAGCAGCCGCTTGGTCGTCCCGCTGGTGACGACGACCGCCGACGCGTAGCGCAAGGCTGCCGTCTCGCGCTTGACGAACTCGGCCGCCTGCGCCGGCGACAGCCCGGTCTCCAGACCGAGCGGATGATGCACCAGCGCGACGACGCGTCCCGCCAACCCGGCCGCGATCCCCTCCGGGAAGGCACCATAGGCGAGCCCATCGATCAGCAGCACGCTGTCATGGGGCTGCGACAGGAGCGCCCGCCCGGTCTCGGATAGCTCCGCCTCGCTCGGATTCGGGAAGCTTCCCGGCAGCGGCAGATGCCGCGCCGCGACGCCCATTTCGCGCCATTCTTTCAGCAGCCGCCGGTCGTAAGCGTAGCCGCCGGTCGGCAGCGAGAGATCGCCTGGAATGGCGAAGACGATCTCGCTCATGGCGTTTCGCCCGGACCGATCGCGACGCTAAGCCCTCTCCCGGAACGGGGGAGGGTTGGGAGGGGGCAGCGCCTGCTTTTCAAGGTTGACGCCGGCCCCCTCTCCACCTCTCCCCCGTTCCGGGGGAGAGAGCAGGTCGAGCCATTGGCGCCTGGCATCGAAACGGCGCTCACGCGAGCGCGCCCTCATAGCTCGCCCGCGCCAGATCGGTTTCGTGCAGGGTGACGCGGATCCTGGCGAGGTCGGCAGCATCCGCCCCGAGCTTGCCGGTGCGGGCCGCCAGGGCCATCGCGTCGAAGATGTATTTGCAGAGGAATTCGGTGGTGGTCAGCACGCCCTCGAACTGCGGCAGCGTGTCGAGGTTCTTGTAGTTCAGCGGCTTCAGCGTCTCGTTCAGCACGGTCAGCGCCGCGCCGATGTCGACCACCACGTTCTGGCGGGTCAGATTCTCGCGGAAGAAGGCGACATCGACGACGAAGGTCGCGCCGTGCATCGCCTGCGCCGGGCCGAAGAACGGATCGGGCAGCGAATGGCCGATCATGATGCGGTCGCGGACTTCGACGGAAAACATGGGGCAGTCTCCTTCAGCGCGCGCAGTCTTGGCGAAGCCCGGGGCGTGGCGTCAATAGCGCAGGACGGCCGTCAGCCCCGCGCCGGCGAACAAGGCCGGCAGGCGGGCCGGCGCATCCGTGAAGGCGATCTCGTCGGTGATCAGCGCATCGAGCCGATCATCCGCCAGCAGCGCCAGAGCGGCCTGCATGCGGCGGGCATAGTCGAAGCGCGCCCGCCGCGACGGCGAGACCTGCCCGACCTGCGAGGAGATGAGCTGCAGACGCCGGGCATGGAAGGCACCGCCGAGCGGGGCGGCCACGCTGCCCTCGCCATACCAGCTCAATTCGACGATCCGCGCCTCGAAGCCGGCTGCGCCGATCGCTGTGGCGAGGCCGGCGGCGCTGGCGCTAGTGTGGAAGACGAGGTCGGCATCAACAGGGCAATCGGCCGGCAGCGCGAAGCGGCAGCCCAGCGCCTGCGCAAACCCGGCGCGGCTCTCGTCGAGATCGACCAGCGTCACCTCCGCCCCCGGCAATTTCGCCGCGATGAACGCCACGAGCAGGCCGAGCACGCCCCCACCGACCACGACGATGCGGTCGGCCGGGCCGGAGCCGGCGTCCCAATGCGCGTTGAGCGCGGTTTCCATGTTGGCTGCGAGTACGGCGGGCCTTGCCGGAAGCCCCTCCGGCAGCGGGGTCACGCGATCTGCCGGTACTACAAAGCGATCCTGATGCGGATGCAGGCAGAACACCGTCCGGCCGAGCAGCTCTTCCGGCCCCGCATCCACCATGCCGACGGCACAGTAGCCGTATTTCACCGGAAACGGGAACGCGCCCTGCTGGAGGGGGGCCCGCATGCGCTCATATTCGCTCTCGGGCACGCGGCCCTCGAAGACCAGCCGCTCGGTGCCACGGCTGATGCCGCTCCAGAGCGTGCGGACCAAGCAGTCGCCCGGCCCCGGCGGCGGCAGCTCTTCCGTGTTCAGGACGCATTCACGCGCAGCGGCATACCAGAGCGCGGTCGCCTGCGCGCTTGCTTCATTCGCAATTGCCGGCTTTACCACGCATCGCCCTCCGCGCCGTTCCCCGCCAGCCTTGTCGAGCCCATGACGGAAACCGCCATGAACCAGCGTCCCGCTCCGACCACGTTCCAGGCGGCGGCGCAAGAGGACACAAGACTGACGCCGGCGGGCTTGCAGTCGGTATCGACCCTGCGGGCGCGGCGCTGGCTCGTCGCCAGCCTGAACCTCGTGACGCTCGCTGGCCTGCTCTGGGGTCTCGCCCATGTGCTCTCGGCCGGCGGCTGGAGCCTCGCCGATATCGCAATCTTCATCGCCTTCCTGTTCGGCGCGCCCTGGACCGTGCTCGGCTTCTGGAACGCCGCGATCGGCCTCTGGCTGCTGCATGGCACCAAGGACGGGCTCGATCAGGTCGCGCCCTTTGCTGCTGCCGGCGAGATGCAGACGCCGCTCGCGATCCGCACCGCCGTGCTGATGACGTTGCGCAACGAAGACCCGGCCCGCGCCTTCCGCCGGCTCGAGATCGTCAAGCACAGCCTCGACGCCACCGGCGAAGGTGCCTGGTTCGACTATTTCGTCCTCTCCGACACCAATGATCCGGCTGTAGCCGCAACCGAGGCGGAACTTGCCGCCGCCTTGGCCTCGCGTATCGGCGAGCAGGGCCGCCTGACCTATCGCCGCCGCAGCGACAATGCCGGCTACAAGGCCGGCAATGTCCGCGATTTCTGCGAACGCTGGGGCGATCGCTACGAACTGATGCTGCCGCTCGACGCCGATTCCGTGATGTCGGGCCAGGCCATCCTCGCCCTTGCTCGGATGATGCAGGCCTATCCGAAGCTCGGCATCCTGCAGAGCCTCGTCGTCGGCATGCCGAGCAAGTCGGCGTTTGCGCGCATCTTCCAGTTCGGCATGCGCCACGGCATGCGGCCCTATACCATGGGCTCGGCCTGGTGGATCGGCGATTGCGGCCCGTTCTGGGGTCACAACGCCATGGTGCGGATCGCACCCTTCCGCGATCACTGCCATCTGCCGACCGTGCCGGGCGGGCCGCCGCTCGGTGGTCCCATCATGAGCCACGACCAGGTCGAGGCGACCTTGATGCGCCGCGCCGGCTACGAGGTCCGCGTGCTCCCGGTCGAGGCCGGCAGCTGGGAGGAGAACCCGCCGACCATGCTCGAATTCGCCCGGCGCGACCTGCGCTGGTGCCTCGGCAATCTGCAGTATCTCAAGATCATGGACATCCCCGGCCTGAAGGCGATGAGCCGCTTCCAGCTCGCATGGGCCATCCTGATGTTCATCGGCCTGCCGGCCTGGACGCTGATGATCGCGCTGCTGCCGCTGAAGGTCCTGGAAGACCGCGGCATCGCCGATTACCCGGCCGGTTTCGCCGCCTTCCTCTATGTGCTGTTCTTCGCGATGTATCTCTCGCCCAAGCTCGCCGGCTTCGCCGACATCCTGCTGACCAGGGACGGCACGAAGCGCTATGGTGGCACGGCGCGCTTCATCGTCTCCTCGCTTATCGAGATCGTCTTCGCCTTCCTGCAGGGCGCGGTCTCGACCTTCCGGACGACGCTGTTCATGGTCGGCCTCGCTTTCGGCAAGGCGAGCATCGGCTGGAACGGCCAAGCGCGCGATGCGCACGCCCTCTCCTTCGCCACTGCCTTCGCCGGCCTCTGGCCGCATCTGCTGTTCGGGATCTACATCTTCGGCACGCTGATGGTGCTCTCGCCGACCGTGCTGATCTGGTCGCTGCCGCTGACCGCTGGCTATATCCTCGCCATCCCCTTTGCGATGTTGACCGCGGCGCCGGCGCTGGGCTCGCTCTTCGTCCGCACCGGGCTCTGCGGCATCCCCGAGGATTTCGACCCGCCGGCCGAGATCGTCGCAATCCAGGGCGGTCAGGCGCGATGAAGCCGGTCGCCTATCCCAGGGGCACGGCGAAGAGCCTGTCGCGCTCGCTGCGGGTCTATCATGGCGACCATGTCCGCAAGGTCGCGATGGATTCGCTCTATGCCCGTTTCCTGCGGCCGGGCGATCTCGCCTTCGACATCGGCGCCCATGTCGGCGACCGCATCTCCTCCTTCCGCCGGCTGGGGGCGCGTGTCGTCGCGCTGGAGCCCCAACCCGGCCCCGCCCGCGCCTTGCGCCTGATCCATGGCCGCGATCCCAAGGTGACCCTGGTCGAGGCGGCCTGCGGCGACAGCGAAGGCACTGCGACGCTCAAGATCAACAGCGCCAACCCGACGGTTTCCACTCTCTCGGGCGAGTTCGTCGATGCGGCCCATGGCCAGGACGGCTGGCGCGAGCAGGTCTGGGATCACGAGCTCACCGTGCCCTGCACGACGCTCGATGCGCTGATCGCCGAGCACGGCCTGCCCGCCTTCACCAAGATCGATGTCGAGGGCTTCGAGGCACATGTCCTAGCCGGCCTTACGCAGACACCGCCCGCCCTCTCCTTCGAGTTCACTACGATCCAGCGCGATGTCGCGGAGGCCTGCCTAGGACGGCTCGAAGCGCTCGGCCCCTATCGCTTCAACGTCGCGCTCGGCGAGAGCCAGCAGCTTGTCTTCCCCGAAGCGGTCGATGCAGAAGCGATGAGCAGCTATCTCCGCGACCTGCCGCACGAGGCCAACTCAGGCGACGTCTACGCGCTGCTGTCGCGCTGAGGCTTACACGCCGCTCTGCCCGAGCCAGGCGAGTCCGGCTGCGACCAACAGGCCGAGCCAGCCGGGATGCCGCCCTCTTGTCGCGTAGAGCACAAGGGCCGAGCCTGCGAGCGTCGCGATCGCGATGATCCGGATGTGAAGCGCGTAAGCCGGCAGGTCGGGCGAGCTGGCAAACTGGATCAGCAGCGCCGCCAATCCCCAGCCGAGCGCCGAAGTCAGGTGCCAGTTCGCCCAGAGGATGCGCAGATGCCGCTCGCGCAGCGGCGCCGGTGCGAGCACCGGCACAATCGTCCCCGCCCGCAGTTGCCGGAAGATCAGGATCTCGCCGATCACGGAATGGGCGATACCGATCAGGATCATCAGCACGCCGGCGGCCAACAACTGCATCTGCATCGATCACCGCCCTGGGCCGCATCAGCACGCTGAGTTGGGCGCGATCTCGAGCACGGCCGCAAGTGCTCCCGATGTCGCAAGGTCAGCGGGGAGCCACCTAAGTTTTCACACTCGGTTACCAAAGGTGATCGCGCTCCGGCGAATCCCCGCTTGCGCCAGGTCATCCTTGCCCTTAGAGCAGCCCTCCCTTCGGACGCCTTGTGTCCTGGCTCGCCGAGTCCAGGCTGGCGCACACCGCTTTGCGGGGAGTGTGTTCTGCACCGGAGGGAAGGCCTTGTAGCTCAGTCTGGTAGAGCGCCCGAGGTGATCGGGAGGTCGGCGGTTCAAATCCGTCCGGGGTCGTGGAACTAGCTCAGTTGGGTAGAGCGCAAGACTGTTAATCTTGTTGTCGAGGGTTCAAATCCTTCGTTCCAAAGCATTCGCTCCGCAAAAGCGAATTCACAATCGGGAAGCCGCCCTGCTTTCCACGCCGTGACGACCTGACCCGCCGCTTCAGTGGTGGAAAGGCTGTAGCGGCAAGCGTGTCCGATGCTCCGCGTCATGGCGGATACCGGCCGCCGAAACCGCCGTCGACACTGCGCGGCAAGCCTCCGCCTCCGGGCGGCGGTACGCTGCCCGAGGTCCCGCGCGTGCCCGGCTGCCTCTAAGCCATGATCCGCAACGGCCACGCTGGAAGGCGGGGCGGTGACCCATTTTTTCGAGTTTGCCGGAGTGGCGTGGTGCCGCCTCGGCCGCAAACAGCGTCTCGCGGCAAGGGCTGCGGGAGGCCAAGCCTATGGAGATGACGATGACGCGACATATTCTTCGCCTGACGGCGCGGATCGCAGAGAACGAGCGCGGCCTGCTCCGGCGCGACGGCAAGTTCGAGCGCCTGCTCGAACCCGGCCGGCACACGCTGCTCGACCCGATGCGCCGGCTGACCGTCGACATCGTCCCGGTCGTCGGCACCGAGCTGCCGGCCGAGCAGCTCAGCGTCTACGAAAAGGGCCATCCCGACTTCGTCGCACGGCATCTCCATGTCGTGCACACCGGTCCGGGCGAGGTCGCGATCGTCACCTTGGACGGTCAGTCCCGGCACTTCCTCGCGCCGCTGCAGACGCGCGCCTTCTGGACCTGCATCACGCGGGTCGAGAGCGAGCTGATCGACACCAGGGCCGTGCTCGCAGTCGAGCCCCGTCACCTCGACAAGCTCGACCTGACGCGTTCGCCCTTGGTCACGCTCGCGATCGTCGAGGCGCACGAGGTCGGCCTGCTCTTCGTCGACGGCGTGCTCGTCGACGAGCTCGCACCCGGTCGTCATGCCTTCTGGCAGGTCGGCCGCACGGTCAGGATCGCCAAGGTCGATCTGCGGCCCCAGCCGGTCGAGATCACCGCCCAGGAGATCCTGACCAGGGACCGCATCGCGCTGCGCGTCACGCTGACGGCCTTCCACCGCGTCACCGACGCGCGGAAGCTCGCTGCGGCGACGAACGATCTCGCCACGACGCTGTACCGGCTGGTGCAGTTCGCCGTGCGCGAGGCGATCGCGACCCGGGCGCTCGACGACATCCTGGCGGCCCGCGCCGCCATCGATGCCGAGATCAAGGCCTATGTGCGCGAGCGGATCACGGCGTTCGGCGTCGAGATCACCGAGCTCGGCATCAAGGACGTGATCCTGCCCGGCGAGGTGCGCGAGCTCCTCAACAAGGTCGTCGAGGCGGAGCGGGTGGCCAAGGCCAACCTGATCCGCCGCCAGGAGGAGACGGCGGCGACCCGCTCGCTCCTCAACACGGCGCGCCTGATGGAGGACAACCCGCTGCTCGTCCGCCTCAAGGAGCTCGAGGCGCTCGAGAAGCTGGTGGAGAAGGTCGGCCGCATCGACCTGCATGCGGGCGGCCACGGTGCGGGTCTGGAGGCTCTCCTCCAGAACCTCTACCGGCTCGGCCGCACGCCTGCCGAAGAGCTGGAGCGGAAGGCCTGACAGGCCTCGATGTGCATCCCTTCCCCCTTGTGGGGAAGGGATGGGGATGGGGGTGGCCCGGTTTGGTGAGACGCTGACGACAGAGGCGATCGCCGGACGGAACCACCCCCACCACTCTCTCCTCCCCACAAGGGGGAGGAGAAGCGCACCTGCCCGCCCCCTCGCAGCTTACCCACCCTTGGGGCCACGCGCTTTCATCGGCGCGTGGCCTTCTTTATGAGGAGCACATCGCGAGGCGGATGCGCGCCAGCCAGCCTGCGTTCATCTCGCCCTCTCCAAGATCGCGGCCCTGTAGCCGCTCAATCAAAGGATGGTCATGCGCAGCCTCGTCCGTTCGCTCACGGTTTCGCTCTCCCTCATTCTCGCTGCCGCCGGCGCGGCTCACGCCGCAGGCGACGTCGCCGTCGAGGTCAGGAACGAGTCGGAGCAGGTCGCCTGCGCCGAGAAGGACAACGTCACCATCAAGGCGATCTCGCCCGAGGTCCGGCGCTTCCGCATCGAGGCGGCGCACCCGGCCTATATCGCCGGCCTGCTCCGCGACAACTGGGATGCCGACTGGACCGATTGCGATATGAGCGGCGATCCCGTTTTCAAGGCGCCGGTGCCGCCGCAGCGCGTCACCTTCTACGAGAGCATCGAATACTGGCTGGTCGGCTACACCTTCGAGAGCTTCTGGCGCCCGGCCGAGACGACCTTCCGGGTCGGCGACCGCGTCGAGAAGGGCCTGCATCTCGTCCAGCTCTGGAAGCTCGGCAAGACCGGTTCCTATGAGGTGCTGGTCGTCTACCCGCAGGACGGCTACTGGCGCGTCCGGCCGCTGCCGCCGCCGCAGCTCTCGGCCGCGGCCTATGGCTCGTCCTTCCTGTTCGGCCCGGTCGAGCAGGACGGCGCGCGGCCGGTGGTGAACATCAAGGAGATCGCCTTCGATCCCAAGACGCTCTCCTTCAACCTCGCCTTCAAGGACGGCAGCTCGGGCACGCTGAAGCTCGACAGCGTCGACGAGAACCGCATGGTGCTCGACGCCGTGCTCGACAAGCCGGTGACCGGCGGCAAGGCCTTCGCCGCACTGCGCTCGATGTATGTCACCGAGTTCAACAACGACGTCGCCCGCATCGCCATCCGCGAGCCCGGCGCCAAGGGCTGGCGCGAGGAAGCGCTGATGCCCTTCACCGGCGGCAAGGCGACCGATGTCTGGATGGGCCGCGCCACCCATTCGCGCCACAACACCTCCTCGCCCGACATGGTGTTCCGTGCCTTCTCGAAGGACCCGAACCCGCCAGCCAAGCCGGAGGCGAAGAAATAGTTCGCCACTTTCCGATTGCGAGCGCTCCCCTTCTCCCCCTGCGGGAGAAGGGGGCTCGGCGAAGCCGAGACGGATGAGGGGTCGCTCAGGTCTGGAAAGCTCCGGGAAATGTAGACCGGGCCTGCTGGCAATCTGGCAATGTCGCCAGCCCCCTCATCCCAACCTTCTCCCGCAAGGGGAGAAGGGGTTCCCGCGCACCTGTCCCATCTGTCAGCCTCAGCTGGAAAGCCGTGATCGACACCCCCATCATCCTCAGCCTCGTCATCGGAGCCGCTCTCGCCGGCTTCGTGCAGGGCCTCTCCGGCTTCGCCTTCAGCCTCGTCGCGATGTCGGTCTGGGCCTGGACGCTCGATCCCAGGCTCGCCGCCGTCATGGCGGTGTTCGGCGGGCTGACCGGCCAGACCATCGCGGCCGTGACGGTACGCCGCGGCTTCGACTTCGCCCGGCTCTGGCCCTTCCTGCTCGGCGGCCTCGCCGGCATCCCGGTCGGCGTGCTGCTGCTGCCGCTGGTCGAGCCCAACCTGTTCAAGGCCGGGCTCGGCATCCTGCTGGCGGTCTGGTGCCCGATCATGCTGTTCGCGCCGCATCTGCCGCCGGTTCGTTTCGGCGGGCGCCTGGCCGACGGCGCGATCGGGCTCGGCGGCGGCATCATGGGCGGCTTCGGCGGCTTCACCGGTGTCCTGCCGACGCTGTGGTGCAGTTTGCGCCGCATGGACAAGGACGCACAGCGCTCGATCGTCCAGAACTTCAACCTGACCACGCTCGCCGCGACCATGCTCGGCTATGTCCTGGCCGGGAACGTCACGCGCGAGATGTGGCCGGCCTTCGCCATCGTCGCGCCGGCGATGCTGATTCCCTCGCTGCTCGGCGGAAAACTCTATATCGGCATCAGCGAGCAGGCCTTCCGCCGCATCGTGCTGAGCCTGCTGACCCTGTCGGGCATCGCACTGCTGGCCTCGTCATTGCCGCGACTGCTCGGCGGCTGAGAACGCGGAACTGTCCTGCGCAGTGCAGGTTACCAATGACGTGCCCGTCCTAACGGGCTAGCCTGCCGCCTCGATCCGACTGACGAGACCGACCAATGCCGCGTTTTGCCGCCAATCTCTCGATGATGTTCAACGAGTGGGAGTTTCTCGACCGCTTCAAGGCGGCCGCCGAAGCCGGATTCGAATCGGTCGAGTTCCTGTTCCCCTATGAGCACGCCCCCGAGAAGGTCGGCCTCGCGCTCGCCGGTGGCGGGCTGGAGCAGGCACTGTTCAATCTGCCGCCCGGCGATTGGGCCAAGGACGAACGCGGCATAGCGGCACTTCCCGGCCGAGAGGAGGAGTTCCGCAAGGGGATCGAGACCGCCCTGGCCTATGTCCACGAGACCGGCGTCAAGCGCCTGCACATGATGGCAGGCCTCACCGATCCGAACGATCCCGCAGCCCAGAAGGCCTATCGCGCCTCGCTCGCCTATGCCGCCGACAAGCTCGGCGAGCATGGCATCGACCTGCTGCTGGAGCCGATCAACGGCAAGGACATGCCGGGCTATTTCCTCAACGACTTCGACCAGGCGGCGGCTTACGTCCGCGAGGCCGGCCGGCCCAACGTCAAGCTGCAGTTCGACATGTATCATTGCGAGCTGATCCACGGCGATGTCGGCGCAAGGCTCGAGGCGCTCTACCCGCTTGTCGGCCATGTCCAGATCGCCAATGCCGAGGGCCGGCACGAGCCGGACGGCACCCGGCCCGATTATCCCGCTCTGTTCGCCCAGCTCGATTCGCTGGGTTATGCCGGCTTCGTCGGCTGCGAGTACCGCCCGCGCGCCGGCACGCTCGAAGGCCTCGGCTGGTTCTCGCCCTGGAAGAAGCACGCGTGAGCGCGGGCTTTCCTCATCCAGTCCTCGTCGCCGATATCGGCGGCACCAATTGCCGGCTCTCGCTGGTGCCGACGCCCGGCGCGCTGCACGAGCCGCTGGCCCGGATCAGCACCGGTGCGCACCCGACGCCGGAAGCTGCACTCGGCTCGGTGCTCTCTACGCTGACGGTGAAGCCGCGCTCAGCGATCCTCGCCGTCGCCGGCCCGCTCGACGGGCGTAAGGCGCAGCTCACCAATGCCAGCTGGCACTTCGACGGCCCGGAGCTCGGTCGGGCGCTCGGCTTCGAGCAGGGACTGCTGGTCAATGATTTCGAGGCGCTCGCCGCCTCGCTCGCCGTGCTTCGGGATCGCGACCTCTTCAATCTCGTCCGCGGCCAGCCGGAGCCGGAAGGCCCCCGCCTCGTGCTCGGTCCGGGCACCGGCTTCGGCGCCGCCGCCCTCTTGCGCCGCGGCGATACCGGCATGCTGGTGCCGACCGAATCCGGCCATATCGGCATCGGTCCGGAGGACCCGACCGAGGTGAAGCTCTGGCCGGCTCTCGCCGAGGGCATCCCGCGCGTCACCGTCGAGGAACTGCTCAGCGGCAGCGGGCTCATCCGCTTCCACCGGGCGGTGATGCGCCAGTCGGACGTCGCCGAACCCGACGTCAGCGCCGCCGACGTCAGCGCGCTGGCGCTCGACGGCAACCCCGGCGCGCTGATGGCGGTGGTCTGCTTCTGGCGGCTCTTGGCCCGCGTCGCCGGTGATCTTGCCCTCGGCTTCAAGGCGACGGGCGGGGTCTATCTCGCCGGCGGCATCGCGCCGCGCATCCTGCCGCTCGCCGACAAGGCGACGATCCATGCCGTCTTCGCCGGCAAGCCGCCGGTCGAGGATCTCGCCGCCCGCTTCGCGCTCAACGTGATCACCGCCGACGATCCGGCAGAACAGGGCCTCGCGGCGATCGCCGCCGCGCCCGGCCGCTTCGGCCTCGACGATCCCGCGCGCTTGTGGTTTGCCTGAGCGCTCCGGCGCTCACCCGCTCCTTCTCGAAGACGATTCCCACTTGCCCCAGCTCTATGGCATCCAGGTCCTGCGCGCGCTCGCGGCGCTGATGGTCGCGGTCCATCACGTCCAGGGGGACGCCGGCTTCCTCGCGGCCAGGACCGGCACCAGCTTCACGCCCTCCCATGCCCTGCCCTGGACGGCTGGCGTCGACCTGTTCTTCGTCATCTCCGGCTTCATCATGGTGCATTCCTCAACCGGATTGTTCGATCGGCTGGGTGGCGCGCGCCTGTTCATCGCCCGCCGCATCGCCCGGATCGTGCCGCTCTACTGGGCCGCGACGACGCTCTTCCTGCTGGTCCTCCTCGCCTCGCCCACGCTGGTGAATTCCGAGACTCCAAGCCTCCAGCAGATCGCCGCGTCCTATCTGTTCTGGCCGATGGCCAACGCCGCCGGAGAGTTGCAGCCGATCTATTCGCTCGGCTGGACGCTGAACTACGAGATGCTGTTCTACGCGCTGTTCGGCGCCGCCCTGCTGGCGCCCGCCCGGCTGGTCGTGCCGCTGGTCTGCATCGCCCTTGCCGGCCTGGTCGCGGCGCAGGCCCTGGCCGGGCCGCTTCGCCTGCCCTTCGGCTTCTGGGGCCAGCCGATCGTGCTCGAATTCGCTGCCGGCATGGCGGTCGGCCTGCTGCGCCGCAATGGACTAAGGCTTGACGGCCGCCTGCGCTGGCTGATGGCGGCGATCGGAATGGCCCTGTTCATAGTCGCCTCCGGCGACGGCTGGGCGCAGACGTCCTGGGGGGCCGTTGCTCTGCGCGGGCCGGCGGCGCTGCTCCTCGTCACGGCTGCGGCCTGCGGGCGCAACGTCACCGCCCCTTCGGCGCTGGTGCGGGCGCTCGCGGTCGTCGGCGACGCCTCCTACGCGCTCTATCTCGTCCACCCCTTCGCCATGCGGGCGCTGCGCGAGGTTTTTGCCCGCATCGCACCGAGCGCGACCGGGCTTTTCATCATGCTGGCTTTGCTCGCTGCCGTGCTCGCGGCGCTGGCGGTCTATCACTGGTTCGAGCGGCCGATGACGAAGGTGTTGCGGCGGGTGTTGCGAGCGTGACAATCCGCGTCATGGTCGGGCTTGACCCGACCATCTCGGAACCCAGCGAGCTGGTCCTGAGATTCTCGGATCTGCGCTTCGCTCCGTCCGAGAATGACGGGCTACTTCTTCAGCCGCATACCCTTCAGCGACTGCCCGACCACACCGCCATCGCGACGGCGCTCGGGCCGCTTGGCGACGATCGTCTCGACATGCTGTTCCTGCGGGAAATAGCCGCGCTCCAGCACTTCGAGCGTATATTCCTCATAGGTCAGCCCAAGCGCCTCGGCCCGCTCCTGCCGCCTCAGCGCGATCTCGCGCGGCTTCTTCCAGGCCTTGCGATGGGCGAAGCGCCAGTCGAAAGTGCGGCCGATCTCGCCTTTATCGGTTCGCGGCTTGCGCTTCTTCTCTTCCAGAGGCGGGCCGCCATTGTCGCCGATACGGGCGGGACGAGGCTTGCGCAGGGCCGGCTGTCTCATCGCGTCATCTCATATGAGATACAAAACGTATCTCATAGTGGATCAAGCTGGACCACCTCGCAAGACCCTTGATGGTGACAGCGCCGCCGCCGCAGTCTATCCCCCGCGCCATGGCTCCTCTGCTTCATCTTCGCGACGTCGCGCTCACCTTTGGCGGCCAGCCACTGCTGGAATCCGCCGAGATCGCCGTCTCCGGCGGCGAGAAGGTCTGCCTCGTCGGCCGCAACGGCTCGGGCAAGTCGACGCTGCTCAAGATCGCCGCCGGGCTGATCGAGCCCGACAGCGCCGAGCGCTTCCTCCAGCCCGGCGTCACCGTCCGCTATCTGCCGCAGGAGCCGGACTTCACGGGCTTTGCGACCTCGCTCGCCTATGTCGAAGCCGGCCTGGGGCCCGGCGACGACGCCTATCGCGCCCGCTATCTCGTCGAGGAACTCGGCCTCACCGGCGAGGAGGACCCGCGGGCGATGTCCGGCGGCGAATCCCGCCGCGCCGCGCTTGCCCGCGTGCTGGCGCCCGAGCCCGACATCCTGCTGCTCGACGAGCCGACCAACCATCTCGACCTTCCCGTCATCGAATGGCTGGAAGCGGAGCTGAAATCGCTGCGCTCGGCCATGGTGCTGATCAGCCACGACCGCCGCTTCCTCAGCAATCTCTCGCGCGCCACGATCTGGCTCGATCGCGGCCAGACCCGCCGCGTCGAGCGCGGTTTCGGCGAGTTCGAGGCCTGGCGCGACGAGGTGCTGGCGCAGGAGGAGCTCGACCGCCACAAGCTCGACCGCAAGATCGCCCGCGAGGAGGACTGGCTGCGCTATGGCGTCAGCGCAAGGCGCACGCGCAATCAGCGCCGCCTCGGCGAGCTGCATGCGCTGCGCGACCAGCGCCGCACCGCCCGCAAGGCTGTCGGCACCGTCAAATTGGAGGCCAGCGAGGCCCAGTCCTCGGGCAAGCTGGTGGTCGAGGCCGTCGGCATCACGAAGAGCTATGGCGATCGGCCGATCGTCAAGCCGCTCTCGCTGCGCATCGCCCGCGGCGACCGGATCGGCATCGTCGGCCCGAACGGCGCCGGCAAGACCACGCTGATCAACCTTTTGACTGGCGCGCTCAAGCCCGACGCCGGCACGGTGAAGCTCGGCACCGCGCTGGAGATGGTGACGCTCGACCAGAGTCGCGAAAGCCTCGATCCGGCGACGCCGCTCGGCGATGTCCTGACCGGCGGCGGCAGCGACCAGGTCATGGTCGGCGGCGAGCCGCGCCATGTCGTCAGCTACATGAAGGACTTCCTGTTCCAGCCATTGCAGCGTGGCACCGCCGTCGGCGCCCTCTCCGGCGGCGAGCGCGGCCGGCTGATGCTTGCGCGGGCCCTCGCCAAGCCTTCCAACCTCCTCGTGCTGGACGAGCCGACCAACGACCTCGACATCGAGACGCTCGATTTGCTGCAGGAACTGGTCGCCGACTATGCCGGCACCGTCCTGCTCGTCAGCCATGACCGCGACTTCCTCGACCGCACGGTCTCCTCGGTGCTGATCTCGGACGGCGACGGCGTCTGGACCGAGTTCGCCGGCGGCTATTCCGACATGCTGGCCCAGCGCGGCCGCGGCGTCGGCGCCAGGAGCCGGGCCACGCCGGAGAAGCAGGCGATAGAGGCAACCCCGAAAGCAGCGGCCGCGCCTGCAACCGCGTCCAAGCGCAAGCTCTCTTTCAACGAGAAGCACGCACTGGAGACCCTGCCGAAGAAGCTCGACGCACTGCAGGCCGAGGCCGGCAAGCTCAACGCCGCGCTCGCCGGCGATCTCTACACCCGCGATCCCAAGCTCTTCGCCAAGGCGACGGCAAGGCTCGACGAGGTCACGCGCGAGATCGCCGAAGCCGAGGAGCGCTGGCTCGAGCTGGAGATGCTGCGCGAGGAGATTGGGGCGTAAGCCAGCCGTCATTGCGAGCGAAGCGAAGCAATCCAGGGGGACGTAGGGCTCTACGTCTCCCTGGATTGCTTCGTCGCTGCGCTCCTCGCAATGACGTCGAGGACGCTTCGCCCGAGAATGACGCGTCCCGCCCATACAATTCCGCTATCCGGCCAATCGCGAAAGCGTATTTATCCCGCCGGCCAAATCGTCCCACAGTCGGCGCGCAGACAGAATCCTCGAGGAAGCACCATGAGACTGAAGGGCAAGACGGCGCTGATCACCGGCGCAGCGCAGGGCTTTGGCCTCGGCATCGCCGAGACCTTCGTGCGCGAGGGCGCGCGGGTCGCGGTGCTCGACATCAACGGCGACAAGGCCCGTGAGGCCGCCAAGGCGATCGGCCGCAAGGCTTTCGCCGTCGCCTGCGATGTCGGCAAAGCCAAAAGCGTCGATGCAGCCGTAGCCAAGGTGATCAAGCGCTTCGAGCGGCTCGACATCGTCGTCAACAATGCCGGCATCAGCCATCGCAACCAGCCGATGCTGGATGTCACCGAGGCCGAGTTCGACCGCGTCTTCGATGTCAACGTGAAGTCGATCTTCCTGATGGCCAGGGCGACCGTGCCGCATTTCCGCGAGCATGGCGGCGGCGTCATCCTCAATATCGGCTCGACCGCGGGCGTGCGCCCGCGCCCCGGCCTGACCTGGTACAATGGCTCGAAGGGCGCCGCGAACCTGCTCTCGAAGTCGATGGCGGTCGAACTTGCTCCCGATCGGATCCGCGTCAACGCCATCGCCCCCGTCGCCGGCGAAACGCCGCTGCTCGCGACCTTCATGGGCGAGGACACGCCGGAGAAGCGCAAGGCCTTCACCGCGACGATTCCCTGGGGCCGGTTCTCGACGCCGCAGGACATCGCCAATGCCGCGCTGTTCCTGTGCTCGGATGAGTCGGAGATGGTGACCGGCTCGGTGCTGGCGGTCGACGGCGGTCGCTGCGTCTGACGCGTCAGACGATCCCGCCACCCGTCAGCGGCATCAGCTGCAATAGCTTGACCGTGCCGTCGAGATCGAAGGCACGGCGCTCCAGGCTGATATGAGGGGCCGCCGGCGGCCCTTCGATCCGCAGCAGATGCCAGCAGGCGAGCTCGCCATGGCCGCCGCGCGGGCCGATCGAGGCCGAGGGCACGCCGACGATCGGCACGTCATGGCCAGGCCCCTGCCGCCAGGCCAGCGAGAAGCGGTGGTTATGGCCGTGCAGGACGAGCTCCGCTCCCACCCGGCGCAGCATCGCCTCGAAGGCATCGGCATCGACCAGCTCGCGCGTGCGCCGCGCACCGCCGACATAGGGCGGATGGTGGATCAGTACGACGCGGATCAGCCCATCGGCCTTGGCCTGCGTCAGCAGCTTCTCGGTGACGGCGATCTGGGCCGAGCCGACACGCCCCGTCGCCATCAGCGGCAAGGTCGGAATGCCGGTGTTCATCCCGATCAGCGCCACCGGGCCGCGCCTGCGATACCAGGGATAGCCCGCCTGCCCATCATCGCTGGCGCACCACGGTGCGAGCTCATACGACAGCGCAGCAAGTGATGAGCGCGTATAGCAGTCATGGTTGCCCGGCACGAAGCTGACGCTATCGCGCGGGCCGAGCGTATCGAGGAAGGAGAGCGCCGTCTTGAACTCGGTCGGCAGGCCAATATGCGAGACATCGCCGGTGCAGGCGATGTGGTCGGGCTTTTGCGCCAGAATGTCGGCGACGATCAGCCCGAGGATTTCCATGTCATGGGCGTGGCGCCGCTTGCGTCGCCAGTTGACATATCCGGTCGCGCGCTTGCCCAGCAGCTCGCGCAGCGAGAACTTGGTCAGCGGTCCGAGATGCGGGTCGGAGAGATGCGCGAGCGTGAACACGCTCAAGCGCTTGCCGTCAACGCCCGCGCCGCGTCAAGCATGACGGTGGCGGCGGGCGAAGATGACGCAGCCTGAAAAGGCTCAGTTGGCCGAGCCCATCAGCTCCGAGACGATGCGCGGATCGGTCAGGGTGACGGCCGGCTTCCAGACGTAGCGCGGCTTGGCATTCAGGCGAGCGGTGATGAAGGCGAGAAGCATGATAATTCCCCAGCGGTGATGCGAAACTTGTAACCGTCATTTAAGGCGCGTTTGCGTTATATCGAGAGGGCAAACAGAGTTCTGTTATGCGCCCATTGCATAGACAATTAATCCGACAGCAGGATTTGCCCACATCGTGAGCAACGAGGACGGATCCGGCCCGGGCTCGGGCGCATCGCGAATCGAGCGCGTACCGCGCGGGCTGCGGCGGCTGGCCGGCCGGGTTTTGCACCTCTATTTCCGCCTGCGCCGCGGCATGACCCTTGGCGTCCGCGCCGCCGTGCTGAGCGAGGCCGGCGAGGTCCTGCTGGTGCGCCACACCTATACGCCCGGCTGGCATATGCCCGGCGGGGGCGTCGAGCCGAACGAGACGCTTCACGACGCGCTCGCCAAGGAATTGCGCGAGGAGGCGAACATCATGCTGACCGGCCCTGCGGCGCTGCACGGCATCTTCCTCAACCGCCATGCCTCCACTCGCGACCATGTCGCCGTCTTCATCGTGCGCGCCTTCGCGCAGAGCGCGCCGAAGCAGCCTGATATCGAGATCGCCGAGGCGCGCTTCTTCCCGCTCTCGGCCCTGCCGGAGGGGACGACGCCGGGTACCCGACGCCGGCTGGTGGAGATCACCGAGGGGACCGCACGACCGGACGAGTGGTGAGCCCTATTTCAACCCCGGCAGCATCCGGCGCAGCACGCCGTCCTTGCGGATGAAAGTGTGGAACAGCGCCGCGCCGATATGCCCGCAGACCAGCAGCGCCAGCAGGATGGCGAGCCAGCCATGGAGGGCGAGCACACGCTTGGCGAGATCCTCATTGGGCGCGGCCAGTGCCGGCAGGTCGAACAGGTTGAACACCGTCAGCGACGGGAAGAGCGAGACGCCGATCCAGCCGAGCAGCGGCACGATCAGCAGCAAACCGTAGAGCATCCAATGCAGAAGATGCGAGGCGGCCTTCTGCCACCATTCCAGCGTCGGCTCGTCGGGTGGCGCACCATGCACCAGCCGGTAGATCAGCCGGCCGGCGCTGAGCCAGAGCACAAGGAAACCGATCGACTTGTGTGTCGAATAGAGCGCGTCGGTCACCCCGTCCCAGATGTCGAGCGTGTTGCCGCGATAGCTCATGGCGAGCCCGAGCGGGATCATCACGAACACTGCCGCGACCGTGATCCAGTGCAGCATGCGCGCCGTCGGACTGTAGACGGCGCCGCGTCCCGCGCTTGGCGTTACCGGGTCATGCCCCTGCGTCATTTCCCTTACGCGCTCCCGCTCGCCATATCTGGTCAGGGTCCGCTTCCGAGACTATTCATCTGGTGTTCAATCTCGCGCTTTTATAGGCCAGTCTGCAATCGGCTGCCGATCTGGCCTGTTGCGGGCACTGTCCTGGGAACCACGCAGAAGCGGATACGTTGTAGGAACGCGGTGTTGCATCGGACGCATCTGTCCAGGCGAGACGCGCGTAGCTAGCTCACATTCCTCCGCGCCTTCGGGCGCAATCTGACGGACTTTCCGATGCCTCAGTCGCGTAAGCTTTTCGACCGGCCGGGCGAGACCGATCTGGTCGCCGTCGACCGCGCTCTCGCCGAGTTCCGCGCCGCCCGCCCGGTGCTGCTGCGGCAGGGCGAGGAGCTGGCGCTGGCGCTGTCGGCCGAGCTCGCCGAAGCCGATCTCACCACCCGTCTCGATTCCCTGTCCGCCGGCAAGGCTCGCCTCGTGCTGAGCGCCGCGCGCCTGCGCCGTCTCGGCGCCAAAGGGCGCACCGAGACCGGCATCCTCGCCATGCCGGCGATCGACCTCTCCCGCATCGAGACGCTCGCCCTCAAGCTCGACGCCCGTGTCGATGCCCCCGTCGGGCCGGCCAATGCGCTCGACAACGCTGCGCTCGAACTCGCCCGCCTTTCGCTGGTGCTGCCGGCTGTGATCCTCGTTCCGGTCCAGGCCGCGCAGGTCGCCGGCGAGCCCCTGATCGAGGTCTCGATCGACGCCATCAACGGCTATCGCGCCGCGCAGGTCGCGCGCCTTGCCATCGTCGGCCGCGCGCCAGTGCCGCTCGAAGGCGCGCCCGATACCGAATTCGTCGTCTTCCGCGGCGGCGAGGGCCTGCGCGACCAGGTCGCGATCATCGTCGGCAAGCCGGATCTTACGGCCGCCGTGCCGGTGCGGCTGCATTCGGCCTGCCTGACCGGCGACCTGTTCGGCTCGCTGAAATGCGATTGCGGCGACCAGCTGCGCGAGACCGTGCAGTGGATGGCCGAGAACGAGGGCGGTATCCTGCTCTATCTCGACCAGGAAGGCCGCGGCAACGGCATCTCCAACAAGATGCGCGCCTACAAGCTGCAGAGCCAGGGCTGGGACACCTACGATGCCGACGAGGTGCTCGGCTTCGATCTCGACCAGCGCCATTTCGACTTCGCCGCAGCGATGCTGAAGCAGCTCGGCGTCTCCAGCGTCACGGCGCTGACCAACAACCCGCTGAAGATCGGGGCGATCAAGGCCGCCGGGCTCGAAGTCGCCGCGACCCAGCGCGTGCTCGGCCGCCCGAATGTCCACAATGTCCGCTATCTCGCCTCCAAGCGCGACCGCGCCGGCCACTTCATCGACATGGACGCGCTGATGGCGCGTGCCGCTCCCAAGGATTGACCGGCGCGAGCATTGATCGCGCCCCGGAGCTGGGGCAGGAAGCCCTGATGTCCGATGCTCCCCTGCCAGGTCGGGACCACCAAGAGACCGAGCCGCCGCCCGCTCCCTGGCCGACCGCCAGGGTGATGCTGCTGGTCTGCGCCGGCTGGCTGGCGCTGTCCTGGCCCTGGCTCTCCGGCGCCGTCACCGTGCCCTGGGACGCCAAGGCGCATTTCCATCCGCAGCTGCAATTCCTCGCCAGCGCCCTGCACAAGGGCCTCTCGCCGTTCTGGACGCCCTTCGTCTTCGCGGGATCGCCGCAGGTCGCCGACCCGCAATCGCTGATCTTCTCGCCGCCCTATTTCCTGATCGCCCTGCTCAATCCGGCCCCGGATTTCCGCTGGAGTGACGGCGCCCTATTGGGCTCGCTGCTTGTCGGCGCGCTCTGCCTCGTCCTCCTCTTCCGTGATCGCGGCTGGCACCCGGCCGGGGCGGTCGTCTGCGCCCTCTCCTTCTCCTTCGGCGCGGCCGCAGCCTGGCGCATCCAGCATGTCGGGCAGGTGCTGAGCCTGTCCTATTTCGCGGTGACGCTGCTGCTGCTCTCGCGCGCACTCGAACGCAGCTCCTGGCGCTACGGTTTTGCCGCCGGTCTCGCTGCCGGCTTCATGGTGCTGGGGCGCGACCAGGTCGCTCTGCTCGGCGTCTATGTCCTCGCCGGGCTCGTGCTCGCCGCGATCGCCATGGCCGACAAGCCACTGGCGGCGCTGCGTGCCAGCCTGATGCCGCTGCTGCTCGGCGTTGTCGGCGCCACGCTGGTCGCGACGATCCCGATCCTGCTCACCGCCGTGCTGGCGGAGGAATCGAACCGGCCCGTGATCGATCTCGCCGGCGCCGGCAAGGGCTCGCTGCATCCGGGCTCGCTGCTGACAGGGCTGATCGCCAATCTCTATGGCGCCTCCGGGCCGCTGGAGAATTTCTGGGGCCCGCCCAGCCCCGCCTGGGAGAAGCGCTTCGGCCCGCTCGATCTCTATCTCGCCCGCAATATGGGCGAGCTCTATCTCGGCCTGCTGCCGATCCTGCTCGTCGGCCGCGTCGGCATCGTCCGCGGCGCCCTGCTGCGGCGCGAGATCGTCGCACTCAGCGCCGCTGCGCTCCTCGTGCTGGTTTTCGCGCTCGGCCGCTATACGCCGGGCTTTGCCCTGCTTTTCCACCTGCCCGGCATCGACTTCTACCGCCGCCCGGCCGATGCGCTCTTCATCCTCGGCGCGCTGCTGGCGATCCTCGGCGGCTACCTCACCCATCTCGTCCTGACCGATACCGCGCCGCGCCCGCGCCGCTGGCAGATCGTGCTCGAGATCCTGCTGCTGCTGGCAGCTTTCAGTGCAGCGATATGGCTGGCCTGGACGGTCGGCCGGCTCCATGTCGCCTTCGTGCCGCTGGTCACCGCCCTGCTCTGCCTGATGCTGGTCGCAGGCGCGCTGGTCGCGGCGCGCGGCCTCGCTCTGCAGGGCGCCGGCATGGCCGCGACCATCATTCTCGCCGCCGCCATGGTCGTCGATCTCTCGGTCAACAACGGCCCGAGCGAGTCGACCGCCCTGCCGGCCGGGATGTACGAGGTGCTGCGCGCCGACAGCAGCAACGAGACCATCGCCTTGCTGAAGCGCGAGACCGCCCGCACCGCCGGCCCCGACCGGCGCGATCGCATCGAGCTCGCCGGAATCGACTTCCACTGGCCCAATGCCAGCCTTGTCCATGGCCTCGACAACACGCTGGGCTACAACCCGCTCCGGCTCGGCCTCTACAGTGAGGCGACCGGTGCCGGTGACCATGTCGCCTTGCCCGACCAGCGCACCTTCTCGCCGCTGATGCCGTCCTATCGTTCGCTGCTCGCCGACATGCTCGGCCTGCGCTTCATCGCGACCGGCGTCCCGGTCGAGGAGATCGACAAGCAGCTGAAACCCGGCGATCTCGTCCAGATCGCCCGGACCAAGGACGCCTATGTCTACGAGAACCCGCGCGCCCTGCCGCGCGTGCTCCTCGTCACGGAGGCGCAAGCTGCCGATTTCGGCGCCATCCTCAAAGGCGGGCAATGGCCGGCGGGCTTCGACCCACGCCGCACCGTCCTCTTCGACAAGGCGCCGCCACCCCTGCCGACCGGCCCGGCCCAGGCCGGCAGCGTGCGCATCCGCAATTACGGCACGACCGAGGTCCTGCTCGATGTCGATGCGCCGCGCGGCGGCTTCGTCGTGCTGAACGATGTCTGGCAGCCCTGGTGGCAGGTCGAGGTCGACGGCAAGCCGGCGCAGCTGCTGCGTGCCAACGTGATCTTCCGGGCCGTGCAGGTGCCGCCCGGCCGCTCGACCGTGCGCTTCGTCTTCCGCCCGCTCGACGGCCTCTATCACGCGATCGGCGAGCGCATCCGCAAGGCGAACCCGCCGCCGGTGTGAGGCACACGGTCCTGAACCGTCATTGCGAGGAGCGCAGCGACGAAGCAATCCAGGGAGACGTAGAGTTCTGCCGCTCCTGGATTGCTTCGCTGCGCTCGCAATGACGAAGCAGCACCTACCCCAGCGCCGCCATCGCCGCGACCGGCAAGGGCCGATGCCTCGCCAGCACCCGCGCGAGCCCGTCGGGCACCACCGCGCCATCGCGGATCGTCTCGTCGCGATGGATGCCACCGGCGATGAACAGGCTATCGAAGCCCATCATCCTGGCGCCGGCAAGATCGGTGCGCACGGCGTCGCCGATGACGAGTACGCGCGCCGGATCCACATCGCGCCCGCCCCGGGCCTCGCGGGCTGCCGCAAGGGCGAGATCATAGGCCGGGCGATGCGGCTTGCCGGCCCAGGCGACATGGCCGCCGAGCTCTTCATAGATCGTCGCCAGCGCCCCGGCGCAGGGCAGGAGATCATGGCCGACATGGACGACGAGGTCGGGGTTGCCGCAGATGAAAGGCAACCCGCGCACCGCGAAGCGCGACAGCAGCGGCCGGTACTGCTCCGGCTGTTCCTTGCGGTAATCGTTGAGTTCGGTCGCGACGACAAACTCAGCCTCGTCCTCGCCGACGATCTCGACGTCGAAGCCGGCAAACACCGCCCGGTCCTGCTGCCAGCCGATATGATAGGCCTTGCGCAGATGCGTCTCGCCGATCAGGGCGCGCGTCACGTCGCCGGAGGTCACCAGCCGGTCCCAGGCGGCGCGCGGCACGCGCTTGCCGTCGAGCACGCCGGCGATCTGGGCCGAGGGGCCCGGCGCGTTCGAGAGCAGCACCACCGTGCCGCCGCCCTCGCGATAGCGCATCAGGGCCTCGCAGGCCGGATCGAGCGCCAGAACGCCGTCATGGACGACGCCCCAGACGTCGCTGATCAGCACGTCGTAGCGCGCGAGCAGCGCGCCCGCTTCCATCAGGACAGGAACGCTCATGCCCGGCCAGCCGCCTCTTGTGCGATCCGCGCTTCCACGTCGGCCCGGCGCGGCAACGGCGCCACCGCGCCATAGCCCAGCGTCGACAGCGCCGCCGCCACATTGGCATAGGCTCCGGCCGCGAAGGCATCGCCGGTGCGGATGTATTCGGCCAGGAAGGCGCCGTCATAGCAGTCGCCGGCGCCGGTCGCGTCGATCGCGTCGACCTTGATCGGCACGAAGCGCTGGCGCCGATCCGGCGTCGCCACCAGCGAGCCCTCATGGCCGAGCGTCAGCGCCACGACCTTGGCACCGAGCTTGAGATAGAAATCGACGATCGCGTCGGGCTGCTCCAGCCCGGTCAGCAGCTTGGCGTCGCCATCGCCCGGCAGGACGATGTCGGCCATCCCGCAGGCGGCATGGACGATCGCCCGCGCCCGCGCCAGCGGCCAGAGCTTGAGCCTGAGGTTGGTGTCGTAGGCGGTGAGCACGCCGTTCTCACGCGCGATCGAAAAGGCCTCGAACACCGCATCGCAAGCGCTTGCCGAGATCGCCTGGCTGATGCCGGAAGCCTGGATCACCTTGGCCGAAGCGATGAGGTCCTTCGGCAACTGCGCCGGGCCGTAGAGGCTCGCGGCCGAGCCGGCGCGCAGATAGGAGAAGACGTGCCCCTGTGGGCCGTGGGAGACGAAATAGAGCCCCGTCGGCGCCGAAGGATGCGTCGAGACGTGAGCATCGTCCACGCCTTCGTCGGCCCATAATGACCGCCACGAACGGCCCGGCTCGTCATCACCGAGCGCACCGACATAGGCAACTTTCGCACCCTGTCGCGCTGCCGCAACCGCGCAATTCGAGGTGTCGCCGCCAAGACCGAAACGGTAGGCGCCCGCCTCGCCCCGCGTCGCGTTGAATTCGCCGAGGGGTTCACCGATACAAACGATATCCGTCATCATCCCAAACCGAACCAGCCGGCCGCGAAGGCCGCCACTCCTTCCCTAGAGCATGTCTGGCAAAAGAGGAAAGGCCCTGGTCGACAGGCGACTATTCCGCGGCCTCACGGCTTTCGGATGCGACCAGCAGCGCATCGGCCAGCCGCACGATCTCCTGGCGCAAGGCCGCTTCTCCCGCCGCCTTGCCGCCATTCTGCTTGCGCAACGCCGCGAGCTCGCGCTTCAAGCCCGCCCGGTCGGCGCGGGCCTGGTCACGGGCGCCCTGGACGGTGCTGATCTCGGCATGCAGCGCCTCGAGCATCTCCTCGCGCTCGCGCAGGGCGGCGCGATGCGCGGCCGCCTCGCTCGCCAGCTGCTCCTTCAGGCGCGCCTCGGCCACGGCGGCAGCCTCGATCCTGCCTTCCAGCGCCTTGATCCGTGCCAGCATCTCGGCGTGTTCGGCGGATGCCTGCGTCATCGCCGCCTCCTGTCGCGCGATCTCGGCGCCGAGCTTGATGGCGTTCGCATCAGCGGTACGCAGCGTCGCTTCAGCCTCATTTGCCCGCGTCGAAAGCGCATCGGCGCGCAGCCTCTCGCTATCGCGATCCAGTTTCATGGCGGAGAGGTTCGTGCGCGCCTCGGCCAGCGCCACTTCGGCCGTGGTAAGCCGCGCCGAGAAATCGTCGCGCTCGCCCTCCAGCCTGAGCCTGAGCGTGCCAGCCTCGACCAGGGCGACGCGCTGACGGTCGTGCTCGCTGTTCAAGCTCGAAAGCGACTGGTCGCGCTCCGCCAGCGTCGCCTCGGCTTTCTCATGGAGCGCTCTCAGCTCGGTGAGCTCGTGGCTGCGGGCGGCGAGATCGGCCGAGGTGCCGCTGAGCGCCTGACGGATCTCGGCAAGCTGCCCCTCCACCGCAGCGAGATCGCTGACGCGGCTCGACAAGGTCGCTTGCGTCGTCTGGTGACCGGCGCTTTCACTGGACAGCGACTCGCGCGTCTCAGCCAGCTCCTGTGTCCTCTGCCCGAGTTCGGCCTCGAGCACCCCGATCCGCTGCTTGCGTTCGCCGAGATCGGTTTCCAGCCGGCCGATCGTCATGTCGCGCCGGCCGATCTCGCTCATCGCGCCGGCCTTGGCGGCAAAGCCGCTCTCGGCTTTCTGCTCCAACGCCCGCTCGCGAACCGCCAATTCGGCGCGCAGATGGTCGCGGTCGGCGGCGATCTCGGCAAGCGACAGCGGGAATGCGGCCTCGGCCCGGCGCCGCGCCAGCCGGTCGGCCCGGCGGCTCAGCGCCGGCAGCGCCGCAAGGGCGAGCAGGCTTGCCGACAGGAAGCCGAGCGCGACGAGCATGACGGCTTCGATCAAGGCGGAGCGGCTCCCATGTCTGCGATCAGCCCGGGCTCAGGCTGCCATGCCTTGATAGATAAGGCCAGCAGCCGGCAATTGTCAGGTCAGAACGGGTTCCAGGTCGCCTCGGGCGTGAACTTGAGATAGCCGAGGTTGACGCCGAGCCGCCAGCCGACGCCGGTGCGGATCGGCACCACCATGACGCCGCCGGCGGTCAGCGCGGTGAAGCCGAAGCCGCCGACGAAATAGACCGAGCCGTCGACCCCGCCGAAGCGCTGGTAGAGCGCGCTGACGCTCGGCAGGTTGTAGACCAGCATCATCGTGCGCGCGCCGTCGCCGCCGAAGTCGAAGCCGACCGACGGCCCCTGCCAGAACACCCTGCGGTCGCCGGCATTGCGGGTAAACAGCGTGCCCTCGCCATAGCGCAGGCCACCGACGAAGGCGCCCGACGCCTCTTGGCCGAGCACATAGCCGTTCGGCTCGCCCCAGCGGCGCACCGCTTCCTCGACCGTCAGCGCAAAGCCGCGCGAGACATTGCCGAAGAACTGATGGCCGGAGGTGACCAGCTCGTTCTGGGTGAAGGAGCGCTCGGCCGGCTGGGCGGTGGCGGGACCGGCGGCAAGGCCCGCGCCGAGCAGCAGGGCGCTAGCGAGCAGGGTGCGGCGGGTATGGTTCATCTCATCGTCTCCAGGCAAGCGCCGGGCATTGGGCATTCGGCCTCCTGCCGGGATGGCGTCGACGGCGGGTCGTGCGAATCCTCGCGACCACGGTAACCTCTTGGATACGCCGTATGTGTATCCAAGCGGTGAACTGCGGCGCAGGACGTGCCGTAACGCGACTAGAACCAAGGATTGGTGGGCGATGAAGGCCGCAGCAAGGCATGCCGGGATCGTGATCGCCGGTATCGTGACAGGCTGCGTGCTTCTTCTTGCCGTGCAGGAGAGCCGGGCGTCGGCCCTCCCCACGGGCCTGCCGGAACTCCCCGGTCTCGGCGAAGTCATGCAGCGCGACAACCGCACCGGCTTGGCGCTCTCCGGTTTCGATCCCGTCGCTTATTTCCTGAACGATGCCGCCGTTCCGGGCCTGCCTGACTACGAACTGCTTCATGGCGGTGCGGTCTGGCGCTTCGCCAGCGCCGCCAACCGCGATGCCTTTCGCGAGGCGCCGCAGGTCTACACACCGCGCTTCGGCGGCTTCGACGCCAGCGGCGTGGCGGATGGACGCGCTGTCGATGCCGACCCGCATCGCTTCGCCATCATCGGCTCGCAGCTCTATTTCTTCCGCAGCGACGAGAACCGCCGGCGTTTCATCAGCGAAGCTGCCTTGCGGGCGCAGGCCCAGCAGCGCTGGCCCGCCGTCGCGACCTCGATCGCGCGCTGAGTCGGGTCAAGCGCAGCGGCAGCTCGCCGCTTTCTCGATCGCGAGACGAGCCAGACGCTCGCAGCCCGCCGCGACGAAGGGCGGATTGCGGAAATCCCGCTCGGCATGGCCGTAGCCGGGCTTCTGCCCGTCGAGGGTCAGCACAATGCCGCCGGCCGCAGCGAGGATGGCGTCGCCAGCGGCGATGTCCCATTCCATTGTCGGGCCGCCGCGCACATGCAGATCCGCCTCGCCGGACGCGATCAGCGCGAATTTCACGGCCGATGACACCGGCGCGCCGTCGCCCTTCGCGACCGCGGCGGCGACGCCGGCGCTGACCGTGTCGCCATGGAAGCGGCTGACCAGCATCAGCGGGCCGTCCTCCGGCTCGCACCGGACATGGACCTGCCGCGCGGCGCCCAGCGGCTCCGCTTCGGCATCGAGCTCCTGGGCAAAACTGCGCTCGCCGCCATACCAGAGCCGGCCGATGGCGGGCGCGGCGATCGCCCCGGCGAGCGGACGTCCGTCCAGGATCACGGCGATGGCGACGCAATAGCTGTCGCCGGAGGCAAGAAATTCGCGCGTGCCGTCGAGCGGATCGAGCAGGATGAAGACGGAAGCCGGCGCGACCTCGCCGACGCTCTCCTCGCTGATCACCGGGAAGCCCGGCAGCAGCTCGGCCAGCGCCTGCTTGGCGGCGAAATCGGCGGCGAGGTCGGCGGAGCAGACCGGCGAGCCGTCCGCCTTGAGCTTGACGTCGCGCGCCGCCCGCTTCGCCAGCAGGACGGCAGCCGTGCGCCGTGCCGCCTCGCCAAGGGCGCGCGCAAGCCCGTCCCGGTCGGTCAGGCGGGGGTCGTCGTAAGCGATGGCCATGTTTCGAACCAGTCTCGCCGGCGCCGTGTGCCGATCTCAAGAGCCATGCCGGGCGGCGCCTCCGGCGATATCACTCCATTAGGTAGTGCATGGTGCGGTAAAGAAAAAGCCGGCTCGCCTTCTGGCAGCCATCTTGCCGGGGCATGCCGGAAGGGCCCCCCTGCCCGAGCGCGCGCTGAGGCTATGGTTAACCAACTGCAAACCAGCGGCGCGCATGCTGCAACACCGATATGGGGTGCAATGTCGCCCTGATTCTCTTGACCGCAGGACCGGATCATGACCGCCATCTCGCTCGAGCCGCTCGATCTGGCCGCACTTCTCTGCAGCCGCGTCTGCCATGACGTGATCAGCCCCGTCGGCGCGATCGTCAACGCGCTCGAAGTGCTCGAGGAAGACGACCCTTCGATGAAGGAGTTCGCGCTCGACCTGATCAAGAAGAGCGCGCGCAACGCCTCGGCCCGGCTGCAATTCGCGCGGCTCGCCTTCGGCGCCGCCGGCTCGGCCGGCGCGATGATCGACCTCGGCGATGCCGGCGCCGTTGCCAACGGCTTCCTCAACGACGAGAAGCTCTCGCTCGACTGGGAGGCGCCGCGCGCCCTCTTGCCGAAGAACCAGGTCAAGCTGGTGCTCAACCTGCTGGTCCTGGCGACGCAGGCGATCCCGCGCGGCGGCAAGATCACCTGCCGTTGCACGCTCGCCGGTGAGCAGGGCAGCTTCGCCATCACCGCCACCGGCTCGCATGCGCGCATTCCCGCCCATGTCGAGGACCTGATCGCCGGCCGCTCCGAGAGCGGCGCCATCGACGCCCACGCGGTCCAGCCGGTCTATACCGGCATGGTCGCGCGCGCCGCGAACATGAAGATCACCTTCGCGATCGAGGGCGACACGGTCAGCATCGGCGCGGAGCCGGCCTGAAGCCCCAAGGGAAGGCCGCCCCGACGCCAGGATTCCTTGCGGTTTCCGCTCGCTCTCAACCGATCATAAACCCTTGCACCGCAATATCCGCGGCAGCATCGGTGGCGTGAGTGAGCGGTCCTTGCATGGACGAGTTGCTGCAAGAGTTTCTGGGAGAGACCGGCGAGCACCTCGACATGGTCGATCGGGAGCTCGTCCGCTTCGAGCAGGAGCCGAACAACGGCGACATCCTGCGCAACATCTTCCGGCTCGTCCACACGGTCAAAGGCACCTGCGGCTTCATCGGCCTGCCGCGTCTGGAAGCACTGACCCATGCGGCCGAATCCGTGATCGGCCAGTTCCGGGACGGCGCGAGCGTTTCCTCCAGCGCGGTCACCGCGATCCTCGAGACAATCGACCGGATCAAGGAGATCATGGCCGAGCTCGCCGAGAAGGGGCAGGAGCCGCCCGGCCATGACGGCCAGCTGATCGACGAATTGCGCGGCTTGGCCGAGCGCGCCAAGCTGGAATTGGCCAGGCGGCAATCGCACTCCTCGCTCGATCCCGTCGCCGCCTATCTTGCCCGTACCGCTGAGACCAGATCGGCCGAAGCGGCGGTTACGCCCGCCGCCGGCGCGATAGCGGACGATATGGACCTGGTCTTCCGCGCCGCGCCGAGCCCGCTCGACCAGCCCGGCATGGCCCATGGCGACACCGCCCGCGACGCCAGGGCGGCCGGGCCGGCGACATTGCGCGTCAATGTCGACACGCTCGAGCACCTGATGACCATGGTCTCGGAGCTGGTGCTGACCCGCAACCAGCTGCTCGAGATCGCCCGCCGGCAGGAGGATGCCGGCCTCAAGGCGCCGCTGCAGCGGCTCTCGCTCATCACCGCCGAATTGCAGGACGGCGTGATGAAGACGCGCATGCAGCCGATCGGCAACGCCTGGTCGAAGCTGCCGCGCATCGTCCGCGACCTCTCCACCGATCTCGGCAAGCGGATCGAGCTGGTGATGGAGGGCGCCGAGACCGAGCTCGACCGCCAGCTGCTCGACCTGATCAAGGACCCCCTCATCCACATGGTGCGCAATTGCGCCGACCATGCGATCGAGGACCCGCAGGAACGCGCTGGCCTGGGCAAGCCGGAAACCGGCACGATCCGGGTCTCCGCCTATCACGAGGGTGGCTCGGTCACGATCGCCATCTCGGATGACGGCCGCGGCATGGATGTCGCCCGCATCCGCCAGAAGGCGATCCAGCGCGGGCTGGCCAGCGAGGCCGAGGCCGAGCGGATGAGCGAGTCGCAGCTGCTGCGCTTCGTCTTCCATCCCGGCTTCTCGACCTCCGATTCCGTCACCGCGATCTCCGGGCGCGGCGTCGGCATGGATGTGGTCAAGGTCAATGTCGACGCGATCGGCGGCATGATCGACATCGCCAGCATCGCCGGCACCGGTACCACGATCACGATCAAGATTCCGCTGACGCTGGCGATCGTCTCCGCCCTGATCGTCGCGACGCAGGGCCAGCGCTTCGCCATCCCGCAGGTGGTCGTGCGCGAGCTGGTGCGCGTCAAAGCCAGTGGCGAGCACCGCATCGAACGCATCAACAACGCCCCCGTGCTGCGCCTGCGCGAGCGGTTGCTGCCGATCATCGCTCTCGCCGGTGTTATGAACCGGACGACGGACGCAGGCATCGCCGATGACGGCTTCATCGTCGTGACCCAGATCGGCGAACGGCAGTTCGGCATCCTCGTCGAGTCGGTGTTCCACACCGAAGAGATCGTGGTGAAGCCGATGTCGACGCGGCTGCGCCACATCCCGCTGTTCTCGGGCAACACCATCCTGGGCGACGGCGCCGTGGTGCTGATCGTCGATCCCAACGGCGTCGCCCGGCTCGTCGGCGTGGCGGCGGCACAGGACGAGATCGCCTCGGACGATCCCGTCGAGATGGGCTCGCCGGTCGAGCGCACCACGATGCTGGTGTTCCGGGCCGGCAAGGACACGGTCAAGGCCGTGCCGCTCTCCCTCGTCACCCGGTTGGAAGAGGTCGAGGCCGGACTGTTCGAGAACGGCGGGGGGCGCACCTTGCTCAACTATCGCGGGCGGCTGATGCCGGTCGTGCCGGTCGAGGGCTGCGCGCTCCGGCAGACCGGCCTGCAGCCGATGGTGATCTTCTCCGAAGGCGATTTCAGCATGGCGCTGGCGGTCGACGCCATCGTCGACATCGTCGACGAGGTGCTCGACATCGAGATGCTGGCCATGCCCGAGCAGGGGCTGCTCGGCTCGGCGATCATCCGCGGCCGCGCCACCGAGATCCTCGATCTCGCCCATTATCTGCCGAAAGCCAACCCCAACTGGCTGCACATGCGCCGCAGCGAGGCCGGTTCGCCGCGCGTCCTGCTGATCGAGCCCTCCGAGTTCCTGCGCGAGATGCTCGCCCCCGTGCTGAAGGCGGCGGGCCTGCAGGTCATCCACGCCTCGGACCCGGCGATGGCCGCCGGCCTCGCCTCCGGCAGCGCCGAGATCGACGCCATCGTCATCGACATCGATCGCGACGCCGAGGCCGCTTTCGCTCTCGCCGCCCGGCTGCGGGCCGAAGCCCGCCATGCCGGGCTGCGCATCATCGGGCTGACCAGCCTGCCGACCCCCGAATTGCATGTCGCCGCGATCCAGGCGCAGCTCGACGAGGTCGTCGCCAAGTTCGACCGGCGCGCGCTGATCGCCGAGCTGGCTGAAACCCGTCCCAGACTGAGGCGCGCCGCATGACCGAGCAGCATGAGGAGAGCGCTGCCGGCCTTGCGGCCTTCGAGGACTCGCTCGACTACGTCACCGTCACCGTGGGCGGCCAATTGCTCGGCCTGCCGATCGGGCGCGTGCAGGACGTGTTCATCGCGACGCGCATCACGCCGGTGCCGCTGGCCCCCTACGAGATCGTCGGCCTGATCAATCTGCGCGGGCGCGTCGTCACCGCGATCTGCATGCGCCGGCGCATGCGCCATGCCGACACCGGGCCCATGCCGACCGGCACGGATGAACAGGAGCTCACCGCGGTCGGCCTCGACCAGGGCGGCGAGGCCTTCGCCCTGATCGTCGACGCCGTCGGCGAGGTGATGCGCCTCAGCCGGACGACCTTCGAACCGGTGCCGATCCATCTCGACCGCGCCTGGGCGGCCATCGCCAAGGGCGTCCACCGCCTCGACGACCGCCTCCTGGTCGTCATCGACGTCGACGCCGTCCTCAACATCGACTTGCCGATCGCCGCCTGACGATCCGCCGACTGGAGCCATGTCATGAAGTATTGTCTCGTCGTCGACGACTCCGCGGTCATCCGCAAGGTCGCCCGCCGCATCCTGGAAGGGCTGCAATTCCGCATCGCCGAGGCCGAGGACGGCGCGCGCGCTATCGACGCCTGCAAGGGCGAGATGCCGGACGCGATCCTGCTCGACTGGAACATGCCGATCATGGACGGCTACGATTTCCTGAGGAACCTCAGGCAGATGCCCGGCGGCAAGCGGCCCAAGGTCGTGTTCTGCACCACCGAGAACGACATCGCCCACATCGCCCGCGCCATGCATGCCGGCGCCGACGAGTACATCATGAAGCCGTTCGACAAGGAGATCGTCGCGTCGAAGTTCCACCAGGTCGGCCTGCTGTAGAAACCGAGCTGCACCCAATAGCCCTGCTCTCCCACCGCGTGACTCCATGATCGCCACGCCGCATTTCGCCGACCGGCAAGCCGCGCGTCCGAGCACCGTGGTGATCGCCGACGATTCCATGGTGGTGCGGGGCCTGTTCGCGCGCTGGCTCGGCGAGAGCGGCCGCTTCCATGTCGTCGGCGTCGCCGGCGATGGCGAAGCCGCGATCGAGCATGCCGGGCGCCACCATCCCGACATCATGGTGCTCGACCTCGACATGCCCGTTCTCGACGGCGTCGAGGCCCTGCCGCGGATCGTCAAGGAAAGCCCTAGGACGGCGGTCTTGCTCACGACCACGCTCACCGAGCGCAATGCCCGGCTGGCGCTGCAATGCATGAGCATGGGCGCCGTCGACGTCCTGCCCAAGCCCGACAGCCGCAGCGGCCTGACGCTCTCGCTGGATTTTCGCAGCGAGCTGCTCGGTAAGCTCGGCAGCATCGCACAATCCCGTCTTCGCGACGGTGAGGCCGCCCCCGACAACGTTCTCGCCACGGCGCTGCCCAGCGGCGTCGCCGATCTGCGCCCGCTCGTCTCGGTGATGCCGCGCTATCTGGTCGTCGGCGCCTCGACCGGCGGGCCACGAGCCGTGGCGCGTGTCCTCTCCGATCTCGGCGGAGCCCTCGCCAACCTGACCACGCTGGTCGTCCAGCACATGCCGCCGCTGTTCACCGCCTCCTTCGCCGACCAGATCGCGCAGCAGCTCGGCGTGCCGACGCGCGAGCCTCATGACGGCGAGCGCATCGCCCGCGGCACGATCTATGTCGCGCCGGGCGGACGCCATCTCGGCATCGAGCGCAAGCTCGGACACATCGTCGCCAGCGTCAGCGACGGCCCGCCGGTCCATTTCTGCCGCCCGGCGGTCGATGTCCTCTTCGCCGAGGCCGCCCGCCATCTCGGCCCGGCGGCGCTCGGCCTGATCATGACCGGCATGGGCAGCGACGGGACGGACGGTGCAGCGGCGCTGCGCCGCGCCGGCGCCGCCGTCATCGCCCAGGACGAGCCCTCCAGCACGGTCTGGGGCATGCCGGGCTCGGTGGTGCGCGCCGGGCAGGCCAGCGCCGTGTTGCCGCTCGGCGGCATCGGGCCGGCCATCCGCACGCTCGTCGGCGGGAGCCATCCCGCATGACCGAATTTGACTTCGACTTCCTGCGCGTGCTGCTGCAGCGGCGCTCCGGCCTCTTCCTCAGCACCGAGAAGCGCTATCTGGTCGAGAGCCGCCTCGGCATGCTCTGCCGCCGCCGTGGCATCGCCGGCATCACGGCCCTGGTCGTCCAGTTGCGCAGCAGCCCGGCCTCCGAGCTCGAAGCCGCCGTCATAGAGGCGATGACGACCAACGAGACGCTGTTCTTCCGCGACCGCACGCCCTTCGACCTGTTCCGCGACGTCGTCCTGCCGGAGAAGCTCGCCGCCAATGCCGAGAGCCGGACGCTGCGCATCTGGTGCGCCGCGGTCTCGACCGGCCAGGAAGCCTATTCGCTCGCCATGCTGCTCGACGAAGCCGCCGACCGGCTCGTCGGCTGGACGATCGAGATCCTCGGCACCGATATCTCCGTCGAGGTCCTCGACCGAGCCCGCCAGGGGCTTTACAGCCAGTTCGAGGTCCAGCGCGGCCTGCCGATCCAGCTCCTGCTTAAGCATTTCCGGCAGGAGGGCGACAAATGGCGCCTGTCCGAACGCATCCGCGACATGGTCACGCTCAGGCAGCACAACCTGCTCGAGCCGAATCATCAGCTCGGCCAGTTCGACATCATCTTCTGCCGCAACGTGCTGATCTATTTCGACGTCCCGACCAAGGCGCGGGTCATGGCGGCGCTCGCCGAGCGGCTGGCCAGGAACGGCGCCTTCATCCTCGGCGCGGCCGAGACGGTGATCGGCATCACCACCACCCTGGTGCCGGATCCGCAGCATCGGGGCCTCTACCGCGATGCCGCATCGACCCCGCAGGCGCGGCGGCCGCCCTTCCCTGCCGCCCCCGAGCTCGGCGGCGCATTCTCCCCACGGAAGATCGCGCGGCCCTGAGCGCGGTCACCGGTTGACGGCCGGGTCTACACGGAACCACCTGCGTCATTCCGGGGCAGCCCATAGGGCTGAGCCCGGAACCCATGAACACGAGGATCGGAGCTGAGGCGCATCGGCAGCTGCAGTGACGGTTCGTCGCTGTCGTGGTCATGGGTTCCGGGCTCTTCGCTTCGCGAAGCCCCGGAATGACGGGGTTGGTCGCCACAAACAAAAACCCCGCCTCGCGGCGGGGTCCCCGTTCACCTGTCGTGTACATCCGACGATCAGGCGATCTAACTGTTAGGCGTCGATGATGACGCCGTGATGACGATATCAGGCCGGGATGCGCTCTTCGGCGTCGCTGGGCTCGCGCAGCACATAGCCGCGGCCCCAGACCGTCTCGATATAGTTCTTGCCGTCGGAGGCGTTGGCGAGCTTCTTACGCAGCTTGCAGATGAAGACGTCGATGATCTTCAGCTCGGGCTCGTCCATGCCGCCATAAAGGTGGTTCAGGAACATTTCCTTGGTCAGCGTCGTGCCCTTGCGGAGCGAGAGCAGCTCCAGCATCTGGTATTCCTTGCCGGTCAGATGGACGCGGGCGGCGTCCACTTCGACGGTCTTGGTGTCCAGGTTGACGACGAGGTCGCCGGTCGTGATCACCGACTGGGCATGGCCCTTCGAGCGGCGCACGATGGCGTGGATGCGGGCGACGAGCTCGTCCTTGTGGAACGGCTTGGTCAGGTAGTCGTCGGCGCCGAAGCCGAGGCCCTTCACCTTGTCCTCGATGCCCGCGAGGCCGGAGAGGATCAGGATCGGCGTCTTGACCTTGGCGACGCGCAGGGAGCGCAGCACCTCGTAGCCCGACATGTCCGGCAGGTTCAGGTCGAGCAGGATGATGTCGTAGTCGTAGAGCTTGCCGAGATCGACGCCCTCTTCGCCCAGATCGGTCGTGTAGACGTTGAAGCTCTCGGACTTCAGCATCAGCTCGATGCTTTGAGCGGTCGCGCTATCGTCTTCGATCAGCAGAACCCGCATGTCACGTCCCCAATTTCGCCCCGAGGCAGCGATCCCGTTCAACCGCCCACAACCCTCGTGGTTATGGGGGGACGAACGCTTGCCCGATGAAACGCTACGCGACACGCTACGGGGAAATGGTTAACAAACCCTGATTCCCGCGCGCAAGCGCTTCTTGGCAAAAGGTTGACGATCCTTGTCGAGGTGAGTCGAATTTGACACGGATCGTTCGAGCTTCGGCCGCGAAAGCGCCTTTCGCGGAAGCTCGCATCAAGGAAACAGGCGAAAATCGCCCGACTCTTCGACGCGGCTTCGAAACGCAGTGTTAATCACTCCGCTTAATGGAAGGTAAACGGCAGGGAATCATGAACGGCGCTTCGCCAGGCCAGGACCGGTTATCCACACTCGCGACGATGATCGGCGAGCTCGAGGCGACGTCGGTCTATGGTCGCGTCACCGCCGTGCGCGGGTTGCTGGTCGAAATCTCCGGCCCGATCGCGGCGATGAGCCTCGGCGGACGCGTCGGCATCGAGATCGCGCCCGGCATCCGCGTCCCCTGCGAAGTCATCGGCTTTTCCGGCGAGAAGGCGCTGGTCATGCCCTATGGCGGGCTTGACGGTGTCCGCCGCGGCTGCCCGGCCTATGTCGACCGCACCGTCGCCGGCCTGCGGCCGACCATGGCCTGGCTCGGCCGCGTCGTCGATGCGCTCGGCCGCCCGGTCGATGGCGGCCCGCCTTTGCCGCAGGGCGAACGCACCATCCCCTTCCGCAACGACCCGCCGCCGGCCCATGCCCGCCGCCGCGTCGGGCCGCCGCTCGATCTCGGCGTGCGCGCGCTCAACACCTTCCTGACCTGCTGCCTCGGCCAGCGCATGGGCATCTTTGCCGGCTCCGGCGTCGGCAAATCGGTGCTGCTCTCGATGCTGGCCCGCTATGCGCGCGCCGACGTCAATATCATCGGCCTCGTCGGCGAGCGTGGCCGCGAGGTCCAGGAATTCCTCCAGGACGATCTCGGGCCGGATGGCCTTGCCCGCTCGATCGTCGTGGTCGCGACCTCTGACGAGCCGGCTTTGATGCGCAAGCAGGCGGCGCTGACGACGCTGACCCTCGCCGAATTCTTCCGCGACCAAGGCCTGCAGGTGATGTGCCTGATGGATTCGGTCACGCGCTTCGCCATGGCGATGCGCGAGATCGGCCTTGCCGCCGGCGAACCGCCTACGACCAAAGGATACACCCCGACCGTCTTCGCCGAGCTGCCGCGCCTGCTCGAACGCGCCGGCCCGGGTACCGGAGACGGGGCGATCACCGGCCTCTTCACCGTGCTGGTCGATGGCGGCGATCATGACGAGCCGGTCGCCGACGCGGTGCGCGGCATCCTCGACGGCCATATCGTGATGGAGCGTTCCATTGCCGAACGCGGCCGCTACCCGGCGATCAACATCCTGAAATCGGTGTCGCGCACCATGCCGCGCTCCTGCGACCCGCTCTATTATCCCGTCGTGCAGAAGGCTCGCGCCACGCTCGCGACCTATGCGGACATGGAGGAACTGATTCGGCTCGGCGCCTATCGCCAGGGCGCCTCCGCCGAGGTCGACGAGGCGATCCGGCTCAATCCAGAGCTCGAATCCTTTCTGAAACAGGCCAAGGACGAGGCGACCCCGCTCGGCGACGGCTATGCCCGGCTCGCCCGGATCATGGGGATGTGACCGGCCTCAAAGCTTCCCGACATGCTCCAGCAGCGCCAGCGCCTGGGGCGAGGCCCAATCCGCCTCGCCGAGCATGTAGCCACGGACGCCGCCGCGCCGGTCCGCGACATAGATGACCGGCAGCCCTTCCGCGGTCGAGAGCGGTTGCCCCGAGCCCGCAGCTGCAAGGGCCTTGCCGCCGCGATCGTAGAAGACCGGCAGTCGCTTGACGCCGAGGCGCCCGAGATAGCCCCTGACATGCGCGAGATCGCGCTCGTCGGTGCTGATCGAGACGATCTCGACATCCCGGGCCCGGAAGTCGGCAAGCTGGCGCTCGAAGCGCGGCAAGGTGATTCGGCAGACCGGGCACCAAGTCGCCCAGAGATAGATCAGGTTGACCTTGCCCGGCACCGGCCTGGCAATGGCGGGCTTGCCGTCGAGGCCCTGCAGGCTGAGCGGCGCCATCGGCTCGACCGGATCGAGTTCGATGAACTGGTAGCGCGCCGTCCGGAACTGCGGAAGCCGCGCCTCTGCCATCGCCGGCGCTGCGAACAGCCCGAGCGAGGCCTGCAGGACGAGGCGGCGTGTCATCGGGTAGGACGGCATCGGGTTCTGGCACTCGTTCTCATTGGAAAGGCCGCGTGATAGGTCGCCGCGTGCCCCGCGCCCAGGCACGATCGCGTCAACGACGCAGCCGAGCTTGTCGTTTCCGAGGCGCGCTCAGCTGCGCAGCCGCCGCACCAGTACGATCATCGCGAACAGGGCGATGCACTGGATCGCAGCCGAGACCACCAGCGTACCCGAGGCCCCGAGCCGTTCGACCAGCAACGCGAAGAGCAGCGGTGCCGCGGCGAAGGTCAGGTTCTGCGGCACGGTCAGGCGGCCGAGCATCGCGCCGAAGCCCTGGCGGCCGAACAGCGCCAGCGGCAGGGTCGCGCGCGCGACGGAGATCACGCCCATCGCGGCGCTGAACAGCACGACGAAGGTGATCGCCAACGCGCTCGACCCCGGCGCGATCGACATCAGCAGGCAGGCGGCCGGCCCGAGCGCGAGCCCAGCCAGCGCCACGCGCTCGACCGGAAGGCGCTCGCCCGCCACAGCATCGACCGCCCGCGCCAGCATCGTCGCGGCACCGCTCAGCGAGGCGATCGTCACCGCCGTCGCTGCGGCGATCCCCGCGCCCTGCATCAGGCCGATGATGTGCAGCGGCAGCCCCCAGGAGACGAGCCCGCTTGCAGAGAAGCTCAACGCCAGCAACCAGAACACCGGCCGCCGCTCGCCGGGCGGCACCCTGCCCTGCTCGCCGGCCGTCACGATCGACGGTCCCGGATCGGCCAAGGGCTTGGCGCGATAGACCGGGATCGACAGATGGATCGGCAGCACGATCACCAGCTGGATCGCCGCAAAGATCAGAACGCAGATGCGCCAGCCATAATCGGCGCTGAGCCAGGCGGTCAGCGGCCAGAAGATGCTGGAGGCGAGCCCGGTCACCAGCATCATCAGCCCGATCACCCGGCGCGTGCGCTCGCCCATCAACTGCGCCACCGTGACGTTGCCGGTGTTGGCGAGCTGCATCGCATGGCCGATGCCGATCACGGACCAGGTCGAAAGATAGCTGATCGGCCCCTGTGCCAGCGCCAGCAGCCCGAGCCCCAGCGCCGAGATCACCGCTCCGAGCGCCATCGCCTGGCGCGTCCCGCGCCGGTCGAGATGGCGCCCGAGCATCGGCGAGATCACCGCCCCGATCACCAGCAGGATGGTGATGCCGCCGAAGATCGTCGCCGGTCCCAGCCCGATCTCGCGCTGGAGATGGCCCGCCAGAACCGAGGGCGAATAATAGATCGAGCCCCAGCCGATGACCCGCGTCAGGGCAAGGCCGGCCAGCAGCAGGCCGTATTCGGGGAGGCGACGCGAGGCGGGCAAGGACATGTCCGGCGCGCCGGCTCGCGCGCCCCTTGTATTGATTCGCGGCAGATTAACGCGGACCGCGGCCTGTCGGCAGAGCCCGGCACGCACCCTCCGCATGCATCGAAAGCGAGCGATCCTGGTAAGGAACGATCAACCTCCTTGCCCCATTGTGCTTTTCGTCTCGCGGAGTGTTGCGGCGGCGAGCCGAGGGGTCGGCACGCAGCCGGAGCCGGGTCCGATCGGGTTGATCCAACCCGATCGGTGAATCCGGCTCTGACCTAAAGTTGGAGACCGTTTGCCGGTCGGCTTGCAATGCAAGCAGACCGGAACGGGCTCCGTGCGTAATCAGGAGTTCGGCACGACATGAAGTCGCGAGAGACCCTTTTGCGTCTCAAACGCTTCCAGGTGGACGAGAAGCGCCGCCGGGTAAGCCAGATTGAGATGATGATCGCGGAATTCAACCGGATGGCTGGAGATCTCGATCGCGAGATCCAGAACGAAGAGACGCGTGCCGGCATTTCCGACCCGGCCCATTTCGCCTATCCGACCTATGCCAAGGCGGCGCTCGGCCGTCGCGACAATCTGCGCCAGTCCGCCGACAACCTGCAGGGCCAGCTCGACGAGGCCAAAGGCGAGCTGCAGGAAGCCTTCGAGGACATGAAGAAGGTCGAGATTCTCGACGACCGCGAGCGCGCCTCCGAGCGTGCCGCCGAGGCCGCCCGCGACCAGGCGATGATGGATTCGATCGGCCTGCGCACGCGGGTCTGAGGGCCAGCCCCTATTCGATCACCGGACAATGCGGGACGGCGCTGCGTGGCATCGCCCCGCCAAGGCGCGGATCGTCGACCACCTCGACCCCGCGCCTGAACGCCGAGAAGCCCGAACGCTGGTAGAACTCGACCGCGCCCTGATGGTCGAGCGTGCAGGTATGCACCCAGAACCGGGAGATCGGCCGAGCCCAGGCGCGCTCCAGCGCCCGGTTCATCAGCCAGCGCCCCGCCCCCTTGCCGACGACGCTCTCGTCAAGGCCGAAGAAGGCGAGCTCGCCCTCGCCTTCCACCCTGAAATCGAGCTCGAGCAGGCCGACATCCCGCCCGCCGAAGCGCACCGCGAAGAATTCGACCAGCGGATCGGCCAGGATCGCCTGCAACTCGGCCACCGGCTTGACCAGCCGGCTGAACCACATCCAGCGCTCGCCGAGCAGGCGATAGACCGCCAGATAGCGCTGGACGTCGTCACGCCCGATCTCGTCCAGCGAGAAGCCCTCGACATCAGGCGGATCGGCGCGTCGCGGCGGCGGCGACAGCATCTCGAGCGAGGTCACGATCGCGGCGATCTTGCCGGCGGGCAGGTCGGTGGTGCCGTCGAGGCTGATGGCGAAGGTCTCGGACATGGGCTCGGGCGCAGCTTCCGGCAATGGCAGCCGCATCGGTGCGGCGGCGGCGCCCAGTGCTATAGCATCGGACCGAAAAGTGGAATCCACTTTTCAGAAAAATCCGATGCTACAACAACGAGATAGATCACCATTATCGCGTCCTGTTGGACGCGCGGTGATCTAGCGCCTGGCGCCGATTCCGTCGAGCAGGGTCGCGACGGCCAGCTCGGCGACCTGCTCGCTGCTGGCGCCGCTGGCGCGCATCCATTCCGGCACGCGATTCAGCCCGCCAAGGAAATACGGCACCAGCAGCTGCAGATCCTGCCCATTCGCGGCTTCTCCGCTGGCGATGCCCCCGGCGAACAGCTCGTGCCAGAGCTGGGCGTATTTCTCGCGCATCTTGCGGCTGCGCCGCTTGATGATCGGCGGCAGGTGCTCGTAGACGTGCATATAGGTCTGGTCCTTGCCGACCAGGCTCGAAATATGCGTTCCGACCGCCGCAGACAGCCGGTCTGCGAAGCGAGCCTCCTGCGGCAGGCCACGAATCGTTTCCGCTACGCGGGCGTAGAGCGTCTCGATGCCTTGGTTGAGGATCTCCTCGACGATCTCGTCCTTTGACCTGAAGTGATAGTAGAGGCTGCCCGCCTTCATATCGACCAGCGCCGCCACCGCCCGCATGGTACAGGCATCATAGCCCTCACGCACAATGATCTCGGCGGCAGCGTCGAGGATCTCGTCCCGCATCGTCCTTTGCTTTACCGTCGTCACCGCACCGGCCGTCGCCGGCCTTCTGCCATTATTACGCGCTCTCATCCTGGATCCGCCCGTCCCCAGCATCCGCGACGACCCGCCCCCTCCAAGTCGCCCCATGCACCCATTCGCAAGCGCATGATTGCCGTCACTACTTTCCCTTGCGCCGAGGATCAAGGCGACAACCTTTCCGTTCAAGCTGAAATTCCATAGTCATCGCTTGATTTTTAAATCAAACGATAGTTCGATTTAGCGTGCGGCGAAGATTTCATGGCGATTTCGCAATCAACGAAACCGCCATTGCCCGCCCGCAATCGTTGAATGTACCTGAGCATGACAAGCTGACTGCGCGAGGCGGCGTCAGCCTTGCATAGATCGCATATCGATAAGGCCGATATGTCAGCGCTGGCCAGCCGGGCCTTTGCGCGCATGCTTGCCGGCGGCCAGGCCTTCCGGGTCATCCGGCTCATAAGGAGCATGCGGCCCGGTCGGATGGGCGGAGCGCGGGTTAGGCCCGGCCCGCCGCTGCTCAGGCGCGCCGGACTGACCCGGCCGCGGCGCGGTCGCGAAGGCGGCGGGGGTATCGGTCAGGCGGTTCTCTGGCTTGTTCGGCATGAGGCGATCCTCTCGGAAGGAGAACCGCCTCATGCCCCGGGAGTTCCACCGCGCAGGCTAGACCGCCATGGCCGCGTCGACATGCAGCGCAAAGCCGCGCGTCTCCGGCTCACCCAGTTCGGGCCGCAGCGTCATCGCCGGAATCAGGTAGTCACCGAAATTCTGTCGGCGGTAGCGGATCGGCGCCGTCGTCTCCAAGGTCCGCATGCGCTCGCGCAGTTGCTCGGCCGCCCCCGCGAAATCCGCCTCCTTGAACCGGTCGACCCGGTAGACGACGTGCGGCGGCAACACCTCGTAGCCGGGATAGTAGAGGATGCCGTGATTGATCGGGAACAGCAGGTCCTCGATCGGCCCGTTGATGCCGCGCGGCGAGTAATGCTCCTCCCAGCCGCCGGCGGTGACCAGCAGCATCGCCCGCTTGCCAGCCAGCGTCCCCTCGCCGAAGCGATTGCCCCAGCGCTTGTCGCTGTGCTCGCCGACCCCGTAAGCGAAACCGTAGGCGAAGACCCGGTCGACCCAGCCCTTCAAGATCGCCGGCATTGTGTACCACCACAGCGGGAACTGCAGGATCAGCGTATCGGCCCAGAGCAGCTTCTCCATCTCGGCCTTGACGTCGGCGGTCAGCATGCCCTCGGCGAAGGCCTGCTTCGAGGCGGCGCCGGCGGCGAAACGCTCGCCCTCCGGCCAGCTCGGGAAATCGGCACGATCGACCTGCGACTTCCAGCCCTCGGCATAGAGATCGCTGACGCGGACCTCATGGCCTTGGGCCTCCAGTTCGGCGACGGCGACGTCGCGCAGCGCGCCGTTGAGCGAATGGCGTTCGGGATGGGCGAAAACGAGCAGGACCTTCATGGCGGAGCCTTTCCGAGAGGATGAGGCTTTCCAGCTAGGCGCTACTCCGCTTCTGCACTACAACGGCGCAATGGATATGATCATGCCGTTTTATGGATAAATCTGATATCACCCTGGAGCGCATGCGCAGCTTCGTCCGCGTCGCCGAGCGCGGCAGCCTCTCGGCGGTCGCGCGCGAGCTCGGCCTCGGCCAATCCTCGGTGACACGGCATCTCAACGAGCTGGAGGAGGCGCTCGGCATCGCCCTGCTCAGCCGCACCACCCGCCGGGTGACGCTGACCGAAGAAGGCAGCCGCTATTATCTGAACTGCCTCGCCATCCTGCGCCTCGTCGAGCAGGCGAGCGACGAAGCCCGCAGCACCCGTGACGCCGCGGCCGGCACGGTTCGCCTCTCCTGCACCGCCTCCTTCGGCGTCCTGCATGTGACGCGATTGATCTTCGCCTTCCAGGATCGGCACCCTGGGATCGATATCGACCTCAGCCTCAGCGACGAGCGCATCGACCTCGTCCGCGACGGCGTCGACATCGCCATCCGTCTCGGCCCGCTCGCCGACAGCACGATGAAGCTGCGGCCCCTCGGCCGATCGCAGCGATTGTTCGTCGCCGCGCCGCACTACCTCGCCCGGCACGGCATCCCGACCTCGCCGGATGATCTCGCCACGCATCAGGGCATCCGCATGACGAACGTCGCCGGCAGCGCCATGCTCGCCTTTGAAGGCAGTGCCGGCGAGAGCTACAGCGTCCCCTTCGACGGGCGATTGCGGGTCGACCATGGCCTGGCCGTGCGCCAAGCCCTCCTCGCCGGCCGCGGCATCGCCCCTACCCATCGCTGGCTCGTCGACGATCTGCTGGCCTCCGGCCAGCTTGAGCCGATCCTGACCGGCTACACCCTGCCGAGCGTGGCGCTCAGCATGCTGATCGTGCCGGAGCGGGCGACCGTCGCCCGCGTCCGCCTGCTGATCGACTTTCTGGCGGCGGAGATCGCCACGCTCCCCGGCATGGCGCCAAGCTGAACGTTCGGTTCAGCGCAGCAGCGACTGGCCGGTCATCTCGGCCGGCTGCTCCAGCCCGAGCAGCGCAAGCAGCGTCGGCGAGACATCGGCGAGGCGGCCCTCGGCCAGCGCCTTGGCTTGCGAGCCGATCAGCATCACCGGCACCGGGAAGGTCGTGTGGGCGGTGTGCGGATTGCCAGTGACGGGATCGACCATCAACTCGGCATTGCCGTGATCGGCGGTGACCAGCAGCGCTCCGCCCTTGGCGAGGATGGCATCGGCAATCTGGCCGAGGCTCGCATCGATCGTCTCGACCGCCTTGATCGCCGCCGAGAGCACGCCGGTGTGGCCCACCATGTCGGGATTGGCGAAGTTCAGCACGAAGAGATCGTATTGCCCGCTCTCGATCGCGGCGACGACCTTGCCGGTCAATTCAGGCGCCGACATCTCCGGCTGCAGGTCATAGGTCGCGACCTTCGGCGAGGGCGTCATGCTGCGCTCCTCGCCCTCGAACGGCTCCTCGCGCCCGCCATTGAAGAAATAGGTGACGTGCGGGTACTTCTCGGTCTCGGCGAAGCGGATCTGCTTCAAGCCCGCCTTCGACACGGTCTCGCCGAGGCCATTGGCGAGGCTTTGCGGCGCGAACAGCGCCGGCATGATCGGATCGAGCTCGGAGCTGTAGGAGGTCATCCCGACCGCGCCGACGAGTTTTGGCATGCGCGGACGCGAAAAACCGCTGAACGCGGCGAAGAGCAGTGGCGCCAGGATCTCGCGGATACGGTCGGCGCGGAAGTTGAAGCTGAGCAGGCCGTCGCCATCGGCCATGCCGCTATAGCCGCCGATCACCGCCGGCTTGATGAACTCGTCGCTGACATTGGCGGCATAGGCCGCCTCGATCGCGGAGGCTGCCGTCGGCATGCGCTCGCCTTCGCCCAGCGCCAAAGCCTTCCAGGCGAGCTCGACCCGCTCCCAGCGATTGTCGCGATCCATCGCGTAATAGCGACCTGAGACCGTCGCGACCTTGACCTCGCGCGGCAGCGCAGCTTCCAGCGCCGCGACATACTCGGCCGCCGAGCGCGGCGGCGTATCGCGACCATCGGTGAAGACGTGGATCACCGCCGGCACGCCAGCCGCAACGACAAGCTTCGCCAGCGCTACCGCATGGTCCTGATGGGCGTGGACACCGCCGGGCGAGACGAGACCGAGGATATGGCAGGTGCCGCCGCTCGCCTTGAGGCGGCCGATCAGCCCACTCTCGTCGAGCGCCTGCTTCAGCGTGCCGTCTGCGATTGCCTGGTTGATCCGCGGCAGGTCCTGCATCACGACGCGCCCGGCGCCCAGGTTGAGGTGGCCGACCTCGGAATTGCCCATCTGGCCTTCGGGCAGGCCGACATCGAGGCCGGAGGTGCGCAGGAAGGCATGTGGCGACGAGGCCCAGAACCGGTCGAAATTCGGCGTCTTCGCCAGCAGGACGGCGTTGTTGTCCTTGTCGCCGCGCCAGCCCCAGCCATCGAGGATCATCAGCATGACGGGGCGGCTGGACATTCGCGCATCCTATGCATCTGCGAAAAGGTGGGTGTGCGGATATCACGCTCCGCGCGGCCAAGGCGAGCGCTATCATCCCAACACGAGTCATCCCGGCCAAGCCGCGATAGCGGCGCAGAGCCGGGATCCATTCCGAAACGGTTCAGGCATGGATCCCGGGTCTCCCTCCGGTCGCCCGGGATGACGGAGTGGGTGCCGGAAGGAAGTGCCATGCCGATCAAGGCCGTCGTCTTCGATGCCTATGGAACCCTGTTCGACGTCCAGTCGGTCGCCGGCGTCACCGAGGACGCCTTCCCCGGCCATGGCGAGACCATCACCCAAATCTGGCGGCTGAAGCAGCTCGAATACACCTGGCTGCGCGCCTTGATGGGCCGTTACGAGGACTTCTGGAGCGTGACGCAGGCCTCGCTCGACTTCACGCTGAAGACGCTCGGCCTCACGGCGACGCCCGATCTCCTCGCCCGCATCGCAGCGGCCTATGATGCACTGGCGCTCTATCCGGAAGCACTGACGGCGCTGCAGGGGCTTGCCCCGACGCGGCTCGCCATCTTCTCCAATGGCAGCCCCGCCATGCTGATCAACCTCACCAGGCAGGCAGGCATCGACGGGTTGCTGGAAACCGTGATCAGCGTCGACGAGATCAGAACCTACAAGCCCGACCCGCGCGGCTACCGCCTGGTCGAGGAGCGGCTGGCGCTGACACGCGACGAGATCCTGTTCGTCTCCTCCAACGGTTTCGACATCGCCGGGGCCAAGGCCTATGGCATGACGGTGGCGCGCATCGAGCGTGTAACCTTGCAGGCCCTGCGCGACGAACTCTCAGGCGCAGCGGTGATCGGGCCAAAGAGCCTGTTCAAGGCGCTGCGCATGCAGGAGGAGCAGCTCGGCGCGGGCGCCGATCTCACCATCTCGGCCCTGACCGAGCTTGTCCCCTACGTCGCCGCGCGCCGCTGAGCCCGCCTATCCAGGAGACCAACGATGATCCGCTTCTACTACCACCCCTCGCCCAACCCGGCGAAGATCGCGCTCTTCCTGGAAGAGGCCGGCCTGCCCTATGAGATGGTGCCGGTCGACACCCGCAAGGGCGACCAGTTCAAGCCCGACTTCCTCGCCATCAACCCAAACGGCAAGACCCCGGCCCTGACCGATGGCGACGTGAAGATCTTCGACAGCAACGCCATCCTGCTCTACCTCGCCGAGAAGACCGGCCAGTTCCTGCCGCCGGACACGCCGGAGATGCGCGGCCAGATGCTGTCCTGGCTGATGTTCGTCGCCACCGGCATCGGCCCCTATACCGGCCAGTCCGTGCACTTCTCGCGCATGGCGCCGGAGAAGGTGCCCTATGCGATCAACCGCTATGCCCGCGAGGCCGAGCGGCATTGGGGCCTGCTCGACGATCAGCTCGGCAAGCACCGCTACATGCTCGGCAACGACTACACCCTGATCGACATGGCGGTCTGGGGCTGGGCGACGCGGGCCCAGTTCGCCCTCGGCGACGAGGCCTTCGGCAAGCTGACGAATGTCCGGCGCCATCTCGACGAGATCTCGGCCCGGCCGGCGGCGCAGCGCGCCGTCGCGCTCAAGGACAAGTTCACCTGGAAGACCGAGGTCGACGACGAGGCGCGGAAGATCCTGTTTCCGCAGAATGCGTTCTTGAAGGGGTAGGAAAGACCTACGTCATTCTCGGGCGAAGCGAAGCGCAGACCCGAGAATCTCCTGACGAGAAGGCGCCAGCCAATGCCTCCTCCGGCATGAGATGCTCGGGTCAAGCCCGAGCATGACGCCTGCGTATTCACACCACCGCGGTCAAACCGCCATCGACCATCAGCAGATGGCCGCTGACATAGTCGGAGGCTTCCGAGGACAGGAAGATCGCCGCGCCCGCCAGCTCCTTGGTCTCGCCCCAGCGGCCGACCGGGGCGCGGCTCTTGACCCAGTTCGAGAAGGTCTCGTCGGCGAGCAGCGCCTGGTTCAATTCGGTGACGAAATAGCCGGGACCGATCGCGTTGACTTGGATATTGTGCTTGCCGAGCTCGGCGGCGAGCCCCTGCGTCATCAGGCTGACCGCGCCCTTCGATGCCGTGTAGGGCACGATGCTCGGCCGGCCGAGCTTGCTCATCACCGAGCCGATGTTGACGATCTTGCCACGGTTGCGCGGCGCCATGCGCTTGGCCACCGCCTGGGTGACGTAGAACACCGAGTGCAGGTTCGTCGCCATCAGGAAGTGCCAGTCCTCGGCCGGGAAATCGACGAAGGCGCCGCGGATCTGCGTGCCGGCATTGTTGACGAGGATGTCGATCGGCCCCACCTCCGCCTCGATCTTCGCCACACCCGCTTCGACCGCGGTCTGGTCGGTGACGTCGAAGGCGGCGACCGAGGCCTTATGGCCAGCCGCGGCGATGGCGCTGCGTGCCTTCTCCAGCTTGCCGGCATCCCGCCCGTTCAGCACGACATGGGCGCCGGCGGCGGCAAGGCCCTCGGCGATGGCCAGGCCGATGCCCTGGCCGGAGCCGGTGACCAGCGCGATGCGCCCGTCGAGCTTGAACAGATTGAGCGACATCCTATCCTCCCGGTCGTGGCCTGACTTGCAGCTTGTGAGTGTCCCAAGGGTTGGGTAAGCGCTTTAAAACGATTAGACAACCGGCCAGACGTGCCGCAGCCGCATGGCTGCCGCCCTATCAGGAGTTCCGCCATGCGCGCCGTCGTGATCCATGCCGAGAAGGACCTGCGGGTCGAGGATGCAGCGGTGCCGGAGCTCGGCCCGCTCGGCGTCAAGGTCGCGATCAAGGCCGGCGGCATCTGCGGCTCCGATCTCCACTACTACCTCCATGGCGGTTTCGGCACGATCCGCGTGCGCGAGCCGCTGATCCTCGGTCACGAGATCGCCGGCATCGTCGAGGCGGTCGGCACCGAGGTCAGCCGCGTCAAGCCGGGCGATCTCGTCGCGGTCAATCCGAGCCGGGCCTGCGGGCGCTGCCGCTATTGCCAAGCCGGCCAGCAGCAGCACTGCTTGGACATGCTGTTCTATGGCAGCGCCATGCGCTTCCCCCATGTCCAGGGCGGCTTCCGCGAGATTCTGGTGATCGAGGAGCGCCAGGCGGTGAAGCTGCCGGCCCATGTCGGCGCGGCTCAAGCCGCCTTCGCCGAACCGCTCGCCGTCTGCCTGCATGCGGTCAAGCGCGCCGGCGCGCTGCTGGGCAAGCGTGTCCTCGTCACCGGCTCCGGCCCGATCGGCGTGCTGACCGTGGTCGCCGCCCGCGCCGCCGGTGCCAGCGAGATCGTCGTCACCGACGTCGTAGACGGCCCGCTGCCGACCGCCCTGAAGATGGGCGCGACGACCGCGATCAACGTCATGGCCGAGCCTGAACGGCTGAAGGCCGATTACGGGGCGGAAAAGGGCGCCTTCGACGTGATGTTCGAGTGCTCGGGCAACCAGCACGCACTGACCGGCGCATTCGATGCGCTGCGGCCAGGCGCGGTGATCGTCCAGATCGGCGTCGGCGGAAATTTCACCATTCCGATGAACGTCGTCGTCGCTAAGGAATTCGACCTGCGCGGCTCCTTCCGCTTCCACGAGGAATTCGACTGGGCGGTCGAATTGATCGCATCCGGCCGCATCGACCTCTCGCCGCTGCTCACCGCCTCGATCCCGATCGAGCGTGCTGTCGAAGCCTTCGACCTCGCCGCCGACAAGTCGAAGGCGATGAAGGTGCAGCTGACCTTCTGAGGAACCGCGTCATGCTCGGGCTCGCCCCGAGCATCTCAGACCGGAGGGGGCTCCCGTCAGCACCTTCTCGTCATGAGATTCTCGGGCCCGCGCTTCGCTCCGCCCGAGAATGACGCCTACCCAACCTGCCGCAACATCGCACCCGACTCGTCGACGGCGACGCCGTCGCGGCCACCATGCTTGACGCGGTAGAGCCCCGCATCGGCTCGGGCGGCGGCATCGGTCAGGCTGTCCTCAGACAGTGCCATGGCCGCCCCCAGGCTCGCCGTCATCGGCACCGCCCGGCCATCGCTGAGCACGATCGGGGCCTCGCGCAACAGCGCCGCGATCTTGGTCGCGATCAGCGCCAGCGATTGCGCCGTGCAATCGCTGATCAGCAGGATGAACTCGTCGCCGCCCCAGCGGGCGCAGGCATCATAGCTGCGCAGGGCGGGGAGCATCCGGCGCACGCAGGCGACCAGCACCTCGTCGCCGGCCCGGTGGCCATAGTCGTCATTGACCAGCTTGAAACGGTCGAGGTCGACGATGATCAGGCCACAGGCCGTGCCGTTGCGCTGCGCCCGGTTCTGCTCGCGTGCAAAGGCCTCCTCGAAGCCGCGCCGGTTCAAAACCGAGGTCAGCGGATCGTGCTGCGCCAGCTCTTCGAGCTTCTGCGTCCGCTCGCGCACCATCGCCTCGAGCCGGCCGGTATTGTCGCCGACCGCCTGCGCCATCTCGTTGAAGGCGCGCGACAGCCGGGCGATCTCGTCATTGCCGTCTTCCTTGGCGACGGCGGTGAAGTCGCCGGAGCGGACTCTGGTGACGCCCTGCTCGACCCATGCCAGCCGGTCGAGCACCTTGCGCTTGAACAGGAAGGTCATCAGCCCGGCCACGGCAACGAGGATCGCCACCATCAGCCCGGCGATCGGCGCGAACAGCTTGCGGTCGATGATGGCGTCGACATCCATCACGGTGACGTTGAACCAGCCGAGCCGGTCGAGGAAGCCGACGCCGACCAGCACCTCGTGCCCGTCCATCTGCATGAAGCGGGAGAGCACCAGCGCCTCGCCCTTGGCGACGCGCTGCATCATCTCGGCGAGCGCCTTGCGGTCGCCCTCCTCGTCGAGCAGGCGGAAGATCGTCTTCTTCGCCGTAGCGTCCTTGGTCAGGCTGTGGAAGTCGACGACGCGCGGATCGCGATGCGCCTGCACCGCGCCCTGCAGGTCGACGAACATGCTCTGCACGCCGGTCTGCGGGAACTCGACGACCTCCTTGATGAACTGGGTCAGGTCGACGCCGGTGCCGATCAGGCCGAGTACCTTGCCGTCCTTCTGGATGATGCAGTTGATCCAGACCTTGGTGACCGACAGCACCTCGTCGCGATTGACGTTGAGATGGCAGCCTTTGCCGAGCGCGCGGGTCTTGAAATACCAGACGTCCTGGGGAGCGTCCGGCGAGACCGTGTAGCGCAGCCGGTTGCGCTCGTAGGTGTTGTCCTTGTCGTTGAAATAATAGTGGCCGCTCTTGTCGACGACGGCGAAATAGCTGCGGTCGGTGAAGGAGAGCCGGTAGTGCTCGAGTTCGGCGAGGCCGCGTTTGGCCTTCTCCGGATCGGTCTCGTCCTGCGCCCATTCGACGATCACCGGGGCGCGCGCCACCGTCTCGGCCAGCGAGACCTCGCGCATCAGCGCCTCCAGCCCGCGATAGCGATCGAACAGGATCTGCTTCTCGGCGAAGAGCGTGCCGAGCTTCACCACCGTGCCGTTGACCATCCAGAGGAAGATGCCGGAGGACGGTACGGCGATCGCGACCAGCGTCGCCAGGACGAGCACGAGCACGCGCGCCTTCAGGCCCGAATTGGTCCAGGCGGTCCGCAAACCCATCTCGTCGGCATCTCCCGCGCCCTCCGACAGCTTCGGAATCGCGCGGGAGGCATGGTGGCCGCGATATGGTTTACACTTCGTTGACGAATGTGGCGGGCGACTAGAACAGCCCCTCGATCTGGCCATGCGCGTCGATATAGATCCGCTCCGCCGCCGGCTGCCGCGGCAGGCCGGGCATGGTCATGATGTCCCCGCAGATCGCGACGACGAAGCCGGCGCCAGCCGAAAGTCGCAGCTCGCGCACCGGCACGGTGTGGCCCGAGGGCGCCCCGCGCAGCGTCGGATCGGCCGAGAAAGAATACTGCGTCTTCGCCACGCAGACCGGCAGATTGCCGTAGCCGGCCGCCTCCAGCTCGGCGAAGCGCGCCGTCACCTTGGCATCCGCCGAGATGCCGGCCGCGCCATAGATTTCGCGTGCAATCGTCTCGAGCTTCTGGCGCAACGGCATCGCATCGGGATAGAGCGGCGCGAAATCGGCCTCCCCGCTCTGCGTCAGCGCCGCGACCTTGGTCGCGAGCTCCTCGGTGCCCGCTCCACCTTCGGCCCAATGACGGCAGATCACCGCCTCGACGCCGAGATGGTTGCGGCAGAAATTCTGGATCAGCGCATGCTCGGCCGGCGTATCGCTGGTGAAATGGTTGATCGCGACGATCGCCGGCACGCCGAACTTCCTGACGTTCTCGACATGGCGGGCAAGGTTGGACAGGCCCGCCTCCAGCGCCTTGAGGTTTTCCGTGCCGAGCATGTCGCGGGCGACGCCGCCATGCATCTTCAGCGCCCGCACGGTCGCGACCACCACCGCGACATCCGGCTTCAGGCCCGCCTTGCGGCACTTGATGTCGAAGAATTTCTCGGCCCCGAGATCGGCGCCGAAGCCGGCCTCGGTCACGACGTAATCGGCGAGCTTCAGCGCGGCGCGCGTCGCGATCACCGAATTACAGCCATGGGCGATATTGGCGAAGGGTCCGCCATGAACGAAAGCGGGCGTGCCCTCCAGCGTCTGCACCAGGTTCGGCATCAGCGCATCGCGCAGCAGCACCGTCATCGCGCCCTGGGCATTGAGCTCGGCCGCCGTGACCGGGCGCTTGCTGCGTGTGCGGCCGATGACGATGCGGCCGAGCCGCTCCTCCAGATCGGCGAGATCCTTGGCCAGGCAGAAGATCGCCATCACCTCGGAGGCGACGGTGATGTCGAAGCCGTCCTCGCGCGGGAAGCCGTTCGTCGCGCCGCCGAGCGAGGAGACGATCGAGCGCAGCGCCCGGTCGTTCATGTCGACCACCCGCCGCCAGGCGACATGGCGCTCGTCGAGGTCGAGCCCATTGCCCCAGTAGACATGGTTGTCCAGCATCGCCGCCAGCAGGTTGTGGGCGCTGGTGATGGCGTGGAAATCGCCGGTGAAGTGCAGGTTGATCTGCTCCATCGGCACGACCTGGGCATAGCCGCCGCCGGCCGCCCCGCCCTTCTGGCCGAAGCATGGGCCGAGCGAGGGTTCGCGCAGCGCGATCATGGTGCGCTTGCCCAAGCGCTTCAGCCCGTCGCCGAGGCCGACCGTCGTCGTGGTCTTGCCCTCGCCAGCTGGCGTCGGGCTGATCGCGGTGACGAGGATGAGCTTACCGTCCGGCTTCTCGGCGAAATCGGGAATAGCGCCGGTGTCGACCTTGGCGATGTATTTGCCATAGGGGTGCAGCGCCGCATCAGGGATGCCGGCCACCTCGGCGATCGCGCCGATGGGCTGAAGCGTCGCCGCGCGGGCGATCTCGATATCGGTCGGCATGTCGTCCCTCAGCGCTTGCTCTAACGGGACGCCTTCGCCGGTCGATTCCCTCGGACGCGACTATTGCCAAAAATCACGATGCGCGCCAGCCAGCGGCCAAGGCCTGCCATGGAAACGGGCTCTCGCGCGACGCGAAAGCCCGCCTCCGAGGGTAACTCGGATCAGAAAGTGCTGAAGCGGTAGTTCAGGCCGGCGCGCACGATATGGCCGGTGTTGTCGAAGCGCGAGACATAGGAGCCGCCGGCAGGGCCGACCGCGGTCAGGTTGACTGGGATCTTGCGCTTGCCGAGGTCGTAATAGAGATACTCGGCCTTGACCGAGAGATTGTTGGTGAAAGCGTATTCGACACCGCCGCCGACCGTCCAGCCGAGTTCGACCCGGTCGCGTCCGCCGACATAGTCGACCTGGCCCGGAATCGCCGCATTGAAGAAGGTCGCGCTGTTCTTGACGCCGCCATAGGCGAGACCGGCGGTGCCGTAGACGAGGACGCGATCGAAGGCATAGCCGACCCGTGCGCGCACGGTGCCGAGATAGTCCAGCTCCTGCCGGAAGTTCGACAGGGCACCGCTGGTGCCAAGGAAAGACTCGCGCGTCCGGACGTCGGCATAGGAGATGTCGGCTTCTGCGCCGAGCACGATCTGGCCGATCTGGTAGTTATAGCCGACCTGCGCACCGCCGATGAAGCCGGTTTCGTTGGTCGAGATGCTCGGCGGGCGACGCGAGGCCGCAACGTTGGCGATGGTGTTTGCCGCCGTGCCTTCCGTCCGGATGTCGTTATCGGTGAAGACCGCGCCGGCATGGACACCGACATAGAAGCCGGTCCAGGTGAAGATCGGCGCGATCGGCGCCAGAACAGGCCCCTTCCGCGACGGCAGATCGGCGGCGAGCGCCGCTCCGGATAATCCTGCAAAGGCAAGTGCTGTAAAAAATCCAGTCCTGATCATCGACACCCTCCGGTCAACGCTGCGTGGCAAATCGCCTTACGCTGCGCACAACCCCCCGGATGCAATTGCGCATGAATTCATCTCGCAAATCTTCGCCGCTCATCACGAAACCGAGACAATCCGAAATTCGCCGGAATACTGTCACTATAAAGATACATGCGTGGCCGCGACCCTCATGGCCGGGAGAGGACTATGGGCATAGCCGGATTGGATCGCCGCAGCGTTGTCATAAAGGCGCTGTCCGCCGCCGGGCTCGCAGCACTTGGCTTACCGGACCAGAGTCTGGCGCAACAGGTCGAGCTGCCGGCGACACCAGCCTGTGAAGGCCATGCCGCCGCGACCTCGCGCCAGACCGAAGGCCCCTTCTTCACGCCGTCCTCGCCGCAGCGGGCCGATCTGCGCAGCGATGGTGACGGCACGCTGCTGGTGCTGAGCGGCTTCGTGCTGACCCGGCAATGCCGGCCGCTCCCCGGCGCCCTGCTCGATTTCTGGCACGCCGATACGTCCGGCCAGTATGACAATCGCGGCTTCCGTTTCCGCGGCCATCTCTTCGCCGACCAGCAGGGCCGCTACCAGTTCATCACCCGCGCCCCGGGGCTCTATACCGGCCGCACCCGCCATCTCCATGTGAAGGTCCGTGCCAGCACGCAAAGCCCGGTGCTCACCACCCAGCTCTATTTCCCTGACGAACCCGGCAATCGCCGCGATGGCCTGTTCGATCAAAAGCTGCTGATGACTCTCCGCCCGGCCGAAGGCGGTCAGCTCGGCCGCTTCGACTTCGTGCTGGCGGGATGAGCGCGCCGGAAGTCCGGCAAGCCTGTTCCAGTTATCGCAGCGGCCTGGCCACGAGCGCCTCGTCCAGCCAACCGACGACAGTCGCCGCCGCAGCCAGCGCGTCGGCCTCGCTCTTGTAGCTCAGACCGGAATAATACTGCACCGGAGTCCAGCGGCCCCGATCCTCGACATCGCGGCGGAACTCCTCGAAGCCGAAGCTATCGTCCGGCCGCCTGAACAGGTCGACGCAGCGATCGTGCTCGCCGTTCTCGATGCTGCGAAACACCACCCAGGATTTGTCCAGCCGCCGTGACACCGCGTCATCTCCTCCTTCGTCATCGTGCTTGCGGATCGGGATGGCCGTCGATGCGCATCTGGAACAGGAAATAGGTCGGCGAGCAGAAGCCGTAGTCCTTCACCGTGGTGGTCGCGCCCGGCACGTCGTCCGGGATCGCCTGACACATATAGTCCTCGCGGCAGAAACTGGTGGCGCTGCAGGTGCCGCGCTTGCCGCGGGTCACCGCCTTCGACAGGCAGTCGTCGAAACGGTTGGTGGCGACGCAATCGTCGAAGGCCTTGCCGCCGGCGAGCCCGCAGATCTCGTCCGGAACCTTGCCATTGGCGAAGCCCGCGAAGGTCCGGTCGGCCGGCGTGCACTGGCGATAGGCCATACCCGCGGGGACCCCGATCTTGGCCGGCCGGCAATTGAACGCGGTTTGAGAGAAACCGGTGGCGAAGGCGCCGAACTGCCCGGTCTTGCAGTAGCGATCGAGATAGGGCTTGCCGACGGCAGTGATGATCGCGCCGGTCAGGCAGGGCTGGCCGGAGAAGTTGCGGGCCTCGTCCAGCCTGACGCACTGGCCGAACTCGATGCCGACCGCCTTGCTCTCGACCAGCGGCTTGCAGGCCGAGCCGGCCGCGCAGCCCCAGCCCTCGCCGAACGCCTTCGCGCTCTCGCCCGTCAGGCAGGGCATGGTCAGCGCGGCCGCCCGATAGGCGAAGCTCCTATCCTTCTGCCAGGTCGCCGGCGGCGCGAAGGATGGCGGGCGGTAGCGCTCCGGCTCTGCTCCAGTGGCAACGGCCGCGACATAGGCGGCGCGGCGGAAACCTTCGGCGTAGAAATGCGGGGAGATGCCGGTCTTGATCCGGTTCAGCGCCGAGGTCGAGCTGTCGTCGAGCCCGAACATATGGAAACCGGCGGTGGCGCCGGCCTGATGGCAGCCCATGCAGGAGCCGTTGTCGAGCCGCTCCAGCAGCGCCTTCTCGTTGCGCACCAGCCGGGTCGCGCGAAAATCGAGCCCCGTCAGCGCAGCTGCAGGCAAGGCCTCGGTGAAGGGGTGATTGGCCAGCCGGGCGCTGCCGAAGGTCGAATAGGAGATCGCCTTCGTCGCCAGGAAGCGCTCGGGCAGCTGATAGACGCCCCGATCGATCGCCGGGAGATTGGTCCGGACGTAGTCGATAAGCGCCTGCCGGAGCGCCGCATCGCTCTTCAGCCGCGCGACATCAGGCGTGTTCTCCAGAGGCTTGGGCTTGAGCGTCAGGCCGCCCTCGCCTTTCGACACCGCGAAGATGCGCTGCAGATAGGCCGCCTGCCCGCCGAACTCCGTCTCCATCCCGGACGGGAATCGCACGATCTGGGCGTTGAGCTCGATCTGCTTGAGGCTGATCTGCTCCTTCGCCAATGGTCCGCTGCCGAGCTGCCGCGCCAACTCGACCGGATCGCCGCCGGGTGCGATCGACCAAGCCTGCGCCGCCTCGCGGCAGGAGCCACCCTCGTTTCCCTTGACGCTGAACACCGCGTTGAGCGTGAACGGCAGGCGCGAGGCCAGCCGACGCTTCAGCTTCGAATCGTCGAAGGCATAGGCGAGCCGGTAGATCAGGCGCACCTCGCCACAGCCGCTCTCGCCGAGCAGCGCGGCGAAGTCCTGCCGGTCGAGCCGGTTGGCGATCGCCGTCAGCTGGAAGCGGGCGATCGGCGAGCGCAGCCAGCGCAGGTCGATCACCCGCCCGACATTGCCGTCGGTGACCTCATAGAGCCGCCGACCATTGGCCAGCATCTCGGTGCGCAGCGCCGTGACATCTTCGCCGACCTGGCCAGCAAGAGTACGGAAAGCCGAATTATCGCGGGCAAGATCAGCGGTGCTGCCAGCTCGGCCACCGCCAAGCACATCGGACAGTGCATAGCCGGTTGCTTCGAGGCGGCGCAGCGTAGCGACATCCTGGACATCGAGTAGCGGCTCGGTAGCGCTGGCGGGAACGCTCGCAGCGACACAGGCCAGCATGGCCAGACCAAGCCTGCGCCAACCAGCCCCCAGCATGGCGTCTGTCTCCGGCCGATTCGCGCCGCATCGCGCAAGGGAAGGATAGCGTCATGCCTGCCAGCGTCCAGTTGGGCCAAGCGTGGCTAGCAGCCGGAGCGCTCCTGCGCCTTCTGCAGAAAGCTGCGCACGGCCGGATCCTCGGCAAGGCCGATGGCTCGATTATAGGCTTCCCGCGCCGCAGCAGCCTCGCCCGCTCGCACCAGCAGATGCGCCTTCAGCGCCCAATAGGGCTGGTAGCCGGCAGCCTGCGCCTCCGGCAATTCGGCCAGCAGCGCCAGCCCACGTTCCGGCCCGAACGCTTCGGCAAAGGCAGCGGCGCGGCCGGTCAGCGTCCCGAGCCTCGGCGCAAGCTGCACCAGCCCCTCATAGAGCTGCGCCAGCACGGGCCAGTCGGTCCGCCCGGTGCGGGCGCGGCCGGCATGGACCGACTGGATCGCCGCCTCCAGCTGGAACGAGCCGAGACGCCCCAGGCGCGAGGCGGCGGCCAGTTCCCGCTCGGCCTCGGCGATCAGTTCGGCCGACCACAGGCTGGTATCCTGCTCCGACAGCGCGACGAATCTGCCCTGAGCATCCCGCCTCGCCGCATGGCGGGCCTCGCAATGCAGGATGAGCGCGAGCAGGCCGCGGGCCTCCGGCTCGGCCGGAAGCAGGTTCACGACCAGCCGCGCCAGGAAGATTGCCTCACCGGTCAGGCCCTGGCGCTTGCGATCGGCGCCGGCGACATCCTCCCAGCCGCTGCCATAGGCGGCGTAGATCGCCTGCAGCACGCAATGCAGCCGCTCCGGCAGCTCCGCCTGCTCCGGCACGGTGAAGGCGAGCCCGGCATCGCGGATTCTCGCCTTGGCCCGGACCAGGCGCTGGCTGAGCGCAGCCGGCGAAGTCAGGAAAGCCGCGGCAATCCGCGCCGCGTCGAGGCCCAGCACGGCCTGCAGCATCAGCGCCGGCCGCACCGCGGCATCGATCTGCGGATGAGCGCAGACGAAGAGCAGCTTCAAGCGGTCGTCCGGGAACAGGCTCGCCTGTGCGAACTCGTTCGCCTCGGCCAGCAGCGCCAGCGTCGGCGCCGCATCGGAGCGTACACGCCCACGCCGGACGCCGTCGATCAGGGCATTGCGGGCACTGGCGAGCAGCCAGGCCTCCGGCCGCGACGGCACGCCCGTCGCCGGCCAATGCTCCAGGGCGGACCGGAACGCGTCAGCGAGCGCATCCTCGATCGCAGCGAGGTCGCGCCATTGCCGCGCCAGCGTCGCGACGAGCCGTCCATAGGAGCTGCGGGCGGCGTGCTCTGCTGCCGCCCGCGCTTCGTCCGGTCCCTGCTCAGGCAAACTCGGCCGTCTCCGGCACGATCAGGATCGGCCTGATCTCGACCGAGCCCTGGCTTGCCGCGGGACTGCGCGCCGCCCAGTCGAGCGCAACGTCGAGATCATCGACCTCCAGCACATAGTAGCCGCCGAGCTGTTCCTTGGTGTCGGGATAAGGTCCGTCCTGGACCTGCCGCTGGCCGTCGCGAACACGGACGGTCGTCGCGGTCTGGGGCGGCTGCAACCCGCGGCCGCCAACGATGATCCCGGCCTGGTTGAGCGCGCCGATATAGGCCTTCCACGCCCCATAATAGGCCTGCGCCTTCTCGGGATCGTTGCGCGGATGCTCGCCTTCGGACGGCTCACGAAAGATCAGCATGTACTGCATGGCATGGCTCCTCACGGCCCGCGGCCGCTACGGGAGGAAGGACCGATTTCCCTCTTCCGCGACCTCGACGCGCGACGAGCCATGATTTCGACAGGCTCGCTGAAAAAATCTCAAGCCGAGCTGCTCTTCTCGCGAGCGGCTCGCGCCTTGCGCGCCAGCTCCTCGAACTCGGCCCGCATCTCCTCGAGCTTGTCCTCGTCGAGTTCCTCGAGGTCGAGCAGCTCCTCGCGCGCGCCCTCGAGCTTGTTGATCAGCTCGTCGAGCTTGATCTGCATCGCCGCCGTGTCGCGGTTCTGGCTGTTCTGGATGATGAACACCATCAGGAAGGTGACGATCGTCGTCGAGGTGTTGATCACCAGTTGCCAGGTGTCGTTGAAGCCGAAGAACGGACCCGACATCGCCCAGACGACGATGATGGCGAGCGCGACGAAAAAGGTCTGCGGCTTGCCGGCCCAATGCGCCGTCGCCTGCGACAGGCGGGTGAAGACGGAGCGATCTCCGAGTGCTGCTGCTTTCGCTGCCATGACCTGTCCCCCATTGAAACGCCTGCACCGATCAACCCAGATCGCGTGCAGGCGTTCCCGGAGGACGTTGTCGCGGCGTCAGTAGACCACGACCGAGCGGATCGACTTGCCCTCATGCATCAGGTCGAAGCCATGGTTGATCTCGTCGAGCGAGAGCTTGTGGGTGATCAGATCGTCGATGTTGATCTTCCCCTCCATGTACCAGTCGACGATCTTCGGCACGTCGGTGCGGCCCCTCGCCCCGCCGAAGGCCGTGCCCTTCCAGACGCGGCCGGTGACGAGCTGGAACGGCCGGGTGGCGATCTCCTTGCCGGCCTCGGCGACGCCGATGATGATCGACTCGCCCCAGCCGCGATGACAGCACTCCAGGGCCTGGCGCATGACATTGGTGTTGCCGGTGGCGTCGAAGGAGAAATCGGCGCCGCCGCCGGTGAGGTCGACGATCGCCTGCACCACTTTGTCGTTGCCGATCTCGGCCGGGTTGATGAAGTCGGTCATGCCGAACTTCTCGGCCATGGCGCGCTTGGCCGGGTTGATGTCGACGCCGATGATCTTGTCGGCGCCGACCATGCGGGCGCCCTGGATGACGTTGAGGCCGATGCCGCCGAGGCCGAAGACCACGACGTTGGCGCCGGGCCAGACCTTGGCGGTGTAGATCACCGCGCCGATGCCGGTGGTCACGCCGCAGCCGATATAGCAGATCTTGTCGAAGGGCGCGTCCTCGCGGACCTTGGCCAGCGCGATCTCGGGCAGGACCGTGAAATTCGCGAAGGTCGAGCAGCCCATATAGTGAAAAACCTCACCGCCATCGCAGGAGAAGCGCGAGGTGCCGTCGGGCATGAGCCCCTGCCCCTGCGTGGCGCGGATCGAGGTGCAGAGATTGGTCCGGCGCGACAGGCAGGACTTACAGCTGCGGCATTCCGGCGTGTAGAGCGGGATGACGTGGTCGCCCGGCTTCAGCGTGGTGACGCCCGCGCCGACCTCGCGCACGATGCCGGCGCCCTCGTGGCCGAGGATCGCCGGGAACTTGCCCTCGGAGTCCATGCCCGAGAGCGTATAGGCGTCGGTATGGCAGATGCCGGTCGCCATCACCTCGACCAGCACCTCGCCGGCCTTCGGCCCGCCGATCTCGATGGTCTCGATCGTCAGCGGCTTGCCGGCCTCCCAGGCCACGGCGGCACGTGTCTTCATCTCAGCATCCTCCTTATGAGCGTTGCCCGCGCCTATTTCAGATAGGTTCGCAGCATCCGAATAATTCCGTCGAGCTCGGCTTCGGGTTCGAAACCGGCCACTTCCCCGCCAGACCTGTCCCCTCGCGCAAGACCGAAGGTCTCGCGCAGATGGCTTTCCAGAACCTCGGCCATCAACCCGTTGGCAGCGCCGCGGAGCGCTGCGATCTGTTGCAGCAGCGCGCTGCAATCCACGCCCGCCTCGACCGCGCGCTCGAGCGCCTCGGCCTGGCCCTTGATGCGGCGCAGGCGCGCGACGGCACGCTTCTTCTCGTCGGGGCTATGCGGCATGGCGCTTCATGCCATAGGGCTAGGATACTCCATGGGAGTATGTCAACAGATAGCCTTGCTCCAAAACGAAAGCCGCGCGAGCGGGGCTCGCGCGGCTGTTTTTCAGGCTGTCTGGCCGGTCAGTATTTGCGGACGACCGGGGCCGGCTGGTAGGTGACCGGGCGCTCGACCGGGCCGCAGCAATCCGGCTCGCCGAAATTCCAGCGCATGCCGATCTTGATGTCGTGGCTGTCGATCGACTTGACCTTCAACGGCGCATAGGACTCGTTCAGGAAGGCGTTGCGGATCGGCCCGGACTGGGCGTCGCCGAGATTGAGATAGCGATAGCCGACTTCGAGCGTCAGGTTCTTGTTCACCTCGTAGCCGACACCGGCCATCAGCGCCCAGGCGACGCCGGTCTTGGTGCCGCTGCTGGCGGTGCCAAGCGTCGGCTGGATGATGCCGCCGGTGGTGTCGACCCAGTTGATGCCCTGATCGGTCAGCCCGGTGATCCGGTTGCGCGCCACGCCGATACCGGCGCCGATATAGGGCGTCAGGCAGTTCCAGGTGCCGAGGTCGACATAGGCGTTGAACAGGGCGACCATCGACGACAGGTTGCCCTTGTAGGTATTGGTCAGAATACCGGGATTGCCAAAGCCATTGATGTAGTCGATGCGGTCGTTCACGCCGATGGAACCGCCGCCGCGATACTCGAAGGTACCGTCGACACGAAACCAGTTGTTGAAGCGGTAGCCGATGCCGGCGCCGGCGAAGAAGGCCGTGGTCTGATCCGTCTGGCCATAGAAGCTGCCGCCAGCGGCCCGAACGTCAGACTGCTCGTATTTGTCGATCTGCTGGTAGCCGACGCCGACATCGCCACGCAGGTAGATGCCCGACGAGATCGTGCCGCGCAGTTCCGGCGGCGGCGGGGGAACGGGCTGGGCGACCGGAAAGTCCGCGGCACTGGCGATGGCGGACGCGCTCACGGCCATGGCGCCTGCGAGCGCAAGAGTTTTCAGGCTGCCCATGACGGGTCCCCTCGAATGTGCGCGACCGAACTCAAGAGCGCGCGAGTTACCGATGGGGAAACCTTGGCACGGATTTCTTAAACGAGACTTAACCCTAAAAACTAACCCTAGCGATCTGTAAACGACTGCATCGACGCTGACAGGTCAGCTCTGCGAAGACTTTGTCAGGTTAAGCCACGCGCTTCGCACCGAAGTTCTCCGTCAACCCGGCCGCAGCGAAGCGGAGCGCCGGAATGACGGCACAAAAAGCCGGCGATGCTCGCTTCAGGCAGCCGCCTTCGTCACGGCCTCGACCACCTCGTCGACCGCACGCAGGACGAGATCGCGGTCGTCGCCCTCGGCCATGACGCGGATCACCGGCTCGGTGCCGGAGGGACGGATCACCAGCCGCCCGCTCTCGCCTAGCATCAGCTCGGCCGCCTTGATCGCGCTGACCACCGGCTTCTCCTCCAGCGGGCGGCCCTGCTTGTAGCGGACGTTCTTGAGGATCTGCGGCAGCGGCTCGAAGCAATGGCAGACCTCGGAGACCGGCTTCTCCTGGCGCTTGACCACGGCGAGCAGTTGCAGCGCCGCGACCAGCCCGTCGCCGGTGGTGCCGTAATCGGAGAGGATGATGTGGCCGGACTGCTCGCCGCCGAGATTGAAGCCGTTGGCCCGCATGTGCTCCAGCACATAACGATCGCCCACCGCGGTGCGCGCCATCGACAGGCCGAGGCCCGCCAGATAGCGCTCGAGGCCGAGATTGGACATCACGGTGGAAACGATCCCGGGCGCCGAGAGCCGGCCATCCTCCTGCCAACTGCGGGCGATCACGCCCATCAGCTGGTCGCCGTCGACGACCTGGCCGTGCTCGTCGACGATCAGGACGCGGTCGGCGTCGCCGTCGAGCGCGATGCCGAGATCGGCGCGCAATTCGCGCACCTTGCTCGACAAGGCTTCCGGCCGGGTCGAGCCGACATCCTTGTTGATGTTGAAACCGTCCGGCTCGTCGCCGATGGTGATGACCTCGGCGCCGAGTTCCCAGAGCGCCTCGGGCGCGACCTTGTAGGCGGCGCCATTGGCGCAATCGAGCACGATGCGCAGGCCGTCCAGGCCGAGATTGCGCGGCAGGGTGCGCTTGGCGAATTCGATATAGCGGGCATGGGCGCTGTCGATGCGCTTGGCCCGGCCAAGCATGGCCGAGGAGGAGAGCTGCTTGCCGAGATCGGAATCGATCAGCCGGGTGATCTCGGCCTCGACCTCGTCATTGAGCTTGTAGCCGTCCGGGCCGAACAGCTTGATGCCGTTGTCCTCATAGGGGTTGTGCGAGGCGGAGATCATCACGCCGAGATCGGCCCGCATCGAGCGCGTCAGCATCGCCACTGCCGGCGTCGGCATCGGGCCGAGCTGCAGCACGTCCATGCCGACCGAGGTGAAGCCTGCGATCAGCGCGGTCTCGATCATGTAGCCGGACAGGCGCGTGTCCTTGCCGATCACCACGCGGTGGCGGTGCTCGCCGCGGCGGAAGGCGATGCCGGTGGCCTGGCCGACACGCATGGCGAGGTCGGGCGTGATCACGCCGTTGGCGCGTCCGCGGATGCCATCGGTGCCGAAATATTTGCGCGTCATGAAATCGTCCTCGGAGCCTTGTCCGATCAATTGCTTTTGTCAGCTCATACAGGCTCTTCGCCCGCTCAGCTTCTCACAAATTGTGTCGAAGCGTATCCGTCAAGCAGGGGTATGCCCTTGCGCGGTGGATTGCGGGGAAACGCCAAGAGAAAGGGCGGCCGCAAGGCCGCCCTCAATCATCATGAGGCTCGTTTGCCCAGCACTCAGGCCAGCGGCTGCGGCTCCAGCCCGGCATCGGGCTCGTCGCGCTTGCGGCCCTTGCCGGCGCTCGGCACGGCCGAGCCGCGCGGGGCGTGCGGCGTGTCGGCGTCGTCGCGCGCGGGGCGCTTGCCGGCGATCAGGTCGCGGATCTCGTCGCCGGTCAGCGTCTCGTATTCGAGCAGCGCCTCGGCCACCGCGACGAACTCGTCATGGTGCTTGGTCAGGATCTCCTTGGCACTGACATAGCCCTCGTTGACCAGGCGGCGAACCTCGCTGTCGATCTTCTGCGCGGTCGCCTCCGACAGGCTCTGGCTGCGCCCCATCGACATGCCCAGGAAGACCTCTTCCTGGTTGTCTCCGTAGGCGACCATGCCGAGCTCGTCGGAATAGCCCATCTGCGTGACCATGGCCTTGGCCATCTTGGTCGCCTGCTGGATGTCGCCGGTGGCCCCGGAGGTGATGTTCTCCTTGCCGAAGGTGATCTCCTCCGCGACGCGCCCGCCCATGGCGACCGCGAGCTGCGAGGTGAACTCCTTGTATTTCATCGAGTAGCGATCGCCCTCAGGCAGGAACTTGACCATTCCGAGCGCGCGGCCGCGCGGGATGATCGTCGCCTTGTGCACCGGCACGCCGGCCGGAACATAGAGGCCGACGATTGCGTGGCCCGCCTCGTGATAGGCGGTCAGCTTTTTCTCCTCCTCGGACATCGCCATCGACTTGCGCTCGGCGCCCATCATGACCTTGTCCTTGGCGTCCTCGAATTCGAGGTGGGTCACCATGCGCTTGCCGCGGCGGGCGGCGAGCAGGGCGGCCTCGTTGACGAGGTTCATCAGATCGGCGCCGGAGAAGCCGGGCGTGCCGCGGGCCAGGATCTTGAGGTCGACATCCGGAGCGAGCGGGACCTTGCGCACATGCACGCGCAGGATCTTTTCGCGGCCGGCGACGTCCGGGTTCGGCACGACGATCTGGCGATCGAAGCGGCCGGGACGCAGCAGCGCCGGGTCGAGCACGTCCGGACGGTTGGTCGCGGCGATGATGATGACACCCTCGTTCGGCTCGAAGCCGTCCATCTCGACCAGCAGCTGGTTGAGGGTCTGCTCGCGCTCGTCATTGCCACCGCCGAGGCCAGCGCCGCGATGGCGGCCGACCGCGTCGATCTCGTCGATGAAGATGATGCAGGGCGCGTTCTTCTTGGCCTGCTCGAACATGTCGCGCACGCGGCTGGCGCCGACGCCGACGAACATCTCGACGAAGTCAGAGCCGGAGATGGTGAAGAAAGGCACGTTGGCCTCGCCGGCGACGGCGCGCGCGGTCAAGGTCTTGCCGGTGCCGGGAGGGCCGACCAGCAGCACGCCGCGCGGAATCCGCCCACCCAGGCGCTGGAACTTCTGGGGATCGCGCAGGAACTCGACGATCTCCTGCAGGTCTTCCTTGGCCTCGTCGATGCCGGCGACGTCCTCGAAGGTGACGCGGCCATGCGCCTCGGTCAGGAGCTTGGCCTTCGACTTGCCGAAGCCCATCGCCCGGCCGGCGCCGTTCTGCATCTGGCGGGACATGAAGATCCACAGGCCGATGAAGATCACGAAGGGCAGCGAATTGACCAGCAGCGCCATGAACCAGGGCGTGCCCTCGGACGGAGCGCGGGCCGAGACCTGCACGCCCTTCTGCGCCAGCGTCCGGACGAGCTGCGGATCGTTGTAGGGCGCATAGGCGACGAAGCTGCGGCCGTCGGTGAAGGTGCCGGTGATCTCGGGGCCCGCCACCACGACATTGGCGATGCGGCCGGCCTCGGACTCGTTGATCAGCTGGCTATAGGGGATTTCATTGGTGCTGGCGCGCTGGCTCGGGCTCTGGAACAAGGTGACCAGCGCCAGAACCAGCAGGAAGATCACCACCCAGAGGGCGAAATTGCGGAAGTTCGGATTCATCAGGGTTCCGATCCGCTCGCCGACGGAATTGCCGCGCGAGCCTGTGGTTTTCGCTGCTTAATCTAGGGCCGCCATGCCCCCTTGCCAAGGGAAGCGTAGCCCTTCTTCGGGTTATACCGTCGCAGGGTGAACACCCCGGCGCCTTTCGCCCTCGCGCATGAGCGTCAAAACGCCATTGCCGGCGAGCGACAGACGAAAGCCGCCGAGCGTGCGCCGCAGCGCCCTGCCCTCACGCGCCGCGGCGGTCAGGGCCTGGGCGCAATCCTCGAGCCGGGCCAGGCGCAGCGGCGCGTCGGCCCGCGCGTCGCCATCCTGCGCCGCAGCGAGCGCCAGCCCCAGGCTCCGGATCACGATCTCCTCGGGCTCCCCGCAGAGGCGCGCGAAATCGAACCAGCGCGTCCCGCTGTCGTCTCCGGCCGGCACGCTCGCCAGGGCACGGGCCGCCAGCCTGTCCAGCGCTTCGTCTGCGCGCGCCAGCCGATGTCCAAGCTGCCCGAGGCGCCCGGCGGTCAGCCCTTCCTCGGCCAAGACCGGCAGCAATCCGCGCCAACGGATGCGGGTGAAGCGCGGATCGTCATTGGACGGATCGCGCACGAAAGGAAGCCCTCGCACCTCGCAGGTCGCGACGAGCCGCCGTTTCTCGATCCCGAGCAATGGCCTTGCCAGGACAACGCCGTTCACGGCGCTGCGCGGCGCCATGCCTGCGAGCCCGGCAAGACCGGAGCCGGCGGCCATGCGCATCAGCAGGGTCTCGGCCTGGTCGTCGGCGGTGTGGGCCGTGACGATCGCGCTAGCACCGGAGCCCCTCGCCTCTTCCGCCAACAGCACATAACGCGCCGCGCGCGCCTTCTCCTGCACGCCAGCCTGCGGCTTAGGACCCTGCCAGCGCCGCGTGCGGTGCTCAACGCCGAGCCGCGTGCAGAGCCCGCCGACCATAATCGCCTCCTGCGTCGCCTCGGGGCGCAAGCCATGATCGACGGTGACCGCCACCAGCCGCGGGCGGCCCTGTCCGGTCCATTCGGCCAGAAGCGCGAGGAGAGCGATGGAGTCAGGCCCGCCGGACACGGCCACGACGAGCGCATTCTCGCCCGAGAGCGGGCGGAACAGGATGGCGGCTTCCGCCGCCGTCAGCGGCTTGGATTCGGCTGGTTCTGCAGGCGCCGCGCTCAAGCGCAGCGGGCGCGCTGCCGCTCGCGCTCGACGCCCTGGCGCACCGCATTCGAGGCGGCGGGATAATCGACGCCGACCTTTGCGAAGGTGGCGCAGGCCTGGTCGCGCGCGCCGAGCCCGTTCAGGGACATGCCGAGCTTCAGCAGGCTGTCGGCGCCCTTGCCGGCTTTCGGAAAGTCGCGCGAGATCTTCAGGAACTGCTCGGCCGCCTCGCGATAGCGACGGCGCTGGAAATAGCTCTCGCCGAGCCAGAAGGTGGCGTCGGCGGCCAGGCGGTCGCGCGGATAGCTCTGCAGGAACTCGCGGAAGCTCATCTCGGCGCGCTCATATTCCTTGCGCAGGACATGGGCGTAGGCGACGTCATAGAGCTCGCGCGGGCTGGCCGCCTGTCCGGTCGCGGCAACGCTGGAGCCGCGCGGCGCAGCCGGCGGCAGCGCGCCATCCGGAACCGGGCGCCCGACGCTGGACAGGTCCATCGGCCCCTGCCCCTGATCGCCGGCGAACTCCTCATCGATGATCTGGCCGAGCTGGCGCGGCCCGCCCGCGGCTCCGGGCTGAGCCGCGGGATCGAAGGCATCGCCGCGGCGCTCGCGACCGGGCGTCGGCTGAGGGGCTGCCGGACGGGGCGCCTGCGGTGCGGGCGCCGCGGCTGCGCCGCCACGCTGCCCGCCGCGCTCGGAGAAGCGGAAGTCGACATCTTCCTGCATCTTGCGCAGTTGCTCGGTCAGGCGCCGGTTCTCGAACTGCAATTGCTCGATCTGGCCGGAGAGCTGGCGCAGCTGGTTCTCGAGGCGGCTCGTGCGCACCACGAGATCGGCCGCATCCTGCGCGGCCGCAGGCTGAACCACACCGATCGCCAGCAGCGAGAAACCGGCAAGCAGGGCATGCCGCAGCGAGAGCCGTTTCAGGCTCGGAATCGAAATTGTCGCAAAGTTCATATCAGGCAAAACCGCATCGCCCCGGGGACAGACTTTATCACACGCGAATACCGCGGCCAAAATATGGAAAAGCCGGCGCTTTCCTTGCGGTAAGCGCCGGCCCCGTCAAGCTTTTATCGCGTTGTCCGGATCAGACGCCGCCGGCGCCGTCGAGCACCGTCACGGCGCGGCGGTTCTGCGACCAGCAGGAGATGTCGTTGCAGACCGCCACCGGCCGCTCCTTGCCGTAGGAGATGGTGCGGATGCGGTTGCCGGGGATGCCGCGCGAGGCGAGATAGTCGCGGACCGTCTGGGCGCGGCGGGCGCCGAGCGAGTAGTTGTATTCGCGGGTGCCGCGCTCGTCGGCATGGCCTTCGATGGTGAAGGTGTAGCGCGGATAGCGCTGCAGCCAGCTCGACTGCTTGTCGAGGGTCGCGACCGCGGTCGGGGTCAGGTCGGTCGAGTCGGTCTCGAAGAAGACGCGGTCGCCGACGTTCACGACGAAGTCCTGGGCGCTGCCGGGGGTGGCGGCGCCGCCGGCGCCGAAGCCGTCGGCGTTCTGGTCCTTGGCGCAGGCGCCGAGGGCGAGCGCGCCCATCAGGGCGGCGGCGATGCGCACTGTGCGGGCGCTGGCGGCAAAGGAGGCGAGCATGTCAATTCTCTCCGAATTTCGGACGCGGAGCGCGCCGGGCGGCGTCACGCGGTCCACCATCAATGAAGTGTCAACCTAAACGAGACCTTGCCAAAACAAGGCGAAGTGGCGGCATTGCGGCTTATGGTTAACCAAATATGGCCGGAAACCGACGGTTCGATGATGTTGCATTCCTGCATCAGGCGCCGCGGTCGGTTCGAGCCCTCAATTCGTCGGCGAGCTTGTCGAGCGCCGTCTGCGGCAGCTCGACCGCGCGAAGTACCCAGCGCAACCCCGCCAGCCCGAAGCGGAGGCGATAGCGGTCCGCGCTCGCCTGGTCTCGGGCCGGAAGCTCGACAGCGAAACTGGCCGGGCCATCGAAACCGGAATTGGCGAACAAGGTCCAAGCACCCTGGATATCCATGCTCGGCAATGCCACGCCGCGACCGAGCGGGCTGCCGGGCTGAGCTGCGGAGCCGCGGGCGCTGATCAGGGTCGCGATCGACTGCGGCGTCAGATGCTCGGCGATGATGGCTTCGACATAGCCGGTCGCGACGCTTCCGACCACCTGACGCGCCAGCGGATCGAGCGCGCGGGTTTGAGGTTGGCGCGCCAGATAGGTCCTGACGATCTGCCGAGCGAAGGAGGCGCGCAACGCCGGCAGGTCGGTCCGCGCGAGGATCTCCTCGCTCGCCCCCGCATTGGCCGCGAGCGCGAAGCGAGTCGCGCTCAGATAGGGCGACAGCCAATAGCCGATCAGGATGGCGACGGCTGCGCCGAGCCCGATGCGCAGCCCCCAGCGCGAGCGCCTGCCCTCGACCCCGGCATCAGTCTCGTCGTCGATGGTCGGCTGCACCACGCGCAAGGCTCCCTTCGGACCCGAGGCGGCCCGCAGCCATCGACGCTAGGGACGCAAAGCGTCGCAGGCGTGGCGCCGTTCGTGCCCTCGCGGAGTCGTGAGCGTGCCCGGGAAAGGCCCGGCCGTCAGCGCGCCGAGGTGAGCAGCGGCGACCAGGTTGGATCGGAGGCGAAGGACGGCGTCGGCACCGGCACTTCGACCCGGCCGGTGATGTCGACCATGTACAGTTTCCCGCCGGACTGCCCGCCGGGATCGCGGAAGAACATGATGTACTGGCCGTTCGGGGCCCAGTTCGGTGCCTCGTTGTGGAAACTCTCGGTCAGGATGCGCTCGCCCGAGCCGTCCGGCTTCATCACGCCGATCCCGAAGGTGCCGCCGCCCTGGCGGGTGAAGGCGATGAGGTCGCCGCGCGGCGACCACGACGGCTGCGAATAGGAGCCCTGGCCGAAGGAGATGCGCTTGCCCTCGCCGCCGCCGGCGCCCATCACATAGAGCTGCTGCGAGCCGCCGCGATCGCTCTCGAAGACGATCTGCGATCCGTCGGGCGCATAGGAGGGCGAGGTGTCGATCGCCGCGGTCGAGGTCAGCCGCTGCGTCGTGCGCGAGCCGATGTCGATCGCGTAGAGATTGGCGTTGCCGCCCTGCTGCAGGCTGAGCGCGATGCGCGCGCCGTTCGGCGAGAAGCGCGGGCTCGTGGTCATGTCAGGGAAATTGCCAACGACCTGGCGCTGGCCAGTCTCGATGTTGAGCACATGCACGCGCGGCTGCTCGCCGGTGCGCTGCGCCATATAGGTCACTTCCTGCGCCACCGGCGAATAGCGCGGCGTCACCACCGAGGTCTCGCCGCCGGTCAGGTAGCGCACATTGGCGCCGTCCTGGTCCATGATGGCGAGGCGCTTGCGGCGCGCCTCCTTCGAGCCGGATTCGTCGACGAAGACGACGCGGGTGTCGAAGAAGCCGCCAACGCCGGTGATCTTGGTGAAGATCGCATCGGAGATGATGTGGCCGACGCGGCGCGAATTGTTCGGGTCGGTGAAGTATTGCTGGCCGTCGATCTGCTGGCCGGCAACGACGTCCCAGAGCCGGAACTCGGCCCGCAGCCGCCCGCCGTCGCGCGAGACCCGGCCGATCACCAGCGCCTGCACCCCGGCCGCCTTCCAGGCTTCGAACTGCGGCGCCGCGTCGAAGGGCGGGTTCTTCTCGGGATGGCGCGCCTTCTCGATCGGCACGAAATAGCCGCAGCGCTTCAGGTTGTTGGCGATGATGCCAGAGACCAGCCCGCCGCCCTCGCCGGCGAAATCGGCGACCGCGATCGGCATCGGCTGGAAGGTGCCCTTGCGCAGGTCGATCACCAGCTCGGCCCGGGCCGACGTGGTGAGCAGAGCGGGCAACGCCAGGCCCGCACCGGCGAGCGCAAGCGCGTGCCGGCGGGTCTGCCCGGCAGCCAGATCGGCCGGGCGAAGGATGGAATGATCAATGCGGTCCATGGCGGTCACAACACGTCCCTGGCGTCGAAATTCACGATGACGTCGCGCCAATCGTCGTAATAGGCGGCAAATTGCGCGGGAATGCGCAGCGGCGAGCAACGGCGCGTCGCTGTCAGCGCCGAATCCGCCGCAACCCGGAAGAGCGGGTCCGGCGAGGAATTGGTCACGCTCGCCTGGCCGATCAACGAACCGTCGGTGTTGAGCTTCATCCTGACCTGCGGCACCACCGGCTTCGACGCGCTCTGCAGCGCGATCGGCACGTTCCAGCACTTCTGCAGCTGCTCCTGGATGATGCCCATCAGCTGCGTGCGCAGCGACGGCGAGAGCTTCTGCGCAGAGCCGGTCTGCGTGCCGAGCGAGGCGGTGCGGTTGACCTGCGGCGCAGCTGATCCCGAGGACTGCGCCTGCTCCTTCGACTGCAGCAGCTTGGCGATGTCGTTCGGGTTGAAGTTCTTGGCGATCTCGGCCTCGCGCTTGGCCTTGGCTTCCGCCTCGCGCTTCGCCTTGGCCTCGGCCGCGATCTTGGCCTTCTGTTCGGCCTCCGCCTTCGCCTTGGCTTCCGCCACGGCCTTCTCCTTGGCGGCCTTGGCCGCTTCGGCGCGCGCCTGCGCCTCCGCTTCGGCCTTCGCCTTGGCGGCGGCCTTTGCCTCCTGCTCGGCCTGCTTGGCCTTGCGCTCGAGCTCGGCCTCCTCGGCGAGCTTGGCCTGTTCCTCGCGGCGCTCCTGCTCCTCGCGGGCGGCCGCCTGCTCGGACTTCTGCGGCTGCTTCACCGGCTCGGCCGGCGGCGTGGGCTTGGGCAGGTTGGGTCGCGCCGGCGGCAGCGGTGCTGCGGCATTGTCGTCGGCGACCTTGAGCTCGGCCGGTCGCGAGGGCGGCGCCGGGGTATCCTGCTTGGCCTCGCCCGCTTCCTTGCGCTCGACGATCTCGGACTGGCGCTCGGCCCGCTGCTGCGGCTGCTCCTGCACCTTCTCGGCCTGGCGCTCGCCGCGGGTGACCTGGTTCAGTGCGGAAGGGTCGATCACCTCGACGGCGATCGCCTCCTGGTGCTCGGGCAGCGGCGTCGCACCGGCAAAGGCCAGCAGCCCCGCGACCAGCACGGTCGCGTGGCCCAGGGCGGAAACCGCCAAGCCCGGCTCTGAGCGCGAAACCATCAACGCGACGGCACCTTCTCGTTCAATGCGAATTCGGCTCGGTGACCAGCGCCACGCGCTTGAAACCGGCGCTGGTGATGGTCGCCATCACCGAGGCGACGCGGCCGTAGTCGACCTGCTTGTGACCGCGCACATAGATCCGGTCCTCGAAACCCTGCTTGGCGAGGCCCTGCAGCTTCTGCACCAGATCGGGCTCGAGCGTCGGCTGGTCCTGCAGGAAGATCTGGCCCTTCTCGTCGATGGCGATGGTGATCGGCTTCTGATCGACATTGATCGGCTTGGCGCCGGTCTGCGGCAGGTCGATCGGCACGCCGGTCGCGATCAGCGGCGCGGCGACCATGAAGATGATCAGCAGCACCAGCATGACGTCGATGAACGGCGTCATGTTGATCTCGGCGATGGCTCCGTGGCGGCGCGGACGGCGCCCGCGACGTCCCCCGGCCTTTCCGCCGGCTGCGGCTGACATACCCATCGTCTAAGCCCTCACGCAGCCAGGCGTTCGTCGATCTGCCGCGACAGGATCGCGGAGAATTCGTCGGCGAAGGCTTCGAGCCGGTTCTGCGCCTTGGCGACCTCGGCCTGCAGCTTGTTGTAGGCCATCAGCGCGGGAATCGCGGCGAACAGGCCGATCGCCGTGGCGAACAGCGCCTCTGCGATGCCGGGGGCGACGACGGCGAGCGAGGAATTCTTCGAGACCGCGATCGCGGTGAACGAGGTCATGATGCCCCAGACCGTGCCGAACAGGCCGATGAACGGCGCCGACGAGGCGATGGTCGAGAGCACCAGCAGCTTCGATTCGAGCCGTTCCGCCTCGCGCTGGATGGTGACGTCGAGCACCTTGTCGATGCGGGCCGACAGGCTGGCGACCGAACGACCGCCATTCTCGAAGGAACGCTTCCATTCGCGCATCGCCGCGACGAAGACGGCAGCCATGTCGTTGACCGGGCGGTTGGCAAGGTCGCGATAGAGCTCTTCGAGCGAGCGGCCGGACCAGAATACCTCCTCGAACGCATCCATGTCCTGGCGCGTGCGGCGATAGAGCAAGGTCTTGTCGATGATGATCGACCAGCACCAGATCGACGCGGCCAGCAGGCCCATCATCACCAGCTTGACGACGATATGAGCGTGCCAGAACAGCGTCCAGAACGACATGTCGACCTGCGGCGCGGCCTGCGCGATCTCCACGGCGGGGTTCATCCTGTCACCTTTCTCTCTAGAGCCCATAACGATCAGGCCGTTGCGGCCCCATCGAATCCGGCTCTGGCCGACGCGAAACCGAGTACGGCCCCGCGCAGCCTGTTCTTCGCGTCGCGAGGTTCGCGCCGCCGCCCGTTTCTGCGCTCCGGGGATATGCCATTGACACCAATTGCCGCTGAATTCGGCGAAAGATGGGCCAAACGGCGATGTTCCCGTGCGCCAAAGGCCTTGTGTCCCGTTAAGTCAGCGTCAAGGTTAAGGCCTTGCATGGTTAATATCGCGTTATGACGGCCATGCGGCCGTCGGCGGGCGACCTAGCGGCGACCGAGGGTTGGGGCGATGCGGTTTGGCGAATGGCTGGCGGGCCAAGTCCGGAGCTATGCCCGGAGCTACGTCTGGAATCGCACGACCCTGAGCGCGATCCTGATCGTATCGCCGGCCATCCTCTCCTCGATCGCGACCTTCGCCCTGTCGAACTCGCTTGACCGGCGCAGCGCCCGCTTCACCGAGGAACGTGATGCGATCACCCGCGACCTCGGCGCGCTGGACGGCCATGTGAAAAGCTTCGAGACCTTGCAGCTCGGCCGCGGCGCCCTGCTCCTGGTGCTGAACGGCTCGCAAGCCGACATGCAGTACAAATACCTGCTCGACCGGCTGTTCCGGCTGAACGCCAAGCAGGCGGTGCGCCGCATAGCGGCGATCGTCCACCCGCAGGACTGGCAGAACCGGATGGCGCCCTATGACGCCCTCGTCGATCAGGACTATAGCGACGCCAGGACGGTCCAGAGCATCCAGGCGATGGAGAATGCGATGGTGCTGGAGGCGGGCGAACGGCTGACGGCGCTCCAGTTGCGTCACAATATCGTCACGGGGCGCATCGCCAAGATCGACAGCCTGAAGGCGCAGATCACCGCGGTGCTGGCTTCGCTGACCTCCGCTCTCACCATCGTGATCTTCTTCGTGACCACCAACGGGAAGAAGCCGGCCCCGCCTCCCGCGGCACCGGTTGAAAAACGCCAACGGCCCGCCTCCGTGAGGAAGCGGGCCGCCGACGGTCGATAGCTCCTAAAAAGGGGCGATCAGGCGCTTTCGACAGTATCGGTGCCGGTGCTCGGACGGCGGGTGTTCATGAACTCGTCGAACTCGGCCTTGTCCTTGGCCATGCGCAGCCGGCCGAGGAAGTCGTGGAACTCGCGCTGCTCGTCCTCGAGACGGCGCAGCGTCTCGTCGCGATACTCGTCGAAGGCGCGGTTGCCGCTCGAAGACGGGCCACGGCCCCAGCCGCCGAAGCCGCCACGGCTGCCCCACTGCTGGGCCCCGCTCATGCGTTCGCGCAGGCGCTCCATCTTGTCCTGCAGGCGATTCATCCGGTGCTCGTAGCGAGCCGGTCCGCAACCATGTCCCATGCGTCCACTCCAGAAAAGAAAGGCCAGGGTCGCCAGACCCAGCGGCCAGAAGATGATGAAGCCGAGCACCGCGAAGGCGATCCAGGCTCCCTTTCCATATTCGTCCAGCTTCGCGACGATCGGCATCGATCCCTCTCGAACTCGAAGGGCAGCGGCGGATGCCGCTGCCGGCCAACCTCCCGATCGGCTCCATCTTGGAGAGAGGGACGGATTCGCCGATCAGCCTGTCCAGGTTGATCGGATCCGGCCCTCGCCGACCGTGTGAATGTAAATCACATTCACATATCTGGACGCAACTGCCAAGGCTTTCAAGACAGCCGGATCAAAAAATTCGAAAGGAGGTCAGCCCGCCTGCTCGGGCGGCAGGCCCAGGCCCTTGAGATAGATCAGCATTCCCGCTTCCAGCAGGTCGGACGCTGACATCGGCAACGGCCGGCGGCCGGCATCGGCACGGCCGAACAGGGCGGCGACGCCGTGCGACATCGCCCAGATATGCAGCGCCATCATCAGCGCCGGCGGGCGCTTGCCCTGCGGCAGCGCCGCGATCAGCGTCTCCGCCGCCTGGCGCAGTTGCTGGAAGGAGCGATCGGCGGCGGCGCGCAGTTCGGGGCTGGCATCGAGCGGCACCCCCGCTTCGAACATCGCCGAATAGAAGGCCGGCTGGTCATGGGCGAAGGCGAGATAGGCCCGGCCGAGCCGGTGAAACGCCGTCTCCGGATCGGGCCTGCCATTGTCCCAGGCCGTGGCGAGGGCCGTCTCGAAGGCGGCGAAGCCATGAACCGCGACATCGGCCAGCAGCTCGTCACGGTCGCGGTAGTGCCGGTAGGGCGCCGCCGGGCTGACGCCAGCCATGCGCGCGGCCTCGGCGAAGGTGAAGCCGTTGGGCCCCTTCTCACCGATCAGGCCGAGGGCGGCGCGGACCAGCGCCTCCTTGAGATTGCCGTGGTGGTAGCCCCGCGGCTGCTCGGGCTCGTTGCGTTTCCAGCTCATGTTACGGGCCCTAACATGGCGATCCGCCAGCGTCGATGCCAGCGGGCGGCGAGCGCGATCAGATGATTTCCAGGCCGAGGCGATGCCGCAGCACGTCCGGGATGCGCCTGGCCTTGCCGCCGCCGACGCAGGCGACCTTGACCTGCGCCGTGACCAGCACCTCCTCGCCGCGCAGGATGCGCTGGTCGAGCTCCATGGTGGCGCCGCGCGCCAGGGTCGGCCTGGTCTCGATCGTGAGCAGATCGTCCATCACCGCCGGCCTGACGAAATCGATCAGCATGCGCCTGACCGCGAAGCCGAGCGCCGCATCGCCGTCGAAGAGCTCGCGCTGCTCGATGCCGAGGTCGCGGATCAGCTCGGTGCGGCCGCGCTCCATGAAGCGCAGATAGGAGGCGTGGTAGACGACGCCGGAGAAGTCGGTGTCCTCGTAATAGACGCGGACGGAGATCTGATGCGGGCTGGCCATGCCGGTGGGCTTATAGGCGAGCCGCACGGCGCGCAAATGACCGTAGGAACAAAAGCGCCACACCGGCATAGTCCCTGACGGGGGCGCGATCTCAAGGAGACAGCTCATGTCACTCTCGGCCAAGGCGCTCGAACGACTTCTCGACCAGTCGGAGTTCGACCTCGTGGCGCGCACGCGGCGCGGCAAGCTCTCGGGCGAAAACGACGAGAACCTGCGCGATCTCGCCCGCATCCTGCGCGAGAAGCGCGATCGGGCCCGCGGCATCGCCCGGCAGCAGCGCCGTGAATTCCGCGGCAAGGCGGCACCGCAAGGCACGCGGCCGGCCTCGGACAATCGAGGCACCAAGGCTAAGGCGGACGCGCTCACGGTGGCGCTCAAGCGCGTCGGGGCCGAGCAGACCCGGCGGACCGAAAAGCTGCACGCTCCGAGCCAGCGCAGCCTTGCCCGCAAGGCATTGGCGCTGAAGCAGCGCGAGCGGGCCCTGCAGCGCCCGGCGAGCCGCACCGCGGGCGAAGGCATGCGCCCGGTCACGAACCGGAAGGCGGCCAAGTCCGGTGCGCTCAAGGATGCCGGCGCTCGCCCCGCCATGATGCGCGCCAAGATCGCCCGTCAATAGATAGGTGCCGTGACCGGGCGCCCTGCGAGACGTCAGCGCTTGCAGGGCTTGCCCATGAACGAGCCGCAGTCATAGGGCTGCGACAGCGCGGTGCGGATCGAATAATCCTTGCCCTCGAACTGGTCGACGATGTCGTCGATGCGCCAGCCGTCGTTCTCCCGGATCATCTTGAACTGCACCGTCACCGGCTTGCCGAAGCTGCGGAAGCTGGCAACGACCGTCGCCTTGCCGGCCGCGACGGGAATCGTGTCGAGGCTCAGCTTCTTGATCTCGCCGTCCTGGCCGTTGAGGAACGGGTCGGCGTCGATCTGGCCCATATCGCCGCTCTCCTCCTGATAGAGATCGTCGCGAGCAAAGAGCGCGGCCAGTTCCCGGCTCATCAGGCGGTCACGATGCGGCGGACGCCAGGCCGGCTTGCCCTTACCGGCGAGCGTCTTGATCGTGATCGCATAGGCATCGGCGACCGGGCCGCGCGGCACGCCGTCATCGGCCCGGGCCGGTATGGCCGATGCGGCGACGAGCCCGATGAGCCCCAGCGCCGGAGCAAGAGCCTTGCGCATCACGCCTCCTCCCCGTCGTCCCCGAATAGGCCGAATTGCGCGCCTTCCCGGCTCGGCTCGGGCATGCCGAGATGCCGGAAGGCGTGCGGGGTCAAAAGGCGGCCGCGCGGCGTGCGCTGGATGAAGCCCTGCTGCAGCAGGAAAGGCTCGATGATCTCCTCGATCGCGTCGCGCGGCTCGGAGAGCGAGGCGGCAATGGTCTCGATGCCGACCGGCCCGCCGCCGAAATTGATCGCGACCGTCGTCAGGTAGCGGCGGTCCATCTGGTCGAGGCCGATCGCGTCGACATCGAGCAGGCCGAGCGCCTTGTCGGCGACCTTGCGGGTGACGATCGCGTCGCCATCGACGATGGCGAAATCGCGCACGCGCCGCAGCAGGCGCCCGGCGATGCGCGGCGTCCCGCGCGAGCGGCGTGCGATCTCGTTGGCGCCGTCATCCGACATCGGCACGCCGAGCACCCGCGCCCCGCGCGCGACGATGCCCTGCAATTCCTCGACCGTGTAGAACTGCAGGCGGATCGGGATGCCGAAGCGGTCGCGCAACGGCGTCGTCAGCAGGCCGGCGCGGGTGGTGGCGCCGACCAAAGTGAACTTCGGCAGGTCGATCTTGACCGAACGCGCCGCCGGCCCCTCGCCGATGATCAGGTCGAGCTGGTAGTCCTCCATCGCCGGATAGAGGATCTCCTCCACCGCCGGGTTGAGGCGATGGATCTCGTCGATGAAGAGCACGTCGCGCTCTTCGAGATTGGTCAGTTGCGCCGCGAGGTCTCCGGCCTTGGCGATCACCGGTCCGGAGGTTGAGCGGAAACTGACGCCGAGCTCGCGGGCTACGATCTGCGCCAGCGTGGTCTTGCCGAGGCCGGGCGGGCCGACGAACAGGACGTGGTCGAGCGCGTCGCCACGACTTTTGGCGGCATTGATAAAAACTTGAAGATTGGCGCGCGCCGCCGCCTGCCCGGTGAAATCGGCGAGCGAAAGCGGCCGCAGCGAGGCCTCGCTGTCGTCCTCGCGCTTGTCGGCCGACATCAGCCCAGGTCGCGACGTGCTCATGGCCAGCGGCGTAGCGGATTCGAGCGGCGCTGACGATGCAATTCTTGAAGGCTCCCTCGTCCGCGAATTCGGATCAGATGCGAGCAAACCGGCCGGGCAGCACAGAAGGATTACGCTTTCCCACTTTGACGAGCCCGGAGGACATCATGGCCGATTGGGAATCCAAGATTTTCCAGAACATGTACAAGGCAGCCAGTTTCCTGCTCGGCGTCGGCCTGCACAAGCTCGCGGGAGCACCGGGCACGCTCGCCATCATCACCGGCAAGGTCACGGAAAGCACAGCCATACCAGCGGGCTTGATGGTCGGGCTGCGCATTCCCTCCCTGGTGCTCAACATGCACTCCGTGCACGCCCTAGCACTGTTCCAGGCGCTACGCGCCGAAGGCCGCTACAGCGAAAAGCGCGAGCAGATGCGCGGTATCCAGGCCGGGATGGACACACTGCAGAAGGTGATCAAGGACGCGACCGGGATGACCGGCTCAGCGCCAGAGACCCTGCCGGACGCTCCCGCCGGCATCCTGTTCGACAAGGTTCGCTACCCCGCCTATCTGCGCGAGGTCGAGGAGGTGAGCGCCAACGTCAAGGCCTATGTCGCCGTGCTGGACGCCGTGCTCGACGACATCGAGCAATGCCTGGTGCAGTGGAACAAGTTCCTGATGGCGACCCGCAAGGCCCTCAAGGAAGACAAGCCGCGCAACATCTTCGAGCAGCTCGGCTATTACTCGCTGCAACGCGAGAAGGATTGGGCCTGGTATCGCGACGAGACCGGCTTCTCGAGCTCCTGCAACGATCTGCTCCGGCATCGCGAGGGCTGGGCCAAGCTTCTGAACCTGCCGAGCTGGGGCGCCCTGACCAGGCTGACCTTCGCCAACGACTGATGCTCCGGCACGCCGAACCTTGGGGGAGGCGATCGCCTACAGTTCGATCTCCAGCTCCAGCGCGTCATGCACCGGGATGTCCTGGTAGCCGGTCTTGATGATCGTCGGAACCATTGCGCGATAGGCGTCGATCGCCTCGATATAGAGGCCGGAGAAGCGGAAGTCGTGCTTCTGGTAGAACACCAGCGCCGGCATATTGTCATTGGTCAGCATCGCCCGGAGCTTGCGCGCGCCGGCCGCCTTGGCCGCCGCCTTGACCGCCTCCAGCATGCGCGAGGCCGCGCCCTCCCCTTCCTTCAGGGAGTGCAGCGCGCACAGCACCGCGATATCGCCGTCGCGGGCCCAGCTCGCCACCGCCAGCAATTCGCTCTCGGCGGTGAACATACCGATCAAAGGCAGCTCGGCGCAGTCATAGAGCTTCGAGCCGATCATCATGCGATGCGAGCCCCAGTGCCGCATCATCAGCGCGAGAAAGGCCGACTTGTCGGCGATCTCCCGGAAGATCACCGTCGGTCCCTTGCTCATTTCGCCAACTCCTTGAGACCGAGCCGGATCAGCTGGGCCGTGCCGGCGCCCTCCCCGGCTTCGCGCGAGGCGGCCGCGACCGCTGCGACTGCCTGCGCCTGCGGGTAGCCGAGATTGGTCAGCGCCGAGACGGCGTCCGCCACCGGCTGCGGCAGCCGCTTGTCCTCGAGCGCGCCGGAAAGCTGGGCCAGCGCCGGGTCGACATGGCCGAAGGCCGGCGCCTTGTCCTTGAGCTCGGCGCAGATGCGCTGGGCGAGCTTGGGGCCGACGCCGGGCGCGCGCGCCACCGCCGCCTTGTCGTTGCTGGCGATCGCGGTCGCGAGCGCACCGGGCTCGAGCGTCGAGAGAATGGCGAGCGCGACCTTGGCGCCGACGCCCTGCACCATCTGCATCAGCCGGAACCAGTCGCGCTCGTTGTCCGACATGAAGCCGTAGAGCCGGATCGCGTCCTCGCGGACATGGGTCTCGATCGACAGGGCCGCCGCCTCGCCGACCTTGGGCAAGCGCTGCAGCGTGCGCGAGGAGCATTGCACGACATAGCCGACGCCCTGCACGTCGACGATGACATGGTCCTCGCCATACGAATCGATGAGGCCCTTGAGCTTTCCGATCATGCCTCCTGTTAGCATGGCGGCAGCCCGCCGCCAGACCGGATCAATCAGGGCAGCCGCGCGTTCTCCACCGACGAGTTGGGGGAGCATCAAAGTGCTGACGAAACAACGAGACCTGCGGACCGGGCGCTCGGTCTGGCAAGGCGAGCGGCCACCGCGCTTTCCCAAGCTGGGCATCACCGAGGATACCGAGAGCGACGTCGTGATCATCGGCGCCGGCATCTCCGGCGCGATGCAGGCCGACATGCTGAGCGAAGCAGGCTTCAGCGTCCTGGTCGTCGACCGCCGCGGTCCCGTGCGCGGCTCGACGCCGGCGAGCACCGCCCTGCTGCAGTTCGAGGTCGACCAGCCCCTGATCAAATTGACACAGCAGATCGGCGAGGAAGCGGCCATCCGCGCCTGGCGCCGCTCCCGCCTCGCCGTCGACGGCCTCGGGGCACGGATCAGGGCGCTGTCGATCGCGCCCGTCATCCGCCGCGACTCGCTCTACCTGGCCGGCGACGTGCTGGATGCCCAAGGGCTCGGTCGCGAGCATGAGGCGCGCCGCCGCGCCGGGCTGGAAACGGCGCTGCTCGATGCAGCCACGCTGAAGGCACGCTTCGGCATCGGCCGCGATGCGGCGCTGCTGGGTTACGACAACATCGAGGCCGATCCGGTCGTGCTCGCGACCGGCTTCCTGCGCGCCGCGATCTCCCGCGGCGCCCGTCTTGCCTGGCCCGTGGAGATCGTCGACCTCGACGCCAAGCCACGCTCGGTCAGCCTGCGCACCAAGGACGGCCACCACATCCGTTGCCGCCACCTCATCTTCTGCACCGGCTACGAATTGCCCTTCGGCGCGATGCCGAAAGGTCATGGCGTGCTCTCGACCTGGGCCCTTGCCACCGCGCCGCAGAAAGGCAGCCTCTGGCCGCGGTGCTGCTTCATCTGGGAGGCGTCCGATCCCTATCTCTATCTGCGCACGACCCGAGACGGCCGCGTCATCTGCGGCGGCGAGGACGAGGATTTCGTCGACGAGGACAAGCGCGACGCCTTGATCGAACGCAAAACGACAGCGATCCAGCGCAAGCTCGGCCAACTCCTGCCTCAGCTCTCGACTGAGGTCGACTATGCCTGGACCGGCACCTTCGGCGCCTCGATCACCGGGCTGCCGACCATCGGCCCGATGCCGGACCTCAGGAATTGCTGGGCGGTGATGGGCTTCGGCGGCAACGGCATCACCTATAGCCGCGTCGGCGCCGAGATCGTCCGCGCCGGCCTTACCGGCAAGGGCGACCCGGACGCCGAGCTCTACGCCTTCCGCAGCTGATACTGCGCCAGCAGCGCCCGGGCGCCACGGTGCTGGGCATGGCAGATCGCCACGGCGAGCGCGTCCGCGGCGTCGGCGCTGCGCGTCTCGGCCTTGGGCAGCAGCACGCGGATCATCGCCTGCACCTGCTTCTTGTCGGCATGGCCGACGCCGACCACCGTCTTCTTCACCAGATTGGCGGCGTATTCGGCAACGTCGAGCCCGGCCAGCGCCGGCACGACCAAGGCGATGCCGCGGGCCTGGCCGAGCTTCAGCGCCGATTGCGGATCGCGGTTGACGAAGGTCTCCTCGACGGCGACCTCCTGCGGCTGATGCCGCGCGATCACGTCGGCGATGCCCTCGTGCAGTTGCCGCAGGCGATCGGCCAGTGCCTGCTTCTCGTCGCTCTCGACCACGCCGCAGGCGATGAAGGAGAGCTTGGTGCCCTCGCTGACGACGATGCCCCAGCCGGTCTTCCTGAGACCGGGATCGAGGCCGAGAATGCGAATCGGATCGGACATGCGCGAACGCTATGCCCGATCAGGCCCCTGCGCATCCAGCCGGTTCGTGCAGGGTCGGAGCGACACCCCGACCCTGCTGTCGCGACGCGGATGGATGAAGGCGCTCAAGCGCCCTTCAGCCGGGTGTTGCACTGGCTGTAGTAGCCGCCGCCCTTCTGGATCCACTTCAGCTCGCCATTGCCGCCATTGGCCTTGTTGGCGTCGTACTGGTCATTGCAGGTCTTGAAGCGCTGCTTGCCGGCCGAGAGCGTCGAATACTTCGGATCGACCTTGCTCGGGAACACGACATTGCCGGCCGCGACGGGCTTGGCGGCGGCAGGAGCGCTGGCCGCGGGCTTGGCCGCAGCCGCGGGTGCCGCAGCAACCGGCTTGGCGGGAGCTGTCGCCGTCGGCGCGGCAGTCGCGGCGGGCGTCGCCGCGGCGGGTGCGGCTGCGTCGCCGCATTGCGCCTTGCGGAAATCGTTCCAGGACTGCCCGCCGAGCGTGTTGCTGGTCTTGGCCGCGTTATACTTGGTGCTGCACTCCTTCATCGACAGCGCGAGCGCCGGCGACGATGTCTGCAGCATGAAACCGCCGCTGAGCGCGAGAAGGCCGGCGGCAAGCGCGAATCTGGTGCGTGTCATGAGCGTCATCCCCCTATGGGGCCGGGTGGGCGCTGCGTCGGCCTGGCGGGCCATTCCGGAAGGTCACGCGGCAAAAGGACGCTAGGACCGCCAAGATGAACGCGAGATGATGGGCTCCATTAAAGTTTCGTAAGGTACCGGCCCAACCGTCTCGCCGACTGTCCGGATCGGCGGGTGAAGGGCGGAGCGCCGCTCGCGCATCGATGAACAGGGCTCATCGCTGCCATCACAGCGACGGGGGTTGATCGTCCCGCGCCTTGCGTGAAGGAAAGAAAATCCTTCTCCGGCGGCATGATGACCGATCTCCTTTCCCTGCTCTTTCCCGGCGTCACGCTCCAGGGCATCGCCATCCTCCTCCTCGCGACCTTCCTCGGCGGGTTGGTGCGCGGCTTCACCGGCTTCGGCTTCGCCATGGTGTTCATGCCGCTGGCCTCGCTCGTCCTCGGTCCCGTCGCGGCGCTCGGACTGATCTGGGTGATCGACATGCCCTTCGCCCTGCCGATCGGGTTCAGGGCGGCCAAGCGCGCGGAATGGAGCGAGGTCATCCCGCTGCTGATCGCCGCGACGCTGACCCTGCCGGTCGGCATCGCCCTGCTGACCTGGCTCGACCAGCAGACCATGCGCTGGATCCTGGCGGTACTCGTGCTGGCGGCGGTCGCGCTGATGGCCTCGGGCTGGCGCTACCACGGCAAGCCCGGCCTCCCGCTCTCGCTCGGGGTCGGCGCCGCATCCGGCCTGTGCAACGGCCTCGCCAGCATCGGCGGCCTGCCGCTCGCCGTGTTCTGGCTCGGCGCCCAGCGCAACGACCGGCACAAGACCCGCGCCAACCTGCAGACCTATATCGGCCTGAGCACGGTGATCAGCGGCACGATCCTGACGCTGAAGGGCATCATCACCCTCGCTTCCGCCCTGATGGCGCTGCCGCTCTTTGCGATCTACGGCATCGGCCTCTGGCTCGGCACGCATGCCTTCGGCATCGCCTCCGAGCAGACCTTTCGCCGCATCGCCTATCTGACGATCTTCCTCAGCGCGCTCGTCAGCCTGCCGCTCTGGGACGCGCTGGTCGGGCGGTAGTGAAGGAGAGATGACCGAGCATGCGCGGGATCCCCTCTCGTGGAAGGAGAGAAGTAGGGGCAGGTGTTCGGACTGAAAACGTTGGCCTGAATCTGACCGCGCGGTGGGCGCAGCGCCTCGCTGGTCGAGCCGCCCACACCTCCCCCTGCCCTCTCCTTCCAGGAGAGGGTTCCCCGCGCCTCGATCGTCTCCGATCGATCGAACCGGACTGCTACGGTCCAAGCCCGAGAATGACGACCGCGCTCAGCCGCCGAGCTTGGCCATGATGTCGTCGGCGATCTCGAAATTGGCGAAGACGTTCTGGACGTCGTCGTCATTGTCGAGCGCTTCCATCAGCTTCATCATCGACGCGGCCTTCTCCTCGTCGAGCGGCGCCGTCGTGGTCGGCCGCCAGACCGGCTTGGCCGAAGCCGGCGCGCCGAGCGACGCTTCCAGCGCCTTGGAGACCTCGTTCAGAGCGTCGAAGGCGCACAGGATGACGTGGCCGTTCTCGTCCGAGATCACGTCGTCGGCGCCAGCCTCGATTGCCGCTTCCATCACCTTGTCGGCGTCGCCCGCCTCCGGCGCATAGCTGATCTCGCCAACGCGGTTGAACATGAACGACACCGAGTTGCTCTCGCCCATCGCTCCACCGGACTTGGTGAAATAGGAGCGGACGGCGGAGGCGGTGCGGTTGCGGTTGTCGGTCAGCGCCTCGACGATCACGGCGGTGCCACCGGGACCATAGCCCTCGTAGCGGACCTCGTCATAGTTCTCGCCCTCGCCGCCGAGCGCCTTCTTGATGGCGCGCTCGATATTGTCCTTGGGCATGTTCTCGGCCCGCGCCGCCAGCACGGCCATGCGCAGGCGTGGATTCATGTTCGGGTCGGGCATGCCCATCTTGGCGGCGACGGTGATTTCACGGGCCAGCTTCGAGAACAGCTTGGAGCGCACCGCGTCCTGCTTGCCCTTGCGGTGCATGATGTTCTTGAACTGTGAATGGCCGGCCATACGCCCTGATCTCCGCTGTTTATGCGCCGGCCGGCTTATACTCAGCCGGCTCGGGGCGAGGCAAGCGCAGCCGCAGCCTTTCCAACCTACTCGCTCTCCGCGTCAGGCTTAAGCGTTTGTTGGCGAACTGCCAGCAATGTCGCCTTGAGCCCTCCAGCGGAATCGAACACAGCGCGCATGACCAACGCTATCGTCGAGCATACGGCGCGCCTGCGGACCTTCCGGATCGACGCCGCCGATATCGCCCAGCTGCGACAGCAGGCGGACTTCGCCCGCCGGCGCCTGCCGACCCTGCTGCCGGAGCTGCACTCGCATTTCGAGGCCTGGCCCGAGATCCTGAGCGCCATGCAGCGGCCGGACGTGCACGAGCTGCGGCTGGCGCACTGGATCAGGCTGGTCTCGGGCGAGCTCGACGACGGCTATCTGCAGTCCGCGCACGCTCTCGCCGGCATCTTCAACGACAATGGCGTTCCCGCCCATGCCGTCGCGATCTGTCATGCGATCGTCGGCAACGCGATCGGCGCCGAGCTCGGCCTGCTGCGCGACGGCCTCGCCAAGCTCAGCCATGTCTGGCACGCCAAGGAATACAACCGGCGCATCGCCCTGCGCGCCGCCTTGAACAAGGCTGTGCAACTCGACCTCGAACTGCTGCTCGAGACCTATAGCCATGTCCAGCACGAGAGCCGCGAGCGCACGCGGCGCGAAATCTCGGCCTTCGAGGTTACGATCCGCGACGTCGTCGGCGCCGTGACAGGGAGCGCCCGCATCGTCGAGGAGATGGCCCACACGATGAACGGGCTCGTCAAGGAGACCGGCGTGCAGGCCGTCGCAGCCGCCCGGGCATCGGACGAGGCTTCCGACAATGTCGGCAGCGTCGCCAGCGCCACCGAGGAGCTGTCCATCTCCCTCAGCGCGATCTCCGGAGAAGTCGCCCGCGCCACCACCAAGGCTCACGACGCCAGCAATGCTGCGCTGCGGACGGAGGCGATCGTCAAGGGCCTGGCGCAGTCGGCGCAGACGATCGGCTCGATCGTCGACCTGATCCGCGACATCGCCGCGCAGACCAATCTGCTCGCCCTCAACGCCACCATCGAAGCGGCTCGCGCCGGTGAGGCCGGACGCGGCTTTGCGGTCGTCGCCCAGGAGGTGAAGCAGCTCTCCGCGCGCACCGCCAGGGCGACCGACGAGATCGCCGCCCAGGTCCCGGCCATGCAGGCGGCGACGCAGGAGGCGGTCGAGGCGATCGAGAGCATCGTCGGCTTCGTCGGCGACATGGACCAGACGACCCTGACGATCGCGAGCTCCGTCGACGAACAGCGGGCGGCGACCCAGGAGATCGCCCGCAGCATCAGCTACGCCTCGCAGGGCACGCAGGAGGTGGCGCAGGCCATCGCCAGCGTCAACGACTCCGCCCAAGCCGCCGGAACCGGCGTCGGCGAGATGCTCGGCCTCGCCCAGACGCTGGCGCAGCGGGCCGGGAGCCTGACCGAAGCCTTCGAGAATCTGAGCAAGCAGAACCGCGTCGCCTGACGGCGCGCGCCGCATCGGCCTGTTTGACACCCAGCGGAAACGAAAAACGCCCGGCCTGAGCCGGGCGTCCTTATTCTGCGAAGGCCGAAGTACCGACCTAAGGGATCGTCACGCCGCCTTCTTGGCGCCGAAGGTCGGGTCGAGTTCGCCCTTGGCGTAGCGCTTGGCCATGTCGGCCAGGGTGATGACGCGCTTGATCTTCGAAGCCTGGCCGGCGGTGTTGAACTCTTCCAGCCGCTTCTTGCAGAGGGCGGTCATCGCCTCCATCGCCGGCTTGAGATACTTGCGCGGGTCGAACTCGCCGGGATGCTCGGACAGGATCTTGCGGATCTGTCCGGTCATCGCCATCCGGTTGTCGGTGTCGATGTTGATCTTGCGCACGCCATGCTTGATGCCGCGCTGGATTTCCTCGACCGGCACGCCCCAGGTCTGGGGCATCTTGCCGCCATACTGATTGATCACATCCTGCAGATCCTGCGGCACCGAGGACGAGCCGTGCATGACCAGATGCATGTTCGGCAGCTTCTTGTGGATCTCCTCGATGACATGCATCGCCAGGATCGCGCCGTCGGGCTTGCGGGTGAACTTGTAGGCGCCGTGCGAGGTGCCCATGGCGATGGCGAGCGCATCGACCTTGGTCTCGGCGACGAACTTCACCGCCTCATCCGGATTGGTCAGCAGCTGGTCGTGGCTGAGCTTGCCCTCGAAGCCGTGGCCGTCCTCCTTCTCGCCCTCGCCGCTCTCGAGCGAGCCGAGCACGCCGAGCTCGCCCTCGACCGAGATGCCGCCGAGATGGGCCATGTCGGTGACGGTCTTGGTCACCCCGACATTGTAGTCCCAGTCGCCAGGGGTCTTGCCGTCGGCCTTGAGCGAGCCGTCCATCATCACCGAGGTGAAGCCGGCCTGGATCGCGGTCATGCAGGTCGCCGGCTCGTTGCCGTGGTCGAGATGCACGCAGACCGGGATGTGCGGATAGATCTCGGTCACCGCGTCCATCATGTGCTTGAGCATGATGTCGTTGGCGTAGGAGCGCGCCCCGCGCGAGGCCTGGATGATCACCGGCGCATCCGTCGCGTCCGCCGCAGCCATGATCGCGAGCGCCTGCTCCATGTTGTTGATGTTGAAGGCCGGAACGCCATAGTCGTTCTCGGCGGCATGGTCGAGCAATTGGCGAAGCGTGATGCGGGCCACGATGATCCTCCGGTTGGGCTCTGCTTTATCCGGAGGGTTTAGAATCGAACTGTGGCGGACGCAAAGCGAAACCGGCCAAAAAAGTGAACGCGATCAGCGGCCGCGCGCTTCAAGGACCCGAACGCGCTCCTCGATCGCCGCGACCTGCTCGGCGAAGTCGCCCGTCACGGCCTTGGCCATGACGAGCAGGCCAGCCGTGTCGCGGCGCTGCTTGCGGACGAGATCGCCGACTTCGTCGAAACGCTTGTCAACGGCGTCGAAGCGCTTGTCGTGCTCGGAGAGCTGGGCCTGAATCTTCTTCAGGACCTCGAACATTGCGGTCTGAACATTCTCGCTCATCGCATCGTGGCTCCGACGAAACCATCATGCCGTAACGAGAACATAGCATAAACATCCACGACCGCAAGTCGTGACCGCCGATCAGCCCCTCCGCAGCGCCTCGACGCCTGGCAAGGCCTTGCCCTCCATCCATTCGAGGAAGGCGCCACCGGCGGTCGAGACATAAGTAAGGTCCTCGGCAACTTCCGCATGGTTCATCGCCGCGACCGTGTCACCGCCACCGGCCACGGCGACGAGCCTGCCGTCACGGACGCGCTCCGCCACCGCCTTGGCGACTGCGACCGTCGCCGTGTCGAAGGGCGGCAGCTCGAAGGCGCCGAACGGGCCGTTCCAGACCACGGTCTTGACGGTGTTGAGCTTGAGCACGACCTCGGCGACGCTGAGCGGACCGGCGTCGAGGATCATCTCGTCGGCTCCGACCTCGCCGATCGAGACGACGCGATGGCCGGGGTTGGCCCTGAATTCGCGCGCCACCAGCGCATCGACCGGCAGGATGATCTCGCAGCCGGCCGCCTTGGCCTTCGCCTCGATCTCGCGGGCGGTGTCGGCGAGATCGTGCTCGCAGAGCGACTTCCCGACATTGACGCTGCGGGCGGCGAGGAAGGTGTTGGCCATGCCGCCGCCTATGACGAGCACGTCGACCTTCTGCACGAGGTTCCCGAGCAGTTCGAGCTTGGTCGAGACCTTGGCGCCGCCGACGATCGCCATCACCGGCCGGGCGGGATTGTCGAGGCCGGCCGAGAGCGCTTCCAGCTCGGCCTGCATGGTGCGCCCGGCATAGGCCGGCAGCAGATGCGCCAGCCCTTCGGTCGAGGCATGGGCCCGGTGGGCGGCCGAGAAGGCGTCGTTGACATAGAGATCGCCATTGGCGGCGAGCGCCTTGACGAACTCCGGATCGTTTGTCTCGTCGCCGGCGTGGAAGCGGGTGTTCTCCAGCAGCAGGATCTCGCCGTTCTTGGCGGCGGCGATCGCCTTCGGCGCCTCCTGGCCGATGCAGTCGCCGACGAAGATCACCGGCTGGCCGAGCGCGTGGGCCAGCGCCGGCACGACCTGCCGCAGGCTGTTCTTCTCGTCGCGTCCCTTCGGCCGGCCGAAATGCGCCAGCAGGATGACCTTGCCGCCCTTCTGCGCGATCTCGCGGATCGTCGGCAGGATGCGGTCGATCCGGGTAGTGTCGGTGACCCTGCCCTCCTCCATCGGGACGTTGAGATCGACACGGACGAGGACGCGCTTGCCGGCGAGATCGGCGTCGTCGAGGGTGCGGAAAGCAGGCATGGAGGGCGCTCTCTTACAGACGTTGGAACAGGCAGGGATAATCCATGACGAGGCCATCCTCGTCGACCGGAAGCTCGGCGATGAAACTGCCATCGGCCGTCTCGAACCGGAAGAGCCTCGGCTCCAGGCAAGTGTAGACCTGCTCGGTGACGAAAGGCTCGAAGCTGTCGAACGGCACGAACAGCATCGCAATCCGCCGCTGCTGGCCAGGCTGCCAGGCGCAGCGGCGGATCGGCAGCGTGTTGGTGAAAGGCGTGGCGGAGAGGTCGATGTCGATGCAGGCGTCGAAGGCCGCCAGATGGCCGCGCTCGCTATCGTGCCAGCCGCCGTCGTGGCGCGTCATGGCGAGACCACGACCGTCGGTCGTTTCGATCTTGAAGGAACGCACCGTGAAATCGGCGTCGCAATCGATGCGATAGGTCGCACCGAAGCGGCTTCCATCACGCTCGCCGACCAGCGCGGCATCGGCGCGGAGGCCATTCGCCTCAGCGCGCAATGTAAGATGTTCGAGCCCGTCGCCTTCCAGCGCCCGCCAGCGGACACTGCGCCCGTCCGCAAGATCGGCGGGCGGGCGGACGCTCATCGCGGCAGGATCGGCGGCAACACGCCGGGAACGCCGCTCTTCAATACGATCACCGTCAGGACGACGGTCAGCACCGCCGTGACGATGCCGGTGAGCAGCAGGGCTCCAAAGCGCGGGGTCGAATTGACGCGCTGGCGCAGGGCCGAGAGCTCCTCGCGCAGGCCGGCGAAGTCCATGGTGCCGGCGGCGAGGTCGACCTTCTGGGCGCTGCGCTCCAGCGAGGCTTCGGCGCGGGTCAGCACCGCCTCGTAGCGCGCGAACTTCTCCTCGATCCGGGCAGTCTTGTCCTCGATGCGCGCGAGCTGGTCGAGCTTGCGCGGATCGCTCGGCGCGAGTGGCTCAGCCGGCTTCGCCTCTGTGGCGCGCGCTGCCGCGATCTCGGCCATGCTCGGGGCCGGCGGCACGATGACGGTCTCAGGGGACGTGGTCGACGTGGCGACGGTCGGCTCGATCTTGTTCATTGCGCGGTCCGTTCCTCGGCGGTTCTAGGCGCAGCCGCGCCTGTTCGGCGCGGCTGCGATGGGAATGTGGGTCAGATCAGCTTCGCCATGGCGACCGCGGTGTCGCTCATGCGGTTCGAGAAGCCCCACTCATTGTCGTACCAGGACAGGACACGGACGAACTTCTCGTCCATGACCTTGGTCTGGTCGAGCGCGAAGGTCGACGAAGCCGGGTCGTGGTTGAAGTCGATCGAGACGTTCGGCTGGTCGGTGACGGCCAGGATGCCCTTCAGCGCGCCGCGCTTGCTCGCCTTGATGATGGCCTCGTTGATCTTCTCGACCGTGGTCTTGCGCTTCGAGATGAACTTGAAGTCGACGACCGAGACGTTCGGCGTCGGCACGCGCACCGAGGTGCCGTCGAGCCGGCCCTTCAGCTCGGGGATGACGAGGCCGATCGCCTTGGCGGCGCCGGTCGAGGTCGGGATCATCGACATCGCGGCGGCGCGGCCGCGGTAGAGATCCTTGTGCATCGTGTCGAGCGTCGGCTGGTCGCCGGTATAGGCATGGATCGTGGTCATGAAGCCCTTGTCGATGCCGACGGTGTCGTGCAGCACCTTGACCACCGGCGCGAGGCAGTTGGTCGTGCAGGAGGCGTTCGAGACGACGATGTGGTCCTTGGTCAGGGCCTCGTTGTTGACGCCGAAGACGACGGTCAGGTCGGCGCCGTCGCAGGGCGCCGAGACCAGCACGCGCTTGGCGCCGGCGGCGAGATGGGCGGCCGCCTTGTCGCGGGTGGTGAAGATGCCGGTGCATTCCAGCGCGATGTCGACGCCGAGCGCCTTGTGCGGGAGGTCCTTGGGATCGCGGATCGCGGTCACCTTGATCGGGCCGCGGCCGACATCGATCGTGTCGCCGGAGACGGTCACGGTGCCGGGGAAGCGGCCGTGCACGGAGTCGAAGCGGAAGAGATGGGCGTTGGTCTCGACCGGGCCGAGATCGTTGATCGCCACGACCTCGATGTCCTTGCGCTTCGACTCGATGATCGCGCGCAGAACGTTGCGCCCGATACGGCCGAAGCCGTTGATCGCCACCTTGACCGTCATCTCAATCCTCTCCTTCGCCGTTCACCGGCATGAGCCGGCGTCATTCACGCGGGCAAATCGGCCAAACCATGGCGGAACGCAAGGGCAGGCCTTAAAAATTTGAGGCAGGTCAGCCGTTGTGACGCTTGATAGCAGCCTCGGCCACCGCCTCCGGCGTGATGCCGAAATGCTTGTAGACCTCCTTGTAGGGGCCGCTCGCCCCGAAGGAGGACATGCCGACGAAGCCGCCATCGGCGCCGATCACGCCATCCCAGCCGAAGCGCACGGCAGCCTCGACCGCGATCTTGATCGGGGCCTCGCCGATGATCGCAGCCTTGGTCGCCTCGTCCTGCTCCAGCAGCGCTTCCAGCGAGGGCACCGAGACGACGCGGGCGCGAATGCCCTTGTCGGCCAGAAGCTTGCGGGCAGCGACCGCGATCTCGACCTCGGAGCCTGAGGCGAAGAGCGAGACCTGCGCCTTGCCGCCCTCGGCCGCCAGCAATTCATAGGCGCCCTTGGCCGAGCGGTTCGTCGCCGAGGCATCGGTGCGGACCGGCGCCAGGTTCTGGCGCGAGAGCGCCAGCACGGTCGGGCCGTCGGTGCGCTCCAGCGCGATCTGCCAGGCTTCCGCCGTCTCGATCGCATCGGCGGGTCGCAGCACGCGCATGTTCGGCATGGCCCGCAGGCTGGCGATCTGCTCGACCGGCTGGTGGGTCGGGCCGTCCTCGCCGAGGCCGATCGAATCATGGGTCATGACGTAGACGACCGGCAGGCCCATCAGCGCGGCGAGCCGCATCGACGGACGGGCATAGTCGGCGAAGACCAGGAAGGTGCCGCCGGCAGTGCGGAAGCCGCCATGCAGGGTGATGCCGTTCATCGCCGCGGCCATGCCGTGCTCGCGAATGCCGTAGCGGACATAGCGGCCCTTCGGGGTCTTCGGCGTGAAGTCCTCGAAGCCCTTGGCGCGCGTATTGTTCGACGGCGTCAGGTCGGCCGAGCCCGAGACCAGCTCCGGCATCACCGGCACGATCACGTCGAGCGCCAGCTCCGAGGCCTTGCGGGTCGCGACCGTCACCGGGTTCGCGGCCAGCGCCTTCTTGTGGGCGACCAGCGTCTTGGCGAGCTTGGCCGGCACGGTGTGGGCCAGGCGGCGCTCGAACTCGCCACGCTTGCGCTCGGACAGTGCCGCGAGGCGCGTATTCCATTCCTTGCGCTCGGCGAAGCCGGTGGCGCCGAAGCCGCGCCAGGCCTTGAGCACATCGGCCGCGACCTCGAACGGACCGCCGGTGATGCCGAGCGCCTTCTTGGCAGCAGCGAGTTCTTCCGCACCGAGCGGCTCGCCATGCGCCTTGGAGGTGCCGGCCTTCTTCGGCGCGCCGAAGCCGATCACGGTCTTGCAGGCGATCAGGGTCGGCTTGTTCGACTTCTGGGCGCGGCGGACCGCCGCCTCGATCGCGTCGGGATCATGCCCGTCGACCCGTTCAGCCTTCCAACCGCAGGCCTTGAAGCGGGCGAGCTGGTCGACCGAATCGGAGATCGAGAGCGGCCCGTCGATCGAGATGCCGTTATCGTCCCAGAGCACGATCAGCTTGTTGAGCTTCTGATGGCCGGCGAGCGCGATCGCCTCCTGGCTGATGCCCTCCATCAGGTCGCCGTCGGAGGCCAGCACATAGGTCTTGTGGTCGACCAGCTTCTTGCCGAACTCGGCGGCGAGCATGCGCTCGGCCATCGCCATGCCGACGGCGGTCGCCAGGCCCTGGCCGAGCGGACCGGTGGTGGTCTCGACGCCGGCGGTCATGAAGTTCTCGGGATGGCCCGGCGTCTTCGATTCGAGCTGGCGGAACTTCTTGAGGTCGTCGAGCTCCAGGCCCGGCGTGCCGGTGAGGTAGAGCAGCGCGTAGATCAGCATCGAGCCGTGGCCGGCCGAGAGCACGAAGCGGTCGCGATCGGGCCAGCGCGGCTCGGCCGCATCATATTTCAGGATGCGGGTGAACAGCACGGTCGCGACGTCCGCCGCGCCCATCGGCAGGCCGGGATGGCCGGACTTGGCCTGCTCGACGCCGTCCATGGCGAGGGAGCGGATGGCGTTGGCGAGCCGCTCGTGCTGGGCGCGGTCGATCGCAGGCGTCGTCATGGAATCTCTCCGGCGGGGGCGGAACGAGGCTCGCGCCGAAGCTGGCCGGCGGCGAGCAGCGAACTCTTGAGAAAAAGGTCGCGCGTTCGATAGGCCGCCCGCTCAAGCGGAGTCAATTCGCCTGCAGGGACGCAGATATCGAGTTTTCCCCACGCTTCGATGGGACCGCACCGGCCAAAGCGCTTTCCACGGCGATATTTGTTAAACTAGGCTTCCGAATCGGATGAGCCGGCTCCGGCCGGCACGCAAAGGAAGAAGCGTGGCGTCTCCAGCACTGGATCACGCCCTGTCGCGCCTCGAAGGCGCGCTCGGCCAGCTCGAAGCAGCCGCCCGCAGGCGGCTCGAGGTCGAGCGTGGCCGCGCCAATCTCGAAACCGAACTCACTTTGATGCAGGACGATCGCGCCCGCCTCGCCGTCGAGCTCGACGGAGCCATGGCCCGGATCGGCCAGGTCGAGGGCGTCGCGCAGGAGGTCGACCGCAAGCTCGATCGCGCCATGACGGCACTGGCCGAAGTGATCGCCCGCGCCGAAGCCCAACCTGACGAAGAAGCCGAGCAGGACGCCTGATGCCCCAGGTCAACGTCACCATCGCCGGCAAGGCCTACCGCATGGCGTGCGGCGAAGGCGAGGAGCCGCATCTGGAGGCGCTCGCCCAGCTCTATGACGGCAAGATCGAGGAGATGCGCCAGGCCTTCGGCGAGATCGGCGACATGCGCCTGCATGTCATGGCCGCCCTGATGGTCGCCGACGAGGTCACCGAGCTGAAGAAGAAGGTCGAGACGCTCGAAGGCCGCCTGCACTCGCTGCAGGGCGACGCCGGCTTCGCCGACCAGCGGGCGGGCGAGGTCGAGGAGAAGGCGGCCGCCGCCCTCGTCGCCGCGGCCGAGCGCATTGAGAGCGTGGCGAAGAGCTTGTTGCCGGGACAGGTGGGGTAGGCGGCGAACGCCCCCACGCCGTCATGCTCGCCCTTGTGGCGAGCATCCACGTCTTGGACACGACGCCCCCCGAAGAAAGACGTGGATGGTCGGGACAAGCCCGGCCATGACGGGAAAGCGAGCCCTTCCTGCGCGCCGCCTTTGCAATTCCTCAATCATGCCCGACTGACGCTTCTCGATAGCAACGAATCGATGAAGGCGGCGAAGATGGGCGACAGGGTTCGGGTGGCGATTCTCCTCGGCGGCAGGTCTTCCGAGCACGAGGTCTCGCTGATGTCCGCCAGCAATGTGGTCAAGGCGATCGACAAGGCGAGATACGACGTCGTGCCGATCCTGATCACCAAGGCGGGCGCGTGGCGCGAGCTCGAATTGCAGAACGGCGTCCTGCCCGATCCGATTCCGCAGGACGGCGCCGAGCTCTGCCTGCTGCCCGGCGGGAACGGGCGCCTCCTGCGCCTGCAGGACGGCGCGGCACCGCAGACCTTGCCGAAGATCGACGTGCTCTTCCCGGTGCTGCACGGCCTCGACGGCGAGGACGGCTCGGTCCAGGGGCTGGCTCAGGTCGCCGGCATCCCACTCGCCGGCTGCGGCATCGTCGGCTCGGCCAATGCGCTCGACAAGGACATCGCCAAGCGGCTGCTGCGCGAGGCCGGCCTCGGCGTCGCCCGCTCGCTCACCGTCCGACGCGGCGAAGCACTGAGTTTCGAGCAGGCCAGCGCCGCGCTCGGCCTGCCGCTCTTCGTCAAGCCGGCAAGGCAGGGCTCCTCGGTCGGCGTCAGCAAGGCGACGGATGCCGAGAGCTTTGCTGCAGCCCTCGCCGAGGCCTTCCGGCACGACAGCGTGGTTCTGGTCGAGGAGTTTATCGCCGGCCGCGAGATCGAGCTCAGCGTGCTGGAGCAGGCCGATGGCGAGACCATCGTCTCGCTACCCGGCGAGATCGTCGCGGCCGCGAGCCACGGCTTCTACACCTATGAGGCCAAATATCTCGACGAGGACGGCGCCCGCGTCGAGGTTCCGGCCCATTTGCCGGAAGAGACGATCGCCAGCCTGCAGGACCTTGCGAAGCGCGCCTTCTATGCGCTCGGCTGCGACGGCATGGCCCGTGTCGACTTCTTCCTGCGCCCGGACGGCAGTGCGCTGGTCAACGAGATCAACACCATCCCCGGCTTCACCGACATCAGCATGTTCCCGAAGGCGCTCGCCGCCAGCGGCGTCGCCTATCCCGACCTGATCGACCGGGTGATCCGGCATGGGATGGCGCGCGGGGCGTGAGGTCAGCACATTTCGATAGGCTGCCTCCTCTTCATCATTGATCATCCCGGCCGGAGCGCAGCGTAGAGCCGGGATCCATTCCGGAGCCTATCCGAAAGAGGTTCCGGAATGGGTCCCGGGTCTCCCTCCGGTCGCCCGGGACGACGGGTGAGGAGATCGGCACGAAATTCCTCCCACACCTCTGGCGCTTTGCCGGCATGCGTCCTACCTTGTCGCGGCGGGGCTGCCTGGTGCGTGCGAGTCATGTATTCCCGGGCCCATACGACTCCCTAGGGAGCTGTCCCTGACTGGGTCCCTGGACCCGGACACACGGCGCCCACCTACTTTGTAGGTGTCCCGGGATCGAAATCTCCACGGCCGAGGTGGCTCCGCACCCCATGACCGACAGCGTCTCCCTCGCCCCCTCCCCGCGCAAGGCCGCGCTGCGCGCCGAGGCGCTCGCCCGGCGCGACGCGCTCGAGCTCGACGATCGCCTGCTCTGGGACGAGGCCATCGTTGCGCGCGTGCTGGAGTTGCCGGTGTTCCGCCAGGGACCAGTCTCGGCCTATTGGCCGATGCGCTCGGAAGCCGATCCGCGCCCGATCCTGGAAGCCCTGCACGAGCGCGGCCTGCCGCTCTGCCTGCCGGCGATCGTCGAGAAGCGCATGCATTTCCGGCGTTGGGCACCCTGGGAGCCGATCGTGCCCGGCGGCTTCGGCACGCTGGTGCCGGCGCCCGAGCAGCCCGAGCTCAGGCCGACGATCCTGATCGTCCCACTCGCCGCCTTCGACCGTCGCGGCTACCGCATCGGCTACGGCAAGGGCTATTACGACCGCGCTATCACCGAACTCGAACCGGTTGCGACGGTCGGCATCGCCTATGCGGCGCAGGAGATCGCCGAAGTGCCCGCCGAGCCGCATGACCGCCGTCTCGACTGGGTCGTCACGCAGGACGAAGCGATCCGCTGCGGTTGATTTCGCCGCGGCGATCACGTCATTAGCGGCTGCGCCTTTCCTTCAAGACGTCGCCGTCCCGCCGTGTTTTCTCAAATCCGCACAGTCATACCGCGCGGCCTGGGGAAAGCCAGGGCGGCCGGCTTGTGTGAAAATGCGACAGGACGGGCCGTGATGCGCAGCCCAAGCGTTGGATAGTGACATGCGTCTGCTCTTTCTTGGTGACATCGTCGGGCGCGCCGGCCGCCTCGCCGTCCAGGATCGCCTCCCCGGCCTGCGCGAGCGCTGGAAGCTCGACTGCGTCGTGATCAATGGCGAGAACGCCGCCGGTGGCTTCGGCATCACCGAGGCGATCTGCGACGAGACGCTCGCCGCCGGCGCCGATGTCGTCACGCTCGGCAACCATTCCTGGGATCAGCGCGAGGCACTGGTCTTCATCGAGCGCCAGCCGCGCCTGATCCGCCCGGCGAACTATCCGCCAGGCACGCCCGGCCGCGGCGCGACCGTGATCGAAGCCAGGAACGGCGCCCGCGTCCTCGTCGTCAACGTCATGGGCCGCCTGTTCATGGACGCGCTCGACGATCCCTTCGCGGCACTGGAGCGCGAGCTCGCCGCCTGCCCGCTCGGCGACGCGGCCGACGCCGTCATCGTCGACGTCCATGCCGAGGCGACCAGCGAGAAGCTCGCCATGGCCTACTATCTCGACGGCCGCGCCAGCCTCGTCGTCGGCACCCACACCCATGTCCCGACCTCGGATACGCGCGTGCTGCCGGCCGGCACCGCCTACCAGACCGATGCCGGCATGTGCGGCGACTATGAGTCGGTGCTCGGCATGCAGAAGGAGGAGGCGATCCGCCGCTTCCTGCAGAAGACCCCGGGTTCGCGGCTGGAGCCGGCCCTCGGCGAGGGCACGCTGTCCGGCATCGCCGTCGAGACCGACGACCGCACCGGTCTCGCCAAGGCGGTCTGGCCGGTGCGCCTCGGCGCGACGCTCGCCGAAACCTGGCCGACCGCCTGGGACGAATAGGGCGGCCGATGTCGCAGCTCTTCTCGGCCTTCGTCGCCGTCTTCGTCGGCTACGCGGCCTCGGTCGCGGTCGTGCTCGCGGCGGCGCAGGCGCTCGGCGCGACGCCGGGGCAGACCGTCTCCTGGTTGGCGGGGCTCGCCCTCGCCAAGGGACTCGCCAGCCTGTTCCTGTCCTGGCGGCACCGCATGCCGATCATCTGCGCCTGGTCGACGCCGGGCGCGGCACTGATCGCGGCGGCGAGCGGCGTCGACATGGCCTCGGCCGTCGGCGCCTTCCTCGCCGCGGCCGCGCTGATGATGGCGACCGCCGCCTTCCGCCCGCTCGGGGCGCTGGTCGAGCGCATCCCGATGAGTATCGCCGCGGCCATGCTCGCCGGCGTGATCTTCCGCTTCGTCGTCGCCGTCTTCGACGAGATGCGGCTGCAGCCGGCCCTGGTGCTGACGCTGCTGATGGTCTTCCTGCTCGCGCGGCTGTGGAACCCCTTCCTCGGCGTCATCGCAGCGCTCGGCGCGGGGCTCGCCCTCGCCTTCGCCACCGGCACCGCGACGCTGCCGGCCGGCCCCGTCGCGCTGACCCATATCGAGCTGATCGTCCCGCATCTCGACCTGACCGCGATCGTCGGCATCGGCATCCCGCTCTATCTCGTCACCATGGCGGCGCAGAACCTGCCGGGCTTCGCCGTGCTGCGCGCCTCGGGCTACCAGCCGCCGACGGCATCCTGCCTGTTCGTCACCGGGCTGATGTCCGCCCTGACCGCCCCGACGGGCGCCCATATGGTCAATATGGCGGCGATCAGCGCCTCGATCTGCACCGGCGCCGACACTCATCCCGACCCTAAGGAGCGCTGGAAGGCCGGAATCTGGTACGCCTTGCTCTGGCTCATCGTCGCCGCCACCGCCGGCCTGCTGCTCGCGCTGATCCTCGCCATGCCGAAGGCGCTGATCGTCGCCGTCGCCGGGCTCGGCCTCGTCGGCTCGCTGACCGGGGCGCTCGGCCAGGCGATGGGCAGCGACAAGGACCGCTTCGCCGCGGTCGTCACCTTCGCCGTCGCGGCCTCCAGCCTGTCGCTGTTCGGGGTCGGCTCCGCCTTCTGGAGCCTGGTCGCCGGGCTTATGGTCTTGACATTGGACCACGCCGCGGGCCGTTTGCGCGGACGATCATGAACACATCCGTCCCCCGCACCCGCCTGATGCTCGTCACGCCGCCGATCTCCGATCCCGGCGCCATCTCCTTTCGCCTGATGCAGGCCTTCGCCGGCGGCGATGTCGCCGCCGTGCTGCTGCGCCTCGTGCCCGGCGACGAGCGCAGCCTGACCGAACGGGTCAAGGCGCTGGCGCCGCCAGTGCAGGCGCAGAACGTCGCTCTGGTGGTCGAGGCCTCGGCCCAGGTCGCCAGCCGCGGCGGCGCCGACGGCGTCCATCTGACCGCGGGGGCCGAGGCCATCGCCGATGCCCGCTCCAGCCTGAAGCAGGAGCGCATCATCGGCGCCGGCGGCCTGCGCTCGCGCCATGACGCCATGGATATCGGCGAGGCCGGCGTCGACTATGTGATGTTCGGCGAGCCGCGGCCGGACGGTTCGCTCCCGCCTTTGCCGGCGGTGATCGAGCGTGCCTCCTGGTGGGCCGAGATCTTCGAGACGCCCTGCATCGCCTATTGCCCGGATGCCGAGTCGGTTCCGGCGCTGGTCGAGACCGGCGCCGAATTCATCGCGCTGGGCGAATGGGTCTTCGCCGAGGGCGTCGACATCCGCGCCGCCGTCACTGCGGCCGATGCGGCGATCGCCGCACAGCACGCCCGCAGGACGGCGCGATGAGGCTTGCGCTTGCCGCGCTCGCCTTGACGTTCGCTCTCCCCGCCGCGGCGGTGGAGCCGGACCTCGCCTATGGCGCCTATCAGGCCGGCCATTACCGCCGGGCCCAGTCGGAAGCGCTGAAGCGGCTCGAGGCCGATCCCAAGGACGCTGCGGCGATGACGCTGCTCGGCGAGATCTATCGGCAGGGGCTCGGCGTCCGCAACGATCCCAAGGCCGCCGCCGACTGGTACCGGCTCGCGGCCGACAAGGGCGACGTCAACGCGATCTTCGCCCTCGGCATGGCGATGCTGGAAGGGCGCGGCCTGGCGCGTGATCCGAAGGCGGGCGGCGCCCTGCTGGAGAAGGCCGCCGCCGCCGGCCACCCGGCCGCCAACTACAATCTCGCCCTCGCCCTGCTCGCGACCGGCCGGCCGCAGGACGACCAGCGCGCCATCGCCGGCCTCAGGATCGCAGCGGCCGCCGATCTCGGCGACGCCCAGCACGCGCTCGGCGTGCTCTACAAGATGGGCCGCGGCGTGCCGCAGGACGACGCCATGGCGGCCGAATGGATGAGCAAGGCCGCCGCCAGCGGGCTGATCGCCGGCGAGGTCGAATACGCGATCATGCTGTTCAACGGCGACGGCGTCGCCAAGGACGAGCGGGCCGCGGCCAGGCTCTTCATCCGCGCCGCCAACAAGGGCAATGCCATCGCCCAGAACCGGCTGGCCAAGCTCTACCAGTTCGGCCGCGCCGTTCCGCCCGATCTCTCGGAAGCCGCCGCCTGGCACCTCGCCGCGCGCGCCCAGGGGCTTGCCGACGCCACGCTCGACCAGGTTCTGGAGCGGCTTTCGCCGGAGCAGCGCGAGCGCGCCGCCCGTCTCGCCGCCGACCGGATCGAGGCCACGGCCTTGACGGCGCCGAGCCAACCGAGCAAGTGACGGCGAAATTCGCGCCGCATCGCTGGCGTCGCCCCACCGCTACCGCTCTTTGATAGCCTGTTCTCTTCTGCCGCGCGTCGCGCGCTTCGAGGTTCGTACAATGATCCGCTCCCCCCTGATGACCGTGATGACCGATGCCGTGATGAAGGCGTCGCGCTCGCTGAAGCGCGATTTCGGCGAGGTCGAGAACCTGCAGGTCCTGGCCAAGGGCCCGGGCGACTTCGTCTCCAAGGCCGACCACAAGGCCGAGGAGATCCTGCGCGCGTCGCTGGAGAGGGCCCGCCCCGGCTACGGCTTCGTCATGGAGGAGAGCGGCGTCGTCGCTGGCACCGACGAGAGCAATCGCTGGCATATCGACCCGCTCGACGGCACCCACAACTTCCTGCGCGGCATCCCGCACTGGAACATCTCGGTGGCGCTGGAGCGCGACAACCAGTTCATCGCCGGCGTGATCTACGACGCCGCCAAGGACGAGCTCTTCATCGCCGAGAAGGGCAAGGGCGCCTATGTCAACAATCGCCGCCTGCGCGTCTCCGGCCGGCGCGAATCGGCGGACATGCTGATCGGCATGGGCGTGCCCCATATCGGCAAGGGCGGCCACCCGCTCTTCCTCAAGGAGCTCGGCGCGGTGATGAGCCGCTTCGCCAATGTCCGCCGCATGGGCTCGGCTGCGCTCGACATCGCCTATGTCGCCGCCGGCCGCATGGACGCCTATTGGGAACGCGGCCTCAACACCTGGGATTTCGGCGCCGGCGCGGTGATGGTGCGCGAGGCCGGGGGCACCTTCGGCACGCTCGACGGCAAGCAGCCGACCTCGGCCAAGGACGTGATCTGCGGCAACGAGGCCGGCGAGCCGGCGTTGCGCGCAGTCCTCAAGACCGTTCTTTGACGAAACCGAGGCGGTTTTCAGCTTGATCCCTGCGTGGCGGGAGGCGACAGTCGCCCCGCTACGAAACCGGATCGGGTGAGCAGGCATGGCCAATGACGAGGCGGCCCCGGAGGTCCCGCCGCTGGAGCCCCCAGCGACGGTACCCAATCGGCCGCAGACGTTCCGCTTCTCCCGCCCGCTGCGCTATTTCCTCCGCGCGCTGGTCTTCCTCGCGCTGATCGGCTTCCTGATCTTCATCCTGCAGGCGGGCTTGCTGACCGCCTTCATGACCAATCCGGGCCTGAACGGCCTGATCACCGGCGCGCTCGCGGTCGGCGTCCTCCTGTCGCTGCGCGAGCTCTGGCGCGTCGACAGCGAAGCCCGCGCCGCCACCCGCCTTGCCGCAAATCCGGCTGGCGTAACGCTGCGGCGCAACCAGGTGATCAGCCCGCTCGCCCCCGTGCTGCCGGCGCTGGAGCAGCGCAACCTTGCCCCCAGCCAGGCCGCGAGCCTGCTCGAATCGATCGCGGTTCGGCTCGACGACGGCCGCGAGGTGCTGCGCTACCTCGCCGGCCTGCTCGTCTTCCTCGGCCTGCTCGGCACCTTCTGGGGCCTGCTGGAGACCGTCTCCTCGGTCGGCAACGTCATCAAGAGCCTGCGCACCGGCGCCGAGGCCGGCGTGCTCTTCGACGAGCTCAAGGCCGGCCTTGCCGCCCCGCTCGCCGGCATGGGCCTGTCCTTCTCGTCCTCGCTGTTCGGCATCGCCGGCTCGCTGATCCTCGGCTTCCTCGATCTGCAGGTCGGCCAGGGCCAGCGCCGCTTCCGCAACGAGGTCGAGGGCTATCTCGGCACCGCCACGGCCCATTCCGCGACGATTCCCCTGGCGATGCCGATCGCAGCAAGCCCGACTGTCGCGGGCGATCTCGTGGTCGAGCGGCTCGACAAGCTCCAGGCCGCCATGCAGGACGGCTCCAACAACCGCGCCGCGACGCAGGCGCTGGCCAATCTCGCCGAAGGCATCCAGGGCCTCGTCCAGCACATGCGCTCCGAGCAGCAGCTGATCCGCGACTGGGTCGAGGCGCAGGCCGCGCGCGAGAAGGACCTGAAGCGCCTGATCGAGCGCCTCGCCGCCGAGCGGGTGAGCGAGTCATGAGCCTGCCATGGTGCTGCGGCATCGCAGGCGCTGATCGCTGGAAAGGCTGAGCATGGCCTTGTCGCGTTCGCATCGCCGGGAAGAGGTCAATTTCTGGCCGGGCTTCGTCGACGCGCTTTCGACGATGCTGATCGGCATCGTCTTCCTGCTGTCCGTCTTCGTCCTCGGCCAGTTCTTCCTGTCGCAGGAGATTTCCGGCCGCGACACGGTGCTCGACCGGCTGAACCGCCAGATCGCCGAGCTCAGCGACCTGCTCGCGCTCGAACGTTCAAGCGGCAAGGAGGCAAAGGATTCGCTCGCCCTCCTGCAATCCTCGCTCGCCAGCGAGCAGGCCGAGCGCGCCCGCGTCCAGGGCCTGCTCGACGGCGCCGCCCGCACCAACGCGCCGACCCAGCTCGCCGACACGCAAAAAGCGCTCGACGCCGAAAAGCAGCTCTCCGCCAAGGCGCAGGCCACCGTCGAACTGGTCAACCAGCAGATCGTCGCCATGCGCCGCCAGCTCGCGGCGCTGGAAGAAGCGATCGCCGCCTCCGAGGCCAAGGACAAGGAATCGCAGGCGCGCATCTCCGAGCTCGGCTCGCGCCTCAACGTCGCGCTGGCCCAGCGCGTGCAGGAATTGGCGCGCTATCGCTCCGATTTCTTCGGCCGCCTGCGCCAGGTGCTCGGCACCCGTCCGGACATCCGCGTCGTCGGCGACCGCTTCGTCTTCCAGTCCGAGGTGTTCTTCGATGCCGGCCAGGCCGTGCTGAAGCCGGAAGGCCGCGGCGAGCTCGACAAGCTCGGAGCGATCATCGCCGATCTCGCCCGCGAAATGCCGCCGGACCTGCCGTGGATCCTGCGCGTCGACGGCCATACCGACAACCGGCCGATCCGCTCGCCGCAATTCCCGTCGAACTGGAGCCTGTCGACCGCCCGTGCCGTCGCCGTGGTCGAATACCTCGTCAGCAAGGGCATTCCCGCCGACCGCATCGCCGCGACCGGCTTCGGCGAGTTCCAGCCGCTCGACGTCGCCAACAATGACGACGCCTGGCGCCGCAACCGCAGGATCGAGTTCAAGATCACCGAGCGGTGAAACGGACGGATAGTTGTTGGTTCTGAAACTCCAGCCCTCATCCTGAGGAGCGATTGCAGATCGCGTCTCGAAGGATGCTCCAGCTGGTTCCGGAGCCTCCTGAAGCATCCTTCGAGACGGCCGCTCACGCGGCCTCCTCAGGATGAGGGCTCGGGTTATTCCGGCGCCCCCTCAATGCTTTTGCGCGATCTGGATCAGGTTGCCGCAGGTATCGTCGAAGACCGCTGTCGTGACCGGGCCGAGATGGACCGGCGGCTGGGTGAAGGCGACTCCGAGCGCGGAAAGCCTCTTGTGCTCGGCATGGACATCCTCGACGCCAAACGAGGTCGCCGGGATGCCGTCGGCGACGAGCGCGGTCTTCCACGGCTTGGCGGCTGGGTGCTCGTCCGGCTCAAGCAAGAGCTCGACGCCCTCGGGATCGCCTGATGAGGTCAGGGTCAGCCAGCGATGATGGCCCATCGGGATGTCGTGTTTCAATTCAAAGCCGAGAATGTCGCGGTAGAAGCGCAGCGCCTTCTCCTGGTCATCGACCAGCAGGCTCGTCACGACGATCTTGATTGGCATCTACTGTCTCCTTCTCCGGCGGCTCGGCCAGCGGCCGCATCCACACATCCCACATCTGCCGTAGCGGCAAGCGTTCGAGGAAATGGTGCTTGCTGCGCCAACGCCATTCGGTTCGCAGCAGGCCGGCTTCCTCCAGCACCTGCAGATGCTTCGACAGCGCCTGCCGCGACAGGCTCGCCCCGTGCCAGCTGATCAGGCGGACATGCAGTTCGAACAGCGTCTGGCCGTCGCGCTCCGCCAGCTCGTCCAGCATGCGCCGGCGCGTCGGATCGGCCAGCGCCCGAAACAGATGGTCGAAGTCCATGGGGTGTTGCTAGCATGCAGTTGGTCATCATGCAATTAATTGGTTGCATGACAGCGCCCGGCATGGGCGGTGGCGTCGGTTGAGCCCAAACCTATGCGCGCAAGCCCCGCGAAAAGCTGCGAAGTGCCATGCCTTCACGCTAGGTGCATCGCCCCGCGCCCATGCTAGGCTCGCGCTGGTATGGTAGTATCCCAGACGTAGACCGCCGCAGCCGTGCCGGGCAGGAGCAGCATGATCGACATCCGCATCACCCCCGACAAGAACGAGCTCGGCCGGCAGGCCGCGGCACTCGGCGCCGAGGCGATCCGGGCGGCGATCGCCCGCCATGGGCAGGCGACGATCATCGTCGCCACCGGCGCGAGCCAGTTCGAGATGCTGCAGAACCTCGTTGTGGCCGAAGGCATCGACTGGTCGAAGGTCACCGCTTTCCATCTCGACGAGTATGTCGGCCTGCCCGAAAGCCATCCGGCGAGCTTCCGCGGCTACCTCAAGGAGCGTTTCCTCGCCCCGCTCGCGGTCAAACCGGCCTTCAATTTCGTCAATGGCGAGGGTGATCCCGCCGCCGAGACCAAGCGCCTCAACGCGCTGATCGCCGGGCGCCGCATCGATCTCTGCTTCGCCGGCTTCGGCGAGAACTGCCACCTCGCCTTCAACGATCCCCCGGCCGATTTCGAGACCGAGGAACCCTATATCGTCGTCACGCTCGACGAAGCCTGCCGCAACCAGCAATTCGGCGAAGGTTGGTTCGCGAGCTTCGACGCGGTGCCGGAGCAGGCGATCTCGATGAGCATCCGCCAGATCCTGAAGAGCGAACTGATCGTGCTGTCAGTGCCGGACGCCCGCAAGGCGCAGGCGGTGAAGGATGCACTCGAAGGCGAGATCACGCCGCTGCACCCGGCCTCGATCCTGCAGCGCCATCCGAATACGGTGCTGTTCCTCGACCCGCCGGCAGCCTCGCTGCTGAAGAAGGGCTGAGGCGGATATGCCCGTCTCGCCCGGCCTGGTCGATCTCCAGATCAACGGCTTCGCCGGCGTCGACTTCAACGACCCGGCGATCACGGCGGCCGATCTCGACCGGGCGCTGGAGGCGATGCTCGCGACCGGTGTCACCCATTGCCTGCCGACGATCATCACCGCCCATCCGCACGAGCTGATCGATCGCTTCCAGGCATTGGACAAAGCCGTCGCCGGCAGCAGGCTCGGGCCGCTGATGTGCCCGGGCTACCATCTCGAAGGGCCGTTCCTGAACCCGGCGCCCGGCTATCATGGCTGCCATCCGCCACAGGCGATGACGGGGGCGAGGCCCGAGCTGATCGCCGAGGTCGAGCGCGGCCTGTCGCGGCCAATCCTGATGGTGACGCTCGCCGCCGAGAGCGAAGGCGCCGTCGCGCTGACGAAGAGCTTGGCCGAGGCCGGCAAGATCGTCGCCATCGGCCATTCCGCCGCCGATTTCGCGGAGGTCTCTGCCGCTGCCGATGTGGGGCTCTCGCTCTCGACCCATCTCGGCAATGGCGTGCCGCAGAATCTGCACAAGCTCGCCAACCCGATCTTCGCCCAGCTCGCCGAGGACCGGCTGATGGCCGGCTTCATCGCCGACGGCATCCATATCCACCCCAAGGCGCTCGCCGCGCTGATCCGGGCCAAGGGTTTCGAGCGCTCGATCCTGGTCACCGATGCGGTGGTCGCCGCCGCCGCGCCGGTCGGCCGCTACCATTTCGCCGGCATGGCGGTCGATCGCATGCCTGATGGCTCAGTGCGGCAGGAGGCGGGGCTGCTCGCCGGCTCGGCGCTCTGCCTGGACGAGGCGGTGCGCAATGTCGTCGCCTGGGGCATCGCGACGCCGGCCCAGGCCTTCGCCATGGCCTCCGACCATGCGCTCGCAGCGATCCGGCCGGCTCTGTCGGCGCATGGCATCGTGCTTGCCGAGGGCGAGGTCGAATGGTCGGATGAGCTTTTCGTCCGGCGCGTGCGTCTCGCCGATCAGGAACGTCGCTACCACGCATGACCACAGCCAAAACGGCGCAACAACAAGAGGGGAAGGCAATGACCAGGAAGCTTCAGGGTATCGACCGCCGCACCGTGCTCGGTGGCCTCGGCGCACTCGCCGCCGGCGGACCGGCGCTCGCCGCCTCGCCGCCGCTGCCGACCAGCCCGGTTGTGATCAGCGTCATGGATGTCGGCGGCGCGCTGGCGCTGATGCAGAAGGCCTTCGAGGACTACCGCACCGCCAATCCCAAGCTGGTCTCGCGCATCGCCTTCGTGAAGGCCCCTGCCCCCGAGCTCGCCAGCAAGCTCAAGGCCCAGCAGGATGCCGGCAAGGTCGATCTCGACCTGATCCTGACCGGCAGCGACGGCCTTGCCGCCGGCCTCGACCAGAAGCTCTGGCAGAAGATCCTGCCCGACTTTTCCGACAAGTTCCCGAACATCGAGGCCAATTACGAGCCGGCCGCGCTCAACCTGCACAAGGCGCAGGGCGACGGCTTCGGCGTCGTGGTCAACTACTACCCGTCCGGCCCGCTGCTCGAATACATGCCCGACCGGGTCAAGAATGTCCCGACCACGGCCGAGGAGCTGCTCGCCTGGGCCAAGGCCAATCCGAACAAGTTCATGTATGCCCGCCCGACCAATTCAGGCCCGGGCCGCACCTTCATGATGGGCCTGCCCTATCTCCTCGGCGACAAGGACCCGCAGGATCCGGTCGGCGGCTGGGACAAGACCTGGGCCTATCTGCAGGAGCTCGGCCAGTACATCGAGTACTATCCGGCCGGCACCGGCGCGACGATGAAGGAGTTCGGCGACGGCTCGCGCGACATCATCATCTCGACCACCGGCTGGGACATCAATCCGCGCGCCCTCGGCATCGTGCCGAAGGAGGCCAAGATCCAGACCCTGAAGGGCTTCCACTGGGTCTCGGACGCCTTCTTCATGTGCGTGCCCAAGGGCCTGCCCAATGATCGGCTCGCCGTCGTGCTGGACATCATGGCGCATGTGCTGACGCCGAAGATGCAGGCCTATTCCTATGACGAGGGCTATCTCTATCCCGGTCCGGCCGTGAAGAACGTGCCGCTCTCGTTGGCGCCGGAATCGAGCCAGAAGGTGATCGCCGAGTTCGGCCGGCCGGAATATGCCGACCTCATCGCCAACAACCCGATCGAACTTCCACTGAAGCCCGACAAGATGGTCGTGGCGTTCAGGAAGTGGGACGAGCTGGTGGGCGCCAAGCGGGCGAAGTGACCTGACGCTATTCCTGAGCGCGGGACACTCGACGCAGAATCCCTCTCCTTCCAGGAGAGGGTTCCCCGCGCATGGCATCGGCATCTCGCGACACCGATTGACTTCCCCACCCCCATGCGCTTTTCATCGCCGCAGAGCGCATGGGGCGCCACCAGTCCGCGGCAAGGGAGCCTGCTCCCACCCATATCCAAGCGACGACATCGCATCATCGCTTTCTTCCGGCCTGTCGAGCGGACATCAGGCTTTCCTCGGAAGGAAGACCCATGTCCGATCCCGCCCGCGAACTCACGTCCCGCTCGACCCTCGAAACGATCCGCCGTCAGGCCAAGCGCTGGCTGAAGGAGATCGAGGCCGGCGATGCGCAGGCCCTTGACCGCTTCCGCAAGCTGATCCCGAACCATGCCGACGTGGCCAAGCTGCGCGAGGTCCAGCACGCCCTCGCCCGCGACTACGGGCTGGCGAGTTGGGCGGCGCTGAAGCAGGAGCTCATCACTCGCGAGGCAGCGGCGCGGGGCCACGCCGCGCTGGTTGCCCTGTTCCTGGAGAAGGCGGCACTGCGCTACGGCGTCCGGCCGGGCACGCAGAGCTGGGGCGAGTACGAAGCCGACCGGCCGGCGCGCGGTGCACTGGCGCAGCGACTGCTCGAACGCCATCCGGAGATCATCAGCGACAACATCCATGCCGCCGTCGCTGCGCATGATCTCGATGCCATCAGCACCCTCCTGCGCAAGGATGCCGCGCTCGCGGACAAGCCGAGCGAATTCGATGGCTGGACACCGCTCGTCCGCCTCGCCTTCACTCGACTGCCGAACGAGGCGTTGTCACGTAATGCCGTCGCGATCGCCCTGCTCCTGCTCGATCACGGTGCCGATCCCAACGCTCTGTTCAGCGACGGCAGCAATCATTTCACCCCGCTGACCGGCCTCATCGGCGGCGGCGAGAGCAACCAGCCGCCGCATCCGCAGGCGGAGGCGCTGGCGCGGCTCCTGATCGCGCGTGGCGCCGATCCGGTGAATGGCCAGGCGCTCTACAACTCCTCGCTCGGCGCCGACGACGTCACTTGGCTCGATCTGCTCTGGAGCGAGACGGACAAACGCAGCGAAACCCAGCGCTGGCGCGAGCCGGTGCGCGAGCTGCCGGCGCCACCGCTCGATTACCTCCTCGGCAACGCCGTGCCGCGCCAGCCCAGGCGCGCCGCCTGGCTCCTTGCCCATGGCGCCAATGCGCAAGCACTCAACGCCTATTCCAAGCAAAGCCTGGTCAAGCAGGCCATGCTCGACGGCCGCAGCGATCTCGTGCGCCTGCTCGTCGACAATGGCGCGAGCCCGGTCGAGCTCGATGGGCAGGAGGCCTTCACTGCCGCGGTCGCGCGAGGCGACGAAGCCGAGGCACGCCAACTGTTCTCCGGCAATCCGGACCTCGTGGCCACTCCGGCGCCGCTGTTCGTCGCGATCAGGCAAGGCAAGCCGGAAATTGCAGCTCTCGCCTTGCGCCTTGGCGTCTCGCCGGATGCACAGATACGCGATGGCGTCCACGCCCTGCACGAGGCGGCCGGGAGCGATGCGATCGAGATCGTCGCGCTCCTAGTCGAGGCTGGCGCTGAGATCGATCCGATCGAGCGCCGCTATGGCTCGACCCCGCTCGGCTGGGCGCGCCATCAAGGCGCCAGCGCCGCGCAAATCTATCTGGCCTCGCGCAGCCGCGATGTCGAAGCCTTGTGCCAGGCCGCCGAGATCGAGCGGCTGGAGGCGCTCTTCGCAGAGGAGCCGGCGCTGGCCAAGGCGCCGGCGCGCTCGGGCGAGCCGCCGCTGTTCTGCCTGCCCGACGACGATACCAGCGCCTGCGATCTCGTCGAATTCCTGCTGGCGGCAGGGGCCGATCCAAAGGTGCAGAACGCCGAAGGGCTGACGCCGGCACAGGTCGCGCGCCAGAGAGGGCTGCTAGACGCTGCAGCATCGCTGGAGAACTCCCTTCTCCCAAGGGATTCTTCCGCGCAAGGCTGATCGCCTGGGCTCCTCCCTTCCCCTTGTGGGGAAGGGCTGGGGATGGGGGTGGTACCGCCTGGTGACCGGCGGCCAGAAAGATCTGGCAGCAGCTGCAACGCCGTCTGGTTCTGCCTGTAGCTACGGCTTTGCGACCCCCACCCCTGCCCCTCTCCCACAAGGGGGAGGGTTCCCGCGCCTCATCCCGTTTCGTAGGGAAATCCACGAGGGGAGAAGGATTCAGGCCGCCTCCAGCCCGAACTGCAGCGCTGCCAACCGGGCATAGAGCCCGCCCTTGGCAACGAGGGCGGCGTGCGTGCCTTCCTCGACCACGCGGCCATCCTCCATCACCAAGATGCGGTCGGCGGAGAGGATGGTCGCAAGACGGTGCGCGACCACGAGCGTCGTCCGCCCCTGCATCAGCCGGTCGAGCGCGTCCTGCACGGCCCGCTCGCTTTCCGAATCGAGCGCCGAGGTCGCTTCATCCAGCAGCAGGATCGGCGCGTCTTTCAGTACGGCCCGGGCGATGGCGAGGCGCTGACGCTGGCCGCCGGACAAGGTCACGCCGCGCTCGCCGATGACGGTGTCGTAGCCATCGGGCAAGGCGCGGATGAAGCCGTCGGCGGCGGCGAGCTGGGCGGCGTCCTCGATCTCGGCGCGGCTCGCGCCAGGGCGGCCATAGGCGATGTTGTCCGCCACCGAGACGCCGAACACGGTCGGCTCCTGCGGCACCAGCGCGAAGCGGCTGCGCCAGTCGGTCGGATCGGCTTCCGGCCCGGCGACGCCATCGACGACGATATGGCCGGCGAAGGGGTCGTAGAAGCGCAGCGCCAATTGCAGCACCGTGCTCTTGCCGGCGCCTGACGGGCCGACCAGCGCGACCCGCTCGCCCGGCTTGATCGCAAGGTCGAGATCGGCCAGCGCGAGATTGCTGCGGCCGGGATAGCGGAAGGAGACGCCCTCGAAGGAAAGCGCGCCGACCGGCGGCGTCGGCAACGCCTTGGGATGAGGCGGCGCGGCGATCGCCGGCCTGGTCGCGAGGATCTCGCCGAGCCGTCCGGCGGCGCCGGCCGCGGCGGAGATGTCGCCATAGACCTCGGAGAGCTGGCCGAGCGAGCTGGCCGCCAGCACGGCGTAGAGCACGAACTGCGACAGGCGCCCGCCGCTCATCCGCCCGGCAAAAACCTCGGTCGCGCCGACCCAGAGCACCAGCACGACGCTGGCCGAGACCAGGAAGATGGCGATGCCGGATAGCCAGGCGCGCGACCGCGTCGCATCGCGCGAGGCGGCATAGGCGCCGTCCGAGGCGCCCTGGAAGCGCGCCGTCGTGTCGCGCTCCGCGCCGAAGGACTGCATCGTCCGGATCGCGCCGATCGCCTCGGAGGCGAAGGCAGAAGCATCGGCGAGACGGTCCTGCGCGGCGCGGGCGCGCTTGCGCACGCTGCGCCCGGAGAAGACCAGCGGCAGCACGACCAGCGGAATCGCGCCGATCACGATCGCCGAGAGCTGCGGGCTGGTGAAGACCATCAGCGCCAGCGCACCGAGGAACATGATGCCGTTGCGCAGCGCGATCGAGGCGGTCGAGGCGAAGGTCGACTTGATCTGCGTGGTATCGGCGGTCAGGCGCGAGACCAGGTCGCCGGCCCGGCTGGCGTCGAAGAAGGCCGGCTCCAACCGGGTCAGATGTGCGAAGACGTCGGCGCGCAGTTGCGAGACGACGCGCTCGCCGACCGTCATCACCAGGTAGAAGCGGAACGAGCTCGCCAGCGCCAGCACGGCGACGACACCGATCAGCAGGGCGAAATAGGAGTTCGCCAGCTGCTGCTCGCCGCCGGAGAAGCCGACATCGATGACGCGCCTGACCGCCATGGGCAGCGCCAGCGTCGCCAGCGAAGCCACGATCAGCGCGACGAGCGCGAAGGCGATCCGCTGCTTCTGCGCCAGCGCATAGGGCCAGAATGAGCGCAGTGCCTTGAAATCCGGCCGCGCCTTTTGGTCTTCGTTGTTCTCGTTCGCCACGCTCACTCGTCCTGAAAAGCTTGCACCGCCGCCGCGGCTGCGCTATGGGCAGCCCACTTCACGACAGGCTCATACGAATTGTTCGAAGAGCCGGCGATGCGCGCCGAGTTCCGGCCGCCCGCTTTTCGAATTGAGGATTTCGCCATGAAGACCGGCATTCATCCCGACTACCACACCATCAAGGTCGTCATGACCGATGGCACCGAATACTTCACGCGTTCGACGCTGGGCAAGGAGGGGGACACCCTCAACCTCGACATCGACCCGAAGACCCACCCGGCCTGGACCGGCGGCACCCAGCACATGCTGGACCGCGGCGGCCGCGTCTCGCGCTTCAACTCGCGTTTCGGCGCGCTGGGCGCCCTCGGCAAGAAGTAATCCGCGTTTTCGCGGCCCTTTCAGGCCGCGACAGCAACAGAAAAGCCCGGCCTCGCGGCCGGGCTTTTTGCGTTGATGGCGACGATAGGCCGCGGTCGAGCTCATCGTCATTCTCGGGCTTGACCCGAGAATCTCAGGACGAGAAGGCCCGTTGGGAGCCTCCTCCGGCGCGAGATGCTCGGGTCAAGCCCGAGCATGACGTGCTCTTCTCAGCGCAGCAGGCCGAGCCGGGCCTGCAGGCTCTCGATCTGGCCGCGCACCGGATTCACCGGAGCCGGGCGAACGGCGCCCGACATCTGCGCGTCGAGATTGCGGATGCGCTCCTGCAGGCGGATCGAGTGGGCGATCAGATCGCGCAAGCGCTGCGGCAGGCGCGCCGCCTCGGCGCTGCTCGGCTGCAGCATCGGCTCGGCGATGCGCACCTTGTTATGCTCGTTGCGCGCCTGCTCGGCGCTCATCTCGCCCTCGGCGACGGCGCGCTGCACCAGCAGCCAGGAGGCGATCTGCATCAGCCGCGTGGTCAGGCGCATGCTCTCGGTCGCATAGGTCAGCGAGACCTCGCGCGGCAGCGCCGCCGATTCGGCTCGCCCATCCCCGTCGAGATAGGAGGCGGTGGCTTCGACCAGCCCCATCCCCTCGCGAAACAGCTGCATGAACGCGTCGGACTTGACGAAGCCGCGCGCGAACGAGATCGCGCCGTCCTCGGCCTCGGGCCTCAGCATCGTCAAATCGGTCATCCGATGTCTCCAATCGGCACAATGGCGCGCGATCGAGAGACGCGACGCCGGACTGGCCGGGACATCGCAAGGATAACGCCATCGCATTATCGGCGCCGCGGTAACGTATCATTAAGGTTAACGGTGCCATGGTCCGGCCCGGCGACGCCCCCGCCCTGCCCGCTAATCCGGGCACCAGACGAAAAAAGAGCCGCCCCGAAGGCGGCTCGAAGGTCAACAGGGAGGCGTCAAACAGAGTGGGCAGGAGCCACTCGACATCCAGACAAACTGGATGATGCGATTCATAATTCGGAATCGTTAAGCGGCCGTTAACGCCGCCCGAAAATGCGACAAATTCGAACGATCCTGACGCACTTCGTTTCCTCAGCGCGTCACCGTCAGCTTCAGGCCGAAGCGCTCGCTGACGAAGCGCTCGCCGAGCGAATAGCGATAGGTGCCCCCCAGGCTGACGCTGGGGGCGATCTCGCGCCGGATCTCGATGCTGTGGCCGCCGAGCACCGTGACCGGCGCCTGCATGATCACGACGGTCTGCGGCCAGCGCAGCTGGAAGGCGGCGAGCGGCTTGCCGCCATCCTCGCGCAACCCGATCCGGGCGGTATCCTCCACGGCGATGGCAGGCGTTGCGGCGAGCAAGGCCATGGCGAGTGCGACGAAGCGCATCGTCTTGTCTCCTGTCGAAAGGCAGGCGCACGATCGCGCGCAGCATCAGGGCTGCTGCTCGGCTTCGTTTCCACCTGCTGTCATTGTCTAAAGCGGTCCCGGCCGAGACATTGCGTCGGCACGGGCGGGCGGCATTCGGCCGCCTTCTGTCCACGTCCTCAGGATAAGTGCTTCGGCCCGCTTTGCGAAGATGAATATCCGTTCATCTGCTGGCGCATCTTGTCGCGTGGCAGGAAGGACTCATCGCTTCCAGAATGACGGCAGCGCTCACGATAGCTGTTGACCGCCGCGGTTTCGCCTCAGGCCTTCTTGAAGAAGGAATCGGCGGCGGAACGCGATGCGGACTTCTTCTCGCGCGCTTCCTTCAGCCGCTCGATCTCCGCTTCCAGCAGCGCGATGCGCTCGCCGAGCTCGGCGACGGAGAGTTGCGACAGGTCCTGCCCGATCTCATGGGCCCGCTTCGGCGCCGGACGGTCGTCGTCGAGAAATCCAGCCATCATAGCCTCGCCTTGCATCCTCGGAGCGCGGGAGCTTAATCGGACGGGAGCGCTGAGACCACAGGCGAGGAGACGCTGCATGACCACCCTGCCCCAGACCATGACCGCCATCGGTTTCGATGCCCCCGGCGGCCCAGATGTGCTGAAACCGCAGCAGCGCCCGATGCCGCAGCCCGGTCCCGGCCAGATCCTGGTCCATGTCGCGGTTGCCGGTGTCAACCGGCCTGATGTCTTGCAGCGCATGGGTGGCTATGCCCCACCTCCCGGCGCCTCCGACATTCCCGGACTGGAGATCGCCGGCCGGATCGTCGCGCTCGGCGAGGGCGTGTCGCGCTACGAGCTCGGCGATCAGGTCTGTGCGCTCGTCGCCGGCGGCGGCTACGCCGAGTACGCGGTGGTCCATGAGGACAATGCCCTGCCGATTCCCTCCGGGCTGTCGCTGGAGCAAGCCGGCGCGCTCCCCGAGACCTATTTCACCGTCTGGACCAATGTCTTCCAGCGTGGTGGGCTGAAGAAGGGCGAGAGCTTCATGGTGCATGGCGGCACCTCGGGCATCGGCACCACCGCGATCCAGCTCGCCAAGGCCTTTGGCGCAACCGTGCTGGCGACCGCCGGCTCGGACGACAAATGCGCCGCCTGCCGCGAGCTCGGCGCCGACCACGCCATCAACTACCGCACCGAGGATTTCGTCGCCGCGGCGAAGGCCGCGACCGGTGGGCGCGGCGTCAACCTGATCCTCGACATGGTCGGCGGTGATTACATCAATCGCAATTACGACGCCGCCGCAGAGAGCGGCCGCATCGTCCAGATCGCCTTCCTCAATGGGCCGAAGGCCGAGGTCGACTTCCGCCGCCTGATGATGAAGCGGCTGACCCATACCGGCTCGACGCTGCGCCCGCGCACCATCGCCGAAAAGGCGGCGATCGCGCGCGAGCTCGAAGAGAAGGTCTGGCCGTTGCTGACGGAAGGGCGCTGCAAGCCGGTGATCCACGCACGCTTCCCGCTGGCGCAGGCCGCAGAAGCCCACCGGCTGATGGAGAGCAACGCCCATATCGGCAAGATCGTGCTGGTGGTTTGAGCTATCGGATTGATTGGACAGCCATCCCGGCTTTGCCTATAAGGCGCCATCCTCCTCATCGTCGATGATTTGGATGACCGGCCGGGGCGGCCGGTCTGCGCCCGAGAGCTATTGCCCGCGACATTCCAGGAGACGGCCCGTGTCACAAACGCCGCTGATGCCGAAAGCCACTGCGGTCTGGCTGGTCGAAAACACCTCGCTGACCTTCGAGCAGATCGCCGAGTTCTGCAAACTGCATCCGCTGGAAGTGCGCGGCATCGCCGATGGCGAGGTTGCAGCCGGCATCAAGGGCCTCGACCCGATCACCTCCGGCCAGCTCACTCGCGAAGAGCTCGAGCGCGCCGCCAAGAACCCGGCGCATCAGCTCAAGCTGGCCGAGCGCAAGGTCAAGGTGCCGGAGATCAAGCGCACCAAGGGCCCGCGCTACACCCCGGTCTCGAAGCGCCAGGACCGCCCGAACGCGATCCTCTGGCTGCTGCGCAACCATCCCGAGCTCAAGGACGCGCAGATCATCCGCCTGATCGGCACGACCAAGACGACGATCGCCCAGATCCGCGACCGCACGCACTGGAACACCCAGCAGCTGCAGCCGATCGACCCGGTCAGCCTCGGCCTGACCTCGCAGATCGACCTCGACTTCGAGGTGGCCCGCGCCGCCAAGGAGCGTCCGGCCATGGTCCTGCAGGACACCGGCTCGACCCTGCTCCCGGCGGAGGAGACCACCGCGCCTGAGCCGGCGCCGTCCTCGCAGCCCTTCGCCGACATGAGCCGGCCGAAGCGGCAGGACGAGGAGAAGATCGACGTCGATTCGGTCTTCGCCAAGCTGAAGCAGCTCAAGCGCCCGGCCGACGAGGACGACGACGGCGGCTACTGAGCCGAAACCGTTCAGGTAACGGCAGGCGCGGCGCGCCTGCCGCGCTCTACGCGCCCGGTCGCTCAGGCCGCCCGGCGCGCGCCCACGCTGGCCGGCCCAGCCGCGAGCCGGAAGCCTCCCGCCAGCCTCGCCACCGCTTCGGCCGCCTCTGCCATGCCGCGTCCTGCGGCAGCCGTGCGTTCCGCCGCCTGGGCATTGTCCTGCGTGGCGGCGTCCATCTCGACCAGCGCCCGCTCGATCGCGCCGACACCCTGCGATTGCTCGGCCGTCGCCTGGCTGATCTCGCCGAAGGCCTGCGCGACCTCCTCGACCTCGCCGGAGATCGCATTGAGGCTGGCACCGGCCGCGCGCACCAGCTTCACGCCCTCGTCGACATGGATCTTGGTCTCGTTGATCAGCGCCCGCACGTCGCGCGCCGCATCGGCCGATTGCTGGGCGAGCCGCCGGACCTCGGTCGCGACCACAGCGAAGCCGCGCCCACCTTCGCCAGCCCGCGCCGCCTCGACCGAGGCGTTGAGCGCCAGGAGATTGGTCTGGAAGGCGAGCCCGTCCATGACCTCGACGATGTCGACGATCCGGCGCGCCTGCTGATCGATCTTGTCGATCGCCTCGACCGCGCGGCCAGCGACCGCGACGCCCGCCCCGGCATCGTCGGCGGTCGAGCGCGCCTTGCGCGCGGCAGCCTGAACGATGCCGGAGGTCTGGCGCACTGTCGCCGCGATCTCCTCGACGACGCTGGAAGTGTCCTGCAGCGCATTGGCCTGACTCTGCCCGCGCTGCGACAGGTCGAGCGTCGCCGAAAGGATGTCGTCGGCGGCGCTGCGCGTCTGCGCGGCATTGTCAGCCACGGCCGCCAGCGCTCCGGCGAGCGCCTCGGCGGAGCGGTTGAAGTTGCCGGCAACGGCGGCGAGCCGCCCCTCGAAGCCGGTCGACATCCGCACGCTCAGATCGCCATCGGCCAACGCCGAGAGCGCGTGATCGGCCTCGTCCAGGAAGGATTCGCAAGCCTGCGTCAGCTCGTCGATGCCGCTCACCAGCGCGCTGAATCGGCCGAGATCGTCGCTGCGAACGGTCCTGGCCGAGAAATCGCCACGCTTGGCCGCATCGACGACGCCGGCGACGGCTTCGAGCAGATGCGCTTCGACCGCAGTCCGCTCGACCTCGCTCGCCTCGCCGTCATGCCGGAGCGTCTCCGCGCGCTGCTGATTGGCCAAGGCTGTCGACGCCGCCTCGTCGGCCTGGCTGAGAGCCGCCGCCAGCCGCTGTGCGATCCAGATCAGCGCCCCCGCCTCGGCCAGCAGGATGACGGCGTGAACGACGACGCGGGCGAACTCGCTGCCATCGGGGAACACGGCCGCCGGATAGGCGAAGTTGAGCACGAGATGATGCACTGCCACGACCACCGTCGCGGCCAGGATCGAGCGCCAGCAACACCAGGCCGTCATCACCGCCAGCGCGGCGAAGAAGGCCATGTGCATGTCGATCTGGTAGCGCGTGCCCTCAGCGGCGAAGACCAGCAGTGCCACCTGCCCGTTGATCGCGATGGTCGAGATCAGGCGAGTCGACAGGCCGATCCCGTCCGAGCGCCAGGCCAGGGTGGTCGCCGCGGCGAGCAGCATCGAGACCAGTCCGATCGCGAGCAACGCCGGATGGCCGGCGAGCCAGGCGACGGCGCAGGTCACCGGCACCAGCAGCCATTGCCCCGTCATCAGTGGCTTGGCGAAGGCGCGGCGGAACGTGTCGAGGCTCTGGCTCATGGGGACCGTCTCGCTGGGATGAGGGAATCGCGCGCCCGTCCGGAACAGCCGCCGCCCAGCCCTGCCAGGACGAGCGCGGCGCCAGAGCTATAGAGACGCGTTGAAAAGCCGGGAGTGTCCGAGCGGGCCAGCAGGCCGAAGCGGCCGATCGGGGCCAGGATGACGCCGTCCGCCCGGCTCACCGCTTCGGCGGCCGTCGCAGAACTTGCCGCGAGCACGAGAACAATCGCTCCGTCGCGCGGCGCGAGAACGACACCGACCGGCGCCAGCAACGCACCGATCGCCAAGGCCAGCAATCCGACGCGTGGGCGAGGCGCCATCGTTTAAATCCGGCGGGATAAGCGCCTGCGATCCTGAACGATTTTGTTTAAAACAACGTAAAGTTGTACTTTCGTTGTACTGCGCGGTAGCGCCCTCAGCCCAGCCCCCTGCCCTTCAGCGCGGTGCCGATCTCGCCCAGCACCGCCGGATCCTCGATCGTCGCCGGCATCGCATACTCCTCGCCATCGGCGATCTTCTTCATCGTCGCGCGCAGGATCTTGCCAGAGCGGGTCTTCGGCAGGCGCGCCACCGTGATCGCAAGCTTGAAGGCGGCGACGGGGCCAATCTTGTCGCGCACCAGTCCGACCAGCTCCTTCTCGACCTCGGCCGGCGACTGCGTCACGCCCGCCTTCATCACCACGAAGCCACAGGGCTGCTCGCCCTTGAGCGCGTCCTTGATGCCGACCACGGCGCATTCGGCCACGGCCGGGTGCGAGGCCAGCACCTCCTCCATGCCGCCGGTCGAGAGCCGGTGGCCGGCGACGTTGATGATGTCGTCGGTGCGCCCCATGATGAAGACATAGCCGTCCGCATCGATGAAGCCGGCGTCAGAGGTGTTGTAGAAGCCAGGATAGGTCTCGAGATAGGCGCTTCGGAAGCGCTCATCGTCGTGCCACAGCGTCGGCAGCGCGCCGGGCGGCAACGGCAGCTTGGCGACGATCGCACCCATCGTGCCGGCCGGCACCGGCCTGCCGCCCTCGTCCAGACACTGGATGTCGTAGCCCGGCAGCGGCACGCTGGGCGAGCCGTGCTTGATCGGCAACAGGCCCAGGCCGACGGGATTGCCGACCATGCAGGCGCCGGTCTCGGTCTGCCACCAATGGTCGACCACCGGCACCCCGAGCACCTCCTCGGCCCATTTCAGCGTGTCGGGATCGGCGCGCTCGCCGGCGAGGAAGAGCGTGCGGAACTGCGAGAGGTCGTAATCCTTGAGATAGGTCGCCTGCGGATCCTCCTTGCGGATCGCCCGGAAGGCCGTCGGCGCGGTGAACATCGCCACCGCCTTGTACTCCGAGATCACCCGCCAATAGGCGCCGGGATCGGGCGTGCCGACCGGCTTACCTTCATAGAGGACCGAGGTCGCGCCCTGGATCAGCGGCCCGTAGACGATGTAGCTGTGACCGACGACCCAGCCGACATCGGAGGCGGTGAACATCACCTCGCCGGGCCTGACATCGTAGAGCTGCGTCATGGTCGCGACCAGCATGACCATGTGGCCACCATTGTCGCGCACCACGCCCTTGGGCCGCCCCGTCGTGCCGGAGGTGTAGAGCACATAGAGCGGGTCGGTCGCGGCGACCTCGACGCAGTCGGCCTTGCGCCCGTTTGCGCGGGCTGCGGCGACGAGCGTGCGCCAGTTCTTGTCGCGGCTGACATGCATGGAGGCATCGACCTGCGGCCGCTGCAGCACGATGCAGGCATCGGGCTTGTGCGTCGCCAGATCGATCGCCGCGTCGAGCAGCGGCTTGTATTCGACAACGCGGGTCGGCTCGATGCCGCAGGTCGCGGTCATGATCAGCTTCGGCGTGGCATCGTCGATGCGCGTCGCCAGTTCCTTGGCCGCGAAGCCGCCGAACACCACCGAATGGATCGCGCCGATGCGGGCGCAGGCCAGCATGGCGAAGGCCGCTTCCGGGATCATCGGCATATAGATGATGACGCGGTCGCCCTTGCCGACGCCCTGGTCCTGCAGCACAGCCGCCAGCGTCGCGACCTCGTCGAGCATCTGCGCGTAGGTAAAGCTCGCCTTGGTGCCGGTGACCGGGCTGTCATAGATCAGCGCCGTCTGCTCGGCCCGGCCGTCGCGGACATGCCTATCCAGCGCGTTGAAGCAGGTGTTGCAGCTCGCGTCAGGAAACCAGCGGCCATAGATGCCGGCCTTTGCATCGAAGATCTGCTGCGGCGGCTTGATCCACTCGATGCCTTTGGCGATCTCGCCCCAATAGGCTTCGGGGTCCCGCTGCCAGGCGGCATAGATCTCAGCATAGCGGCTTGCATGGCTGGCAGTCATGAAAAGCGTTCCTCTTCGCCGGGTATTGCGCCTAGAGCTGAACTCCGGGCTGGCCGTCTGCGGGCCGGATTTGGCGCGGGATCGTGCCCATGTCCGCCGCTTGCGTGCAAGCATTCGTCTGTCAGACTTTCAGCGCAACCGGATGGGCTGCGCTGCACATCCCGCCTTTGCTAAGGCATGGCCTTTCGACCTGAATGACCTTCGACCTCACCTTCTTCGCCGTCATGGTGCCGGCCGTCATCCTGATGGGGTTGTCCAAGGGCGGCTTCTCCGGCCTCAGCCTGCTCTCGCTGCCTCTGATGGCGCTGATCGTCTCGCCGGTGCAGGCCGCGGCGATCATGCTGCCGATCCTGATCATCCAGGATGTCGTCTCGGTCTGGTCCTATCGCCGCGACTTCGACCGGCGGAATCTCGCGACGCTGATCCCCGGCATGCTGCTTGGCGTGCTCGCCGGCTATCTCCTGGCGGCGAAGGTCTCCGACGCCGTCGTCGGCCTCGCGGTTGGCGTGATCTCGATCGGCTTTGCGCTACGCCGCCTCCTCGCTGGCAAGACGACGGCCCAGCCGGAGACCAAGGCCAACTACGCGGCCGGTACGGTCTGGGGCGCGATCTGCGGCTTCACCAGTATGATCGCCCATGCCGGCGGGCCGCCCTTCCAGATCTACACCATGCCGCAGCGCCTGCCCCCGGCGGTCTTCGTCGGCACCGGCGCGCTGTTCTTCGCGCTGATGAACTGGATCAAGGTGCTGCCCTATTTCATCCTCGGCCAGTTCAGCCAGCAGAACCTGATGGCCTCGGCCGCGCTCGCCCCCGTCGCGATCCTCTCGACCATCGCCGGCGTCTGGCTGGTCCGGCGCGTCCCCGCCGAGCGCTTCTACACCATCATCTACTGGCTGCTCATCGCGGTCGGGCTGAAACTGGTCTTCGACGGGCTGCGTCCGCTCTTCGGCTGATTGCGGGAGGCGGAGCACGCTTCTAGGCTGGCCGGCAACAACCGCCGGGAACGCCGAACGCCATGCCGCTCTCACCTTACGACACCGACCTCGATCGCAACCCGGCGAACTTCCAGCCGCTCTCGCCGCTGCCCTTTCTCGAGCGCGCCGCCAGCGTCTTCCCGAACCACGTTGCCGTCATCCACGGCCCCCTGAAGCGGACTTATGCCGAGCTTTACGCCCGTACCCGGCGGCTCGCCTCAGCGCTGAAGCAGCACGGCATCGGCAAGAACGACACGGTCGCGGCGATGCTGCCGAACACCCCAGCCATGCTCGAATGCCATTACGGCGTGCCGATGTGCGGCGCAGTGCTGAACACGCTCAACACCCGCCTCGACGCCGCGATCATCGCCTTCTCGCTCGACCATGGCGAGGCCAAGGTGCTGATCGCCGACCGCGAATTCTCCGGGACGGTCAAGGAGGCGCTGGCGCTCTGCAAGGCGAAGCCGCTGGTCATCGACTATGACGACCCCGTCTATGACGGCCCCGGCGAGCGCCTCGGCAGCATCGAATACGAGGATGTCCTCAAGCAGGGCGATCCCGAGTTCGACTGGCTGATGCCATCAGACGAGTGGGATGCGATCGCGCTGAACTACACATCGGGCACCACCGGCGATCCCAAGGGCGTGGTCTACCACCACCGCGGTGCCAACCTGCTCGCGACCTCGAATGTGCTCACCGGCGGCATGGGCCGGCACCCGGTCTATCTCTGGACCCTGCCGATGTTCCACTGCAATGGCTGGTGCTTCCCCTGGACGATCTCGTTGCTCGCCGGCACCCATGTCTGCTTGCGCCAGGTCCGGGCCAAGGCGATGTACGACGCCCTCGCCGACCATGGCGTCACTCATATGTGCGGCGCCCCGATCGTGATGTCGACGCTGCTCAACGCGCCCGAGGCCGAGCGTCGCAGCTTCCCGCAGAAGGTGAATTTCTTCACCGCCGCCGCCCCGCCGCCCGAAGCCGTGCTCGCCGGCATGGCGCAGGCCGGCTTCAACGTCGTCCATCTCTACGGTTTGACCGAGGTCTACGGCCCCGCCGTGGTCAATGAATGGAACGGCGCCTGGGATGCATTGCCGGGCGGCGAGCAGGCGGCGCTGAAAGCGCGCCAGGGCGTGCGCTATCCGGCGCTGGAAGGGCTCGACGTGCTTGACCCCGAGACGATGGAGCGCGTGCCGCATGATGGCGAGACGCTCGGCGAGGTGATGTTCCGCGGCAATGTCGTGATGAAGGGCTATCTCAAGAACCCGAAATCGACCAAGGCCGCCTTCGAGGGCGGTTGGTTCCATTCTGGCGATCTCGGCGTGATGCATCCCGACGGCTACATCCAGCTCAAGGACCGCTCCAAGGACATCATCATCTCCGGCGGCGAGAACATCTCCTCGATCGAGGTCGAGGACGCGCTCTACAAGCACCCGGCGGTGCAGGCCGCCGCCGTCGTCGCCCGCCCCGACGAAAAATGGGGCGAGACTCCCTGTGCCTTCGTCGAGCTGAAGCTGGGGCAAACAGCGACCCAGGACGAGATCATCGCTTGGTGCAAGACCCTGCTCGCCTCGTTCAAATGCCCGCGGACAGTGGTCTTCGTCGAGGTGCCGAAGACCTCGACGGGGAAGATCCAGAAATTCAAGCTGCGCGAGATGGCGCGGGCGCTGTGATGGCGCGCTCGGTCACGGCTCTGGGGCTCGCATTCATGGCAATGCTGGCGCCAACGCTTCGGGCTCAGGAGGCGTCCCCTGGGCTCATTGGAAACTGGCAGGGCAGCTATGTCTGCGCACAGGGCAAGACCGGGCTGACCCTGACGATCGATCGGCAGGACGGCAGCACGTTTTCCGGTGTCTTCCAGTTTTACCCGCTGCGCGAGAACATCACCGTGCCCGAGGGATGCTTCACGGTCTCGGGCCGGATCAGAAGCAGCGGAGCGCTCGACATCACCGGCTCCAAATGGATCAAGCGGCCCAATGGCTATATCACCGTCGATCTCCACGGCCGGGTCGGGCAAGGCGGCGCCGACATGTCGGGAACCGTGGATACACCTGGCTACGGCAAGCTGTGTTCCAGATTCGACCTGACCAGAACGACCACCAGGCCATCGGCGGACGACACCTGCCACGTCGAAGCCCCGGCAGTCAGCGAGCGTCCACGTCGCCGTGAGATTTCCCTCGCTGCAGTTCCCTGAAGCAGGACCCCACCCTGCCAGCCAAGGCCGGTTTCCGCGCGCTTGCAACTCTCGCTGGAGCACGCGGAGAGCTCGGCAGGGCGGGGAACAACTGGGACTTGGGCAGCTAGCCTGCCCGATAGCTTGTCGACGATCAGCTCGGGATCAACATGTTGGAATAGTGTACGGCGGAAAATGGGAAATCCTTGCTCGCCCATTGTCGCAGCGCGCGGAAGAGCTTTTCGTAATAGCCCCTCTCGTAGGCCGATGGCGTGACCCACCAGCTGATATCGACCTCGCACTCCGCCAGTTCTTCTGAAAGCGGTGTGCGCCTCCCCAGCGGATAGAGATAGCAGCAGCCGAGATACTCCCGTTCAAGGGTGTATACAGCGTAGCTGAATGAGAACCCTTCGCGAAATTCGCACTCGTGCCAGACGAGATCGATGAAGTTGCCATCTTCGGTGACTGCAGCCATCGGCCAGCCACCACCACGGGTCTTCTGGATCAGTTCGATGCTCGCGTTGATGCCGGCAACGTCGTCAGCGAGATGATCGCGGCTTAGGACCGTCGCGACCAGATCGTCGAAAAGCAGCGTCGGGGGTGGGACAAACTCAGCGGGCAGCGGGATGCGCTTTATGAGTCCGGTGTAGTCCACAGTCTGTTCCTGTTCGCTCGCCAGCCACTCAAGCGGACATCTGCCGGCCGCGGCCACCGATCTTGGCCTCGTAGAGGGCGGCATCAGCGCGGTGATAGACTTCGGCCAGCGTATCACCGGAGCGGATCTGCGTCAGGCCTGCCGAGAACGAGTAATGGAAATTGGGCTCCGAGGGCAGGCAGCCGGGCCGTCCGATCCGCTTGAACAGGCGCTCGATCAGGAGTTCGGCCGCTGCTGGTCCGAGCTGCGGCAGGATCAGCAGGAACTCCTCCCCGCCGACCCGCCCGAAGCTGTCCGCGGGGCGCAGGTTTCGCTGCACGCTCGTGCCGAAGTCGATCAGCACGGCGTCGCCGAACTGATGGCCGAAACGATCATTGATCTGCTTGAATCGATCGATGTCGAGCAGTGCGACGCAAGTCTCGCCGACCTCGCCTGCATTCGCCTTGGCGATCATCTCATGCAGCACGCTCATGCAGTGGCGCCGGTTCGAGATGCCGGTCAGCTCGTCAGTCTGCGAAGCCTTGCGCGCGCTGTCCCGGTCCTGCCGAAGGCTGCGCTCGGCCGTCCGCAGCTCGGTGATGTCGGACGCGATGCACAGCATCCAGCCGGCCGCTGACACCGTCTCGGTCATCCAGAGCCAGCGGCCATCGGTGATATCGGTCTCGAAGGCGCGGTACGGGGTTTTCCCTCGGCGGGAACGGGCAGAGGTCAGCCAGTGCTCAAAATCGTCTGTGGCGAAGGCGACGCCGTGGCGCTGCTCGAAATTGCGCCGCACGATCTCTGCCCAGCTGATCGTCTCACCCTCGGCTATGCCATAGGCCGCGCGATAGACCGCGTTCGACCGCCGCAGGATGTCCTGCGGATCGAACAGCGCCACGAGCGTGCCGCTGGTCTCGAAGAGACTCTCGATGATGTCGTCGAACTCTGCCATGCGCACCGCATTCCGCATGGAAAGCTACGCTGGAGTCTTTAGCGGCCGGTAAAATCGGGCAGTCGAAAGCGGCCTGCTGCCATCCACCAGCGGCAGCTCATAGCTCGGCCGCAGCCCAGGTGCCGACGCGCGCAAGGAATCGATCCGCCGCGTCGAGCTCGGCCATCGCGATCCACTCGTCCGGCTGATGCGCCTGCGCGATCGAGCCGGGTCCGCACACCAGCGCCGGAATCCCCGCCTGCTGGAAGAAGCCGGCTTCTGTCCCGAAAGGCATCGCCAGCGGTGGCCACAGGCCGCCGAACTCGCGCACCATGCCGACAGCTGGGCTCTCCGCAGCGCAGTCGAGCGGCAGCACGCGCGCCAGCGGCATCGTCTCGACGCTCACATCGCAAGGCAGTCCCGCCACGAAACCCGCCACCTCGGCAAGCACGGCGTCGACGGCAGCCTCGTCCGGCGGCCGGAACTCCCAGACGACCTCGCAGCGCTCCGGTACGATGTTGATGGCGCTGCCGCCCGCGATTCTGCCGATGTTGGCTGTGGTTCCGCGTTTGCCGTCGCCGAGGCCAGCGAGTGCCGCGACCAGCGCCGCCGCCGGCGCGATCGCGCTGGCGCCGAGGCGCGGATCGCTCGAATGCGCCGCGCGGCCATGGAAGACGCTGCGATAGCCGTAGAAGCCGCGATGGCTGAGCCCGATGCGCATCTGCGTCGGCTCGCCGATGATGGCGAGTGCCGGAACTGGGCAATGCGCGAGCAGGTCGGCGATCAGCAGCGGGACGCCTAGGCAGCCGACCTCCTCGTCATAGGACAGCGCCAGATGGATCGGCCGCCGCAGCTCGCAGGCTCGCCAGCCTGGGATGGCGGCGAGGCAGGCCGCAACGAAGCCTTTCATGTCGACGGCGCCGCGGCCGTATAGGTGCCCATCCCGGCTCGCGAGCACGAATGGATCGCTCGCCCAGTCCTGGTCGTCGACCGGAACGACGTCGGTATGCCCGGAGAGGATGATGCCGCCCGGCTCGTCCGGCCCGATCGTCGCCAGGATGTTGGCCTTTTCACCCGAGGCGTCGCTGGTCAGGCGTATCCGCGCCCCCGCACCTTCAAGATAGTCAGCAGTCCAATGGACCAGATCGAGATTGGAACGCCGCGACGTCGTGTCGAAGGCGACGAGCCTGCGCAGGATCTCGGTGGTATCCATGACGGCCTAAGAGCCCGCTTGCCGTGCCGGCTGCAGCCGAGCGCCTGCCCACTTCCCGGTCGCGAGGAAAAACCCGGCGAGGATCAGCGCCATGCCAACGAGGTGGAAGCCGCGCACCGGCTCGCCCAGCACCGCGACCGCGAGCAGCGCCGTGAACAGCGCGACCAGATGGAACGAGACGCCGGTGACGCTCGGCCCGAGGGTCGCCACACAATGCCCCCAGAGGATGAAGGCGAGTAGCGAGGCGAACACGCCGATATAGAGAACGGCTGCGACCGAGCCCGCATCTGTCGGGATGCGCGCGCCCTGCGCCAGCTCGAAGGCCCAGAACGGCGCGAGCACCAGCAGGCCGGCGGCCATGGTCGCGGCCAGGAACACCAGCGGGCTCACGGTTACCGGCTTGCGCCGCAGCAGGACGGAATAGATCGCATAATTGGCGACGGCGATCAGCACCAGGAACTCGCCGCCATCGGCCCGCAATCCGCCGAGCTGCTGCAGGTCGCCGCGCGCGACGATCCAGACGACCCCGGCGAAGGACAGCGCAATGCCGGCGAGGGTCCGGCCGGAGACACGCTCGACGCCGAGCGCGACAGCCGCGAGAGGCACCATCAGCGGCAGGGTCGAGTTCAGGAAGGCGACGCTGGCGGCCGGCGTCGTCTGCAGTGCGAGATAGCCGAGCGCATTGTAGCCGGCGATACCGAAGGCGCCGCAGGCGACGATCAGACCAAGGTGCCGCCGCAGCAGCGCCCGCTCTCGCCAGGCCTGCCGGCCGATGAAGGGAGCAAGGCAGGCCAGCGCCACGAGCCAGCGCCCGACCGCGAGCGAGACCGGCGGAAAGCTCGGCCCCAGTGCGCGCCCGAGCACGAGGTTCCCCGCCCAGAACAGCGGCGGCAGCCAGAGCAGCAGGAGCGGACGCGCCCAGAGCCCTTTCAACAGCGCGGACATGGCGGCCTCACAGACCGTCGAGGCCGATGCGCAGGCGCCGGTTGTGCCGCCCCTTATTGTCGATCTTCAGGATGCGCAGCGGGCGCGACGCTCCGGTCGACGCCAGATGCGTGCCCCCGCAGGCCTGGCGATCGAGCCCGGCGATCTCGACGACCCTGATCCGGCCGTCCGCCGTCGGCGGCGGCGTCACCGAGCGCGAGCGGATCAGGCCAGGCTCGTCGAACGCTTCGTCCTCTCCGACATAGGTTTCGCGAACCGGCAGGTCCTGCCTGATCACGTCGTTGATGGCGCCCTCGAGCCCTCGCAGGCGCTCATTGTCGGCCTCGGGCAGATCGAAATCGATCCGCGCCGTGCCGTCCTCGTTCATCTGGACGCCGGTGACGAGCGCGCCGTCGAAGCCCTGGTAGACCAGCGCATTGACGATATGCAGGTCGGTATGAAGCTCGCGCATGAGCTGCCGGAACGGGCGGTCGACCTCGGCAACCACGGCGCCCGAGAGCGTGATCGGCTCAGCCAGCAGATGCCAGATGCCATCGGCTTGCGTCTCGAAACCAGCGATCGGAACCTCGCCGCCCGACCATTGCAAGGCGCCCTTGTCGGGAAGCTGGCCGCCGCCGCCGGGATAGAACGGCGATCGATCGAGCCGGACACGGCCCGGCTCGGCGGCTGTCACCGTAGTTTCGAGGCCGAACACCTCCGGCTCGTCCAGGCAGAAATAGTGCGTCACGCGAAGACTCCTTTTCAGGGGAGTCTGGCGGTCCAGGGCAGCGCGGTATTGGCAGAAATTGAAAGGTCAGCGGGCAACGCCGGCAGCGCCCGCCCGCTGGTATTGCAAGGGCGTGATCCCGAAGGAGCGCTTGAAGTGCCGGGTCAGCGCGCTCTGGTCGTAGAAGCCGCTGGCCAGCGCCGCGTCAGCAATGGGCGCGCCCGCCTTCAACTGCCGGATCGCCGACTTCAGCCGGAGCTGGGTCAGATAGGCGTGGGGCGTCAGCCCGGCTGTACGCTTGAAAAGGCTGATGAGCTGAAACGGGGTCATGTCGACCCAGAGCCCCATCTCCTCGAGGCTGAGCCCGCTTTCCGCATGCTGCGAGACCATCCGCCTGATCACGCGCGAAAGCGCGGCCTCGTCTCGCGGCGCTGTCGGGATCGCGCGGACACCGTCGCCATGGCGCGCAAAAAGCTGGCCGAAACTGGCGACAAGGAGCTCGCGCTCTTCGAGCGGGTCATGGCCGTCTTCGAGGCTGCGGTGCAGACGGCCGAAAGCCGCGATCAGATCGGGATCGCCGAGGACATTGCGCATGAAGTACGCCGGGCGGGCGATGCCGAGGTCGGCCGTTACCTGATCGATGGCGGGCTGCGTCAGATAGAGCGAGCGATAGCGCCAGCTTCTGCTCCAGCCCATGCGGCCGGAATGGGGCTCGGCGGGATTGAAGACGAGCAGCACGCTCTCGCGGGCCTCGTCGCTGCGGCCACGGCTCTTGAACTCGGAGCCGCCGCTCTCGGTCACCGCGACGACAAAGGCGTCGTGCTGGTGCGGCGCGTAGTCATGCGTGGTGAAGTCGGCGTGCAGGCAGCTCAGCCCATCGACGCCGGTCGCGTTCCAGTAGCGGGTGGTGTTGTGTCTATCGACACGGGCCAACGGCGTATCCCTCTGGGCTCGGCGCATTCTCGCACGATCTTGCGATCTCCTCCAAGCCCGGCCTCCTGGAGAGCGCCGGCGGCAGGTGCAGCGCTCGTGGCCAAAAAAAGCCGGCCCCTTTCGGGGCCGGTGAAGCGCGCCTTGCGCGAATTCGTCACGGACCGCCGCGGCCCGCTCTGTCATCTCAGTGTAGTGTCGGTGCCGGCATGGTCAGCCGCACGCGCTCGATCTCATCCTTCAGCAGCAGCTTCTTCCGCTTGAGCTCGGCGACGCCAAGATCGTTCGACGAGGGGCTGGCGACCGCCTGGGCGATGGCTTCCTCGAGCTGGCGATGCTTGCGTTCGAGCTCGGCGAGATGTGTCTGCAGCGACATCTGGATCCTCCTGATGAGCGTTCTAGCAAGAGAAGTCTGACACAGAGCCGGCTTCACGTCTGCGGGGCAGACGTGCACTGCACCATGAGTTTCTGTGATCCCTTCCGAGACCTTTCCCGAGGCGCATGAATGCGAGCGAGCCGGCCCGCATCGCGCCGGCGATGCCCTTGCCGGGCCGCCCGCGCCTGCGCATAGTCGGCCGCGATCGCGGCGATGATGAGACGGCTTCATGGGATTCGAACTGAGCGCGGAGGAGATCGAGGTCCTGCAGGCGGAGCTCGCGCGTTTGCGCGAGGAGCACCGCGATCTCGACAGCGCCATCGACGCGCTCGAAAGGCTCGGCCCGGTCAACCAGATCCAGATCCAGCGCCTGAAGAAGCGCAAGCTCTATCTGCGCGACCGCATCTCCTATCTCGAAGACCAGCTGACGCCCGATATCATCGCTTAGAGCCCGCTCCGATCGGCCTCTCCACAAGCCGGTCGGCAAAGCGGTCTCTAAACTAGAAGCAAGAGGCGGAAATTCCGCAGGAATCCCGATTCGGCGCTTGCCTGTGACGCGGCGGCCGGTCTAGATCGCGCGCTTCCTCCCTCCTGCCGGGAAGCGCTGATTTCATGGCCGAGCCGACCCCACCCGTCGCCATCATCATGGGCAGCCAGTCCGACTGGGCGACGATGCGCCATGCCGCCGACACGCTCGCCGAACTCGGCATCGCCTTCGATGCACGCATCATGTCGGCCCATCGCACGCCCGATCGGATGTACGCCTTCGCCAAGGGCGCCAGAGCGGAAGGCTTCAAGGTCATCATCGCCGGTGCCGGCGGTGCGGCGCATCTGCCGGGCATGACGGCCTCGCTCACCCCCCTGCCCGTCTTCGGCGTCCCCGTCGAATCCAAGGCGCTCTCAGGCCAGGACAGCCTGCTCTCGATCGTGCAGATGCCCGGCGGTATCCCGGTCGGCACGCTCGCCATCGGCAAGGCGGGCGCAATCAACGCCGCCCTGCTCGCCGCCGCCGTGCTCGCCCTTTCCGACGATGCTCTCGCCGAACGGCTCGACGCCTGGCGCGCCAAGCTGAGCGGCGCGGTCGCCGAACGCCCGAAGGACGAGGCATGAGCCGGCCCGATCCGCGCGGCCTCGGCCCCGGCGCCGTCCTCGGCATTCTCGGCGGCGGGCAGCTCGCCCGCATGCTGGCGCTGGCCGCGGCCGATCTCGGCGTGCGCGTCCATATCTTCGCGCCCGAGCCCGACAGCCCGGCCTATGAGGTTGCCGCCCGCCACACCATCGGCGCCTATGAGGACGAGGCGGCCCTCGCCAGCTTCGCCGACGCCGTCGACGTCGTGACCTACGAGTTCGAGAACGTCCCGGCCGCGACCGCCGCCTTCCTCGCCGCCCGCACCCCGCTGCATCCCGGCGCGAGGGCGCTCGCGGTGACGCAGGATCGCCTCACCGAGAAGCGCTTCGTTGCCGATCTCGGCCTTGCCGTGGCGCCGTTCGAGCCGGTCGACTCGCTCGCCGATCTCGAAAAGGCCGTCGCCAAGCTCGGCCGCCCCGCCGTGCTGAAGACGCGGCGCTTCGGCTATGACGGCAAGGGCCAGGTCAAGATCGCCGAGGGCGTCGACCTGGCTGAGGCCTGGGACGAGATCGGCCATTTCCCGGCGATCCTCGAAGGCTTCGTCACCTTCGCGCGCGAGGTCTCGGTCGTCGCGGCCCGTGCCGCCGACGGCTCCTTCGCCGCCTTCGACGTCTGCGAGAACGAGCATCGCGACCATATCCTGGCGCTGACGCAGATTCCCGCCCGCATCGGCCCGGCCGCAGCCGACGCTGCGATCGAGGCTGCACGGCGTATCGGCGAGGCGCTCGGCTATGTCGGCGTCTTCGCCGTCGAGTACTTCCTGGTCGAGGGCAAGGGCGGCGACGAGGTCGTCGTCAACGAGATCGCCCCGCGCGTGCATAATTCCGGACACTGGACCAGCGAGGGTGCTGAGACCTCGCAGTTCCACCAGCATGTCCGCGCCGTCTGCGGCTTCCCGCTCGGCGCGACGGCGCGGCGCGGGCGCGTCACCATGCAGAACCTGATCGGCGACCAGGCGAATGACTGGCGCGCCATCCTGGCCGAGCCCGGCACCCATCTTCACCTCTACGGCAAGCGCGAAGCGCGGCCCGGCCGCAAGATGGGCCACGTCACCCGCGTCCTCCCCGAGGCGAACTGAACGACGGAGCGCCCCACCTCGCGAAACCCGCGTATTTCCGCAGGTTTCGCCGCGCTGCAGCGTGGACAGGCTCCGGGAATTCTGGTATCCGCACGACCTTCGCGGCGATCTCTCAGACGGGAGGTCGCCGCCCCGATTCCGGACCACCGACAACGACGGACTGAAGACGTGCAGGTTCTTGTTCGCGACAACAACGTCGATCAGGCGCTGCGGGCGCTGAAGAAGAAGATGCAGCGCGAGGGCATCTTCCGTGAGATGAAGCTCCGCGGCCATTACGAGAAGCCGTCCGAGAAGAAAGCGCGCGAGAAGGCCGAGGCCGTCCGCCGCGCCCGCAAGCTGATCCGCAAGAAGCTGCAGCGCGAAGGCCTGCTGCCGGCTCCGGTCAAGCCGAAGCGCCCCGAGCGTCCCGCTCGGCCGGCGGTCTGACCTCGCAAGGATCCGGCAGCCGCCGCCCAGTGCCATTCTGATCTTCGTCAGCGCCTGGAGCTTCTCCGGGCGCTGTCATTTTTGTAGCGTCGTTAACCAAACTTTGTCAGGGCTTGGGCGTTTTGGAGGATGGCGGCGCACCGGGGCGGTCGCGCCGCATGACAGGCGAGAGTTCGAGGCGATGGACAATAGCATGCTCACAGGCCGGAACTGGCTGATCGCGACGGGCCTCGCGCTCGCGCTCGCAGGCTGCGACACGGTGAGCATGAGCTCCGGCGCTGGCGTCGCCGAGCTGCAGACCGAGAACACCGAGGCCGCGAGCGTCAACATCGGCTCGCTCAGCGAGGTGATCAATCGCAACCCGAACGACCCGCAGGCCTACAACACCCGCGGCGCGGCCTATGCCCGCATCGGCCGTTACTCCGACGCCATCTCCGACTTCACCAAGGCGGTGCAGATCGACGCCAATTTCGCGCCGGCCTACACCAATCGCGGCCTGGCACTGCGCCAGAGCGGGCGTAACGACGCCGCGCTCCAGGATTTCAACCGCGCCACCACCGCCAATCCGAACTACGCCCCGGCCTTCGTTGCCCGCGCCAACCTGCTGCGCCTGCAGGGCAACAGCCAGCAGGCCCTGGGCGACCTCAACACCGCGATCCGCCTCAACCCGGAATCGCCCGAAGCCTTCCATGCCCGCGGGCTGGTCTACCAGAAGGAAGGCCAGCACCAGCAGGCCGTCACCGACTTCGACTCGGTGATCGACCGCAACCCCTATACCGCCCCGCCCTATATCGCCCGCGGCGAGAGCCTGAACGCGCTCGGCAAATACGACTCGGCGCTCGAGGACTTCACCGCCGCGCTCAATGTCGACAACCGCAATGCCGCCGCCTGGGCCGGCCGCGGCTTCGCCTTCGAGAAGCAGGGCAAGAAGACCGAGGCGAGCGAGGCCTATCAGCGCGCCCTCGGCCTCGACGGCAACAATCAGATCGCCCGCGCCGGCGCCGCCCGTGTCGGCGGCGGTGGCGGCATGTTCCGCTTCTGAGGCGCTTCCAAGCCTACTGCGATTGACGCACCCGCGAACCCCTCCCCTTGTGGGGAGGGGCAGGGGTGGGGGGTCGCAGAGCCGGAGCGAACGGAAGATCGCGATGGCGCTGCCGCTGCCGCTGCTGCCAGATTCACTTTCGTCCGCCGGTCGCCGAGCGGCACCACCCCCATCCCCAACCCTTCCCCACAAGGGGGAAGGGAGTGGCGTAGACGACAAGCTTCGCGCACTCGCTTCTCTCGCCTATTGCGCCGCGGCGGTCACTGTCTCGCTCCCGGCCAGGCGGCTGGTGCCGAGATCGGCGAGGAAGCGCCGGATCTCCGGCACCGAGCCATGCGCCGGCAGGTTCTCGTGGTTGCCGTCCGGGAAGCGGATGAAGCGCTTCGGGGGGTTGGCGAGCGAAAACAGCGCCTCGCCCTGGCTGAACGGGATGACGCCGTCGCGCTGGCCGTGCAGCACCAGCAGCGGCGCCTTGACCTTGCCGATGGCCCGGTCGGAATGGAACTGGTCGTGCATGAACAGCCCGACCGGGACATAAGGGTAGAGCTGCTGCGCCACCGCGACGGTCGAGAGATAGGGCGCTTCGAGGATCACCGCCTTCAGCGGAACCTCCGCCGCCAGCTTCACCACCACGCCGGTGCCGAGCGACTCGCCATAGCCGACCAGCTGCTCCGCGCCGAAGCGCGCCACGGCCGCCGCATAGGCGGCGCGCGCATCCTGCGCCAGCCCATCCTCGGTCGGCGAGCCAGTCGAGCCGCCATAACCGCGGTAATTCACAGCGAACAGGCCAGTGCCGTCCTCGGTCAAGGCGCGGAAACGCGTCTGCCGGATCGGCCGGCCGAAATTGCCGGCATTGCCATGGAAGAACAGCAGGACCGGCTTGCCCTCGCGCGGTGGCACCACCCAGGCGATCAGCCTCTCGCCGTCGGCTGCGGTCAGCATCGTCTCCTCGACGCCCGGCAGATTGGCGCTGGCGATCTCGGCCCGGGCCGGATTGCGCGGATACATCATCTCGCGCTGCTTGACGTAGAGCAGCGCCAGCACGCCGCCATAGGCACAGAGCGCGGCTACGGCGAGAAGCTTCAGGATCCTGCGCATCATCCGTGACCTTCGGCCGCCCAAACGAAAGGGCCGGCATCGAGCCGGCCCTTTACGACGTTCCAATGACGGATGCGCCGGCTCACCTGCGCCGCCGCCTTGACGATTTCGTCAGTACCGTGGCTTCGCCACTCAGTAGAGCAGCAGCGCCAGCAGCATCAGGACGAAGGGGACGAGCGTGGCGCGCCAGCCGATCGACGGGGCGGCGATGCCGACGCCGGTGCCGACCAGGGTCAGCAGCGTGCCGATGATGGCCGTGCCCCAGGCATGCTTGGTGCCGCCGACCGCGAGCGCCGCGACGATGGCGAGGCAGGCGAGCGTGCCAACCTCGGCGAAGTGGACGAAGCCCACATAGGTGCGCTCGTGCTCCGGATAGTCCATCTGCGGAATGTCGGCGGCGTGTCCGTGGTCGGCCATGAAGGAAGTCCCGAATTCAAACCCTGTCCGATGCCCTGTATCGCACCTGCAAGGGGTCGGCAACGGAGCGCTGGAGCGGCAGCGACTATTTTGTAAGCGCTGGCAAGACTATGCCGGGAAAAAAGCGCAATCCGCGCCGATTGTAGCGCTTCAGGTCCTGATTCAGGCGGCGCGACTTATGGCAGCAGCCTCGGCCGGACAGACGCCGGATCGCGGCTGCACCGGCGATTCTGATCGTCAGGAACCCTGAAGACCGGCCGCCGCCAGCGCCGCGCCTTGCTCGCTCGCCACCTTGTCGACGCTGAACGCCTCGATCTCCTGCTCGAACAGCCGGTGGAAATTCAGCTCGGCATCGAGATGCAGGAAGACGCCGCCAAGGCCGATCGCGGCGCGGTCCATGAAGACGAATTCGCGCGGCACCGTCACCGGACCGCGCGCTTTCAGCGCCGAATGCACCTGGAACGCCTGTTTGCGGCCGTATTCAGCCGGGCTGACGCCCTCGGCGATCCGGCGCGTGCGATCCTCCAGCAGCGGGCCGTAGATGAACTTCGCCCAGATGTTGAGCGTGTCGATCAGCTCCTTGTTGAGCCCCTTGAAGCCCCAGACCTCATAGGCATGAACGACCCGGGCGTCGTCGCCCTCGAGCAGCCCGCGATAGAGATCGACGACGCCGCCGACGAAGCTCGGCGGGAAGATGCGGATGCAGCCATAGTCGAGCAGGTTGATGCCACCCGGCTCGCCGCCGTCCTGGAAGACGGTGTAGTTCCCGAGATGCGGATCGCCATGGATCACGCCGTGATGGCTGAACGGCCGCCACCAGGCCCGAAACATCGCGGTCGAGATCCGGTCGCGAACCTGCTGGCTCGCCTGCTTGTGGTTCAGGATCTTGTCGCCGTCGAGCCAGCCCATGGTCAGGAGCCGCCGCGTCGACAGCTCCGGCACGACGTCCGGCACGCGCACTTCGGGCGTCCCTGAGAGCATCTGCTGGTAGAGCGCGACATGCTTGGCCTCGCGGCGGTAGTCGAGCTCTTCGCGGACACGGGCGCTGATCTCCTTGGCGATCTCGCTGGTGTCGATCACCGCGCCCATGCGCCGGTGCAGCCCGAACAGGATTTCGAGCTGCGAGATATCGGCTTCCACAGCCGATTCCATATCCGGATATTGCAGCTTGCAGGCGACCGGTGCGCCGTCATGCGTCGTTGCCCGGTGCACCTGCCCGAGCGACGCGGCGGCGGCCGGCTTGAGGTCGAATTCGCCGAAGCGCTCGCGCCAGCTCGCGCCGAGCTCGGCCTGCATGCGGCGCTTGACGAAGGCGGCCCCCATCGGGGGCGCCTCCGATTGCAGCTTCTGCAGTTCGGCGGCGTATTCCGGCGGCACCACGTCGGGAATGGTGGCGACGAGCTGCGCCACCTTCATCAGCGGGCCCTTCAGCCCGCCGAGCGCCTTGGCCAGCGCCTCGGCATTGGTGGCGTTGCGGCCCTCCAGTCCGAACAGCTTGGTGCCGGCGATCCGCGCCGCCACCCCGCCGACATTGGCGCCGACGCGGGCATAACGCGCCGCGCGGGCGGAGAATCGGTTGGCTTCGCTATCGCGTTCGGACATTGCGGCTCGCGGTCAGGCGGCAGGTTGTCCCGATGTAGGCGTTGCCGGGCCGAACGCCAATGCGGCGATCGGTCTTCAGCCCGGATCGGGCGCGTCCTTCGGCCAGTTGTCGCGGATCCAGCGCGTCAGCCCTTCCTCCTCGACCTCGCCGGCGGCGAGCGCGAGGATGATCGCGGCGGCATCCGCTTCCGGCACAATGAAGTCGACATCATTGATGAAGAGGAACGCGTAGAGTGCCAGCAGTGCGGTGCGCTTGTTACCGTCGATAAAGGGATGGTTCTTTGCCAATCCGAAGGCATAAGCGGCCGCCAACTCCGGCAAAGCAGCACCCTCGTACGACCATTTGTTGATGGGCCGCTCCAACGCGGAAGCGAGCATACCAGCATCGCGCAGCCCGGCGCCTCCACCATGAATGGCGAGTTGCTCGTCATGGATTGCGATGATGACCTCCTCCGAAAGCCAGGAGGGCTCGGTCACTTGGCCAACTCAGCCAGAGCGTTATGATAGATTTTCATCCCGCGACGGGCCGCAGCCATGGCTCTGTCGAAATCAGGCGTCTGCTTCACGGCCTTGAAGCCGCTGTTCGGCTGCTCGACTACTGTCAGCTTGTCGCCTTCCGCCAGCTTCAGCCGCGCCAGCAGTTCCTTTGGCAGGATGATGCCGACCGAATTGCCGATCTTGCGGACCTGCAGGACCATGGCCTGCTCGCCGGCGGGCTTTTCGGGCTTGTTCATGACAGGCTCCAGCGCTCATCTGTTGTACGGAATGTATAACAGATTTACGGTCCGCCGTCAGCGCCCTCCTCCCGCGGACCGGATAAAGGCGCGCCCGGAGAGCTGCTGCGGCGGGCCCTGCTCGACGAGCTCGCCCTTGTCCATGACGGCGACATCGCTCGCGACCTCGCGGACGAAGTCGAGCTCATGGGTCGCGACGATCATGGTCATGCCGGTGGCGGCGAGGTCGCGCATCGCATCCAGCACCTCACCGGCAAACTCGGGATGGAGCGCCGAGGTCGGCTCGTCGAACAGCATGACCTGCGGCCTCATCGCCAGCGCGCGGGCGATCGCGACGCGCTGCTGCTGACCGCCGGAGAGCTCGCTCGGATAGGAATCGCGCTTCTCGGCGAGGCCGACGCGGTCGAGCAGCCCCATCGCCTCGGCGATGATCTCGCGCCGCGGCCGCTTCAGCAGCGAGAGCGGACCCTCGATGAGGGTCTGCAGCACCGTCATGTGATCGGACAGGTCGGGGTGCTGGAAGACCATGGCGGTCTTGAGGCGCTGGGACGCGATGTCGACGCGACGATGACCGATCGGCTCGCCTGCGACCGTGATGGCGCCGGCGTCGATGGTCTCGAGCTGGCCGATGCAGCGCAGCAGCGTCGACTTGCCCGAGCCGGGCGGGCCGATGATGCATTGCACCGCGCCCGGCATCACCGAGAGCGAGACAGCATTGAGCGCCTTCAACGCGCCGAACCGCTTGGTGACGCCGTCGACGATGACGATCGGGGACAGGGCGGTCACGCGGCGGCGTCCTTTTATGCACCTCGGCCAGAGGGGTGTCCTTGCCGGCGGGTTGAGCCTCTTCCGGCCATGCTTTAGATCGACAGCCATGACATGCAAGCGCTGCGCATTCCGGGGCGGCGCGGGACCGGACCGCATCATGCTCCGAATCGCGAAGGCCCGATGCGCATAGCCGTGACCGGACGAACCGGGCAGGTCGTCCAATCCCTCCTCGCCCGTGCCAAGACGGCAGGCGTGACCGTCATCCCGGTCGGCCGGCCCGAGCTCGATCTGGCGCAGCCAGAAGGCGTTCAGCCGGCGCTCGCCGCAGCGCAGCCCGGCTGCATCGTCAACGCTGCGGCCTACACCGCCGTCGACAAGGCCGAGACCGAGCCTGACCTCGCCATGCGCATCAATGGCGATGGTGCCGGCGCGGTCGCCGCCGCAGCAGCAGCTCTCGGCGTGCCGCTGATCCAGCTCTCCACCGACTATGTCTTCGACGGCATGGCGCCGCGTCCTTGGCTGGAGAGCGACCCGACCGGCCCGCTCTCGGCCTATGGCCGCTCGAAGCTCGCCGGCGAGGACGCGGTCATCGCTTCCGGCGCCGACTGGACGATCCTGCGCACCGCCTGGGTCTACAGCCCCTATGGCGGGAATTTCGTGAAGACCATGCTGCGCCTGGCCGAGACCAGGGACGAGGTCGGCGTGGTCTCCGACCAGCTGGGCTCGCCGACCAGCGCTCCCGATTTGGCCGAGGCGATCATCGCGGTGGCGATTGCGCTGGTCACCCGTCCCCGCGATGCCTCGCTGCGCGGCGTCTTCCACGGCGCCGGCACGGGCGAAGCGAGCTGGGCCGATCTGGCGGAGATGGTCTTCGCCACTTCGGCCGCGCTTGGTGGCCCGAGCGCCCGCGTCAGGCGCATCGCGACATCGGACTATCCCACACCTGCCCGGCGACCGGCCAATTCCAGGCTCGATTGCGGCCTGCTGGCCGAGCGACACGGCCTGCGCCTGCCGCCCTGGCAGGACTCGGTGAAAACCTGCGTTGCCACGCTGCTCGCGCAATCGCGAAGCTGAAGGAGCCATCATGAAGGGGATCATCCTCGCCGGCGGCAGCGGCACGCGGCTCCACCCGATGACCATGGTGACGTCGAAGCAGCTGCTGCCCGTCTACGACAAGCCGATGATCTATTATCCGCTCTCGACGCTGATGCTCGCCGGCATCCGCGAGATCCTGATCATTTCGACACCGGACGATGCGCCGCGCTTCGAGGCTCTGTTCGGCACCGGCGAGCACTGGGGGCTGAAGCTCTCCTATGCGGTCCAGCCGAAGCCGGAGGGTCTGGCGCAGGCCTATCATATCGGCGCCGATTTCGTCGCCGGGGGACCCTCCGCGCTGATCCTCGGCGACAACCTCTATTACGGCGACGGCCTCACCGATGTGCTGCACCGCGCGGCGGCCCGCAGCAGCGGCGCTACCGTCTTCGCCTATCGCGTCAGCGATCCCGAGCGTTATGGCGTCGTCTCCTTCGATGCCGCCGGCAAGGCGCTCTCGATCGAGGAAAAGCCCAAGGCCCCGCGCTCGCATTGGGCGGTCACCGGCCTCTATTTCTACGATGCCGAGGTCGTCGAGATCGCCCGCAAGCTCAAGCCCTCGGCCCGCGGCGAGCTCGAGATCACCGACGTCAACCTCGCCTATCTCGAACGCGGCGCGCTCAGCGTCGAGCGGCTCGGGCGCGGCTATGCCTGGCTCGACACCGGCACGCCGGATTCCCTGGTCGAGGCCTCCGAATTCGTACGCACGCTGGAGCGTCGCCAGGGCTTCCGCATCGCCTGCCCCGAGGAGATCGCCTTCGAGAACGGCTGGATCGACCGCGAGCAACTGCGCACGCTCGGGCAGGCCCTGTCGAAGAGCGGCTATGGCCAGTACCTGCTCGGCGTCGCCGGGCGCGACCACTCGGCCTGACGCCCTACTTCCCCTGCCGTTGCAGAGCGCTCATGCTGCATCGGCGGTGGCCGAAGACGACGGGCTGGCCGAGATTGCTGCCGTAGCCGCGCCGAAGACGTGCACGAGGATCGAAGACCAATGAACGCGCCCGCCACCACGTCCGGCACCTCTCGGCATCCCGCCCTCGACAGCCTGACCGCCTCGCTCCGCGACCTCCTCGGCCCGCGCTGCTCGACCTCGGACAGCGAGCGCGAGCATCACGGCCATGGCGAATCCTATCACCCGACCAAGGCACCCGACGTGGTCTGCTATCCGCTGACCACCGAAGAGGTGAGCAACATCGTCAAGCTCTGCCATCAGGCGAAAGTGCCGGTCATTCCCTTCGGCGCCGGCACCTCGCTCGAAGGCCATGTCGTTGCGTTGCATGGCGGCGTCTGCATCGACCTCTCGCGCATGAACGCGATCACGGCGGTCAACGCCGAGGATCTCGACTGCACCGTCGAAGCCGGCGTCACCCGCAAGCAGCTCAACGAGCATCTGCGCGACACCGGCCTATTCTTCCCGGTCGACCCCGGCGCCGATGCCACCCTCGGCGGCATGACCGCCACACGCGCCTCGGGCACCAATGCAGTGCGCTACGGCACGATGAAGGACAATGTCCTGGCCCTGACCGTCGTGCTCGCCGACGGCACCGTCCTGAAGACCGGCGGCCGCGCCCGCAAATCCTCGGCCGGCTATGACCTCACCCGCCTCTTCGTCGGCTCGGAGGGCACGCTCGGCGTCATCACCGAGGTCACCTTGCGCCTCTACGGCATCCCGGAGGCGAGCTCGGTCGCGGTCTGCTCCTTCCCGGACATCGCCAGCGCCGTCAATTGCGCCATCGAGACGATCCAGTGCGGCATCCAGGTCGCTCGCGTCGAACTGCTCGACGAGACCTGCATGCGCGCCATCAACCGCCACAACAATCTGAGCTATCCCGAGACGGTCGCGCTCTTCCTCGAGTTCCACGGCACGGAGGCGGCGGTGGTCTCGCAGGCCGAGACCGTGCAGATGCTCGCCGAGGGCCATGGTGGTGAAGGCTGGCGCTTCGCCACCAGCGCCGAGGAGCGCAACAAGCTCTGGCAGGCCCGGCACAACATGCATTACGCGCTGCTTGCCTTGCGTCCAGGCGCCAGCAGCTGGGGCACCGACACCTGCGTGCCGATCTCCCAGCTCGCCGCCTGCATCACCGAGATCAAGCAGCATGCCAAGGATGCACCCTTCCCGGTGACGGCGCTCGGCCATGTCGGCGATGGAAATTTCCACATGGGTTTCCTGATCAGGATGGATTCGCCCGAGGAGATCCGCGAGGCCGAGCGGCTGAACGGCCTGCTGGTCAACCGCGCCATCGATCTCGGCGGCACCTGCACCGGCGAGCACGGCGTCGGCTACGGCAAGGCAAAGTTCCTGCGCAAGGAGCATGGCGACGCCGCCGTCGAGGTGATGCGCACGCTGAAGGCGAGCCTCGACCCCGACAACATCATGAACCCCGGCAAGGTGCTGCCGGCCTGAGGGGCCGAGGGACGTACGCTGCGCGCGAACCCCTCCCCCTTGTGGGGAGGGGCAGGGGTGGGGGTCGCAAAGCTGGAACGATCGGCGAACCCTGATGGCACTGTCGCTGCTGCCAGTTTCTTTTGCTACCCGATCACCAAGCGGCATCACCCCCATCCCCAACCCTTCCCCACAAGGGGGAAGGGAGGAGCCAAGGCGAGCAACCCCGCCCCCGCACGTGACCGCAGCGCCCAACTGTTTTACATGCAAATGGAACGGTGACCCCTGAAGCGGATAGGCAGCGCATGGACGATGCGGCGGATGCGGAAACGCAGCACAAGAACCACGCGGTCTATTTCGTGCCCGGCCTGCATCGCGGCCTGCGTGTCCTCGAAATCGTCGCCGCGGCTCGCCGGCCCCTGAGCATCACCGAGATCGCCTCGGAGCTCGGGCTGACGCGTTCCTCGGTCTTCCGGCTGATCTATACGCTCCGGCACATGGGCTTCCTCGAGGAGGAGCAGTCGAAGCAGTTCGCGCTCGGGCCGCGCGTCCTCAATATCGGCTTCGCCTTCCTGGCCTCGAAGGACATCATCGAGATCGCCCGCCCCGAGCTGGAGGCGCTGCGCGATGAGACCCTGGTCTCCGCACATCTGGCGATCCGCGACGAGCGCGACGTGCTCTATCTCAGCTGCGTGCAGACGCGCTCGGGCTTCCTCAGCAACATGAATGTCGGCTCGCGCGTGCCGGCCTATGCCTCGCCGATGGGCTGGCTGCTGCTGGCGGGTCTCCCGCAACCGGAGCTGGAGGAGCTCTTCCGCAAGGAGCGCTTCGTACCACTGACCAGCCAGACCCCGACCTCGACGCCGGAGCTGATCACCACGGTCGAGGCAGCGGCATCGCGCGGCCATGTCGTCAGCCGCGGTGTGATGGAGGCGGCCGGCAGCTCGATCTCGGCGCCGATCATCGATCGGCGCGGCACGGTCGTCGCGGCGATCGACATCTCCGGTCCGGATTCCGCTTTCGACCTCGACCAGATCGACGGCCGCTACCTTGCCGCGGTCAGGGCCGCAGCCAAGCGGATTTCCGAGCGCCTTGGCTAGAGGCCGAGGATCGCCCGCGCTTCGGCCGGCGTGGCGAGTGCGCCGCCGAGATTCTCGATGATCGTGCCGGCCTTCTCGACCAGCTCGGCATTATCGCGCGCCAGCACACCCTTGCGGATGTAGACATTGTCCTCGAGCCCGACCCTGACATGGCCACCGAGCAGGAAGGCCTGGGCCAGCAGCGGGAATTCGTGCCGCCCGATACCGAAGGCAGCCCAGATGCAGTCCGGCGGCAATTGCGAGGCGAAATAGACCAGCGTCTGCGGGTTCGGGATCGCGCCATAGCGCACGCCGAGCACGATCTGGATCAGCAGCGGATTGCGCAGCACCCCGTCCGCCTGCAGGGCCTTGGCGAGCTGCAGGTCGCCGCCATCGAACAGCTCCAGCTCGGGCAGCACGCCGGCCGCATAGATGCGCCTTGCCATCTCGGTAACGTTGCGCGGCGTGTTGATCACCACCGCGCTGCCCGAGAACATGGTGTTGAGGTCGAGCGTGCAGATCTCGGGCTTCAGCGCCTCGACATGCGCGACCCGCCGCTCCGGCGTGGTCAGCGTCGTGCCGGGCGCCGCGACCTTGGGATCGTCGATCCCCGGCACGAAGCGCCCACCCTCGCCGGTCGAGAGGTTGAGGATGACATCCGAGCCGGACTGCCGGATGCGGTCGACGATCTCGGTGAACAGGGCGAGGTCCATCGTGCCCTTGGTCGTGGCGGGATCGCGGGCATGCAGATGCACCACCGCCGCGCCGGCCTTGCCGGCTTCGATGGCGGCGGCAGCGATCTCGGCCGGCGTCACCGGCAGGCCGGGATGCTGCTCGCGCGTCGTCAGATTGCCGGTGACGGCGCAGGTCAGGATGGTCTGGCGCGACATGGCAGCGGCTCCTCAGGCGGCGCTGCGGGCGGCAGGCAGGGTCGCGGCCAGCGCCGCCCCGAGCTTCTCGACGATCTCGTCGACATGGCCGGCATCGATGGTGAAGGGCGGCGCCAGCAGGACATGATCGCCATTGACGCCGTCGGCCGTGCCGCTTGACGGGTAGCAGATCAGGCCGAGGCCCTGCGCCGTCCGCTTGATCCTGGCGGCAAGCCCCTCCTTCGCCGCGAAGGGCTGCTTGCTGTCGCGATCGGCGACCAGTTCGAGCGACTGCAGCAGGCCCCTGCCCCGGATGTCGCCGACATGCGGATGCTGGCCGAAGGCCTCGCCCAGCCGGCGCGACAGCAGCGCGCCCATACGCTGGACATTGTCGAGCAGCCCCTCATCCTCGATCGTCTCGATCACCGCGATCGAGGCCGCGCAGGCGACGGCATGGCTCATATAGGTGTGGCCATTGGCGAGCAGGCCCGAACCGGCCTCGATCGCCCCGGCGACGCGCTCGCTCGCCATCGTCGCGGCGATCGGCTGGTAGCCGGCGCCCAGCCCCTTGGCGATGGTGATGATGTCGGGCCGCACGCCCTCCTGCGCGCTGACGAACATCGCCCCGGCGCGGCCCATGCCGCACATCACCTCGTCGGCGATGAAGAGCACGCCATAGCGGTCGCAGATCTCGCGGATGCGGGCGAAATAGCCGGGAACCGCAGTGACACTGCCGAGCGTCGCCCCGACGATCGGCTCGGCGATGAAGGCGGCGACGTTCTCCGGTCCGAGCTGACGGATCTCGGCATCGAGCTCGTCGGCGACGCGCAGGCCATAGGCCTCTTCCGTCTCGCCCGCGCGCTGGCCGCGATAGGCGTAGCAGGGCGCAATCTGCGAGGTCTCGATCAGGATCGGCTGGTACAGCGCCCGCCGCCCGGCATGACCGCCGACCGCGAGCGCCCCGAGCGTATTGCCGTGATAGCTCATCCGCCGCGAGATGAAACGGCTGCGCTGCGGCTGGCCGATCTCGACGAAATACTGCCGCGCCAGCTTGAGCGCCGCTTCCATCGCCTCCGAGCCGCTGCCGAGGAAGGCGACACGCCCCTTTCCGAAGCCGGCCGGCGCGCGCTCGACCAGCATCTGCGCCAGCTTCTCGCTCGGCTCGTTCGTGAAGAAGGAGGTGTGGGCGTATTCAAGCTTGCCGAGCTGGGCGATGATCGCCGCGGTGACGCGCGGATGGCCATGGCCGAGGCAGGACACCGCCGCGCCGCCGCTGGCGTCGAGATAGCGCCTGCCTTCGGCATCGACGAGGTGGACGCCGTCTCCCGCCAGTGCGAGCTGCGGCGTGCTGCGGAGGTTGCGATGGAGGACCGCGGACGCGTTCGCCCGAGGGCTTGGTTGTGACATGGCATTCCTCGCAACCAGAAGAATTCTGTTGATATGCAAAACACATTTTCGTATGAGAAACAAGAACGGAGTGGCCGAGCCTTGAGCCCGCGATCTTTGAGCCCACCACGGCAGCGTCCCTTTCACGGCATCCGGGTGCTCGACCTCACCCATGTGCTCGCCGGCCCGTTCTGCGCCTACCAGCTCGCTCTGCTCGGCGCCGATGTCGTGAAGATCGAGCCGCCACAGATGCCGGACACGGCGCGCGGCCGTGGGCCGGACGACGCGCTCAACGCCGCCGGCCTTGGCATCAACTATCTCGTGCAGGGTTCGAACAAGCGCTCGCTCGCGCTCGACCTAGCGAGCGAGGAAGGCCGGGCGATCCTGCTCGATCTCGTCGACGGCGCCGACGTGCTGGTCGAGAACTATCGCGCCGGCGCGCTGGAGGCTCTCGGGCTCGGGGCGGAAGCTCTCTGCGACCGTAACCCGCGGCTGATCCACTGCTCGATCACCGGCTTCGCCCGCGGCCACGAGCGCGAGGCGGTCAACGCCTATGACAACGTCATCCAGGCGGCCTCGGGCGTGATGGCGCGCACCACCGGGCGTTCAGGCGAGCCGGTGAAATCCGGCGCCTCCTTCATCGACTACGCCACCGGCTATGCCGCCGCCTTCGCGATCTCGGCCGCCCTGTTCCATCGCCATGCCAGCGGCAAGGGCCAGGTCATCGACTGCGCGATGTTCGACACCGCCCTGACCTTGATGGCGCCCGAAGCTGCCGCTGCGCTCTATGAAGGCGCCAGCCAATCGCGCCCGAAAGAGGCTGGGATCGGCACCTATGAGACCGCCGACGGCCTGCTGATGCTCGGCGCCTTCAACGCCAGACAGAACAAGCGGCTCTGGCAGGCGCTCGGCCGGCCCGACTTCGCCGCGCTCGATGGCTGGCCTGCGCTCTGGGGCGCCGCACAGGCAATGCGGGAGGCGCTGGTGCCGATCATGCGTACCCGCACCGCAGCGGAATGGGAGGACTATCTGCACTCCATCGGCATCCCAGCCGAGCGCGTCCGCGCGCTGGACGAAGCCGCCCGCCTGCCGCATCTGCGCGAGCGCGGCTTCTTCCATAGGCTCGATGCCGCGTTGCCCGGCGCCGCCCCCGTTGCGGTTCCGCTCGCTCCCTTCACCTATGCAGCCGCCGGCCCGGCGATCGACCGCCCCCCGCCAAGGCTCGGTGAGCACAGCGCCGAGATCCTCGGTGAGATCGGGCGTTCGCCGGCCGAGGTCGATGCCCTGAGGGCGCGGGGCGTGATCGCATGATCGCCGCCACCTTTCCCCGGCACGAGGCCGAGCTGTTCACCCGCCTGCCTGAAGCCCTGCACTGGACCGGCGAGCCGACCGACTGGGTCCGCATCACGCGGCCGGGCCAGCGCCTGCACTCCTTCCTGGAAGGCCCCTGCTTCGACGCGGACGGCAACCTCTGGCTGGTCGACGTGCCCTATGGCCGCCTATTCAGGATCGCGCCGGACGGCACTTGGCAGCTCACTTTCCAATATGATGGCGAGCCGCATGGCTTGCGCCCGCGCGGCGACGGAACCTGGCTGATCGTCGACTACCGCCACGGCCTGCTCGCCTTCGATCCCGCCGCGAACTCGGTGACGACACTGTGCGCGCGGGTCAACACCGAGCCCTTCCGCGGCCTCAGCGACCTCACCGTCGCGCCGAACGGCGATGTCTGGTTCACCGATTCCGGCCGCACCAGCCTGTCGGACCCAACTGGGCGCGTCTACCGGCTGCGCCGGGGCGAGACGAAGCCCGAGCTGATCTTGGCGAACGTGCCTTATCCGAACGGCATCGCGCTCTCGCCGGATGGCAAGCTGGTCTATCTCGCCGCGACGCGCGCCAATGCGGTCTGGCGCTTCATGGCCGAGGCGCCCGATCCGGCCTGGCCGATGGTCGGCACCTTTCTCCAGCTCTCCGGCGGCCTCGGCCCGGACGGGCTGGCGGTGGATGCATCCGGCCGGCTCGCCATCGCCCAGGCGCAGGCCGGGCGGCTCTATCTCGTCGATGCGCTCGGCGATCCCCTGGCTATGATCCACACGCCGGGCGGGCTCTGGACGACCTCCTGCGCCTTCTCGCCGGACCAGTCGACGCTGCTGATCGTCGAGGCGCAGACCGGCAGCGTCTTCCGCATTTCCATGGCCACGCTTCTCGCAGGCTCCGCTTCAGGACATCGCTCATGACCATGCTGACGAAGGACACGCTCAGGGGCTTCGTGCCGGCCATCGTCACGCCCTTCGACGCGCGCGGCGAGATCATGGCCGACGCTTTCTCCGACATCGTCGAGCATCTGATCGGCATCGGCGCGCAGGGCATCTGTGTCGCCGGCGACAATGGCGAGAGCTGGGCACTCGACCGCGACGAGCGTGCCCGCCTGACCCGCATCGCCGTCGAGCGCAGCGCGGGGCGCGTGCCGGTGATGATGGGCTGCACTGCCCCCGGCTCGCGGCAGACGATCCAGTATGCGCAGGCGGCGAAAGAGGCCGGCGCCAGCGGCATCCTGGTGATGCCGCAGACCTATGTGCTGAAGGCGACGCGCGAGGAACTGCTGCAGCGTTTCGAGCTGCTGGGCAAGGCAGTCGACATGCCGATCGTGCTCTACAACTCGCCGCGCCGCGCCGTGATCGAGCTCTCGATCGACGATGTCGAGGCGATCGCCGGCGTCGCCCCGGTCGTCGGCATCAAGGAATCCAACCGCGACATCGGCCACCTCACCCGGCTGATCCGCCGCATGGGCGACCGGATCGCAGTGATGGTCGGCCCGGCTTATTATATCCTCATCGGCAGTGCGCTCGGCGCGCCCGGCTTCATCGCCACCGGTCCCGAACTGCTCGGCAAGACCGCCGGCCGCCTGATGGAGATCGGCCGCAAGGCGCCCGATGCCGACTATGTCGACGCCCACCAGAAACTGACTATCGTCTACGAGACGCTGATGTCGCTCGGTACCTGGCCGTCCTCCTTCAAGGCGGCGCTGAACCTGCAGGGCCTGCCGGCCGGCGTGCCGCGCGACCCGCTGCTGCCGCTCGGTGGCGCCCAACTCGACAAGCTCCGCGCCATCCTCGACGAACTCGGCCTGCTTCCCGGACACTGAAATGGCAGGCGACCTGCGCATCGGCTCCGCCTGGACGCGGACGGTCAGCTTTCGTTTCGACGGCGAGACGCTGACCGCGCGGGAAGGCGAAACGCTCGCCGCCGCGCTCTATGCGCAGGGACGGCGCACATTGCGCATGAGCCGCGACGATGGCGGCCCGCGCAGCGCCTTCTGCTTCATGGGCGTTTGCCAGGAATGCGTCGTCTCGATCGACGGGCGGCTGACGGAAGCCTGCCGCACGCCGGTGCATGAGGGCCTGGTCGTGGAGTCGGTGCGATGAGCGACTACGACCTCATCGTGCTCGGTGCCGGCCCCGCCGGAGCGGCCGCGGCGATCAAGGCCCGCAGCCTCGGCCTTTCCGTCGCCGTGATCGACGAAGCACAGGCAGCCGGCGGCCAGGTCTACCGCGCGCCCTCCCCCGCACTGACGGCGACGCAGCCCGATGCCGACCGCGCGAAAGGTGATGCATTGCGGGCAAGCCTCGCCGCCAGCGGCGCCGTTCTCTACGCTAGCCATCGTGTCTGGTCGCTGACACCGGATTTCTCCGTCATCGCGATCGGTCCCGACGGCCCGCTGACGCTCCAAGCGCCCAATCTCATCGTCGCCGCCGGTGCCGTCGAGCGGCATATCCCGGTCGTCGGCTGGACCTTGCCCGGCGTGATCGGGCTGGCGGGCGCCACCATCCTGCTCAAGGCCCATGGCGTGCTGCCGGGGCGCCGTGTCGTCGTCGCCGGCTCCGGCCCGCTGCTCTTGCTTGTCGCCAGCAAGATCATCGCAGCCGATGGCGAGGTCGCCGCCGTGATCGATGCCGCGCCGCGCGCCGGCTGGCTCGCCCGGGCCGGCGCCATGCTGGCGCGGCCCGATCTGATGTCGAAAGGTGCGGGCTGGCTGCTCACGCTGCTGAAGGCGCGGGTTCCGATTCATTCCGGCGCGGCGATCCGCACCATCCACGGCACCGACGGCGTCGAAGCTGTCACGATCGGCCCCGTCGATCGAGAGTGGCGGCCAGTCGACGCTGCCGAGCGGACAATTGGAGCCGATGCCGTCTGCCTCGGCTTCGGTCTGCTGCCCGCGACCGAGGTCACGCGGCTGCTCGGCGCCGAGCATCGCTATGAGCCCGTACTGGGTGGCTGGATCCCCGCCGTGGACGCCTCGCTGCAAACCTCCGTGCCCGGCCTCTTCGTCGCCGGCGATGGCGCTGGTGTGCGCGGAGCCGATGCCGCCCCGCTCTCCGGCGAGCTCGCGGCGCTCGGCGTGCTGCGACGGCTCGGGCGTGGCGGCGAACTCGCCAGCGAGGCGACGAAGATTGAAGCCGCCTGGCACAGATCGGCACGCTTCGGCGCAGCGATGTCGGCGCTCGCCATGCCGCCGCCCGGCGCCACCGCGATGATCGCTGCCGGGACGACCGTCTGCCGCTGCGAAGGCCTCACCCGCGCCACCCTCGACGCTGCGATCATGGCCGGCGCTCGGACCCTCGCCGATCTCAAGGCGACGACGCGCTGCGGCATGGGGCCCTGCGGCGGCCGCGTCTGCGGCGAGGCGGCAGCGATGCTGATCGCCGCCGCAACCGGTTGGGATCGTCAGACGATCGGCCAGCCGAGCGCCCGTCCGCCCTTGCGACCGGTGCCGCTCGCCGCGATCACCGGCGCGTTCGACTATGACGACCTGCCGATCCCGGCCCCGGCTCCGCTATGAGCACGCTCTACGATCTCGCCGTCATCGGCGGCGGCATTCTGGGCAGCGCCGCCGCCTGCCGCGCCGCGGAAGGCGGCATGCGCACGATCGTCGTCGAGCGGCAGACGCTCGGCAGCGGCGCCTCGGGCGTCAATGCCGGCACGCTCTCGCTGCAAATCAAGCGCGTCAAGCTGATGCCCTATGCGATCAAGGGCCATGAGCTCTGGGAGCAGGCTGGCGAGCGCGTCGGCTTCCACAAGACCGGCGGCATCACCCTTGCCTTCAACCAGCGTGAGGCCGAGCTGCTGCATGAGCGCATGGCGCTGAAGCGCGAGGCCGGTGCGCCAATCGAGCTGATCACGCCGGCGCGCGTCGCCGAGCTCGAATCCAATCTGTCGCGCAAGGTGGTCGCGGCGAGCTGGTGCGCCGAGGACGGCTACGCCAATGCCAGCCTGTCCGGCGCCTATTACCGCACTTTGCTCGAAGCGGCTGACGTCGAGATCCGCGAACGTACGCCGGTCACGGCGATCGACCGCAGCGGCGCCTTCGAGCTCGCGACGCCAGCGGGAACGATCCGCGCGACCCGTCTGCTGCTCGCTTGCGGCGCCTGGCTTGGGAGAGCCGGCACGATGATCGGGCTCGACCTGCCGGTCCGCGCCCGCGTCAACACTGTCTCGGTCACCGAGCGCGGCCCGGCCCTCGTCGGCACGGTGATCGGCCACGCGACCGGCCTGCTCACCTTGAAGCAGAAGCCGAATGGCAGCGTCCTGATCGGCGGCGGCTGGCAGGGCACCGGCTCGCCGGACGAGGGCCGCGGCTCGGTCGATCCCGCGACGCTGCTACCCAATCTGCGGCTCGCCATGTTCGCTGTGCCGGGGCTCGATCGTTTCCGCGTGGTGCGCTCCTGGACCGGTTTCGAGGCCAATGTGCCGGATTTCTACCCGCTCGCCGGCTCCGCGCCCGGCATCGACAATGCCTTCCTGCTCGGCTGCGTCCGCGGCGGCTACACCATCGGCCCCTATATCGGCGCGCTGATGGGCGACCTCATCCTCGGCCGCGAGCCGGAGCTGCCGCTCTTCGATCCCGGCCGCTTCGCGACGGCGGCCTCAGCGGCGGCTTGATCTTGGCGCTACGTTGATCAAACAGAGTTTTGTATATAAACAAACCTGACCAAGGGAGGGACGGCATGTCGCAGGAATCGTCGATCGAGGTCGCGCGATGAGCGAGGCGCCCGTCACCACCAACCGGCTCGCGCCGCTGGCCGAGGACACGGTCGGTCCCTACTACCCCTATTCCTTCATCGACGGCGACCGCAGCGACCTGACGCACCTGCATCATGGGCTGAGCGTCGGCCCGCAAGGGCAGCAGATCGTCCTGCGTGGGCGCCTGCTCGATAGCGACGGTGCCATCGTCGACGACGCGCTGGTCGAGTTCTGGCAGGCAAACGCCGCCGGCATCCTGCGCACGCCGGACAATGGCGGCCACCCACTGCTCGACCCGTTCTTCGATGGCTTCGGCCGGCTGATCACCACGACTCAGCCCTTCGCCTTCAGGACGATCAAGCCCGGCGCGCTTCCTGCCGAGGGCGGCCTGGCGGCGCGCGCGCCGCACATCACCGTGACGATGTTCTCCGACGGCATCACGCGGCTGGTCACGCAGGTCTTCTTCGACGACGAGCCGGAGGCGAATGCGCAGGACCCGCTGCTCGCGAGCCTGCCGGCGGAGCTGCGAGAGCGCCTGATCGCCAGGCGGGTCGAGGCGCCGGCGGACGGCCCTGTCGTCTACGAGATCGCGATCGTGATGCGCGGCCCGGGCGAGACGCCCTTCTTCGACGATCTTTCGAGCTGAGCGGAGGGCAAGCGATGTCCCTGATCATCGACCGCGGCCGCCTGATGCTGCCGGGCCCCACCGACGGGGCAGCCGAGCGGCGCGTGCCGAGCGAACGGCTGCATCTCATTCCGGAAGCCGCGCGGCGCAGTTTCGTGCCCTGGGTCGCCGACCTGCCAGGCCTCAAGCTCGGCGAGAACGACCTGACCCGGATCGCGCCGGGCCGGCCGCAGGCGCAGGGCGAGGTCATCGAGATCTCCGGTCATGTCCTCGACGAGTTCGGCCGCCCAGTCCGCAACACGCTGGTCGAGGTCTGGAACGCCAATAAATGGGGCCGCTACACCCATGTGAAGGACCCGGTGCGCGAGCGGCTTGATCCGAACTTCCTCGGCTTCGGCCGGACGATGACCGACGAGGCCGGGCGCTACCGCTTCCGCACCATCATGCCCGGCTCCTATCTGGCGCGGCCGGATATCGACCGCTGGCGCCCGGCCCATGTCCATGTCTCGATCCGCGGCGGCTCGGCGCGGCTGATCGCCCAGATGTATTTCGCCGGCGATCCGCATCTGGCCCGCGACCCGATGTTCATCCTGCTCGGCGAAGCGCAGCCGCGCCATTTCGGCAACCTGACCGGGCAAGGCCCCAACGGCGAGGCGCTTTATCGCTGGGACATCGTGATCGGCGGGCGCAACACCGCCTATTTCGAGAGCTGAGGCAGGATCTTCAGAGACCCCGTCATTCCGGGGCAGGCCAAAGGCCTGAGCCCGGAACCCAGAACCGATGCGATCTCCGGAAACGCGCATCGATCGCAGCAGCATCATCACGACCGACATCGGTTCTGGGTTCCGGGCTCGACGCTTCGCGTCGCCCCGGAATGACAAGGGCACTTGGGCAAAAAAGCTCTACGCAACCTTGCGCCGCTCGGTGACGGTGAGCGCGAGCCCTCCAAGCACCAGCAGGACGCCGAGCACGAAGAACAATCCCAGCTCGTCGCCGAACATCACGGCGGCGGCCGCGACGCCGACGACCGGCTGGAGATACTGGATGCCGGCGGCGATCCGTGCCGGCACCGTGCGCAGCAGGTGCAGCCAGAGGAACAGCCCCGCCACCGTCACGACGATGCCGAGATAGACCGCCGTCGCGAGGCCCGTGGTCGTGACCTGGAACGGCACATGCCACATCTCCCAGGCCGCCCAGGGCAGGAGCGCCAGGAAACCGAAGACGGTGCTCCAGGCAGCGACGGTCGCAGTGCCGTATTGCTCGGTGAGCTCGACGCTCCAGACATAGTAGAAGGCGATGGTCAGGGCCGAGAGCAGCACCAGCGCCGCACTGGCGAGCGTAGTCTGCGACGTAGCAACGGCCGCGTCGCCACGGCCTGAGGCGACCAGTGCGATGCCGGCGAAGGCCGCCAGCAATCCCAGCGCCTGGAGGCCCGACACCGGTTGCCGCAAGCGCGCCGCCGCGAAGACGACGACGAAGATCGGAATGGTCGCGGAGATGATGGTCGCGACCGAGGCCGAGGTGCCGACGACGCCGAAGGTCTGCGCTACCTGCCCGATGCCGATGCCGAGCACGCCGAGCGCGGCGACGCGCGGCAGCGCCCGGCGCGGCAGGCGCTGCTTGCCGATGACAAGCAGGAACATCAGCGGCAGGGCGATCCCGAAGCGCAGCGCGGTCAGTGTCAGCGGCGGCAGCGTGAGCAGGCCGAGCTTGGTGATCGGAATCGAAACACCCCACATCAGCGCCAGCAGCAGCATCGCCGCGAAGCTGCCGGCGGATGGGCTGTAGCGGGTGGCCAGTGCCGTTTGGCTCATGAGACGGTCTGTCTTGCTTGGGAGGCGTGACGGCGAAGGATTGCGCGATCGCAGCCTGTAGGTCGTCCGGCGCCGTCCGACAAACCATTTGTCGTCACGTAACGAGTGAGCCAAACTCACGCATGATGTCGATCTTCGCGCGCCTTCCACCGTTGCAGACGCTCCGCGCCTTCGAGGCCGCAGGGCGGCTGTCGAGCATGACGCTGGCGGCGCAGGAGCTGAACCTCACCCACGGCGCGGTGAGCCGCCATGTGAAGACGCTGGAAGCGCATCTGGGCGTCGCCCTGTTCGAACGCATGACCCGGCGGATCGTGCTGACCGAGGCCGGCGCCGAGTTCCTCGCGGTCGTCGCCCGTAGCCTGGCCGAGCTGACGCGCGAAGCCGAGCGCCTGCGCAGCCTGAACGTCGCGACGCGCCTGACGCTCAGCACGAGCGTGTCCCTCGCCAGCAAATGGCTGGCGCCGCGGCTGCACCGGCTGATGGTGCGCGTGCCGGACTACGACGTCCATCTCGACGTCACCGACATCAATGTCGAGCTGGCCGACGGGCGCATCGATGCGGCCGTGCGCTACGGCACTGGGCAATACTCCAACGCCGTCGCGGAGCGGATCCTCGACGAGACCGTCACGCCGGTGTGCAGCCCCGCTTATTTGAGCGAGATCGGCGCCCGGGTGTCGCCGACGGAGCTGACGGGCTGCATCCTGCTACATGAGGACCGCATGCTGGCGAACTGGGAGCAGTGGTTCGCTCTGGCGGGCCTGGCGAAGCTGCGCAGCCGCGGCCCGGCCTACAGCCATGGCAGCCTCGCGATCGAAGCGGCGCTGCGCGGCGAAGGCGTCGCGCTCGGGCGCAGCGTGCTCGTGGCAGAGGACCTCGTCGCTGGACGCCTCGTCGCCCCCTTCCCGCAGCTGACGCTCAAGGCGGAGCGCGGCTACGATCTGGTCTATCGCCCCGGCAACCAGGACCATCCCAAAGTCCGCGCCGTCCGCGATTGGCTCACCGACGAGATCCGGCTTTTCCTCGGCGGAGCAGCGCCGGCTCACTCGTAGCGTGCTTCCAGCCGCCGATCGATCGTCAGCGCCGCCAGCGTGCAGAGCGCGCCAGAGAGCAGGTAGACGCCGACCCAGGCGAGACCGAAGCCGCTCGACACCGTCAGCGCCACCAGCGGCGCGAAGCCGGCGCCGAGCAGCCAGGCGAGGTCGGAGGTCAGCGCCGCGCCGGTGTAGCGGTAGTTCGCGCCGAAGCTGCTCGCGACCGCGCCGGCCGTCTGGCCATAGGACAGGCCGAGCAGACCGAAGCCGATGATCACATAGATCGTCTGTCCCGCCTGGCTGTCGCCGAAGAGCAGCGGCGCGACGATGCTCGACAGGCTGAACAGGCCGATCATCGCGCCGGAGAGCAGCAGCGTGTTGCGGCGCCCGATCTGGTCGGCGATCAGGCCGGAGGTGACGATCGCCCCGGCCCCGACGACGCCGCCGGCCGCCTGCACCAGCAGGAACTCCGAAACCGAGCGGTTGGTGAAGAGGTTGATCCAGCTGACCGGGAAGATGGTGACGAGGTGGAAGAGCGCAAAGCTCGCCAGCGGCACGAAAGCGCCGAGGATGAGCGTGCTGCCATGGGCGCGGATCAGCTCGGAGGTCCGCACCGGCACGAGCTCGCGCGTTTGCATCAGTTCCGCGAATTCATGCGTCGCGACCATGCGCAAGCGGGCAAACAGCGCGACGACGTTGATCGTCAGCGCGACGAAGAAGGGATAGCGCCAGCCCCAGTCGAGGAAATCCTGCTTCGAGAGCGCGCCCTCGAAATAGGCGAAGAGACCGGCGGCGAGGATGAAGCCGAAGGGCGCGCCGAGCTGCGGCAGCATGGCGTACCAGCCGCGCCGATTCGCAGGCGCATTCAGCGCCAGCAACGATGCCAGCCCGTCCCAGGCGCCGCCGAGCGCGATGCCCTGCAGCAGGCGGAAGGCCGCGAGGATGACGCAGGACCAGATGCCGATCGTCTGGTAGCCCGGCAGGAAGGCGATGGCCGCCGTCGAGCCGCCGAGCAGGAAAAGCGCCGCAGTGAGCTTGGCCGCGCGACCGAAATTGCGGTCGATCGCGAAGAACAGCACCGAGCCGAGCGGCCGCGTCACGAAGGCGAGCGCGAAGATGCCGAACGAGTAGAGCGTGCCGGTGAGTCGGTCGACGAAGGGAAAGACCAGCTCGGGGAACACCAGCACGCAGCCGAGGCCGAAGACGAAGAAGTCGAAATATTCCGAGGTTCGCCCGATGATGACGCCGAGCGCGATATCGGCGGGGGTGACGTGGTCCCGCCCGTGATCCTCCGCCGGAAGGGCCGATGACTGGACCGTCGCGTCAGCGCTCATGACCGCGAATTCCTAAGCTGGCGGCCGTCCGGAGAGACCGGACTTGCCCGCACCTCTGACAAATGGATACGGTGGATAGAAGCAACACGTCAAACTGCCGCAATGGGACAGATTGTCTTATGTGCGGCGCGAAAGAATGGACCTAGAGAACGGCGGTCCCCGGAACAGGGAGGTCTCGACTCTCTTGCGGATCTTTCGAGCGATAGCGGTTCTGCCGCTCTTTGCGCTGCTCGGCGGCTGCCAGTGGGTGCTGCTGGCACCGTCAGGCGATGTTGCGCTGCAGCAACGAAACCTCCTATTGGCCTCCACGGCGCTGATGCTGCTCGTCATCATCCCGGTGATGGCGCTGACGATCTTCTTCGCCTGGCGCTATCGCGCCTCGGCCAGGGCGACCTACGATCCCGACTGGAACCATTCGCTGCCGCTCGAGGTGGTGATCTGGTCGGTGCCGCTGCTGATCATCATCGTCATCGGCGCGATGACCTGGATGGGCACGCACCTGCTCGATCCCTACCGGCCGCTCAACCGCATCAGCGCCAGCAAGCCGGTGGTCGAGGCGCGGGCGGGCAGCACCGCGATCCGGAAGCAGCCGCTGGTGATCCAGGTCGTGGCGCTCGACTGGAAATGGCTCTTCCTCTATCCGGCGCAGGGCATCGCCTCGCTCAACGAGGTGGTGGCGCCGGTCGACCAGCCGATCGAGTTCCGCATCACCTCCTCCGCGGTGATGAACTCGCTCTTCATTCCCGCGCTCGCCGGCCAGATCTACGCCATGCCCGGCATGCAGACCAAGCTCAACGCCGTGATCAACCATCCCGGCGAATTCGAGGGCTTCTCGGCCAATTACAGCGGCGCCGGCTTCTCCGACATGCGCTTCCGCTTCCGCGGCGTCGACGATGCGGCCTTCGGCGACTGGGTGCAGGGCGCGATCCGGGGCGGCACCACGCTCGGGCGCGAGGAATACCTCGTGCTGGAGCGGCCGAGCGAGCGCGAGCCGGTCCGCCATTTCCGTGACATCCCATCCGATCTCTTCACCGCCATCCTCAACATGTGCGTCGACCGCGCCAAGATGTGCACGCGCGACATGATGGCGATGGACGCCAGGGGCGGCGGCGGCAAGGAGGGCATCCATACCGTCACAGCGCTCGAATACGACAAGAGCGTGCGCCGCGGCGGGCAGCCATTGCCGCCACGCCCCTTCGTGATGGCGATCTGCACGCCGACCGATGTCTACGGCGCTGCGGGCGTAACCGCCCGCGCCGTCAACTGAGCCGCACTCGCGAGCCGAGGGACCGATGACTTCCTATCCCGACTGGTGGAAGCTTCTCTTCGGACGCTTCACCCTCGAAGCGATCCCCTATCACGAGCCGATCCTGATCGGGACCTTCATCGGCGTGGCGCTGGGTGGGATCGCGCTCGTCGCGCTGATCACCCGCTACAAGCTCTGGGGCTATCTCTGGCACGAGTGGTTCACCAGCGTCGACCACAAGAAGATCGGGGTCATGTACATGATCCTCGGTGTCGTCATGCTGCTGCGCGGCTTCTCCGACGCGCTGATGATGCGCGGTCAGCAGGCGATCGCCTTCGCCGGCAATGAGGGCTATCTGCCGCCGCACCATTACGACCAGGTCTTCACCGCCCATGGCGTGATCATGATCTTCTTCGTGGCGATGCCCTTCGTCACCGGCCTGATGAACTATGTCGTGCCGCTGCAGATCGGCGCCCGCGACGTCGCCTTCCCCTTCCTCAACAATTTCAGCTTCTGGATGACCGTCGGCGGCGCCGTGCTGATCATGGCCTCGCTCTTCATCGGCGAGTTCGCCAAGGTCGGCTGGCTCGCCTATCCGCCGCTGTCGGGGGCCGCTTACTCGCCCGGGGTAGGCATGGACTACTATCTCTGGGGCCTGCAGATCGCAGGCATCGGCACGACCTTGTCCGGCGTCAACCTGATCGCGACCATCGTCAAGATGCGCGCGCCCGGCATGGACATGATGAAGATGCCGGTCTTCACCTGGACGTCGCTCTGCACCAACGTGCTGATCGTCGCGACCTTCCCGATCCTGGCGGCGACGCTCGCTTTGCTGACGCTCGACCGCTATGTCGGCACCAATTTCTTCACGAACGATCTCGGCGGCAACCCGATGATGTACGTGAACCTGATCTGGATCTGGGGCCACCCGGAGGTCTACATCCTGATCCTGCCGATCTTCGGCGTCTATTCCGAGGTGGCCTCGACCTTCTGCGGCAAGCGCCTCTTCGGCTACACCTCGATGGTCTATGCGACGGTGGTCATCACCATCCTGTCCTACCTGGTCTGGCTGCACCACTTCTTCACGATGGGCTCGGGCGCCAGCGTGAACTCCTTCTTCGGCATCACCACGATGATCATCTCGATCCCGACGGGAGCGAAGATCTTCAACTGGCTGTTCACGATGTATCGCGGCCGCATCCGCTTCGAACTGCCGATGATGTGGCTCCTCGCCTTCATGATCACTTTCGTCATCGGCGGCATGACCGGCGTCATGCTCGCGGTGCCGCCGGCCGATTTCGTGCTGCACAACAGCCTGTTCCTGATCGCCCATTTCCACAACGTCATCATCGGCGGCGTGGTCTTCGGCGTCTTCGCCGGCATCGCCTACTGGTTCCCCAAGGCCTTCGGCTTCAGGCTCGAGCCGTTCTGGGGCCATCTCTCCTTCTGGTTCTGGGTGATCGGCTTCTACGTCGCCTTCATGCCGCTCTACATCCTCGGCCTGATGGGCGTGACGCGGCGCCTCAGCCGCTTCGAGGACCCGTCTTTGCAGATCTGGTTCGTAATCGCGGCAGCGGGCGCCCTGCTGATCGCGGCCGGCATCCTCTGCTTCCTGATCCAGATCGGCGTCAGCATCCTGCGCCGCGAGCAGCTGCGCGATACGACCGGCGACCCCTGGGACGGGCGCACGCTGGAATGGTCGACCTCCTCGCCGCCGCCGGCCTACAACTTCGCCTTCACGCCGATCGTGCATGACCACGACGCCTGGGCCGACATGAAAAAGCGCGGCTATAGCCGCCCGCTCGAAGGCTTCCGGCCGATCCATATGCCCCGGAACACCGGCGCCGGCGTGATCATCGCCGGGCTGGCGACGCTCTGCGGCTTCGCCCTGATCTGGTACATCTGGTGGCTGGCGGCGCTCTCCTTCGTCGGCGTGCTCGCGGCCGTGATCATCCACACCTTCAACTACGATCGCGACTTCAACATCCCGGCCGACGAGGTCGTGCAGGCGGAAGATGCGCGCACCCAGCTTCTGGGCCGGGCCTGAGGGGCGATGATGGCTAATCCGACAGCGCAGGCCGCAGGCACCGCCCCGGCATTCTACGTCACCGAGGAAGAGCACGCGCACCCGGGCGGCTCGACCATGCTCGGCTTCTGGCTCTATCTGATGAGCGACTGCCTGGTCTTCGCAGTCCTCTTCGCGACCCATGGCGTGCTCGGGCGTAACTATGCCGCCGGGCCCTCCGGCGCCGACCTGTTCGACCTGCGGCTGGTGGCGGTCAACACCGCCATGCTGCTGTTCTCCTCGATCACCTATGGCTTCGCCATGCTGGCGATGGACAAGGGCCGGCAGGCGGCCATGCAGGGTTGGCTGGTGGTCACCGCCCTCTTCGGCCTCGCCTTCCTCGCGATCGAGCTCTACGAGTTCGCGCACCTGATCCACGAAGGCGCGACGCCGATGCGCAGCGCCTTCCTCTCCTCCTTCTTCGTGCTGGTCGGCACGCATGGACTGCACGTCACCTTCGGCCTGATCTGGCTCACCGTGCTGATGACGCAGGTCTCGAGGCTCGGGCTGATCGAGGCCAACCGGCGCCGGCTGATGTGCCTCAGCATGTTCTGGCACTTCCTCGACGTCGTCTGGATCGGCGTCTTCACCTTCGTCTACCTGATGGGCGTGCTGAAATGAGCGCTAGCCAGACCCCTGCCGAGGCCCATGGCCACGATCATGACGGGCACGACTCCCATGGCGCAGCGCATGGCAGCCTGCGCGGCTACATCACCGGCTTCCTGCTCTCCGTCGTCCTGACCGCGATCCCGTTCTGGCTCGTCATGAACGACGTGCTGGGTAATTCGACGCTGACGGCGATCGTGATCATGCTGTTCGCCGCCGTGCAGATCGTCGTGCACATGGTCTACTTCCTGCACATGAACAGCCGCTCGGAGGGTGGCTGGACCATGCTGGCGCTGATCTTCACCATCATCGTCGTCGCGATCGCGCTCGCCGGCTCGCTCTGGGTGATGTTCCACCTCAACACCAACATGATGCCCGACATGCACCGGATGTGAGGCTAAGGCCGGTGTCGGCCGGCGCGGAGCGACGGCGCGGCGCCGCCGCCCGAACGATCTTCGTTGCCGGGCTCTGCCTCATCACGCTGGTCTGCGCCGGGCTCGGCATCTGGCAGGTCCAGCGGCGCAGCTGGAAGCTCGACCTGATCGCCCGCACCGAGGAACGCCTGCGGGCCGCGCCGGTCACCGCCCCCGGTCCGGCGGACTGGCCGGCGATCACCGCCCGGACGGACGAGTATCGCCGCGTCGCCCTGCAAGGCCGTTACCTCGACGCGGCGGAGACGCTGACCATGGCTGTGACCGAACGCGGCCCCGGCTTCTGGGTGCTGGCGCCGTTCCGGGCCGATGCCGGCTTCACCGTCCTCGTCAATCGCGGCTTCGTGCCGGAAGACCAGCGCACGCCGGAGGCGAGACGCATGGCTGCCGGAAGCGAGGCGAAACTGGTCGGGCTTCTGCGGCTGAGCGAGCCGGGCGGCGGCTTCCTGCGCGCCAACGATCCCGCGGCGGGGCGCTGGTATTCCCGCGACGTCGCGGCGATCGCGCTGGCGCGGCAGCTTGGCCCGGTCGCTCCCTATTTCGTCGACGCCGACGCCACCGCCGAGCCCGGCCCGCTGCCGCAGGGCGGCATGACCCAGGTCGGCTTCCGCAACACCCATCTGATCTATGCGCTGACCTGGTTCTGCCTGGCCTTGATGAGTGCAGGGGCCGTGGCCTACCTGGTCAGAACCGGATCGGACGAGATCCAGCCTGACTGACAAGCGGCAGAACAAGCGCGTACGATAGCGTGTCGAAGGCCTTGGCTTGGCCGAATCCGCCCACACATGCCAAGACACGCAGATCAAGACGTGCGTCGCGCCGCGGTTGCGAGCGCCGGGAACAGGACGATGCGCCACGTGACCAGCCTGATCGATCGCATGCGGCTCGAAGCGCCCGAGATGAACCGGGCCGACCGCAGCGTCGCCGAGATCATTCTGGCGGATATCGACGGCGCGACACGGATCAGCACACGCGACCTCTCCGCCCAGGCGCAGGTCAGCGAGCCGACCGTGGTCCGCTTCGCCCGCCGCATGGGCTGCGACGGCTTCACCGACTTCAAGATCCGGCTGGCTCAGGAATATGCGATCGGCCGGATGTATCTCGCCGCCGAGCGCCAGCAGCCGGCAGACACCGGCAACCAGGTCGCCGAGCACGTCTACAATGCGACCGTGCAGGCCTTGGCCATGGCCTTCAACGACCACGACCCACAGGCGATCGAAGCGGCCGTCGACGTGCTCGACAAGGCGCGCCGGGTGTTCTGTTTCGGTGTCGGCGGCAGCTCGGCCAATGTCGCCGCCGAGGCGGAGAACCGGCTGTTCCGCCTCGATGTCGCGGCCTCCTCGACCGCCGATCCCTACCAGCAGCGCGTCATGGCCGCGACCTGCGGGCCGGAGGACGTCCTCCTGATCTTCTCGGTCACCGGCAAGCCGCGCTCGTTGCTCGACAGCGCCGAGATCGCCCGCAGCCAGGGCGCCGGGGTCGTCGCCGTCACCGATCCGCCGAGTCCGCTTGCCGCGCTCGCCAGCGTCCTGGTGCCGCTTCAGGCGTTCGACGAGGAGAAGTTCTTCTACATGCCCAATCGCGGCCGCTACGGACAGCTCTTCCTGCTCGACTGCATGGCGACGCTGCTGGGCGCCCGCCGCATGAAGATCGTCTCGAAGAAGCTCTGGCGTGCCCGCGCCACCCTGATCGCCCTGCACGGCAGCACCGAGGGCCAACCAATCGGCGATTGACTCGGGTTTAGTAGTTTTACTACATTTTCAGTTCCAGTGAATGGAACACGACAGCCAGGCGCGATCCCTCCGCGCGAAAACACACGCCAGAAATAAACTATATCAATAGGATAAACCAGGCCGCCTTGCCAAAGCGCGAGCCCTTGGCGGCGCCCTGAGCGGCAGCACGAAAGCTCGCCCGACAAGGCACGGATGAGCAGATTGCACAGGCTTTCATCTTCTCGATTGACAATAAATGTAATTTAGCTACATAGCCGGGCGCCGCGTCATGTGCCAACGATAGAAGACGAGCCAAGCCATGCAATCTGCCGATGGAACGATCGTTTCCTTCCAGTTCGATGAGGTCGTGGTTCCCGCCCATCCCGGCGTGATCAACTCGGACAGCCTGGCCAAGCCCCTGCACATGTTGCCCGTCGGCGGCAAGGCGAGCTGGAGCGTGCAGTTCGACGAATTGCCCAAGCTCATCGTCCGGATGACGCTGAAGAACGGCGTCGTCGGCATCGGCGAGTTCTACCGGGACCATGAATGGCCGCGCATCGAGGCGATCTGCGCCAACCTTCTCGGCCAGTCGGTGTTCGACCTGCCGCTCCAGGACCTGCCGCTGCCGCTCTGCCGCGAATATGACGGCTTCGAATGCGTGATCTGGGACGCCTATGCCAAGACGCTCGGCGTGCCGATGCATCGCCTGCTCGGCGGCGCCATCCGCGACCACGTCAATGTCAGCGCCTGGTCGAGCCATCGCACCCAGGACGAGGTCGGCCCCTGGGTGAAGCGCTATTTCGAGCAGGGCTACAAGGTCATCAAGTTCAAATGCGACCTCGAGGACGACGTCGCCGGCTGGTGCGGGCGCATCAAGGAATACGCACCCGGGATGAAGGTGATCTTCGATCCCAACCAGCGCTGGGAGAATTCCGGCAATGCCCGCCCGATCATCCAGGAGCTGGAGAAGGTCGGCAACGTCCTCTTGCTGGAAGACCCGCTGCCGCGCTGGATGCTGCAGGACTTCGCGGAACTCCGCCGCTTCTCCTCGATCCCGATCGTGCTGCACGTCTCCCTGCCTTACGTCTATCAGGGCCAGCGCCCGCATGACGCCATCAACGCCATCGCCCACGGCGCGGTGGACGGCTTCAACTTCAATTGCGGCCTCGCCAAGTTCCAGACGCTCGACCACATCGCCTCGACCGCCGGCGTCTATTGCTGGCACGGCTCCGAGGTCGATCTCGGCATCCTCGAAGCGATGTATGTGCATCAGGCCGCGGCGGCGAAGAGCTGCGTCTGGCCGAGCGACATCTTCGGCCGGATGATCCGCAGCCACGATCTGCTCGCCAAGCCGCTGACCTTCGAGCCGCCGCATGTGCGCATCCCCGATGAGGGAGCGGGCCTCGGCATCACCCTCGACGAAGCCGCCATCGCCCGCTTCCGCGTCGGCGGCCGCACCATCTCCTGAATAGCGAGCTCAGATCCATGCGTTGGGAAACCCTGACGACCAACGAGGTCGCCGCGCTCGATCGCGACATTCCGGTCGTGCTGAACGTGGCTGCGATCGAGCAGCACGGCCCGCATCTGCCGCTGGAGACCGACGCCGTCATCGGCGACCACTTTCTACAGGCGCTGGAGCAGCGCCTCGGCGATCGGGTCCTGATCCTGCCGCAGGTGAAAGTCTGCTGCTCCGAGCACCATATGGATTTCGCCGGCACGCTCAGCGTTCGCCACGAGACCTTCCTGGCCTATGTCGGAGATATCCTCGAAAGCGTCGCCCGCCACGGCTTCCGCAACATCGTGCTGTTCAACAGCCATGGCGGCAATCAGGCGATCGGCCAGGTGCTGCTGGAGAGCTTCGGCACCAGGCACCGCGACTGCCGCGTCGCCTTCCTGACCTGGTGGCGGCTCGCCGCCAAGGAGCTCGGCGCCATCCGCGAAAGCGCCTTCGCCGGCGTCAACCATGCCTGCGAGTTCGAGACCTCGCTGATGCTGCTCGGCGCGCCCGAAAGCGTCCGCACCAAGCTGGTCTCGGGCATGAGCTATGTCGAGACCCATGACTGGGCCAATGCCGACATGATCTTGCCGGCCCGCGGCGCCCTCTTCCGCTCGATGCACGAGATGTCCGGCGGCACCGGGGTCGTCGGCGATCCCTCGCTGGCCACCCGCGAGAAGGGGCAGGCCATCACCGCCGCCGTGGTCGAGCAACTGACCCATGTCGTGGAGACGATCAGCCGACGCTGACAAACCACGCGCAATTTTCCGAAGACCAACAGCCAAGAAAACTGGGAGGACTTGAGATGTTGCAGAAATTGGCCCGAATTGGCGCAGCGGCGCTCGCCGTTGCAGTCGCCGGAGCACCGGCTCTCGCCCAGCAGAAGGGCGGCGCGATCAACGTCGCCACGATCGGCGAGCCCAACACGCTCGACCCGATGGTCGCCGCCGGCGACCTCTTGGGCATGATCACCCAGCACTTCTACGAGACGCTCTACACCTTCGACAAGAACTGGGCGCTGACGCCGCTGCTGGCCGAGACGCTTCCGCAGATCAGCGACGGCGGCAAGGTCTACACCATCCCGCTGCGCCAGGGCGTCACCTTCCACAACGGCAAGGCGATGACCGCGCAGGACGTCGTCGCCTCGCTGAAGCGCTGGACCGAGCTGGCCTCGCGCGGCAAGCTCGTCGCCGACAACATCGCTGCGATCGAGGCCGCCGACGAGAAGACGGTCAAGATCACGCTGAAGGCCCCGTTCGCGCCGCTCGTCGCGCTGCTCGCCTTCAACAACTCGGCCGCGGTGATCATGCCGGCCGACAAGATGGAGAACCCGATCAAGGAGGTGATCGGCACCGGGCCCTACCAGCTCAAGGAGCGCAAGCCCGACCAGTACATCCAGCTGACCCGCTTCGACGGCTACAAGCAGCGCCAGGGCGAGCCCGACGGTTTCGGCGGCGCGCGCAAGCAGTATCTCGACGAGATCCGCTTCGTGCCGGTGCCGGATGCCAACACCCGCGTCGAGGGTGCGCTCGCCGGCCAGTTCGACTTCGCCGACCTGATCCCGGTCGAGGCCTATGACCGGCTGAAGGGCCAGGCCAAGACCGAGCCGGTGCTGATGCAGGGCTTCGGCTGGCCGATGTTCATCATGAACAACAAGCAGGGCATGATGACCAACAAGGACATGCGCAAGGCTGTCCAGACGGCGCTCAACGCCGAGGACATGCTGGCCGCAGCCTTCGGCAAACCCGAATTCTACAAGCTCGACGGCGCCATGTACCCGGAGGGCTATGCCTGGCGCAGCGACGCCGGCATCAAGGCCTACAACCAGGGCGATGCCGACAAGGCCAAGGCCCTCGCCAAGACCGCCAAATACGACGGCGCGCCGATCCGCATCCTGACCAGCCGGCAATACGAGTTCCACTACAAGATGGCGCAGGTCGCCGCCGAGTATCTGAAGGCCGCCGGCCTCAAGGTCGACCTGCAGGTCGTCGACTGGGCAACCCTGGTGCAGCGCCGGGCCGAGCCGGCCCTGTGGGACATCTTCATCACCCACAGCCCGTTCCTCGCCGAGCCCGCCCTGATCGCGCCGCTGCCGGACAGCTATCCCGGCTGGTGGGCGAGCGAAGCCAAGAACAAGCTGCTCTCGGCCCTCAACGCCGAGTCGGACGAGAAGAAGCGCATCGCCATCTTCGCCGATCTGCAGAAGCTGATCTTCGACGAGGCGCCCTTCTACAAGGTCGGCGACTTCGCCGCCCTCAGCGCCAAGGCCCCGCGCCTTGCCGGCTACACGGCCTCGCCCTGGCCGTATTTCTGGAACGCCTCGCTCAAGCCCTGAGCGGCTGACGCGGCCGCCAGGCCGCTCGCGAGATACCCGCGGCCGCGCCAAACGCGCCGCCGCGGGCAAGCGAGAAACGCTTCAAGAAACACGAAAAGGGGGGCAGGCGATGACGCGATATGTGATGCAGCGCATCCTCGGCATGCTGGCGGTGATGTTCACCGTCGTGACGATCGTCTTCGTCATCGTCCGCGTCGCGCCGGGCGATCCCGCAGCCGTTATGCTCGGCCCTGACGCCACGGCCGCCGACATCGCCGGCCTGCGCGCCCGGCTCGGCCTCGACCAGTCGCTGCCGACGCAATATGTGCTCTTCCTCGGCCAGCTGCTGCGCGGCGATCTCGGCCAGTCGATCTTCCTCAACATGCCCGTGCTCAGCGCCCTCGCCGAGCGGGCCGAGCCGACCTTCTTCCTGACCCTGTTCTCGATCCTGATCGCCAGCGCGATCGCACTGCCGGTCGGTATCCTCTCAGCCTACAAGCGCGGCACGCTGTTCGACCAGGTCGCGACCACCTTCGCCATGTTCGCCGCGAGCATTCCGAGCTTCTGGCTCGGCCTGATCCTGATCCAGGTCTTCGCCGTGCGCTATGGCTGGATGCCGGCCTCCGGCTATGGCGGCCCCGACGCCTCCTTCCTGGAGCGGCTGCGCCATCTCGTCCTGCCGGCCCTGGCGCTGGGCATCGTCTCCTCGGCGCTGATCACCCGCTTCACCCGGGCCTCGATGCTCGACGTGCTCAATGACGACTATGTCCGCACCGCCCGCTCCAAGGGCATGGGCGAATGGGGCGTGGTGATGAAGCACGCCTTCAAGAACGCGCTGATCCCGGTGCTGACCGTGATCGGCCTGACCGCGGCGCTGCTGATCTCGGGCGCGGTGGTGACGGAGACGGTGTTCAGCCTGCCCGGCATCGGCAACCTCGTCGTCTCCGCGGTGCTGCGCCGCGACTATCCGGTCATCCAGGGCGCGCTCCTAGTGATCGCCGCCCTCTACGTGCTGATCAACTTCCTGATCGACATGCTCTACCTCGCGATCGATCCAAGGGTGCGCTACTGATGGCCGCCTCCTCCGCTCCCGCTGGCCGCCCCCGGCTCGCCAGCCTGATCCTGCAGCGCAAGACGCTGCTGATCGGCCTCATCGTCCTCACCGTCATCGCGCTGCTGGCGATCCTGGCGCCGCTGATCGCGCCGTACTCGCCGAGCCGGCTCTCGGTGGTCAATCGCCTGAAGCCGCCGAGCGAGCGCTGGTTCTTCGGCACCGACGAATTCGGCCGCGACATCTTCAGCCGCACCATCTATGCCGGCCAGCTCTCGCTGCTGGTCGGTGCTGCGGCGACCGTGCTCGCTGCGGTGCTCGGCATCACGCTCGGCCTCATGGCCGGCTTCTTCCGCAAGGCCGACGGCGTCATCGCCCGCATCATCGACGCGATGATGGCCTTCCCCGACATCCTCTTGGCGATCTCGCTGGTCGCGGCGCTCGGCCCCTCGCTCGCGACCGTCATCGTCGCGCTCGGCATCGTCTATGCGCCGCGCCTCGCCCGCATCGTGCGCGCCTCGACGCTGATCATCCGCGAGCTGCCCTATGTCGAGGCGGCGCGGGCGCTTGGCGTGCCGACATGGCGGATCATGACCCGCCATGTCCTGCGCAACCTGGTCTCGCCGATCTTGGTCCAGGCCACCTTCATCTTCGCCTATGCGATGCTGGCAGAGGCGAGCCTGTCCTTCCTCGGCGTCGGCGTCAGCCCGGAGATCCCGACCTGGGGCACGATGATCGCCGGCGGACGCCAGTATATCGGCCAGGCCGACTGGATGATGCTCTTCCCCGGCGCCGCGATCGTGCTGACCGTGCTGTCGCTGCAGCTCGTCGGCGACGGCCTGCGCGACCTGCTCGATCCGCGCCTGCGAAAGGATCTGTGACGATGGCGACCATGGAACAAGCCGCCGTCGCCGCAGCCCGCACCGACGACGACATCCTGCTCAAGGTCGAGGACCTGCAGACCCACTTCCTGATCGGCTCGAGCGCGATCAAGTCGGTCGACGGCGTCAGCTTCTCGCTGCGCCGCGGCCAGACGCTGGCGGTGGTCGGCGAATCCGGCTCCGGCAAGTCGGTGACCAGCCTCACCATCATGCGGCTGCTCGCCCATCCCGGCCGGATCGTCGGCGGGCGCATCCTCTACCGCCAACGCAGCGGCGAGACAGTCGATCTCGCGCAGGTGCCGGAGAAGCGCATGCGCGCCATCCGCGGCAGCGAGATCGCCATGATCTTCCAGGAGCCGATGACGAGCCTCAATCCGCTCTTCACCGTCGGCGACCAGATCATGGAGATGATCCTGCTGCACGAGAATATGTCGCGCAGCCAGGCGCGGGTGAGGGCCAAGCAGATGCTCGAGCTGGTCGAGATCCCCGCCGCCGAGCGACGCCTCGCGCAGTATCCGCACGAGATGTCGGGCGGCATGCGTCAGCGCGTGATGATCGCGCTTGCTCTGTCCTGCAATCCCTCGCTGCTGATCGCCGACGAGCCGACCACGGCGCTCGACGTCACCATCCAGGCGCAGATCCTCGATCTGCTGCGCCGGCTCCAGGCCGACATCGGCATGAGCATCCTGTTCATCACCCATAATCTCGGCGTCGTTGCCGAGATCGCCCATGAGGTCGCGGTGATGTATGCCGGCCGCGTCGTCGAGCAGGGGCCGGTGGTTGATCTGTTCGCCCGCCAGCGCCACCCCTATACGCGCGGCCTCCTCGCCTGCATCCCCGATGCGCGCCGCGACCGTATCCCCGGCCAGGGCCGGGCCCTGCTCAACGCCATCCCCGGCAATGTCCCGAGCCCGCTGGCCTTGCCGCCCGGCTGCTCCTATGCGCCGCGCTGCCCGCTGGTCGAGGAGCGCTGCACCAAGGACACGCCGCCGCTGATCGACGTTGCGGCCGCCCATCTCACCCGCTGCTGGAGGCATGACGCGCTATGACCGCCGCAAGCAATGTCCAGGCGGAAGCGCCGCTGCTCTCCGTCCGCAATCTCCAGAAGGTCTTCTCGACCCGCGGCGGCGATGTCCGCGCCGTCTCGGACGTCTCCTTCGAGGTCCGCCGCGGCAGCATCGTCGGCATCGTCGGCGAATCCGGCTCGGGCAAGACCACGGTCGGGCGCTGCATCTTGCGTCTGGTCGAGCCCTCCGGGGGCGAAGCGGTCTTCGACGGCACCGACCTGTTCGGCCTGCCGGAGAAGGCCCTGCGCGGCTATCGCCGCCGCCTGCAGATCATCTTCCAGGACCCCTATTCCAGCCTCAACCCGCGCATGCGCGTTGGCGAGATCATCGGCGAGGCGATCGACACGCATGGCCTCGCCAAGGGCAAGGCCCGCGAGGCGCGCATCGCCGAACTGCTCGGCCGGGTCGGGCTCAATCCCGACCATGCCAGGCGCTACCCGCATGAGTTCTCGGGTGGCCAGCGCCAGCGCATCGGCATCGCCCGGGCGCTCGCGGTCGAGCCGGAGCTGATCATCGCCGACGAGCCAGTCTCGGCGCTCGACGTCTCCGTCCAGGCCCAGGTGCTCAACCTGATCCAGGAGCTCCAGCGCGAGCTCGGCCTGACCATGGTCTTCATCAGTCATGACCTGTCGGTGGTCGAGTATCTCTGCGACGACATCGTCGTGCTCTATCTCGGCCGGATCATGGAGAAGGGCCCGGCGCAGGAGGTCTATGCCAATCCGCGCCATCCCTACACCAAGGTGCTGCTCTCGGCCGCGCCGGTGCCCGATCCGAGCGTCAAGCGCGAGCGCGTGATCCTCAAGGGCGACATTCCGAGCCCGCTGAACCCACCCTCGGGCTGCGTCTTTCGCACCCGCTGCCCGCATGTCATCGACGCCTGCGCCAGCGCGATCCCGGCGATCGAGGAGGTCGGACCCGGCCACAGCGTCGCCTGCATCCGGCAGAAGGAACTGGCCGGCACGGCGGCGTGAATAGGCTGACTGGTCGGGGAATAGCGGCCGTCAGCCCGGCTTGATACCGGCTTCCTCGACCACGCGGTTGGCACGCTGGATCTCGGCCTCGATGAACTTGGCGAAGCTCGCCGGGTCCTCGGTCACGGCTTCCGCGCCGAGCGCCGTCAGCTTCTCGACGATCTCACGGTCCTTCGAGGCCGCTTGCACCGTCGCGTTGACGCGCTGCACCGTCTCGGCCGGCAGCCCCTTCGGCCCCCACAGCCCGTACCAGAGCGTAAAGTTGAGATCGGACAGCCCCTGCTCGCCGGCGGTCGGCACGCTCGGCAGGAGCGCACTGCGCTGCGCGCCCATGATCGCGAACGCCCGGACCTTGCCGTCGGTGATGAAGGAGAGGGCCGAGCCGAGCGGGGCCACCATCAGCGGCACCTGGCCGGCGACGACATCGGTGATCGCCGGGGCCGTGCCCCGGTAGTTGACCAGTTCCGCGCTCGTGGCGGTGCGGAGCTTGAAGCTCTCGGTGGCGAGATGGCCCATGCTGCCCAGCCCAGAATTGGCGAAGGTGAACTCGCCGGGCTTCGCCTTCATCTGCGCGATCAACGCCGACATGGTCTCCGGCGTCTTGGTCGAGCCGATCAGCACCATCGGCGAGGTCGCGAAGCGCGAGATCGGCGTGAAATCGGCGAGCGGGTCATAGGACACGCTGCGCATCACATGCCTGGCCATGATGTGGATGTCGGCATTGGTCAGATAGGTCGTCCCATCCGGAGCAGCCCGCGCGACCTCGGCCGCGCCGAGCGTGTTGCTGGCGCCGGCCTTGTTCTCGACCACCCAGGATTCATCGAGCGCCGGGGCGACACGCTGGGCATAGAGCCGGCCGATCACGTCGATCGCCCCGCCCGCGGCGGCCGGCACGATCAGCCTGACGATCTTGCGCTGGGCGAAGGCGGCATGGGGCGCGAGCGCAGCGCCCGCGAGCCCCGTCAAGGCGGCACGTCGTGTGATGATCACCTGGTTTCCTCCGGATGGGGCCGCGTTGCCCGCGGTCTCATTCGTCTCGAATGGCCGTCTGCGGTCCTGATCACGCGTCGGAGCGACGTCACCGGCAGCTCCGCCAGACTGTTCAGCAAGATAAGAACGCATACTTATTATCAGTATGCATTACATCTTGAAGCTGTCAAATCCGGCCTGCGTCGCTTGGCGCGGCGGGCAACGACTATGATCGCAAGTCGGACAGACTTGATCCGCGAAAGGCGTGACGGGCGAGCCCCCTCCCCCTTGTGGGGAGGGGTAGGGGTGGGGGTCGTAAAGCCGGAGCGGGCGGAAGATCGCCGTGGCGCTGTCGTAACTGCCAAGCTCCTCTTCCTGCCAACCATCACCAGGCGGAACCACCCCCATCCCCAGCCCTTCCCCACAAGGGGGAAGGGAGGAGCCAAGACGATCGGCCTTTCGCAGAAAGAGAATGTCAGGCCGTCAGGCGGCCTCGGTCGAACGCCCCGCCGCGAGCCGCAGCGGCACGCGCGAAGCTTCGTTGTTGAGCTCGACCAGCTGCGCCAGCATGCGCATGAAGGCCTCGCGATCTTCCGGCGCCAGCGGCGCCAGGATGCGCTCCTGAGCCCGCTGCGCCAGCGGCTCGGCTTCCTTCAGGATGCGCTCGCCCTTGGGCGAGAGGTGCAGCACCTTGACGCGCTTGTCGTCCTTGCTGCCCGAGCGCTCGATCAGCTCCTTCGCTTCCATCCGCTCCAGCACATTGCCGAGCGTCGAGCGGTCGAAGGCGACGAGGGCCGACAGGCGGGTCGCATCGATGCCGGGATTGTCGCGTACCGTGACCAGGGCCGCGAACTGGACAGGGGTGAGATCGACCGGCGCGCACTCCTCGAGAAAGATCGAAACCGCGATCTGCTGGGCGCGCCGGATGAGATGACCGGGCATATGGTAGATATCGTCCATCGACATCATCGCTTTGCCTTGCTGGGGCGGCAGATGGATTTCGCCGCTCGAATGTCTGCGCCGCCGGCTCTTCGTCTGCCGATAGTGCCCGGCTCGACCGCTGCGTCTCCGCTATAGATCGTATGCTTTCAGTCCGTAAGCGGTCAAACCGCCCCACTTCTGGTTGACACCGGAAAATATGTGAGTATCCTGTTAATCAGTATACGGACGATCTATCGGAGATCGCCGGATGGGAGGTTGGTGCTTGCGGTTTCCAGCGGCTGGAAGCCGGGAGCCGCACATGCGGCTGCAAGCAGCTTGCGCGCTCGTCCGCCTCTCTGATCATCTGCCCGGCTCGGCGGTCAGGCCGCCTTGCCGGCAAGGGCTGGCCCATAACGTTTCGATCAAGGCGATTTCGGAGAGAGCGAGCAATGTGCACCGCGGACCATGGCAATCAACCCATCGCCGTCGATGTGGCCGATACGGCCGCCGCTTCGGTCGCCCCCTCGCCGGAGGTCGTCGAAGAGCTCGTCGCCGCCAACCACATCCTGTTCGACCAGGGCGTCGTCGACGCGTTCGGCCATGTCAGCGTACGTCATGACAAGCGGCCCGACCGCTTCCTGCTGGCGCGCAACATGGCGCCGAGCCGGGTCGCGGCCGAGGACATCGTCGAGTTCACGCTCGATGGCGAGGCGGTCAACGCCAATGGCCGCAAGGTCTATCTCGAGCGCTTCATCCACGCCGAGATCTTCCGCAAGCGCCCGGACGTGATGGCCGTGATCCACAGCCACTCGCATTCGATCGTGCCGCTCAGCGTCGTCAAGGGCACGCGGCTTCGGGCGATGTTCCACATGGCCGGCTTCGTCGGCCAGGGCGCGCCGGTCTTCGAGATCCGCGAGGCCGGCGGCGATGCCACCGATCTCCTGATCAGCAACAACCATCTCGGCCGGGCGCTGGCCGAGCATTTCGACGGGCACGACATCGTGCTGATGCGCGGCCATGGCTCGACCGTGGTCGGCTATTCGATCAAGCAGGCGGTCTATCGCGCCGTCTATGCCGAGCTCAATGCGCGCTACCAGCTCCAGGCGATGCAGCTCGGCGAGGTCACCTATCTCACCGAGGGCGAAAGCCGCGCCTGCGTCGCCAGCATCGAGGCGCAGGTCCACCGTCCCTGGGAGATGTGGCTCGAACAGGCCCGCACCCGCCGGCGCTGAGGCGCGGTCCGCATCCCTTTCTCCATGATCATCCTGCCTCGCTGAAGGTGGCTGCCATGCAATTCCATCTCAACGGCTTCCGGGTCGGCGATCCCGCCATGTCCGAGCCCGCCAACGGCCCCGCCGCATCCGCGGCCAGCGTTACCCTGCCGCAGGAGGTCGACGTCCTGATCGTCGGCTGCGGCCCGGCCGGCCTGACGCTGGCAGCCCAGCTCTCGGCCTTCCCCGGGATCACCACCCGGATCGTCGAGCGGAAGCCCGGGCCGCTGGAGTTGGGGCAGGCTGACGGCATCGCCTGCCGCACCATCGAGATGTTCAACGCCTTCGGCTTCTCGGAACGGGTGCTGAAGGAGAGCTACTGGGTCAACGAGACGGTGTTCTGGAAGCCGGATGCAGTCCGGCCGGAGGCGATCACCCGCAGCGGCCGTATCCAGGACGTCGAGGATGGGCTCTCCGAATTCCCGCATGTCATCCTGAACCAGGCGCGGATTCACGACTTCTTCCTCGATGTGATGCGTAACTCGCCGAGCCGGCTGGAGCCCAACTATTCCCGGCGCCTCGTCGATCTCCAGATCGACAACGCCGCGTCGCACCCGGTGACGGTGCGGCTGGAGCGTGTCGATCCCTCTCATGAAGGCGAGATCGAGACCGTCCGGGCCCGCTATGTCGTCGGCTGTGACGGCGCCCGCAGCGCCGTACGCAAGTCGATCGGCCGCACGCTGCAGGGCGATTCCGCCAACCAGGCCTGGGGCGTCATGGACGTCCTCGCGGTCACCGATTTCCCGGATGTCCGGCTGAAGGCGCTTATCCAGTCAGCCGGCGAAGGCACCATCCTGATCATTCCGCGCGAGGGCGGCTATCTGATCCGCATTTATGTCGAGCTCGACAAGCTCGCGCAGAACGAGCGCGTCGCCAGCCGTAATATCGGCGTCGAGCACCTGATCGCCGCGGCGCAGCGCATCCTGCGTCCCTACAGCTTCGAGGTGAAGGAGGTCGCATGGTGGTCGGTCTACGAGATCGGCCAGCGCCTCTGCGACAAGTTCGACGACGTGCCGGAGGCCGAGGTCGGACAGCGCCTGCCCTCCGTCTTCATCGCCGGCGATGCCTGCCATACCCATAGCCCGAAGGCCGGCCAGGGCATGAACGTCTCGATGCAGGACGCCTTCAACCTCGGCTGGAAGCTGGCCGCGGTCCTGGGCAGGCAATGCCCGCCGGAGCTGCTGCACAGCTACTCGGCCGAGCGCCAGGCGATCGCCAAGGAGCTGATCGATTTCGACCGGGAATGGGCGAAGATGCTGAGCGCCCCCCTGAAGACCTCGGAGACCAGTGACGGCGTCGATCCCAAGGAGGTCGAAGCCTATTTCGTCAAGCATGGGCGCTACACGGCGGGGACCGCGACCCGCTACGCGCCCTCAGCCCTGACGGGCGAGTCCACTCATGCGCATCTGGCGACAGGATTGCCGATCGGCGCGCGCTTCCAGTCCGCCCCGGTGATCCGCCTCGGCGACGCCAAGCCGGTCGAGCTCGGCCATGTCGCGCAGGCCGACGGCCGCTGGCGCCTCTACGCCTTCGCCGACAAGGCCGACCCGTCCTCGCCGACATCACGTCTGCGCGCGCTCTGCGATGTCCTGGCGGATTCTCCCGCCTCTCCTCTGCACCGCTACACCAAGCCGGGCGACGACATCGACGTGGTCATCGACCTGCGCGCGATCCTGCAGCAGCCCCATCGCGAGGTCGCCGTCGAAGCCCTTCCGAGCCTGCTCCTGCCGCGCAAGGGCCGCCTCGGCCTGATCGATTACGAAAAGGTGTTCTGCCCCGACCTCAAAAGCGGCCAGGACATCTTCGACCTGCGCGGCATCGACCGCGAGCGCGGCTGCCTGGTGATCGTGCGTCCCGACCAATACGTCGCGAACGTCCTGCCGCTCGACGATCACGCCGGCCTGGCCGCGTTTTTCGCCGCTTTCATGCTGCCGCAGACGCCAGCCGGCTGACTACGGCGGAGGCCCACATTGCCACCTCCCGGCGGCGTCGAATGCCGCCGGACGACGACCACTCCCGCGACCGATCAATCTACCAGTCCGTGCGGATCGCCGCCTGCTCCCGCATCCTGAGCATTGGCGGGTGCCGTGAACTCTGCTTCGATCGCTCCCCACGACACAACAGGAAAGGAGAACAGGCGAGGCGAACCTATCGCAGCGATCGGCTGAACCTTTGCGACAGCCGTCGACATCCTTGAAATTTTCATGTTTGGGGGGAAACAGAACATGAAAAAGCACACCGCACTGCTTGCACTGCTGGCGGGATTTCTGAACATGCACGAAACGGGTCTCGTCCTCACCGAGGCGAAGGCCCAATCACAACCGGCGGGCGATGCCGCCAAACCGCTGCGCAAGCTCAAATTCCTGCTGAACTCCGGCTATACCGGCGCCAATGCCTGGTTCCTGCTCGCCGATGATCGCGGCTATTTCCGCGATGAGGGTCTCGAGATCGAGTTCGTCGACGGACGCGGCGCCTTCACGGCGGCGCCCCGCATGGCGAGCGAGGGCTTCGATGTCGGCTATGGCGACATGCAGGCCCTGATCGAGCAGGCCGCCGCCGATCCCAAGACCGCTCCGATCGGCGTCTACATGCTGATGGACCGCTCGCCTTCGGTGGTCGCGGTGCCGGTAAGCTCCAAGGTCAAGACGCCGGGCGACCTCGAAAAGCTGACCATCACCGGCCACACCACCGACGTCGCCCTCAACACCTTCGAGCAATATGCGAAACGGGCGGGGATCGACGGGTCGTCGGTCCGCATCGTCAAGAACGACGGTGACTGGAAGACGCTGCTCGGCGTCATCGCCGAGGGCAAGGCCGACGCCCTGTTCGGCTACTACTCGACCATCTCGGTCGGCGTCCGCGCCGCCGGCAAGCAGGTCGCCTCGGAAATCCGCTTCCTCCGCTATCCGGACGTCGCGCCCGAACTGCTCGGCAATGCGGTGATGGTCTCACCCGCGGTCGCGCGTGATCCGGAACTGGCCAAACGCTTCGTCAACGCGGTCAACCGCGGCGTGATGGCGGCTGTCTGCCAGCCCGACGAGGCGATCGCCGCGGTGATGAAGCGCAGCCCGAAGAGCGACCCCGTCAACGAGCGCGGCCGGCTGGTCGACACCGTCATGGAGGACATGGGTGGCAAGGCGACGCTCGCGAGCGGCGTCGGCGACATCGACAAGGCCCGCATGGAGGCGGTGCTGAAGCTCACCGCCGAGCAGCGCAAGCTGCCGCGGCAGCCCACGGTCGACGAGACCTTCACCAGCAAGTTCCTGCCGGCGGTGGAGCAACGCAAGGTCGCGATCAACGCCGCGCCCTGCAAGACCTTGTGAGCCGAGCCGGTAGGCGCTTTTCGCCGGCACGGTCCACGCGATGACTTGGCCGAGGCGGTTCGCTCGATCGCCTCGGTTTCCGCGCACGGAAGCAAGCTGCTCCGAACGCAACTGCGAGCGATCACAGTGACTCGGCGATCGTCCAGCCGAGATAACCGAGCAGCGCGAACCAGCTCAGCGTCACAGCGGCGATGGCCATGCCGAGGACCGCGCTGACGAGCTTGTCGCCGCCCCGGTGTTCAGGAACGGCCGCGACGGCGATGTCGGGCAAGGGCGGGACCGCGCGCGGCGACGCGATCCGGCGCCCGAGCCTGATCATCGGGCGCTCGACCATCAGATAGACGAGCCAGGACAGTGCCAGGGTCAGGCCGATGCAGGCGAGTATCGTCGCGATGTCGCCGAACTCGCCGGTCAGAGGCCGGACGCGATAGACCAGCGCGTTGACGCTGCCGTGGAACAGATACATCGAATAGCTGGTCAGCCCGATCCGCGCGAGCAGGAGGGAGCGCGGCCGCTCCAGCCGGATCGCGGCGAGGAAGACAGCCAGGGCGAGCACATAGGCCGCCAGGACCGGCTTCATCCCCTCCATGATGAAATTGTCGCCGCGCGCCAGCGAGAACTGCGCGACCGAGAGCACCCCCGCGAGCTGCGCGAGCACGAGAACCAGCGCCGCGAGCCGCGCTCTCCGCCTCTCCTCGACCAGCCAGAGCCGCAGCAGCAGGCCGAGGAGCAGGAAGGACAGGTGCAGGCCGAGATACTGGACCGGGAGGTTGGCGACACCATGCGTGCGCAGTTGCACCGGAAGCACTGTCGCGGCGATCAAGGCAAGGCTCAAGGCAAGCAGGACGCCGATCTGTCGCAGCGCCCCCACCGCGAACAGCAGCGCGACGAGGCCGTAGAACAAGAGCTCGACGAACAGGGTCCAGTGGATCGGCGAGAGCCAGGGCTGGCCGAAGAGCGGCGGCGCCATGGTCAGGTTGGCGAGCACGGTCGCCGTCCCCAGCACGTCGCCGGAGAGCCAGCCCATCGCCGCGAGCACCGCCAGCGCCAGCCAGAACGCCGGATAGAGCCGGAACAGGCGCGAGATCGCAAAATGCCGGAGCGGGCGCTCGCCGGTGATGCTGAAGGGCACGACGAAGCCACTGATCAGGAAGAACAGCACCACGCCGAACCGGCCGAGACTGAGGTTTTCAACGACTGACCGAGCGAGCGCGCTCATCGGCCCCGTCGCGGCCGGAGCCTGCCGGAGCAGGTCGCCGAACAGGTGCTCGACCATCACGGCGAGCGCCGCGACCGCCCGCAGCGCGTCGAGATGGGCATAGCGCTGGCAGGGCATGGCGGGGTTCATGGCGATCGCAGCCCCAATGCGCGACGGGTCGGTTCATTGAAGCCCGGGCCGGTCTCGTCCTGTGCCAGCGCGAACCCACCTGCTCCGGCATAGGTCCAGCAAGCCCAGGCGAAGCCATGCGCCTCGGCGAGCTCGCGCATGTCACGCAGCCAGCGCTCGCGCGCCGCCGCCCCCTCGAGCGTCTCCAGATAAGGAGTCCTGTGCACCCCGAATTCGCCGAGCAGGATGGCATGGGCCGGCAGGCGCTGCGCGCTGCGCCAGGCGCTCACTTGCCGGAAGGTTCGTTCGAGGTCGGAGCGATCGAAGCCGGCATAGCGCGCGAGCGTCCGCTTCGCCTGCTCTGCCTGCTCCAGGGCTGCGCCGTCGAGTCCGAGATTGACGGTGCGCCGCCGGGTCGCGGCCATCATCGCCGCTGCCGAGGGCGGCACCGGATAGGCGATCGCATCCAGAGCAAAAGCGGGGCTTCCGCGCACGCCCTGATGCGTGAACTGCCAGGGCGAATAGTCGTGATAGGTGTAGATCAGGCGGGCATCCCCAGCGAATAGGCGCATGTCGAACGCGGTGAGCGCCGCCGGCGCGTTCATCGAACCACCACCCAGCACCAGCGGCAGCGTCGCCGAGCCGTTGCGCGCCGCCCGGTAGGCGGCTTCGAGCATGGGTTGCCAGGCCGTCTGCGGCAGCTCCGGTTCGTTCATCAGCTCCAATGCGAGCCTCGCCGCCCTGCCCCGCCCGAGCTGTTCCAGCTGCCCGGCCAGGCGCTGCAGCAAGCCGAGCACGGCCTGGAAATTCGGCGTCTCGACGCCCGCGGTCAGCGCGGCAGGCCGGTAGGCCTGTTTCATCGCGCTCGGATGCAGATCGACGATCACGCCGAGATCGGCATCGACGAGGTCGCGGACCGTGCCGATGAGGAGTTCGTCGAGCCTGTCGCGCGCCACCCCAGTGAACGCCAGGAAAGGCCCGACATCGACGGCAAGCCGCACGAAATCGAAGCCCGCGGCGCGGATCGCCCGGCGCTGAGCCTTGTCGAAGCGGAAGCGCGGGCCTGAGAACGGCGCCTCGCCATAGGAGCCGTCGGCCTCGACCTCGGCCCAGCCCAGCGCATGCGAGACGCCGATGCCGCGGCGGAACAGCGGGATGTCGCCGCCGGGCTCGCTTGCGGCGCGCATCGTCCCGAAGGAAGCGAGTGCCGTGATGCCGGCGAGACCTCCGAGAACCGAGCGGCGGCTGGTCATGACGCCAGCCCCCGATTGCCGCCCGGCCCGGGATAGCGCGCCGTCAGGGCGCCATCGAGGATGCTCATGTCGTCCCGGCCGGCAAAGGGCGCGGCGAGGCCCTGCAGCGAAGCCTCGCGCAGCGCGGGGTCGATGGTCCGCGACGGCACGAAACGGACATCGCTCCAGCCCTCGGCCGCGAAACTGCCGACATAATCGGCGGGACGGCGCCGGTTGGGCTGCCCGGGGAAGCGGAAGAGGCGATAGAGCCGCTCGGGATAGCGATAGATGTTGTTCGGGTCGTGCTCGCGGATCCAGCGCGAATGCGTCTGCAGGTCGATGATGTGGACGCTGACGCAGCCCGGCCGGGCGACCTGCGTCAGGCTCGCAATCGCCTGCGCCGGATCATCGTAATGCTCGAAGGCCGCGCAACTGACGATCAGGTCGAAGCTGCGCTGGCCGGCGAGGCGGCGAATGTCGAAATCCCGGCCGACGGCATAGCCGAACTCACGCGCACCGGCGCCACGGGCGATGGCCCGGGCACGCTCCCGAGCGGCCCTGCGGCCTTCAGGGAAGCGATCGAGCAGTCGGTCGTAGAAGACCGGGTCCTCGTCGCCGGCGAGATCGAAGACGTCGATGGCGTGGTAGGAGCGCGCGCCGAGCGCCAGGAAAAGCACGCCGTTTCCTCGCGAGGAGCCGGGGCTGAGCTCCAGCACGTCGCGCCCGCGCAGGTCGAAGTGCGGCGGCAGGACGCGGCGCAGCGAGGCGAAGATGTCGAGGAGATAGGCGATCTTGCCCTCCTCGTCGGCTTTCGCCACGCCGTTCGGCGTGGTGTAGCCGCTGAGCCTGCTCTTGCCCCAGGCGAGGCCGAGGAAGCCGAGGCCGAGGATCGTCATTTCGAGATTGCGCAGGGCAGGCAGCATCATCGGCCTCCGAATTCGATGCGCGGCCGGAAGTCGGCTCCGCCATGGCGGGCTTTGCCCACTCCCCAGCCGAGCAGCGCGCTCTCGTAGACGTCGGTGGTGCGGTCGACGATCGCGCCCCAGCCGAAGGAATCGAGCACCCGGGCGGCGCGCTCCGCGCCCTCGGCCGGGTTGGGCGCAGCGAGCTTCACCTGCATCGCCCCCACGAGCGCATCGACGTCGCCGAGGGGGAAGTAACTGCCCGGCCCGAGGTCGAGCGCGAGATTGGCGTCGATGTCGCTGGCGAGGCAGGGCGCGCCGTAGCTCAGGGCCTCCAGCAGCACCATCGGCATGCCTTCATGGCTCGACGGGAGGACGAACAGCCCGGCATGCCGGTAGAGCTGGGACAGCGCCTCGCCGCGCTGGAAGCCCGCCATCACCACGCCGGGCGTCGTCGCGGCGGCCGCCTCGACGGCGCGCTGATAGCGCCCGGCATGGTCGGCCGTGCCGGCGATGACGAGCTTGAGCGCGGGATCGCCGAGGCGCGCGAAGGCCTGGATCAGGTCGAGATGCCGCTTCTCCTCGACGATCCGGCCGACGCTCAGCACATAGCGGTACGGGGCGACCTCGATCTGGTCGAGATAGGACGCATCCTGCTGCGGGAACGGATTCTCGACGCCGTTCGGGATGAAGGTCGCGCCGACGCTGAACCTGCGGCGGACGCTGTCGACGATCCCCTTCGACACGCCGATATTGGCGTGGGAGAACAGCATGCCCAGCGCCTCGCCAACCCGCAGGACGGATTTCGCCAGGCGCCCCCATTTCTGGCGCTCATAGTCGAAGCCGTGATGCGTCACCACGACATGCAGGCCGAGCAGACGCGCGAGCGGCGTCAGCAGGGCCGGCCCGATCGCATGGATGTGGACGAGATCCGGGTTGCGCCCGGCCGCAACGATCAAGCCGAGCGCCGTATGCGCCAGCGCCTCGAAGCTGCGCGAGCGCGGCGCCCAGACCGGCGTGACGGTGACACCCTTCCAGGCATAGGGCCGTCGCGACGGCAGATAGGGCGCCCGGCCGAGCACCTCGACCCGCCAGCCGCGCTCCGCCAAACGCGCCGCGATCGCCGCGACATGGGTCTCGACCCCGCCCTGGATCTCGGGGACGCCGCGCAGGCCGACGAAGATCACGCTGCGTTCGGGCGGCCTTGCGCCGATGGGCGGCATCAGTGTGTACATCAGCGCAGCGCCTCATAGAGAGCCAGGGTGCGGTCGCGGTAGCGGTCGGGCGAGAACTCCCAGGCGATCCAAGCACGGCCGGCCGCGCCGAGGCTGGCGCGTGCACTGGAGGAAAGGCTCGCGAGCGTGGCCAGCGCCTCGGCCAGCATCTCGGCATTGCCCGGCTCGACCAGCGCGCCGGTCTGCCCATCGACAACCAGCTCCGGAATGCCGCCGATCCGCGTGCCGATGACCGGGCGCCCGAGGGCGTAGGCTTCGAGGACGCTGATCGGCGCGTTCTCATACCATTCGGAGGGTAGGACCAGCGCCCGCGCCTCGCCGACAAGCCGCTGCAACGCCGGCTTTTCGAGATGGCCGGTAAAGGCGACCTCGGCGCCGAGCTCCTCGGCGAGCTTGCGCAAGGCCGGCTCCTCCGGTCCGCTACCCGCGAGGACCAGCCGCTGGCGCGACAGCGCCGCGGCGCGCACCAGCGTTGTCAGTCCCTTCTCCGGCGCGAGCCGTCCCGCATAGACGAAGTAGTCGCCTTCATACTGCGTCAGCGGATACCGACCGGTATCGATGCAGTTCGGAATGTAGGCGATGCGGCCCGCGTCCCAGCCCCATGCGATGAGCTTGTCGCGATAGAAGCGGCTCGGGGCAACCAGGCAGTCGATCGTGTCGCGATAGAGGCCGAAGCTGCGGTGGACCAGCGTCTCCAGCAGGACGAGCCCGCTGACCAGAGCCGAATCCTTGACGCAGCGACGGAGCAGGACGTTATGGATGCGCCCGCCCTGGCAGCGCTCGCAGACACGGCCCTGGCTCAGCATCTTGTAGGCCGGGCAGGCGATTTTCAGGTCGTGTGCCGTCATCACCAGCGGCACGCCCTCGGCCTTGAGAGCGCCGAAGATCGACGGCGAGATGTGGTGATAGACGTTGTGGGCATGCGCGATCGTCGGCGGCGCCCGCCCGATCAGGGCCCGGATGTTCCGGCGCGCCTCCAGCGAGAAGACGACCTTGGCGGCCTGCTTCGCCTTGGTGAGCGGCCCGCCCGCCCCGCCATATTCGATCTCGGAGACGAAATATTCGGACCAGGCACTCGGCAGATTGGCGGGATGCTGCATCGCGAAGGGCACGACCTCCCAGCCCGCCGCCGCGAACAGCTCGATCTGGTCCAGGAAGACGCTCTCGGCGCCGCCGCGGCGATAGAAGTAGTTGTTGATGGCGAGGAGCCGCGGAGAGCTTGTCATTTCGCCTGCTCCCGCAAGCCCATGCGGTCGAGCGCGCCGTCGACGGTCAGCACCCGGCAGCCGCGCGCCAGCGCATAGCCGACCAGCAGCCGGAAGCCGGGAGCCGTGCAGCCATGGGGTGTCGGCCGCGGCGCGATGTCGTGCGTGAAGAAGATCAGCCAGCCGGGATTGGCGACCACGGTGTCGATCCAGCGCGCCAGCCCGAGCACATGCCGCTGCGGCTGCCTGATCTCGACCGCGCGCAGGAAGCTCGGGTCCGTCGGCCCCCGATTGATCCCCTCCCCGCCGGCCCGGCAGCTGCGGAAGGTGTCGGCGAGGATCGCCCGCGTTCCGAACGAGCCGCTATTGTAGGGGTAAGCGAAATTGCGCCGGCCGGACCTGGGATCGATCGCGTTGAGATAGCGGGCATTGCGGGCGAGATCCTCGGCCAGGGCCTCGCCGTCGACATGGCGCAGGTCGCGATGCGCGTGGGTGTGGCAGCCGATCTCGTGGCCGCGAGCGGCGAGCTCCCGGCAGCCCGCCTGGTCGATCAGCGTGCGGCCCGGTTCTACACGCCCGGCGAGGCCCCCGGAAATGTAGAAGGTGCCGCGCACGCCGTCCGCTTCGAGGATCGCCGCGCCCTTGTCGAGGGCGGATGCAGGCACGTCGTCGAAGGTGAAGGAGACGATCGGCTCCCGGGTCGGCACCTGCATGAGCTGCCAGGGCGCGGCCCGCAGCAGCCGGTTTTCCAGGCGGCCGGCGAAGCGGTCGATCAGGGCCGGCAGACGGGCGATGCGCTCCGGCTGGAACGGAAGCGTGAACGCACTACGCATGGGCCGGCTCCATGCCGCGGCGATGCTGGGCCGGCTCGCGGATCTCGTGCGCGTTGGCCTGGAGGTGGAGGCCGAAGATCGCGACGACCAGCATGAACCAGATCAGGCTGCCCGACTGGAAGAACAGGCTCTCGACGCAGGCGACGAAGATGCCGTAGAGCCATATCCGCACGAAAAAGCGCGTCAGGGCGGGATCGTTCGCCGTCGCCTCGGCCCGGGCGATGTCGCGCAGCGGCAGCCAGACCAGCAGCACCAGCGTCAAGGCTAGGCCGGGAAGGCCCGTGGTGATCGCCATGTCGAGATAGGCGTTGTGGCCGTTGAAAGCGGCGAAGGCCCAGCTCGCCGCGGCGCCGCCCTTGTGGACCATCGCATCGGTCTGCCAGAACAGCTGGAAGCCGTAGCCGGTCAGCGGGTTGTCCATGGCAGCGCCGGCGCCGATCTTCCAGATGTCGGTGCGGTTGGTGAAGCTGGGATCGATGCCGAGCTGGGCGACCAGCTCGCGCATGGCCGGCGATACCGAGCAGCCGATCGTCAGGATGTTGACCGCGGCGATGCCCAGCACGACCATCGGGGTGCGGACGGCCCGCCAGCGCTCGAAGACCCAGGCAACGGCGAGGATGCCCGGCAGCGCCATAGCGGCCGACTTTCCGCCGGTGCGGGTCAGGAAGACGAGCGCCAGCAGCACCACCGCCGCGCCGAGCAGCCGCCGGCCGGTGCCGAACAGATAGAGCCCGGCGAAGCTGATGATCACCATGGCCGCGGCTGCGACGTTCTTGTGGGCGAAATGGCCGCGCCAGAACCCGGCATTCATCGGCTCGCGGACTTCGCTGGCCTGGTGGATCGCCAGCTGCGGCATCAGCGCGACGCCGGCATAGGCGAGCCCGAGCGCCCCGAGGCAGCAGAATGCGAGCATGCCGGCGAACTGGCGCTCGGAGCGCGGCAGCAGCAGGACTATGCTGCCGTTCACGATGGTCAGCGTCGCCAGGAAGACGCGCTTGAGCGCGAGGTCAGGCTGGGCCGAGACCGCCGAAACCACCGCGAACCAGAGCAGCAGCACGATCAGGAGGCCGCGTGGCCGCGCCACCAGATGGCGCGCCGGCGATTTGAACACCGTCAGCCACAGTGCCGCGGTCAGGCCGAGATAGATGATCTGGTTGATCGTGTTCGACTTGGCCGTCGCGGCGTCGCTCGAACCGGCAGCGGAAAGGTCGATGAACGGCGTCAGCGTGACCAGGTAGAACAGCAGCGTCGCCGTGAAGAGCACTGGCCCAAGGGTGCCGGCGGTCGAATACGCGCGCCTCTCGATGGCCTGTGTCATGGCGTTGCGCTCCTCCCGGACCGGAATTCATCGAGATAGCCGCGCCCCAGCAGCGCGCCCGCCGAGAGCAGCAGGCCGAGCACCAGCCCGGCGGCCGCCGCGACGATCGGCCGGGGCGGCCAGGTCGCGCGCGAAGGGGCGGTCGCGGCGGTGATCACGCGGACATCCGTGGCGTCGATCTGCTGGCGCTGGGCGGCCTCGCCCGCCCGGGTCAGGAAGGTCTGGTAGAGCGCGGTCTTGGCGGCCGCCTCGCGCTCCAGCTCGCGCAGCTTCACCTGGGCCTGGTCGTCGACCGAGACGCTGCCGCGCAGCAGGCGCGTCTCGCCGCTCAGTGCGTCGAGCGCCTTCCGGGCCTGGTCGACCTCGATGCGGGCCGTGCGCCGCAGCCGCTCGGTCTCGGCCTTGAGTGCCTTGGCCAGCGCATCAGCCTCGGTCAGCACGCTTGTCAGCGAGGGATGGCGCGGGCCCAGCGTCTTGGAGAGCACCGCGACCTGCCGGCGCAGGGCCGCCTCGTCGGCGAGCAACCCGGCCAGGATCTGCGACTGGACGCCGCCGCCCTGCACGCCATGCTGGGAAACTGCGCGCGAAACCTCGGCATAGCGCGCCTCCGCCTCGGCAAGCCGCGCCTTGGCGTCGGTCAGCTTGCCACTCATCCGTTCCAGAGCTTCGGCGCTAAGCGGCTGCCTGGAGGCGTTCTGCTGCAGGCCATGCTCGCGGCGGAAGGCCTCGACCCGGTCTTCCGCCTCGGTCGCGGCGGCCTTGATCTCGCCGAGTCGGGCGGTCAGCCCCTGCGCCGCACGCCCCACCCGCTCCGCATCGGCCCGCACGACCTCGTCGCGGAAAGTCTCGGCGACGGCGTTCGCCAGCCGGGCCGCCAACGCCGCGTCGCTCGCCCAGACCGAGAGGGAGACGACATAGGAGCGTTCCTGCCGGGTTACGGTGATACGCCGCGCCAGAGTGGCGGCGAGATCGGCGCCATCGGCCAGCTGTTGATCGGATGCGCCCAGAAGGCCGAACAGTGCCGGCTTGGCCGCGAACTCCGGATCGCTCTTCAGCTGGAGCTGGTCGACGACCCGGCGCAGGACATTGCCGGAGGAAATCATCCGCATCTTGCTCTCGACATCCAGGATCTGGCTGTCGCTCTGCACATTCGCCGAATAGAGGTCGTTCGGAGTGACCAGCAGGTTGGATGGCGCGATCGTCAGCTCCGTCGTCGCGGTGAAGCGCGGCGTCAGCAGGCGGCTGACGCCGACCGCCGCGACCGCGCCGACGAGCGCCGCGACCAGCATCCAGAGCCAGCCGCGCCGCAGCCAGCCCAGCATCTGGAGAAGCGTGATCGTGCGGACGGGCGAAGAGGCTGGTTCGGTGGCCGGGCGATAAGGGACGTCGTCCCCGGACCGCATCCTGCTGCTGTCGGTCGTAAGGTACATGGCGACCTGCCTCAACGAGAGGGCATGCACGTCTTGGAGATCGCGGAGCTGCGCTTCAGCCCTGCCGACCAGGTCCCGAGACCTTCGAAGACGTGCCTTGCCCGCGCTGACCTTGCCTCACCAGCAATAGCGATGACCGGGACAGGGCCAGCGGCCGCGATCGTGATCATGGAACTCCCCGTATTCGCGATTTTTTCACGACTGCACTTATAGGTTGTGACAATCCAGATTTGATCAAGGAAAGACAACCTTAGGTAGATTTCTCAATTAAATGTTTACCTTAACGAGGAGGCAGCGCCGGCTGCGCCTTGTACGTTTTCAGAAGAAAAAGCGGGTAAACATGAAATAAATATTCGATTACCTGGCAATAATTCTATCGAATGCGATGGTTTGATTACATAATTTCAGATATAAACAACGTGAGCGAAGTGAGACAGAAGGCGATTACCAAACCAAACTCACGGAGAATTATTTGGTGAAAATCGCGAAGGATATCGGCCAGAGCCTTCGAATCGCTCGCCCCAGCTTCGTCAACTACTTTCTGTCGAGCGGATCGCTGGCATCGGCCGGAATCTCGCAACTGCTGACCTTCACCATCCTGGCGCGCGCGCTCGGACCGGCCGAATTCGGCCTGTTTGTGCAGATCTCTGCCGTGACTGCGATCGCGGTCCAGTTTTGCGGCCTGGGCGCGTCCGACTGCCTGCTTCGCCGGGTCTCGCGCGAGCCCGAGAGCTATCCGAGCCTGCTCGGCCACAACCTCCTGCTGATCGGCCTCAGCGGAGCCGTGCTCGTCATCGGCGGCGTCGCAGCGATGTCGTTCTGGACCCGCCTGGGTTCAGGCCCCTCCGTCGACATTCCGACCCTGGCGCTGTTGTTCTTCGGCAATGTCGTTCTCGTGCGGTTGATCCTGCTCGTGGAGACCGCCTTCCTCGGGCTCGGCCGGGTTCATGCCGCCAACCGTTCTGTCGTCGGCTTCGCCGTCGCGCGTACGGCCACAGCCGCCCTCGCCTGCCTGCTGTTCAAGGTCTCGAGCCTGTCGGACTGGGCGCTCTGGCAGTGCGGCGGAAACCTGCTCTACGCCCTGCTCGCAGCCGTATCGCTCTTGCCGTTCCGCCGGCCCCGGCTCGCGATCCTGCGCGAGGAATTGCGCGCCGGCCTGCTGTTCGCATCGCAATTCGTCGGGCGGGCCATCCGTTCCAATGTCGACCTACTGGTGATCGGCCTGTTCACCCCGATCGAGACGGTCGGCAGCTATGGCGTCGCGAGACGGATCATGGACGCCAGCTATCTTTCGATCGATGCGCTCAACCGGCTGCTCTATCCGCGCCTGGCGCGCGAGAGCCGCGACGGCCTGCATCTCGCCTTGCCCACGGCCAAGCGAGCTTTGCTCGCGGCGCTCGCCCTCGGCGGTGCGACGGCGCTAACGCTGTTCATGCTGGCGCCCTGGCTACCGACCCTGTTCGGCCGCGACTACCACGATCTGCCATTCTTCCTGCGCTGCCTCTGCGGCACCATCATCCTCGTCGGCGCCTGGGCTGCGGCGGTTGACCTGCTCGGCGCCTCGGGCCGGCAGGATATGCGGGCCTGGATCCTCAACAGCGCCAACCTCGCCGGCAGCGTGCTGATCGCAGCCGCGACCGCATTGGCCGCCCCGATCGGCACCTTCGTCGCGCTCTATGTGATCGACGGCGCCATCGTCATCGCGGCCTGGCTGGTGCTGCTCCGCCTCGCTCGGCAGAGCCGGCTGCGGACGACCCAGCCCGCAGGGGACAGCCCCCTGCCCTCATGACCCCTCGCTGACGACCCGGCTCTCGATCCAGGCCCCCGGCGCCTTGCGCGCCTGGATAAAACCGAGCGGCAAGGCGGCGGCGTGGAACAGCCAGGCGACGACCGCATAGAGGCCGAGCGACAGGCTCCTCTGCCGCAGGCTCATCAAGCCGATGATGCCGGCGGTCAGGGCGAGATCGATCGCAAGTCCTAGGGCCGGGCTCGGCAGCACGAAGGGCAGCGCGATCATCGCCACCAGCCAGAGATAGACGATTCCCCAGAGCTTCAGCTCGGGCAGCTCGTCGACCAGCCGCTGCCATTGCGGCTGGCCGAGCGCGGCGCGCAGCACTTCGCCGATGCCGCGCAGATAGCCTGATCTCCAGCGCCGCAGCAGCAGCGCATAGGCGTTGATCGCGTGGCCGAAATGGCGGACGAAGCGTCGGTCGAGACGATGCAGGCTCCAGCCGCGCGCCCGCAGGCGCAGGCCGAGGTCGAATTCCTCATAGCCGTGCAGATTGCGATCCGACAGGTAGCCGGCCAGCTCGATGGACGCCCGGCGATAGAGGCCGCCGCCATTCATGCGGTCGATCGTGCCGATCCGGTTCTCCGGCGAGACCCGGCGCCCGCGCCTGACATATTCGAGGCTGGTGTCGTTCATCTCCTCGACATGACCGGTCACGCCGGCGGCGCGGGGATTGGCGCTGAGATATGACAGCGCTTCGGGCAGGAAGCCGGGATCGAGCAGCATGTCGCCGTCCATCAGGCAGATGAACGGCTCGCGGCTGTACTGGAAGCCGAGCTGGGGGCCGATGCCGCAGCTTGGCCGAATGCTCGGCTCGAGCTGGACGACCTGGATGGGATAGCGCGCCGCAATGGCGAGCGTTCCGTCGCGCGAGCCGCCATCGGCAACGATCACCTCGCCGCCAATCCCCTCCAGCGCCGCCAGCACGCTTTCGATCGCGGCGCCGATCCGCGCTTCCTCGTTCAGCGTCTTGAGGATGACCGAGACCGTCATCGCCCCGCCTCAGTTGAAGTCGCCGAGGAGCCGGCTCCAGTCCTCGCCGGCGAGGCCGCCGACATAGACATCGCCGCGCGCGACCGCGTCATTGATCTCCGGAACCCGCGTCAGCGCGACGGCAAAGGCCCGGTGCCGGAAAACGAGCCAGCGCTGCGAGGAGAGCCCGGCCATCAGGGCGAACTGCGCCCGGCCGCGCGCCTCGACATGGCCGGTCTCGTCGAGATGGCGGAACATCGCGCCGAGCACGGCTTGCTCTTGGCCGGGCAGCGACAGGACGTTGAGGATATGGGCGGTGCGCCCCGGCGCCGCGTAGTAGACGATGCTGCCGATCACCGCCCCGGTGCGATCGACGACGGCGCGGATCGTGAAGGCGCCGATCCCGGTGTTCTGCGCCGCCAGCGCGACCAGCCAGGAGAGCTCCTCCTCGCTCCAGAGCGGGCGCACCGCGTAATGGGCGACGAGCCGCGGCGCGTGCACGAGGAAATCGCGAACGGACATCTCGACGACCTCGGCGCCACCAGGCTCCGGGGTGCCCGCATCAGGCGACCGACGCCGCAGCAGCCCGTCGAGAGGACGCGCGAGGATGGAAAGGCCGAAGCGCCGGCCGCCCAGGAAGCGCTTGGCGAAGCGCCCGACCAGGGCCCCCACGGGACGGAAGCTGCGCACCCATTCCAGGTTCTGCACCGGGATCGGCTTGCCGCCGATCGCGAGGAGATGGTCGCGGCTCGTCGGCGAGGCGCTGTCGCAGAAAGCGAAATCAGCGCGCCGCGGCCGCAAGGCGAGGATGAGCTGCGCCGCCCCGGCGGCCTCGGCATCGGCCATGAAGACGCCGAGAAGCCGACCCGGCAGAACGTTTCCGCAAGCGACGAATCGCATCGGCACGGCCAGCAGTGCGCTGCGGATGCGCCCATCCTGCTGCTCATAGACCTGCGTGCCCAGCCTCTCGTCATGGGACGGAGAGGTCAGGGCCAGGGTGCATAGATAGTGCTGAAGCTCTTGATCCGCCGGCCTGTCCGCACCCCTGAAGATCTTCAGGAACAACCGGGCGACTGCGGGCACATCCGCCCCGGTCATCGGCCGGACCACACCCTTGCGCGAAAGGCGCGCGTGAACGGCTGTCGGCGGTTCGAGCAGTGACATCTAAGCTCCGGGCATCGGGCGAGACCGCGGACGCATCTGCTTGGTTGGATGATCTCGCCTTATGCAACTTATACGGTTAAATCGTAATCGATGCGTAAAATTGAGATAGGCGGAGCGCGTATGCCGCCCCGCGCCGGTTCGATTGCCAAGCGCGTGGCAACTCCATATGTCCGATCGGGTCTATTCCCTCGCTGGCCAGGACTTCCGCTGGCCAGGACTCCCGGTCTCGCTTCCATGACACGCGACATCGCTGCGCGGCGGCATCAGGCCATCCTGGCCACTCTCGACCAGCAGGGCTCGGTGACCGTCGAGGAGCTGGCCCAGGCGCTCAACGTCTCGCGCGAGACGGTCCGGCGCGACCTCAAGGCGCTGTCAGCGGGCGGCCTGCTCTCGGTCGTCCATGGCGGCGCAGTCCGGCATGAGCGTTCGGAGGCGTCCTTCGCCAGCCGCCGGACGGTGAACCGCACGGGCAAGGAGAAGATCGCCGATCTCGCCGTCTCGCTGCTCGGCGACGGTATGACCGTCCTGCTCGATTCCGGCACCACGACCGAGGCCCTCGCCCGCGCTATCGCGCGCTCGGACCGCAAGCGGCTGATCGTGCACACCACCTCGCTCGAGAACGCGCGGCTGATCAGCCGGCTGGCCGGCGCCCGCGTCTTCCTGATCGGCGGCGAATTCGACCGCAACGAGGACGCGACCAGCGGCGCCGAGACCCTGCGGGCGATCGCCCGTCTCTCCGCCGACATCGCCTTCGTCAGCGTCGGCGGCGTCGATCCCGATGGGCGCCTGACCGACTACACCCGCGCCGGCGCGGCGATCCGCAGCGCGCTGCTGGGTGCAGCCGAGCAGGGCTTCCTGATGGCCGACGCCAGCAAGTTCGGGCTCGTCCTGCCCAGCCGCATCGGCGGCGACGAACCCTGCGCCGGCCTCCTCGTCGACCAGGCTCCACCCGCGGCCATCGCCGCAAAACTGGCGGAACGAGGGGCCGCGGTGCGGATTTCTTGATTTGCCCGTTTTTGTGGTTTTTTGTTGTTTTATGAGTCTAGCCCGCTAGACTGTCCTCCATCGCGGAGGCATTCCATGTCCATTCCCACCCAGTCCCGTGTCGTCATCATCGGCGGCGGCATCATCGGCTGCTCGCTGGCCTATCACCTGACCAAGCTCGGCTGGCGCGACGTGCTGCTGCTGGAGCAGGGACGCCTGTCCTGCGGCACCACCTGGCATGCGGCCGGCCTCGTCGGCCAACTGCGCAGCCAGTCCAGCATGACCCGGCTGATCCGCTACTCGACCGAACTCTATGCCTCGCTCGAAAGCGAGACCGAGCTCGCTACCGGCTGGAAGCGCTGCGGCTCGGTCTCGGTCGCCCGCACGCCCGAGCGCATGACCCAGCTGCGCCGCACGATCTCGGCGGCCCGCGCCCAGGGCGTCGAGATCGAGGAGCTCAGCCCGAAGGAGGCCGGCGACAAATGGCCGGTGATGCGCACCGACGATCTCGTCGGCGGCGTCTGGCTTCCCGGCGACGGCAAGGCCAATCCATCCGACATCACTCAGGCGCTGGCGCGCGGCGCCCGCAATGGCGGCGCGATCGTGCGCGAGGGCGTCCGCGTCACCGGCGTGGAAACGGAGAAGGGCCGGGTCAAGGCCGTGCTCACCGACCAGGGCCGCGTCGAGTGCGAGGTGCTGGCGATCTGCGCCGGGCAGTGGTCGCGCGAGGTCGGGCGGATGTGCGGCGTCTCGGTGCCGCTGCACTCGGCCGAGCACATGTACATCGTCACCGGCAAGATCGAGGGCGTGACGCCCGACCTGCCGGTGATGCGCGATCCCGACGGCTACACCTACTACAAGGAGGAGGTCGGCGGCCTCGTCATGGGCGGCTTCGAGCCGGACGCCAAGCCCTGGGGCATGGACGGCATCCCCTACCCGTTCGAATTCCAGCTCCTGTCCGACGACTGGGACCAGTTCGCTATCCTGATGGAGAACGCGCTGCAGCGCGTGCCGGCTCTGGAGACGGCGCAGATCAAGACCTTCCTCAACGGCCCCGAGAGCTTCACGCCCGACAACAACTTCCTGCTCGGCGAGGCCCCGGAGGTCGCCGGCGTCTATGTCGGCGCGGGCTTCAACTCGATGGGCATCGCCTCGGCCGGCGGCGCCGGCCGCGCGCTGGCCGAATGGATCGTCGCGGGCGAGGCGACCAGCGATCTCTGGCCGGTCGACATCCGCCGCTTCGCCGATTTCAACAACAATCCGGCCTGGCTGAAGGACCGCATCAAGGAGACGCTCGGCCTGCACTACGCCATGCCCTGGCCGAACCGCGAGCTCGATACCGCAAGGCCCTTCCGACGCTCGCCGCTCTATGATCGCCTCGCCGCCAAGGGCGCCGTCTTCGGCTCGAAGATGGGCTGGGAGCGCGCCAACTATTTTGCCCGCAGCGCAGACGAGCGCACGATCCGCTACTCCTTCGGGCCGCAGAACTGGTTCGAGACGGTGACTGCCGAGCATCGTGCCTGCCGCGAGGCCGCCGGGCTCGTCGACATGAGCAGCTTCGCCAAGTTCCTGCTGCAGGGACCGCAGGCCGAGGCCGCACTGCAGCGCCTTGCCGCCAACGACGTCGCCGTGCCGGTCGGCACCTCCGTCTACACCGCCTTGCTCAACGGGCGCGGCACCTTCGAGAGCGATCTCACCGCCGCCCGCATCGCGCCCGATGCCTATCTGCTCCTGACCGGCACCGCCCAGGCGACGCGCGACGCGCATTGGATCAGGCGGCAACTGCCGGACGGCGCGACGCTGACGGACGTGACCTCCGCCTATGCCGTGCTCTCGCTCGCCGGGCCGAAGGCGGCGGAAATCCTCAGCCGCGTCAGCCCGGTCTCGTTCGACCTCGCCGACTTCCCGGCCAACGCCATCCGCCAGATCACGATCGGCTATGCCACGACATGGGCCTGCCGCCGCTCTTATCTCGGCGATGGCTTCGAGCTCTATGTGCCCGCCGAGTTCACAGCCGCGATCTACGAGGCGCTGCACGAGGCGGGTGCCGATCTCGGCCTCCGTGATGTCGGCTACTACGCGGTCGACTCGCTACGCATCGAGAAGGGCTTCCGCGCCTGGGGGCGCGAGCTGACTCCCGACGTCAACCCTTATGAGGCCGGGCTCGGCTTCGCGGTGAAGCTGAACAAGGGCGACTTCATCGGCCGCGAGGCGCTGGTGGCTGCGCGCGCGGCGCCGCGGAGCAAGCGTCTCATCGCTTTGGTCGGGCCCTGCCCGGACGGGCAGATGGCCTGGGGCGGCGAGGCGATCCTGGCCGACGGCCAGCCGGTCGGCGAGATCACCTCAGCAGCGTTCGGCGCGAGTCTCGACGGCATCGTCGCGCTCGGCTGGGCGCAGGGCGACGAGGCGATCGACCAGGCCTGGCTCGATGCCCGCAGCTGGGCGATCGACCTCGCCGGGACCACGGTTCCCGTCACTGCCAGCCTCGCGGCGCCGCTGGACCGCGGCTCATAGCACACTTTGGGTCGACCTTTCCCATCATTCCATGCCGAGGTCCGGCCGAATAGGCGCGGGGAACCCCTCTCCTGGAAGGAGAGGGGCAGGGGTGAGGTGTTCGGAAGGGAAATTGTCGGCCTGAACCCGGCCGCGCGGTGAGCGTTCGCGGAACTGGTTTAGCGGCCGACACCTCACCCTGCCCTCTCCTTCCAGGAGAGGGTTCCCCGCGCCTCTGTCATATCTGATCAGGCAAACACGACGTTCCGCCTCTGCGCCCGCAGGCGCGGATCGTGCGAGCGGATCTGCACCGGCTTGTCGTCCAGGACCTCGAAGCAGCGCGCCAGGGTGTCGTCGGAGAGCCGCTGCATCGCCTCAACGGTGAAGAAGGTCAGGTGCGGGAACAGGATGACGTCGTCGCGCCCGAAGAGCGGGCTGAGCAGATGCCCCTGCCGGGCGAGCGGCTCCTGACTGTAGACATCGAGGCCGACCCCGCCGAGCCGGCCGGCCAGCACTGTCTCGACCAGTGCCGCCTCGTCGATCAGCGCGCCGCGCGAGACGTTGACGAGGATGGCGCCGGGCTTGAGGCAAGCCAGTTCCGCCCGGCCGAGGATATGACGGGTCGCGTCGTTCAGGACGCTATGCAGCGAAATGAAGTCGCATTGCCGCAACATCGCGTGGAGGTCGTCGACCTTCTCGATTCCCGAAGCAGCCATGGCGTCGGCGCCGACATGCGGATCGTACCCGAGGACGCTGGCCCGGAAGCCCAGCCCCGCCATCCGCGCCATGCTGCGCCCGATCTTGCCGGTGCCGACCAGCCCGAGCGTTGCGCCGGCGATGTCGCGGCCGAGCCAGCGCTGCGCCGGCCAGATCCAGCCCTCGCTCTGCATGGCGCGGCCGATCTCGGGCATCCGCCTGGCGAGCGCGATCATCAGGGCGAACGCGCCTTCCGCGACCGTCTCCTCGGCATATTCGGGCACGTTGACGACCGGAATGCCGCGAGCCATCGCCGCCGGGATATCGATCGCGTCGATGCCGACGCCGTATTTGACGATGCCCTTGAGCCTGCCGGCCGCGGCGATCACCCGCGCCGTGATCGGCGTGTAGCACATCAGCAGGAGGTCGGCCTCAGTGACCTCCCGCGCCAGCGCCTCCTCGGAAATCCCGTCGGGCAGCGTGACGAGCTCGACGCCGCGGGCGCGCAGGCCAGCGTCGATCTCAGGGCATTCCAGTTCCCGGTCTGTGCGGACAGCCTTCATCACCGCCCCTTAGCCCGCCAGGATCGCCTGCTCGACGATGTCGAGCGCTTGGTCGAGCTCAGCTTGCGTGATCACCATCGGCGGCGACAAGGTGAGCACATTGCCCTGGCTGATCTTGAAGCTCAGCCCGCCCTCCAGGCAGCGATAATAGACCCGCTCGGCCAGAGCATTGTCCGGCGTGAAATTGGCGCGGTCCTTGACCAGCTCGACCCCGAACAGCAGGCCGCGCCCGCGGACATCGCCGACCGACGGGCAGCGCTCGCTAAAACTCCGCAGGCGCTCCATCGCATGGGCGCCGAGCTCGGCCGCCCGTTCGGTCAGCCCCTCCTCGCGGATGATCTCGATCGTCGTCAGCGCCGCACGGGTGGTGACCGGGTTCTTCTCATGGGTGTAGTGGCCGATGGCGTAGCCGCCGGCGACGTCGAGATCGCGACGGGCGATCACCGCAGCGATCGGCAGGATGCCGCCACCCAGCGCCTTGCCGAGCACGACCATGTCCGGCTGCACCCCGTCATGCTCATGGGCGAAGAAGCGCCCAGTCTTGCCGAGCCCGGTCGGGATCTCGTCGAAGATCAGCAGCGTGCCGTGCCGGTCGCAGGCTTCGCGCACGCTCTTCCAGAAGCCGGGCGCCGGCGGATAGGGCGTCGCCCGCATCGGCTCGGCGACGACGGCGGCGATGTCCCCTTCTTTCGCCAGCACATAGGAGATCATCCTGGCGCAGGCGCGGGCCGAATCTTCGAGATTGTCGTGGCCATAGGCGCAGTTGCGCGTGCCCCAGGGCGCGACATGCTCGGCGCCGGGCAGAAGCGGGCCGGCGATGCCAGAGCGGAAGGTCGCTTCGCCACCGACGCTCGAGGCGCCGAAGCCGGCGCCATGGAAGGCGTCCCAGAAAGACAGGGTCTTGAACCGGCCGGTCGCGGCGCGCGCGAGCCGCAGCGCGACCTCGATCGCATCCGAGCCGCCGGTGGTGAAGAGCACCTTGCCGAGATCGCCCGGCGCCAATCGCCCGAGCGTCTCGGCGAGCTCGACCGCGGGCTCGCAGGTGAAGCGGCGCGGCGAAAAGCAGAGATCGTCGAGCTGCTGCTTGATCGCCGCCTTGAGGCGCGGATGGCCGTAGCCGATATGGTGGACGCTGTTGCCATGGAAATCCATGTAGCGGCGCCCCATCGTGTCCTCGATCCAGATGCCCTCCGCTTTGGCGATGGCGGTGAGGCAGGGGCTCGACAGGCTCTGGTGCAGGAAGGCTGCGGAATCGCGCGCCAGCAGCTCGCGCGTCGCCGCGTCGCCGATGCCGGCGTTCCAGTCGCCGCGTGCAGGCGAGGTGTTGGACTCGCCCTCAGTGTGAACGATCGCAGATGCTTCGGCGCGCATGACAAGGTCCCGTTTCATGCGCCTGCCCGGCGCTTTGGAACGAAGAATGGCAGCAGCTCATCGATCTGAAAAATCGTTAATTCATATCCTCTGATAAATTTCAGCGATATCATGCTAACTCACTCCGAACGGGGTCGTGTTCTCATGCGCTATGTCCAGCTCCGCGCCTTCCACCAGGTCGCGCTGACCGGCGGCTTCTCCAAGGCGGCGCAGGCGCTGCATCTCACCCAGCCGGCGATCTCCGATCAGGTCCGGCGGCTGGAGGAGGAATACGACGTCGCTTTGTTCAGCCGGCGCCATCGCCAGATCGTCCTGACCCCGGCGGGCCACCGCCTTCTCGCCGTCACACACCGCCTGTTCGGCGCCGAAGGCGAGGCGCTGGAGCTGCTGCAGGAGGAGCGCTCGCTGCGGACGGGCGCGCTGCGCATCGTCGCCGATTCCGTCCAGCATGTGCTCGACGTGCTGACAGCCTTTCGTGAGCGCCATCCCGGCATCCAGGTCAGCGTCGCGCGCGGCAATACCGGCAGCATCGTCGAGATGCTGACCGGCTACGAGGCCGATATCGGCGTGCTCGGCGAACTCGGCGACGAGCGCCCCTTCGAGGTCCTGCCGCTCAACGTCTCGCCGATCATCGCCTTCGCCGCCCGCAATCACCCGGCTGCCACTCGAGCGAACCTCTCGCTGGCTGAACTGAGCGACTGGCCGCTGATCATGCGCGAGCCAGGCTCGCGCACCCGCCAGATGCTGGAGCAGCGAGCGACGGACAGTGGCATCGCGCTCAGCTACGCGGTCGAAGCGGAGGGTCGCGAGGCCGTCCGGGCGATCGTGGCAGCGGGAGGCGGTATCGGCTTCGTCTCCGCAGCGGAGTTCGGCGAGGACGATCCGCGCCTTGTTCGCATTCCGCTCGACGGCCCGCCGCTCCTGATGCGGGAGGCGCTGATCTGCCTGCACGAGCGCCGCAACAGCAAGGCGATTCAGGCCTTCTTCGCGACCGCGAGGGCGCTGCGCGGTCGATCCGATCAGCCCGCGGTCGCCTAGCGCGATCGCCTCACTCCGCCGCGCGCAGGAGCCGGCTGCCGATCAGGGCTCCCTTCTGCTCCAGCAGCCCGTGCACGGTCGCGGCGATATGGGCGTCGATCCGCTTGAGGTCGCGCGTGATGTCGAGCTGCAGCGCGCTGACGATGACGGCCTCGCGCTGGCCGGTGCGCATCTCGGCGAGATGCGACTCGATCGCCTCGCGCTCCAGCCCGCGGAAGGTCTCCTTCTCGCGCACGATCCGGCGCGCCGTCGGCTCGTCCTCGGAGATGAAGACGGTGATCGCGAGGCGCAGGTGATCGCGCAGCCGCTGGTGCATGTCGGCGATGCGCTCCAGCGCCTCGGGCGGCAGCCGGCGCTGGTCGCGGATGCGCTTGCCGGCCATCTGCATCAGGTTCTTCTCGACGATGTCGCCGATATGCTCAAGGTTGATCGCCAGCACCAGCACCGCCGAGAGCCGGCGCTCATCCGCTTCCGACAGGGCCGTCTCGGCGATCGCGCCGACATAGAGCTGGATGTGGTTGAACAGGCTGTCGAGCACATCGTCGGCGCGGCTCACCGCAGCAACCCTGGCGAGATCGTCGCCTTCAAAGGCGGCGAGCGAGGTCTTGAGCATGTCGTCGACGACATCGACCATGCGCAGCACCTCGCGGGTGGCATTGGAGAGCGCGATGGTCGGCGTCGCCAAAGCGGATTTGTCGAGATAGCGCGAGCGCGACGGGTCGGCCTCAGGGGCAGGCTCGGGCAGGAGGCGCATCAGCAGCCGCGCGATCGCAGGCAGCGGCACCAGGAAGAGCGCCGCCATCGCAAGGTTGAAGGCAAGATGGAACAGGGCCGCCGCCTGCGCCGGTGCAAGGCCGAGCTGCCCGACGAGCTTTGTCAGCAAGGGCAATAGCGCCAGCCCGAGCAGGCAGCCCAGGACCCGGTTGGCGATATTGCCAAGCGGCACCCGGCGCGCCGCGGCATTGCCCTTCAGCGCCTGGACGAGCGGGTTCAGAGCCGTGCCCAGATTGCAGCCCAGCACCATCGCCAGCATGGTCGGCGTGCCGATCACGCCGGTGGCGGCAAGGCTCATCACGATCAGGATCGCTGCGAGCGAGGAATGGGCGGCGAAGCTTAGGGCAGCCGCCAGCAGCAGGGCGATCAGCGGGTCGTCGGACAGCGAGCCGAGTACGGTGCGCAGCACCTGCGAATGCTCGACCGGCCCCATCGTGCCCTGCATCAGCCGCAGCGACAGCAGCATCAGACCGATGCCGAAGAGCGCCTTCGCCGTTTCCCGGGCCGGCAGCCGCCCGAAGCGCCGCATGCCGGCATAGCCCGCCAGGATCAGCAGCGGCACGAGCGTGCTCGTGTCGAAGCTGACGAACTGGACGATCAGCGTCGTGCCGACATTGGCGCCGAGCATCATCGCCAGCGCCGGCGCCAAGGCGATCAGCCCCGCTCCCGAGAAGGACGCGATCATCATCGCCGTGGCGGTGCTGGACTGCAGGCCGGCCGTCACCAGCACCCCGGCCCCGAAGGCACGCCAGCGGCTGTCGAGGCCAGTCGCCAATACGGCGCGCAGGCGGCTGCCGAAGGCGGCGGAGATGCCCGCCGTCACCATCTGCACGCTCCAGAGCAGCAGCGCGACCTCGCCGGCGAGCGCGAGCAGGATCTGGGTCGGCGTCTGTCCGGTCATGGCGACGCGTCCGGAAGAGCTAGCGCTGCCGCCAGCGCTGCAGGCGGCCGAACACCAGCCGGTCGAGCCCGACATGGGCGAGCTTGACGGCGATGGCGGTCAGCATGATCACGCTCGCCATGCCGGCGGCCGAGGCGATGGCGCCGGCCTCGTCCATGTGGACGATGGCGATCGAGGCGAGCTTGGTGTCGGCCCCGTAGAGGAAGATCACGGCCGAGACCGTGGTCAGCGCGTTGACGAAGACATAGACGGCGATGTCGAGGATCGCCGGCAGGCAGATCGGCGCGGTGACGCGGCGAAAGGTCGACCAGAACGGCACCTTGAGCGAGGCGGAAACCGATTCGAACTCGCCGTCGATCTGCTTCAGGCTGGTCAGGGCGGTGATGTGCCCGACCGTGTAGAAATGGGCGATGGTGTTGATCACCAGGATCGTCAGCGTCCCGTAGAGAACGTTGAGCGGGTTCCAGCCGGCATTGAAGAAGAAGACATAGCCGAGACCAAGCACGAGCCCGGGCACCGCCATCGGCAGCATCGCCAGGAACTGGGCGAAGGCGCGCAGGCGCGGGAACAGCTTCAGCTTCTCGATCAGATAGGCCCCGGTGAAGATCAGCGCGGTGCCGATCACCGCCGTCAGCGAGGCCAGCAGCAGCGAATTGCCATAGGTCGTCCAGCCTTCGGGGTCGACGGCGGCGAAATCGTAATTGTTCAGCGTCAGCGACAGGTTATAGGGCCAGTATTTGACGAAGGAGCCCCAGATCGCGATGCCGTAGGGGCCGACGATGGCGAGCGCCATCACGCTGACGAAGGTAAGGAGCGCAAGGTCCCGGCGCCGCTCGGGCCGCGGCGAATACGGCACGGCGCGGGCCGAGAGCATGGCGCTCTGGCGGCGTTGGACGGCGCGGTCGACGAAGAAGGCGAGCACGGCCGGCACCAAGAGGATGATGCCGACGACGGCGCCCATCGGGAAGTTCTGCTGGCCGACGACCTGGCGATAGGCATCTGTCGCGAGCACGCTGAACTGCCCGCCGATCACCTTGGGAATGCCGAAATCGGTGATCACCAGGGTGAAGACCACGAAGGCCGCGCTGATCACGCCATAGCGCGCACCCGGCAGCGTGATCGTGTGGAAGATGCGCCAGCGCGTCGTGCCCATCGCCTCGGCTGCCTCGCGCAGCCGCCCGTCGGAGAGGCTGAGCGCCGTCACCAGGATCAGCACGGCATGGGGAAAGCTGTAGAGCGCCTCGGCCCCGATGATGCCGACCGGCCCGTACAGCGAGGCGCCCATCATCCAGGATTTGAGCAGGCCCTGATTGCCGAAGATGTAGATCAGCGCCAAGCCCGAGAGCAGCGAGGGCGCGAAGACCGGCACCATCGCCGCGGCATAGAACAGGCCCCGGCCGGGAATGCAGCTGCGGCGCAAGGCATAAGCGTAGAGGAAGGCGAGTGGCAGCACGATTCCCGTGGTCACGCTGGCGACGAGCACGCTGTTGGTCAGCGAGGAGAGCAGCGTCGGCGTCGTCGCATAGCTGACGAAGTTCGCCAGCCCGACGAAACGGCCCTGGGTATCCTCGAGGCTCTTGGAGAGCAGCGCCCAGAGCGGCAAGGCGATGATCAGGATGAGCGCCGCGCAGAGCGCCAGGATCAGCACGCCGGCGACATGGCGTTCGCTGAGCCGCGGCGGCGAGATCTTCACGGTGGCGTCGGTCATCGTCAGCGGTGTCGCGGCATGGCTCATCGACCACCCCCGGCAAAGACGTGCAGCGACTCCGGCGGGAAGGCGACCGTGCGCACCTGCCCCGGCAGGATGCCGAGGTCGCGCATCGCATTGGTCGAGAAATCGGCGGCGATCCGGGTCGAGCGCGAATTCGTCGGCTCCAGATGCGCCCGGCAATAGGAACCGAGGAAGGAGAGGTCGCCGATCGTCGCATCGAAGCGGTTGGGCGTCTCGGCCGTGATCGAGCGGGTTCGCACCTCCTCGGGACGCATGGCGAGCCGCACCGGCGTACCCGCGGTGAAGGACGCGGCATTGGCGACGAGCAGGTCGAGTTCGCCGACCCGCACCCGGCCCGGCCCGGTGACGATGGCGTCGAGGAAGGTCATGTGGCCGACGAAGTCGGCGACGAAGGGCGTGCCTGGGCGGCGATAGATCTCCTCGGGCGTGCCGACCTGCTCGACGGCGCCGTCGCTCATCACGACGATGCGGTCGGCCATGGCGAGCGCTTCCTCCTGGTCGTGCGTGACCATGATCGTGGTCACGCCCAGGCGCTGCTGCAGGGAGCGCATCTCGTCGCGCAGCCTGATCCTGACCTTGGCGTCGAGCGCCGAGAGCGGCTCGTCGAGCAGCAGGAGCTCCGGCGCGGTCGCGAGTGCGCGGGCCAGGGCGACGCGCTGCTGCTGGCCGCCCGAAAGCTGGATCGGGTATTTCTTGCTCTGCTCGGGCAGGCCGACGAGCGCAAGCAGTTCCTCGACGCGCCGGGTGATCTCGGCCGACGGGCGGCGGCGGTTGACCAGGCCATAGCCGACATTGTCGGCGACGGTCAGGTTCGGGAACAGCGCATAGGACTGGAAGACGATGCCGAAATCGCGCTCGGCAGGGCTCGCGCGGGAGACGTCGCGCCCGCCCATCTGGATGCTGCCGCTATCCTGCAAGTCGAGGCCGGCGATGGCGCGCAGCAAGGTGGTCTTGCCGCAGCCCGACGGGCCGAGGAAGCAGACGAACTCGCCGCGGTGGATGTCGAGATCGATGCTGCGCAGGGCCTGGAAGGCGCCGAAGCTCTTGGCGAGCTTGCGGATCGAGATAAACGGAGCCGTGTTCGTGCTCATCTTGCCGACCTTCATCTGAACGCGCAGCGACAACTTCGGGGCCTGCATGAAACGCGCCGGCCTGGCCCGCCGCAGCGGGCCAGGCCGGCGCCATGGCGTCAGTTCTTCGGCGCCGCCTTGGACTCGTAGCGCTTCGACCACTCGGCAAGGACACGGTCGCGATTATCCGCCATCCAGGACAGGTCGTTCCGGATCATCCCGGCTTCGGCGTTGGCGGGATAGTTGGCCGGCTTGTTCTCGACCCCCCGCGCGGCAACGATGGCATAGGTCTTCGAATAGAGCTCGTTGGCGTCCTTCGTCGCCGACCAGTCGGCGATCTTCTTGGCAACGGCGAGGTTCTTGCTGCCCTTGACGATGGCGCTCGCCTCCATCTCCCAGCCGACACCTTCCTTCGGGATCACCACCTCGATCGGCGCGCCCTTGCTCTTCTCGGAGGCGCCGCGCATGTCGAGCGCCAGGCCGACGGTGCGCTCGCCGCGCGCCGCCTGGACGCAGGGCGCCGAGCCGGAGTGCAGATAGGCGGCGATATTCTCGTGCAGGCCGTCCATGAACTTCCAGCCCTCGGCCTCGCCCATGCTCTGCAGCCAGCCGGCGACCATCAGATAGCCGGTGCCGGACGAGGCCGGATGCGGCATCACGATCTTGCCCTTGAGCGCCGGGTTGAGCAGGTCCTTCCAGGAGGTCGGTACCGCAACGCCCTTGGCCTCGGCGGTGTTGAAGCAGACGACGCCGAGATAGGCGTCCATGCCGGTCCAGGTGTAGGGCTCGTTGGCGTCGCGGAAGACCGGCTTCAGCGCGTCGGCGCCGGCGGGCTTGTAGGCTTCGAGCAGCCCGGCCTTCTCGAACATCAGGAGGCTCGACGCCGCCAGGCCCATCACCATGTCGGCCCGCGGATTGTCCTTCTCGGCCAGGAAGCGGGCGGTGATGACGCCGGTGGAATCGCGGACCCAGACCACATCGGCCTCGGGCACGGCCTTCTCGATCGACGCCTTGAACGGCGCGAGCTGGTCGTTCTCCAGGGCGGTGTAGACCGTGACCTTCGTCTTCTGCGCCTGGGCGACGCCAGGAAGCGCCAGCGCAAAGGCGCCGACGAGGCAGGTAGCAAGCCAGTTCTTCATGTTCTCATCCCCTCGTTGAGATCGGTTTGAACGCTCTTTCGACGTTTCTTTGTTTTCACATGCAAAAAACGCAGGCGGATCGCTCCGCCTGCGTTGATCTTCTTAGGTCACGCGTTCCATGGCATTGACCATGTCTTGACGTTAGTGAAGGACTTCATGGCCTCGACGACGCCCTCCTTGTAGCCGAGGCCGGAGTCCTTGATGCCGCCGAAGGGCGACATCTCGATCCGGTAGCCCGGGACCTCCCAGAGATTGACGGTACCGACCTCCAGCTCGGCGACGAAGCGCTGGATGTAGTCGTAGCGGTTGGTGCAGATGCCGGACGACAGGCCATAGGCGGTCGAATTCGAGATGCGGATGACCTCGGCGATGTCGTTCGGCACGCGGATGATCGGGATGACCGGGCCGAAGGTCTCCTCGTGCACGAGCTCGCAGGTGTAGGGGATCCTGTCGACCACGGTCGGGTGGAACAGCGCCCCTTCCGCCCGCTTGCCGTAGAGGACCTGCGCGCCCTTCGTCACGGCGTCGTCGACACGGGCCTGGAAGAGCGCGGCCGAGCGGGCGTTGATGACGGTGCCGACATCGGTCGCCGGGTCCATCGGATCGCCGCATCTGAGCTTCCTGGCCTTCTCGACGACGAGCCTGGCGAAGGCTTCGGCGACGTTCTCGACCACCAGGATGCGCTTCACCGCGGTGCAGCGCTGGCCGGAGTTCTTGGTCGCGCCGGTGACGGCAAGCTCGGCCGCCTTGTCGAGATCGGCGTCCTCCATGACGATCAGCGGGTCGTTGCCACCGAGTTCGAGCACGATGCGCTTGTAGCCGGCGGTCGCGGCGATGTGCTTGCCGACCCGGACCGAGCCGGTGAAGGTCACCAGATCCGCGTCGGGATCGGTGATCATCGCATCGCCCATGGTCGAGGGATTGCCGGTGACCACCGAGAGCATCTCCGGCGGCAGGCC
>NZ_JBYSVZ010000008.1:0-160413 GCF_058986765.1 Allobosea sp. GW821-FHT03A12
TCCTTCAGGCCGACGATCTCGATTTCCTCGCCGACCTTGACGATGCCGCGCTCGACGCGGCCGGTCACCACCGTGCCACGACCCGAGATCGAGAACACGTCCTCGACCGGCATCAGGAAGGGCTGGTCGATCGGGCGCTCGGGCTGCGGGATGTAGTCGTCGACCGTCTTCATCAGCGCGATCACCGCGTCATGCCCGATCTCCGGGGTGACGCCGTCCAGCGCGGCCTTGGCCGAGCCCTTGGTGATCGGGATGTCGTCGCCCGGGAAGTCGTACTTCGACAGGAGCTCGCGGATCTCCATCTCGACCAGCTCGAGCAGCTCGGCGTCGTCGACCAGATCGACCTTGTTCATGAACACCACCAGCGCCGGGACGCCGACCTGGCGCGCCAGCAGGATGTGCTCGCGGGTCTGCGGCATCGGGCCGTCGGCGGCCGACACCACCAGGATCGCGCCGTCCATCTGCGCCGCGCCCGTGATCATGTTCTTCACATAGTCGGCGTGCCCGGGGCAGTCGACGTGCGCGTAGTGGCGGGCCGGGGTCTCGTACTCGACGTGCGCCGTCGAGATCGTGATGCCGCGCGCCTTCTCTTCCGGCGCCTTGTCGATCTGGTCATACGCCGTGAACGACGCGCCACCCGACTCCGCCAGGACCTTCGTGATCGCAGCCGTCAAGGACGTCTTGCCATGGTCGACGTGACCAATCGTACCAATGTTGCAGTGCGGCTTCGTGCGAGCAAACTTCTCTTTGGCCATGACACCTTGTTCCTGACGACGCCCGCGCAGGGCCTGAAAACGCGGTCGCATTAGGGGGTTTTGGGGCGAAGTGCAAGGCTGCCGCTCAGGTCCCGGCTCGCTTGAACAGCCAGTCGGAGAATTTCGACCGCAGCGAGATCAGCATCCGCACCATCGGATCGGGGTCGGTCACCTTCACCGTCAGCGGCCCCAAGTCGACGACCGGCTCTCCCCCGAAGCCCTTCTCGCGGACATTGGGCAAGCGCAATAGGCTCTGCCCCGATCTCGCGTCGACGATGTCGAAGCTAACGATGATGGTGTTGTCGTTGCCAGACTGGCCGCTCAGGACCGTGCGCATCACCCGGGCTCCCCGCGTCGGAATATCGACGAAGTGGAGGGTGGCGACGATCCGGACGGGGCGAGTACCTTTCAGTTCCTGCGCCATCGGCCCGGCGAACGCCTTCGCAAGCCGCTCGTTGAACTGACCACCGAGAAAAGCGCGGAGCTCATCATGTGAGAACTCCGGCACCTTCGGCTGGCCGCCGGGATTCTCATAGTCGGGTTGCGGAATGGCGATGCCTTTCGATGCGAGGAAATCCTCCTTCATCGAAAGCCAGGTGCCACTGATCGCGGGATCGATGCGTCCCTCGACACCGGCGAATTTGAAGCTCTGGACGAGATCCAGGGACAGGTCGTGCTTTGGTTGCGTTGAGACACAGCCGGCAAGTACAGCTGCACCGGCCAAGGCGGCGAAGGCACGTCGTGAGATCATCGCAAGAGCCCGGCCAGGTGTCTGGAATCAAAACGGTTTGCCGTGGAGCAGCCACCACGCCATCGCATACGATAGTCGGCCACACAACCATGCCGCGCAGTCACTCACCGCAAGACTGCTGGCTGCGCTTCCCGCCGTGGATTAAGAGCAAGCTATCTTCGCCTGCAGGATCATCCCATGACCGAACCCAAGCCCGGCCCGCGCATCGCCATCACCTATTGCAGCATGTGCAACTGGCTGCTCCGTTCCGCCTGGATGGCGCAGGAGCTGTTGCAGACCTTCGGCCAGGATCTCGGCGAGGTCGTGCTGATCCCGCGCACCGGCGGCATCTTCCAGATCCACTATGACGGCGATCTGATCTGGGACCGCACCGTCGATGGCGGCTTCCCCGATGTGAAGCAGCTCAAGCAGCGCGTGCGCGACCGGCTCGATCCCGAACGCGATCTCGGCCATCTCGACGACCACAAGAAGAAGCTCGTCGAGGGCTGAGCGGGCGGGCGCCCGACGTCGTTGTGAAAGCACTCCCGAGGCCTTCTCGAAAGTCGCTCCAGCGAGTCGGCTGGCGGTGTTTTCGAGAACCGGAGCGCAGCGGACATTGGTCCGTGAGCACCGGAAGCGCAGAAAACGCCGTCAGACGGCCGCTGGAGTAGAGTTTCGGGGCGGCCTCAGATGCCCCCGCCGCAATCGCCGGCCAGGATCTGATCCATCGAGCGCGAGGGCTCTGCACAGCCGGCTTCCCCGACCACCTTGGCCGGCACGCCGGCGACCGTGGTGTTGCGCGGCACCGCCGCGAGCACGACCGAGCCGGCAGCGACGCGGGCGCATTGCCCGACCTCGATATTGCCGAGGATCTTGGCGCCGGCGCCGATCAGCACGCCCTTCCGGATCTTGGGATGGCGGTCGCCGCCCTGCTTGCCGGTGCCGCCGAGCGTGACGTCCTGCAGCATCGAGACATTGTCCTCGATCACCGTGGTCTCGCCGACGACGAGCCCGGTGGCATGGTCGAGGAAGACGCCCTTGCCGATTTTCGCGGCCGGATTGATGTCGGTCTGGAACACCTCGGAGGAGCGGCTCTGCAGATAGAGCGCGAAGTCGCGCCGATCCTGCCGCCACAGCCAATGCGCCAGGCGGTGCGTCTGCAGCGCGTGGAAGCCCTTGAAATACAGAACCGGCTCGATCAGCCGGTAACAGGCGGGGTCGCGGTCGAGCACGGCAAGGACGTCGGCGCGGATGCCTTGCCCGATCTCGGGATCGGCGTCGATCGCCTCGTCGAAGGCCTGCGCGATCAGCTCGGCCGGCACGGCGCCATGGCCGAGCCGCGCCGCGATGCGATGGCCCACCGCCGCCTCGAAGCTCGGCTGGTTCGCGATCGTCGCCAGGATGAAGCTCGCCATCGCCGGCTCGCTCGCGATCGCCTGCTCGGCCTCGTTGCGCAGGCGCGACCAGACGGGGTCGAGCCGGTCGAGGCCGGTGGCGGGATCGCGGATCTCGATATTCGGGCGCCCGGATGGCATGGCGTTCTCCGCTGCGGTTCGCTCGTAGATCAATCTGGCACGATGAGCTCGCGCCAGAGCACGTGGTGCCGCCTTCTAGCTGAATCAAGCCGCGAAGAACAAGAATCGATTTGCGAGACAAGTGCCGCAAGCCATTGCCGTAGAATAATATTCTACCTGCGGAGAACGTTATTCTACGGCCGGCGCGCCAGGAACTCGACCACGGCCTGCTTGTGCGTACGATCACCAACCGCGAGATTGTGATCGCGCCCCTCGATGGCAAAGCTTTCCGCGCCGGGGATCAACGCCGCCAGCTCCGGGCCGGAGCCGGAGACGTCGTCCTTCGTGCCGACGCTGACCAGGGTCGGCACCGCGATCTTGCCGACCTCCTCCTTGCTCAGCGTCTGGCGCGTGCCACGTATGCAGGCCGCGAGGGCCCGCAGATCGCTGCCGGTGTTCTCGGCGAAGGCCCGGAACATGCGCTGCATCGGGTCGGTCAGGTCGGCGAGCGAGGGCGCTTCCATCGCGTCGGCAATGCCGAGCGGCAGGCCGACGCCCTCGACCAGATGGATGCCCAAGCCCCCGAGCAGCAGCGAACGCGCGCGTTCGGGATGGGCGAGCGTCAGATGCGACGAGATCCGCGCCCCCATCGAATAGCCCATGATATCGGCACGCTCGATCGAGAGGTGGTCCATCAGCCGGCGCGCATCCTCGGCCATGATGTTCGAGTGATAGGCCTCGGGATCGTAGAGCTTCTGGCTGCGGCCATGGCCGCGATTGTCGTAGAGCACGACGCGTCGGCCGGCATGGGTCAGCGTCTTCGTCCACTGCGTGTTGACCCAGTTCACCGCATGGCTCGAGGCGAAGCCGTGGATCAGCAGGATCGGATCGCCGGTCCCTTCGCCGGTCGGGGCCAGGTCGAGATAGGCGATGCTCACACCGTCGGAATCGAATGTCTGCATGGTCCTGCCGCCGGCTGCTCTGGTCTTGGGGCAGGTCTGCCACGGCGGCGCGGCTTTGGGTAGCATGCTTGGCGTTTCGCGGGTGCGGACCACCCCTTCCCCAGCCGCATCGCGCCGCTTATGACGAAGCCATGAGCGAGCAAGCCCAATCTCCGGCCGGCGGCCGTATCGAACTGGTCGATCTGGCCCGCGGCATCGCGCTGCTCGCGATGTTCGTCTACCACTTCGCCTATGACCTCTCTTTCTTTCGGCTGATCCGGGTCGATGTCGTCAGCGACCCCGGCTGGCGCGTCTTCGCGCGGCTGATCGCCGGCTCCTTCCTGGCGATCGTCGGCTTCAGCCTGGTGCTGGCGACGCGCAAGGGCTTCGACCGCGGCAATTATCTGCGCCGCCTCGCCTTGGTCGCCTGCGCGGCGATCCTCGTCACCTCCGCCACCTGGTTCGCCCTGCCGGACGTCTTCATCTTCTTCGGCATCCTGCACCACATCGCGCTGGCGAGCTTGCTGGCCCTGCCCTTCCTGTTCCTGCCCACAGCCGTCATCGCGATCGCGGCCGTCATCGTCTTCGCTTTGCCCTTCATCTTGGGTCACGACCTGTTCACGCAGGACTGGCTCGCCTTCCTCGGCTTCGGCCCCTGGCCGGTCACCGCCGATTTCGTCCCGGTCTTCCCCTGGTTCGGCTGCGTGCTCGCCGGCATGGCGCTGGCACGGATCGTTCTGCCGAGGGCACAGGGCAGCGGCTGGGCGAACTGGCGGGCGACGTCAGCTCCGGCCAAGATCGTCGTCCTCGGCGGCCGCAACAGCCTGTTCGTCTACCTCGTCCATCAGCCGCTGTTCATCGGCGCGTTGTTCCTGTTCATGCAGGCGACCGGGCATATGGCCGCGAAACTGCCGGATGCCGAGGCCGCCCCGTTCCTGACCGCCTGCCAGCGGTCCTGCACCGGGAATGGCACGCCGAAGGAGATCTGCGAGCGCGTCTGCGGCTGCTCGATGGACGGGCTCAAGCAGGCCAATCTCTGGGTCAAGGCCATGGCCGACGCGCTGAGCCCGGCAGAGACCGAGCGGGCTCGCGAGATCGGCATGACCTGCGCCCGCCAGCCCTGATCACCTCGCCGCGCTCAGCGGCGACAGGACACGGCAGCATCGAGGTCGATCTGTCTCGCGCGCGCTGGCGCAGCCCGAGGCGAACGATTATGGTGCCGCCCAAATCGCAAGGACGAGAACCATGGCCGATCACGGCACCCCGCATTTCCACAATGATCCCGGCGTCGCCGTGATCCATGTCGGCGCGCGCGAGTTCATGTGCATCGGCGCCAAGCCGCCCTTCGACCACCCCCACGTCTTCCTCGACATGGGCTCGGATGACGAGATCGTCTGCCCCTATTGCTCGACGCTGTTCAAATACGAGCCCTCGCTCGGCCATGGCCATTGCAAGCCGGCCGAGTGCGAATACCACGACACCGCCGCCAAAGCGGCGTGAGCGGCGCCTCCCGCCGGGGGCGCGGCGGGACTTAAGCTATGGCAACCCTACCCACCCTCATCGCAGGCGCGGGCATCGGCGGCTTGACCGCCGCGATCGCGCTCGCCCGCCGTGGCGTTCCCGTCGCCATCGCCGAGAAGCGCACCCGCTTCGACGAGGCCGGCGCCGGCATCCAGGTCTCGCCCAATGCCGGGCGTGTCCTCGAATCGCTCGATCTCGGCCTCGCCCTGCGCCGCGCTGCGATTCGGCCCGAGGCGCTGGCGATCGGCCATTGGGGCGGCGGCAAGCCCCTGCTCGCCATGCCCTTCGCGCCACCGGTCGAGGGCGCGACGCCGTCGCGCTCGCTGAAGCGGGCCGATCTTCACCAGTTGTTGCTCGATTCGGCCAGGACCCTGCCGAACATCCGCTGGATCATCGGCCGCGGCCTCGTCGACGCCCATGAGACTGAAAGCAGCGTTGTGGTTACCCTCGCCAGCGAAAGCGGCGGTACCGAAACGGTCCAGGCCATGGCCCTGATCGGCGCCGACGGCCTATGGTCGCGCGCCCGCGCCCTCGTCGGCGACACGACCGAGCCCGGCTTCACCGGCTGGGAGGCCTGGCGCGCGCTGATCCCGGCGGAGGGGCTGCCGGAGGCGCTGCGCCGCCCCGCGGTGGCGCTGCATCTCGGCCGCGCCCGCCATGCCGTGCATTACCCCGTCTCCGCCGGCAAGGAGATCAACCTCGTCCTGATCCGCGCCGCACGCGAGGCACGGCCCGGCTGGTCGCGCGAGGGCGAAGCTTCGCAACTGACCGAGATCGTAGGCACTGCCGGCCCGGGCCTGCGCGAACTGATCGAGCGAGCCCCGAACTGGCGGATCTGGTCGCTCTACGACCGTGCGCCGGCCCGTATGGCGAAAGGCCGCATCGCCCTGCTCGGCGACGCTGCCCACCCGATCCTGCCCTTCCTGGCACAGGGCGCCGCCCTCGCGATCGAGGACGCCGCCGTGCTGGCCCATGAACTCGCGACGCGACTGTCGAGCGAAGGATCAGCCGCGGTGCCGGCAGCGCTTACGGCCTATGCCAAGGCGCGCGGCGAGCGCGCGGCGCGGGTCCAGCAGGCCAGCCGCAAGAATGGCGAGGCCTACCATCTCGGCCGGCCCTGGAGCTTCGCCCGCGACTTCGCCATGCGCCGCATGGGCCCCGACGGCATGCGCAAGCGCCACGCCTGGATCTATGACTGGCGCGCGCCGGGCTGACGGCCTCTTCCGTCATTGCGAGGAGCGTAGCGACGAAGCAATCCAGGGCGGCAGAGCGTTACGTCCCCGTAGATTGCTTCGCTACGCTCGCAATGACGGTGGAGCGCGCCATCCTGACGAAATCGTCATCGCCTGGGCTCGCCCGATCTCGTCAACGCCGCATTCGCTTCCTAGATTGTGCGCGGGTGACACGAAACGAAACGAGCCAATGATCCGTATCGACCTCAACAACGCCGCCAGCGCCCGCCTGGTCCGCTTGCCCCGCTGGGCGAGCTGGCTGGTCATGGCCGGTGCCTTTGTCGTCGGCGTGCTGATTTTCCTGGTCGCGGCCAGCCTGGCGCTGATCCTCGTGCCGCTGGTCATCGCCGGCGGCGCTTTCGCCGCCTGGCAGATGCGCCGCCGTATGCGCGCCGCCGGTATCAATCCCGACAATCCCTTCGAGCGCCGGCAGCAGGACGCCGCCCGCGGTGAGATCGTCGACGCCGAATACCGGGTGATCGAGCCGGGCGAACGGCGTTAGCGCATCGGACCGAAAAGTGGGCACCACTTTTTGGACCAATCCGATGCGCCACTAGACATTGGCGTGGGCCGCAAGCTCAGCCCGCAGCCGGGTATTCTCCGCTTCCAGCTCTTCGAGCCGCTGCCGCACCGGCGCGAGCGCCAGCGCCAGCTCGGCCTCGCTGAAGCGCGGCGTGATGTGCTGCGGGCAGTTCCAGTCGAAGGCTTCGACCTTGATGGTGACGCCGCGCTCCGGCACGGCGCGATAGCCCGGCACGATCAGGCGCCGGGCCAAGTCCGGCTCGGCCGCGAGATCATGGAACCGCGCCCGCCCGAAGATCTTCAGCCGCGCCTTATGGCCGTAATCCATCAGGAACAGGCAGAGCCGGTCGTCGGCCGAGAGGTTGCCGAGGCTCAAATATTGCCGATTGCCGCGCAGATCGGCGAAGCCGAGCGTGGTCTCGTCGAGCACGCGCAGGAAGCCGGCCGGGCCGCCACGATGCTGCAGATAGGGCCAGCCGGTTTCCGACACGCTCGCCAGATAGAAGGAGTCACGCGCCGCGATGAAGCCGGCCTCGGCCTCGCCGAGCCGGTCATTGTGCGGCTCGCCCTCCTCCTGCCTGGCATAGGCGCGCCGGCTGCCTTGCGCCTCCTGCGCCGCCTTAACGGCCGGTGTCGTCGCGATCTCGAGGAAACGGTGGGTCATCGCATCGCTCCGCAGGAATACCCGCCGGGCATCGCCGGGAGTGGCGATGCCGACCTTTGCGCTCGCCACCATGCCAAAGCATCGGTCGAGCGCATTACAGCCCTTTTGCCGTCGCTGGTCGAAGGGCGGATGCCAGTCGTCAGGCCGCTTCGGCAGCGAGCACCACCGGAAAGTCGATGTCGGTTTCAGCGAGATTGTTGAGGTAGTTGGTGAAGACGTTGACGGCGACGAGGCCGACGATCTCGACCAGCTGCGCCTCGCTGAAGCCGGCATTGCGCATCTCGGCCAGCTCGGCGTCGCTGACTCGCCCTCGGGTCTCGACGATGCGCAGCGCAAAGCGCAGCGCCGCGTCCGATCGCGGATCGCTGGAGGCGCCAGCGCGATTGCGGGCGATCTCAGCGACGTCGAGCTTCGCCAGATTGGCGCCGAGGTAGCTGTGCGCCGACAGGCAATAATCGCAGCCATTGCTCTGCGCCACGGCAAGCGCGACGCTTTCACGCAAACGGCCATTGAGCGTGCGGCCGAGCGCGCCGTTCAACCCGAGAAAGCCTTCGAGAGCCGCCGGGCTCTGAGCCAGCAACCGGAACAGATCGGGCACGGAGCCGAGTTGCTTCTCAACGGAATCGAGCAATGGCCGCGCTGCTTCGGGCGCCTCGGCGCGCGAGGGAATGGCGATACGGGACATGGTGGTCTCCTGAGACTGGCAGCGGCCGATCATTGGCAGCCATCAGGATATGTCCCTGCACGCCTGGAAAAATAATCGGCAAGCCGGACAGTTCAGAATTCCACTTACTGAAACAATCTGGATCAGCCCGCTAACCTCAACAACGCGACACCCGCCGCGGCGCAGACGGCCAGCACCGGCACCATGCCGAGCTTGAAACGCAGCAGCGCGATCATCGCCAACGCCGCCAATATCGCCGCCCGCCAATCGAGCGAGGCCAGCACCGGCAGGTCCGGTGCCAGCGGTCCAAGGACCACAGGCTGTACCGTCCTGAACAGCACATGCAGGCCGAACCAGAGCGCGAGATTGGCGATGACGCCGACGACGGCGGCCGTGATCGCGGTCAGCGCCGCCGAAAGCGACTTGTTGCCGCGCAGAGCCTCGATGTAGGGCGCGCCGAGGAAGATCCAGAGGAAGCAGGGCGCGAAGGTGACCCAGACCGTCAGCAGGCCGCCGAGGCTGCCGGCGAGAAGCGGATCGAGCCCGCCATGGCCGCGCCAGGCAGCGAGGAAGCCGGTGAACTGCAGCACCAGGATCAGCGGCCCGGGCGTCGTCTCTGCCAGACCGAGCCCGTCGACCATCTCGCCGGCGACGAGCCAGCCATAGGTCTCGACCGCCGCCTGCGCGACATAGGCCAGCACGGCATAGGCGCCGCCGAAGGTGACGACCGCCATGGCGCTGAAGAAGGCGCCGATCTGGGTGAAGACATTGCCGCTTCCGAGCAGCGCCCAGAGCAGCACGACCGGCCCGAGCCAAAGCGGCAGCCAGAGCGCCAGCACCCTGAGCGCCCTCCCCGCCGAGGGTTCGGCGTGGGCGAGCTCACCACGCTCGAACATCAGGTCGACCACGCCCTTGAACTCCGGTGCGCCGTCCTTGCCGGCATGGCCGCCACCGCCGAACAATGCCGGCGCCCAGCGATTGCCGAGCCAGCCGACCAGCCCCGCGCAGAAGATCACCAGCGGGAACGGCGCCTTGAGCAGGAAGAGCGCGAGGAAGGCGACGATCGCGATCGCCACCATCGCGCGGTTCTTCAGCGCCCGCTTGCTGATCCTGAGGCCCGCCTCGACGACGATGGCGAGCACCGCCGCCTTGACGCCGAAGAAGATCGCATCGACCAGCGGGATCTGCCGGTAGAGCACATAGAGCAGGCTCAGCGCCCACATCACCAGCGCGCCCGGCAGGATGAAGAGCAGGCCGGCGATCAGTCCGCCCACCGTCCGGTGCATCAGCCAGCCGATATAGGTCGCGAGCTGCTGCGCCTCGGGGCCGGGCAGCAGCATGCAGTAGTTGAGCGCATGCAGGAACCGGCGCTCGCCGATCCAGCGGCGCTCGTCGACCAGCTCCTTGTGCATCAGCGCGATCTGCCCGGCCGGCCCGCCGAAGGAGAGCAGGCCGATCTTGAGCCAGACCCGCGTCGCCTGCACGAGAGTCGGTGTGGCAGGGGCGGCTGTCGCCGCCCCTTCATGTGTCGCGGCCGTCATCGCCCGGTCCTCAATTCTTCACCGGCGCGGACGGCCAGTTATGGGTTTCCTCGCTCGCATCGCGGCACCAGCGATAGAAGGCGTCGTAGAGCAGCATGCCGGCCTCGAGCTGTGCCAGATCGTCGCGATACATCCGTGACAGGCCGAGCGACGCCGCGAGGAAGCCGGCCGCCTGCGGCACCAGGTCGAGCCGGGCCGTATCAGCTGCCCGCACGATGGTGGCGAGCTGGTCGAGCGCCGGCGACGACAACCCGAACTCCTCGATCATCGTGTCGAAGCTGCAGCGCTCGCCGCGATGGCTCCAGAACACCCCGTCGATGTCGAAGGCCGTCGCCCCGAACCTGTCGGCGACCGCCGGAACCTCCGCAGCCGAGACGAACAGGAAGACGGCGCGAGGATCGACGAAGCGGCGGATCAGCCAGGGGCAGGCGAGACGGTCGACCTTGGGCCGCGCCCGCGTCACCCAGAGCGTGCGCCCGGCGACATCACGCTTCGGCAGCTTGCCGGTCTCGACCAGCAGCCCGCCAACCTCGCGCCAGGCCTCGAATCCCCCGGTGAGGTTCTCCGCTTCGACGCCCTCATGCCGCAGCCAGGCGGCGACGCCCTCGCTGAGCTTCTGCCCGCGCTGGCAGATGACGACGACCTTGCGGCCGGCATAGGCGCCTGCCCAATTGGCGACATCGCGATGGCTGCGGCGCTCGCTCGTCGGCAGCAGGCGCGGATCGGCGGCGACGTCCTCGTCGATGCGGACGTCGATGAGAGTTGGTGCATCGGGCAGGCCGACGAGCCGGGACAATTGCGCAGGCGTGATCTGGATGTTGGAAGACATGAGCGTCCATCCTTGCATGAAGGAGTTTGGACGCGATCCTTGGGCTGACGCCTCACGGGGCGGTCGCGATGGGCCCCTGAGCTTATCTTACATCAGTTGGCCTGAGCAGCGTCAATCGTCACTGCCGTCATGCTCGCCCTTGTGGCGAGCATCCACGTCTTGAACACTGCATTGCAGGAAGGCGTGGATGGTCGGGACAAGCCCGACCATGACGAGTGAAGGTTGCCGGGACGGCAGCCCCTCAATCCACCCGGCTGACCAGGAGCTTGTCGATCCGCCTGCCGTCGAGATCGACCACCTCGAAGCGCCAATGGCCCTTCTCGAAGCTCTCGCCGACATTGGGCAGCCGGTTCATCTCGGCCAGCACGAACCCGGCGACGGTCTGGTAGTCGGCGTCGCGCGGCACATGGATGCCGAGCTCGTGCGAGAACTCGTCGACCTGCATCCAGCCGGCGACCAGGAAGGAGCCGTCGGCGCGGGTGACGATCGCCGGTTCCTCCTCGTCCTCGTCCTGGAAGACGCCGGTGATCGCTTCCAGCACGTCGCTCGAAGTGATGATTCCCTCAAAATGACCGTACTCGTCGAAGACCAGCGCCATGTGGACATGGGTGGCGCGGAGCGCGCGCAGCACTTCGAGCGCACCGGTGGTGTCGAGCACGACCGGCGCCTCGCGCACCAGGCTGCGCAACTCGACCTTGTCGTCGGCGAGCGCCTCGAACAGGTCCTTCATCTCGATGATGCCGATGATCGAATCGGCCTCGCCATCCTGCACCGGCAGGCGATTGCGCCGCGTTGCGCGGACCTGCGCACGGATCTCGTCGAGCGTGTCGCTGAGGTCGATCACCTCGACTTCGCGGCGCGGAGTCATCAGCGCCCGCGCCGAGCGGTCGGCGAGGCGCATCACGCCCGAGATCATCTCGCGCTCGTCGCGCTCCAGCACGCCGGCATTCTCGGCCTCCGCGATGATGGTGCGGACCTCCTCCTCGGTGACCGTTTCCTCCGCCTCGCCCTTCTGGCCGAGCAGCGCCAGCACGAGCTTGCCCGACGCATCGAGCAGCCAGACCAGGGGCGCGTTGATCTTGGCCAGGACCGCCATGGTCGGCGCGACACGCGCCGCGACGCGCTCGGCATCTCGCAGCGCGATCTGCTTCGGCACAAGCTCGCCGACGATCAGCGAGAGATAGGTGATCAGGACGACGACCGTGCCGACGCCGAGCGCATCGGCCGCGGAGCTCGAAAATCCATGCGTGCCGAGCCATTCGGACAGGCGCGCGCCGAGCGTCGCACCGGAGAAGGCGCCGGAGAGCACGCCGACCAGCGTGATGCCGATCTGTACGGTCGAGAGGAAGCGGCCGGGATTCTCGGCGAGCCGGATCGCCGTGGCGGCCCCTTTGCTGCCTTGATCGGCGAGGACTTTCAACCGTGCCGGCCGGGATGAGACCACTGCGAGTTCGGACATGGACAGCACACCGTTGATCACGGTGAGGACGATGACGATCAGGATCTCGGTTAACAAAACCGGCTCGGGGGCTGCAGGACCGCGCTCGCTATCGGCCTGCTTCTTTGCCGCTTATAACGCATCGACAGCCGAACGCGATGGGAGAAGAGGATGCCCCAGGACGAATCCCGGCAATTTGCTCCGGCGACGCAGCGCAACCGCGAGCCGATCCTGGCCGTGCTGCGCGAGGTCCTGCCGGCGCAAGGCCTGGTGCTGGAGGTCGCCAGCGGCTCCGGCGAGCACGCTGTCCACTTTGCCGCCGCCTTTCCGGACCTGACCTTCCAGCCGAGCGACCCCGACCCGGCCGCGCTGGCGAGCATCGATGCCTGGGCCAGCGAGAGCGCCTTGCCGAACCTGCGCCCGGCCATCCGCCTCGATGCGATCGCGCCGCGCTGGCCGGTCACGCAGGCGGACGCGATCCTGTGCATCAACATGATCCACATCTCGCCTTGGGTAGCGACGGAAGGGCTGATCCGGCAGGCGGCGCAGCTCCTGCCGGCGGGCGGGCCGCTCTATCTCTACGGCCCCTATCGCCAGAAGGACGTGCCGCTGGCGGCGAGCAACGCCGTCTTCGACGACAGCCTGCGCCGGCGCAATCCGAAATGGGGGCTGCGCGAGCTGGAAGCCGTCGCCGAGCTTGCGAGAGCCGCCGGCTTCGGCGAGCCCGCGGTGACGGCAATGCCGGCGAATAATCTCAGCGTGGTGTTCCGCAAGGCCTGACCGCTCAGCCGCCGTCGCAGCTCGTCTCCTGCGTCGCGCAGATGCGGTCGACCCAGGCGCGGAAGCGGCCTGCTTCGGCTCCGGCTTTCGCAGCCGGCTTGATCTCCACTCCGGACAGCGCCTCGCTGTCCGCCGGCAGGCCATACTCGACCAGCACCCATTTGCCACTGCAGCCGAGAAGGCGACCGTTCTGGACGAAGGCGTCGCCGTCGAGCCCCGCCCCGTCTTGGCGGGAAAGGACAGTTGGTGCCTTGGCGTCCGGGCGTTGTCGGCCGACGGCGGCCTGCGACTTCACGGTCAGCTTGCGCCCGCTGACCCAGCCCGAGCCCTTGAACATCGGCCGCGGCGCAGCATCGGTCAGCATCTCGTTGTCGCGCGCCTTGGCGATCCTGAACCAGCCATTGGCACCGGCCGAGACCTCGACTTCGACCATGGCGCGCACCGGCGGATCGTCGCCGCTGAGCTTCACCGGCGGCAGCGTGCCGAGCACCTTGTGTGACGTGCCCGGGCCGGCGCGGACATTGAGCCCCTCCGGATCGGTCTCGCTGACGAAAGCGCCGAAGGAGCAGGCGACCTGCCCGCCAGGCGCCGGCATGACGCCCTCCGACTGCGCCCGCGCGGCGGGCGCGGCGAAGAACAGAGCTGCCGCCAAGCCTGCGGCAAGAGCTTCAGGACGCGGCATTGACCAGCACATAATAGAAGGCGCCGGGGGTCCCGACCGCCTTGAGGAAGGTCGGATAGCGATTCTTGGGAATCGTCTGGCAGCCGGCCGACCATGTGTTGGGCTCCAGCACATTGTCCGCCCCGCCGCGGTGAATGTACATGCTGGTCCCCGCCCCTGACGGATCGATCCGGCTCGGATCGTCCTGGGTGAAGCGACCATCGCCGTCTGTATCGCGCTCGGCGACCTGCGTGGCCTTCACCTGGAAGGCGCGGTCTCCCAGGAAGCCGCCCTTCTTCTCGAAATACTGGTAGGTGCCCTCGGTCAGGCGGCCGGCATCCTTGATGCCGTCCTTGTTGATGTCGACGCCATCGGCCTTGCTGAACTTGACGCCCTTGTAGCGCGCATCGCCGCCGCTGGCGCGCTGCGAGTACTGGGCGCCCGGCTCGGTGCAGATCGGAAAGCTCGTGAGCTCGCGGAAGCGCCCGGTCCGGCGCATCACCACGACGAGATCGTCATAGGAGCCCTTGCCGCGATTGGCGATCGTGCTGCTCTCCTTGCGCAGAGCCAGCAGGACGAGGCGGCCGAATCTCTGGTCGAAGCGCGCCTCGGTCGTGCCGAAGCGCCAGAAGATCGCCGAATAGGAATCGAAGGCCTGCTTTTGCGTGCGGAATTGCGGGCGCTCGGCAGACGGGCGCCGGAAGCGCGTATCGAGGACCTCGCCATGGAAGTCGCGCCAGTCCCGCAGGCCGCGCAGCCGCGTCTCGGCAGCCGGGCTGAGATGGGCCTCGACGACGCGCCAGAAGAAGTCCTGCAGGCCGGGCGGCACCGCTTCGATGATGTCGCGCCAGCGCGAGAAGGCGATGACCTTGTCCTGCCGCAGGCAGCGGTCGAACTGCCGGGCGAAATTGGCGAAATCGAGCTCGGCGAGCTCTGGGCGACGGGCGCTCATGCCTCGCCATCCAATCGTTGGCATGGATGCATCGAGCCCTCCACCACAGCGTCATCAGAGCGACCATAGGCCAACGCCGCCTGAAGGTCAGGCGGCGAGCGGCCGGTCTCTCAGCAGCTTGGGAGGATTTGGGGGCTTTTCGCCCGCTCAGAGCACCATGGGCAGCACGAAGAAGCCGCCGATCACGACCACCGCCAGCGCCAATGCCGTCATCGGCAGGTGTTTCTCGATGAAGATGCGGATGTCGTCGCCGTAATAACGCAGCGCCACCGCGATCATCGCGAAGAAGGTGACGCGCGAGATCACCATGCCGAGCGTGAACTTCCAGATGTCGAAATGCAGGAAGCCGGACATGATCGTGACGATCTTGAACGGGATCGGGGTCAGGCCCTTGGTCAGCAGCACCCAGAACCAGTAGTCCTGCGAGCTATGGATCAGGTGGGCTGCCTTCTCCTGCAGGCCGTAGATGCCGATCAGCCAGGCGCCGACCGACTCATAGAGCAGCGCGCCGATCGCGTAGCCGAGATAGCCGCCGGTGACGGCGCCGAGCGAGCAGACGCCCGCATAGACCCAGGCTCGGTCGGGCCGCGCGATGCACATCGGGATCAGCAGCGGGAGCGGCGGCAGCGGGCTCACCGAACTCTCGACGAAGGTGATGGCGAAAAGCAGCCAGGGCGCGGCAGGGTGGGACGCGTAGGAAACGCACCAGTCGTAAGCACGCTTGAGCATGAAAGGGAAACCGTTCCTCGGTTCTCGCGCCGGTTGCAGGGCTGCCCTGCGTCCTATGCATTAATTCAATTGTCGCGATCAGGCCACTAATCTCTTGGGCTAGAGTCAACATCGCGACCGGTTCGTGGCAGCGCAATGGCGGCGCGATTGCTGCGGCCCGCGCGGCCTCCTTAGGCCGGCTTCATGCCCGGCTGCCCGGCCTCGACGACGAAGCTCGCCCGCGTCGAGACGGCGGCGCCGGCGACGGTGACCTTGTCGAGGACGCGGTAATCCGCCTGCCAGCGGTCCTTCGACAGGCTGTGGCGCATATAGCCGCGCTGGTTGTTGAAGAAGCCGATATGCGGGTTCTTCTTCAGCCCCGCCTGCCCTGCCTTCGTCATGTCGGCGCCGTCGCCGCCCGAGGTGATCGAGGTCGACACGAACTCGACGCCGAGCGTCTTCGATTTCGGGTCGTCGAAATCGGCCTTGAGCTCGCCGGCCCAGTTCTGGTGGATGTCGCCGGTCAGCACCACGGCATTGCCGATGCGGGCGCTCTCCAGCGTGTCGAACAGCCGCTTGCGCGCCGCGACGGCGCCGTCCCACTTGTCCATGCTGAAGCCGGTCTTCTCGGGGTTCGGATCGCGGTCGTGGCGCATCAGCATGACCTGCTGCGCCAGCACGTTCCAGCGCGCCTTCGAGGCGCGCAGGCCTTCACCGAGCCAGGCCTCCTGCTTCTCGCCGAGCATGGTGTTCTCAGGCTTCAGCGCGTCGGCGCAGGCCGCATGCGAGCCGTCGCCGCAAGGCTGGTCGCTGCGGAACTGGCGGGTGTCGAGCACGTCGATCTGGGCGAGGTCGCCAAACTGGAAACGGCGATAGGCCTGGATCCACGGCCCGTTCGGCAGCGAAGTCCGGCGCAATGGCATGTGCTCGTACCAGGCCTGGAAGCCGGCGGCGCGGCGCAGCGCGAAGATCTCCGGCGGAATGTTCTCCTCCGAGATCATGCCGGCGAAATTGTTGTCGACCTCATGGTCGTCGAAGGAGACGATCCACGGCGCCGAGGCATGGGCGAGCTGGAGGTCGGGATCCATCTTGTAGATGGCGTAGCGCTGGCGGTAGTCGGCGAGCGCATAGATCTCGTCGGGCTCGCCCGGCATCACCCGTGCCACCGGCAGCGGCCGCTCGTTCGGCCTGACCATCCGGTACTCGTAGATGTAGTCGCCATAGTGGAAGACGAAGTCGAAGCGCTCGTCGGCGACATGGCGGAAGGCGGTGAAGAAGCCGTCCTCATAGCGCTGGCAGCCGAGCACGCCGAGATTGACGCGCTCGACGCTCGCCCCCGCAGCTGGCAGCGTCCGGGCCCGGCCGATCATGCTGCGCTCGCCGCCGCAGCTGAAGCGATAGAAATAGTCGCGGTTGGGTTCCAGCCCGGCGACCTCGACATGGACCGCGTGGCCGAGCTCGGGTCGCGCCAGCGCCGTGCCGCGCTGCACCACCCCGCGCATATTGGTCTCGGTCGCGATCTCGTAGGCGACCTCGACCGCCTTCATCGGCATGCCGCCATTGCGGGCAAGCGGCAGCGGCGCGAGCTTGGTCCAGATCACGAAGCCGTCGGCGGAAGGGTCGCCAGAGGCGATGCCGAGCCCGAACGGGTAGGCAGCGAAGACCGGATTGGCCCAGACGCGCTGGTCGATGACGCCGCCGCCGGTCAGCAAGAGGCCGGAGGCTGCAAGCCCGATCAGGAAACGCCGCCGCGACGGCGTGCCGGCCTCGGTCAGGAAATCATCGACGCTGAACTGGCCGAAGGCGTTGCGGCGGAACATGGCGGGGCTCCAGGCTCATTGCCTGGAACCATACCAAGTTTCGCCTGACGCGCACGTGACAGGAACGGCGGCAGCATCGGACCGAAAAGTGGAATCCACTTTTCGGACAAATCCGATGCTATGACAAATCGATAGATCACCGTTATCGCGTCCTATCGGACGCGCGGCGATCTATTGGAGCCGCTCCAATGCTTCCGCGATCTTGAGCTTGCGGGCTTCGGCGGCCGCCTTGCGCTCGCGGTTCTCCTCGACGATCTCCTCCGGCGCCCGCGCCATGAAGTCGGGATTGCCGAGCTTCCTGTCGACCGCGGCGATGTCCTGGTCGAGCTTGCCGAGTTCCTTGGTGAGACGCGCCCGCTCGGCGTCGAGATCGATGATCCCCGCCAGCGGCAGCGCCGCGACCTCCCCGCGCACGATGATCTGCGCCGACTGGCCGGGCGCCTCATCGGCGAACTCGATCGCAGAAAGCCGCGCCAGCCGCTCGATCATCGGCGCCCAGGCCTCGACCGCAGCCCTGGTCGCGGCGCTCGCCTTGACCAGCACCAGCGGCACCTGCGTCCCGCCCGGCACATTGGCCTCCGAGCGGATCGAGCGGATGTCGGAGATGAGATCGACGACGAAGCCGATCTCGGCTTCCGCCGCCTCGTCGACCAGCGCGTTGAGCTCCGGCCAGCGCGTCAGGCAGACGAGGCCCGCCTCCCCGGCCGGAACGGTGCGCGGCGCGCCGGCATTGGCCTTCTGCGCCCAGAGCTCCTCGGTCAGGAACGGCATGAACGGGTGCAGCAGCTGGCAGATCAGGTCGATGACATGCGCCACCGTCGCCTGTGTCTCCGCCCGCGCCGCAGTGCCGGCCGCGTCGAGATCCTCGGCCTGCAGCACCGGCTTCGACAATTCGAGATACCAGTCGCAGAACTGGCCCCAGACGAAGCGATAGGCCGCATCCGCCGCCTCGTTGAACTTGAACTCGGCGATGCCGCCCGCGACCGCATTGGCGCTGCGGGCCGCCTCGGACAGGATCCAGCGGTTCAGCGGCAGCTTGGCCCCGGCAGGGTCGAAGCCTTCCGCTCGCAGGCAGCCATTGATCTCGGCGAAGCGGGCTGCGTTCCAGATCTTGGTCGCGAAGTTGCGGTAGCCCTCGACGCGCGAGGTCGCGAGCTTGATGTCGCGCCCCTGCGCCGCCATCGCCGCGAAGGTGAAGCGCAGCGCATCCGCGCCATAGGTATCGATGAGCACGAGCGGATCGATGACGTTGCCTTTTGACTTCGACATCTTCGCGCCCTTCTCGTCGCGAACCATCGCGTGGAGATAGACGTCGCGGAACGGCACCTCGTCCATGAAGTTGAGGCCCATCATCATCATCCGGGCGACCCAGAAGAAGATGATGTCGAAGCCGGTGACCAGCGTCGCGGTCGGATAGTAGCGCTTGAGCTCCGGCGTCTCCTCCGGCCAGCCGAGGGTCGAAAACGGCCACAGGGCGGACGAGAACCAGGTGTCGAGCACGTCCTCGTCGCGCTTGAGCTCGACCGGCCCGCCGTAATGGGCAAGCGCCAGCGCCTGCGCACCGGCCTCCGACTCGGCGACGAAGCATTCGCCGTCCGGCCCGTACCAGGCCGGGATCTGGTGGCCCCACCAGAGCTGGCGCGAGACGCACCAGGGCTCGATGTTCTCGAGCCAGTCATTGTAGGTCTTGGTCCAGCTTTCCGGCGTGATCCGGGTCTTGCCGTCCTTGACCGCCGCGAGCGCGCGCTGCGCCAGCGGCTGGACGTCGACATACCACTGGTCGGTCAGCCAGGGCTCGATCACCACGTCCGAGCGGTCGCCATGCGGCACGGTATGGGTGTTCGGCTCGACCTTGCGCAGCAGCCCACGCGCCGCCATCAGCCCGACCACGGCCTTGCGCGCGGCGAAGCGGTCGAGGCCATGCAGCGCCAGCGTCTCGGGCTCAGGTGCGGCGCCTTCCAGGAAGTCGGCATTGTCCTGAATCAGGATGCGAGCTTCTCCGTCCAGGATATTGACGACCCTGAGGGAATTGCGCTTGCCGACATCGAAATCGTTGAAGTCGTGCGCCGGGGTGATCTTGACCGCGCCGGTGCCCTTCTCCGGATCGGCATAGTCGTCGCCGAAGACCGGGATGACGCGCTTGACCAGCGGCAGGACGGCGTTCTTGCCGATCAGCCCCTTGAGCTTGTCGTTCTCGGGATGCACGGCGACGCCGGTATCGCCCAGCATCGTCTCCGGCCGGGTCGTAGCGACGGTGATGTAGGTCGACGCGTCCTCCGGATCGTAGGCGACGCCCTCGATCGGGTAGTCGAAGTAATAGAGATGACCGTTCGGGTCCTTGGCCAGCGCCTTCTCCAGCTTGTTGGCGTCAAACGCCTCCTCGCCGCCGCGCTGCCATTTGAACGAGCCGGTCTTCTCGAGCTGCAGCACCTCGATGTCGGAGATCGCGGTCTGGAACTTCGGGTCCCAGTTCACCAGCCGCTTGGCGCGATAGATCAGCCCCTGCTTGTGCAGGCCGACGAAGACCTTGAGGACGGCGGCCGAGAGGCCCTCGTCCATGGTAAAGCGCTCGCGTGACCAGTCGCAGGAGGCGCCGAGGCGCTTGAGCTGGTTGACGATCGTCCCGCCCGACTCGTCCTTCCACTTCCAGACCTCGGCCAGGAAGGCCTCGCGGCCCATCGTCCGCCGGTCGGTCTTGTTCTCGGCCGCGAGCTTGCGCTCGACCACCATCTGCGTCGCGATGCCGGCATGGTCCGTGCCCGGCTGCCAGAGCACGTCCTTGCCACGCAGGCGCTCGAAGCGGCAGAGCACGTCCTGCAGCGTGTTGTTGAGCGCATGGCCCATATGCAGCGAGCCGGTGACGTTCGGCGGCGGGATCACGATGCAATAGGGCTCGGCCCCGGGGGCCGCCCCGCGGCCCGCCTTGAAGGCGTCCGCTTCCTCCCAGGCCTTGTTGATGCGTGCCTCGACGGAGGCCGGCTCGAATGTCTTGTCCATCATCGCTCTGCTCGAACGCCAAACGGCCGGGGAACCTGCCCCGGCCGCGAAAACGAAGCCAAAAGGTCTGCGGTCTTAAGAGCGCACGGACGGGCGTCCCGTCAACGATTTCGATGCATGGCGGCCCTGTCGACGTTCAGGCGGCGCTCGATTGCAGGAACCACAGGGCCTTGTCGAGACTTTGCGAGTAGGCGGTCAGCAGGTCGGCAGTGCCGGCGTCCCCCGCCTCGTCGGTCTTGTCGATGGCATCGCGCACGCTGTTCGCCGCGCCGGCGTAGCGCTCGATCAGCGCGTCGAGATGGTCTTTCACGGCAATGATGTCGGTCGGATAGGGCTTGAGGCTGCTGCCGGACGCGACCGTCTGGGTCGTGCCGAGCGCCGTGCCGCCCAATTGGGCCACGCGCTCGGCGACGGTGTCGACATGCTCGTCGAGATCCTTGCGAAAGCCGTCGAGCATCAGATGCACGCCGATGAAGCCAGGGCCCTTCAGGTTCCAGTGCGCCTGCTTGGTGGCGAGCGCCAGATCGATCCCGTCCTGCAGGCGCTCGTTGAGAATGGCGATCACTTCGTTCTTGGCGTTCGACGGCATGTCGATCCGCGAGGCGGGCTTCTTCATGGGGACACTCCAGGCCAGGCGCACGTGCATTGGCGCCGTATGACCTTTCGAACGCGTCGCCCGCCCAAGCGTTCCGCGGGAACAGTACGGGCCGACGCCAGTTGGAACAAGACCGCATCAGGAGGCCGCAATGACCAGGAAGACCGACCAGGACCGAGTCTGGGAGCTGATCGAGGAGATCGGCCTGTGCATGCTCGTCAGCCATGACGAAGGCGGTGACGTCTTGCGCGCCCGCCCGATGAGCGCCCATCCCCGCCGCGACGAGGATGCGATCTATTTCCTCACCGATCTGCGTTCCCACAAGGATGACGAGATCGAGATCAACGAGAATGTCTGCCTCTGCTTCGGCGACAACGGCTCGTACAAATATGTCTCGGTCACCGGCACGGCGAACCTGCTCGACGATCGGGGGCGCGTCGCCGAACTCTGGTCGCCTGCGGCCCGCGCTTTCTGGGAAAGCAAGGACGATCCGAATATCCGCATCCTGAAGGTGCGTCCCAGTCTGGCCGAGTTCTGGGACAGTCCTGGCAAGATCGTGACGAGCGTGAAGATGGTGGCCGCAGCGGTCACCGGTTCGCGGCCCGACCTCGGCAGCAACCGCAAAGTCCTGCTCTGAGGAGGGCGCGATGAGATTTCTCGTTCATCTCGTCGGCGCCTGGGTCGCCTCGGAAGCGGCGTCGGGCCGCTATCCCCGGCCGCTGTCGCTCGGAATGCAGCTGCTGGTCTCGCGCCTCGGCCCGCAGACTGCGCTGATGGCGCTCGCAGGCTACGCGATCCAGAGCCTCAATGAAGGCGGGGCCTTCGGGCCGCCCCGGACACAGCGCCGCCGGCGGCGGCGTTGAAAACGCTCAGCGTCGCCCGCCGCGGGCGACGCGCTCGATTTCGGCCCGGACCAGCCGCTCGACCATCGCCGGCAGGTTGTCGTCGAGCCAGGTCTTGAGCATCGGCTTGAGCATCTCCTTGACGAGATCCTCCAGCGTGCGCGCATTGTTGCTGAGCACGGTGTTTGCGAGCGCGCCGAAGGCGTTCTGCACGGCGGCGCCGGTCTGGTCCGAGATCAGCGCCGTCATGTCCATCGGCGGTGCTGGCTGCGGCTGGATCGGCGGCGGCACGAAGGCCTGGGGCTGAGGCGGCTCTGGCCGGGGTTCAGGCTCGGGCTCCGGCGCCGCGGCCTGCGGCTCGGCAAACTCGACATCGTCAGCCGGGGCGGCCGCGACGGGTGCGGGCGGCTCCTCGACGATGCGCTCGGCCTCGGCGCCGAGGTCGAGCACGTCGTCCTCGATCAGTTCCGGCTCTGGTTCCGGCTCAGGCAGAGGCGCCAGCGCAACCGGCTCGGGAGCGGCCTCCTCCGGCGGCGCAGCAGGCTTCTCGTCATCGGCGATGATCCGCCGGATGGAGGCGAGAATTTCCTCCATCGAAGGTTCATTGGCCTTGGGCTGCGCGCTCATGCTGATTCCGGTCACTCGACGCAAGAGACGCCTAAGGAATCAGTGCGCCCCGCTGCATGAGTATTTCACCGGGAAAGCGGCAGGCAAGGCAACTGGAGGCCGGCCCACAGGAGAAATCCCGAGTGTTGCGCCGGCGCTGCGCCGCGCCGGCTCAGACGAGCATGAAGCTCAGCGCCCGTCCGGCGTCTGCGTGCCCCAGAGCAGGCCCTTGACCTGATCGTAATGCTTGCGCGAGTCGTAACGCTCGGCCTTGAGCTTCAGCGTATCGGCCGAAAGCTTCCCGACCGCCGAAAGGACGGCATAGGAGGCGACGACACGGTCGCGCTGCGCTGTCACCAGCGACGAGCGGGCGCTGACCAGTTCCTGCTGAGCGTTCAGCACGTCGAGCGTGGTGCGCTGACCGACCTTGGCCTCTTCGCGCACACCGGCGAGCGCAGTCTCGGCGGCCTGGACCTGTGCCTGCGCGGAAACGATCTGCGCCTTGGCGGCGTCATGCGCGCCCCAGGCCGAAACGACCGCGGCGCGGACCGTGTCGCGCGAGGTGTCGACCTCGATCCGGCGCTGCCCGGCAGTCTCCTTGGCCTGGCGGGTGCGCGAATAGACCTGCCCGCCCTCATAGATCGGGATGGTCAGGGTCGCGACCGCGCTGGCCGAGGTGCGATTGTCGCCGAAGAACTGGGAGTCGTAGCGTTGCTGCACGAGGCCGCGCACGCCGATCGTGGGGCCGAGATCAGCCTCGGTGACCTTGACCTGCAGTTCCGCCGCATCGACGCCATGCAGCGCCGCGATGATGGCGGGGTGGCCCTGCAGCGCCACGTTGAGCGCGGCCGGCAGTGACTTCGGCAGCAGGTTCTCGACCGGCCGGCCGGGAGCGAGCTGCTTGGGCTCGACGCCGACATTCTGGCGGAAGCGCGCGATCGAGGTCTTGAGATTGGATTCCGCCAGGATCTCCTGCGACTGCGCCGAGGACAGGCGCGCCTCGGCCTGGGCGACGTCGGTGCGCGTCACCTCGCCGACCTGGAAGCGGTCCTTGGTCTGGCGCAGCTGCTCTTCCAGCACCTCGACGTTGTTGCGGTTGAGGTTGAGGATCGCCGTGTCGCGCAGCACGTTCATATAGGACGTCGCCGCGTCGAGCAGCACGTTCTGCTCGGTGTTGAGCAAGGTCGAGCGCGCCGCCAGCACCTGGGATTCGGCCTGGCTGACGGAGCTGCGGGTCTTGCCGCTATCGAAGATGTTCTGGTCGACCTGCAGCCCGCCACCGCGCGGATTGAGGCGCGAGACGCTGCGGTTGTGCGCCGAGCCGGTGCCCTGCGCGTTGAACGGGGTGTCGCTCTCGGTGATGCTGGCGCCGATATCGGCCGAGGCGGTGATGCGCGGGCGGTAGCCGGAGAGCGCCTGCGGCACGTTCTCATTGGTGGCGCGCACCAAGGCGCGCTGTGCGTTCAGCGTTGGATTGCCCGAATAGGCGCGCCCCAGCGCCGCTTCCATCGTCTGCGCCAGCGCCGGCGAGCCGGTGACGGCTCCCAGCATGCCGGCCAGCAGCAGGCGGCTCGCGGTCTTCTTCAAGGTCGGTCGCGTTAGGATCACTGGACGCCTCTTGTGCGGACTCTAGTCACGCCCAGGCATCGCCCCAGCCTCGGCACTCGATTTAAAATCATAAGCTTTGCAGCTCCCCTCGCCAATGATGCGAGACGAACCGGCCGCTTTTCAATTCGCAACTGCCGCAAAAATGCGACACTCCCGTCGGGATTAGTACCGACGGGCTAGCCCTTCTGGGGAAAACCGACCCGACGGCCGGCCTTGCCCTCACAGCGCGAACACCTCCGCCTTGCGGAATTCGCGCAGCACGGGCGCCGCTGCATCGAAAACCGGCCGGCCGGAGAGCGATTCGCCCGCCTTGCGGTGGAGCACCACGCGCGCCGCGCGCCCCACCCCCTCGACGACGATCAGCCGTCCGCCCTGGCGGACATGACGAAACAGCGGCTCGGGCTGCGTCTCGCAGGCACCGCTGACCAGAACGGCATCGAACTGCCGGTGCTCCGGCAATTTCGCCAGCAATTCGGCGGCGGGCACGCCTGGCTGGGCGAAGGCGGTACGCGCCAGCGCCAGAGCAGCCTCGTCCGGCTCCAGCAGCGTCGTCTTGGCACCCATCGCCGCCATCAGCGCCGCGCCATAGCCCGAGCCACCGCCATATTCGAGGGCTTCTTCGCCCGGCTGCAGATCGAGCACCTGGATCATCCGCGCCGTCACCATCGGAGCCGGCAGCGCCCGGCCGGTGCCCGGTAGCGGCTCCTGGCGGTCGAGATAGGCCAGATGCGAAAGCTCGCCCGGCAGGAAGGCTTCGCGCGGCACCGTGTCGGCCGCGGCGAGCACGGCCCGATCGGTCACGTCATAGGTGCGCAACTGGCAATCGACCATCATGCGCCGCAGATCGGCGAAGCTGCTCATGCTCAAATCTCCGAAGGAAGACGCCCGGACGGGCGCCTCGACCCTGCCCGCGGGTTTTGGGCGAGGCGGCGGCAAAAGGCAAGCCGTCGCGGCAGTGCATCATCGGCGCCCACCCCGGCCGGGCGCCGCCCTATCGCCGGCGCAGCGGCAGCTCCGCCGCGCGCAGCAGGGCCGCGACCTGGCTCTGCTGCCGCGTCCCGGTCTTCCAGAAGATCCGGGCGAGATGGGTGCGCGCCGTCGTCATCCTGATGCCCTGCTGCCGCGCCAGCTCGGTCAGGGACAGGCCGGAGGCCAGCCCCAGCGCCAATCCCGCTTCGGCCTCGGTCAGGTCGAACATCTGCCTTGCGGCAGCGAGCCCCCCGCCAGCGGGTTCAAGCGGGCGCGCCACGATCATCACATCGTTCATCCGCCCGGGCAGGGCGTAGGCTACCGACAGCGGCGTGACGCAGAGCGAGACGTCACGTCCCTCCCCGCTGCGCGCCCTGAGCAGCATCTGCCCCCGCGCGCCGGCGAGATCGCTCGCCTTGGCGACCAGGTCCTTCAGCCCGCCTTGCTCGGATGTCGCACGAGCCCACAGCCTGCCGCCCCGCAAGCCGAGCGGGCCCGCCGGATTGGCCAGCAGCTCATCGCCAGCCGCATTCGCATAGGCGAACTGCATGGCGCGATCGACGATGATGACGGCGAGCGAGAGCTCATCGAGCGCCCGCCGCGCCATCTCGCGCTCGATGCTGACGCCGCCGAGCTGGTGATGCAGCAGCGTGACGCGCCGCATCACCCCCGCCACCCGCTCGAACAGCGCAAATTCGGACGCGTCGAACATCTCCTGGCGGCGGCCGCGCTGGATGTCGAACATCCAGAAGGAGCCGTCGACATCGAGCACGCGGCTCGCCATCCCGCCATACATGTCCTGCGGCGCCATCCATTCGCGCCAGAGGCGGCTGTCGCGGAAGTCCTCGCCGAACAGGATCTGGTCCCGGTAGGCCGAGCCGATCGGCACCGCGGCCACCCGCGCGGCGAAACGTGCGGCGTCCGGCATCAGCTCGCGATAGAGGAACGCATTGAGGTCCGGGTCGGACGCATTGGTGATCGCATCGTCGGGATGCGAATCCGGGCCGAAATACCCAAGGCAGATCTTGGAACCGTCGAAGAGACGGCGGACCTGCTCGATCGCCCCGGACATCTGGCGGAAATCGAGCGCCGCATCCAGCAGTCCGTCGACGGCGTCGGTGACCACGTCGAGATTCGCCCGCGCCATCTCAGTCCTCGGCCAGCCATGCGCTCTGCCAGCGCGGCCTGACCTTCCCCCTCGGCCCGGCATCGTCCGCTACGGCACCGGCCGCGGAACGCGGGCCGGAGAATCAGGCTAACCTCATGATCCGGCGGCGCAAAGCCAAAAATCTTCCCTAAGGTTACGCAATACGACCTCGCCGTCCTTCGCTCACGCCGGCCGCCGGCGCGCCTTCAGCACCTCGTCGGCTTCCAGCAGGGTCTCGAAGGCGTAGACGAACTTGTCGTCGATCGTGTCGCCGTACCAGACCTCCGGCACGATGGTGCGGAAGCGGGTCTCGAGCAGGTCGGCCAGCGCCTGCGTATCCTTCATCCACTCCAGCATGTCGGCATAGAGGTTGACATTGCTCGGCGCCGGAAAGCGGGCGAGCAGGTCCTCGAAGCCCTGCTTGACCAAGGCTGGATCGCAGAGCGTGTCCTCGATCTCATGCTCGCCAACCTCGGTATTGGCCGCCTGGATCAGGGCGTAGAAGCCGTAGCCGAAGCGGTCCTTGGTCAGTTCGGCGGCGCGCCGGGCGAAGACTTCGAGGTCATGCTCGTCGCGGCCGAGCCAGCGCGGCATGATCATCCGGGCGAAGGTGCGGCACAGGTCGATATTGTAGCGGTCGAGCGCCCAGGCCGCCTCGAATCGGCGTTGGTAATCACTGAACGAGCCGGTCTCGGCGCTGCGCCGGAAATCGCTGGCGCGCCAGGAGAAGTCGCTGGGATCGGGCTGGCTGTCCAGCGCTGCATCCGCCTGCCGCAGGAACTTACGGAACTGGTCGGCCTGATCCATGTTGACGTCGGCGGCGCAGGCGGTGCCGCGCCAGGCATAGGCCGTCACCCTGAGCGCATCGGCATAGGTCGCCGCCGAGAAGGGCGAGGGATCCCTTCGGAAATAGGCGGCGAAGCCATCGAGCAGCGCCTCGTGCCGCGGCCCGGCATCGTCGCTGTCGGGAAGCGCCATGAAATCTTCGAGGAACCAGTCCTTGACCAGCAGGTAGCGTGGCTTGCCGTTCTCGGCGAGGTCGCCCTGCGCCCGCGCAGCCTCGAAGGCCGCGCGATAGGCGGCGAAATCGCGCTCCTGCCAGGCCCGGCGCATCGCGTCGCGCTCGCCATAAAGGCGCGGGATCTCGTCATGCAGGAAGAGCGAGTGCAGATCGTAGTCCCGCAGCAGAATCTGGTAGTTGGTCAGTTCCTCGGCCGGCTCGGGCGTGGCCCGTCCGCCCAGCACCTTGTCGCGCACGCTGCGGACCAGGTCTTTCCACCCCATCTCGTCCCCCGCTCCTGTTCGCGCCCGCGCGGCATTTGGCCGCTCGGCGCGTCATCCGGCCGCCTTGCGGGTGTCAGCGCCGCTTTCGGCCCCTATTTGCTACGCATCGGACCGAAAAGTGGAATCCACTTTTCGGAGGAATCCGATGCGATAACAATACAATAGATCATCGTGGCTGCGTCCGTTCGGACGCGCGATGATCTAGGACAGCCGCGGTTGCGGGCAAGACGCAGCGCGCGAGCACGGTGATCGGCCATATCGGCGAGAACCAGGGCGCGCGCTGCGCGTTTCCATGGGCAGCGACGATCGAGGGGACATGCAGTTTTCATCCGCGAGACAGGAACTCAGGGTCGCGTTCAAGCGGATCGAAGCCGAGCTCCCTCCCCGGCTCGCCAGGGCGATGCGCTGGCTCCGCCACCGCGATTCGCGCCTGATCCGGGTTCCGGCGGGGCTCGCGCTGATGGTCGGCGGCGTGTTCTCGTTCCTGCCGGTACTCGGCGCCTGGATGCTGCCGCTCGGCCTGATGCTGCTGGCGGCCGACGTGCCGCCGCTGCAGCGGCCGATGGCGCGCTTCGCGCACTGGTGCCTGGGATTGCTGGAGCGCTTCAGGCGCCGCCGCTCGGGCTGATCGAGCGCGCAATAGCGCACGCGATTAAGGCTCTTCGGGGCTTGCCGTTGCGTCAGATCAGCGAGGCGCTATTTTGGTGGCGTGCTGCAGGCCATCATCTTGGTTTGGCACGAGAGACCCTTCCAGATGCTCCTCTCCCGCATTGCCGCCGGCGCCCTTGCGCTCGGCCTCTTCGTGGTGCCCGCTTTCGCCAAGAACTTCGCCGTTCCGGCCAAGAATCCCTCGATCACCATCACGTTGCCGAACGACTGGTCGACCGAGGACATCGAATACGGCTTCCAGGCGCGCCCGAAGGACGAGGGTGTCTTCTTCTCGGTGGAATCAGCCGAGGCACGCCAGATCGACAAGATGCTGGCCGACACCAAGACCTGGATGCGCGACAACAAGATCAAGTCCGTCGAGCCGATCAAGGCCGACATGAAGATCAGCGGCATCGATTCGACGGTCTTCCAGTTCCGCACGAGCGATGAGAACGGGCCGACGACCGTCGACCTGATCCTGATGCCGGCCGGCAACGGCCGCGTGATGATGCTGACGGTCTGGGGCAACGATGCGGAGCGCGAAGCCAACGGCAAGGCGCTGGACACGATCTTCGGCAGCATCAAGCCGATCAACTAGCCGGTTGGGGCCGATCTGGGCGGCTGCGGCAGATGTCCTGCCCGGCCGCTCGGATTGCGGCGCCCGGTTCATGGTCGGGATCAGCGCATGACCATGAAAGGAATTTGGAGGCCTCGCCCGGAATCGAACCGGGGTGCAAGGATTTGCAGTCCTCTGCGTAACCACTCCGCCACGAGGCCATCCGGGAGCGCCGCCCGAGGCGTGCTCCACGGCTGGGCCTATAACCACATGCCGCGGCGCGCCGCAACCGAAACTCTCTCGCCAATGTGAATTGACGATGGGGCAGATCGCCTGCCCACGATTTTCTCCGCCTCGATGCCAGCAAAGGGGTTGCGTGTTCCCGGCAGCGTCGCTATACGCCGCCCACCGATCCCGGATAGCTCAGCGGTAGAGCAATCGACTGTTAATCGATTGGTCGCAGGTTCGAATCCTGCTCCGGGAGCCAGCATTTTTCGAGGGCTTGAGCGATGATCGCTTGGGCCCTTTCTGCTTTTCGGGGACGGAAATGGTGCGGCGGCAAGCGCAGAAGGCGGCGATGCGGTTCTTCGGAGACGAGCTTTCGATGCGCCGCTGGGCTGCGCTGGTCGGCTGGGGAGCCGTTGCCCTCGTCGTGTTCGCGACGCTGTCGCCGATCGGCGCCCGTCCGCATCTGGCACATATGGGGCCGCAGCTCGAACGCTTCATCGCCTACCTGGTCGCCGCGGCGGCACTCGCCACCGCCTACCCGGCGCGCAAGGGCGCGATTCTCGCCTGCATCGTCGCCGGCGCCGCCGGGCTCGAGATCGCCCAGCATTTCGAGGCGAGTCGCCATGCCCGCCTCCTCGATGCCGTGGTTAAGATCATGGGTGGTCTGAGCGGCCTTGCCATCGTCGCCCTGTGCGAGCGGCTCTGGCCGAAGCGCATCGCCGCCCCCGTTGCGGCGCGCCATCCGGATTGAGCGCGCTCTGCCAGCGGCCTCCTTTCTGCCCCGCTACGCCGCCGGCTGCACGCTGGCGAAGGCCTCGGCGATTCGCTGCGGCGCCGCCGGGCGGGCGTACATGCGCTCCAGATAGGCGTTGAGCCGCGGGAAACCATCGAGCAGACCCTGCTCGTTCGCCCAGTCCATCAGATAGGCGGTAACGCAATCAGCGGCGCCCATCCTGTCGCCGACGATGAAGTTCCGCCCTGCCATATGGGCCTCCAGCACCGCCGCCATCCGCCGGAACTCCTCGCTGGCGAGCGTGATGTCCTGCGGCAGCCGCTGTTCCTCCGGATAGAGGAAGCTGTGCTTGGTGATGCGCCAGAGCGGCTGTTCGAGTTCGGTCATCGCGAACAGGATCCAGCGATAGGCCTGGGCCCGCTCGTCGAGATCATCCGGCAGCAGGCGCTTCTCGGGAAACTTCTCGGCGAGATAGAGAATGATCGCCGCCGATTCTGGCAGGACGTTGTCGCCGTCCACCAGTACCGGCAGCTTGCCGGCCGGGTTGATCTTGAGGAATTCCGGCGTCTGCGCCTCGCCGCCCAGCAGGTCGACATGGACGTAGTCGAACGGCACGCCGAGCTCCTTGAGTCCCCACAAGGCACGCAGGGTCCGGGTCGGTCCAAATCCGTAGAGCTTCATTACCTTCTCCTATACATACCATATGGTTTGTATTGACGCGCTTCCGGCTGACAATCTGTGTCAGCACTCTCTGCCGCAAGCTGCCGCTGCGCCATGATCGCGCCACCATCGCGCCTAGCTTGACCGGTCCCGAACGGCGCCGCCGCAGTCGATCGCGACGCGCGCCCGTCCCTGGAGAACCGACGCGATGTTCGCCCGTTCCGTATTCGTGACGCCGCTGCTGCTGATTCTCGCCAGCCCTGCCCTCGCCCAGACCGCAGCGACCACTGCTCCGGCCGCACCCGAGGCGAACAAGGCGCCCGATGCCTGCCGCCTGCTGCCGCAGGCCGATCTGGAGGCGCTCTTCCCTGGCCGCCCGATCACCGCCAAGGGCCCGACGCTGAGCCCGATCTATCGCGGCCCGCAATATGCCGAGAGCTGCATGTACTCGGTGAAGCTGCCGAGCCCGACCTCGAAACTCGACCATGCCCGCTTCGCCTCGGTCACGGTGATCCGCTGGGACGGCATCGCCAAGGGCCGAGAGACGCCGGCGCAGGCCTTCGCCTCGATCAAGGGAACGCGCGAGAAGGTCGCGGCCGACCCGAAGATCACGCTCAAGCTCGAACCGCTCAGCAGCATCGGCGACGAGGCCTTCCAGGAGACCAGTTCGTCCAGCGTGGTGGTCCGCGCCCGCAAGGACGACCTGATCTACGCCGTCTCGCTCGATCTCTATTCGGAGCAGACCGCGCCGAACGCACTCGCTCTGGCGAAGCAGGCGGCGGCGCGCTGGCAGGGCGGCACCGGCATGGTCGATACGCCGCAGCAGGTCGCCGCCAACAGCGCCGTGACGGTGCCGGCCGATACCCGCCCCTCGTCCGTCGCCCCGGTCGAGCAGTGGCCGGATGCCTGCGCGCTGCTGACGCCCGAGGAGGTCAAGGCCACCTTCCCCGGCATGACCATCAGCGAGCCGCGCAAGCTGATGGGCAAGATCACCCATGAGAGCCGCGAGAACCGGCAGGAAGCCCTGCCGAACCCGATCGGCTGCCAGTTCGACGCCAAGCGCACCGTCGAGAAGGACGGCAAGCGCATGATCGAGCTCAACCAGATCCAGGTCAGCGTCCGCAATGTCGCGGCCAACGAGGATCTGTCGAAGCGCTGGTTCCAGAGCGCCATCAAGGTCTCCGAAGCCAAGACGCCGGTCGAAGGGCTGGGCGACGAGGCAGCGCTCGACATCATGAACCGCATCCATGTCCGCAAGGGCCTGACCACGGTCGAGGTCCGCGTCTCCGGCGGCGAGCGCGACCAGGCGCTGCACGATCTGGCCAAGGCGCGCGTCGGCGAGCTCGCGAAGATCGTCTCGGCGCGGCTGAAATAGCGTGCGGTCGCGGCGCGGCTGCTGATAGGGAGAGCCCGATCAGCAGAAGGCTATGCCCATGACCACCCGCTTCACCGAGACGCTCCGCCAGGCCAGCCAGCCGGCCTGGTCGCAGTCCGTCGGCCACCGCTTCGTCACGGAGCTGCTCGCCGGCACGGTGTCCGACGCGGTCATGGTCCGCTACCTCGTCCAGGATCACCGCTTCATCGACAGCTTCCTGACCCTGCTCGGCGGCGCTCTCGCCAGCGCCGACAGCTTCGAGGCCCGCATTCGCTTCGGTCGCTTCATCGGCATGGTCAGCGGCGAGGAGAACACCTATTTCCTGCGTTCCTTCGACGCCCTCGGCGTCAGCCAGCAGGAGCGCACCGCGCCGCCCGACACCAAGCCTACCGCCGGTTTCAAGGCGCTGATGCGCGAGGCCGCCGCAACACGCTCCTACGCCGCCGCGCTTTCCGTGCTGGTCGTCGCCGAATGGCTCTATCTCGACTGGGCGCAGCAGGCCTCGCAGCCGCTGCCGGCGAACTTCATCCATGCCGAATGGGTCACCCTGCACGACAATCCCGACTTCCGCGACTTCGTCGGCTTCCTGCGGAGTGAGCTCGATCGCGTCGGGCCGCAAGACGCTGAGACGAGCCGCGACTTCTTCCTGCGCGCCGTGGCGCTGGAGAAAGCGTTTTTCGATTCGGCTTACGTGGAAGCCTGAGAAGGAGCTCACCGTCTTTCCGGGGCAGGCCGATAGGCCTGAGCCCGGAACCCAGAACCGATGTCAGCTCTGGAAGAAGCACGCCGATCGCAGCGCCTGCCTCCTGACCGACATCGGTTCTGGATTCCGGGCCCTTCGCTTCGCGAAGTCCCGGAACAACGGCGCAACACTGCGAAAATCAATGCCCTTCAACGTGACAGCCGCCGGCCGCTCTGTCACAAGGGCGATCGAGAGACGGGGGCGTTCGCCGCGAGGCGAGCTGAGAAGCACCCTTCGAACCTGAACCAGATCATGCTGGCGGAGGGAGTCGCTCGGGGCAGCCTCGCCAGCATTTCCCCGCGCCCGCCTTCCCCCGGAAAGGCGGACCTTGACGACGCAGGACGCGGCAGAGCGGAACCCGGCTGCCGGCACGAAGCCGGTGATGGCCGCGCTCGCCCCGGCGCTTCGCACGATTCTCGTCCTGCTCCTGGCCTGGCAAGGCGCGATCTTTCTGTTCCATCCGCCGCGCTACATCCTGCCCTCGCCGCTCGACGTCGCCCTGGCCTTCCAGCGCCAGCCCGGCTTCCTCTTCAGCCATAGCCTGACCACCATCGCCGAGATGGCGCTCGGCTTCGTGCTGGGCTCAGCGTTTGGCGCACTGACGGCACTCGCCATCGTGGCGCTGCCGCGGCTCGGGCGCCTGCTCTGGCCGGTGCTGCTGGTCCTGCAATCCTTCCCGGTCTTCGTCATCGCGCCGCTGCTGGTGGTCTGGTTCGGCTTCGGCATGGGTTCGAAGGTGATCATGGCGACGATCATCATCTTCTTCCCGGTCGCCTCCGCCTTCACCGACGGCCTGCGCCGGACCGATCCGGAGCTGATCGACGCGACCGCGCTGACCACGGCGACGCATTGGCAGACCCTGCGCTATGTCCGCCTGCCGCTGGCCATGCCCGCTTTGCTCACCGGCCTGCGGGTAGCTGCCCCGCTGGCACCGCTCGGCGCGGTGATCGGCGAATGGGTCGGTGCCTCCGCGGGCCTCGGCTTCGTCATGGTCCAGGCCAATGCCCGCATGCAGACCGACACGGTCTTCGCCGCGATGACCGTGCTCGCCGTGCTCAGCCTCGTCCTGCGCCATCTCGTCGATGCGCTCGGCCCGCGCCTGCTTCCCTGGGCGAGCGAGCCGTGACGCCATTTTGTTTCAAATCGATCACGCAGAAGGATTTCGACTGATGCCCCTCCGCGCCCTCTCCAGACGCGCCCTCCTCGCCACCGGCCTCGCTTTGGCTGCCGGCCTCGCCAGCCCGGCCCGCGCCGCCGACAAGCTGACCGTGATGCTCGAATGGTTCGTCAACCCGGACCATGCGCCGCTGGTCGTCGCGCAGCAGCTCGGCCTGTTCAAGGAAGCCGGGCTCGAGGTCACCATGGTGCCGCCCTCCGACCCCTCGGCGGTGCCGCGCCTCGTCGCCGCCGGCCAGGCCGATATCGGCATCCACTACCAGCCCAATCTCTATCTCGACCACGCCGCCGGCATCCCGATCGTCCGCGTCGGCACGCTGGTCGAGACCCCGCTCAACAGCGTCATCGTCAAGGCCGACGGGCCGATCAAGTCGCTCGCCGATCTCAAGGGCAAGACGGTCGGCTATGCCGTCTCCGGTACCGAGACCACGCTGCTTGGCCAGATGCTGGCCAAGGCCGGCCTCAAGCTCGACGACGTCAAGCTGGTCAACGTCAATTTCGCGCTTTCCGCCGCGCTGATCGGCGGCAAGGTCGACGCCACCATCGGCGGCTACCGCAATTTCGAGCTGACGCAGCTCAAGCTCGAAGGCCATCCCGGCACGGCCTTCTATCCCGAGGAGCACGGCGTTCCCGCCTATGACGAATTGATCCTGATCACCCGCCGCGACGGGCTCAACGACAGCCGCCTGCCGCGCTTCCTCGACGCGATCGAGAAGGCAGCGCTTTACCTCACCAACCACCCGCAGGAAGCCTGGAAGCTCTTCATCGCCGCCCATCCCGATCTCGACGACGCGCTTAATCGCCAGGCCTGGACCGACACGCTGCCGCGCTTCGCCAAGCGCCCGCGCGCCCTTGACCAGGGCCGCTATGAGCGCTTCGGCGCCTTCCTCGTCGAGCGCGGCCTGATCCAGAAGGCGCCGGCGCTCGCCGAGATCGCCAGCGAGGTGAAGTAGCCGGTGGATAGGCGGCAGCAGCTTCGCCAGCCGCCGCCCATCCCGCGTCCACATCAGGGCCGCCCTGTGCTGTAGGCTCTGGGTTCGTCGCCGATCGCGATGCTATGAGCCGACTTTGCAGCTATCCAGCGGGCCCTCGCCCGCCCTCCGGGCTGCCTCCGGTGACATCAGCCGCATGAACGTCAGCCAGCCGATCGCCCAAACCCACCGCGCCGACCTGCCGGTGCTGTTCGTGCTCAGCGCGACGCATCTGCTCAACGACATGATCCAGTCGCTGATCCCGGCGATCTACCCGATCATCAAGACGGCCTACGCGCTCGATTTCGGCCAGATCGGCCTGATCACGCTGACCTTCCAGATCACCGCCTCGCTGCTGCAGCCGATCGTCGGCCACTACACCGACAAGAACCCGATGCCCTATTCGATGGTCGTCGGCATGGGCTGCACGCTGACCGGGCTGATCGGCCTCGCCTATGCCGGCAGCTATGCGCTGCTGCTGATCTCGGCGGCCTGCGTCGGGCTGGGCTCCTCGATCTTCCATCCCGAGGCGACCCGCATGGCCCGCAACGCCTCGGGCGGCCAGCAGGGGCTGGCGCAGGGCATCTTCCAGGTCGGCGGCCAGAGCGGCGGCGCGCTCGGCCCCTTGCTCGCCGCCTTCATCATCGTGCCGCGCGGCCAGACCAGCGTCGCCTGGTTCTCGGCCGCGGCCCTGCTCGCCATGATCCTGATGGTCTGGACGGCGCGCCGCTATGCCGAGCTGAGCAAGGCAGCCGCTGCCGCCGCTGCAGCGAAGCCCGCCAAGGCCGCGGCAACCGCCCCAGTGGCGCCTGCGCATACCAAGGGCCAGATCGCCTTCGCGATCACCATCCTGGTGATCCTGCTGTTCTCGAAGAACGCCTATTCGTCGAGCTTCAGCTCCTATTACACCTTCTATCTGATCGGGAAGTTCGGCGTCTCGGTGCAGGCTTCGCAGCTGATGCTGTTCCTCTTCCTCGCAGCCGCCGCCGTCGGGGCGCTCGCCGGCGGCATCATCGGCGACAAGATCGGCCGCAACCGCATCCTCTGGTTCTCGATCCTCGGCGCCCTGCCCTTCTCGCTGATGCTGCCCTTCGCCGATCTGTTCTGGACCGGCGTGCTGACGGTGGTGATCAACCTGATCATGGCGAGTTCCTTCGCCGCGATCCTGATCTACGCGATGGAACTGATGCCGGGCCGGATCGGCCTGATCGGCGGGCTGTTCTACGGCCTCTCCTTCGGCCTCGGCGGCCTTGCGGCGGCGATCCTCGGCGAAGTCGCCGACTGGATCGGCATCGAGGCGGTCTACCGCATCTGCGCCTTCCTGCCGGCGATCGGCCTGCTCGCCTGGTTCCTGCCGAAGGTCGAGCACCGGCGGGCTTAGGGCCGGCCGGCGCCAGCGGACCGAGGCCCGGCCACGCGATCGGGGCAGACCATCCTTGCGGCCAATCGCTCGCCGCAAGACCAATAACAGGACGTGATTTTCGATGATCTACGAAATGCGCGTGTATCGCTGCCTGCCTGGCCGGCTTCCGGCTTTGCTCGACCGCTTTGACAAGACCACGCTGAAACTGTGGGACAAGCACGGCATCCGGCAAGCCGGATTCTTCACCACGCTGATCGGGGAGTCCAATCAGGACCTGACCTATTTCCTGGCCTGGGAATCGCTCGCCGAGCGCGAGACGAAATGGACGGCGTTTGCGACCGATCCGGAGTGGGCCGAGGCGCGCATCAAGAGTGAAGCGGACGGCCAGATCGTTGCCAACATCGTCAGCCAGATTCTGGCGCCGACGGCCTTCTCCGCGGTCAAGTAAGCCCGGACAGACGCTTGCCTATGCCAGAACAAGAGCGGCAAGGGCGATGTCGCCCTTGCTGTCGGTTGAGTTGAAGCCCTTACGGTTACGCAGTCGCGGCAACGGTCCGGGGTCCGTCGCGGTGCTGGTGCCGTCTACGATGCAGCCTGCGCCTGCGGGATCTTCCACGTGCCGTTCAGGACCTCGGCGCGAGGGCGGTAGAGCCGGAATGTGTAGTTCCAGCCCTGCGTGATCGGCAGGCAATTCGCGATCTTGCCGTCGCAGCCGCCGAACTGGATATCGATCGCGCCATCGGCGCTCTTGGTGCCGGTGATGCTGTTGACCGAGTAGGCGTCGTAGTCGTTCTTCCGGAAGAAGCCCTTGTCGTCATAGACGCTGATCGACCAGAACGCGTCGACGGGGACCTCCTTGAGCTTGAGCTTGTAGACCGTCTTGCCGTCGTTCCTGGCCGGGGTCACCGAGGGGTAGGACGCGTCCTTGTCGGGGTTGCCGCCCCAGCCGGCCGCCGTGCCGAGCAGGTGCATGACCGGATCGACCTTTCCCTTCGGACCAAACGCGTTGGTGAAGCTGCCTGATGATGCGGCGGAGAGCGCTTCGAGCGCATCACGGATTTTCTTCTGCTGAGCTAGGTCCCAGTTCGGCGCCTCGAATTTGCCGACCGACTTCTGCTCCACCTTCACCGCATCCTGCAGGGCGTGAACCTGCGCGAGGTCCTTGGCGTCATTGGGATCGACAAGGATACGGACCGCGACGAACGCATAGCGGGTGCCGACCTTGTCCCTGCTGAGCGTCGTGCGGCCCGGCTTGTAGACCACCATCGGCGTGTAATGGTCCTCGCTGATGACCTGCATCGAGACGAAGCGCTTGCCGGCATCGGGAAGGGTGATGGTCACCGGGCCGGCGTCGAGGTCGAAGAGCGCCTGGGAATAGAGCGTATCCCGGTTCATCCGGACCACGGGCTGGTTGTCGATCGGCGTCGGCGCCCTGGTGTGGACGAACGTCCCGAGACCGCCTGCGTCGACCGTCTTGCGCATGTAGAAATCGCTCTCGGCTCGCTTGAAATTGCCGACATTGACCGGAACCGACTGCGCGATCGCCACGCATGGCGCGAGCACCAGGAAACTCAGGCCGTAGACCAGCGTCATTCGCATCGAACCGTACCTCATTGGCGTCGTTGATCCATGTCTTTAGGGGCGAGGCCGGACGGGTCAGCGCCCGCATATCGGCCAATCATCGGCTTGGGCTCGAGAGATGCCTGTGATCCGCCGGGCCCGGGATGTGGTCGCGGGCATTTCGTGCAGGAGCGGCCCGCCCGTCTTGCCATTTCGCGCCAATCGCGCACGGCCATGCGCTGTCATCGACCGCTGCGAATTCCGCGGAGTTCGGCCTGCCGCGGATCGAGCGGTTGGGGTGCAAGTAGGTTTCGGGTGAGCTTCGGCCTGCCCACCCGAGGGCCCACTGACTGGATCGGTATCGAGGCAGTTTACTGCCCTTGCGCCTTTCTGCCGGCGACCCGATTGCTGGCGTCGGGTCTGCTGAAGGTGAAGCATCGGCGGGGGCAGTGCCCTCGCGAAATCGGAGCGAAGGTCAAAGAGCCGCTCAGTATTACTCCCAAAAGCAAGGAGCGTCTTGTCGGCCTGCCAGCCAGCGCTTACGGTTCCGCCTCAGTTGTGCGTTGGGGGGAAGCTATGCGTTTGCGAGCAGCCGCTTTCGGGCTGTTTTTAGTGCTGACTCCAATGGCCGGGGGCGCGCAGTCACCTGACCCTTATTTTCAAGCCGCTCAGCAAGCCTTTCAAGAGCTGAAGCCTGAAACTCGCTTGTGGTTCCAGCTTTTCTTAACAAGTGCTGGGCATTGGCCTGCCGTGCCCAATATGGGTTATTCGCGGCGCCTTTTCGAGGCGACCAAACAGTATCAGCGGTCGCGTGGAGAGGAGCCAACCGGCGTTCTGACAAGCGGCCAAATTAGCCTCATGCTTCAGTCAGCGGCGTCGGTTCTGGCCGGATGGCAGCTACGCTGGGTGCCGCATCCGACGCGTGGAAGGCAACTCTGGGTGCCCAAGGGACTGGATCTCGCAGTAACCAGAACTGATCTCGGCGTCGAGATGCGAGAGCCACGCAACAGGTTTCGACTGAAGTTCAACTTCATCTCGGGGACCGACGTGAAGGCCGCGTATGAGGCGACCCTTCGGGAGATGCTCGGAAGCGGCGATAACATCAATTTCAAGGTGCTCAAGCCGGGTTTCTTCGTGATCACAGGCAACCAGGGTCGTTACAGCCGTTATGTTCGCTATCACACGGACGGCGACGGTATCTTAGGCTTCGACATGGGGTGGGCGGATGACGACGCGCCTGTCTACGGGAACCGACTGGTGACGGTCATCTCGGGGTCGCTGTGGGCGGCGATGACCGGAGCACCATTTCCCACCACGACGCGGGCCAGCTACCCTTGGGAGTCTAGGGAGCCTGAGGTCGCAAGCGCCCCGCGCTCTGTGCCGTCTCAGCCGGTCTCGACTCCAGCTCCGGAGCCTCCAAAAAAGACTTCCTCTTCTGGCTCTGGCTTCTTCGTTTCAAAAGCCGGGCATGTAATGACGAATGCGCATGTCGTCAGCGAATGCTCGACCATTACCGCCCGCCCTGACGGGGCTGTAGCTGTGCCCGCTCAGGTCCTGGCGCGGGACCCGACTAACGATCTTGCTGTTCTGAAAATCGCCGGTTCGCCAGACAAGACTCTGCCTATTCGGGCAAGCGTTCGTCTTGGCGAGAGTATTGCCGCCTTCGGTTTTCCACATAGCGACATACTGGCGACCACAGGCAACTTCACACTCGGAAACGTAACTGCATTGGCAGGCTTGAGAGACGACAGTCGGTACCTTCAAGTATCTGCCCCGGTCCAGCCGGGCAATTCTGGCGGGCCCCTCCTCGACGGCGCTGGTAATGTCGTAGGCGTGGTGTCGGCCAAGCTCGACGCGATCAAAATGGCTTCAGAGCGAGGAGACCTTCCGCAGAACGTCAACTTCGCGGTCAAAGCGTCGCTCGCTGGCAGCTTCTTGGATGCTAACCAGATCGCCTACGAGACCGGGGTACCGGGGGATAAACTCGATCCGGCCGATCTTGCTGAGCGGGCCAAGAAAGCAAGTGTATTTATCACTTGCCGATAAGGAGCATGGTGCGGACGGCGGGGATCGAACCCGCATACCGTTTCCGGTGAGGCATTTTAAGTGCCTTGCGTCTACCAGTTTCGCCACGTCCGCGCGGCGAGACTGGTTAGCGTTGCAAGCGCCCGGCGACAAGCGCCGGTTGCGCACTTGCCCTCAGCGCCGATGCGCCGGCTTGTACCATTCGACCCCGTCGGGATCGACATAGAGCCCGGGCGCAACGTCCGACCCGATCTTCTTCTCCTGCATCGGCACACGCACCGTGTCGTCGCGGTCGCCGCGGCGGATATAGGGGCCGCTCGCCTGCTGGTGCTGGCCGCGTCCGCCGCCATCGCCGCCGCCCATCACCGCACGGCGGGCCGCGACCTTGTCGTCGAGCGCCGCGACCTGGCGGGCCGCGAAGGCGACCTTGGCCGTGCCCTCGATGATCGGCAGCGCCTTGCCCGCAGCGCCCTCGCCCGTCACGCGGATGCCGACGAAACGCGGCACGTAGGTCTGCCCGCCGCCGGCGCGCGCCAGCGCGTCCCAGCCGCCGGTGGTCGAGATCTGCGCGCCGCAGCGCTTATGGGCGCGCTCGCAGGCGGCGCGCGAAGCGTAGCGCGGCGCCTTCTGCTCGAATTCGGCACGGGCGTTGCGATAGGCGTGCTCGCATTGCTCGGCCGAAAGCTTGCCGGCGTCGATGCATTCGTCGCGGCGAACATAGGTCTGGCCGGCCGCCTGGGCGACGACATCGGCGGGCGTCAGGGCGATCCCGGCCACGGCAAAGGCCGCCGCGCGGGCGAAGACAAGGGGAAGGAGCGTGATCATGCGGCTTCCCTGAGCATGCGATTGTGGCGTCACAGCAGCGGCCTCATCGTGATGGCGAGCTCGCGCGTGCCACCATAATCGATTTTGCCGTTGCCGAGGACGGGAATCGCTCGGGTGACCAGGATCGCCTTGGGCAGCCATAATTCCGGGAAGCCCTGGCGCTTGGCCTCGTCCTGCAGCGCTTTCTTCTCGGCATCGGGCTTTTCGGTGACGAGGACGAGCTGCTCGCCCTTGCGAACGTCGGGCAGCGCCACGACCACGTGATTGTGACCGGGCCAGAGCCCCGCGACCATCGATTCGACCGCCGCCAGCGAGACCATCTCGCCGCCGAGCTTGGCGAAGCGCTTGGCCCGCCCCTTGATCGCGACGAAGCCGTCATCGATCGAAACGATGTCGCCTGTGTCGTGCCAGCCGCCCTCGGGCGGCACGATCGCGCCGGGATTGTCGGCGTTGAGATAGCCGAGCATCACGTTCGACCCTTTCACGCAGAGCCGCCCGCCCTCGGTGATGCCCTCGACCGGCTCGAGCCTGGCGGTGATGCCGGGCAGGAGCCGGCCGACCGTGCCCTCGCGCATCGCCACCGGCGTGTTGCAGGCCAGCACGGGCGAGCACTCCGTGCAGCCATAGCCTTCGAGGATGGTGGTGCCGTAGGGCTCCCAGAGCTTGCGGGTCTCCGGCTTCACCCGCTCGGCCCCGGCGACGACATAGCGCACGCTCTTGAGGTCGCCCTCGTCCGCCGCGCGGGCATAGCCTTGAAGGAAGGTGTCGGTGGCGAACAGGAAGGTCGACCCGGTCTCGCCGATCAGCTTGGGCACCTGCTTGTAGTGCAACGGGCTCGGATAGAGCACGACCTTCATGCCATGGGTCAGCGGCATCAAAAGCGCCGCCGTCAGCCCGAAGGAATGGAAGGCCGGCAGCGGGTTCATGACGACGTCGCGCTCGCTCAGGAAGCCGGCAGCGAGCTGGAAGATCTGGTTGGCGTTGGAGACGAGGTTGGCATGGCTCAGCACCACGCCCTTGGGCTTGCCCTCGGTGCCGGAGGTGAAGAGCACCACGGCGGGATCGTCGGGCCTGGCGGCATGGCGGCGAAGCACCAGCCCGGGCACGTACGAAGCCAGCGCGCCGAGCGCCTTGTCGAGGCTGGTCAGGTCCTTTCGGACGTCTTCGAGATAGATCACCTGCCGCCCCGGCGCGAGCGCCTCGACGATGTCGTCGAGCTTGGCCTGGTCGATGAAGCGTCGCGAGGTGACGATGGTCGAGATCGGCCCGATCTCGCAGGCGGCGGTGAGGTTCTTCAGGCCGGCGGTAAAGTTGAGCAGCGCCGGCACGCGGCCATAGGCCGAGAGCCCGAACAGCGTCACCGCCATGCCCTGCACGTTCGGCAGCATCAGCCCGACCTTTTCGCCGGGCTTTGTCAGCGCCGAAAGCTTGCGGCCGAGCACCAGCGCGCCCAGCACCAGGCTGCCATAGCTCAGCGGCTTGCGTTCCGGATCCTCCAGCGCGACTCGGCTCTTGCCGTGCTTGCCGGCGGCAGCCAGCAGCGCCTGGAACAGTGTGATCCTGGCGCCTTCGACGTCGAAGGGCTGTGCCGGCAGTTCGGTTGCGGCCATTCGGCTCGTGCTCCCCTTGTCGTTCCTCTCGCCCGCAACCTAAGGCCAACGGGCGGCGATACAATGCACCGGCGGCAACTTCCCCGGCGTTACCCAACCCGCTAGGGTTGCGCCGCCACTGGAGGCCGCCGCCATGCCTCGACTGCGCCTGCTCCTGTCATTGCTTCTGATCGTTACGGTTCAATTCGCGGCTGGCGGCGCGCTCGCCCAGCCGCGTATCGAGTGGGAAATCGCCAACCGCTTCCGCCTGTTCCGCGACGAGGCGCAGTTCCGCAAGCTGGCCGAGATCTATGCCACCCTGCCCGCGGCCGACCGGCGCGAGCGCCCGGCCTTCGCCTTCGAGGAGGCGATGCAGCGTACCGCGGCCGCCCGCACGCTCGGGCCGGCTTTCGGCGATTCCGTCAGCGTCGCGCGCTGGGGCTGGACCTCGGCGGTCACGCGCCGGACCTGCTTCGAGAACGGCAATCGCGGCCACTGGCAATGCCTGCTCGACACCGGCGACCAGTTCATGGAGCCGCGCGTCGCCGATGTGCTCGTGCGGATCGCCGAGTTGCCGCCGGCGCTCGCCGGCAAGACCTGCCGCTGGACGGCCGGCGAGCTTGCCGTAGTCGCTCCTTGCTCCAAGGAGGCCAGGCTTGCGCGCCGCGCCTTCGGCGAGCCGTTCGACATCGCGGTCAGCGTCGATGGCGCGCCCATTGCCGAGGCCAAGGCGGTGAAGCTGCGCCACATCGCCATTGCCGGCTTCGGCGATTCCTTCTCCTCGGGCGAAGGCAATCCCGACCGGCCAGCCGAATTCGTCGACGACGGCATCAACACCTATCGCAATTCCTCGCCCCTGCCCGAAGGCCACGGCTTCCGCAATTATCCGCGGCGGCGCGGCGCGACCGACAGCTCGCTGGGCGGAGCGGCCGCGGCGATCTGGCTCAACGCGCAATGCCACCGCTCGCTCTATTCGCAGCATGTCCGCGCCGCGCTCGTCCTGGCCCTGGCCCATCGCGACGTCGCGGTGACGCTGACGCCCTATAGCTGCACCGGAGCCGAAGTCAGCGCCGGGCTCCTCGGCTATTACGCGGCCCGCGACGATGTCGGCGATGCCGTCTACGACGCCTCGCCGCAACTGATGCGCTATTGGCGCGACTATTGCCGCAGCTTCGCCGGCTACAACCGCTTCGACGACGAGGGCTCAGGCTTCGACTGGCGGCGCGATCTCCCGCGCTGCAGCCAGCCGCGCGCCCTGAAGCCGGATGCGGTGCTACTCAGCATCGGCGGCAACGATATCGGCTTCTCCAGCGTCATCGCCGAGGAAGTGGTCGGCCGCGGCCGTTTCGGCCTGCGCATCGGCCTGCTCTACAAGCTCTGGCTCAGCCAGATCGACACAAAGACCTTCGCCGAAGCGCGCCGGGCCGTCGACGAGGTGATCCCGGAACGTATCCGAGAGCTCTCCGCAGCCTTCGAGAAGCATCTCGACGTCCCGGCCTCGGCCATCGTCCAGACCGCCTATCCGCAAATCACGCGCGGCGAGAGCGGGCCATGCGGCATCAGCACCACCGGCATGGACGTGCACCGCATCCTGTCGATCAGCAAGGCGAGCACGGGCAGCGAGGCAGCGTCGTTCGTGCCCCATCTCAACCGGGGCATCGCCGCAGCGATCGCCGCCCTTCCCGAAGCGCGGCGCTGGCGCTTCGTCGATGCCCATGTCGAGCGCTTCGCCGGCCACGCCCTGTGCTCGGCGGGCGCACCGGCCGAGGCGCCGGACAACGCGGTCTCCGGCACCATGCGCTTTCCGACCTGGAATTTCACACAACGCCGCTGGGAGCCGTTCGCACCGAGCGCCTGGCGCGCCTATCGTCCGCGGCAGCGCTGGTTCGTCACGCCCAACGATTCCTTCCTGACCGGCCACTACATGCGCGTCGGAAGGTTCGAAGGCTCCGACACCACCGACCCGCTGAGCCCAGAGCAGCCGCTCTTCGCCGCGACGCTCGGCGGCTCCTTTCATCCCAACGCCAGCGGCCACGCCGCGATCGCCGATGCGACCATTCCGGTCCTGCGCGAGGTGCTCGGCCTTCCACAGCCTTGATCGCTTTGCCGGCGCATGGCCGCGATGCGCCGGGCGCGGCCGAAATGCTGCAATGCAACAAAAACCGGAGCGAAAGCCGGCCGCAACTCAACAATCCCGAAACGAAGCCGACGCAATCGCCGAAATGTGACGAAGAAGCGATTCATCACGTCGCGCGGCCGTCATTGAGATCGGGCAGTCTAGTCGCTATCTCCGGTTGCGGAGCTGGGGATTGCGGCCGTGCCGACCATGTCGAAACAGATCATAGCCGCCGCGCTGGCAGCGACCTTCGTCGCCAGCGCCGCGCCGGCGAATGCCGCGGGTTTCTGGGAGACGCTGTTCGGCGTCCCGCAGCGGCCCGCCGTGGCGCCCGTGCCGGACAGCAACCCGCTGCACATGACCGTGCGGCCCAAGCACAAGAAGGCCGCGACGACGATAGACGGCAAGGACGGGCCGAAGCCAAAGCTCGTCAAGCCGATGGAATATGCCAACGATCCGTTCTGGTACCTCAAGGACGAGACGCTGAAGAAGGGCGACATCATCGTCCTGAAGGATCGCGTCGTGGTCTTCGACGGCGGCGGCCGCGACTATGCCAATTTCGCCAGCTTCCAGACCAGCAAGCTGCTCTCGGCCAAGGCCAAGGGCCAGCTCAAATATCTGGTCTCGACACCGCGGGACAATCACACGGTGTGGGAGCCGGTCCAGGCGATCACGGATCGCAACACCAGCGCCTCGGCCGAGCTCTCCGAGCGCTCGCGCTGAGCCTCCGGGCAAGGCCGGCGCCATCGCATTCCCGTCGCATTGATACCTTCGAACGGTCAGACCTCAGACAGAGGCTGACCGGATTTCGCAACTAGCGTCGGTCCGCATCGGGCGTTTGCCCCTCCCTCCAGCGATGGAAAGGAGCCAATGATGCGACATCTCGCCGGAGCCGCCTGCTTGTCCCTCGCGCTGCTGGCCGGCGCTGTGGCAGCGCAGGCCCAGTCTCCTTCCATGCCCAGCCCCGACGCTCCCGGCCTGCAGGATCCCGCCGCGATCCGCAACGCCACCGTGATCGAACGGCGCTCGCTGCCGCCGCAACTGCGCGTGCAGGTCGACAGCGCCGTCGCCCAGGCCAGCCCCGACGACCTGCAGCAGCTCAGGGATACGGTCGCGACCATTCCCGCCGCCACCAGGGCCTTGCAGGCCAGGGGCATGAACGCCGCCGCGGTGATCGCGGTCGCCGTCGACGAGGATGGCGACCTGACCCTGATCGCCGAAGAGAACATCTGAGACCCAGACGACTTGGGGCCCAGACGACTTGGAGAGTGCGGCTGCAAGGCCAAGCGCCTTCATGGGGCAGTTCGGCGCTCCTGCCCGATCCCGCGCAGCGCCATCTCGAAAGGACGGATCATGAAGCTGACCGAAGCACGCATCGACAGCGCCCTGAGCCAGCTCGAGGCTCAGGCTATCCCCGAGAACCACCCTGCCACGGTCCAGCTCGGCGAGCTGTTCGGTGACCATACCTTCTTTCTGGACTCAGGCGGCCTGACCATTCTCGAGCCGGTCAAGACGGATGGAGCTGCCGAGGCCATGGGCCGCGTGGTCAAGCTCGCGCGCTGGGGCGACGAGACCCGCAGGAACCTCGCGCCGCACGAGCCGGAATACACCGACGTCGTGGTCGCCCTAGACAAGGCGGCGTGAGGCCGTCCGGCATCTCCTCCGTCATGCTCGTCGTTGCGGCGAGCATGACGGAGTTCGAATTCAGCCGAACGCCCCGATCTCATGCTGGATCGCACCCGAGATCTCGCGCAGCAGCGAAAAGCACTCCCGCATCGGTTCGACCACGTCGCGATGGAAGGCGGCATAGGCGCCGCCCTCGCGTGGCCCCGGTGGCTCACCGAAATCGAGACCGAGCGCCGGGTCGGGGTTGAGCGGGAAGATCTCGCCGAGCAGAGCGAGCGCGCCGGTCATGTCGAGGCGCAGGATGCGCTCCAGCAGCAGCTCGCGCGTCACCCCGGCATGCGGCCGGAAATCCGGGATATGCGTCGCCAGGAGCCAGATCCGGTGCAGCAGCGCCAGGCGCAGCGTGTGCAGCGCAACCAGCCGGACCGGCATCGCCGGCGGCTCGCCGGCCGCCTCCTTCAGCTTCAGCCGGTCGGAGGCGAAGCGCCAGAACAACCGACGCAGCGCCGGGGCGAGATCGAGCTGCGCCAGCGCCTCGGCGACCGCGAGCAGTTCGTCGCGCCGCCCCTCCTTCTCGGTGCGCCGGGCCCGGTCGAACCAGGAGCCGGCATCGAGCGTATCGAGATAGGCGCGCAGCACGTCGAGATCGCTGTTCGCCATCGCATGGGCCGCGAGGCGGTAGGCCCGGCCGAAGCGCTCGGAGCTCTCGCGCATGCTCGAAAACAGCTCCGGCGCCCGCGCCGCCGCCTGGCCGATGCCGTGCACGCTGTTCGCCAGCCAGCCGAGCTGCTGCAGGATCGCGTTGTTGGGAATGGCGCGCAACTCGCGCGGATGGCGGATCACCGCCGGCCCGCCGGCATCGCTCTGCCGCGCCGCCGGGCGCGAACCGGTCTTATCGAGCAAGGACGGACCGAAGGTGCCGATCAGCGCCGCATAGCCGGGATCGTCGACGAGATGGGTCATCTCCTCGCGCACCGTCTGGAAGAACTCGGTGGCGAAGTCCGGCTCGGCATAGATCGGATCGTCCGCTCCCGCAGTCGCATCGGCAAAGACCGCCTCTCCAATGCGCGCCACCGTCGCCCCGGCAAGCCCCTTGGTGCCGAACAGCAGGTAGCCGTCGCTGCCCTGGAAGCTCGTCTCGCGCGTGACCTTGACGCCGGCCTTGGCGAAGGCACGCCGCGGCCATTCCGGATCGAGATAGGCGAGCCGGTCGTTGAGGCTGTCGGGATGGGCGCCGCGCCCGGCCGACTCGCCATGGGTGTCGAAGATCACCAGCTCGATCTCGGTGAGGCCGTAGCGCTGCAGCAATTCGAGGATGCGGCTGCGCAGCCGCTCGACCCAGAAGGTCGCCGCGACCTGGCCGATATAGCGGCCGGAATCGGAATAGCCGAACTGGACGCAGAGCCGGCCATGGCGCTTGAGATAGTCGCGCCAATGCGGGCTGCGCAGCGCCTCGTCGATGATGCGCGGCCCTTGTTCCAGCGCATCCGACGTCTCGAACAGCGGCGAGATCTCGACGAGATCGGCGATGCCGAAGCGCTTGGCAAGATAGAGGGCGCTGAGCAGTGTATAGCCGGTCTCGGTCTCGGCGATCAGGAAGCGCACCGGCCGCGAGCCGTCGACATGCTTCACGATCTGCGCGACCATCATCATCATCCGCGCCGCCGAGGCGCGCTCGACCGCGAGCGCCCCGAAATCGACCGGTGTCGGCTTCACCTTGGCCAGCGCCTGGTTGACTGCAGCGAGGAAGGCGCGCCGCTGGGCCGGTTGGGCCGGTTCCTCGTCGAGCGAGATCACGCCGCGCATCGCGTTGTGGAGCTGCGAGGCGTTCAGCCGGAAATGCGGCAGCGCGATCGAGACGCCATGGGCGATCACACCGGCCCGCGCCAGCACCAGCGCTTCCGCCGTCGCCTCATCCTCGGCCAGCACGATCGCCTTGTCGAGCGCCGCCACCAGCTTGGAGGACTCCGGCAGCGCCGCCTCGCGCTCGCCGACCAGCGCCAGCGAGAAGGCCTGCAGCGCCGCGATCTCCGGCTTGTTGTTCAAGGGCGGGCAGAGCGCGAGCTGCCGCTCGACGGCGGCATGTGCGGCCTCGACTAGCGCCGTCACCTCAGCGGTCGCCGGCGCCCTTGGCAGCTTCTCCAGCAGCCGGAAGAACTGGCCGCGCTTCGATTCCAGCCGGTAGCGCAGCGTGTCCCACCAGCCGATATCGGTGCGCCCATCGGTGTCGCAGCCGACCCAGGAGGCGAGCAGCAAGGCGCGCGGCCTGAGCTCGCGCCAGCGCTGCGGCCAGCGCGCCCGCGCCTCGGCCAGGAAGGCCGCGTTCAGCCGGTCGATCGCGTCGCGGGCATTGCGGACCGCAAAGCGCGCCTGCTCGAACTCGTCCTGCAGGGTGATCGCCGCATCCGGACGGAAGGAGAGGTCGGCCGCCATCAGCGCCGCCGCCTCGCCCTCGTTCGAGGCGAGCTCGGCCAAAGCATGCGCCACCGTCCGGCTCATGCCGAAGGTCGGATGCGCGGTGAAGACGGCGGCGAAGCGCACCCGCGCCAGCGCCGCGCCATAGGCCTCGAAAGGCTGCGCCGAAGCGCTCGCCTCCTCGGCGACGCGCCGCGCCAGCGCCGCATAGGCTGCGGCCTCGTCACGCTCCAGCCCGACATAGGACGCGACGCGCGCCGCCCTGTCCGCGAGCGCGGCGCGGCCGAGCTGGCGGATCAGCGCGGCGGTGTCGGCAAGCGTCACCTCGCCGCGATCCATCCTGCGGGTGAGCCAGAGCGTGGCGCGCAGCACCGGATTGCCGAACGGGTCCTCGCGCGCATCCGAGCGCGCCTGCACGATCGCCGCCGACAATTCGCCGGCCAGCGCCGATGGCGACAATTCCTCCGCACCCGCCACGCCGCTCTCCGCTTTTTCAATCGTTTGATGAGGCGAGCCGCAGGTGAGCAGGATTTCGATTTTGCTGCAACCGCGAAATGAATTGCGGCCCCGCAGCAAGAAGGCGTTGCGCTCGTTGCACGACGCGCGTCCTCGCCATGCCAGCGCAGCGTCGGAGCGGATGCCTGCGCCGCGACCGATATCCGGCCCTTACAATCACAGGTTTCCATGGCCATATCGGGATGGACCCGGAGGAAGCCATGGATACGACCGTGCGGCGTAATCTCTCCGGCAACTGGGGTGTCTCCGACCTGCTCGAACGCTCGATCTGCTCGATCATTCGCGACCCGCACGGCAGTTGCTGGATCATCCTCTCGCAGGATCAGGTTGCGCGCCTGACTGACATCCGGAAAGGACCGTTCCTGTCGGTCGAGGCGGCCATGACGGCGATCGAGAAGAACCTCAACGGCCCCTGCCGCCATCATGCGGCAACTCTTCCGACGAACTATTTCCCGTAAGCTGCCCACAGTCACCAAATAGAAAAGCTCATCTGAACAACTTGTTTTAGCCACATTGCCTCTGTACAAGCAGCATGCAGGCGAAGACTGACCGGCTGGCTCCTCTGATTGGAAGCGGCCTCACGCCTCCATCCTACCGTCAAAAACTGATTGCTGCCCTCGGCAGCACCATCGTCGCACGCAATGTGCCCGGCGATGCCATCACAAGACCGCACGGTCCCGGCCGGGCGGCAAACGGATATAAATGCAAGAATCAATCGAACTGAAATCACCCGAGACCGGCTGTGTCGCCACTGCGACCGCCACGACGCTTCCGCCGAAATCCGCCCCCGATTGGAAGCCGCAACCATGCGGCCTCAGCCGCCAGGAACTGCGGCGCATCGTCAGGAAGATGCTGGGATAAGGAGGCTGGAAATGCCCATGCGCCAACCCGGATCCATCGCCTTCGACAATCGCGTCTCCCCGACCAACGCCGCGCCGGCGCGGCGAGCCTCATCCGCGCAGGCCAATTACGAGCGTTATCTCGCTCTGGCCAAAGCCAAGGCCCTCGCCGGCGACCGGATCGAAGCCGAGCGCTATTATCAATACGCCGAGCACTATCTGCGCCTGATCAAAGGCACGGCCGCCTGAGGCGCCGGAGGCCCCTCTCCTTTCAGGAAGGCTTCCCCACGCCTTTTCCGTCATGGTCGGGCTTGTCCCGACCATCCACGTCTTTACTCCGCTGGCCGAAGTTCAAGACGTGGATGCTCGCCACAAGGGCGAGCATGACGGTCGAGCAAACGGGGACAAGTCCCCAATCGATCCCCGCCCCCGAAACCTGGCTTATGCTTCTCCCCGTCCCGCCCGAACCGAGGGGGCTTCGCGAGGCATCATGAGGCCGGGCGGGAGAGCGGTGTCCGTGGCGAATGGACTGTTGCGGGTCCAAAGTAGCTGCGGAGGGTGATCGTCGTTCGGGACATGCGGTCCCGGTCCCGCCGGACATAAACAGATGACGAGAGCTCACAAGAGAACCGCGCGCGGGGTTCGGGCAGCGGCCAGTGGCGCTGCTTCGACATCATCGACATCGACATTCGGCACGCAGTCGTCGACTGCGACGCCGCCCGACCCCGCGCCCTCCCTCGGATGGCGATTCCCTCGAAACCTCGCGGCGGAAGCCGGCGAGGCATTCGTGCATGGACGATCGTCGTAGCCTTCGTCATTCAAGCGCGGGTCATCCGGACGGAGCGCAGCGGAGATTCGGGATAACCCGCGCTTTGATTGCAGCATCGCACGCCCTAACCTGCTCCACCTCACCCCCGAGCCCCCATGAGACGAAGCAGCCCGACCCGCCTGCCCGCGCCCTATCTCAGGCGCATCTGGCTCGACCGCGAGGCGGTGCCGGACCCTGAGGCCTATCCCTGGTGCCTGCCCTTCCTGCGCGAGGCGTTCGAACTCTCCTTCGACAGATCGATCACCATCATCGTCGGCGAGAACGGCACCGGGAAATCGACGCTGCTCGAAGGCATCGCCGTGCTCGCCGGCTATGACGAGGCCGGCGGCGGCAAGGGCTATCGCCCGGTTGATCATGCCCAGGCGGTCGAAGCCATGGGCGGCGCCCTCGCCCGCTCGCTCAAGGCGAGTTGGCTGCCAAAAGTCACCGATGGCTGGTTCTTCCGGGCCGAGAGCTTCTTCTCGGTAGCGCGCTATCTCGATGGCGCGGCCCGCGCGGCCGGCTACGCCCCGCCCGATTTCCTCTCCCATTCGCATGGCGAGGGCTTCCTGCGCTTCTTCGAGGAGCGCTGCCAGCGCCGCGGCATCTTCATCTTCGACGAGCCGGAATCGGCGCTGTCGCCGGCCCGCCAGATCGAGTTCCTCAAGCTGCTGCGCCGCATGGACCGGCTCGGCCAGTGCCAGGTGATCATGGCGACCCACGCCCCGATCCTGATGGCTTATCCCGGCGCCCGCCTGCTGGGCCTGACCAAATACGGGCTCGATCCGGTGACGATCGAGCAGACCCAGCATTTCCGGCTCATCCGGGAATTCTGCATGGACCCGGCGACGTTTGTGGAGACGATGATGGAGGAGTGAGGGCCCCGCAATGCGCTGCACTTCGCGTGCCGACAGGCGAAGATCGGAAACGTCGAGGCGGCCGTCTAGGTCGAAATGGCCGACAGCGGCAGCCTGATCGAAACGACGACGCCTTCACGTTGCCAGTCGTGCAAAAACGTCCCGCCGAACTGACGGACGATCGTTCCGTCCAGCAGACGGCTGCCGAACCCGATGCGATCCGGCGCGGCTTCGACCGCTGCACCGCCACGTTCTTCCCAGCGAACCGACAATTGGTCGTCCTCGGTGCTCCAGGAGATTGCGACGGTTCCTTCGTCAGCGGCGAGCGCACCATATTTGATCGCATTTGTGGCCAGTTCGTTGACGACCAGCGCTAGGCCGCTGATCGATTCCGGCTTGATCGACAAAGGGGAGCCCGCCAGGCCAAAGCGAAGTGCGTTCTCGGATTGATGGGGTTCGATCACCGACCGGATGATCTGTTCAAGCTCCAGGGCGGAGGCTGTCGCCTCGCCGGCCAGCACCAGATGGTGCGCCTCGGCGAGTGCTTGAATCCGGCCGGACAGGCTCTTGGAAAAATCGTCCTTGTCTTTCGCACTCTTCGCGCCGAACCGGATCATCATATTGACGAGCGCGAACAGATTCTTCACCCGATGGCTCATCTCGCCCGCCAGCATCGTCTGCCGCTGTTCGCTCTCCCGCAGAGCCTGTTCGCGGGCGCGGAGCGCTTCCTCGGCGATCGTCCGCTCGAGGAGATCGGCCGCCTGTCGGGCCAGAATATCGAGAAGGCGCAAGTCCCGGGCGGAGGGCTGGTGCGGCCTGTTCCAATGCGTCGAAATCATCCCGAGCAGGTTGCCGGTGCGGGACAGCAGCGGCGTGGTCTGCGCTGAACGGATTCCGGCCGCACGGAAAGCGATGAGATCCGGCGTGCCGGCGATGTCGTCCCATTCCTCGAAATCGGGAATGATCGATCGCTTGCCGAGCTTGAGCGCCAATGTGCAGCTGCTGTGGGCGGAGGGCCTGACCCATTGCCAGAACGCGACAGCCTCCGGCGGCAAGCCGCGATGGCACAGCAGCTGCAATTCCCCGCCATGGCCGGAGGGATCGCCCTTCGGGCATAGCAGCTGCATCGTCCCGAACTGCGAGCCGGTGATCGAGACGGCGGCATCGACGATCTTGCCGCAAAGCTCGACACGGTCCTGCTCGCCGATCAGCTCGACGCTGATCCTGTGCAGAAGATCGATGTCGGCAAGTTCGGCTTCGCGCGCATCGGTCGAAACAGAGTTGGGATTGACCGATCGGGCTTGAAGCAGGCTTGCCATAATCCCTCCTGAGGACTGGAGGTTTCAAACGGAAACCACTGAGCTCCAGACTACCGATCGCGAGCCGGATTGCGAATCCATTGCTCGATATCGGGTTTCCGCAGAAGGGGCCATGTCAAAAGCTAATGCACTCCTCCAAGTGCCGACCGGAACTTCGGAACGCGTACAATGTTGGGCTTGGATGCCGCCCGCGGTGCTTTGCGACCGGTGACCTCCAGAGGCACGAGGCGCAACCATGCCAATCTTCAAGATCACCACGCTCGATACCCGGGAATCGTTCGACACGCTGATCGCCGTCACCAGCCAGACCGCCGCTGCCGACGAAGCCCAGCAAGCCTTGGTCGACATGATGTGGGACGCGCCGTCGGATAGTCCGTATCTCAAATTCGAAGCAGTGATCAGTGACGAAACGGGAGCGCAAATATATCGTGCCTCGCTCGATTTTAGGTCGACTTGGCTGAATCCAAACAAATTGAAGCAGTAACAGGGTGTTTCCGGGGGCAGCAGTCCGCCCTTTCGGCGATGGGACCCATTCCGATCGCGCCATACAGTTTGCGCGAGCGGGCAAAGACGCCTTCCAGCAGCAATGCTAGACCAGTGTTGTCCTCCCCTGCCCGAGTCCCCGCCTTGCCAAACTCCCTCTCCCCCACCCGTCTCCAGGCCGCCGTCGACTTCGCGCAGGCGCATGATTCCCCCTGGCCGCGCAGCATGTTCTATCCGGACGGCGCCTATGTCGGGAATCGCGAATGGGACGAGAAGGGTCCCTGGACCGAGATCGTCGGGCCGGTCGAGCCGCGCGGCGGGCCGGCCGGCGTCGTGCTCCAGGGCGGCAAGGTCGTCGCCGAATGGGGCGATGTCGAGCGTGCCGACATGACCTTCTCGATCGCCAAGAGCTATCTCTCGGCGCTGGCGGGCCTCGCCGTCGCCGATGGGCTGATCGCCGATATCGACGAGCCGGTGGGCCGGAGCGTCGACGGCCCGCATTTCGCCAGCCCGCACAATGCGAAGATCACCTGGCGCCATCTGCTCAACATGAACAGCGAATGGCAGGGGGAGATTTTTGGAAAATCCGACCAGGTCGACCACTTCAGGCAGATCGGCATCGGCGCCGACAACAGCCGCAAAGGCCAGCGCCGCGAGCTGCGCGAGCCCGGCAGCCTCTACGAATACAACGACGTCCGGGTCAACGCGCTCGGCTACGCGCTGCTGCGCCGTTTCCGCAAGCCGCTGCCGCAGGTGCTGCGCGAGCGCATCATGAACCCGATCGGCGCCTCGCAGGGCTGGCGCTGGGAGGGCTACGAGACCTCATGGCTCGAGATCGACGGGCAGCGCATGCAGTCGGTCCCCGGCGGCGGCCATTGGGGCGGCGGCCTCTTCATCAGCGCCCGCGACCATGCCCGCTTCGGCCAGTTGATCGCGCAGAACGGCGTCTGGGCGGGGCGCGAGCTGATCCCGTCCGCCTGGCTGGCGCAGTCGGTCGTGCCCTCGCCGACCCTGCCGAATTACGGCTTCCTCTGGTGGCTGAACCGCGGCGCCGCGGCCAATCCCAAGCTGCCGGCGAGCGCCTTCAGCGCCCAGGGCGCCGGCAACAACCTGATCTGGATCGACCCCGAGCACGAGCTCGTCGCGGTGCTGCGCTGGATCGACAAGGCCGCGATCGACGGCTTCCTGGAGCGGCTGGTGGCGGCGGTGGGGTGAGAGGATCTCGACGCAGAACCCCTCTCCTGGAAGGAGAGGGGCAGGGGTGAGGTGTTCGGGCTGAAAACGTTGGCCTGGACCCAACCGCGCCGTGAGCGCTCGCGGAACTGGTCGAACGGCCTACACCTCACCCTACCCTCTCCTTACAGGAGAGGGTTCCCCGCGCCCTTCATCCCGTTCCTCGCCCATGCGTCCGACGTAGAGCCTCCTGCCGCGGCCACCCTTGCCGGCACCTCCCCTTGCCCCCATAAGCCGCCCTGCCCCCGCAAGGCCCAGAGCCAGTGTCCCCAGCCGCGCCCGCCTCCCCTCGCCTCGCCATCGGCTTTGCCTGCGGCATCCTCGCCTCGCTGATCTGGGGCGTGCAGGCGGTGGTCTCGCGGCAATCGGTGGCGGACGGGCTCTCGGCCGGCGACGTCACCATATTGCGTTTCCTCGCTGCCTCGCTGGTGCTGCTGCCCTTCGCGCTGAAGCGGCTGAAGCCCTTCCCGGTCGGCAAGCTCGGCTGGAAGCGGGCACTGATCCTGACCGCATTGGTCGGCCCGCTCTACAGCCTGCTCCTGGTCGGCGGCGCCCATTTCGCGCCGGCCCTGCACTCCTCGGTGATCACGCCCGGGCTGATCCCGGTCGCGACCGCGCTGCTCGCGGTCCTCGTGCTCGGCGACCGCATCAGCCCGCTCAGGGTGATCGGGCTGGCGATCATCGTCGCCGGGATCGCGGTCTTCTCCTTCGAGGCGATGGCGAACACCCCGACGCGGGAAGGCGCCTGGATCGGCGACCTGCTCTTCGTGCTGATCGCCCTGCTCTGGTCGACATTCGGCCTGCTCGCCCGGCGCTGGGGCGCGGACGCGGTCGAGGTCACCATGGCGACCTGCCTGCTCTCGCTGCCGCTCCTGCCGCTGCTCGCGCTGGTCCAGCCGATCCACCTGCTGCAGGTGCCGCTGGCGGCGGTCGCGCTGCAGGCCTTCTATCAGGGCGTGATGGTCGGCGCCGGCGCGCTCTTCCTCTACACCCAGGCCGTCGCCATTCTCGGCGCCGGCCGGGCGGCGCTGTTCCTCCCGCTGGTGCCGGTGATCACGGCGCTGGCGGGCGCGATCCTGCTCGGCGAGCAGGCTTCGACGCTGGAGATCGCCGGCATGGCGCTCTCCGTCACCGGCATGCTGGTGGCCCTGAAAGCGCCGAGCAACGCCTGAGCCTGACGCTCAGCCCTTATGGTCCTTGGCGATCGGCTCGACATAGGACAGGCCCATGTCCCAGGGGAAATAGATCCAGGTGTCCTGGCTGACCTCGGTGACGAAGGTGTCGACCACCGGCACACCGGCCGGCTTGGCGTAGACCGTGGCGAAATGGGCGTTCGGCAGCATCTCGCGCACGACGCGGGCGGTCTTGCCGGTGTCGGTCAGGTCGTCGACGACGAGCACGCCCTTGCCCTTGCCATCGCCGATAGCGCGGATCGAAGGAGCGATCTCCTTCATCACCCGAAGCTCGGACTGGTTCTTGTAGTCGTGATAGCTCGCGACGCAGACCGTCTCGATCATGCGCAGCCCGAGCTCGCGGCAGATGATCGCCGCCGGCACCAGGCCGCCGCGGGTGATGCAGACCATCGCCTCGAACGGACCGGCATCGGAAAGACGCCAGGCGAGCGCCCGGGCGTCGCGGTGGAACTGGTCCCAGGAAACGGGGAAGGCCTTGTTGGCGGAAGCGTCGGCCATGGCTGGTCCTGCAGCGGGCTTAAGAAAGAGCCTTTCCGCAAAGCGCATCCGGACGACGCTGGCAAGAGCCTTGGAGACACAATCCCCGGCGCGGCTCCCCCGCCAGCCCCTAGAACTCGGCCCAGCCGTCGTCGCCCCGGCCACCATTGGCCACCCTGGCGCGCGGGAGCGGCATGGGTCTGGCAGGTGCGGCTGTCGCCCTCGTCATCATCGGCAGGACCGCGCGCAGATCGGCCGCCAGTCGCGCCGGCTGGTCGCTGCCGCCGAGCCGGAAGGCACCGACCAGCGCGGCCAGCGCCTGCGTCTCGCCCTGCAGGTCGCGCGACAGCTTCGAGCTGGCGTCGGCCATCAGCGAGTTGCGCTGGGTGATCTCGTCCATATGGGCGACGGTCTTGGCCATTTCCTCGACGCCATTGGCCTGCTCGGTCGCCGCGCTCGAGATCTCGGCGATGGTGCCGGCGACCCGGTTGGCCGCATCGACGATCTCGTCGAGCGTGCGGCCGGCATCCTTGACCAATTGGACGCCGGAACGGACCTGCTCGCTCGAATTGGCGATCAGCGACTTGATGCCGTTGGCCGATTCGCTGGAGCGGCCGGCGAGCGCCCGGACCTCCGAGGCGACGACCGCAAAGCCCCGCCCGGCATCGCCGGCCCGCGCCGCCTCGACCGCGGCGTTGAGCGCCAGCAGATTGGTCTGGAACGAGATCTCGTCGATCATCGAGATGATGTCGGCGATCGAGGTGGAGGCCTGCTCGATCCGGCCCATCGCCGCGACCGCGTCGGTGACGATCGCCCCGCCGCGCGAGGCGACCGTCTTGGCCTCGTCGCCGAGCGCCGCCGCCTGGCGTGAATTGCCGGCGCTGGTCTTGATCGAGGCGGCAAGCTCCTCGGTCGTCGCCGCCGTCTCCTGCAGGCTCGCAGCCTGGGACTCGGCGCGCTCGGCGAGCTCGATGCTTTCGCTCGCCATCTTGTCGGCCGCGGCCCCGACCTTGCCCGAGATCACGCCGACGGCGCCGATCACCTCGGCCATGGTCTCGATCAATTCGTTGATGCCGCCACACAGGATGGCGACCTCACCCTCCTTGCCGGCCATGTCGATCCGAGTCGTCAGGTCCTTGTCCTTGGCCTGGCCGATGACGGCCTGCGCCTCGCCGACCGCCTTGGCGAGCTGGCGCGCCGCCTTCTGCTCGGTGATGTCGGTGGCATATTTCACCACCTTGGTCGGCCGGCCCTTGGCGTCCATGATCGGGTTGTAGCTCGCCTGGATCCAGACCTCGCGGCCGCCCTTGCCGAAGCGCTGGTACTGGCCGGAATCGTATTCGCCGCGGCCGAGCTTCTCCCAGAAGACGCGGTATTCCGGCGAGCTGCGATAGGCCGCGTCGCAGAACATCGAGTGATGCTTGCCCTTGATCTCGCCGAGCGAATAGCCGGTGACGGCGAGGAAGTTCTCGTTGGCGTCGAGGATATGGCCGTCGAGCGTGAACTCGATCACCGCCATCGCCTTGCGGATCGCCGAGACCTGTCCGGCCATGTCGGCTTCGTGGTTCTTCTGCTCGGTGATGACAGTCGCGAACTTGATCACCTTGACCGGCTTGCCGCTGGAATTGAGCACCGGATTGTAGCTCGCCTCGATCCAGAGCTCGCTGCCATCCGCGGCGACGCGCAGGAACTGACGCGCCTCGTATTCGCCGCGCGCGAGCCGCGCCCAGAACGCCTTGTACTCGGCGCTCGCGGCCTCTTCCTTGGTGACGAAGATGCTGTGATGGCGCCCGCGCACCTGATCGAGCGTATAGCCCATCGCCTTCAGGAAATTCTCGTTGGCATCGAGGATCGTGCCGTCGAGCGCAAAGCTGATCACCGCCGTCGAACGGTTCAGCGCCGCAATTTCAGCCGCGAGATCGCGGCGCGAGGCGCCGCTCCCGAAAGGATTGAGCCGCATGCCCCTTGCCCCCATTTTTAATAGGTCAAGAGTGCAATTAATTCGTTTACGGACTGATAATGCTAAATTATCAAGCCGAATAATACCTTTGACGTACGACTAGACCCATCAGCCAGCGCGAAGCCAAGAATCGAATACTCATTCGCACACGAATGACGCAGAAACCAGCGATTTTTGACAAGCAAAGAAGATAAAAAACACAACGATGTCGTTTCAAGAATTACTTAGAAGACATATATCCGTGTAAAATGAGATAAAATAGACAAGTCGCGGCCGATGATAGGAGATCATCGCCCCGCCGCGCGATCAACCTGGGGCCGATCGGCAAGAAGACCCATCGAGGCGAAACTCCAGGTTGATACAACCATAGAGTGTCATCCGCCGCCGGGGCCGGTTGCTTGCGGAATCGGGCACCGGAATCCATCGCGCAGCGCCTGCCCCTGTCATGAATGCCGACGCACTGACGCGGCGCGGCTCGTCAACGCCGGCGAACTGGTCGGGTCCAGACCAGCTCTATCTCTGCAATCGCGCCCGCTCCGCTTCGACCATCGCCTTCACCGCCGCCGTCGCCAGCGCCAGTTTCTGCGAATCGCGCGAGCGGATGACGACGTTGGTGTCAGGCCCGGTCTCGGACCAGAACGGGTAGGAGCCGATCGAGCAGTCGGGATGGGCTTTCGCGATCTCGGCCAGCGGCGTGCCGATATCGCCCTCGCGCAGGCCTGCCTGCACCGTCTCTGACAGAATCTTGGCGCCGGTCCTGAGCGTCGGCCCGACGACGTCGAGCATGGCCTGCATGATCGCAGGCACGCCGGCCATGACATGGACATTGCCGATTCTGAAGCCAGGCGCCTTCGACACCGAATTGGCGATCAGGTCGGCGCCAGCCGGAATGCGCGCCATCCGCATCCTGGCCTCGTTGAGCTGGTCCTTGGGGAAGCGCTCCAGCAGCATGTCGACGGCACGCTGGTCGTAGTCGATCGGCACGCCGAAGGCGGTGGCGACCGCATCCGCCGTGATGTCGTCATGGGTCGGGCCGATGCCGCCGGTGGTGAAGACATAGGTGTAGCGCGCGCGCAGCGCGTTGAGCGCCGAGACGATCTCGTCGGTCAGGTCCGGCACGACCCGGACCTCGCGCAGTTCGATGCCGATATTGGTCAGGTACTCGGCGATGTAGCCGATGTTCTTGTCCTTGGTCCGGCCGGAGAGGATCTCGTCGCCGATCACCAGGATCGCGGCGGTGACCACGGGTTGGAAGGCGGGCGCTGGCGCTGCCGTCATGGGCTTGTTCCTGCTGTTCTCGTTCGCCCCGATCTGCGAGCGAGCTAAGCCGCTTGCGCGCGATTGCTCAAGCGGCGCGCCGGTCGGGGCCGCCATGCGCGCGCGGCGGGCGTGTCAGGCGCGGGTCTCAAGTGCTCTTGCGCTCGTAGACGAGATTGAGCCGGGTCTGGGCGACCAGCTTGTAGCCCTTGCTCTCCAGCAGGGCCGGCAGGTCCGCCTGCCAACGGCCGCGCGAATCCTCGACGATGACGAAGCCGGGCCAGAGCGCTTCGGGCGCATCGCGCAGGAAGGGTTCGAGGATCAGGTCCTCGGCGCCTTCGACATCGAGCTTGATCGCATCGATCCGCTCATAGCCCTCGCTCTGTACCAGCGCGAGCAGGGTCGTCGCCGGCACCCTGACCGAGTTCGCGTTGCTGGAGCGCAGGATGCGCACGCTCGATTCGCCCTTGTTGGCGGGATCGAGAAAAAGCGTCAGCTCGCCCGGCTTGTCGGCCAGCGCGCAGGCGATCGCCTTGACCGTGCCGAACGGGTTCTGGGCGATGTTGTAGGTCAGCCGTGCGAAGATGTCGGGCTGCGGCTCGACCGCGAGGATACGCGCGCCCCGCCCGGCCCGCGCCGCGACGAACAGCGAATAGGCGCCGATATTGGCGCCGACATCGATGAAGCTGAATCCGTCACGAATGCGCGAGGCCAAGAGCTCGCGCTCCCGGGCGTCGAAATATTGCGGCGTGAACAGCACCCGCTTCTCGCAGACATTGCCCTCCGGATAGAGCCGCATCTGGGCGCCGAGCGCCTCGATGTCGACGGGCTGGCCCTTGAGCCGGTTGAGCCCGAGGCGGCGCAGCGCGAAGGCGACCTTGCGGCCGAGGAAGGAGCCGGAAGCGCCACGCGTCCAGCCGATGATGCGGGCGATGAACCCCTGCGGCGCGAAGGTGCCGAAGGGCTGCTCCTCGGCCGGTCTGATCTCATTAAGTGCCATCGGCGCGCTGTACACCTCGCCGGCCTTTCGCGCCAGCCGGATGACAGTGGGCAGGCACGAACGACGACCAAGCTTGCATCCTGCGAGATTCTGGCGCGCTGATGGGACCCACTCGCATCGCACCGCGAGAGCCCGCGGCATTGGAGTCCATCATGCTCAGATTCGCCTCCGCCCTGGTCGTGGCTCTCGGTCTGGCGCTGCCGGCGCAGGCCCAGGTCGAGCCGTTCCCTGCGGACTTCAAGACGCAGGAGATCGCCACCAACGGCACGACTCTGCACGTCCGCATCGGCGGAAGCGGGCCAGCGGTCGTGCTGCTGCACGGCTATGGCGAGACGGGTGACATGTGGGCGCCGATGGCAGCCGACCTCGCTCGTGAACGCACCGTGGTCGTGCCCGATCTGCGCGGCATGGGGCTCTCGGCCCAGCCCTCGGGCGGCTTCGACAAGAAGAACCAGGCGCACGACATCGCTGGCGTCCTCGACAAGCTCGGCATTGCCAAGGCTGACCTCGTGACCCATGACATCGGCAACATGGTCGGCTTCGCCCTTGCCGCCCAGTATCGGGATCGCGTCTCCCGCTTTGTCCTGATTGACGCGCCGGTCCCCGGTGTCGGCCCCTGGGAAGAAATCCTCAAGAACCCGCTGCTCTGGCACTTCCGCTTCGGCGGGCCGGACATGGAGCGCTTGGTCGCCGGGCGCGAACGCATCTATCTCGACCGCTTCTGGAACGAGTTTTCCGCGACGCCCAGCCGCTTCAGCGAGGCGGCACGCCAGCATTACGCCGCGCTCTACGCCAGACCGGGCGCGATGCATTCCGGCTTTGCCCAATTCGCGGCCTTCGACCAGGACGCAATCGACAACAAGGCTTTCCTCGCGCAGCAGGGCAAGCTTGCGATGCCGGTACTCGCGCTGGGCGGCGAGAAGTCGTTCGGGCCGACCATGGCAGTGGTGATGCGCTTTGCCGCGACCGATGTCAGCGAAGGCATCGTCCCAGATTCCGGGCACTGGATCATGGAGGAAAATCCGAAGGCGACCATTGCTGAGGTCCGCAAATTCCTCATCCGTGCGCCCTGAGCCCGGCGGCGCTTGCGCAGCCCTTCAAACCCAATAGATAAGGAGGTCTAGGAGCGGCCCTACGGAATGACCTTGAACGAATCGATCTCGCGCGGGCGGCGCGATCCCGCCATCAAGCTGCATGGACCCGAAGCTTTCGCGGCGATGCGCAAGGCCGGGCAGCTGACGGCGCGCGGCCTCGACATGCTCGCCAGCGAGGTCAAGCCCGGCGTCACCACGCAGCGCCTCGACGATCTCGCCTTCCAGTTCGCGATGGACAACGGCGCCTATCCGGCGACCCTGTTCTATCGCGGCTACACCAAGTCGATCTGCACCTCGATCAACCACGTCGTCTGCCACGGCATCCCCGACGACAAGCCGATGCGCGAGGGTGACGTCGTCAACATCGACTACACGCTGATCGTCGATGGCTGGCACGGCGATTCCAGCCGGATGTTCGCGGTCGGCGACATCCCGCGCAAAGCCGAGCGGCTGGTCGAGATCACCTATGAGAGCCTGCTGCGCGGCATCCGCGTCGTGCGCCCCGGAGCGACCACCGGCGATATCGGCTTCGCCATCCAGCGCTATGCCGAGGGCGAGCGCTGCTCGGTGGTACGCGATTTCTGCGGCCACGGCCTCGGCCAGGTCTTCCACGACGCGCCGAACATCCTCCACTACGGCAGCCCCGGCGAAGGCGTCGAGCTCAAGCCCGGCATGCTCTTCACCATCGAGCCGATGATCAATCTCGGCAAGGCGAGCGTGAAGGTGCTCTCCGACGGCTGGACGGCGGTGACGCGCGACCGCTCGCTCTCGGCCCAGTTCGAACACACGGTCGGCGTGACCGACACCGGCTGCGAGATCTTCACGCTCTCGCCCGCCGGCCTCGACAACCCGCTCGCGCCGCGCCCATGAAGAACGGCGGCAGCGGCAAGTCAGCTCCGATTGCCGCCGCCCCGGACGAGGCCCCGCCGCATCATCTTGGCCATCGCGACCGCCTGCGCCAACGCTTCCTCGATGCGGGCGACGCTGCCCTGCCCGATTACGAGCTGCTCGAACTGCTGCTCTTCCGCTCGATCCCGCAGCGCGACGTCAAACCGCTTGCCAAGCAGCTGATCCAGCATTTCGGCTCCTTCGCCGAGGTGATCGGTGCGCCGGTCTCGCGCCTCAGGGAGGTCAAGGGCGTCGGTGAGAGCGTCGCGCTCGACCTCAAGATCGTCGAGGCGGCGCTGAAACGCACCATGAAGGGCCAGGTCGCCAAGAAGCCGGTGCTCTCCTCCTGGTCCTCCGTGATCGACTATTGCCGCCTCGCCATGGCCTTTGCCGAGCGCGAGCAGTTCCGCATCCTGTTCCTCGACAAGAAGAACGCGCTGATCGCCGACGAGGTGCAGCAGACCGGCACGGTCGACCACACCCCGGTCTACCCGCGCGAGGTGATGCGCCGGGCGCTGGAGCTCTCGGCGACCGCCTTGATCCTGGTTCACAACCACCCGTCCGGCGACCCGACCCCGTCCGGCGCCGACATGCGCATGACCCGCGAGCTGGTCGACATCGCCAAGCCGCTGGGCATCGCCATCCACGACCACATCATCGTCGGCCGCGACGGCCATGCCAGCTTCAAGGGTCTGGGGTTGATCTGAGCTCGGCCCGCAGCGCGCCCGGCGACTCGCCCAGGGTCCGGCGCATCGCCCGCGCCAGCGCCGAGCCCGAGTCGAAACCGGTGCGCCAGGCGATCTCGCCGACCGGCAGGGTCGTGTCGGCCAGCAGGCGGCGGGCGGCTTCGATGCGCTGATCGTTGCGGTAGTCGCCGATCGACATGCCGGTGAACTGCCGGAACAGCCGCGTCGCCTGCCGTCGCGACAGGCCAAATGCATTGGCGAGCTCATCGAGCGGAAGGTCTTCGCCCAGACGCTCGCCCAGGGCCGCGCGCATCTCGGCGACCAGGGCGCTGCCATGGTCATCGCGGCTTGCGCCTGAAAGCGCTTCACCCTGCTCGATGCGGGTCAGTGTCGCGATGAGCAGGGCCGCAGCCAGATGATCCTGTGCAGCCTTGGGCGCGGCTTCGGCAGTGTCGGCGCAGCACAGGCGCAGCAGTGTCCGCATCAACGGCGTCGCGGCAAACAGCGACGGCTTGCTGATCCGGCGCTCGAGCGGATGCGACGTCGCAAGCTGCGCGAGCGCCGCTTCCGTCAGATAGAGCGCGACGTGATTGCTCGACTGGCGGAGCGCCTGCGACTCGTGCGCCTGCATCTTCGGCACGACGATGAAGCGATCCTCGCTGAGCCAGGTCACCGACCGGCGCGTCTCGTCCCTGAAGGCGATCGTGCCGCGCGTAGGCACCAGGATCATCGCACAGTCGTGCCAATGCCACTGCGTCCGATACTGCGGGCCGCCCCCGGTCACGACGGCACGTTGCTCGCTCGCATCGAGAAGATGCGATGGCGGCGCCGAATGCCGGATGTGCTCGAAGGATCGAAGCATGCGACGTCAGCCTAGCACATTCAGAGAAATATACGGGGCTCATGGAGCCTGTGGCCCGCCGGGTCGCGCGATATGGCCCGTTGGGACGCGCGGGATGCCACGCCGGCCGGCAAGCTCGGGGCATGACAACTGCTCGTAACTCCACCCGGCGCTATGACGAACAGGTCTTCACCGTCAACGTGTTCGGCAACGGACCCGGCGGCGGCAATCCGGCGCCCATCGTCGTCGACGCCCGCCAACTCAATGGCGAGGCGATGCGCCAAATCGCAGGCCGGCATGGCCATGAGAGCGCCTTCGTCCTGCCCGGCCGCGACGGCTGCGACTACCAGTTCCGCTTCTTCGTACCGAACCATGAGATGGAGATGTGCGGCCACGCCACGCTTGGCACGATCTGGCTGCTCGACCATCTCGGCGAATTGCCGAAGCCCACTGTGTCGATCGCGACTTTGTCGGGGCCAGTTCAGGCTCGTGTCGAGGGTGGGCAGGCGAGCGTGAGCCAGCCTCGGGGTCGCTCCTCCGACGTCGACGATCCTGCCGCCGTGTTCGACGTGCTCGGCCTGACGCCTTCCGACCTGTTGGACTACCCGGTGCTCAATGCCGCGACCAGCCGCGTCAAGACGCTCGTACCGCTGCGCTCGCTGGAAACCCTGAACGGTCTTCGGCCTGACTTCGCCCGGATCGAAGCGCTCTGCGATGCGATAGGCTCGACCGGACTGTATCCGTTCGCGCCGGTCGATGCGGATGCCGGCGTCTTCTCGGCCCGGCAGTTCCCGCGCTCCTCCGGCTATCCCGAGGATGCCGCGACCGGCATCGCGGCAGCGGCCCTGGCCTGGAGCGCCTGGGACCTCGGCCTGACGTCGCAGCATCGCGTCCTCGTCAGGCAGGGCGAGGCCATGGGGCGGCCGTCGCAGATCACGGTCGAGCGCGAGGACGAGCGCTGCTGGCTGTCCGGCAGGGCCGAACTCATGGGGGAGATACCGCTATAAAGCCCGCACCTGGGAGGAACTCGGTCGGCTCCCATGCGCAAGCTGGGGCCGCGATACCGACGCCCATACGATCTGGCGACTCGGCGACGAGCGGGTTGAGCCTTTTCCGCTTCTGACGACGAACGACTACCTGCATCTGCGCAATCGGGCGCTGGCCGGAGAATTCGTCACCCAGCTTCCGCCGTTCCTCGCCACCGAAGCGCTGCGCATAGGCGGGCTTCGCGCACTCCTGCCGGGCCATCCGATGCCGGAGCAAGAGATCAATCTGCTCTACCCGGCGCACTGCTTCCCTTCGAGCGCCGTACGCGCCTATCTCGACTTCTGCCGAGAACAAGTCTCCGAGTTCGTCGCGCAGCCATAGCGAAGGCTCGGCCGCGCACAGTGATGAAGCCCGTCCCCCACTCCCGCGGCCCAGCGCGGGACCGGGCATGGACTCAGCCCCGGGTCTTCTCCGTGAAGACCGCGCCGAACTCTTTCATCCGGGCGACATAGTAGGCGGGATCGATGATCCCGTCGGGAAAGTAGAGGCCGGGCTTCAGCGCCTCGCCGCCGGAAAGCCCGAGCGCGCGTTCGGTCGCGAGCGCGACGCCGAGCGCCGTCAGCGGCGCCTGCCCTTGCGGATGCACGACCTCGAGACTGCGTTTTGCGCGTTCGCCCGAGTGCAGCACGCCCTCGATTGCGATCACGCTCTCGGTCGAGAACGGCTCGCCGCTGCGGCGGCTGGCCGAGATGTCGAAGGCGAGATCGAAGCGGATGTTCTTCGCATCGATCGCGGTCGCCAGGCTGAGCACATCGAGCGGGCCGTAGGCCATGGCCGGCAATTCGACGCCGTCGACGCTGCGATAGCGCGCCTTGGCCTCCTCGCCCGAAATCCAGGCGAAGCGGCCATCCTTGAGCGTCAGCGTCGCGGTGCCAGCCTGGGTGATGCGCTCATAGTCGGCCAGCGCCGCCTGCCCGCCCATGTCCTCTTCGTCGAGCAGCACGCCGACATGGATCCGGTCGATCGAGCGGAAGGCCTTAGCCTGCTCCAGCACCGGGAACAGCGCCGCACCGGCGAGCCATTGGCTGGCCAGGACGATCGGCGCCGCCTGCGGCTCACGGATGAACCGGGCGGTCTCGATGCCAATCTCGAAGGCGCCGCTGGAGACGCTGAGGTGCGGGATGCCATGGCGCTGGGCGAAGCGCAGCGCGTTACTCCAATCGTCCTTGACGAAGACGATGACGGCGCTGAAGCGCGCGGCTTCGGGCAAGCCGAGATCAGGCTTCGACAGGTCGGCAGCGAGCGCTTCGACGCCCAGCTTCTCCGCTACGACCTGCGCCTTCGCAAGATCGCGGCCGGCGATCGTGACCGGCAAGCCAGGATGCAGGCGCCGGATCGCTGCGGCCGCCTGCACGCCGACGACGCCAGAGCCGCCGATGATGAGGACGGGGTGCTTTATGCTGGACATCAGATGGTCTCCGTCACGAGCCAGTCGCGTGGGCGCTGGAATTTCTACCAAAAGTAACTTACTTTAAGTAGGAATTCGATTTCCCTCTTGTCAAGCGAGCCTTCGCCAGGATTCTTGAATCGCCATGTCACCGACCTTCGCCATCGCCTCGCCCCGCAAGCTGCCGAAACAGGAACGCCGCGAGCAGCTGCTGGACTGCGCCCAGGAGATGGTCCGCGATGAAGGTACCGAAGCGCTGACCCTCGCCCGCGTCGCCGAGCGCGCCGGCGTCACCAAGCCGGTCGCCTACGACCATTTCGGCACCCGCGAAGCGCTGATGGTCGCGCTTTTCCGGCGCATCGACGACCGGCAGACGACGATTCTCGTCGAGACGCTAAAGGCGACGGCCGGCCGGCTCGATGCCATCGCCGCGACGATCGCAGCCGCCTATATGAATTGCGCTTTGGAGGTCGGAACCGAATGGTACGCGCTCTCGGCCGCGCTCAAGGGCAGCGAGGCGATGGAGACCGTTCAGCGCGAGCTCGTCGCCCGCTATGTCGGGATCTGGCAGAGCGCCTTCGCGCCGCATGCGAGCCATCTGACAGCCGACGAGTTGCACTTGCGCTGCATCGGCATCCTCGGCGCGGGCGAAGCGATCTCGCTCGAATTGCTGCGCGGCCAGATCGATGAGAGCCGGGCTGGAGCCAGCCTTGCGGTCCTGATCACGGCCGCAATCGGCGCCGCGGCCACGTTCCCCGGCTGAACTCGGCCGCTATCGATCCGGGGCGAACACCGCCTTGCCGAGGCTTTCAGCCTCAGCAAGCCAGCCTGCTCGTTCGCCGTCCGCGCTACCGACAACCGGCCTGAAGACATGCCGCTGATAAGCTTTCACGCCACAATAGGGCAGCACGCAACGCCCCCAGATCAGTTCGAGCGGATCACCCAACTCCGCTTCTTCGCGCAGCGCGGGTGTATCGGAGGTGTTCAGGATGAGTGCGGTCCTGAGCGCCAGCAGCCCCTCCGGCAGGCCGTCCGCCGTTCGCAGGCGATAGGCCACGCCCGGAACCAGCACCCGATCCATCCAGCCCGACAAGATCGCAGGCGGCTTTCCCCACCAGTTCGGATGCACGACGAGCAGGCCGTCGGCAGTTGCGATGTCGGATCGATGCTGTCGAATAATCGGATCTTCCGCGCGGAACAGGACCGCTTCGAACGTATCGCCGACGGTATAGGCCTCTTCCGCCTTCAGACAGGGATCGAACCCCTCGGCGTAGAGATCGTGATGGAGGACATCGTGGCCGGCCTCGGACAGCGCGCTCCGAACCCGCGCCGAGAGCGCATGGCAAAAACTGGACCCGCGAGGATGAGCGACCAGGGAGAGAATCCGCATGGCCGACAACGACTACACGGCACCGGAGTCTGCAAGGGCCTCGGCGGCTTTCTCCGCCGAGCATGTCCCGATCAAGCCCTCGCGCTCTGCCCAAGAAAGCGGCAAAGGCCTCTCAAAGCGCTGGCAACAGACCCCTTCCCCAACTGGAGCGAATGCGCATAGGCTAGCCGAAACAGGGGAAGACGGCTGCATGGTCGCATTCGACGAGATGACTGGGGGGGAAGGCGGCCTGCGGGCGGCCTATGGCGAACTGGATCGCTGGCTGAAGGAGGCGCCGCCCGAGATGCTGGCGCTGCGCCGTTCGCAGGCGGAGCTGTTCTTTCGCCGGATCGGCATCACCTTCGCCGTCTATGGCGACGAGGAATCGACCGAGCGCCTGATCCCCTTCGACATCATCCCGCGCGTACTGACCAAGCCGGAATGGACCAAGCTGGAGAAGGGCCTGCGCCAGCGCGTCACCGCGCTCAACATGTTCCTGGCCGATGTCTACGGGCCGAAGGAGTGCCTGAAGGCCGGGATCATCCCGCCGGACCTGGTCTATCGCAACGCCTGCTACCAGCTGCAGATGGTCGATTTCCAGGTGCCGCACGGCATCTACTGCCACATCGCCGGCATCGACATCGTCCGCGTCGACGCCGACACCTTCTATGTGCTCGAGGACAATGCGCGCACGCCGTCGGGCGTCTCCTACATGATGGAGAACCGCGAGGTGATGCTCCGGCTTTTCCCGGAGCTGTTCGCCACCCATCGCGTCGCGCCGGTCGACAATTATCCCGACCAGTTGCTGGCGACGCTGCGCTCGGTCGCGCCGCGCACGGCCTCCTCCGATCCGACGATCTGCCTGCTGACGCCTGGCCAGTACAATTCGGCCTTCTACGAACACTCCTTCCTGGCCGACAAGCTCGGCGTCGAGCTGGTCGAGGGCTCGGACCTCCTGGTCAAGGACGACGTCGTCTACATGCGCACGACGCAGGGTCCCAAGCGCGTCGACGTGATCTACCGGCGCATCGACGACGACTTCATCGATCCGCTGGTCTTCCGCAGCGATTCCGTGCTCGGCGTGCCCGGCATCATCGGCGCCTACAAGGCCGGCAACGTCACGCTGGCCAACGCGGTCGGCACCGGCGTCTCCGACGACAAGGCGGTCTACAGCTACATGCCGGAGATCGTGAAATTCTTCACCGGCGAGGAGCCGATCCTGAAGAACGTGCCGACCTATCGCTGCCGCGAGCGCGAGGCCAATGCCTATGTGCTCGACAATCTAGAAAAGCTCGTCGTCAAGGAGGTCAACGGCTCCGGCGGCTACGGCATGCTGGTCGGCCCGCATGCCAGCAAGCAGCAGATCGAGACCTTCCGCAAGAAGCTGAAGGCGCAGCCCGAGGGCTTCATTGCCCAGCCGACCCTGGCGCTCTCGACCTGCCCGACCTTCGTCGCCTCGGGCGTGGCGCCGCGCCATGTCGACCTCAGGCCTTATGTCCTCTCCGGCGCCAACGGCATCTCCTGCGTGCCGGGCGGGCTGACCCGCGTCGCGCTCAAGGAAGGCTCGCTCGTGGTCAATTCCAGCCAGGGCGGCGGCACCAAGGACACCTGGGTGCTCGACGCATGACGAAGATCGTTTTCGCCCTAGTTCGCATCACCCCGGAATCCCGGACCTGAGCATGCTTTCCCGTACCGCCGACAGCCTCTACTGGGTCTCGCGCTATGTGGAGCGGGCCGAGTACCTCGCCCGTATCCTCGACGCCACCACCCGCCTGACCAACCTGCCCTCCGCCTATGGCGGCGCCGGCACCGAATGGCAGAGCGCGGTCGCCACCGCCGGCTGCGAAGATACCTTCGCCAAGGCCTACGGCGAGGCGAACGAGCGCAATGTCTGCGATTTCCTCAGTTTCAATCCGGACAACCCCACCTCGATCCGCAACTGCTTCGCCCTCGCCCGCTCCAACGCCCGCGCCGTGCGCACGGCGCTGACCTCGGAAATGTGGGACGCGCTCAACGGCGCCTGGCTCGAACTCCAGCGCTTCGAGCGCAAGCGCATGGACCGCGAGGAGTTCGCCCGCTTCCTCGACTGGGTGAAGAGCGTCTCGCTCGCCTTCGACGGCTCGGCCTACCGGACCATGCTGCGCGACGACGGCTACTGGTTCTCGCGGCTCGGCGTGAATGTCGAGCGAGCCGACAACACCGCCCGCATCCTCGACGTGAAATACCATGTGCTGCTGCCCGAGACCGAGCAGGTCGGCGGCTCGCTCGACTATTTCCAGTGGACCACGATGCTGCGCGAGGTCTCGGCGCTGACCGCCTATCACTGGGTCTACCGCCAGGCGGTGAAACCGACCCTGATTGCCGACCTCCTGATCCTCAATCGGCGCATGCCGCGCTCGCTGGCGAGCTGCTACGAGAACATCTCGCGCTTCCTCGACCAGATCGGCGACGCCTATAACCGGCACGGACCGGCCCAGCGCCAGGCGCGCAAGACATTGACCCATCTTGCCAACACGCCGATCGAGGCGGTTCTGCAGCGCGGGCTGCACGAGTTCATCGAGGACTTCATCACCGAGAACAACCGCCTCGGAAACGTCATCGTCGAGCAATACCTGCAGTAAGAGTCTCCAACAGGACTTGGACTCCTCCCCGCATGCGGATCCGGATCTCCCACAGCATCGCCTATTCCTATGCAGAGCCGGCGCGCCAGCTCAGGCAGGTCCTGCGGCTGACACCGCGCGACCATGACGGCCAGCACGTCATGTCGTGGCGCATCGCGCCCGATATCGACGGGCGCCTGCATGCCGGGCAGGATCCGTTCGGCAACATCACCCACGACTTCTCGGCCGAAGGGGCGATCGAGGGCTACACGATCGAGATCAATGGGCTGGTCGAGACCGTCGACCTCGCCGGCGTGGTCCGCGGTGTGACCGAGAAGGTGCCGCCCGACGTGTTCATGCGCGACACCCGCCTGACGCAAGGCAGCGAAGCGCTACGGGCGCTCGCCGACAAGGCCGCCAGCCGCGACGGCAGCGACCTCACCAAGCTGCACGCGCTGATGGAGACGATCCACGCCGAGATCCGCTGCGTACCGACCGCCGACCATGTCGGCATCGGCGCCGCGGCCTGTGTCGAGGCCGGCGAAGGCATCCCGCAGGATGTAGCCCATGTCTTCATGGCCTGCGCCCGCATGCTCGGCGCTCCGGCGCGCTATGTCTCCGGCTATGTCGCGGCCTCGGACACGCTGCCCCATGCCGACGGCGCCCATGCCTGGGCAGAGGCCTATCTGCCCGATTATGGCTGGATCGGCTTCGATGCCGCCAACGGGCTCTGCCCGATCGACACGCATGTGCGTGTCGCCGCCGGGCTCGACTTTGCCGATGCCGCCCCGGTCCGCGGCGCCCGCACCGGCGGTCAGGGCGAGAGCCTCCTGGTCGAGGTCAGCGCCCAGGCGGCCAAGCCGCGCTTCCAGGGACAGTGACGCCCAGCGCATTGTCCCCGTCATGAGCGCCTGATACCAGCCTCGCACGCCGTCCCGGCGCGTTGCGGAGTTCGACCTTGACCTATTGCGCCGGCATCCTCGTCCAGGACGGGCTCGTGATGATCGCCGACACCCGCACCAATGCCGGGCTCGACGACATCTCGACCTTCCGCAAGCTGCACATCTTCTCCTGGCCGGGCGAGCGGACCATGGCGCTCGCCACCGCCGGCAATCTCTCCCTCACCCAGTCGGTGGTCAGCCTGCTGCATGAGGGCATCCCCAATCCCGAAACCGGCGAGGCCGAAACGCTGCAGAACGCGCCCTCGATGTTCCGCGCCGCGCAGCTCGTCGGCCGCGCCGTGCGCGTCGTGCGCGAGACCGATGGCGAGGGGCTGCGCGAGGCCGGGGTCAAATACGACATGTCGCTGCTGTTCGGCGGCCAGATCAAGGGCCAGCCGATGCGGCTCTTCATGGTCTACTCGGCCGGAAACTTCATCGAATGCGGCATGGACGCGCCCTTCCTCCAGATCGGCGAGCACAAATACGGCAAACCGATCCTCGACCGCGCCGTCACCTTCAAGACCCATCTCTACGACGCGCTCAAGGTCGGGCTGATCTCGATGGATTCGACCATGCGCTCCAATCTCGGCGTCGGCCTGCCGATCGACATCATCGTGCTTCGGCGCGACGCCGCCGCTCCCGAGCTCAACCGCCGGATCGAGGCGGGCGAGCCCTATTTCCACGACCTGCGCGAGCGCTGGTCGGCCGCCTTGCGCGCCGCCCATATGGCGATCCCGCGCCCGCCCTATGAGCCGACCGAGAGTTGAACCTTCAATTGCCGCCGCTGCGCCGATATTCCGCAATCAGTATGCCCATGATCACGAGCAGCAGCGCAGCGGCGTGATAGGCGGCGAAGGCCTCGCCCAGGATGACGATCGCGAGGCTGGAGCCGAAGACCGGAACGAGGTTGGCGAACATGCCCGCTCGCCCCGAGCCGATGATCTCGACGGCGCGGATGAAGAAGATCTGCGCCAGCAGCGACGGAAATACCGCGACATAGGCCAGCACCAGCCAGCCCTTCATCGTCGGCAGGGAGAATTGCCCAGAGGCCACCTCGGCGCCGAGTAGGGCAAGCGAAGAGAGCGCCGCGACCGGGGTGATCGCGGCGAAGAAGACGATGCTTGGAACCGGCGGACGCTTGCGCAGCAGCAAGGAATAGGTCGCGTAGAAGGCGGTCGCGACCAGGACGAGAAGGTCGCCGGTGTTCAAGGCAAGCTGCCCGAGCGTCGCAAGCTCGCCCTTCGTCGCCACGACGGCGACACCGAGAACTGAGACGATCATCCCGGCCCATTGCAGCGGGCGCACCGGCTGGCCGAACAGCATGAGGGCACCGATCAGGATCATCGCCGGCATGGCAGCCGTGATGATGTTGATGTTGAGCGCCGTGGTCGAATGCGCGGCCCAATAGATGAGGGAATTATAGGCGGTGAAACCGATGATCCCCATGGCGAGGAGATAGGGTTTGTGCGCTCGAAGCTCCGGCCAACATGCCCGCAAATGGCGCCGGTACAGGGCGAACATCACGGTGCCGACGACGATCCAGCGCAGTGACGTCAGTGCGATCGGCGAAATCTCGCCGACCGCCAATCTCCCCGCGACCGAGTTTCCACCCCAGAACAGCATGGTCAGCACGAGAAGCAGGTAGGGGTTCGAGAGAGGCGGCGTCCTTCCGCTGATCTGGGCGGCATTGGTCACGGCTGCGTTCCTCTTAGCTTGAATTCAGCACGAGCGCGTTCGCTGCCGCGCTGGCGCGAGGCTTGATGAATTGCAGGGTTGAATGGAGATGCCGGGGTGACGGCTAAGGCGGCCGCACAGCGGCGACGCTTCGGAGCGCCTCGGAGATCAGCGGCAACGCCGAGCGTTTCACGAGATGGTCTTCCGCTCGTTGCGGGCGAGCCATTCCTGCGTTCCGGAAATGACGCGCGGGTCCGCCGTCTTCGCAACGCCAGCAGCGAGCGACGCCAGGGTGTGCCCGGCCAGCGCCTGCCGCCAGGCCGCCTCGGCGCTCAGCATGGCCCTGTTGATGCCGCAGGGCCCGCGATAGGCACAGGCTTCCACCGCGGTGGGGCCACGCTGGCGGATCTCGGTACAGCGGAACGCCGGTTGCTTGCCATCGATGGCCTCGACGATGTCGAGCAAGGTGATCTCGGCAGCGTCGCGTGCGAGCCGATAGCCGCCACGCGGGCCTGGGACCGATTCAAAAATGCCGGCCGTCACGAGTGCCTTGAGATGCTTCAGCAGATAGGTTTCGGAAACCCCATGATACTCGGCGAGCGCCTTGCCCGGGATCGTGGCCCGGCCAGTCAGGCCGGCGACGACGATCGCGCAATGCGCGCCCCACTCCACGCCCTCGCTCAGCTTCATCGGTCGGTCTCCTGATCCCCTCCATAATCATGGATGAATTATATCCATGATTCAAGCTTGCCGCTCCCCCGATCTGCGCGCGCGGGGCTTGAGCGCCTTGCGCGCTGCGCATCTCGCAACCCTGCCCCACCTCACGAACCGGCGGGCAAACTGCGTCGGCCCGGCGATTTCGGTCGGAAAATCCGCATCTTCACCGGTTTCTCGGCGGTGCTGGAAACCGGATGGCAAGATTCCCCTGCCAAGGTCCGCTGTCAGCGTGCCGCTACAGGTCCCGTCTTGCCGACACACGTGAAGATGACGAACACCGAATCGTCGGCGCGCATGCTGACCCGCACGCTGGCGACGCTGGCGGCTGCGTTCGCGCTCGTGCTGACGGCGGTGCTCGGCGTGATGTCGGCAATGGTCAGCGACACCAACCAGCTCGAGGCCACTCGCCAGCGCGATCGCGTCGAGACGGCGCTGACGACGCAGGCGCATCTACGCCGGCTGCGCTTCGAGAATCTGCAGGCCGCGGGCGTGTTGCAGCCGGTCCTCAACAGCCTCCTGCCGAGCGCGACCCTGCAATGGGCCTTCGCCCAGCTCAGCAATCGCTTCCTCGATTTCGACGGCACCTATCTGGTCACCGCCTCCGGCCGCGTCCTCGCCGGCATCGAGCGCGGCGAAACCGCGACGCAGGCCGGCTATGACGCCCTCACCCGCCTTAGGCTCGACCTGCCCGGCGGCGCGGCGCCGGCGGAAGCGCACGGCATCGGCGACGGTCCGATCACCGCCATGCTGCTCCAGAACGGTCCCGACACCGTCGGCGTCATGGCCGCCGACCTGCGCAAGGGCGAGCCGGCGACCCGCCCGGCCTCGCCCGAGGCCGCCGCCTTCATCGTCGGCTATCGCAAGGTGACGCAGGCACAGCTCGACGAACTCGCCTTGCGCTATCGCCTGCCCCGGCTGGAAGTCGTGAGCGAGCGCCCCGCCAACCCGCTCGGCCGACGCGATATCCCCTCGCCCGACGGCACGGTGAGCGCCTGGCTGGGTTGGACGCCGGAACGCCCCGGCGATGCGATGATCAGCCAGTTCGCCTGGGCGCTGGGCGCGGTCAGCGCCCTCTTCGCCGCGCTCTTCGTCTACGTCTTCCTGCGCCTGCGCAACGCCGCCCAGCAGATTGCCCTGCGTGAGAGCCAGATCCATCGCCTCGCCGGCCAGGACGAACTCTCCGGCCTGTCCAACCGCCGCACCTTCGACCTGCGCCTCGACCAGGAGATCGCCCAGCTCGGCCGGACCAAGAGCGGCCTCGCCGTGCTGCTGCTCGACCTCGATCGCTTCAAGGCCGTCAACGACACCTATGGCCACAATGCCGGCGACGAGCTGATCCGCCAGGTCGCCAAGCGCCTGACCACGGTCCTGCGTCTCGGCGATACGGTGGCCCGCCTCGGCGGCGACGAGTTCGGCATCATCCAGACCAACATGGCCGCGGCCAATGCCAGCGCCGCGCTCGGCCAGCGCATCCTCGACGCGCTGACCGAGCCCTTCGAGATCGGCGGCGTCGCCGTCAGCATCGGCTGCTCGATCGGCATCGCCAATGCGCCGCGCGACGGCGCAGACCGCAGCACGCTGCTGCGCCTCGCCGACACCGCGCTCTACCAGGCCAAGAACGAGGGCCGGAACCGCTATTCCTTCTTCGAGCCACAGATGAACCGGGCGCTGCATCTCAAGCGCATGGTCGAGGAGGATTTGCGCAACGCCATCGCCCGCGACCAGCTGCTGCTGCACTTCCAGCCGCAGGTCTCGATCGACGGCTCCACCATCGTCGGGGTCGAGGCGCTGGTGCGTTGGCCGCATCCCGAGCACGGGATGATCCCTCCGTCCGAGTTCATCGGCATCGCCGAGGAACGCGGCCTGATCGTGCCGCTGAGCGAATGGGTGCTGCGCCGCGCCTGCGAGCAGGCCCGGCAATGGCCGGGTATCAAGCTCGCGGTCAACGTCTCGCCGATCCAGTTCCGCCACAAGGACTTCGTCGCGAGCGTGATCCGCGTCCTCGACGAGACCGGCTTCGACCCCGAGCGGCTCGAGCTGGAACTGACCGAGGGCGTGGTGGTCGAGGATGCCGATGCGGCCGAGGCTGCGATGATGGACCTGCGCGCCCATGGCGTCAGCCTGGCGCTCGACGATTTCGGCACCGGCTATTCGAGCCTGATCTATCTGCGCCGCTTCGCCTTCGACAAGATCAAGATCGACCGCTCCTTCCTCGAATATATGGAAGCGACCGGCGAATCCGCGATCCTCGTCCATTCGGTCGTGCATCTCGGCCGGGCGCTCGGCCTGCGCGTCTGTGCCGAGGGTGTCGAGACCGCCGAGCAGCACCGTTTCCTGCAGGCAATCGGCTGCCACGAATTGCAGGGTTTCCTGTTCTCCAAGGGCGTGCCGCCCGAGGAGATCGACCGCCTGCTGACGCTGGACCGGCCGTTCGAGCAGGCCCTCGCGGCGTGATCTGCAAGCCTTAGAAGAAGCTCGCCAGCCAGCTCACCAGCGCATAGGCGAAGCCGGCCGACAGAGCGAGGCCGGCGACGCCGACCACGGCCCCGGCGATGATCAGCACACCGTCGCGCTCGACCAGGCCGAGCCCAACCAGGCAGACCGCGAGCCCGAGCGGGATCTGGCCGATGAAGGGCGCGGCCACGATCAGCCCGAGCGCCAGGAACAGCAGCACCGCACCGAGCACCGGCAGCGCGAAGGGGCCACCCAGCATGGTCAGCCGCGGCTTCGAGAAGCGCTCGAGCCGGATCAAGGGCGGCAGAGCGCGCTCGACCGCGCGCGCCAGGTCCGTCTGGGCGATCGTCCGGTCGAGCAGCCTGTGCGGCAGCCAGGGCGTCGCCCGGGCCATCAGCATCTGCGCGGCGACGAAGGCGAGCACCAGGCCGCAGACCAGCGGGATCGGCGGAGGCATCGGCAGGCAGTTCGGCAGGCCGAGCAGCACGACGAGCAGCGCATAGGCCCGGTCGCGCAGCGCCGCGACGATGTCGCGGACGGCGACGCGCGGGCCCGGCAGATGAGCGAGCGCGATCAGCAATCCGGAAGTGCGCAGGGGGGAGGACAAGCAGGCTCGCCAGGCGATGAGCAGGGCCTGCGGCCTAGCATGCCCCGCTGCGCGCCAACAACCCCACCGGCTGCATGCCCGTCAATGCAAGGTCAGCACGCCGTTCACATTGACGATCTCGGCCGGGCGGATGAGGTGCGAATGCGCCACGGTGATCGAATGCAAGGGACCGTCGAGCTCGCGCCGCCAGAAATCGAGGAACTTGTGCAGCTCCGGAAAGCGCGGGGCGAGGTCGTAGTCCTGCCAGACGTAAGTCTGCAGGAAGTCCGGATGATCCGGCATGCGGTAGAGGATCCTGGCGGTCGTCAGCCCATAACCTGCCAGTTGGCGGAGGAAATCCTGCGAGACCATGACCGATACGCTCCTTGATCGAAGAAGACGATGAGCCGGCTGCCTTCAGGCTGCTCCTGGATGGTTAACAAACGCTTGCGGGAATTTCTCCAACTGCCACACTCATGACATGTGGGAAGCCGTCCCTCGGGACGGAAGGGGCGTTGGCGTGGCGTGGGGGGTCGCGAGGCGTTCGGGCATGCTCGCGCGCGCCATCGGCGCGGCGATAACGCTCGCCTCCTCGCCCGCGAAAGCCGATCCGGCCCTGATGGAACGCAGCCCGCTCTCGCTGGCGATCTTCGGCTCGCTCGAAACCGATGCCAGCAAGACCTATGGCTCGGTCGGGCTGAAATGGGCGTTCGGTGACAGCGGCGGGCTCGACGCCAGCGGCTTCCGTCTCGGCCTGAAATGGGGCGAGAGCGTCGAGCCGGCCCAGCGCAAGCCGAAGCAGGGGCGTCTCTACAAGACCGAGTTCAACGCCCTGCTCGGCTATGAATGGCGGATCGACGATACGTTCCTCTCGCTCTCGGCCGGCCCTGAGATCGAAGCCCGCTACAGCGAAACCCGCAGCCAGCGCAGCTTCGAGCAGCGCGGCATGCTGCGCCTGCAGGCCGATCTCTGGTCGAAACCGATCGAGAACTGGCTGCTGCAGGCCAATGCCTATGCGGTCCCGTCCGATCGCAGCCGCTATTGGGGGCGCCTCGCGGGAGGCTGGCGGCTGATGGACGAGCTCTATCTCGGCCCCGAGATCGAGGGCTATCGCGAGCGCGACTATCACAAGCTGCGGCTGGGCCTGCATCTCACCGGCCTGCACCTGTTCGGCCTCGACTGGCGCCTCGCCGGTGGCGTCCAGAAGACGCGGGACGAGAAGGCCGGCGCCTATGTCACGCTCGGCCTGCTCTGGAAGCGGTGAGGGTCAGCCGCGCGGCCCCTGCCCTGTCAGCGCCCGCAGCGCTTCGGGCGTATCGATGTCGAGCGCAACTGCGGGGTCGTCGAGCGCGATCTCCTCGACCGCGTCGCCGGCCGCATCGAGCAGGCGGCGCGCGCCCTGGTCGCCGCTCAGCTTGGCGACCTCGGCGAAGAGCTTGCGCGCCAGCAGCACCGGATTGCCGCGCTGCCCGAGCAGGGTCGGCGCCACGGCGAGCGCATCGGGACGATCGGCGAAGGCCTGGGCCAGCCGGTCGATCACCCCCGCGGTGACGTTCGGCATGTCGCCGAGCGAGACGACGACGCCGGGCCCCTCCTTCGGCAGCGCCGCGAGCCCGGCCTTAAGCGAGCCGGCGAGCCCCTCTGTGAAGGCCGGGTTGTGCACGAAGGTGACGTCGAGCCCGGCGAGCGCGGCACGGACCTCGTCCTGCTGGTGACCGGTGACGACGATCACCGGCGCGGCGCGCGAGGCGAGCTGCGCCTCGACGGCGTGGCGCACCAGCGGCTTGCCGCGCACCTCCTGCAGCAGCTTATTGCCGGCGCCCATCCGGGTCGAGCGCCCGGCCGCCAGCACGATGCCGGCGACGGCGGCCGCCTCGCCATGACCGGGCGCGCGCGGCTGCGGCCGCGAGACGATCTCCATCAGCAGGCCGCCGACGCCCATCTTCTGGATCTCGGCGCGCGTCACCGGCACCTTGGCGAGGCTGCGCTGCAGCACCCAGTCGAAACCGTTCTCCTTGGGCGAGCGGGCGCAGCCGGGCGCACCGATCACCGGCTTGCCGTCGAGCTCGCCCAGCATCAGGAGATTGCCGGGGTCGACCGGCATGCCGAGATGCTCGACCGTGCCGCCCGCCTCGACCAGCGCCTTGGGCACGACGTCGCGCCGGTCGGTGATGGCGGAGGCGCCGAAGACGACGACCATCTCAGCCGGCCCGGCGACCGCCTCGCGGATCGCCTGCGCCAGCGGCGGGCTTTCGTGCGGAACGCGGGCATCGCGCTCGATCGCGGCCCTGGCCGGTTCGAGCCGCTCGGCCATGGTGCGCAAGGTCTTGTCGACCACGCTGGTCTTCAGGCCGGGCAGCAGCGTCGAGACCACCGCGACCGATTTCAATTTGTATTCGGCGATCGCGATCGGCTTGTCGGCGCCGAGCCGCTCCAGTGCCTCTTCGATGCGCTTCTCCGGCACGGCATAGGGAATGATCTTGACCGTCCCGACCATCTCGCCGGCGACCACCGGCTTCAGCGCCGGCAGGGTCGCGACCGTGATCGCCTCGTCGACGCCGTTCAGCGCATCGATCACGGCGGCATCGATCTGCAGCACCCCCGGCGCCGCGGCGAACAGGTTGACCCGGCCGGTGAACGGCGCCTCGGTCACCACAGCCCGGCCCGCCAGCGCCCGCGCCAATTGTTCCGCGGCGGCGTTCTCATCGATGTCGCCGGGCTCGAGCTGCACGGCTACGATCTCGCTCAGGCCGGCGGCGGCAAGCTTGCGCGCATCCTCCTCGCCGATCGTCGCGCCCTTGCGCACGATCGCCTCGCCGGCACGCACCGTATGGGCCGCAACCGCGCCGGCGGCTTCAGCGATGAGAATGGGACCGAACTTCATCAGGCTTAGTCTTTCAAATCGGCTTGCGACGCGGGCCGCGCAGGGCCTGCACGATCTCTCCGAGGATGGCGAGCGCGATCTCAGCCGGCGAGACCGCGCCGATGTCGAGGCCGATCGGCGCACGGATGCGTTTCACATCGGGCTCGCCGAAGCCGGCCTCGGCGAGCCGCTCCAGCCGCTTGCCATGCGTCTTCCGGCTGCCGAGCGCACCGATATAGAAGCAGTTCGAGCGCAGCGCCGCCTGCAAGGCGGGATCGTCGATCTTCGGATCATGCGTCAGCGCGACGAAGGCGGTGTAGCCGTCGAACGGCACCTTCTGCAGCGCTTCCTCCGGCCACTCGGCGAGCAGCGTCACCTCCGGGAAGCGCTCCTGCGTGGCGAAGGCGGTGCGGGGGTCGATCACCGTGATGTCGAGATCGAGCAACTTGGCCATCGGCGCCAGCGCCTGCGAGATATGGACCGCGCCGGTGACGACGATGCGCGGCGGCGGCGCCTGAACGGTGAGAAAATAGGGCTTGCCGTCGACCTCGACAGTGCCGCTCTTGCCGCTGCGCACTTGCTTGTCGAGCGCCTCCGCCAGCTCATCGCCAGCGAGATCGGCCTCCTTCACCAGGCGCTGCACGCCTGTCGCAAGATCGGTCACCAGCACGGTCGCGCGCCTGGCGGCGCGCTCGGCATTGAGCGTGGAGAGAAGCGAGAGGTCCATGGCTCAGTTCCGGTCGAGCGCGATGCGGGCGCCGAGCCCGATCAGGATAGTGCCGCCGATCGCCCGGATCACGCGCTGCGCCGCACCGTTGGCGGCGACCTTCGCCTGCATATAGGAGGCGGTCAGCACCGTCAGGATCGACGAGGAGGTGAAGAGCAGGTTGACCAGCACGCCGAGGATCAGGAACTGCGCCCAGAGCGGCAGGCTCGCCGACGGATCGACGAATTGCGGCAGGAACGACACGAAGAAGATCGTCGTCTTCGGGTTGAGCAATTCGACCGCGAGGCTGTCGGCAAGCGCCCGCATCGGCGTGCGCGGCGCGACATCGGCAGCGGCCTCAACCGGCGCCACGCGGCGGAAGAAGCTGATGCCGAGCCAGATCAGATAGGCAGCGCCGAGCAGCTTCATTGCCAGATAGAGTTCCGGCACATGCCGGAAGATCGCCGACAGGCCGAAGGCGGCGGCAAGGACATGGACATAGTCGGCGAGGTGAACGCCGAGCACCGCCATGAAGCCGGCCTTGCGGCCGCGCGACATGGTCTGGGCGGCGATGTAGAGCACCGCCGGTCCGGGGATATAGGCGAAGACGAGCGTCGCCAGGACGAGTGCGAAGAGGACTTCGATCGACGCCATAGGGTCAGCCCTTGTCGGTGGCGAGCTTGAGGCCGAGCGCGATCATCAGCGAGCCGCCGAGCCAGCGCCCGAAGGCGAAGCCGGCGCGGCTCGCCTTCATCGTCTTCATCACCAGGCTGGCAGCCAGGACGGTGACGAGATCGGCCGAGGAGAAGGCGAAGTTGACGATCGTGCCGAGGATCAGGAACTGCGCCCAGACCGGCATGGCGGCAGCGGGATCGACGAACTGCGGCAAGAGCGCGATGAAGAACAGCGCGACCTTCGGGTTCAACACCTCGACGATGAAGGAATCGATGAGCGCGCGCCGGACCGTCTTGGCCGGCGCCACGATCTGCACGTCGCCACCGCCCAGCTTGGAGCGGATCATGCCGATGCCGAGCCAGACCAGATAGAGCGCCCCGACGATCTTCACCGCGACATAGAGCTCGGGCACGTGCTTGAACACCGCCGACAGACCGAAGGCCGCGGCGACGACATGGACATAGCAGCCGAGATGGATGCCGAGCATCGCCATCAGCCCGGCCTTGCGGCCATGGGCGATGGTCTGCGCCGCCGTGTAAAGCAGCGCCGGACCGGGGAAATAGGCGATGACCAGCGTCACCGTCGCGAAGGCGAGAAGCGTTTCCCAGGAGGGCATCAGCGCGTTCCCTTAAGCCCGGACCGGTTCGACATAGACCTTGATCCGGCCGCCGCAGGAGAGGCCGACCTGCCAGGCGGTCTCGTCGGCGACGCCGAACTCCAGCGTGCGCGGCTTGCCGTCGGCGATGACGTCGCCGGCCTCGGCGACGACCGCGCCCTCGACGCAGCCGCCCGAGACCGAGCCGAGGAAATTGCCCTCGCCGTCGATGACGAGATGCGAGCCGACCGGGCGCGGGGCCGAGCCCCAGGTCTCGACCACGGTGGCGAGCGCGACGCCGCGCCCGGCCTTGGCCCAGGCCTCGGCGGTGGCGAGGATGTCGGTGTCGGTGCTGATCATGGGAACGGTCCCGCTACGGATATTGTTGAGATCATGACTCAACCCGCCTTCTTCAACCACTGGCGCGGATCGGTGACCTGCCGTGCGTCGGATGAGAGCGCGGCGCAAAGATCCGCCATCGCCGCGAGGTTGTGGATCGGCCGAAACTGGTCGACATGCGGCAGCATCGCCCGGATGCCGCTGGCGCGCGCCTCGAAGGCGTCATAGCGCAGGAGCGGGTTGAGCCAGGTCAGCTGACGGCAGGAGCGGTGCAGTCGGTCCATCTCGAAGGAGAGATCGGGCCCCAGATGCCGCTCCAGCCCGTCGGTGAAGAGCAGCACCACCGCCCCGCCCGCCAGCACCCGGCGCGACCAGACCCGGTTGAAGGCGTGCAGCGCCGAGGCGATGCGCGTGCCGCCCTCCCAGTCGGGCGCCGCCTTGCCGGCGAGCGCCAGCGCCTCGTCGGGGTCGCGGGCGCGGAGCATGCGCGTGACATTGGTCAGGCGCGTGCCGAAGACGAAGGAATGCACGCGCCGGCGCTGTTCGGTGACGGCATGCAGGAAATGCAGGAAGATGCGCGAATACTCAGCCATCGAGCCGGAGATGTCGACGAGCGCGACCAGTGGCGGATGAACCTCGGCTCGCTCGCGGAAAGCAAGATCGATCGAGGCGCCGCCGCCCCTGAGCGAGCGGCGGAAGGTGCGGCGCGGATCGATCCTTGCCCCGACATGAGCAGGTTGGAAGCGCCGCGTCGGCACCGCGTCATTGGGTAGGCGAAGTTCCGCGATGAGGTGGCGCGCCCTCGCGATCTCGGCCGCGCTCATCTGGGCGAAATCGCGCGATTTCAGCGTCTCGCGTTCGGAGACGGTGAGCCGCGCGCTGAGCTCGGTCAATTCGACCGGCGGCTCCTCCTCGCGCGGCGGCGGGGTGAAAGCCTCGGCGACGCGCAGGGCCCCTGCCTCCGGTTTCTGCGGCTCACTGTCGACCCGCGGCGTCACCGGCGACATCTGCGCCATCAACTTCTCGATCAGCCCGCGCCGGCGCCAGAACAGCCGGAAGGCCTGATCGTAGACCGCTGAATCCTCGTGCTTCTTCACGAAGATCGCGTGCAGCGCCCAATAGACATCGTCGCGCCCGCCGAGCGCCCCATCCGCCAGCGCCTCGACCGCCTCGACCACGGCGCCCGGCCCGACGCGCAGGCCGGCGCCCCGCAGGGCACGGGCGAAATAGGCGACGTTCTCGGGCAGCTTGCCGGTCAAGCGGCCGTCTCGGTCATGAACACCTTCTGCGCCACGACCCATTTGCCGTCGACCTTCAGGAACGAGAGAAGGTCGGTGAAATAGCGCGGCGGCATCTGGCACTTGACCTTGACCAGCGCCATGGACGGCCCGACCAGGTCGATCGCGAGGATATGGTCGCCGCGCTCCAGCCCGGTCTCCTTCGGCGACTTGCGGCCCCGCACCGCCTCGAACCACTGCTCGCGCGGCACGACCTTGAGCTCACCGTCGAGCGACTGCGTCAGCGCGCTGGTCGGGTGGAAGACCGATGTCAGCTTGTCGACGTTGCCTTCATAAAGCCCGTCGAGATAGGTCCAGGTCGCGGCTTCGATCGCCTTGATGTCATCGTTCATCGCTTCTCTCCCGTCATAGCGCGTCATACTCGGGCTTGACCCGAGCATCTCGGAAACCAGTTTCGTCCCGCCCGAGTTTCTCGGGTCTGCGCTTCGCTCCGCCCGAGAATGACGGGCTACCCTCGCGCCGCCTGCTTGGCCTGGTCGAGCAACTCGCCGACCTTGGAGCCCTGCATCGCCTGGATATCGTCCTGATACTTCAGCAGTGCGCCCAGCGTGTCGGAGACGATCGCCGGATCGAGCGCCACCGCATCGAGCTCGACCAAGGCGCTCGCCCAATCGAGCGTCTCGGCGACGCCCGGCGCCTTGAACAGTTCCTCCTTGCGGATCGCCTGCACGAAGGACACCACCTGCTTGGCCAGCTTGGCCGGCGCAGCCGGCGTCTTCGCCTTGAGGATCGCGAGCTCGCGGGCGGCGTCGGGATAGCCGACCCAATGATAGAGGCAGCGGCGCTTCAGCGCGTCATGGACCTCGCGGGTGCGGTTCGAGGTCAGGATCACGATCGGCGGCTCGACCGCCTTTACCGTACCGAGCTCGGGGATCGTCACCTGCGCATCGGCCAGCACCTCGAGCAGGAAGGCCTCGAAGGCCTCGTCGGTGCGATCAAGCTCATCGATCAAGAGGATCGGCGCCCCGCCCTCCTGCGGCTCCAGCGCCTGCAGCAGCGGGCGCTTGACCAGATAGCGCTCGGAGAACAGGTCGCTCTCCAGGCGCTCGCGATCGCCGGCGACGCCGCCGGCCTCGGCGAGGCGGATCGCCATCATCTGGCCGGCATAGTTCCATTCGTAGACGGCGGAGGCGAGATCGAGCCCTTCATAGCATTGCAGGCGGATCAGCCGGCGCCCGAGCGCTGCCGAGAGCACCTTGGCGATCTCGGTCTTGCCGGTGCCGGCCTCGCCTTCGAGCAGCAGCGGGCGCTTCATCCGGAGCGCCAGGAAGAGCACGGTCGCCAACGCCCGGTCGGAGACATAGCCCTGGGATTGCAGCAGGGACAGCGTGGCGTCGATGGAGGTCGGCAATGAAGCAGTCGTCATGCGGTCCCGGTCTTGGCAGATGTCGCAGCGGCGCCAGCCTCACAAGGCCGGTTTGACCTGTCGCTTTCCTTAGTCCCTAACAGGCCGGAGGGATAGCGAGCGGAGAATCCGGCGTGCTCGGCGCAATGTACATCGTCGCGATCATCGTCGAAGCCATGTCCGCTGCATTGGCGGCCGGCCGCCGCAGCATGGACTGGGTCGGCGTCTGCATGCTCGGCAGCATCACCGCGCTCGGAGGCGGCTCGGTCCGCGACATGCTGCTCGGCCATTATCCGCTGAGCTGGGTCCAGCATCCGCACTACCTGCTGATCACCGCCGGGGCGGCGCTCGTCACCATCGGCCTCGCCCGCTTCATGCACAGGCTGCGCAAAATCTTCCTGCTGCTCGATGCGGTCGGCCTCGTGCTGTTCACCGTAATCGGCTGCAATGTCGCGCTGGAGATGCAGCAGCCTTTCATCATCGTGATCACCGCCGGGCTGATCACCGGCTGCGTCGGCGGCGTGCTGCGCGACATGCTCTGCGCCGATGTCCCCCTGCTCTTCCGCAGCGAGCTCTATGCCACCGTCTCGGTGGTGACAGGACTGATCTACGTGGCCGGGCGCGGCGTCGAGCTGCCGCACGACTTCGTCACGGTGCTGGCCATGACGGTCGGACTGGTGCTGCGCGTGATGGCGCTCCGCTTCAACTGGAGCATGCCGAAATTCGTCTACACGCGCGATCTGCACTGAGCGACGTCACTCTGCTGCCGGGTTCTGGTCGCAGGCTCCGCCAGATTGCGGGCGGAGGACAAGCCATGACCAGCACAGCCGAACTCGCTGCCGATTTCGTCGCCCTGCTCAAGGAGGGCAAGCACGAGGAGGCGGCGCGCACCTACAATGCCGAGGACATCGCCAGCTACGAGAACATGCCCGGGCCGATGGCCGAGTGCCACGGCAAGCAGGCGGTGAAGGGCAAGGGCGAATGGTGGACCGCCAATCACGAGGTCCACGAGTTCACCACCGCGGGCCCCTATCTCAACGGCGACCAGTTCGCCGTGCATTTCTACTTCGACGTCACCGTCAAGGAGAGCGGCGAGCGCCGCAAGATGCACGAGATCGGACTCTACACCGTCAAGGACGGCAAGATCGTTGAGGAGCGGTTCTTTTATTGAGCCTCATCCGTCATTCCCGGGCGAAGCGAAGCGCAGAGGATTTTCAACAGGAGCGATCTGATTGGACATGCGCGAGGAACCCCTCTCCTGGAAGGAGAGGGGCAGGGGTGAGGTGTTCGGACTGCAAACGTTGGCTTGAACCTGACCGTGCGGTCAGCGCTCGCGACACTGGTCTGATCTCCTACACCTCACCCTGCCCTCTCCTTCCAGGAGAGGGTTCCCCGCGCCTCTATCGTCATTGATCAATCGAACCAGACAGCCGGGGGTCGAGCCCGAGCATGACGTGCTACGACTGGCTCAAGCCTTCCCCGTCGCCTGCGCCACGGCCTGCTTGGCCATCACGCCGATGAGATGGGCGCGGTACTCGGCATCGGCATGGATGTCGCCATTGATGCCCTTGGCGGTGTGCTTGAGGCCATCGAGCGATTTACCCGCGAAGCGCGCCTTCAGCGCCGCCTCCGCTTCCGGCCAGCGGAAGACGCCGCCCTCGCCCGCTCCGGTCACCGCCACCGCGATCTCGCTGCCGCGCTTGGCGACGAAGACGCCGACCAGCGCATAGCGCGAGGCCGGATTGCGGAACTTGGCGTAACCCGCCTTGGACGCCACCGGGAACGAGACCTTGACGATAATCTCGCCCTCCTCCAGTGCCGTCTCGTAGAGGCCGCTGAAGAACTCGTCGGCCGGCAGCTTGCGCTTGTTGGTCACCACCGTCGCGCCGAGCGCCAGCAGCGCCGCCGGATAGTCGGCCGCCGGGTCGTTGTTGGCGACCGAGCCACCGATCGTGCCGCGATGGCGCACATGCGGATCCCCGATATGGCTGGCGAGATAGGCCAGCGCCGGGATCGCCTCCTGCACCTCCGGCGAGGCTGCGACGTCGGCATGCGTCGTCATCGCGCCGATCACGAGGTTGCGGCCCTTGCGGGCGATGCCCTTGAGGTCGGCGCATAAGGAAAGGTCGACCAGCGCGCCGGGCGAGGCCAGGCGCTGTTTCATCGTCGGCAGCAAGGTATGGCCGCCGGCGAGCAGCTTGGCGTCCTCCTTCTTGGCGAGGAGGCTGGCGGCCTGACGCGCGGTGGCCGGGCGGTGATAGGTGAAGGCGTACATCGTCTCGTCCTTTCAGATCACTCGGCAGCCATGCGGCTGAGCGTTTTCTGCGCGGCACGCCAGACGGCCTGCGGCGTCGCCGGCATGGCGATGTCCTCATGGCCGAGCGCGTCGGTGATGGCGTTGATGACCGCGGGCGGCGAGGCGATGGCACCGGCCTCGCCGCAGCCCTTGATCCCCAGCGGGTTCGACGGGCATGGCGTCACCGTCATACCGACCTCGAAGGACGGCAGGTCGTCGGCGCGCGGCATGCAGTAGTCCATGAAGCTCGCGGTCACGAGCTGGCCATCGGCATTGTAGCGGGCACCTTCGAGCAGCGCCTGGCCGACGCCTTGGGCGATACCGCCATGGACCTGGCCCTCGACGATCATCGGGTTGATGACGTTGCCGAAATCGTCGACCGCCGCCCAGCGCTCGATCCTCGTCATGCCGGTGTCGGGATCGATCTCGAGCTCGCAGATATGGACGCCGGCCGGGAAGGTGAAGTTGGTCGGGTCGTAGAACGCCCCCTCCTTCAGCCCCGGCTCGAGATCCTGGCCGTTGAACTTGTGCGCGACATAGGCCTGCAGGGCGCAGGAGCCGAAATCGAGCTTCCGGTCGGTGCCCTTGACGGTGAAATTGCCGTCCTTGAAGTCGATATCGGCCTCGTCCGCCTCCAGCACATAGGCCGCAACCTTCTTGCCCTTGGCGATCACCTTGTCGATCGCCTTGAAGATCGCCGACATGCCGACGGCACCGGAGCGCGAGCCATAGGTGCCCATGCCCATCTGCACCTTGTCGGTGTCGCCATGGACGATCGAGACGTTCTCCAGGGGCACGCCGAGCCGGTCGGAGACGAGCTGGGCGAAGGTCGTCTCATGGCCCTGGCCATGGCTGTGCGAGCCGGTCAGGACCTCGACCGTGCCGATCGGGTTGACCCGGACCTCGGCCGATTCCCACAAGCCCACGCCGGCGCCGAGCGAGCCGACCGCGGCTGAGGGAGCGATACCGCAGGCCTCGATATAGGCGGAGAAGCCGATGCCGCGCAGCTTGCCATTGCGGGCGGAGTCACGCCGCCTCTTCGGAAAACCTTTGTAATCAATGATTTCCATCGCCTTCTTCAGCGAGGCGCTGTAGTTGCCGGTGTCGTACATCATGATCACCGGCGTCTGGTGCGGGAACTTCCTGACGAAGTTCTGCGTGCGGAACTTGGCCGGATCCTTGCCGAGCTCACGCGCCGCGACTTCGACCAGCCGCTCGACCACGAAGGTCGCCTCAGGCCGGCCGGCGCCCCTGTAGGCATCGACCGGGGCGGTGTTGGTGTAGACCGCATCGACCTCGCAATAGATCGCCGGGATGTCGTACTGGCCCGAGAGCAGCGGCGCGTAGAGATAGGTCGGCACCGACGACGAGAAGGTCGAGAGATAGGCGCCGAGATTTGCGGTGGTATGCACCCGCATCGCCAGCATCTTGCCCTCGCCGTCCATGGCGAGCTCGGCATGGGTGACGTGGTCACGGCCATGCGCGTCGGAGAGGAAGGCCTCGGTCCGGTCAGAGGTCCATTTCACCGGACGGCCGACCTTCTTCGCCGCCCAGACGCAGACCGTCTCCTCGGCATAGATGAAGATCTTCGAGCCGAAGCCGCCGCCGACATCCGGCGCGATCACCCTGAGCTTGTTCTCCGGCGCGATGCCGATGAAGGCCGAGAGCACGAGCCGCGCGACATGCGGGTTCTGGCTGGTCGTATAGAGCGTGAAGGCGCCCTCGCCCTGGTCGTAATCGCCGACCGCAGCGCGCGGCTCCATCGGGTTCGGCACCAGCCGGTTGTTGACGATGTCGAGCTTGGTGACGTGCTTGGCCGCCTTGAAGGCAGCCTCGGTCGCGCCCTTGTCGCCGAGATGCCAGTTGAACACCGTATTGTCCGGCGCCTCGGCATGAACTTGAGTCTTCGACTTCGCCGCGCCCGCGGTATCGGTCACCGCCGGCAGCACGCCATAGTCGACGACGATCGCCTCGGCCGCGTCACGCGCCTGCGCCAGCGTCTCGGCTACCACCACCGCGACATGATCGCCGACATAGCGGACCTTGCCCTGCGCCAGCGCCGGATGCGGGCCGGCCCTCATCGGCGAGCCGTCCTTGTTGTGGATCATCCAGCCGCAGATCAGCCCGCCGACCTTGTCGGCTTCGAGATCGTCGCCGGTGAAGATCCCAAGCACGCCGCGCATCGCCGCGGCGGCTTTCGTATCGATCTTCTTGAGCGTGGCATGCGCATGCGGCGAGCGCAGGAAATAGGCATGGGCCTGGCCCGGCCGGTTGATGTCGTCGGTATAGCGGCCCTGGCCGGTGATGAAGCGGTGATCTTCCTTGCGGCGGACGGGAGCGCCGATTCCGGTGGCGGACATGGATTCCTCCTGGCGTGGCGCCTCTTGGTGGGCGCTATCAGCATGTTTCGGGGATCACATCGGAAGAAGGCAGCGCCGGCCCTGGCCTGCGCAGCCTCGGGAACACGCTACTCGGCGGCCTGCCGGGCCGGGACAGCGCCGCCCATCGCCTCGGCTCCGGCCGCGATCGCCTTGACGATGTTGTGGTAGCCGGTGCAGCGGCAGATATTGCCTTCGAGGTCCTCGCGGATCGTCTTCTCGTCGAGGTGGTTGCCGCGCCGGTTCACGATGTCGACCGCCGACATGATCATGCCCGGCGTACAGAAGCCGCATTGCAGGCCGTGATGCTCGCGGAAGGCCTCCTGCATCGGATGCAAGGTCCCGCCATTGGCGAGGCCCTCGATCGTCGTCACCTGGGCGCCCTCGCAGGACAGCGCCAGCGTGGTGCAGGCCTTCACCGCCTTGCCGTCGAGATGCACGACGCAGGCTCCGCACTGGCTGGTGTCGCAGCCGACATGCGTTCCGGTCAGTCTGAGATTTTCGCGCAGGAACTGCACCAGGAGGGTGCGCGGATCGACGGTCGCGGTGACGGCCTTGCCGTTCACCGTCATGGACAGATTGGCCATGGGGCACTCCTCCGAAAGCCTGTTTTCTGAACGGCCGACGACATCTCGAAGGCCGCACGATCCATGCGCCGGCCCGTCACGGACCAGCGGAGAATTTCCTTGGAACAACTTCAAAAACCAATGTGGACCCGGGATTTTCCGCGGTCAAGCGGGCAGCCATTCCGCGAGCGGCCCCGTTTGGCGATGTTTTTGCATGGTTTTGGCGAATGCCTCCCGGAAAGCAGCTTCGCGAAGCACAACCGGCGCGAGCCGTCCCTTTGCCGAATTCTTAACCACGCCCATGCAACCTCATGGGCTGGAATGACGATCTCCGATCGTCGCGCTCATGGATGGCGCGGTTGGCTACGATCCTCGAACACGTCCAGCGTCGCCTCAAGGCGATCGGCTATGACGAGCGCCAGCGCCTGCGCCTGCGCCGCTATCGCGCCATCGTCGAGCGTGTCATCGTCGAGGTCGTCGAGCAGGATTTCGCGCGCGCCTTCGCCATCCACCCGATGCTGAAGCTCGCGGTCGAGCCGGCCGCGGCCGAGCTCTATGCCGCCGAGGCCGACCATTTCCGCCTGCTCTTCGAGGGCGATTTCGACCAGCGCTATTGCGACTCGCTCGAACGGCTCACGCTTCTCGAGCGCCACGGCCAGGTCGGCGCCCGCGCCCGCGCCTCGATCGCCTTCACCCTGTTCCGGATATTTCTGGAGGAAAGCCGCACGCGCCTCGTCTTCTCGCGGCGCGACATCCCGCATGATCTCTTCATCATCGAGCGGGTGCTGACCTATGACGTCAACACCGCGATGTCGCTCGACCGCGAATTCGAGGCGGCGGAGGCGCGCCGTCGCGGCGTCGCGCTCGACGAGGTCGCTGCGACGCTGACCTCGCGCATCGGCCAGCTCGACGGCGCGATCAGCAAGGCGGTCGACCTCTTCGTCGACACCGCCGGCGAGACCTCGGCGGCCAGCAGCTTCATCAAGGAGCAGGTCGGCTCCGTCACCCAGACCTCGCTGCTCGTCCGCGAGAAGGCGATGCAGACGGCGGCAGCGACGGAGGAGATGTCGGCCAACATCGCCGAGATCGGCCAGCGCGCCCGCCAGAGCCTCGAGATCGCCAACCGGGCCGTCGCCGATGCTCAGGCGATGGACGAGGCGATCGCCCAGCTGCGCCAGGCCACCAGCAGCATCGGGACAGTCGTCGGCATGATCGCGGACATCGCCGCGCAGACCAATCTGCTCGCCCTCAACGCCACCATCGAGGCGGCCCGCGCCGGCGAATCCGGCCGCGGCTTCGCCGTGGTCGCGGCCGAGGTGAAGTCGCTGGCGACGCAGACCGCCTCGGCAACGCAGGAGATCGCAGCGCAGATCGCCGAGCTCTCGGCCAGCGCCGAGGCCTGCGGCGTCCGCGCCGCCTCGATCGGCGCGACGATCGGCGAGATCAAGTCGGATTCCGAGGCGATCTCGGATGCGGTCGCCCAGCAGAGCAGCGTCACCGGCGGCATCGCCCGGCACGCCGCCGAGGTCGCGCATGGCTCGGACGAGGCGATCGACAGCGCGACCCGCGTCAACGACAGCCTCGGCAAGACCGAGAAGGCGCTGGAGCGCGCCAATGCCGCGGCGGCCGACATCGCCCTCCAGGTCGGCGCCGCAGAGGCAACGGTCAGTGAGGCGCTCGCCGCCCTGCGCCGAGCGTCTTGAGCGTCAGCCCTCGCTGACCGCCTTGGCGAAATTGGCGAAGAACTCGTCGGCCAGCTTCTTCGAGACCGAATCGATCAGGCGCGAGCCGAGCTGCATCAGCTTGCCGCCGACCTGCGCCCCGACCTCGTAGCGCAGCAGGGTCTGCCCGCCCTCGGCCTCTTCGAGCATGACCTTGGCGCCGCCCTTGGCGAAGCCGGCAATGCCGCCCTCGCCCTCTCCGACGATACGGTAGCCGTTCGGCGGGTCGAGGTCCTGCAATTCGACCTTGCCCTTGAAGGTCGCCTTCACCGGGCCGAGCTTGACCTTCACCACCGCCGAGAAATGCGTGTCGTCATCCTTGGTGAGCTGCTCGCAGCCGGGGATGCAGGTCTTCAGCACCTCGGCATCGTTGAGCTTTTCCCAGACCACCTGCTTGGCCGCGGGCAGTGTTACTTCGCCGTTCATCGTCATCGCCATGGCGTCGTTCCTCACCGTTCTCCGAAGCCACTGACATGTTGCAGGCCTGGCCGCCTCGGGTCTATCCAAGTTCCCCTAATCCATGACCGGAAAGCACCGGCGCGCACAAGAGGACGAAGCTGGGATGTGGGTTGCAACGACCGCTCCGCACCAAGGCGCGCCCGGACATGGCTGAGGACAGCCTCTATGGCGAGCTTTTCGCCGATCGCGAGATGGCGGCCGTCCTCGACGATCGCGCCGCGCTGCAGGGCATGCTCGATTTCGAAGCCGCCCTCGCCCGTGCCGAGGCTGAAGCCGGTGTCATTCCGCCCGCTGCGGCCGAGGCGATCGCCCCGCAATGCAAGGCCGAGCTCTATGACATCGCAACGATCGGCAAGGCCGCGACGCTCGCCGGCAATCCGGCGATCCCGCTGGTCAAGGCGCTGACGGCCCGCGTCACCACGGTCGATGCCGAGGCGGGCAAATGGGTGCATTACGGTGCGACCAGCCAGGACGTGATCGATTCCGGCCAGGCCCAACAGTACCACGCGGCGCAGGAGCTGATCCTCACACGGTCCGCCCGCCTCGCCCATGCCCTCGCCGCTCTCGCCCGCGATCATCGCCGCACGCCGATGATCGGCCGCACCTTCCTCCAGCATGCGGTGCCGATCTCCTTCGGGCTGAAGGCCGCCAACTGGCTCGATCCCATCGTCGCCTTCCACGACGATTTCATGATCTGGGGGCAGTCCGCGCATCAGCTCGGCGGCGCCGCCGGCAGCCTCGCCTCGCTCGGCGACAAGGCCGATGCGGTCTCGGAAGCCTTCGCCCGCATCATGCCCTCGATCGGCGCCGTCCGCGTGCCCTGGCACACCCAGCGCCGGCGCCCGGCCCGGATCGCGACCGAGCTCGGCCTGCTTCTCGGCCATCTCGGCAAGATGGCCCAGGACATCTCGCTGATGGCGCAGACCGAGATCGCCGAGCTCGCCGAGCCGGAAGCGCCCGGCAAGGGCGGCTCCTCGGCCATGCCGCACAAGCGCAACCCGGTGCTGTGCACGCTGATCCTGACCGCGGCCAAGCGCACGCCCGGGCTGGTCGCGACCATGCTCGCGGCGATGCCGCAGGAGCATGAGCGCGCCATGGGTGGCTGGCACGCCGAATGGCCAACCTTGCGCGAGCTCTTCCTGATTGCGGGCGGAGCGCTCAACCATGCGGTCGCGCTGGTCGAGGGACTGCAGGTCTTCCCCGAGCAGATGCAATACAATCTCGACCTGACCAACGGGCTGGTCATGGCAGAGCGGGTCTCGCTCGCGCTGGCCCAGACGATCGGCCGCGGCGAGGCGCATCACCTGCTCGAGGACGCCAGCCGCGACTGCATCGCCAGCGGCCGCCATCTCAGGGACGTCCTGGCCGAGCACCCGAAGCTCGCCGGCAAGCTCACTGGCGAGGAACTCGACGACCTGTTCGACCCGACGACCTATCGTGGCGCGACCGACGCCATCATCGACCGCATCCTCGTGCTCTATGAGGAAGAGCGGGAATACATGGGCGGCAATGGCTGAAGGAGATCAGAGCGCTCTTCGTCGTTGCGAGGAGCGCAGCGACGAAGCAATCCAGGCGGACGTTGAGCTCGATGCCCCTGGATTGCTTCGCAACGCTCGCAATGACGAAGGAAGCCGGGATGCCTTTTCAGAACCCGCCAAAGCGGCGATGGCGGTAGACCAACCCCGGGCCGGAACCGCCGCCGCCGATCGCCACCACCTGGCCGATCAGGATGCGGTGAGTGGTGACACGGTGAACCGCGGCGACGCGGCAATCGAAGCTGGCGAGCGCGCTCGCCAGCACCGGCGCCCCGGTCGAGAGCTCGCCCCATTCGCCGATGGCGAAGCGCTCCTCGCCCGTCAGGCCGCGCCGGCCCGAGAACACCGTGGCGAGCTCGTGATCGGCCGCCGCCAGCGTGTTCACGCAGAAGATGCCGCTCTCCTCGATCGCCGCCAACGTCCGGCTGGCGGCCTCGATGCAGACCAGCACGGTCGGCGGCGAGACCGAGACCGAGGCGACAGCCGTCGCCGTCAGACCCGCCCGGCCCGCCGGACCGAGGGTCGTCACGATATGGGTGGCGCTCGCCACCTGCGCCATCGCCTCGCGAAAGGCCTGCGCATCGGGGAGCGCGGCGCGTAAGGCGGCATCGACCATGCTGTTCATCGCCCAACTCTGCGCGAGGTTACTGCCTTTTATCTAAGCGCGCAGGGGTAAAAGGCCAGTTGCGTCAATTGTCGACATCCCGGGCGTTTCTGCGGCAAGGTTAAGATATATCACGATGCGACGGACTCACTCACGGCGCAGCGCCGCCAGCAGCCCGGCGCGCAGATGCATCATCAGCGCATCGCTCGCCTCGGCGGCAGCTCCGGGCTCCCCTGCGACCAGCGCCTGGGCGAGGATCACGTGGTGCTGCGCGGCCGGCACGAGGTCGACCTGCCGGTCGAAAAAGTACCAGGCCCGCCGGATCAGCGCCTGCAAGGGCTCGACAGCCCGGCTGGCATAGGGACTGCGCGCCGCCGCCGCGACCAGCGTATCGAGCTCCTTGTCGAGACGCATATAGGCGTTGACGTCGTCCGCCTGCGCCGCCTCGCGCATCGCCCGTGCCTTGGCCAGGATGGCGCTGCGCTCGCCCGGACCGGCCCGCCTGGCCGCCTCCGCCGCGATCAGGCGCTCCAGCACCTCGCGCGCATCGAGCGCCGCCATCACGTCGATCGCATCGATGGCGGTGACGACGACGCCTTTGCGCGGCAGGATCTCGACCAGCCCCTGCTGGGCCAGCCGGATCAGCGCCTCGCGCACCGGCGTGCGGCCGACCGCGACGAGCTCGATCATCTGCGCCTCGGTCAGCACCGCGCCCGGCCGCAGCGACAGGGTCACAATCGCCTCCTCGAGACGGCGATAGGCCAGATCGGACAGGCTGGCGGAAGCGCGGGCGCCGACGATCTCCTCGCCGGAAACGCGGGCATCCTCGGTCATGGGCGGCACCCGTGATGCTTGACGCTTCGGATAGCGTTGATATATCAGAACTTTCAACCAGACCGCAAGGCGGACAAGCCGGCCGATCGGCGGTTAATATTCCGCACATGGAGGCGACATGGCGTTCATCTGCACGACCCCCGCCGTGGCCACGCTCCAGCAGGACGACGACACCGTCCGGATCACGCGCTGGGACTTCGAACCGGGTGCGGTCACCGGCTGGCACAGCCACGGTTGGCCCTATTTCGTGATCATGCTGGTCGCCGGCACCCTGCGCATCCATGACGGCAGCAAGGAAACCGACGTGCCGCTGGCGCAGGGCCAGGCCTATATGCGCCAGGCCGGCATCCAGCACGATGTGATGAACGGCTCGCCCCACCCGATCGCCTTCGTCGAGATCGAGGTGAAGCAGCCGGCGGCGCTCAAGCTGCTGCCCACTACATGAAGATCGCGATCATCGGCGCCGGCATCGTCGGCTCGGCCACCGCCCATGCCCTGCTCGACGAGGGCCATGAGGTCCTGATCCTCGACAAGGAGGGCCCGGCCTTCGGTCCCTCGCGCGGCAATGCCGGCATCATCGCGCACACCGACGTGCTGCCGATCGCCAGCCCGAACATGCTGCGCAAGGTGCCGGGCTTCCTGCTCGATCCGCTCGGGCCGCTGGCGATCCGCCTTAGCTATCTCCCGCACCTGCTGCCCTGGCTGGCGCGCTTCCTGCTCGCGGCGCGGCCTGCTGCCTATGAGCGCTCGATCGCCGGCATGATCGCCATCCAGCAGCTGGCGCTGCCGGCCTGGCTGGCGCGCGCCGAAAAGGCCGGGATCAGCAACCATATCCATCGCCGCGGCGCGCTCTACACCTATAACGATCCGCGCGACACCGCCGAGCTCGAAGCGCTTGCCAAACGCCAGCGCGCCGCCGGCATCGCCGTCGACATGCTGCAGCCGCAGGAATTGCGCCAGCTCGAGCCGGCCCTGAAGGATCGCTTCGCCGGCGCTGCCTTCCATCCCGATTGCGCCCATATCAGCGACCCGCTCGCCCTCACCATGGCGCTGTTCGAAACGGCGCTGGCGCGCGGCGCCACCTATGAGAAGGCCGAGGTCACCAACATCTCGCTGGGCGAGCGCCCTGCCTTGATCGGCCCCGATGGCTGGCAGCGCGTCGTCGATCGCGTCGTCGTCGCGGCCGGCGCCTGGTCGAAGCCTTTGGCGGCGGCGATGGGCGACAATATCCCGCTCGACACCGAGCGCGGCTACAATGTCAGCTTCCCCGGCGTGACCGGCCTGACCAGCCGTCCGATCGGCTTCAAGGATGACGGCTTCGTCATGACCCCGCTCGAAAGCGGCCTGCGCATCGGCGGCGCGGTCGAGTTCGGCGGGCTCAAGGCGCCGCCCAACCATGCCCGCACCAAGGCGCTCTACGACAAGGCGGCGAAGCTGGTGGACGGGCTGCCGGCCTTCGAGAGCGGCAGGGTCTGGATGGGCTTTCGCCCCTCGCTGCCGGATTCGCTGCCCGTCATCGGCAAGGCGAGCCGCAATCCCAATGTCGTCTACGCCTTCGGCCACGGCCATTACGGCATGACCCAGTCGACCGCGACGGCCGGTCTCGTCGCCGCGCTGATCGCCGGCCGCCAGCCCGCGATCGACATCTCTCATTTCAGCCCGCAGCGCTTCTGAAGGGATCACGCCGGCGTTAGACTTTGAATCGGCCGCTCAGGCAGCTGAATCAAAGCCTCTGCCAACAAGGGCAACGTCATGATCCGACTCGGCTTTGCCCTTCTCCTCGCCGGCATGACCTCGGGCTGCGCCAGCCTCGCGCCGCAGGCCTGCGCGCCCGGCCAGCAGGCGATGCTATCAGCCGAACTGCTCTTCGGCCGCAAGATCGGCGACCGCGTCGGCGTCAGCGAGACGGGTTTCCGCTGGTTCGTCGACCAGGAGGTGACGCCGCGCTTCCCCGATGGACTGACCGTCCTCGATGCGACAGGGCAATACCGCGACAACGAGCGGAGCAGGCTGATCCGCGAGCCGAGCAAGCTCGTGCTGATCGCCATGCCGGACGAAGCCGGCAACCGCGACAAGCTCGCCGCCATCGCCGAGGCCTATAAACGCCGCTTCAGCCAGCAATCGGTCGGGCTGATCCTGAAGCCGGCCTGCGCCTCGTTCTAACGTTAGATCGCCCAAGCGAGGAAAGTGGAAACCCTGTCACGAAAAGAGTCTACCCGATCAGTGGCGTAGCCAGGGTTCCTCAACTAGCCTGACGCTGCGGCATAGAAAATGCCGACAAGGGGAAACGCGCAATGCAGGCTTCGATCCTGACCGATCTGCTGTTGCCGCTCGCCATCGGCATCGTCATGCTCGGCCTGGGCCTGAGCCTGACGATCGAGGATTTCCGCCGTGTCGCGCGCTATCCGCTCGCCGTCGGCTTCGGCCTCTTCCTCCAGGTCCTGCTGCTGCCCCTCGCCGCCTTCGCCATCGCGATCGGCCTGAAGCTCTCGGCCGACCATGCCGTCGGCCTGATGCTGCTGGCGGCGGCTCCCGGCGGAGCGACGGCCAACATCTACAGCCATCTCGCCCGCGGCGACGTCGCGCTCAACATCACGCTGACGGCGGTCAACAGCCTGCTCTGCCTGTTCACCTTGCCGATCGTGCTCGACCTCTCGCTCGCCCATTTCCTCGACGCCGAGCACTATGTGCCGCCGCCGCATCGCAAGGTCATCGAGGTCGGCGCGATCATCCTGATCCCGGTCACGATCGGCATGCTGATCCGGGCGCAGGCCGAGCGCTTCGCCGTCCGCGCCGAGACGCCGATCAAAGTCTTCTCGATCCTGGTCCTCGCCGTGCTGATCGCCGGCGCGATCTATATCGAGCGCAAGGCGCTGCTGCCGAGCCTGATCGCGGTCGGCGGCGCCTGCCTCGCCTTCAACCTCGTCAGCATGCTCACCGGCTATCTCGCCCCGCTGGCGCTTCGCCTGCCGAAAGGCCAGGCGGTGGCGATCGCCATGGAGATCGGCATCCACAATGCGGCGCTGGCGATCTTCATTGCGCTCAACGTGCTGCGCAATCCGGCCGCCGCCGTGGTGCCCGGCATCTACAGCCTGGTCATGTACGTGACGGCCTCGGCCTTCGCCGTCTGGCTGGTGCGGCGGAACGCGACGCTGCGCCCGGCCTAGCCTCAGCCGAACCGCGCCGGCGCGAACGGCGTCGGGTCGACGAAGACCTTCTGGCCGCTGACCATCTCTGCGACCATGCGCCCGGTCACTGCCGCCAGCGTCAGCCCGTGATGGGCATGACCGAAGGAGAACCACAGGTTCCGATGCTTCGGTGCCGGGCCGATGATCGGCATCATGTCGGGCGTGCACGGGCGGTTGCCGAGCCAGGGCTCGGAGTCGAGCCGCTCGCCCAGCGGGAACAGGGTCTTGGCGATCGGCTCGGCGCGGGCGAGTTGCACCGGCGTCTTCGGCGCGCCGCGATTGGCGAATTCGGCGCCGGTGGTGAGGCGCACGCCCTGACGCATCGGCGCCAGGAAATAGCCACGCTCGGTGTCGAGCACCGGATGGTTCAGCACGGCGTTGCCGAGCGGCTTGTAGTGCATGTGGTAGCCGCGCTTGACCGCGAGCGGCAGGCGATAGCCGAGCCGGTTCGTCAGCACGTCGGCCCAGGGGCCGAGCGCGACGATCGCATCCGTGCCGAGCGCCTTGGTGCCGTCGGCCAGCGTCACGCTCCAGCGATCGCCGTCCTGCGTGAGCGTGCCGGCGTCGCCCTGGGCGAAGCGGCCGCCGAGCTTCTCGAACAGTGCCAGATAGGCCTTGGACAGGCCGAGCGGGTCGATCACCGTCACCGGGTCGGTCCAGTGCAGGCCGCCGATCAGGCTCTGGTCGAGATGCGGCTCCTCGGCCCGCAGGGCCTCGGCGTCGAGCGCACGATGGTTGAGGCCGAAATCGCGCTTCCAGCGTTCTGCCTCGGCGAGACGCGTATCGCGCTCGCCTTCGGTGCGGAACACCTTCATCCAGCCCTTGCGGCGCAGCAAATCAGTCGCACCCGCTTCCTGCGCCAGCGCGTCGTGCTCGGTCACGCAATGCTCGATCAGGGTCGCATATTTGTGCGCGATCGCCTCGTGCTGCGAGGCGCGCGAATGCATCCAGTACGACCACAGGAAGGGCGCGAGCTTGGGGATCGCGTTCCAATGATAGTGCGCATCGATGGTGTTGTTCATCGCATAGCGGATGAGCGCGCCGAAATCATGCGGGAAGCCATAGGGATAGACGCCCTCGCGCTGAATCAACCCGGCATTGCCGTAGCTCGTCTCGCCGCCGGGCTGGCCGCGATCGACCAGCAGCACCGAGCGGCCCGCCTTCTGCAGATGCAGCGCCACCGAGATCCCGACGATGCCTGCCCCAACAACGATCGCGTCCGTGCGCATTCGACCTGACTCCGCCAGCCTTCCCCGAGGCAAGAATAGCGCCGACTGCGGCGCTGTCAGCTCTTGTGTGGAATATTGCGGCATATCCGGCAAAGTTTCGTAGCTTCTGCACCATTTGCTGCAATACAGCAGGAATGCCGATCAGATCGGACATTGGTGCACAATTTTCTGCGGCCAGCAGCAGCACAAATTGCGAGCAGCGCGGACTCCGGGAAGGACTCGTTCAGGCAGCGCTGCTTCAGCCTATGACACTCGCAATGACGCCGGAGCGCTCTGCGCCAAGGCCAGATGACGCGGCTCTCCGGATCGGCCAGTGTGGCGCTCCGTTTGCTGTTCCGGTCTCGATGTTCGCTGCCCTCGCCTCCGCCCTCGCTCTGCTCGGCCGCTACGGCACGCAGGGCTTCGCGCTCTCGATCTTCCTCGGCCTCGCTCTGCCGCAGTTCTCGGCTGCGGCGCGCCCGCTCCTGCCGATCACGATCTTCTGCTTCACCACCGTCGTGTTCATGCGTGCTGACCTCGGCGTCATCGCCGGGCTGGTGCGCCGGCCGGGCAAGCTCGCACTGACCTGCCTCTGGCTGCTGTTCACCCCGGCGCTGCTGATCGCCGCGGCCCTCGCTCTGCTCGGTCGCGAGGCGCTCGATCCCGGCCTCCTGCTCGGCATCGCGATCATGGGCGCAGCGCCGCCGATCATGTCGTCGCCGGCTGTCGCGATCCTCTATGGCTTCGAGCCTTCGCTGATCATCGCCGGCGTCATCGTCACCACGATCATAAGCCCACTGATCGCACCGCTTCTGGTCGACGGGTTGGCGGGCGCCGCCGTTCCGCTCGACCGGCTCGCGCTGACCCTGCGGCTCGTCATGTTCATCGGCGGCGGCATGGTCGTCGCCTTCGCCATGCGGCGCTGGCTGGGGGCCGAGCGCATCCGGGAGCTCAAGCCCAATCTCGATGGCTTCGGCGTGCTGATGTATTTCATCTTCGCCATCGCGGCGATGGACGGCGTCACCAAGGCGGCGATGGAGCGGCCGGCACAGGTCGCGCTGTTCCTGGCGGTCGCCTTCCTGGTCTCGGCCGTCGGTCTCGCCAGCGCCTGGCTGGCCCTACGCCGGTTTCCGACCTCCGAGCGCTTCATGATCGGCTACGGCACCGGCCAGCGGAACATGGGTCTGCTCGTCGCAGCCCTTGGCGCCGGCGTGCCGCCCACCACCTTCCTCTATTTCGCGCTGGCCCAGTTCCCGATCTACCTGCTGCCCTGGCTGCTGCGCGGTGTCGCGGCGCGGATCAGGCGCAAGGAAGCCTCTGCTGACGCGCGCTGACCAGAGCGGCTCCCAGGCTGCCCGCAACCGGCCGCGTTGACGGCCCGGAGCGGGGAGGCAATGCCGATGAAGCTCTATTCCGGACCACTCAGCCTGTTCGGCCGCAAGGTCGAGATCGCCCTTGCCGAGAAGCGGCTGGCCTTCGAACGCGTCATCGTACGGTTCAACCAGATGGTTGGCTATAATCCCAAGCATCCTGACGTGCTCGCCGCCAATCCCAAGGGGCAGGTGCCCGTTCTGATTGATGGCGAGCTGACCCTCTACGATTCCACCCTGATCCTCGAATATCTCGACGAGGCCTATCCGCAGCCGCCGCTCTACCCCGCAACGCCGATCGAGCGGGCACGCTGCCGCCAGCACGAGCTCTTCGCCGACGAAGTGCTGTTCGGCGCGCTGCGCCAGCTCTTCCACCGCAATGGCGAACGCCTGCCGCAGACAGAGCTGGAGCAAGCAGAGGCCGCGGCCAAGGCAGCTGAAGCCGTGCTGGCGCGCTACTTCTCCGACATCGAAGCAGCGTTCGGCCAATCTCTGCGGCGCCTTCTCCGCCGCCGACATCGGGACGTTTCTGATGGTGCACTATGTCCGCCGGCTGGACGGGCCGTCATTCACAACCCTGCCGGCGCTCGCGGCCTGGTACGAGCGGGTCGCCGCGCGTCCCGTCTTTGCGGCACAACTGGCCGAGATCGCCGATTGGGATCGCAAGCTGTCGCTGCCGCTCCAGCGTCTCTGACTCCGAGGGGCGATGGCCGAGGCGCCTGGGCGGGCGTCGCCGCCTCGAAGAAATCCCTGCTGACGCGAGCTGACTGTAAGCTTTGTCAGTGTTCCGGCAAGAAAAGCCGGAGTTCCTGTTATGATCACGCTCTATTCGGGGCCGCTCAGCCTGTTCTCGCGCAAGGTCGAGATCGCGTTGCGCGAAAAAAATCTCGCCTTCGAGCGCATCATGGTGCCGTTCAACCAGACGACCGGCTACGACCCCAAGCATCCCGAAGTCGTCGCCATCAACCCCAAGCAGCAGGTCCCAGTGCTGAACGATGACGGGATCGTGCTCTACGATTCCACCGTGATCCTCGAATATCTCGAAGACGCCTATCCGGAGCCGCCACTCCTGCCGCTCTGCCCCGGCGCCCGCGCCCGCTGCCGGCTCGACGAGCTCTACGCCGACGAGATCATGCTGCAGGCTCTGAAGCCGCTGATGCATCGCACCAGCCCGCCCTCGACCGACCAGACCAGGCGCTTCGCCCAGGAAACCGATGCGCTGATCGCCGAGAACGCGCTGGAGAAGCACTATGGCGTGCTGGAGGACCGGCTTGCCGGCCGCGAATTCTTCGGCGACGCCGTCTCGGTTGCCGACATCGCCCTGTTCATGAGCGTGCTGTTCTCGCTTCGCCTCGGCGGCCCCTCGCTCGCCCCTTTCGACGGCTTGTCGCGCTGGTTCGAGCGACTGAAGCTGCGCCCCGCCTTCACCCAGGCCGCCATCGAGATCGCCGAGGCCGACCGGCGCCTCTCCTTCCCGTTGAAACGCGCCTGAGAACGGCCTTTCGCGATTGCGAGGGGCGCGGCGCGGCGCTAGACCACGCCGCATGAGCACGATCCGCATCGCCCCCTCCATCCTCTCCGCCGATTTCGCCAAGCTCGGCGAGGAGGTCCGCGCCGTTGACGAAGCTGGCGCCGACTGGATCCATTGCGACGTGATGGACGGGCATTTCGTGCCCAACATCACCTTCGGCCCCGATGTGCTGAAGGCGATCCGGCCGCACACCAAGAAGTTCTTCGACGTCCACCTGATGATCGCGCCGGTCGATCCTTACATCGAGGCCTTCGCCAAGGCCGGCGCCGACCTGATCTCCTTCCATGTCGAGGCCGGGGCGCATCCGCACCGGACGCTGCAGGCGATCAAGGCGCAGGGCAAGCAGGCCGGCATCGTGCTCAACCCCGGGACGCCGGCGAGCGCTGCCGAGCCGCTGATCGGCGATGTCGACCTGATCCTCTTGATGACGGTCAACCCCGGCTTCGGCGGCCAGAGCTTCATCCATTCGGTGGTCGACAAGATCGCGCAGATCCGCGCCTTGATCGGCGAGCGCCCGATCGCGCTCGAGATCGACGGCGGCGTCACGCCGGAGACCGCGCCGCTCTGCATCAAGGCCGGCGCCGATACGCTCGTCGCCGGCTCCGCCGTATTCAAGGGCGGGCCCTCGGCCTATGCCGGCAACATCGCCGCCATCCGCAAGGCAGCGGAGGCGGCGCGCGGCGACTGGGTCTGATAGCCTTTTACAGCTCGATCCCGGCGAAGCCGCCATAAATCATGCGGGCGCCGTCGAACGGCATTGGGTTGGCGTCCGGCGCCATGCGCGGGTCCTGCATGATCTTCTGCCAGCCGGCATCGCGCGCCTCCTTGCTCGGCCACTCCACCCAGGAGAAGACGACGACCTCGTCGTCCTTCGCCGCGACGGCCCGGTAGAAATCGGTCTGCTTGCCGTGCGGGACGTCGTCACCCCAGTTCTCGGCGATCCGCGTCGCGCCGAATTCCTTGAAGAGCGGCGCCATCTTGCGGGCGTGCTCGATATAAGCCTCGCGATTGGCAGCAGGCACGGCCGCAACGAAACCATCGACATAGGACATCGGTCTTCTCCTCCTTGGGTCTGTCGGCGCTCCACAAGCCAGGAGCGCCTGCCCAGCCGGCGCGGACGCTAGGCATGATAGAGGTCCGAAGCTGTCAGCATCAGCCCTCCGGCATTCCGTCAGCGGCCCGTCCGTGCTAGCGAGCCGGCGAGCCTTTCATCGTCACGTCGCGAGCCCGCTATGATCCCCCGTTATTCCCGCCCCGAGATGGTCGCGATCTGGGAGCCGCAGACGCGCTTCCGCATCTGGTTCGAGATCGAGGCGCACGCCACCGACAAGCTCGCCGAGCTCGGCGTCGTGCCGAAGGAAGCGGCCGCGACGATCTGGGCCAAGGCCAAGGACGCCACCTTCGACGTCGCCCGCATCGACGAGATAGAGCGCGTCACCAAGCATGACGTCATCGCCTTCCTGACCCATCTCGCCGAGATCGTCGGCCCCGAGGCGCGCTTCGTCCACCAGGGCATGACCTCCTCGGACGTGCTCGACACCACGCTCGCCGTGCAGCTCGCCCGCGCAGCCGACATCCTGATCGCCGATGTCGATGCCCTGCTCGCCGCCATCAGGCGCCGCGCCTTCGAGCACAAGCTGACCCCGACCATCGGCCGCTCGCATGGCATCCATGCCGAGCCGGTGACCTTCGGCCTCAAGCTCGCCCAGGCCTATGCCGAGTTCGACCGCTGCCGCGCCCGGCTCGTCGCGGCGCGCGCCGAGATCGCGACCTGCGCGATTTCCGGCGCCGTCGGCACCTTCGCCAATATCGACCCGCAGGTGGAGGAATATGTCGCGGAGAAGATGGGCCTGACCCCGGAGCCGGTCTCGACCCAGGTCATCCCGCGCGACCGCCACGCCATGTTCTTCGCCACGCTTGGCGTCGTCGCCTCCAGTGTCGAGCGCCTCGCCACCGAGATCCGCCATCTCCAGCGCACCGAGGTCTATGAGGCGGAGGAGTATTTCTCGCCGGGCCAGAAGGGCTCCTCGGCGATGCCGCACAAGCGCAATCCCGTCCTGACCGAGAACCTGACCGGTCTCGCGCGGCTGGTGCGCGGCATGGTCACGCCGGCTTTGGAGAACGTCGCCCTCTGGCATGAGCGCGACATCTCGCATTCCTCGGTCGAGCGCATGATCGGCCCGGATGCGACGGTGACGCTCGATTTTGCCCTCGCCCGCCTCACCGGCGTCGTCGACAAGCTGCTGATCTATCCGCAGAACATGCGCAGGAACCTCGACAAGCTCGGCGGCCTGCACAATTCGCAGCGCGTCCTGCTCGCGCTCACCCAGGCCGGCGCCAGCCGCGAGGACAGCTATTCGATGGTCCAGCGCAATGCGATGCGCACCTGGGAGCATGGCGAGGACTTCCTCACCAACCTCAAGGCCGACAAGGACGTCACGGCGAAGCTCTCGGTGGCCGAGCTCGAGGCGATGTTCGACGAGGGCTACCACTTCAAGCATGTCGACACGATCTTCCGCCGGGTGTTCGGGGAGGCCTGAGGCACCGGCTGGATTCCACGAAACCGGACGCTATCTAGCGGCTATGAAAACCTCCGACACCGACATCCTCATCGTCCCCGGCTGGTCGGGCTCCGGGCCCGACCATTGGCAGAGCCGCTGGGAAGCCAAGCTGCCCACCGCCCGCCGCGTCGAGCAGGAAGACTGGTACAAGCCGACCCGCGACGGCTGGGCGGACCGCATCGTCGCCGCCGTGCGCGCCGCAACGAAGCCGGTCGTCATCGTCGCCCATTCGGCCGGCTGCAGCGCCGTCGCGCATGCGGCCGAGCATCTGAAGCCGCATGAGGTCACCGGCGCCTTCCTGGTCGCCCCCGCCGCCGAACGGGCCAAACGCGCCATTCCCGGTATGGCAGAGGATTTCACCGCGATCCCGCTGAAACCCCTGCCTTTCCGCTCGGTGCTGATCGCCAGCGCGACCGATCCCTATTGCACGCCGGAAGAGGCCAAGGCCTTGGCCGAAGCCTGGGGCTCCGAATTCGTCGATGCCGGCGACAGCGGCCATATCAATACCGAATCCGGCCACGGCCCCTGGCCGGATGGGCTGCTGCGCTTCGCCGGCTTCATGAAGAGCCTGACGGCGGTCTGAATGGCGGGAGCACAGCCTCCCGCAGCCGACTATTGACCGATGCGGCGTAGCTCGGCCCGGGCAGCCCCCCATTCATAGAACGTCTTCGGGCAGATTTGCCATGCGTGGCTCAGGAGCGGTTCAGCGTCCTTCGTCGCCCCCTGCATGAGGCGCGCCTCGGCAATATAGAAGCTCGCCTCGCAATCCTGCTCATTGTATTTGACCGGATCCTGGTTCTTGGCAGCTTCGCGGAGTTGCTCGGCGTCGATCTCACCACGGTAATATCGAATGATCGGCGCAGGCCATTCCTGCATATCGACCTTTGCACCAGATGCTGTGATGCGCTCGCCCTGGCCTGCCCGCATCGACGCGATGTGCAGGAAGAGCGCGGCATAGGCATCGTTCGGATTCAGTTCCACGGCACGTTCGAGGCCTCGAACGGCTTCGTCTGAGCGGCCATCGAGAAATGCGTACCAACCGCGGCTGCGCGTAGCGCCGAAGTTCTTGGGATTGAGCAGCAGAGCTTCGTCAAGCTTTTGCAGCGCCTCTGGGTGGCGCCCCATGTCGGATAGCGCGCCCGCCATGCTTTGAAGTATCTCCGCATTGACCAGCTGCGATCGCAATTGGGCTTGCAGGTCATCCAACGCAGCTTCCGGACGGCCGAGCATGCGCGCTGTCGCGGCACGCGCACCGAAGATTTCGGATCGAGTCGGCGCATTGATTGCGATGGCGCGAGTGAAGAGATCATTCGCAGCGTCCCAATCCCGAACCTTGAATCGAGCCTGACCGATCAGGAACAGGGCATTCTGCTCGACCTTCGGGGCCTTCGGTAGACACCAAATCCGTCTGCGTCCTCTTGACCAGCGCCAATGACTTCTCGCGTTCCGCCTTGTCGTCATGGAGCGCCAGTGCCCGGGCGACATGGCTGCGAGGATCGCGAGGATAACGCCGTACCAGTTCGGTGGACTGCGCGACCCAATCAGCATCCGTCTTGGGCAAGCGTTCTTCCGGGATCAGAAATCTCGCCAGGGACACGTCGCCAAAGCCCGCCCGGGGAATCGACAGGAACGTCAGCGCGGGCAGAAGGAATGCACTGGCCAGAGCGGTCCGACGCCAGCGGGGACGCTCCGTTTCGCGGTCCCAGCTCCACCAGACGAGCAAACCGAGCGCGGCACCGCTCAGCGCTCCGGCGATATGCGTGGCATGATCGACGCGGATCGGGCCGAACCCGGTACTCGAAAAAACGGCGCCGAAAAGGGCTGCGAGGCAAAACCCCCTCAGCCATCTGCTTCGGGTGGTGTCCGGCCTCCTGAAGCTGAGCACCAGCCCCGCAGCGACGAGAGCCAGCACGGCTCCGGACGCGCCAATGCCCAAAAGAGCGGGCGGATTGAAGCTGACCGAAGCGAGGGAGCCGGCCAATCCTCCCAGCAGGAAGATCGCGAGCAGCCAGCCAATGCCGAGCCTGGCCTCAAGGAACCAGCCGACGATCACGAGCAATATGACATTGGCAAGCAGGTGGGCTGTGCTGCCATGCAAGAATATGGAACAGACCAGCCGGTACCACTGCCCCGCTTGAAAGACCAACTCACTCGACATCGCGCCGAACAGCACCAGAGTCGGCGCGGTCACGGCCATGATCCGCGCGCCCTCGACCGACATGGCAAGTTCGCCCAGGAAGACGAGGACGAGGATCGCGGCCAGCGCCAAGGTCGCCCACGGCACGGGAGAAAGCAGGCCGCTGATCGTGCTTGCTTGCTTTGGCTCCGGCGCGGGCAACTGCGGGAACTGCGCAGCCGTTTCGATCTCTTCGCGGATATAGACGACGCTCGTTCCCGCCGCCTCGTCGTAGAAGGCTTCCCGGCCACGAGCGATTGCCGTCGCGGCGACGAGCACCGCCGTGAGTTCGGGCAATCTGGAGACAAGCAGCAAGGTAGGCGGCAGATCGCTCGGCAGCGTCAACCCAGCCCACAGGGCCGCGGAAATCCCGATACTGATCGCCAGCAAGACGGTACTGGGCAGCGCGAACAAGACGTAGCGGCGGCGAAGTGCTGGACGCGCGTCGACGCCAAGGCGCGGCAGAACGTAAAGGAGAGTCGCCTGGCGCCCGGGGCTTTGCCATCCCCTCGCCTCCAGCAACCAGCGCATCAAGGCGACCAGCGGCCATTGTAGCAGCGACAGGTCGAATGTGAGCGCCACCTGGTTCTGGCTGTCGAGCGAATAGCTGATCGATGTCGTGACGCTCGAGCCGGCCTCCTGCCGGGACATGGTGTAGAAGCGAGCGACGGGCTGCCCGAATAAGCTCCTGGTGCAGACCTTCTCCACAGTCGGGTCAAAGCCGGGCCGAACCTCGACCTCTTGCGGACGTTCCTTGGCCGGCTCGCACGAAATGATCACGGCAGTGCTGTCGACCAGCATGCCGTTGGACAATGGGAACAAGACGCTCGCCAGGAGCTGGGTCACAACCATCACGACGATCAGGTCGATCAGGAAGGCAATGCCGCGACGGATCAATCCGCCCGTTTTCCAAGTCGGTGGTCCGTCCATCCCCAGCCCTTGGCCGCCCATCCTCCGTCAACTCAGCAAAACCAATTGCAAGATGCAAGACCCTACGTCGCTTCAACCTATGCTGACAGCGAGATGAGCCCTCGCGAACGGAACGGCGCCAGCGCGCAATCAGCCCGCCGCCGCGGTGAAGACCGCCAGCTGGGCCGCGAATGCGCGCTGGTAGGCCGGCCGCGCCTCGGCGCGGGCGACATAGGCGGCAAGGCGTGGGTACTCGTCCAGAATGCCCGAGCTCTGCAGGCGGCGCAGCACTGTGACCATCAAGAGGTCGCCGGCGCTGAAGGCGCCATCGAGCCAGTCTGCATCACCCAGGCGATCGGAAAGACGTCCAAGCAGCTTGCGAACCCGCTCGTCGAGGCTACGCAGGCGCTGCTCGTACCAGGGCTCATCGCGCTCGAGGATCCCGACCATGGCGCGGTCGAAGATCGTCGGCTCCATCGTGTCGAGCGCCGCGAACATCCACATGATCGCCCGCGCCCGCGCATTGGCATCGTCCGGCAGCAGGCCCGGATGGTGCTCGGCGATATGGAGCACGATCGCCCCCGACTCGAACAGGTTGAGATCTCCGTCCTCATAGGTCGGAATCTGCCCGAAGGGCTGCAGCGACAGATGCGCGGGCTGCTTCATGGCGCTGAAGGAAACGAGACGAACCTCATAGGGCTGCCCGACCTCCTCCAGCGCCCAGCGCACGCGCATGTCGCGCGCCAGGCCCCTGCCGCGATCCGGTGAGCGCTCGAAGGCGGTGATGGTGACGGTCATCGGCGACTCCTCTGATTGCTTAGCGCTTGCAGCCGGAGGACGGCATCGCCTCCCCCGACAACGCGCCTCGGTTTCTTGACCGCGGCTCTAAAGGCCCGGCTCGGCCCTGCAGGAGCCGCCAAAGAAAAACCCGCCCCGGATCGCTCCGGAGCGGGCTCGTCTCACGCCGCGAGGCGATCAGACGCGATCAGTTCTCGACATAGCCGATCTTGCCGTCGGCACCCTTCTTCCAGGTGTAGACGGTGTAGTCGGGACGGGTGATGTCGCCCTTCTTGTCGAAGCCGATCTTGCCGATGACGGTCTCGACCGGCTCGCCGCCATGCAGCGCCGCGGCGATCTTCTTCGGATCCACCGAGTTCGCGCGCTTGGCGCCTTCGGCCATGATCTGGACAGCGGCATAGCTGTACAGCGTGTAGGCTTCCGGCTTGAACTTGCGAGCCTCGAACTTCTTCAGGACCGCAGCCGCCTCAGGACGCTTCTGCGGGTCCGGCGGGAAGGTCATCAGCGTGCCTTCGACGCCCGGGCCGCCGATCGTGGCGAACTCGTCGGTGGTGATGCCGTCGCCGGAGATCAGCACGGTCTTCAGGCCCTGGTCGCGCATCTGGCGCACGATCAGGCCACCCTCGGTGTGCAGGCCACCCCAGTAGAGGTAGTCGGCGCCCGTCGACTTCAGCTTCGAGATCAGCGCCGAGAAATCCTTCTCGCCGGCGTTGACGCCTTCATAGAGCACGTCCTTGATCCCGGCCTTGGTCAGGCCCTTGCGGGTCTCGTCGGCAAGGCCCTGGCCATAGGTCGTCTTGTCGTGGACGATGGCGATCTTCTTGTCCTTGAGGTTCTTGGCGATGTACTCGGCCGCCACCGAACCTTGCTGATCGTCACGGCCGCAGGTGCGGAACACGTTCCAGAGGCCGCGCTCGGTGATCTTCGGGTTGGTCGCCGACGGGCTGATCATCAGGATGCCGTTCTCGGCATAGACTTCCGACGCCGGCATGGTGACGCCGGAGTTGAAGTGGCCGAGCACCAGCTTGACGCCGTCACCGACGAACTTGTTGGCGACCGAGACGCCCTGCTTCGGATCCGAGACGTCGTCGCCGACCACGACCTGGATCTTCTGGCCGAGGATGCCGCCCGCCGCGTTGATGTCTTCGGCAGCCTGTTCCGCCCCGTTCTTCAGCTGCGCGCCGAACGCCGCATTCGGACCCGTGATCGGGCCGCCGACGCCGAGCTTGATCTGTGCGTTCGCTACGCCCGAAAGGGCAAGGACCGCGCCAAGGGCAATTCCGCCCAAGAGCAGCTTCTTCATGCGTTGTGACTCCCCTGTGAGTATATTACGGGTCGGCCTGGCCGTCCCGTCTCGGCGCGTGGTGCCACCGGAATACGCAGTCTTGCGCTTTTTCGCGGTGCTGTCACGCGGCAAGCCCAGTGAACTTTCGTGGTGTTTTCGCCGGCTTCAGGCGCTCGCACGCGCCTTCCAGCTGAAGGGTCCGGTGCGCTCGTAGAGCCAGCGATATTGCGTCGTCATCTGCCGCGCCCGGTTGTAGCGCCAGCCGGCGAGGGCAAAGGCGAAGAGCACCAGCGTGTCGACGATGTAATAGTGCAGCGTCAGCAGCGTCGCCTCGAACAGGGCGAAGTGGATGAAGCGGATCACCAGCCCGAGGATCAGCGTGTAGAAGACGAGCTGGAGCGGCGGGCGCCAGGTGATCGCCACCGCCCGGCCGGCCATCCAGGCGGCCCAGCCGCCCATCACCACAGTCACCAGCAGGAACAGCCAGATGGTCGGCTCTTCGTAGAGGATGCCCTGCATCATCGTGCTCCGTTCAAGCCCGCGGCGCTCAATGCCGCCCGCCTTCGAGATAGGCCGCCCGCACCTGCGGATTGGCGAGCAGTTCCTTGCCGGAGCCGCTCATGGTGATGACGCCGTTGACCATGACATAGCCGCGATGGGCGAGCTTCAGCGCATGGAAGGCGTTCTGCTCGACCAGGAACACGGTCAGCCCCTGGCTGCGGTTGAGCTCCTTGATCGCCTCGAAGATCTGCTTGACGATCAGGGGAGCGAGACCGAGCGAGGGCTCGTCGAGCATCAGGAGCTTCGGCCGCGCCATCAACGCACGCGCGATCGCCACCATCTGCTGCTCGCCGCCCGAGAGCGTGCCGCCGCGTTGCTGCAGGCGCTCCTTCACGCGCGGGAACAGCTTGCAGATCTTTTCGAGGTCCTCGTCAAAATACTGCATGCCGGCGACGGCGGCGCCCATCTGCAGGTTCTCGAACACGGTCATGCGCGGGAAGATGCGCCGGCCTTCCGGCGACTGCGCGATGCCGAGGCGCGCGATCTCGTGGCTTGGCATCTTGGTGATGTCGCGCCCTTCATAGGTGATGCTGCCCTCGCGCGCCTGCGGGGCACCGAAGATCGTCATCATCAGCGTCGACTTGCCGGCGCCGTTGGCGCCGATCATCGTCACGATCTCGCCCTGGCGAACATCGACGTCGACGCCCTTCAGCGCGATGATCTTGCCATAATAGGTCTTGACGCCGCGGACGGAGAGAAGCGCTTGAGCTTCGCTCATAGGCCGACCTCCGCTTCCACCTGCTCGACCTCTTCGTCGTCGACGCCGAGATAGGCGGCGATCACCTTCGGATCGGCCTGTACTTCGGCCGGCGTGCCGTCCGCGATCTTGGTGCCGTAGTCGAGCACCACGACATGATCAGAGATTTCCATCACCACCGACATGTCGTGTTCGATCAGGAGCAGCGCCGTGCCGTGGTCCTTGCGGATCGACAGGAGCAGATTGTTGAGGTCGAGGCTCTCGCGCGGGTTGAGGCCGGCGGCCGGCTCGTCGAGGCAGAGCAGCACCGGGTCGGTGCACATCGCCCGCGCGATCTCGAGGCGGCGCTGGTCGCCATAAGGCAGGTCGGCGGCCGGATCGTCGGCGCGATGGATCAGGTTGATCTTCTCCAGCCAGAACTTGGCCTTCTCGATCGCCTCGCGCTCGCGGGCCTTGTAGCCGCCGATGCCGAGCACGCCGAGGAAGGTGAAGCCCGAGGCGATCATCAGCGGGTTGTGCTGCGCGACCAGGAGGTTCTCCAGCACCGTCATGCCGCCGAACAGGCGAATGTTCTGGAAGGTGCGGGCGACCTTGGCCTTCCAGGCGATGCGGAAGTCCGGCATGCGCTCGAGCAGGTAGCTGTCACCGCTGTCCTGCGTCAGCGTCATCATGCCTTCGGTCGGCTTGTAGAAGCCGGTGATGCAGTTGAACACCGTGGTCTTGCCGGCACCGTTCGGGCCGATCAGGGCGGTGATGTCGCCCTTGCGGGCCTCGAAGGAGAGGTCGTTGACGGCGGTCAGGCCGCCGAAGCGCATGGTGACATGCTCGACCTGAAGAAGCGGCTTGGTCGTCATCAGCCATGCCCCTCCTGGACCATGTCGGCCGAGATCACCTTCTTCTCCTTGAGGAAAGCGGTCGGCTCGCGGGTCGAGATCAGCCCGCGCGGCTTCCAGATCATGATCACCACCATGGCGAAGCCGAAGATCAGCATGCGGTACTTGGTCGGGTCGAAGTCCTGGCCGAAGATCTGCTTCAGCCAGTCGAGCTCGCGCAGCAGCTCGGTGCCGCCGATCATCGCGATCGCGGCGATGGCGCAGCCCCAGAGCGAGCCCATGCCGCCGAGCACGACGATGGCGAGGATCACCGCCGATTCCATGAAGACGAAGGATTCAGGCGAGATGAAGCCCTGCCGCGCTGCGAAGAACGAGCCGGCGAAGCCGCCGAACATGGCGCCGAGCGAGAAGGCGGTCAGCTTGGTGTTGGTGGTGTTGATGCCGAGCGAACGGCAGGCGATCTCGTCCTCGCGCAGCGCCTCCCAGGCGCGCCCGACCGGCAGGCGCCGCAGGCGCAGGCTGACATAGGCGGTCAGCAAGGCCATGCACAGGATGACGTAATAGAGGAAGATCGTTCGGTAGAGCGGCGAGAATTCGAGCCCGAACACCGCCGCGAAGCCGTCATCGCCCGCCGTGAACGGTATCCCGAAGAAGCTCGGCCGCGGAATGCCGGAGATGCCGGCATAGCCGTTGGAGAACTCCGTCCAGTTGATCAGGACGAGGCGGATGATCTCGCCGAAGGCCAGCGTCACGATGGCGAGGTAGTCGCCGCGCAGCCGCAGCACCGGGAAGCCGAGGATCATGCCCCAGAAGGCGGCGAGGATGCCGGCGAGCGGCAGCAGGATCCAGAAGGACAGGCCGAAATTCTTGGCCAGCAGCGCGTAGGAATAGGCGCCGACCGCATAGAAGGCGACATAGCCGAGGTCGAGCAGGCCGGCGAGGCCGACGACGATGTTCAGCCCCCAGCCGAGCATCACGTAGATCAGGATCTGGACGCCGAAATTGTCGATCCATTTCAGCGCCCCGCCCCAGCCCGCGAGGTTGATCGCGATGATCGGGAAGGTCAGCAGGAAGCCGAGGCCGAACAGCGAGAAGATCCGCGAATGGCGCTGGAAGAAGCCGATCGTGCCGTGCGGCAGCAGCCGCACCACCGACTTGCCCTCGCCGCGCTTCTGCTGGCGCAGCGCCATCAGGAAGCGGCCGACGAAGACGATCGCCACCGCCCAGGCCACCGCATCCCAGCGCGGATCGAGCACGAGCTGGTTGTCGAGGTTCTGGCGCGTGCCCCAGGCGATGATCGGGATGCACAGGCCGAAGGTGATCAGCGCCGCGAAGGCAGCCTCCTTCAGCGCCGTCGTCATGTCCGCCTGGCGCTTGGCGGGGTTCGATGCCTCTCCTGCCATGGGCGTCAGACCTTCTCGACTTCCGGCCGGCCGAGGATGCCGGAGGGCATGAACACCAGGACGACCGCGAGGATGCAGAAGGCGGCGACGTCCTTGTAGTCGATGGTGAAATAGGCCGACCACATCACCTCGATCAGGCCGATCAGCAGCCCGCCCAGCACCGCGCCGGGTAGAGAGCCGATGCCGCCGAGGACCGCCGCGGTGAAGGCCTTGACGCCCGGGGTGAAGCCGTCCGCGAAGTTCACGACGCCGTAGAGCACGAGGTACATGACGCCGGCGACCGCCGCGAGCGCCGCACCCATCACGAAGGTGATCGAGATCGTGCGGTCGACGTCGATGCCGAGCAGGGACGCCATCTTGCGGTCCTGCTCGCAGGCGCGCTGGGCCCGGCCGAGCGGCGTCTTCTGCACCAGGTACCAGAAGGCGGCGAGCAGCACGACCGTCGTCACGATGATGACGATCTGCTTGTAGGAGATCGAGACCGGATAGGTCGAGCTGTCGATCAGCAGGATCGACTGGTTCAGCATCGGCGGCGTCGGCTTGTTGCGCGGCCCCTGCACGACCTGGACGAAGTTCATCAGGAAGATCGACATGCCGATCGCCGAGATCAGCGGCGCGAGCCGGAACGAACCGCGCAACGGCCGGTAGGCCACCCGCTCGATCGTCCAGTTCCACAGCGAGGTGAAGAACATCGCCAGGATCAGGACGAAGAACAGTGACAGCACGATCAGGCCGGCACCGAGCCAGGCCGAAATCAGCATGAAGAAGATCAGCGCGATGAAGGCCGACAGCATGAACACGTCGCCATGGGCGAAATTCACCATGCCGATGATGCCGAAGACCATCGTGTAGCCGATGGCGATGAGGCCGTAGATCGACCCCAGGGTCAGCCCATTGATGAGCTGCTGGACGAATACTTCCATGGAACGACGCCTAACCCCTCGAATCAATTACCCGTTCTTGTTGCGCGGCATGACACCGGCGCATGCGGGATGCGACTTCGGCGCAGAGCTACCAACCGACTGCGCGCTCGACAATCACTCCGCGCCACATTTCTGTCAAAAGCAATCTGCGTCACTTTGCATATGCAATAGGCAGCCGATGCTGCGGCCCTGCGCGCATTCGGCGCAAGATGATTGCTCGGCATGCAGTACACGATCCCGCGATATCGGACCCTGCTGTCGCCGATGTCGCACTACCCCAGCGCGAGATACCGGAATGGTGGCTCTAATCGCGTTCCGGGCCCGCGCTTTAGGCCTCGCGCGCCGGCCCGAGCGCTGCCACGATCAGCCTCCCCGCGAATCCCGCTTCCCGCTTTCCAGGTGCGCCATGGTCCTCGCCGCCCCTCCCGTCACCGACGCCGCCTATGACAAGGCGCTCGCTCTGCTCGATCGCGTCCCGCTGATCGACGGCCACAACGACTTGCCTTTCGTCGTGCGGCTCGACCGGGGCGCGAAGGGCGATCTTGCCGCCTACGATCTCGGCAAGATCCATCCCGAGACCGACACCGACATCCCGCGCATGCAGGCCGGCAAGCTCGCCGGGCAGTTCTTCGCGGCCTATGTCCCGCCGAATCATCCCAAGCCCGCCGGCTTCGCGCTGGCCCAGATCGCGCTGATGCGCCGGATCTGGCAGCGCCATGCCGACGTCTTCCGGCCGGGCCTCTCTGCCGACGATGTCGAAGCAGCCCAGAAGGAAGGCCGCATCGCCCTGTTCATGACGATCGAGAACGGCTCGGCGCTCGACAACGAGCTCGATTCGCTCGACGCCTATTGGGGCCTCGGCGTTCGGCTGATGACGCTCTGCCACAACGACACCCATGACTGGTGCGATTCGGCGACCGACGCGCCGCGCCACAACGGGCTCACCGCCTTCGGCAAGGAAGTCATCGGCCGGATGAACCGGCTCGGCATGATCGTCGACCTCGCCCATGTCTCGCCCAAGGTGATGCACGACGTGCTCGACGTCAGCACGGGCCCCGTGGTCTGGTCGCACTCCAACGCCTTCTCGCTCTGCGACCACCCGCGTAACGTCCCGGACGACGTGCTCGACCGGGTCGCCAGGAACGACGGGCTGGTGATGGCGACCTTCGTGCCTGATTTCATCAGCCAGGCCTCGCGCGACTGGCACCGCCCGGCCAAGGACCAGTACGGCAAGACGCCGGACGGGCTCGACTACAAGAAGGCCGAGGCCGAGATCGTCCGCACCGCCGGTCCGCGGCCGAAGGCGACGCTGGCGCAGTACTGCGACCATGTCGAATACCTCGCCAAGCGGATCGGCCATGATCACATCGGCATCGGCTCCGACTTCTTCGGCGGCCTCAATCCCGAGGGTCTGGAGGACGCCTCGACCTTCCCGCGCGTGATCGCCGAGCTGATCCGCCGCGGCTGGTCGGACGAGAACCTCGCCAAGCTCGCCGGCGGCAACATGCTCCGGGTGATGCGCTCGGTCGCAAGCGTTGCCGCGCGCTGAGCGCGGCAATCGCCAAGGCGGAAATGAGGCAAAATTTTAAAGGTATGCTGGCAACGCTGCCGGGCCCGACATTGCGAACGGGGACGGGGCATTAGCTCCTTTCCTGTCCGCGCCAGAACAGCCCGGACAGGACCCGTGAACCTCTTCCCAGCCTCGATCAGGAACTACCTCGTCGCCACCATGGCATGCCTGTGCGTGCCTGGCCTCGGCGCGCTCGCCTTTCTCGCGGAACAGGCCGTCGAGGACGTCCTGACCAGCCGGCGCCTCGTCGAGCTGGTCGCGGCCGACGAAGCCCTCCTCAACGCCGGCAACACGATCCGCTCCAATCGCGGCCAGGCCCAGACCGCGATCCAGGTCGCGGACGATCCGGCGCCGACGCTGAAGAAGATCGAGCAGGCCAATCGCGACGCACTCGCCAGCGCCATGGCGCTGCTGCGCAGCACCGACCTCGCCGACCGCAAGGCGCTCGCCGACGCGATCGAGCAGAAGGAGAAGGCGACCGCGAGCAAGCTGCCGGAGATCTACGCCGAGGCCGCCAAGCCGAAGCCGCAGCGCAGCCTCGCCGCCACCATGCCCTGGTACAATGGTGTCGGCGACATCGAGACCGCGATGACCACGGCCTCCGACGCGACCTCGACGGCGGTCCGCATGTCCGATCCGGCGCTCGCCGACCTGCAGAACTTCAAGGCCGCCGGCTGGCGGGTCCGGTCGAGCTACGGCACGCAGTGCTCGGTGCTGCGCCCGGTCTTCGGCAGCAACAAGCCGATGGATGCGGCGCAGCTTCGCCGGCTCGGCGAGATGCGCGGCGCCTCCGACGCAGGCGTCGCCCAGTTGACCCAGTTGGCCGGGCGCCCGGGCGTCGGCTCCGAGCTGGTGCGCAAGGTCAATGCGATGAACACCGAGGTCACCGCCGCCAACAAGCTGATGGACGAGCAGATCGGCCGCGTCGGCCAGGGCAGCAGCCCGGTCGTCGGCGCCGAGGAATGGACCAAGCAGTGCAACGGCCCGTTCAACACTATGCTCGCCGCCGTCGGCCAGTCCTTCGACGAGATGGAGAACGTGACGCAGGCGACGCTGGCACGGGCCTGGACCCGGCTCGCCATCACTGGCGGCCTCTTCCTCGCCTTGCTCGCCATCTGCGTCGTGAGCTGGCGCGGAGTGCAGCGCCGTATCACCCGGCCGCTGGTCCAGCTGCAGACCGCGCTCGCCGGCATGCAGGCCGGTGACTTCGCCCAGAAGATCCCCGCTCCGCCCTGCCCCGACGAGCTCGGCACGCTGAGCGCGGCGCTGGAGGACTACCGCCAGAACGCGCTCGCGCTCGAAACCAACCGGCGCGACCGCGAGGTCGCCATGCTGGCCGATGCTGAGCAGGCCGCCAAGGTCCGCACCCTCGTCGGCGAGGTCGCGCAGATCGTCGCGGCCGCCCGCGCCGGCGACTTCTCCGGCCAGGCCGAGGCCGGCGATGTCGAGGGGCCGCTGCGCGAGCTGGTCGAGGGCGTCAACGAGATCAACGCCGTCGTCGATGCCGCAACGACCGAGTTCGCTGAGGCGATGCAATCGCTCGCCGGCGGTGATCTCACTCACCGCGTGACCACCGGCTATCGTGGCCGCTTCGCCGCGCTGCAGGAGGCGATCAACCAGACCGCCGAGCGGCTCTCGACGACGATGCGCACCATCCAGGCCAACGCCTCCGACGTCGGCCTCTCGGCCCGCGAGATCTCGACCGGCGCCGACGATCTCTCCAAGCGCACCGAGGAGCAGGCCTCCTCGCTGGAGGAGAGCGCCGCGACGACCGAGGAGCTGGCGGCGTCCGTCAAGGCGTCTGCCCAGGCTTCGCAGCAGGCGGTTCGCCAGGCCGGCCAGGCCATGCAGGTCGCCCAGGACGGCGGCGCCATCGCCGGCGAGGCGGTCGCGGCCATGGCCCGGATCGAAGGCGCCTCGAAGAAAATCTCCGAGATCGTCTCGGTGATCGACGGCATCGCCTTCCAGACCAACCTGCTCGCGCTCAACGCGGCGGTCGAGGCCGCCCGCGCCGGCGACGCCGGCAAGGGTTTTGCCGTCGTCGCCTCCGAGGTGCGCACACTCGCGCAGCGCTCGGGTGAAGCCGCCAAGGACATCTCCGGCCTGATCTCCTCCTCGAACACCGAGGTCGAGGCCGGCGTGAAGCTGGTCAAGCAGGCTGGCGACGCACTGACCCGCATCGTCGAGGCTTCGCGCGGCGTCCAGACCACCATCTCCGAGGTCGCGACCGCTTCGAGCGAACAGGCCAACGGCATCGAGGAGATGAGCCAAACCGTCGCGCATATGGACGAAATGACCCAGGCCAATGCGGCGCTCGCCGAGCAGAGCGCCGCTTCGGCCAACGCGCTCGCCGGCAAGATCGCCGAGCTCAATGCGCTGGTCGCGACGTTCCGGACCGGCGACGAGCTCGCGCCGATCGCCCGCTCGCCGTTCCCGGCAGCCCCGCATGCCCAGGCCCCGCTGCGCACCACCGATCTGGCCGCGATCGCGACCGGCCCGGGCGCGGAGCCGCAGCGGCTGCGCAAGCTCGCCGCAGCGCTCGCCGAGCAGAAGGCGCCGCGCCAGGCTCCCGCCCGCAAGCACGCCAACACACGCTCGGACGAGTCCGGCTGGGAAGAGTTCTAGGGCCCACAGGCCGTCTTGGAAAAAAGCGGGCGCAGCCGAGAGGCCGCGCCCGTTTTTTCGTTTAGCGGAACATTAAGCCTGTTTTGCCATGCTCCGCCCAATCTCGACAGGTGTGAGGGTCATGGCGTTGTCTACCGAACAATCGCGCTCGCCTGCATCGCGCCTGACGATCCAGCTCCGGATAGCGCTGGTCAGCGTCGTCTTCGTTCTCGGCCTCGTGCTGATCGGCTTGGCGTCCTGGACCGGCAGCGGCCGGCTCACCGCCGCCTTCGAGGACCACAAAGCCTATTCCGCCCTCGCCGCCCGCTCGCGCGAAGTCGGTGCCGCGAGCTTCGCGTTGAAGGCCTTGAGCCGCGATGTCCGCTTCCGCCAGGAAACGACGGATATCAAGGACTTCGGCAGCGGTCTTGAATCACTGAAACAGGCGATTGCGCGGCTCGGCGGCGCCAACGGAGCCGAGCGCGTACGCGACAGCATCGCCGCGCTGGAAGCGCCGATGAAAGCGATCGAGGCCGACTTCAAGGCGATCAGCGCGATGCAGCTCGCTTTGCGTTCCGCCGCTCCCGAAGGTCTTGCCGCCAGGCTGGAAGACGCCGCCGAGGCGCTCGAGACCAAGGTGCGCTCCAACAGCATGGGCTCGGATTCGGCCGACCTCGCCCGCCTCCCCGGCATCCTCGCGGCGCTGCGCCGGATCGACGCCGCCTATCGCCTCTCCCTCGACGAAAGCCTGCTCGGGCAATGGGAGGTCGAGCAGGGCCGCTTCGAGCGCGCGCTCGGCCGCCCGGGCGTCCCAGCCGAGGCCAGGGCCGAGATCGAGCCGGCCTTCAGGACTTACGCCGAGATCGTCCCCGCCTGGAGCAAGGCCGAGAAGGACTTCATGCTCGCCGGCGAGAAACTCTCCGGCGAATTCGACCTGATCGCCCCGCCGCTGCAGGAGCTCGAAACCCGGCTCTCGACCGAAGAGGCGCAGGCCGGCACTCGCCTCGCGCAGGCGCAGAGCTGGACACAGATGATCATCCTGGGGACGATCGCGGCCGCGCTCGTGCTCGGCCTGATCGCCGCCTTCATCGTCGGGCGCACCACCGCCCTGCCGCTCCGCCGCCTGCGCGACGCCATGCTGAAGCTCGCCGCCGGCGACTACGAGGTCGCCATCGCCGGCCTCTCGCGTCGCGACGAGATCGGCCAGATGGCGCAGGCCGTGCAGGTCTTCAAGGACAATGGCCTCGCCGTGCAGCGGCTGGAGGCCGAGACCAGCGAGGGCCGTGCCGCAGCCGAGCGCCAGAACCTCGCCATCGCCCGCCAGCGCGAGGAGGCCGCAGCGGCACAGGGCTCCCTGCTCGCCGAGCAGCGCGAGGTCGTCGCCCTGCTTGCGGAAGCGCTCGCCCGCCTTTCGCAGGGCGACCTCACCGTGCGGATCGAGGACGCGGTCGCGCCCGACTACGAGACGCTGAAGCAGGATTTCAACGGCGCGATCGAGCGCCTCGCCGCCACTGTCGACGCGATCAAGGCGACATCGGTCGAGGTCGCGACCGCCGGCCGCGAGATCACCAGCGGCGCCGACGATCTCTCCAAGCGCACCGAGGAACAGGCCTCCTCGTTGGAGGAGAGCGCCGCGACCACCGAGGAGCTCGCCGCCTCGGTCAAGGCCGCGGCCGACGCCTCGCGCCAGGCCGCCAGGCTCTCGCATGAGGCGAGTGGCATCGCCCGCAAGGGCGGCGCCATCGTCGACGACGCCGTGCAGGCGATGACCCGGATCGAAAAGGCGTCGCACCAGATCTCGGACATCACCTCGGTGATCGACGAAATCGCCTTCCAGACCAATCTGCTCGCGCTCAACGCCGCGGTGGAAGCGGCCCGGGCCGGCGATGCCGGCAAGGGTTTTGCTGTCGTCGCCAGCGAGGTTCGTACCCTCGCGCAGCGCTCTGCCGAGGCCGCCAAGAGCATCTCGGCGCTGATCAAGGCCTCGAACACGCAGGTCGGTGACGGCGTCGAGCTGGTGCGCTCGGCCGGTGCGGTGCTCGGCCAGATCGTCGAGGCCTCGCAGCGCGTCGCGACGACGGTCACCGAGGTTTCCTCGGCTTCGTCCGAGCAGGCCAGCGGCATCGATGAGATGAGCCAGACCATCGCCCATATGGACGAGATGACCCAGGCGAACGCCGCGCTCGCCGAACAGAGCGCCGCCTCGGCCACGGCGCTGGCGCAGCAGATCGAGCGGTTGAACGGTCTGGTCGCGGCTTTCCGCACGCGTGACAGTGGCCAGGCCGGCCACATGGTCGATCTCCGGCACGAGCGCCGTCGCGCCTGATCACCGCTGAGCGGTTGACGGGAGCGGCACAGCCGGCGCATGGCTGCGCCTCTTTCAGGACGCAGCCTTCATCACATGACCGGTTCCGGCACCGACCGCACACGCCCGTCCATTGCGGGACAGGCCCCCATCGTCATCCTCGTCGAACCGCAGCTCGCCGAGAACATCGGCATGTGCGCCCGCGCCATGGCGAATTTCGGCCTGACCGAATTGCGCCTCGTCGCACCGCGCGATGGCTGGCCGAGCGGCGGCGGTCTGAAGAAGGGCGCAACCGCGGCCGCCTCCGGCGCCACCCACATCCTCGACAATGCCCGGCTCTTCCCCGATGCTGCCGCAGCGATCGCCGACCTCAACCATGTGCTGGCGACCACGGCGCGCGAGCGCGGCCAGATGAAGCGCGTCTTCACCCCGGCCGAAGCGATGCCGAACCTCGGCGAGCGCATCGCCACAGGAGAACGCGTCGGCATCCTGTTCGGGCGCGAGCGCATCGGGCTGACGAATGAGGAAATCAGCTTCGCCGACGCGATCCTGACCTTCCCGGTCAACCCCGCCTTCGCCTCGCTCAACCTGGCGCAGGCGGTGCTGCTCTGCGGCTATGAATGGCTGAAGACCAATGGCGGCGAGCCCGCCTTCCGCGAGAACAACCCCTCCCCGCCGGCGACCCGCGCCACCGTCCTCTCGATGTTCGATTATCTCGAGGGCGAGCTTGATCGCTGCGGCTTCTTCCCGCCCGGCAAGAAGCCGATCATGACCGCCAATCTGCGCGACATCCTGCACCGGCTCGACATGACCGAGCAGGAGGCCCGCACCCTGCGCGGCGTCTTCAAGTCGCTGGCGGAGGGGCCGAGAGCCGGCCGCGAGCCGAAAGCCTGACGATCTCCACATGAAAACGCCGCCGCAGAAGCTGCGGCGGCGCCTTGTCGTCGTCGGCTTGCGAGAGCTTCAGCTCCCCGAGCGCCCTGCGAGCTGCGGCACGAACATGTCGCTCCACTTGGCCGGCTTGACCTTGATCGAGCCGGCCTTGTGCATGAACTCGGCGAACTGCATCACACCTTCGGGCGTCGCGGTGAAGCGCGCATCCTTGTCCTCGATCATCTCCTGGACCTCGGCCGCGTCGACCTTGACCTTCGAGCTCTTGGCGAAGATCTCGGCCGCCAGCTTCTTGTCCTTGGCGATCAGTGCGGTGGCGTCGTCCATCGCGTCGATGAAGGCCTGGGTCATCTTCGGGTTGGCGTCGACGAACTTCTTCGGCGCGAAGGTGACGTCGAGCGTCAGGTTGCCGAGATAGTCGACCGAGTTGAGCACGCGGTGGATTCCGGGGCTCTTCGCCTCGATGTACTGGAAGGGCGGCGAGGTGAAATGCGCCTTGATCTCGGTCTTGCCGCCGATCAGTGCCGCCAGCGCCTCCGGATGCGGCAGGCTGACCGTCATCGGGTCCATCTTGGCATAACTGGCATCGCCGAATTCCTTGGCCGCGATCATCTGCAGCACCACCGCGGCGAGCGAGGTCTTGATCCCCGGCAGCGCGATCTTGTCGGCGGTCGTGAAGTCCTTCAGCGCCTTTAGCTCCGGCTTGTTCGACATCAACCAGAGCGAGGTCGAGCTCATGCCGGAGACGCCGACGACCTCAACGCCCGGAATGCCCTTGGCCTTGGCCCAGAGCGTGACGAAGCCCGGTGCGCCGGTGCCGGCGAAATCGAGGGTGCCGGCCATCATCGCGTCGTTGATGACGTTGCCGCCGTCGAGCATCAGCCAGTTGACCTTGACGTCGCCGAGCCCGGCCGCCTTGGCGCGCTTCTCCAGGAACTGCTGATCCTGCATCACGATCAGCGGCAGATAGAGGATGCCGAAGCCCTTGGAGATGCGGACCTCGCTGACCTCGGCCCGGGCCGGGGCGATGAAGGCGGCGCCGAGTGCCAGCGCTGTAACGGCAGCACGAAGACAGGTCTTGATCGTCATTGGAGTCTCTCCCTTGGAACCTTGGCCGTTCGGCCTTTTGATGCGGGTTGTCAGTGCTGCATGCCCCAGCGGCGGATGGTCTTGCGCTCGATGGTGGCGAAGATGATGTTCTCGACGAACAGGCCGATCAGGATGACCGTGAACAGGCCGGCGAAGACGTTCGCCGTCTCGAGCTGGTTGCGGTTCTCGAAGATGAACCAGCCGAGGCCGCCGGAACCCGAGGACACGCCGAAGACGAGCTCGGCCGCGATCAGCGTGCGCCAGGCGAAGGCCCAGCCGACCTTGAGGCCGGTCAGGATCGCCGGGAACGCCGCCGGGATCAGGATCAGCCGCACAAGCTTCAGGCCGCGCAGGCCATAGTTCTGCCCGACCATGCGCAGCGTGTTCGAGACGGAGCGGAAGCCGGCGTGGGTGTTGAGGGCAATCGCCCACAGCACCGAATGCACCAGCACGAAGATGATGCTGCCGGTGCCCAGCCCGAACCAGATCAGCGCCAACGGCAGCAAGGCGATCGCCGGCAGCGGATTGAACATCGAGGTCAGCGTCTCCAGCAGATCGGCGCCGATGCGCGAGCCGATCGCCAGCGTGGTCAGCAGCGCCGCGAGGCCGATGCCGATGCCGTAGCCGATCACCAGCGTCTGCAGCGAGACCAGCATGCGCTGCGGGATGACGCCGTTGACGATGTTGCCGATGAAGGCCTCGACTGTCTGACCGAAGGTCGGGAACAGCAGGGGATTGCCGAGCCAGCGGCCATAAAGCTCCCAGGCCAGAGCGAGGACGGCGAGGATGAAAGCCTTGCGGACGAAGCCTATGCGATAGATCCGTTCGGCGAGGCCGATCGATTTCGCCACCACGGGCGCATCGCTCGAATGGACCTCGCGGATGATTTCGGGGCGGAAGCTGACGAGATCGGTCATGTCGGTCACCTCCGGCTCAATGATGAGCGAACAGCATGTCGTTGATGCGGGTTTCGAGCGCCGACTGCTTGCCGGTGCCCATCTCCTCGGGCGGCACGCTGTTGAGCTCGGCCTTGACCTCGCCGGGATGCGGCGAGAGCAGGAGGATGCGGGTGCCGATGCGGATCGCCTCCTCGATCGAATGGGTGACGAAGAGCACGGTGAACCGCGTGTCGTCCCAGAGCCGCAGCAATTCGTCCTGCATCTTGCGGCGCGTCAGCGCGTCGAGCGCGGCGAAGGGCTCGTCCATCAGCAGCACGTCGGGCTCCATCGCCATGCCGCGGGCGATCGCGACGCGCTGCTTCATGCCGCCCGACAGCATGTGCGGGTAGCTGTCGATGAACTTGGCGAGGCCGACCTTCTCGATATAGGAGCGCGCCCGCTCCTCGGCCTCGGCCTGCGTCGCCCGGCCCGAGGCCGTCAGCGCGAAGACGACGTTCTCGCGCACCGTCTTCCACGGCAGCAGCTGGTCGAACTCCTGGAACACCATCATCCGGTCTGGGCCGGGGCCGGTGACTGCGCGCCCTTTCAGGGAAATCTGCCCTTCGACCGGCGAAAGGTAACCGCCGATCGCCTTGAGCAAGGTCGACTTGCCGCAGCCGGAGGGGCCAAGCAGGACGAAGCGGTCGGACGGGTAGACGTCGAACGAGACCTTCCGGGTCGCTGTGACCACGACGTCGGGGGTCTTGTACTGCAGCGTCACGCCCTCGACGGAGAGGAGCGGTGTCGCGGATGCGGCGTCGAACGGGGCTAGCATGAACCCTCCCTTGCTTCGTTTCCCAGCACACTTATGGGCGCTTGCGGGATGGGATAACCTGCTCCGCTGACACCAACCTGACTCAGGGAAACGGAGACCCAGGGCTTGCGCATCCTCGTCGTCGAAGACACGGCCGACATCGCCGAAGCCGTCGTGATGCGGCTCGAGAAGATCGGCCACGCCGTCGACTGGGAGCAGGACGGCCAGACCGCCGCCGAGCTGATCGAGGTCCAGGCTTATGACCTTGTGATCCTCGACCTGACGCTGCCCGGGCAGGACGGGCTCGCCATCCTGAAGGGGATGAGAGCGCGCAAGCTCAAGACGCCGGTGCTGGTGCTCACCGCCCGCTCGCATGTCGACGAGCGCATCGGCGCGCTGGACCTTGGCGCCGACGACTATCTGATCAAGCCCTTCGACTATGGCGAGCTCGAAGCCCGCGCCCGGGCGCTGCTACGCCGCAGCGCCGGGCAGTCCGACAACCTCATACGCGTGGGCCCTCTGGTCATCGATCGCGCCGGCCGTATCGCCAGCATCGGCGAGCGCCCGCTCAACCTGACGCGGCGCGAGCTCACCGTGCTGGAGATCCTCGCTGCCCGGCCGGAGCGCATCGTGCCGAAGGAGGAGCTGGTCGAGCAGTTGTTCAATTTCGAGCAGGAGGCGAGCCCGAACGCGGTCGAGCAATTCGTGGCACGGCTGCGGCGCAAGCTCGCCGATGCACCGATCGAGATCCGCACCTTGCGCGGGCTGGGCTATCAACTTGCCGCTCTCTGATCTGCGCCTTTCGCTGCGGGCCCGCATCATCGCCGTGCTCTCGGCGGTGCTGGCGGGCGGAGCCGTGGCGCTCGGGCTGATCGCCTGGCATTCCGCCGAGCTCGCGGCGCAGCAGGCCTATGACCGGCTGCTCTCGGGCGGCACCGTCCAGATCGCCGAGAACGTCTATCTCCAGGGCGGCGTGCTGACGCTCGACCCGCCGGCCTCGGCGATCGCGACGCTCTCCGATTACGACCTCGTCTTCTACAAGGTCGTCGATCCCCGCGGCGTCGTCGTCGCCGGCTATGAGGACCTGCGATCGCAAGCGACCTGGGAGGCGACGCGCAGCGGCGTCGTACTCGAGGATGGCACATATCAGGGCCATCCGGTCCGGATTGCGACGCTGTCGCGCCGCTTCGACGATCCGCTCGCCGGCGGCTGGGCCACCATCGTCGTCGCGCAGACCATGCAGGCACGCATATCGCTGGCGCGCGATCTGACCTTCAAGGCGCTCGGCGTCATCGCGATCATGAGCGCGCTCGCGCTGCTGGCGACGGGCTTCGCCGTCCGGCTCGCGCTGAAGCCGCTCGCCCGCATCGAGCAGGAGATCGCAGGGCGAACCCCCGACGATCTCAGCCCGATCAAGACGCAGCCACCGGTCGAGGTCCGCAACCTCGTCGAGGCGATCGATGGCTTCATGCGCCGCCTCTCCGATCGCGTCGCCCTGATGCAGCGCTTCATCGCCGACGCCGCCCACCAGATCCGCACGCCGCTGGCGGCGCTCGATGCGCAGGTCGAGATCCTCTCGGCGACCGCACCGTCGCGGCGCAAGGCCGAGACGATCACACGCGTCCGCGAGCGCACCACCGAGCTCGGCCGATTGACCGGCCAGCTCCTCGACCATGCCATGGTGATCCACCGGGCCGATGCGGCAGCGCTCGCCCCGGTCGACCTCAACGCCCTGGCCAAGACCGTGCTCAGCACCGCGGTGCCGCTGTCGCTGCCACGCGAGGTCGACATCAGCTTCGAGCCGGCCATGCCGGCGCCGATCATCCCCGGCGATGCCGTCAGCCTGCGCGAAGCGCTCGGCAACCTGATCGACAACGCCCTCGCCCACGGCGCCCATAGCCGCCTCGTCGTCACGGTCGGCGCGGACGAAACATATGTCTGGATCGAGGTCGCCGATGATGGCGACGGGTTTTCCGGCTCGCTGGCGGAGCTGGCCCAGCCCTTCGCCAAGGGCGCGGCGTCACATGGCTCAGGCCTCGGCCTCGCCATTGCGGCCGAGGTGGCGCGCGCTCACAAGGGCGAGCTCGTCCTGACGCGGGAGGATGGGATGACGCGGGTCCGACTCGTCCTCGCCGGGTAAGCCGGATGGCGAGCATCCGGCGAACGTCGCAAGCGCGGGAGAAGCGGCATGATCGTTGAACTGCACCACATCCAGCTGGCAATGCCGGAAGGCCGGGAACAGGAGGCGCGCGCCTTCTACTGCAATGTTCTCGGCCTGCGCGAGGTCGACAAGCCCGAAGAGCTGCGTGCGCGAGGCGGCGTGTGGTTCGAGAGCGGAACGATCAAGGTCCATCTCGGCGTCGAGACGCCGTTTTCGCCGGCAAGGAAAGCGCATCCGGCATTCCGGGTGGAGAACCTGAGCCATGCGATCGCCACGCTACAGCTGAACGGCCTCGCATTCCGCCCCGACATCGACCTGCCGGGCATCAAGCGAATCTATGCCGACGACCCCTTCGGGAATCGCATCGAGCTTCTGGAGTTGAGGTAGCGGGACGGCTGTTTCCGCCCCGTCTTGGACGTTCGCCGAGGCAACTCCCGGTCTGCTGCGCCATTGGTCACTCACTTAGAGCACGGATTTTAGGTGCTGGTTCACGATTGCAATGCAAACTGCTGCTCAAAAGCCGATAGCGTGAATGGGATAGCGTCGATGGCCAGAGCGCTTCGTTTGTCGACGATCTTAGCTAGTTTAAGTGCTGCTCAGGTACTCATCTGCGGAGTAATCTTGATATCCTCCTATCTAGGTTCTGGAAATTATATTTGGAGAAAGATAGAGTCGTATTTAATACATACCCTGCTGGCTGTCGCTATACTGAATTTTCTTGGCCTGGCTCTCCATCTAGCTCATTTTTTCGCCAAAAAGCGGGCTGAGCAATAAGGCATCGGCCCATTTGGAGCATGTCCCACGCAAAACGCTCGTTGCGGACGTGGCGAAAGTCCGCCTCCGCCCGCTGCGGACTTCATCGCGGGGATAAAACTGCCCGCAGTCGCTCCGCCGTCTCGGCGACTAAGGCAAGCTCCGCTTCCGAGCAGAGGTTATCGCGCGCATAGATCATGGCTGGGCGAACCGCTTCCACGGACTTGCCGAACCGAGCCATCCACGGATAGCGCGGGACCATCCAGAAATTGAAGTGGTGCCGCGTGTCCTCGTTGTAGAAATAGTAGACTGCCTCGATCCCGATTTCGGCCTGTGCCTTCCGAATGGCCTTGACCGTGGGAATGAAGGTCGCCGTCTCCTGCTCATCCATATCCGCGAGCAACTTGAAATGTCTCTTCGAGGCGACGATGACGCAGCCGGGTATCGGATAAGCGATGTCTTGATGGGCGTGGAAGTATGCCGTCTCATGGATTGCTCCGCCCATGACCTCTCGGCCGCCCGAAACAACCTCGCAGCTTAGGCATGTCGCGCTCATGTGCTGACGATAGCACGTAGGATCGCGATAAACTTCCGTCTTCGACCCATAGCAGCCCTTCATCGGACCCGCCCGCTTCCCTCCCTCCGACAAAAAAGCCGACCCCGTGGGGCCGGCTGAAGTGGTCTCGAAACTCTGACGCTCAGAACTGGTATTTGAGCGTCGCCTTCACGGTGCGGCCGGGCTCGCTGTAGTAGTCGCGCGGCTGCGGACGGGCGAGCGGCACGTTGGCGGCGTCCCAGTACTTGCGGTCGAAGATGTTGTAGACGCCGATCTGCAATTCGAGATCGGCGATCTCCGGCATCGGGCGCCACCAGGCCGAAGCGTTGAAGATCGCATAGCCCGGCGCCTTGAAGCCGGTGCCGGCCTGGACCGTCGAGACGTCGTCGCGCTTGCCGGCCATCTTGGCCGAGACCTCGGCGCCCCAGCGATCCGTGCCATAGGCGACGGCGACGATGCCCTGCATCGGCGGGATCGAGTTCAGGAAGATGTCGTCGGTCTTGTTGCGGCCGCGGGTATAGGCGAAGGAGCCGCGCACCAGCCAGTTCGGCGCGAAGGCGTATTGCCCGTTGATCTCGACGCCCTGGATCTCGGCGCGCGGGATGTTGCGCAGGCTGACGATGCCGCCCTGCGGATAGAGGCCGCCGACACCCGGGGCCTGGAGCTGGTACTGCTCGATGTAGTTGCGGTAGTTGGTGTAGAAATAGGTGATCGAGCCGCCGAGCTGCTTGTCGCCGAAGCGCAGGCCGACATCGACGCCGTTGCCCTTCTCCGGACGCAGCACCGGGTTGCCGGCGCGCAGATAGGTGCTCGGCCCGCCGAAGCGGCCATAGAGCTCGTCCGCCGTCGGCGCCCGGAAGCTCTTGGCCCATTGCGCGAAGACGGTGACGTCCTTCACGAGCGGCGCATTCTTCAGGATGTCGTATTCGAGCCGGACGCGCGGCGACCAGGCCGAGTCGCTCGAGGACGGCGGCAGGCCGACCGGGTTCGACCCGCTGGCCGAATAGGCCGGCGTCGCCTGCGGCTTCTCCTCATACCAGTCGAAGCGCACGCCGGGCGTGATGCGCAGGCGGTTGTCGAGCAGGCCGATCTCGTCCTGGACATAGATGCCGACGAGCCGCCCATCGATGTCGGGCTGGTCCGACTGGTTGGTGAAGAGGTTGTTGCAGGTGGCGAACGCTCCCGTATAGGAGCCGCCGGCCGGCCGCGCCGGGCAGTTGTCGATGCCCGAGGAATACTGCTTCAGCGACGACATGCGCAGCTCGGTACCGGCCAGGATGCGGTGCGAGAGCGCGCCGGTCTGCAGGTTCTTGATCACATGGCCGTTGAAACCATAGGCGGTCTCCTCGTTCTCGTTGTCGCGGCCATAGGGTCCGACGATGCTGGTGTAGCGCCAGGCGCTGACCAGGTCGTTGCGCTTCAGCCGCTGCCAGTAGAGGTTGGCATGTGCCTCGTCGACGAGGAGGCCGCCGGGCTGCTTGTAGTCATAGGTCAGCGAGACGCGGTTGCGCTCGACATCCTCGCCGGTCTGATAGGCGCCCGGACGGAAATTGCCGGTCAGCGACACCGTGCTGGTCCGGGTCTGGACCCGGTCGGCACGCTTGAAGAACTCGCCGGTGATACCGAAGCGATGGGCCTCGCCGACCTGCTGGTAGATCTTGCCGAGGAAGCTGTACTGGTTGAAGTCGGTCGGGTTGGGCGCGGTGCGGTCGACGCCGATCGTCTTGACGTTGCCCTTGCTGTCCACCTCGTTGCCGTTGCGGAAGCCGCCCTGGAGCAGCACCGAGGTGCCGCCCATGCGCGCCGCCGCCGCCGCGCTGCCGAACCAGGCCCGGTCGGTGCTGTCATAGCCGGTCTTGGCGAGCGCGCCATAGGAGCGCCCGTTGCGGATGATGTCCTCGGGGTCGAGCGTGCGGACCGCCAGCGCGCCGCCGAGCGCACCGCCGCCGAGTGTGGCGCCGCCGCTGCCGCCGCGCAGCAGGTCGAGCGAGGACAGCGCGTCGAAGTCGAAGGCGTTGGCGCCGGCGCGGCTGACGCGGGTATCGATCAGGAAGGGCTGGCGAATGCCGTCGATCGTGGTCAGCACGCGCGCGCCGTCGAGGCCGCGAATGTTGAGCGAGCCGTTCTGGCGATTGAAGGTGATGCCCGCTTCGACCCGGTTGGAGAGGTCGGTCAGGCTCTGCACCTGCTGGCGATCGAGCTCGGCGCGGGTCGTCGTCGTCGTCGTCGGCCCCTGCAGCAGCGGCGCCGCCTCACGCTCGCCCTGGACATTGATTTGGTCGAGCTGCACCTGCTCGGTGGCCGCGGGCGGAGCGGGATTGCGTTGCTGCTGCGCGAGAGCCGGCGCTGCCGCCAGCATCAAGGCCCCAAGCGCCACGCCTCGGCGCAGCCCGCTGCAATTCATCCCCATCGCCCATATCCTGTCGCTGACATGCAATTCGACTTGCCAAACCGTCTTGCCAAGTCGAATTGCTTTTTATAATCCGTGAAAACTAGGTCATGCGCCTTAGTTTCACCATCAGCGGTTATTAAAGCTCAATTTAACTGTCAATAGACTCGCGGTTGCGCGATACATTACTTATTTATTGGAATTCCAGACTGAATTTATCATTCTTCTAAACTGAAAGACGAACGACCCTCCGAAACGGATATTCGGCCGACCTCGCAAAGCTGTGATGGCCCTGCTCCTGCCACACGCGTGCTCGTGTATTGCGGTGCGAAAAGCGGCTGGCATCATCAGCCCGCTTCAAGACACAGGGCCGTCCTTCATGCTCGACCGCCGGACATTGCTGACAGGCGCGACCGCGCTGGCGATGAGCGCCGCCGGCGGGCGCTCGCCTGCCCGCGCCGCCGAGCCGGACGCGGTCGTGATCGGCGCCGGAGCGGCCGGCATCGCCGCGGCGAAGCAGCTCCAGGCAGCCGGGCGCTCCGTGATCGTGCTCGAAGCCCGCGACCGCCTCGGCGGTCGGACCTTCACCGATTCCTCGCTCGGCCCGTCCTATGACGCCGGCGCGATGTTCATCCACTGGGCCGAGCGCAATCCCTGGACCGAGATCGCCCGCGAGCTCGGCGTGCAGACCCCGAACGAGAGCCGCGGCGGCGGCTTCCAGCTCTTCACCAACGGCAAGCCGATGCCGGCCGGCGACCGCGCCCGCCGCCGCGGCGCCTTCGGCGAGATCGACCGGCGGCTCGACAATGCCGATCTCGACGATCGCGATTTGTCGGTCGCCGAGGTGCTGAGCGATCTCGGCCCGGATCTCGCGTCGGTGGCCGCCTCCGGCATGCTGCTCTCGATCGGCGAGGAATCGGCACGCATCTCGGCCCGCGACTATCAGCGGCTCTGGGCCGGCGAGGACTATGTCGTGCCGAGCGGCTACGGCAATCTCGTCACCCGCTATGCCGAAGGGCTCGACATCCGCCTGAAGCAGCCGGTCACGGCGATCGACTGGAGCGGTTCACGCGTCGCCGTCACCACCGCCGCGGGAACCCTGTGGGCCCGCGCCTGCATCGTCACCGTGCCGGTCGGCGTGCTGAAGGCCGGCGCGATCCGCTTCACGCCGGAACTTCCTGCCCGCACCCGCGATGCGCTCGCCGGCATCGGCATGGGCGCGCTCACCAAGATCGCGCTCAAGGTCGCGGGCGATCGCTTCGGCATCGCGCCCGGCACGACCTATTTCGAAGCCGCCTCCCCGGAACGGCTGATCAGCTTCGATCTCTTCCCCGACGATCGCGACCTCGTCATCGGCTATTGCGGCGGCGATTTCGCCCGCGACCTCTCGACCGCGGGCGCCGATGCGGCGCGCGAGCAGATCGTCGACCTGCTCGCCGGCATGGTCGGCTCCGAGTTCCGCAAGGCGGCCGGCCCGGTCTCCTTCCCGGCCTGGTGGACCGACCCGTTCTCGCACGGCTCCTATTCCGTCTGCCGGCCGGGCCATGCCGGCGCGCGCGAGGTCCTGGCCGAGCCGATCGGCGGCAAGCTCTGGCTCGCCGGCGAGGCGACCGCCGGCGGCGGCGCGATGACCGCGGGCGGCGCGACGCTTGCTGGCCGCACCGCTGCGGCGGCGGTTGCCCGCCTCAAGGTCTGAGAGCCCCGGGGCTGCCGAGACCGGCCCAAGCGCGCACAAGGCTTGCCCGACCCGCCCGGTCTTTGCCACCATGGCGAGGCTGGGGATCGATGCGGAGCCTGATGATGCGCCTGTCGCTCATTCTCGCCGGCGTCCTGCTGGCATCACCGGTGTTCGCCGCCGGACCTTATGCGAAATTCTCGGTCGGCAACTGGGCCGGCGGCGCCTTCACCAACAACCAGACCGGCGACTTCTCGCATTGCGCGGTCTCGGCAAGCTATAAGAGCGGCGTCACCATGCACGCCTCGCTCAACAGCGCCTATGGCTGGAATCTCGGCTTCTCAAACCGAGCCTGGGGGCTGAAGCCGGGCGCCGAGGTGCCGATGGAGATGGTCTTCGACCGCAACGACACGGTCCGGATCAACGCCAAGGCGGTGCAGGCGCAGCTCGTCGTCGTGGTGATGCCGGCGAACTCCAACATCGTCCGCGCCTTCCGCGGTGCCGAGTTCCTCGAAGCCAACATGCTCGGCGCGCGCTACACCTTCCGCCTCACCTCGACCGCCGAGATCATGCCGGCGCTGCTCGACTGCGTGAAGGCGAACGCCAATCTGAAGGTCGCGCCCGGCACACCGGGGCCCGCGCAAGGTAGCGGCACGACGACGGCCGCCGCGGCGACCGACCCGGCGATCCAGCTCGAAGCGGTGACGCTCGCGACCAATTTCCTGCTGAAGACGCAGTTGCCGGAGCCAAAGGTGCTGAGCGGGCCGGAAGCGCCGTCCGGCATCGGCGGCAATGGCGCCGGCTGGCAGGCCAAGGGCGCGACCGGGCTGGTGCGCGTCCTGGCCAATCCCAACCAGAAGGATATCGACGTCGCCGCCGCGGTCTCCGCCGCCGATGCCCGCGGCTGCCAGGGTCGGTTCGCCTCGGGCCGGACCACCGACACAGTCGAAGGCGCCAGCGTGCTGCGCGGCTTCTCCTCCTGCGAGAACGGCGGCGACACCAAGTATTCCGAGTTCTATGTGCTGCCGCGCAAGCAGGGCGGCTTCGTGATGTTCTCGGTGGTGACCATGGGAGACGGTTCGCTGCACCAGCAGCGCCGCGCCGATTTCCAGCGCGCGGCGCTGACCTCGGTGCAGTGACGGCAGCTACAGGTCGCGCTCCCAATTCTGCCCGACCAGATCCTTCCCGAAGGAGTGATGCTGCTCCTCCGCCACCAGCCTGAAGCCCTCGGCGATGTAGATGGCGCGGGCCGCATGCAGGATGTCGTTGGTCCAGAGCGCCATGCGGCGATAGCCGGCGGCACGGGCGAAGGCGATCGCCTCCCGCACCAACTGCTTGCCGAGGCCGAGCCCCTGCGCCCGCGTCTCGACCAACACGAGCCGCAGCTTCGCCACCTCGTCGCTCTCCTGCACGACGAAGGCCGAGCCGACCGGCGCGCCATCGAGCTCGGCGATGAAGCAGCGCTCCAGCCCAGGCTTGAACTCGCGCAGGAACTTCGCCGCGATCTCTGCGACCAGCGCCTCGAAGCTGATGTCCCAGCCATAGACCTCGAAATAGAGTCTGGCATGGGCCGAGATCACCCAGCCGATATCGCCGGGGCGATGCTCGCGGATCGACACGGAAGGTTGCGGGCTGGCGGCGCCCGACAGCAGCGTCTGCGCCCGCTCCAGCGCCGAGACGAGGCTCGTCTGCTCACCCGCCCCCAGGCGCGACAGGATCATGTCGGCCTGCCCGCGCGAGGCCTCGTCGAGCGGCGCGAAGGCTTCGTGCCCCATCGCGGTCAGCTTCAGCTCATAGGCGCGGCCGTCCCCATCCGCCCGCGCCCGCTCCAGCCAGCCGATCTCCATGAAGCGCTTCAGCAGGCGCGAGAGATAGGCCGGGTCGAGCCCGAGCTCGCGCGCCAGCTCTCCCGCCCGCCAGCCATCGCGCTGCGCCAATTCGTAGAGCACGCGCCCCTCGGTCAGCCCGAAGCCGGAGCCGTGCAGATCGCCGCCCAACGCCCCGATGAAGCGGGTGTGGAAGCGTCCGAAACGGCGGATCGCCGCAATGGCAGGCGTGTCGATGGCGGACATGGCTGGCCTCCTCATCCTGCGATGAGAAATGCCGATTAATGGACAGAGTCAACTAAATTATCAAGGGACCCGAAGCGAAGCGTTCACCGCTCCTTAACCCGCCAGGAGCCCAATCGAAGGCTTGGCGGACGCAGTAGGTATGAGTGCGATGCGGGTCGATCTTCTGGCCGGAGCCGGCTATGCCGCGCCGGTGCTGTCCTTGCGAACCCCGACCATCCTTGTCTTCGATTCCGGCCTCGGCGGCCTCACCGTGCTGCGCGAGGTCATGCGCCAGCGCCCGGATGCCGACATCGTCTATGCCGCCGACGACGCCGCCTTCCCCTATGGCCGCCTCGACGAGCCGGCGCTGGTCGACCGCGTGCTCGTGGTGATGGAGCGTCTCGTCGAGCGCTTCCATCCCGATCTCGTCGTCATCGCCTGCAATACCGCCTCGACCCTGGTGCTGCCGGCGCTCAGGGCCCGCTTCGCCATTCCCTTCGTCGGCACGGTGCCGGCGGTGAAGCCGGCGGCCGAGCGCACCCGCAGCGGGCTGATCTCGGTGCTGGCGACGCCCGGCACCGTCGCCCGCGATTACACGCACGATCTGATCGGACGCTATGCAGCCGGCTGCGAAGTCACCTTGGTCGGCGCCCGCAATCTGGCCGCCCTGGCGGAAGCGGCGCTGAAGGGCGAGCCGGTAGACGACGCTGCGATCGCCGCCGAGATCGCGCCCTGCTTCGTCGCCCGCGACGGCCGCCGCACCGATGTGGTGACGCTCGCCTGCACCCATTACCCGCTGCTGCTGCCCCGCCTGCAGCGGCTGGCACCCTGGCCGGTCGAGTGGATCGACCCCGCCCCGGCGATCGCGCGGCGCACGGCGCAACTGCTCGGCCCGACCCAGCCACGCCCGGAGCACGCCTCGACCGTCGCCGTCTTCACCGATGGCACCAGCCTCTCCGGTCCGGCCCATATCGCGCTCGCCGGCTTCGGCCTGGCGCGGATCGAGACCGAGCCGCTGCCGCTCGCACTCTGACCACAATTTGGAACTGTTCTGATCTGGAGGCGTTATCGGCGCCACCAGCACCTCTACGAGGGAGGACAGGATGAGAAAGCTGATCTTCGCCATCGCCCTGGCCTGCGGCGCACTGCTGCTCGGCCCCGGCCTGAGCGGCGATGCCCAGGCCAAGCCGAAAGGCTGGCATGGGCACAAGGGCCACCATTACGGCCACAGCTACGGCCCGCGCCGGCACCATGGCTGGAATCGCGACCGGCATCTCGGCTGGTACAAGCATCCGCATCATCGCCGCGCCTATTGGCGCTACTGACGCGAGCAGCCTCACAGACGGTCAAAAACCCTACGGCGATCGCCGAAGCGATCGCGCAGAACAGCGGGGCATTGTTCGGGTTACTCTCTGACGATCACCACGAGCCGCAAGCATAGCCGAGGACGGCCTTCCGTCTTCGGCCGTCAGCTGCGTGCTCGCATCGCCGGAGGTTGCCTTGACTGCTGACGACATCGCTCCGCTCGACCCGCGGGAAGAGCATTTTCTGATTGCCGGCCCGCTCGACGGACTGCCGCTGTTCCTGCGCCATCTCCCGGCACCGGCAACAGGCTTCTCGCCGCGCCGCGCGGTGCTCTACATCCATGGCGCGACCTTCCCCTCGGCGCTGTCGATCGCCCATCGCTTCGACGGGCGCTCCTGGCGCGACGCGCTCTGCGAGGCCGGCTTCGATGTCTGGGGCCTGGACTTCTATGGCTACGGCCATTCCGGACGCTATCCAGCGATGGACAAACCGGCCTCGACGAACGCACCACTCGGCACGACCGAGGATGCTGCGCGCCAGATCGAGGCCGGCGTCCGTTTCATCCTTGGCCGCTCCGGTCTCGACCGACTATCCCTGATCGCCCATTCCTGGGGCTCGATGCCGGCCGGCCGCTTCGCCGGGTCTCATCCCGAGCTGATCGACCGCCTCGTCCTGTTCGGGCCGATCGCACAACGCCAGCCGTCAGGCAACGCGCCCTCGCCCAGCTTGCCGGCCTGGCGATTGATCTCGCTCGATGACCAGTGGCGCCGTTTCGTCGAGGACGTCCCGGCTGGCGCTGAGCCGGTTCTGTCGCGCCGGCATTTCGACGATTGGGGCGAGCGCTATCTCGACAGCGATCCGCAAGCACGCTCGCACGAACCCGCCAGCGTCCGGACGCCGGCCGGTCCGATGGCCGATATCGGCAAGGCCTGGCGGGGCCGATTGCCTTACGATCCGGCTGCGGTCCGCGCGCCCGTTTCGATCATCCGCGGCGAATGGGACAGCCTGATCACCGACGCCGATGCGCGCTGGCTCTTCGACGCCTTCAGGTCCTCGCCCTTGAAGCGCGACATCAAGCTCAGCCGCGGCACGCATCTGATGCATCTGGAGACGATGCGCTTTGCGCTCTGGCAGGAGAGCATCGCCTTCCTCACCGGCGCCGACGCGCCTGCCCTTGCTGCTTGAACCGACGGAGAAACCGATGTTTTCCGTGATCTTCGAAGTCCACCCTCACACCGACCGCAAGGACGAGTACCTCACTCTCGGCAAGCAGCTGAAGCCGATCCTCGAAGGCATCGACGGCTTCATCGACAATGAGCGCTTCGAGAGCCTGATGCGGCCCGGCTGGGTGCTGTCGCATTCATCCTGGCGCGACGAGAAATCGCTGGTCCGCTGGCGCGCCCAGGGCGAACACCACGCCGTGCAACGCAAGGGGCGCGACGAGGTGTTCGAGGACTATCACCTGCGCATCGGCGAGGTGATCCAAGACAGTGCTTCACCAGCCACCTCATCGGGCGACCAGCACCTCGAAGAAACCGAAACCGGCATCGCCAAGGTCGCGAGCTTCACCGAGATCACGCCGCAGGATGGAATCGATCTCGGCGAGCGACCGGACCAACTCCTCGCGCAGATCGGCCTGACCGGCTGGCCCGGCCTGATCGAGCATGATCTCTTCGCCAGCATCTACAACCCCGGCAAGCTCGCTTTGCTCGCCTCCTGGCGCGATGCCAGTGTGGCCAAGGACTTCGTGCCGAAGCCGCTCGCGGGCGCGGCGGCGCTGCGGCACCGGACGGTACGGATCATCCGCGACTATGGCCGTTTCGACAGACGCGAAGCGCCGCAATATTTTCCACCGGTGAGCCGCTGAGCGGCTCCGGACGACAGAAATCTGCCCTTCGGGTTTGACAAATCGCGCCGGCAGTGCTTGTAAGCCGGCGTCGCGCGGCTCCTCACGGGGCCGCGTGGCTTTTTCCGCACCCGTGATCCGCTCGTCTTCTCGAGCCGGATCTGTCGCCCCGGAGACGGGGAGAAGGAGGGCGCGGTCCTCAACTCGCGAACCATAGAGGACACGCGACATGTCGAAGCGCCATGAGGCGAAGTACAAGATTGACCGCCGTCTCGGTCAGAACATCTGGGGCCGTCCGAAGTCCCCGGTCAATCGCCGCGAATACGGCCCCGGCCAGCACGGCCAGCGCCGCAAGGGCAAGCCGTCCGACTTCGGCACCCAGCTGCGCGCCAAGCAGAAGCTGAAGGGCTATTACGGCTCGATCTCCGAGAAACAGTTCCGCCGCTACTACGCCGAGGCGATCCGCCTGAAGGGCGACTCGGGCGAGAACCTGGTCGGCCTGCTCGAGCGTCGTCTCGACGCGGTGATCTACCGCGCCAAGTTCGTCCCGACCGTCTTCGCCGCCCGCCAGTTCATCAATCACGGCCACATCACCGTGAACGGCAAGCGCGTCAACATCGCCTCGTACCAGGTCAAGCCGGGCGACGTGATCGCGATCAAGGAGAGCTCGCGCCAGCTCGCCATCGTGATCGAGTCGGCCGCCCTCGCCGAGCGCGACGTGCCTGACTACATCGACGCCGACCACACCAAGTCGACCGCCACCTACACCCGCACCCCGACGCTGACGGACGTGCCCTACGCGGTGCAGATGGAGCCGAACCTGGTCATCGAGTTCTACTCTCGGTAAGACGTTCGGAACGGGGACGAATACCCGTTTATTTTCAACAATTTGGGGGATGGCGAGATTTTGCCCTCCCCCACACGCCACCCCACACGCTTTCCCCCTCACGTTTTTTGAGGGCACTCCCGCGCCCGGCTGTTGAGCCTACGCTCCGGCCCGCCGCGCTCCATAGCGCGAAGACTCTTTCGACTTTTTGGGCACCTTCAAACTGATTGGGCCAACGGCCCCGGAGCTTTCCGACAGGGTTCGCTGGCAGTTCAGCTAGTCCTATGACATATGCCGGTTGACCCGCGCTGTCCGCTCCCCGCCTCGCCGCATTCAGGTGACGAGACCATGACTAATAAGCCTCCTGCGCACTCCAACGGAGCAGCTCTCGATCTCTGGAGTCAGATCTTTCAGCGGGCGGCGGCTGATCCCAACGCAACACTTCAAGACCCCAATCATGATAAGCAGGCAGACGAGAATAGGCTAACTACTGCCCTTAAGAACGCGGGTTGGCCCGATGAGCAAATCGAGATGATGAGAATGACAGCTCACACCTCGCATGATCCCGTCGACCTTCCAACAAGTCCTGGCGTTGCGCCTCATCTTGAGCGACAGTTGCGCCAGATCGCCGAACCGATCATGTCGGCGATGGATGCGATGGGTTACACCTCTCATAAAGCGGTGGCGCTTGGTATCGACCCCAAAATCGGTATTTTCGCTTCTATGACCAATGTGATCATGACCGAGGAAGGCATACTAAGTGTCAGCTCGTTCTTGTTTCGCTGGTGTGGATTGATAGCCCGAGCATACACCCGTACCCTCAATCTCGACCCTCTTCATTGGTCTGAAGCACCGCCTGACAAAGAAAAAGACCGTAGCCTCCTACTGAGTCGCCCGGACATTGCGGTGTATTGGCTTCGCATATTCATGTCTTTTGCGACCACGGGCACACACGTCATGGTGCCGCTTCGGCCATCGCGGCAGGACGAGATCATGATGTTCGAGCAAATCGCATGGTCGATGGAATACTTCGTACTATCTCATGAGTTTGGGCACCACGCACTTCGTCATCGATCGATCGATGCAGATCCCTTGCCTCAAGAATTTTAAGCAGATGCTTTTGCCATCAAACTATGCGGTCGCTTAGACTACGCGCCGTTTGAATTTCTCCACAATCCATATAACTCAACAGGAGCTGGAGCATCTCTAATGCTCAGATCCCTTTCGAGCCTTGAAATCATGGAACAAGCTGTTGGAAAGAAAGGCAATCGCGATACGCATCCTATTGCGGCCGAACGGATTAAGCGGATCACTAACCGGCACGCTCTTCAGCCGCAGAAACTCGCAATGGATCGCAACTTCAACGATACGGTCGTCCGGATTATGGATACCGTCGATGAGCTATTAGCAGGGTTCTTAGCTCGTGGTGGATCAAAACTAATTTCTGACGCGCGATCTACGATTTGGTCCGGTAGCGGTGGCTGGCCTCTTGGTTGAGATTAATCGCCGGATAGTCAGCCGAGAAAATCTGAAAGCCTCCCCTCTCCGGCCGCTTCTCGATTTCCCCCCGTGCCCCCTCCCGTTTCCTGTAGGTGACATCAGGGGAGCCTGCCGGGGAACTGAAAGGAGGCGTTCACTGGCCGGGCTCGCTCATTCTTGGGAGCTTAGCAACGAGATCATCAGCGATGAGACAGGTAGCCATTGCAATCTCGATGAACTCAGCAGACGAAAGCAGGATGTGCTCTCCTACAGAAAAGCAACGCTCGTACACGATCAGCTTCGTGTAGACATCAACTTCTTTGCGCTCGTCGCCGGGTTCGACTACAGTGCCCGCCGTAAGTTCGACCTCACCGTCGGACCTCTTGAAATAGACCTTGATGCGTGGGTATCGGAGTACGAGGTCCGTGCTGCCAGCCGTCGCATCGATCGGAGCAACAATCCCGTTCCGATGCTCAAGGCAGTTCCGCGCCTTTTGTAGTGAAAGCAGTTCTGGCAGATACGAGAGGGGCGAAGTCAGTTGCTCAGCAACACGATCAATCAGGGCAACAAAAGGCAATGAGCCGGCCTTCTTCGTTACTTCTCGCAGGAACGCATCTAAATCACGGCCAACGATCCGCTTCTTGTTGAAAAAAGCGAGATACAGAAACGCCTCCTCAAACGACGTTCGCAGCCCTTTCAGAATGTCATGGAAGCCTTTTGATATGAGCCAAGTTCGGTACATCTCAGCCCGCTCGTCGGGCTTGAGTGCCGGCATACCGAGCTGAAGGGCGAAGGCTTGGCCGGTTAGTGGTTTAGGCGTGCCCAGCTCGCGCCCCTCCATCATCTCGAAACACCCGGCAACGGCGTCTGCCGCGATGGAAGCAGCTGCCTTGGCTGGCAGCCCAACCCCCTCTCCATTGATCCTGATGATGTCCTGCATTGCTCGGCCGCCCGCTCCCTGAAATCCGGCAGACCTTCTCCGAATTGGCGGACCAACACCAGCAACACGACGCACGACAAGACGTCACTTCACGGTACACCCTAGAGTGACTCCGCCATGTTACGCCCGTCGCGTCACATCAGGGTTGACATCAGGCATTTGTTACAGAAAGAGTCACGACTCTAGACCCTGACGTTACACAGAGGCCAACCATGGCGAAGATCGGATACGCCCGCGTCTCGACCACAGACCAAGACTATGAGGGGCAGGTTGAGCGGCTGAAGGCGGAAGGCTGCACGACCATCCGTAAGGAGAAGGTCAGTGCCGCTAGCCTGGATGGCCGTGATGAGCTGGCCGCGATCCTCGACTTCCTCCGCCCCGGCGATGAGCTGATGGTCACGCGGCTCGATAGGTTGGGACGCTCGACGCGGGATGTCCTCAACATCGTCCATGAGTGCGACCTGAAGGGAGCCAGCCTCACCGTCCTAGAGCCCCATGTGTCCACCAAGGGCGACACCGGCAGGATCGTTCTGACGGTCCTCGGGATGGTCGCTGAGATGGAGCGGGGCTTCATCAAGGCCCGACAGCGGGACGGCATAGCCAAAGCGAAGGAGGCCGGGGTCTACACGGGCGGTAAGCGCAGGATCGACGCAGACAAGGTGCGGAGCCTGAAGGCGGCCGGCAAGGGTCCTACGGAGATCGCGAAGGAGCTTGGTGTGAGCCGCATGCAGGTGCATCGCATCCTGACAGCAGAACCAGCTAGGATGTGAACCTCCACCGCGCTTGCCGTTCCGACAAGAGCCACTCACCTCCCGATGTCAGCCCGTACGAGGCTCGCGCCCCGATTAGTTCGTCAACCCTGTTATCGAGTGTCGAGAAGGCCGAAAAAACAAGACGCAGATCCCCATAGTCGTATCGGCCCGACGCCTTCATATAGCGAAACTCCAAGCTCTTATGCTTTTCTCCTAGATAGTCCACGAGCTGCACGATTGCAGGATCGGAAAGACCCTTTTCATGCGCCATTGTCTGAAGCGTGAATAGATTGTGCCCTGCCCTAATCAATTCCCGCTCGATTACTCCGGCGAAATCAAGAAACGACTTCAGGTACAGCTCGACCGCAAATCCGCACAACATGTGGAAGGATGGGAAGAACGAACTGTCTTCCGCCACTTGAAACCGAGCGGGGTTTGAAATCAGGAGCAGCGCCGACTGAACGTACCCTCTTGCCGTGCTGTATTTCAGTATCGGGTCGCTCTCGCACATCACACGGACTCCTTGGGGCTTTTCGCCACAGCTAAGCACAGGGGGGGCCCGGTTCCCTAGATGCTCCTTCCCGCTGCACGCCTCCAGCGTACAGGCTGGTCACCGTCCAGCCGGCTACCCACTACCCATAAGCCCTGCCCGGCCGTCCTGCCGGAAGACCCGAGCCGCTGCCGGATACATCACAGAAATGACTCGATGGAGCCTGATCGAGTCAGAAAACTGATTGGACCGCAATCAGATAAGGACTCATGAAAGTGTTGCGATAAGGCTGCCTTTCGGGAGACCGACTGTGACTGAGCAAAGCATTCAGACTGAGTTCTCGCAGGACGTCCGCCTTCCTTACTTTGGCGAAGCATTCCTCGGTCGAGACAACATCCGCCCCTACTGGCTCCCGTTCCTTCATCGCGAAGTCCTACGCACGGATAGCACGTACAATCAACACGGCGAACTCGACGGAGGCGCGGGCGACATCACCGGCTTTACGCTTCGTGTCGGCCGCTGGCACATCACCGTAGACTGCCCTCGGGTGGAAATCACGAGGACCACGAGCGACCCGCTGGCTTGGAACAAGGCCGCTTGGCTGGCTCTCGGGGCTCCGACCGTGGTCCTGTCGGTCATCGCTGCGGGGCTCTTCAAGATGCTGGTGGCGGAGCCCTTGGGATGGGCACCGCAGCGCCGCAGAGCCCTCCTGCCCGAAACCTGAAGTGACTTCACTTTTCGATGCCTATCCAGCCGGGGCGGAACGATCCGCTCCGGCTTTTCTGTCTTCAGACCGACCACCCGGAGCCCTTCAATGCCCGTCATCTGGTTCCTCGCCGCGGCCCTCTTCATGTGGGTCTATTCGCCTAGCAACGCTCAGATCGTCCGCGCTGCTATGACCTACTGCGGTCCTGACCATCCGGAGGACAGCCGCCCGAGCTACTGCCCGAAGAGCTGCCCATGACAACGCAGTCCCCCAGGACGAAAGCCGCCGGTGGCCTCCCGCCTCTTGCACGGCTCCTGTTAGTCCTCCAGCGGCTCAACCAAATCCACGACCGATGGGAGATGAGGTCAGCCGCAGCGTTCCTGCTAGTCGCCTGTCGGGGAGAGATGACAAAGCCGGAGCTGGAAAGGGCGCTGACTATGGGAAACGGCAGCGGCTATCGGAACATCGTGCTCATGGAAGACGCCCTGCTGGTTCGGACACGGAAGGAGAAGGGCGTGCTCGTGGTCAGCCTGACGGAGTACGGCAGGGGCGTTGCAAGAGAGATTGAGGGGCTGATGGATGCGCGAGGCGATTAGGGACCACCTTAGGCTATACGGCCCGCCTTTGCCGGCCACCGTGAAGTCACTTCAGTCGATTGGGTTGCACCTTAAGCCATTTAGACCACGCCCTTCCCGGCCCGACAGCCGAATAGGGACCACCTACAGCTATTCACGCCCCGCCGACTGCGGAGTGACTTCACCTTTCACAGGCCGCTTCGAATGGCGGGCCGGGTGCCATTAGGTTGCACCTACAGCTACCCAAGATCGCCGATGCGGCCCCGGTCGATTAGGGACCTCTATTGCAGGACAAGACCGCCGACCGCCTATCAGCAACGCAGGATACGAGCCCCGGACGCCCGGAGCAGACTACCCGACACCACAGACGAAGGGGCTGTGAATGTCGTACCCGCCAGCGATGGAAGGGGGGAAAGGGGGGAAGGTCCTGTAGGATACCTGAAGGTCTCTGTGGGAGGGACTGAAGGTTGTTCCTGACTTCTTCCCCCTATCCTCTCTCTTGCAGGTTATCTTGCAGATCTTCCTTCAGGTTCACCTATAGCCCCCGGCAACGGGGTCGATGAAAGTGGAGTCACTCCACCCTTGTCTAACTACCCCTGCCCCCGGTCTCCTTCAGGGTGGTCGATGCCGGCGGGCGAAGCCCGCAGACCCAAGGCCCCCTCCCGCAGTCACCTTCAGACACCTTCAGGCAGGTCGCCCGCGCTTATTTGCGCGTATCTCTGTTTGCATCTGTCTCCTGCCTTTTCTCATCCGTAACCGTAGGACACACCCATCCATGAAACGCGAGGCCCTCCGGCCACCAATCCCAACAACGGACCCCGCAGACTCCTTACCGCTTCTGCAAGTCCCCCTAGCGAACTCAGACAGGTTCGCCCTCATCGCCCCCGACGACTACCAGCGGGTCCGTTCCGCAGGTTTCTCGCTGAACTGGCATCTCCACCACGGCTACGTGACGACCTACAGCGGGACCGCACGATACGCGAAGGTCTCCCGCATCATTCTCGGGATCGCTGGCAAGGGCCATAGAGCCACCCGCGTAACTCACACCAACGGCGACCTGACAGACCCCCGCCGCAGGAACCTCACCACCAATCAGGTGAAGGAGACCAAGCCTCGATACGGTCGCGATGATCGCCGGCCGAACGCTCCTGCGGGAGCCGGGTGGCGGAGATGAGGGCAGGACCATACTCCCGCCTCCGGATCATGGTTTGCCGTTACACTCCTCCCGGATACAGGCCCATCGCAGAGGTCCCGGCTACTCTGGTAGCCAAAGCCGAAAGCAGCCGTCCTTGACGGAGACCTTACAGGGCGAAGAACCCCTACCCCATCGGGAAATCACGGCCTATTTCGACGGCTCCTGCCTCGGCAACCCCGGACCCGGAGGATACGCGGCGATCCTCGTCAACACCCTGACGGGTTCCCGCAAGGTCCTGAAAGACTCGCTTCCCGACACCACGAACAACCGCGCGGAACTAATGGCCGCCATCAAGGCCCTTGAAACCATCCGACCGGGAGCCTTCGTCACGATGGTCGGGGACTCTCAGTATGTGGTGAAGGGCATGACCGAGTGGCTCCCGAGATGGCGCATGCGGAGCTGGCGCGGGAAGGACAACAAGCCTGTCAGCAACCTCGACCTCTGGCTTCAGCTCGTGGAGCTAGCGGAGAAGCCCGCCAAGCTCGAATGGCGCTGGCAGAAGGGCCATGCCGGTCACCTCCAAAACGAAGAGGTCGACAGGCTGGCATACGCAGAAGCCCTCAAGCTCAAGCGGAAGATGACGCGCTAGGGCTCTGCCGGCTCCTCCGGGAAAACCACATGATTGTCTCCAGCTGTCGCGAAGAACCGCCAAGCCTCCTCGCCGGTCCCTGCGGGGAAAACGATGAGCGCATGGTTCTCAGACAGTTGGATGCTCAGATCACCGCGCGTAGATGCCTCAACTGCCACGACGAGCAAGCGCGGGGTCTCGATCAGCCAACCGCCTCTGCGATCCGGTAAGCCGAAATAGGTCGTCAGCTTCGCGTCCTGGCGGCTTAGGCCATTGTCATACGTCCAGTCTTCGGGAGCCTCTCCGGCGCCGCCGTACTCCCAGAGGTCGTCGCGTCCTGTGATTGTTTCGGTCGGGCTGTCGAAGCGCCAAGGGCATTGAACATGCAGCGCATACTCACCCACGGCCCCGCGCCCCGAGGCATGCGGTCGCATAGGGCCGAAATGAAGCATGACCATATCAGCCGCCCGCCTGATTGCTGAAAGCTGAAGGCCGACGAGCCCGTCCAAACCTCCGGGCGTGTTCATGGTCGGCTCATCCGAACTCAAACCCACGTCGTCAACCTCCACCCACACCCGCCAGCATCCGCTCGGCGGGTTTTCTCATACCCATGACAGCCACACCCGAAATCCACCTCACATATTGCAAGACCCCTCGGAACCGTAAGGGCGAGTTCAATGCCCTCTACACGGTCACTAACGCCACCGGCCGAGTCATTTGCTCCACCCGCACGCCACTTCCCTCCGCCGCTCGGGTCCTTCTTCAGGAAGGCCATGCCCCTGCCTCAATCATCTCCATGACGCGCGAAGGGGAAACCGCATGGTCCCTGAAGGCTCCGCTCGGAGTGGCCGCAAAGCTCACTGTCCGGGAGAACGAGACCGTAGGTCCGGTCTTCGCGCCATATGACGCTGCCGCGCTGGCAGAGCTGAAGGCCGGGGCATCACCCGTTCCCGGCTAGGCGCTCTCAGCTGTCAGTGATCAGGCTCCAGCGGCCTCCGGCTCGCCCTCGCTAGCCACACTCATCCGCAACGCTTTCGGCCGGCCTGCCGGGGCCTTCCCAAGCTAAGCACGAGATGATTGGAAGATCGCTACTACGCCGGGGCCGCCTGAGCCGGGAAACTGCCAGCCCATGCGCGTCACGGTGTCGATAACCGCGCATATCAGCTCTACGACGTGCTGCCTAACCTGCCGGAGATAGGCTTCGTCTATCGGAGTTTCGAAGACCTCTTTCTCGCGGTTGACAAACAAGGGTATCGATTTGCCCCGAGCGTCAGGTATGCGCCACGACCCGTGGCAGAGCACGTTCCTCAACTTGGACGCGGCGCGAAGGTCGGCCAGCAAGTCGTCTATGTTCGTGATCGTGGCCTCGCCGTGCGCCTTCACCGCGTTGCCGTAGGAGCCGATGAGGCTCCCTAACGCATCCGACAGGGCTCGTTCCAACGTCGGCAGCCACTTCTTATAAGCAGCTTCAATCTCGTCTTCGGGATAGCTGCGGGTCGCGGTGAAAGTGAAAATGGCCTTTCCCAAGACCTCCTCAAGAAACCCGAACGTGGCGACCGCGCGTCCCAGCTCCTCCCAAAACCGAGGACTGTGCGCTTGCGTTGGGAAGTCAGCCGGCAACCCAGCTCTATTGACGGCGAAACCCTCGCGCTTCGCGGACATTCACTTCCCCCACTCCCAGACAGGCAACGCCTGCTTCGGCGGCTCCCTTACACAGGAACCCTTATCGCCACCATGGCGGAACCACAGTTTGCCGGCAGGCGGCGGAACAGCAGGTTGGCGAGGATGCCCCGAGGTCCGCGAGGCGATCCTGAAGGATAAGATCACGGTTCACCGAGCGATCGTGCCGGGTGGCGGCGACGAAAACTGAAGTGACTTCATGTTTGAAGTCCCGGAGGGTGAAAGCTCTCCGGGGCCATTAAGGCAGGATCATCCTCGGTCGGGCTCCGCTCGCAATGGGGGCTTGCGAAAAGCACATCAAGCTAAGGTAGTATAGCGGCCTGATTTGGCGGGAGACGTAGCGGTGCAAGCGGACGAGGCAGCGAAACAGCCGAGGTACGAGCGGTACGTCTCTGAAATCATTGAAGACATCACAAATACCGTCGAGGAGTTCGGCTGCCAACCCATCCTGTTTGTCGGATCAGGATTACCGAAAAGGTACATGGGTGCTCCATCTTGGGAGGAGCTTCTCGAGTTCCTCGCAGGCAAGGCGTCGAACATCAACAAAGGTCTGGTATTTTACAAGCAGCAACTAAAAGAACCAATTAAGATAGGCGAAGAGTTTGCTCGTCTTTATCAAGAGTGGGCATGGGGAGCTGGAAATAACGAGTTCCCCAAAGACATGTTCGCAGAAAATGTCGGGGCTCAGTCATACATCAAATACATGATTGCTTCGCACCTGTCCTCACTTCAGCCGACGGCCATCGGCGGTCTGAGCCCCGAACATCAAGCCGAGATTGAGTCGCTGGCTCGGATCAGACCGCACGCGATCATCACCACGAACTACGATGAAATGCTGGAGATGATTTTCCCCGATCACAAGCGGATCATTGGGCAGCAGATACTAAAGGGGCAGCATTTCTCGATAGGTGAGATTTTCAAAATACATGGATGCATTTCTGAGTTCGATAGCATCGTTTTCACGGAAACTGACTACAACGACTTTATGAAACGCAAGAAGTTCCTCTCCGCAAAGCTGCTGACTTTTTTTCAATGAGCATCCACTCGTATTCATTGGGTACAGCGCCGGAGACCCGAACATCAGAGCAATCCTTTCCGACATTGACGAGGCCCTGCCTGAGAAGGGCGGCGTGATACCGAACGTCTTTATTCTTCAGTGGAATGATAAGCTAACCGAGGATAGCTGGCCCGCGCGTGATCGCGTTATCCCGACGGAAGATGACCGAAACGTGCGCGTAAAGCTGATCGAAGCATCTGATTTTGGATGGGTATTCGACGCATTCTCCGCGAACCCGGCACTAAGTCAGGTCAACACGAGAGTCCTTAGGTCGCTCATTGCGCGATCCTACGAACTCGTTCGCCGAGACATACCTAAGATGACCGTCGAAGCTGATTTCAAAATGCTGTCAGCTGCGGTCGAAGACTCCACGTCTTTTGCAAAGCTATTTGGAATTGCCAACATCAATGATTTCAGCGCAGCCTCTGCTCAGTTCCCGTTCAGCGCAACTGAACTTGGACAAGCCCTTGGCGGAGACACTTGGCATCTAGCCAATGCATTGATCGACAAGATCGCACTGCAAAAGAAAGTCTACATTAAGGCGACCGATAATCGTTATCATCGCACCGAGCGCGTGAATAAGACGCCGTATCACAAATACTCACACGAGGCGGTAGACCTTCTCAAGAAGGTTCGCGACGGCCAGGAGTATGAGCTTGACCTCGGCGTTCCCGAGAAGGCGAAGGCGTAGGCACCCCTTTCGGAACTCGTGGGGGCGAATGACGAGTTGAGGCGGAGGACGGCCACTATAAGGCCCGTTCCACCTACAGGCTTCTGAGATGCACGCCTGCTGCCGGCAACAGGCTACCCTTGGGCCTCCTGAAGCTCCCCTGCCGCTGGCCCTGCTAGCAGACCTGAAGAAACTGGCATCAGATTTCGGACGGACTCCGGCATCACCACCCCCTGCACACACGCGACCTTCGCCTGCTCCAGCTCGCCTCGGAAGTATGTGCTCAGCGTCACGTCGCTCTTCGGCTGCTCATGCCCGACAACCTGCCGGAGAACGTGCACGGGCGTCCCCGCCTTGACCGCCTCCGACACGAACCAACGGCGGAAGGAGTGGAAGTTGACGCGGGACACTTTCTTCCCCGCAGGCTTGTCATCCACCTTGCGATCAAGCCGGAACTTGTAGAACCGGGCGCTCATAACAGGAGCCCGCTTGCCGAACTTGTCGGGCGCTCCGGCCTCCGGGAAAAGCCAGTCGGTTGACGGCTTATCAGTGCAGCGTCGCTTTATCAGCTCCGACAGGTCAGGGTGGATAGGGACCTTCCGCTTGGCAGCTTTGGTCTTGGTGCCCCGAACGTCGAAGATGCCTTCCGCACACTGCCCGACCGTCAGGCTGCAAGCCTCGTCAATCCGCATCCCGGATAGCGTCGCAACGTGCATGAGGTCCCGAAGAGCGATGTCCTCGACATCCTTGAAGAGCTTTTCCAACTCCTCTGTTTCGAATGGCCTCGGCTCGTCATCGCTCTGTTCCTCGCCCGACGATAGAGCCACCACCTTCTTCACCTTAGCGACAGCCTGTCCCTTCCACGGATTGAAGGACTCCGGGACGCACCCGCGCTTCTCCAGCCAAACCCAATAGGTCGAGAATGCGGCCACTACGTCGCGGATGCGGGCAGCAGATTTGCCGTCCTTGTGGAGCGAGCTGACATACTCGCCTGCGATCTTCCGGGTTACGGCCTCGACGGTTGAAGCATGCCGGCCGTTCGCCAGCCAATGCTCAAAGGCCGTCACAATGCCTTTGTATTCGAGTTTCGTCCGCTCCGCCCTCGCCATCCCGCGCTTGCCGGGCTCCGACAGCCACGTCTCCATGTAATGCTTCAGCGGCGTTGAGCGGCCGAGCGCCAAATCAGCGAAGGCGTCTCCCCGCTTCTCACCTTCCTCATCACCAATCGCCTCGCTGCGGGCCTGCACGGTGTCAATAAGGAGGCCTTCGGCGACCTCCGCCTCAATGACGGTGTATTTCCCCCGTGCCGGGTCCCACACCTCATGCGGCTGATAGACGGTCCCGACACCGGACCTCACCTCTTGCAGACGCTCTCGAAGTTCCATGGCCTCGGCCGTCCTCGGGTCTGTGCTGGGGTGCCCTCGGCGAGCCGCGTCAATACGCGAGTGAAGCTCTAGGAGCGCCTTGGGGAGACGGGCCTGCGCAAGATGCTTGTCCCTTGTGCCGAGGCCCTTCTTGAGCCGCTTCGCGCCGACGACATCCCGCAAAGCCGAAGGCACATCCACAACCGCAGCAAACCCCATTCGGCGTTGCTCAAGGTATCCCGCGATCTTCGCCACCCCACACGCTCCCCCACACGTTTCACCCCACACGCATAGCTAAAAACGGTTATGCGTCAATGAGTTCAGAGGGTTAGGCAGAACTAAAATCGAGTTCTACTCGCGCTGATCACGGCCTGCGGGATGGCCTCCACCCCGCTTTCGGTCTGTTTCAGGAGAGGGCTTCCCGCCCTCTCCTTTTTTATTGCCCGGCGCTCGCGACACCGCGCCAGGCCGGATGGCCGGCCGGGTCCTGCGCCCAGAAGGCGATGTCGTCGAACAGGATCGTCTGGCTGACCTCGGGCAGCGCGTCGCGATAGATGCCGAAGCGCGGCTGCGTGTCGATGAAGGGCTTGCCGTCCTTCATCGTGCCATAGCGCGGATAGCCGAGCACGCCGCGGAACTCCGGGCAGGCCCGCCCGTCGAGCCAGAGCCTGAGGCGGCTCTCGCCGGCCTGCTGGCTCGGCCGGATCATGACGTTGACGCGGTGCCAGCGATCCGGCTCGACCGGCCAGTCGCCGCAGAACTGCGCCTGGCCGAGGCTGTCGCCGCAGCTCGCGGTCCCCGCCGTCTTGGCCCGGAACACCGGCTTGCCATTGTCCGAATCGACCTCGATCTTGAACAGCGGGTTGGCGGCGTCGCAGATCTCCTCGCCGCCCCGGCCCTTCTCATAGCGCAGGTCGATGTTCTGCTTGATCTGCTGGATCACCGTGCGGTTGCGCCGCGGCGCCCATGGGCTCTCGACCCGGAAGCGGAAACTGTACCAGCTCGTCGCGTCGAAGCGGATCAGCTCGGCGGTCATCTGGACTTCGGAGCGCTCGGTCGGGGTCGAGCCGGGATTGGGGTCGTAGGCGTCGCCGGGCTTCACTGTGATCGCCAGTGCCGGCCTCTCCTGCCCGGCCCGCTCGCCATCGACGCAGCGGATGCGATCGGCCCGCACCGCCTTGTCGAGCTGGCCCGAGACCTTCCAGTCCTTGGAGTTCAGGCAGCCGGTGGCGAAGCTGGTCTGGAAGGCGGGTGCCGGCGCCTCGGCGAGGCTGGGACCGCCGATGAGCGACATCCCGCAGAAAAACGCCGCAGCTGCATAGCTGCGGTCTGTCGCGACTCGCTTCATTCAGCCCTCGCTGCCATTGCCCGAGGCGAGCTTACCGGCATGGCGACGAGGATCAATCGCCCACCGCGTCGAGATCGGAGCGATGCGCAGACGCTCCGCATCGGCGCCATAGTCGCCCGCAAAGATGAGTCTCCCGAGACAACCCGGAGGGAATCGCCTTGCGCCTGCCTTATCTGTTCCTCGCCACAGCGATCCTCGTACCGTCGCTCGCGGGCGCCGAGGAGATCAGCATCGCCGGCGTCGGCCAGTCGCGCGATTTCACCTGCAATGGCGAGGATGTCGCGGTCACCGGCCAGGGTCATGCGGTCGAGCTCAAGGGCAGCTGCGGCGCGATCGGCATCCACGGCAGCGGCCACAAGGTCAGCTTCGAGGATTCGACCTCGCTCGCCGTCAGTGGCGCCCAGAACAAGGCGAGCGGTGGTTCGACCGGAAACCTGACGGTCGAGACGGCGCAGAACACCGTCTCGACCAAGGTCCATGGCGGCGAGACCCCGGCCATGATCGACGTCTCCGGCGCCGATCACATGATCGAGCTGGAGCTGACCGGGCCGGCGAAGATCGAGGTCGGTGGCGCCAAGAACAGCGTGAGCTGGGCCGCGGCCGCCGAGGTCAAAGCGCCGAGCATCTCGACCACGGGCGTCGAGAACCGCATCGTCAAGCGCTGAGGTCAGCGCTCAGTCGCTCGTACTACTCTCCCAGGTCGCGTGGGTGACGCCAGCCAGGCGCTCGATTCGCTCGACCACGGCATCGAGCTCCTTGCGCTCGACGGCAGTACTGATCAGCGTCGCGACGATCTCGATTGCCTCCTCGCCACGCTCGACGGTCTTGACGTCGCCGACCGGGTAATTGGCCTGCTCGAGCAGCTCGACCATCTTTTCGCGCACAGAGGGCAGTGCCTCGGGATCGGTGGTGACGACCACCTCATAGGTCGCCTCCGAGGCCTTCTCATTGATCGGGATGCGGTTGATCGCGTTGACCAGCGGCCGCAGCAAGGTGTTGCCGGCGATGACGAAGACCGTGACCAGCGCGCCTTCCGCCACCATATCGGCGCCGGTGCAGGCGCCGACCGCGGCCGCACACCAGAGCGTCGCCGCCGTGTTGAGGCCGCGGACGTTCATCCCCTCCTTCATGATCACGCCGGCGCCAAGGAAGCCGATGCCGGAGACGACATAGGAGATCACACGGATCGCGCCGTCCGCGCCGGCGATACGCATGGCGAGATCGACGAAAGCGGCCGCGCCGACCGCGACCAGCACCGTGGTACGCAGCCCCGCCGTCCGCTGCCGATACTGCCGCTCGGCCCCGATCAGCGCGCCGAGCACGAAGGCGGCCAGCAGGCTGACGACCGAGTCGAGGAAGGGATAGAGATCGAAGGTCTGGATGAAGCGCATGCGCCTGCCTCCCGGTGACGGCGGCGCGCTTCCGACCGCCGCGACCTCGCCGCCTATAGCGGGCGGGATGTGACGGTTCAATGAAGGGAAGCCGAACTGGCCGGCAGGCGCGATCGGCTGCGGCTACGGCCATTGATTCGACTTCTCAGCCGGACGCGACAACACCCTGACTTGATTCGCGAAACCGGCATGTTTGACCGCCTCCTAGCGTACCCTGTCTGCGCCATGACGCTGCGTCGCGACTCAGGCTAACATCCCGATCCCGCCACAGGGATCATCCCGCCATGAAGACGCTCATCCTTGCTGCCCTCGCCGTCGGCCTGTCGAGTGCCGCCTACGCCCAGAGCCCGAGCTGCAATGCCCAGGCCGCCGAGAAGAAGCTCGCCGGCGCGGCCAAGACCAGCTTCGTCACCAAATGCGAGAAGGATGCCGGCGCAGCCTGCGACAAGCAGGCGGCCGACAAGAAACTGGCGGGCGCCGCCAAGAGCAGCTTCACGACGAAATGCGTGAAGGACGCTGTGGGTACCTGACGACCCCGGACAGCCGCCAGCCCTCATGCCAGGGAGCTGGACAAACGAAAAAGGGCGGCCCTTCCGGACCGCCCTTCTCTGTTTCGGAATCTCGACAGTCAGCCGCGATCGTCGTCGTCATGGCCGCGGTCGCGCCAGCGGCGCGGGCCCCGGTCGTCGTCGCCATAGCGATCGCGATCGCCGCCGCGGCCATGCCATTCCATCGAGCGCCCGCGCATCTCGCGCATGCGCTCGCGGCCTTCCGACATCGCCTGGCGCACGGCCCGGCGCGCCACGGTCTTCTGCTCGTCGCTGAAGGTCGACCAGAGCGGGCGCACCGCGTCGGCCATCTCCTTGCTGCGGGTGGCGCGCTCGCCCTGGCGGGTCGCCATCATGTCGAGCCGCTCCATGATGTCGGCGTCGCGATAATGCTCGCGCTGCTCGCGCATCTTGGCGAAGCGCTCGCGGCGCTGCTCGGCATTGCGCTTGATCAGCGCCTCCAGCTTCTCGAAGGCCGGCACTTGCTCGGGCTTCAGCTTGAGATCGGTACGCAGCTGGGCGAGGCGCTCGTTCATCCGGGCCGTCGCCTGCTCGGCGCGGCGCTGGCGCCATTCCTCGCGCCGGTCGGAGCGGTCGCCGCGATCGGCACGGTCGCCGCGCGTCTCGTTCTGCTGCTGCCCCGGCGGATTGCTGCCCGGAGCGGGCGGGATCGGCTGCGGCTGTGCGATCGCCAGGGTCGCAGCGACAGCCGCGGCGCTGGAAGCGACGATGAGGGCGATGCGTTTCATGCGAGGTCTCCGATTGTGGTCTTTACAACAACGGGTCGCTTTGCGGGTCTCGAAGCCGGGTCGCGATACCGCCACGATGCCCCGGATGGCCTGACCCGGCCATGGCGCACGCATGACAAGATCGTAATGTCGGCATGACGCGCCGGCGAGCGGTAAGTTCCCGGCAGGTCGCACGGCGATGCCGAATCGGCGCAGCATGCGGGCCTGGTCAAAGCGGCCTGTCGGCAACGAGTGTCCACCATGCGCAATCTCATCACCGATGTTCGTGGCGTTCTCGTGGGCAATGCCGAGGACGCGGCCGCCGCGACCGGCGTCACCGTCGCCCTGTTCGAGCGGCCGAGCATCGCTTCCGTCGCCGTCCTCGGCGGTGCGCCCGGCACGCGCGACACCGCGCTGCTGGAGCCGGGCATGACGGTCGAGCATGTCGACGGCATCGTCCTCTCCGGCGGCTCCGCCTGGGGATTGTCGGCCGCCGACGGCGTCATGGCCCGGCTGGCTGCCGAGGGGCGCGGATTCCCGGTCGGCAGCTATCGCGTGCCGATCGTGCCGCAGGCGATCCTGTTCGACCTCGCCAATGGCGGCGACAAGCCCTTCGCCCGCGGCGATGGCGAGGCGCCCTATCGTGAGCTCGGCCGGCTCGCCGCCACGCAGGCCGGCAAGGAGTTCGGGCTCGGCACCGCCGGCGCCGGCTTCGGCGCGACGACGAAGACGCTGAAGGGCGGGCTCGGCTCGGCCAGCGCGATTGCCGCGACCGGCCAGGTTGTCGGCGCGCTGGTCGCAGTCAACGCCGTCGGCACGGCGACGATCGGCGACGGCCCGCATTTCTGGGCCGCCCCTTACGAGCAGGGCGGTGAGTTCGGCGGCCGCGGCTGGCCGGCGACGCTCGCGCCCGATGATCTGACCCTGCGTTTCAAGGGCGGGCCCGGCGCCAACACCACCATCGCTTTGGTTGCGACCGATGCGGTGCTGACCAAGGCGCAGGCCAAGCGCATGGCACTCTGCTCTCATGACGGGCTGGCGCGGGCGTTGCGGCCGGTGCATGCCCCGCTCGACGGTGACGTCGTCTTCGCTGCCGCGACCGGCCATAGCGGCGCGCCATCCGACGCCTATGCCCTGACCGAGCTCTGCGCCACCGCCGCCGACGTGCTGGCGCGCGCCGTGGCGCGGGCGGTATACTCGGCCAGCGCCCTGCCCTTTGCGGGCGCCAAGCCGGCCTGGCGCGACAGGTTCGGCGCATAGGCGGGAGCGCAACGCCCCGCGACGCGAGGGAGCGAAGCGATGGCCACCGTCCGCTATTTCGTGACCGACGTCGACGAAGCCACAAGGTTCTATGTCGACCGGCTCGGCTTTGCGCTGAAGCAGCAATTCGGGCCGGCCATGGCGATCCTCGAACGCGGCGACCTCAAGCTCTGGCTCGCCGGCCCCGGCGCCTCGGCCTCGCGGGCGATGCCGGGCGGCGGCAAGCCGATCCCCGGCGGCTGGAACCGCTTCGTCATCGAGGTCGAGAATCTGGCGGAACTCGTCGAGGCCCTGCGCCGCAAGAGCGTGCCCTTCCGCAATGAGATCGTGGTCGGGCCGGGCGGCAAGCAGATCCTGTGCGAGGATCCGTCGGGCAATGTGATCGAGCTGTTCGAGCCGGGCTGAGAGCCCTCGTTTCCCCCTGGCCCGAAGCGAAAACGGGAGGGCTTACGCCCTCCCGCCTTGGTCATCGATTGTCCGCTTGCGAACGGACGCCGAGGCGCCCGAGCCGCGAGATCCGATAAGGGCCGCCTTCGCGTGACTCGATCAGCCGCTTTCGCCGGAGCCCGGCGAAGATGGCGAGCGTGCAATCGCTTAGGACGAAACCCTCATGGGTGAAGCAGTCGATGTGATTGATGCGGCCGTCCTCGCCGCGAAGATGGCGGATCTGTCCGCCACGGGCCAGCACGTGCAACACGCGCTGCTCGCCCCGCGAAATGTTCATGTTGGTAGAGCCTGTGCATGGAACCATGACAAGCGCAGCAGTGAAGGCGGGCCCTGAGTATGTTCCGCAAAAGTGGCAACCACTTTTGCGAAGAGAACATGCTCTACTTTGAGTCTGCGCGAATTCTTCTCGTTCGACCGGTCCGGTCGAACGGAAAGCGCGCTGGGCCTCGTCTTTCACCCGGCGCTGGATCAGGTCTCGCCGCAGCGAAACCTCACCGGGTTCCCACAGTCTCCAACATAAAGCCCTCTTGGACATCGCGCGGACGCCTCGCGTCCGGGGAGGAGGCGTTTAGGCGAGCGTCCATAACGCGTCAAGGCAGCGTCTTCATTGAAGCCGTTTCACGCCCGCCCCCGGATGCGCTATGGACGCGCCATGTCGACCGATGATTTCCTCGCCCGCTTCGGCGCCGCCGGCCAGCGCCAGCCCGATCCCGTCGCTGCTGCCCAGCAGGCGATGCGCAATCCCCTGCCGAAGCGCTTCTACGAGAAGGCCGGCGTGCTCGAGCGCGACGGCCTGTTCCATGTCGCACTCGACGGCCGGACCGCCCGCACCCCGGCCCGCAAGCACCTCGCCATCGCCTCGCGCCCCGTCGCCGACGCGCTCGCAGCCGAATGGGAGGCCCAGACCGCTGAGATCGACCCGTCGCGCATGCCGCTGACCCGTCTGGTCAATTCGGCGCTCGACGGCGTCGCCGACCAGCATGAGGCGGTCCGCGCCGAGATCGTCCGCTATGCCGGCAGCGATGCGCTCTGCTACCGCGCCGGCGAGCCGGAAGCGCTGGTCGAGCGGCAGGACCAGGTCTGGAACCCACTGATCACGGCGCTCGAAGAGCGGATCGGCGGCCGCTTCGTCATGGCGCAGGGCGTCGTCTTCGCACAGCAGCCGCAGACCGTGCTCGATGCCGTGAGCAAGCGCGTCGCCGCGATCTCCTCCCCGGTCGCACTTGCCGGCGCCCACAATGTCATGACCCTGACCGGCTCGACCATCGTGATGCTGGCGCTGGCCGAAGGTTTGATCGACGCCGATGCTGCCTGGGCGGCCGCCCATCTCGACGAGGACTACCAGATCGGAATCTGGGGCCAGGACGAGGAAGCGGCCGAGCGCCGCGCCATCCGCCGCAAGGAATACGACGCCGCCGTGCTGCTGCTGACGCAAGGCTAGCGGCGATGATTCCGGGCGCGCCCAAGGCCGATAACCCGGAAGACTACATCGCCCAGCTCGATGGCTGGCGGCTCGCCACAGTCGAAGCCCTGCGCGCCGCGGTGAAGGCCGCCGCTCCGCTCGACGAGCGGATCAAGTGGACCCATCTGGTCTATTTTTCGAACGGGCCGGTGCTGCTGATCCGGGCTGAGGCCGAGCGCGTCCTCTTCGGCTTCTGGCGCGGCAAGCGCTTGCGCGGGATCGAGCCGCGGCTGAAGCCGGGCGGCAAGTTCGAGCTCGCCACCATGGTGCTGCGCGAGGGTGATGCGGTTGACATGACGGCCGCGACCGAGCTGGTGCGCGCCGCGGTCGCGCTCAACCACGAGATCGGCGATCCCAGCAAGCCGAGCGCTTGATTAGAGCATTTTCGAGCGAAACGGACACCGGTTCGCGTGAAGAAAATGCAATAAAACAAAGACCTAGAGCAGTTTCGTGATTCGCAGAATTGCGGAACTGTCCTAGGCAGCCGCCGCCGGCGCCTCGGTCAGCACGCGGTCGATCAACCCCCACTCCTTGCCTTCCTCGGCGGTCATGAACCGGTCGCGGTCGAGTGTACGCTCGACCTCTTCTTCCGTGCGTCCGCAATGCTCGGCATAGAGCCGGATCATGCGGCGCTTGGTCTTCTGGATCTCCTCGGCATGGATCAGGATGTCCGAGGCCTGCCCCTGCGCCCCGCCGAGCGGCTGGTGGACATGCAGGCTGGCATTGGGCAGCGCTGCACGCTCGCCCGGCTCGCCCGCCATCAAGAGGAAGGAGCCCATCGAGCGGGCCGTGCCCATGCAGAGCGTATGCACCGGCGAGCGGATATATTGCATCGTGTCGTAGATCGCGAGGCCGCTGGTGACGACGCCGCCCGGCGAGTTGATGTAGAAATGGACTGGCCGCTTCGGGTTCTCCGCCTCCAGGAACAGCAATTGCGCGCAGACCAGCGCGGCGCTGGCGTCGTTGACCTCGCCGTTCAGGAAGATGATCCGCTCGCGCAGCAGGCGCGAATAGATGTCGAAGGAACGCTCCCCGCGGGTCGACTGTTCGACGACCATAGGGACGAGCTGCATCGTACCGTGCATCGACGACCTCCTCAGTTCTGCGATGTTGGTGGACTGGTTTGCGAGCCGCGTCAGGCGGCGCGCAGCATCATCGGCTGGTTGCTGTTCGCCGGCGCTGGCGGCTGCTCTGCCAGCCTCGCATCGGTCAGGCTATGGATGATCCGCAGCTCCGTCCCGCCCTCGTTCGGCGCGAGCCTGAAGGTCACGGTGCTTTCGAGAAAGGGCGGCTCGTCCTCCCTCAACCTATAGCGCATCTCCTCCCCCGGAACGCTGGAGAGCGCCTCGACCTCAGCCGGCAGCCAGCGCTCGCGGAAGGCGGGAATGCTGAGCGCCCGCCAGACCTTCTCGGGCGGCGCGTCGAGCTGGTACTCGAACACCAGCTGCTTCGTCCGATCCTGCGTGTCGCTCTCGTTCATTGGTCCATGTCCCGCAGCAGATCCTTGAGGGCATCGATGCGCGCCGGCCAGTAGGTCCGGTATTTCGCCAGCCATTGCGCGATCAGGGCAAGCCCGTCCGGGTCGACCTCGTAATTGACGAAGCGCCCCTGCCGTTCCTCGCGCACCAGCCCGGCGGTCCGCAGCACGGCGAGATGCTGCGACATCGCCGGCTGGCTGATCGCCATGCCCTCGCGCAAGGCGCTGGCGTTCATGCCGCCGGAAGCGAGCTTCTCGAAGATCGTCCGGCGAGTCGGGTCGGCCAGCGCCTTGAAGATGTCCTGCTCCATGCCAGATACATAAGCATACACTTATTTCATTCGCAAGCTGCCCCGAACTGCCGTCAGCTCACCAGGATCGGATAGAGCGAAGCAGCGAGCAGCAACGCCATGACGATGTTGAACATGCGCTGGCGGGCCGGATCGGCCAACAGGCCGCGCAACAGTGTGCCGCCGACGGCCCAGACGGCGATGCAGGGCCCGTTGACCAGGGCGTAGACGATCACGACGATCGCGAGGTTGAGGAAATAGCCGTCCGTTGGCGTATAGGCCGCGACGGCTCCGACCGCCATGATCCAGGCCTTCGGGTTGACCCATTGGAACGCCGCAGCCGCCGGAAAGCTGAGCGGCGGCGCCGCGTCGGCTCCAGGCTCCAGCGGCGCCGAACGCGCGATCTTCCAGGCGAGATAGAGAAGATAGGCGCTGCCGGCATAGCGCAGGACGTCATGCAGGACAGGGATCGCGCTGAACAGGCCCCCTAACCCGAGCCCGACCGCAAGGACGAGCCCGCAGAAGCCGAGATTGATCCCGAACAGCAGCGGCAGGCTGGCGCGGAAGCCGTGATTGGCGCCGGAGGCCAGCAGCAGCGTGTTGTTCGGCCCCGGCGTGATCGAGGTCACGAAGGCATAGCCCACGAAGGCAATGAGGAGTTGCGGCGTCATGACCGGTCCAGCGTTGGGAAACGTCGCGCCGGTGATTGTGCATGTGACACTTATTGCATAGACTAAAAAGTGTCTCATGACGCAATTTCGAGGTGACATGCTCCTGGCTTCGCCCTGGAAACCTCAGCTCGCGGATGGCAGTGGCTCAGCGAGCGAGCGGCTGGTCGAGGCCCTCGCCCGCGACATCGCCGACGGCTCGCTGCCGCCAGGCGCGCGCCTGCCGGCCCATCGTCCCCTCGCCTGGCAGCTCGATATCGGCATCGGCACGGTGACCAAGGCCTATGCCCAGCTCGAACGCCGCGGCCTCGTCCGCAGCGTGCGCGGGCGCGGCATGTTCGTCGCAGGCCTGTCGCAGGCGGCCAGCCGCGTGGTCGATCTCAGCATCAACGTGCCGCCACAGCAGCTGAGCGATCGCCTTCTCGCCGCCAGCCTCTCCGATCTCGCAAGGCGGCTCGATGCCGACAGCTTCGGCGCCTATGCGGCGCCCGCCGGGCGAACCGAGCATCGCGCGCTGCTGACGCGCTGGCTCGCGCCAACCGGCCTCGCCGCCACGCCCGAGCGGCTGCTGATCTGCAGCGGCGCCCAGCATGCCCTGGCGATCGCATTCGCGATCACCTGCGGCCCGGACACCGAGCTCCTGACCGAGGCGCTGAGCTATCCCGGAGCGATCGCCCTCGCCCGCCGGCGCCGCTTGCGGCTGACCGGGCTCGCCATCGACGAGGAAGGCCTCGTTCCGCAGGCGCTCGACCACGCCTTGCATCAGGCGAAGAAGGCCGGCCGGCGCGCCGTGCTTTACACCACCCCGACCCTGCACAACCCGACGACGGCGACGATGAGCGAAGCGCGACGCCGCGAGATCGCAAGGCTCTGCCGGGCTCATGACGCGGTGATCGTCGAGGACGACATCCATTCCGCTCTGGCCGAGCCGGGCACGATCGCGATCGCCGCGCTCGCGCCGGAGCGGACGCTGCATGTCTCCGGCCTGTCGAAGGTGCTGAGCCCGGGCCTGCGCATCGGCTCGCTGGTGGTCCCTAAGCCCTGGCTGGAGCCCGCCCTCGCCGAGCTCGCCGCCACCTGCACCATGGCGTCCCTGCTCTCCTGCCTGATCATGGAACGCTGGCTCAGCGAGGGCACGGCAGCCTCGGTCGCCCGCTCGATCCGCGAGGAGGCCGGCCGCCGCGTCGCTCTGGCGCGCGAACTCCTCCCGCCGGGGATCGCCATGAGCACGGGCAATGGCTTCCATATCTGGCTGCCGATGGCGCCGGAGCGCGCCAAAGCCCTGCCCGCCCGTGCCGCCGCCTCGGGCATCCTCCTGCCGGATCCCGAGATATTCCTGGCCAGCGCGCAGGCGCCGTCCTGGGGGATGCGGCTCAGCCTGGGCGGCCCGAAGCTCGACAGGCTACAGGATGCGCTTGCCAACCTGCGCACCTTGCTTCTCGACAGCAGCGCCCCGCAGAGCCGGGCCACGCTCTGACCGGCGCGGCAGTGCACAAAATGCCAGTCGCATGCTGCGAAGGCCGCAATGGACTTCGCTCGCAGCCCCGCTTAAGCGGGAAACAAGACCTTTAAAGACCGCGCCGGGAGGCTCTTCATGAAGGACATCCTTGAACAGCTTGAAGACCGTCGCGCGGGGGCTCGTCTTGGCGGCGGCGAGAAGCGGATCGCGGCGCAGCACAAGCGCGGCAAGCTGACGGCCCGCGAGCGCATCGAGCTCCTGCTCGACAAGGATTCCTTCGAGGAGTTCGACATGTTCGTGCAGCACCGCGCCGTCGATTTCGGCATGGACAAGGC
>NZ_JBYSVZ010000009.1:0-140879 GCF_058986765.1 Allobosea sp. GW821-FHT03A12
GCGATGAAGATGGAGAACGTGCTGCGCGCCGAGAAGGACGTCACCATCGCCAAGATCCTGGCCAAGGAAGGCGACTCGCTGGCTGTCGACGCCGTCATCATGGAATTCGCCTGAGGCTGCGGACCCCAGATTTCCGCTGCCGGCTCTATGTCTGGTTGCGACGCTCGAGGATCGTCCCAATGACCGAGATTGCGCCCGAATTATCGATATCCATTGGACATCGCGGGCATGGCCGCAGGAGAGGCCCCAAGGTGGGCCTTAATTCGAATTACCTGCCGGCGGAAAGAGAATTCCGTGAGCGAATCCAGAGCTTGAGTGACGGGCATCTGGAGGTGCTTGCGTTGACCGCCCTCGGTTACCTCAACAAGCAGATCGCCTGGGTGCGTGGCTCGAGCGAGGCAACCGTCAAATCCCAGCAGAAAGAGATATTGCGCCGCCTGGGACTCAGGTCACGCACACAGGCGGCTGTTCAGTTTGCGATCTACTGCGAGCGCCTTCGCGTTTCCATGGGGCCAGAGTTTCCCATCGAAAAGGCAGGCCGAGGCCTCCTCTGTCCATCTCTCGTGTGAGACGGCCGATTTACACTTGAAATCTCTGCCTGTCTTGTCGTCGATTGATCGTTTCGAGAGGCGGCGTGCGTTTTTCTGAACTTTAGAGAGTAGAGCAGCGCCAGGGAGCAGGGCTCGTCCAGGAACTCGACTGGCCGGTTCCTGTCATCTCGAACGTCCGCATTCGGGCGGCCCAGTTGGGTGCTGGGCAGCGCAGCTGGGTCATGCTCCGGTTGGCTCGGCTTTCTGTGGGAGGCAGTTGCCGGCAAGTTCAAGCTTCCCCAGATGAGATGCAGTGCCGCACACTGGGAACGCCAGTCAGGTTGAGGAGCTGGATGGACGGGGTGAGGATTGCTTGCCTTCCATATCCGGATTTGCTAAACAATCGTTCAGTTAGCTCTGAGGTTTCCCTTGGCCGCAACAGCCTCCAAAAGACAAGCGAGCAGGCTCCCCGCGCTCCTTGACGCGGCCGCCTCGCATTTTGCGGACAAAGGCTATCACGCGACGACCATTCGCGACATCGCGCAGGTGGCGGGCGTCACGCCAGGCGCCGTCTATTTCCATGTCCCTACCAAGCAGGCGCTGCTGATCGCCGTCTACACGGAAGGGGTTGATCGCATGCTCGCGCATCTCGAGCAGGCGGTCGCGGGGGAGGCCGATTCCCAGCTTCGTTTCCGGCGATCGATCAAGGCCCATCTCGAGGCGATCCTCGACGACAGTGCCTATGCGCGCGTGATCGTGCGCGTGCTTCCGGACGATGTCCCCGAGGCGAAGGCGGAGCTGAAGGTCCAGCGTGAACGCTACGAGGCGCGGTTCCGCGCGCTGATCGGCGAGCTGCACCTGGAGAGCGGCCGTGATCCGAAGCTGATGCGGCTCCTCCTCATCGGCGCCCTGAACTGGACCCCCGTCTGGTATCGCCGTCTCGGCGGCAGCCTCGATCAGATCGTCGATGCATTCATGGCCGCTTTCGGGGAGCGCCGGGACGAGAAGGCTGGCCGCAGATGAGCACGTCCCGCCCCATCCGGGTTCTGGTCACCAAGATCGGCCTTGACGGCCATGATCGCGGCAGCCGGATCGTCGCCGCCTATCTGCGCGATGCCGGCATGGAGGTGATCTATACCCCGCCCTGGCAGACCATCGCCGGCGTCGTCAAGCTTGCCCTCGAGGAGGACGTCGAGGTCATCGGCATCAGCTCGCTCGCCACCGACCACCTCATCGTTCCCAAGATGATGGCGGCCCTGCGCGAGGCGCGCCTCGACCATGTCGGCGTCATCGTCGGCGGCATCGTTCCCGAAGAGGAAAAGCCCGCGCTGATCGCGGCCGGCGTCAGCCAAGTCTTCGGGCCTGGCGCGGGCCGCGAGGACATCGTCGACTGCGTCGCATCCCTTGGCCTGCAAGCGCGCGAGCGGCGCGCGGATGAATTCTCGGAGGCATCCCGATGAGCCAGACCGCCGTGCAGCTGCCCCTGCCGGGCTTCGAGCAAGCCCAGGGCGAATGGCGAGCCGCCTATGGCCGCCAGATGGCGGGCGAGACGCCGGTCCGCAACCGCTCGGGGATCGAGGTCCAGCCGCTCTATACCCCGCGGGACTGGGCGGGCGAGCGCTATCTCGACGACCTGAACTTCCCGGGACAGTTCCCCTATACGCGCGGCATCTATCCCTCGATGCACCGCGGCCGCACATGGACCCAGCGCCAGCTGATCGGGCTCGGGACCCCGGAGGACTACAACCAGCGCGTCCGCCGGATCATCGAGCTCGGCGCGAGCGCGATCAGCCTGCTTCCCTGCTGTTCCGGCTTCCGCGGCATCGATTGCGACGAGGTCGACACCGTCCTGCTCGGCACCTGCGGCACGGTGATCAACACGACCGATCATATGGACCAGGCCCTCGACGGGGTGCCGATCGGCGAAATCTCCACGGCGATGAACGACCCGTCGCCGTTCACGCTGCTCGGCTTCACGCTGGGTGTCGCCCGCCGCCGCGGCGTCGACTGGTCGCGCGTGACCGGCACCTCCAACCAGAGCGACTACATCTCGCATTTCATCGCCAACCATCAATTCTACCGGCTGTCGCTGCCCGGCTCGCGGCGCGTGCTGCTCGACCATATCGAGTTCTGCCGCCGGCATGTGCCGAACTGGAATCCGGTCTCGGTCGTCGGCCAGCACATGCAGCAGGCCGGCGCGACTCCGGCCGAGACGATGGGCTTCACCTTCTCGACCGCGATCCAATATGCCGAGGATTGTATCCGGCGCGGCCTGGACATCGACGACGTGCTGCGTCGCTTCACCTTCTTCTTCGACATCTCGATCTCGTTCTTCGAGGAGATCGCGAAGTTCCGGGCGGGGCGGCGCATCTGGGCCCGCATCGCGCGCGATCGGCTTGGCGCCAAGGACCCGGCCTGTTGGCGCTTCAAGTTCCACGGCCAGACCTCGGGCGTCGACCTGACGCAGCAGCAGCCGCTGAACAACATCGCCCGCGTCTCGGTGCAGGCCATGGCCGGTATCCTGAGCGGCCTCCAATCGCTGCATACCGACGCCTATGACGAAGCGATCGCGACCCCGAGCGAGGAGACGGCGCGCGTCGCCGTCGCGACCCAGAACATCCTGCGCGAGGAAGCGCGCCTCTGTGACGTCATCGACCCGCTCGGCGGCTCCTATTACATCGAGCGCATGACCGACCAGATGGAAGCGGAGATCGAGGCGGTGATTGCCAAGGTCGACGCCGCCGGCGGCATGTACAAGGCGGCCGAGGCCGGGCTGGTGCAGACGATGATCGGCGACTCCGCGCTCGCCTTCCAAGAGCAGGTCGAGACCGGCGAGCGCAAGGTCGTCGGCGTGAACTGCTACCGGGTCGACGAGGACCCGACGGTTCCGCCGGCCGATCGTCCGGACCTGGCGGCGATGGAGCGCCATGTCGAACGCTTCAAGGCCTTCAAGCGTGAGCGCAGCCAGGTCGCCGTGACGCGCGCGCTGGACGATCTCGCCCGCGCCGCCAACAGCGAGGGCGAGAACACCTTCGGCAAGGTCATCGACGCCGCCGAGGCGGGTGTCACGCATGGCGAGATCGTCGCCTGCCTGCGTCGCGAGCTCGGCTTCGGCCATCCTCTCGTCATCGCCTGACAAATGGGGGCTGACACGGCCGTCTCGTCCCTCGCGGCCCGTTTGCGCGAGGGAGAGCGCAGAGCGATCGCCCGGGCGATCACCCTGATGGAGGAGGGTGGGCCGGCCGCCATCGCCCTCCAGGCGGCGATCCAGCCCTGGACCGGCCGCGCCCTGACCATCGGCTTCACCGGCCCGCCCGGTGCGGGGAAATCGACCCTCGTCGATGCCTTCGTGGCGGAGCTGCGCAAAGCGGGCCGGACCGTCGCAGTCGCGGCGGTCGATCCGTCGAGCCCGCTCTCCGGCGGGGCCGTCCTCGGCGACCGGATCAGGATGGGCCGGCATACCGAGGACGAGGGCGTCTTCATCCGCTCCGTCGCCTCGCGCGGGCATCTGGGCGGCCTCTCGGAGACCACCCATCACATCGTCGACGTCTTCGACGCCGCGGGCTGGGACGTAGTCGTGATCGAAACCGTCGGAGCCGGCCAGTCGGAGGTCGAGATCGTCGATGTCGCCGACATCCGCATCGTCGTGAATGCGCCGGGACTTGGCGACGACGTCCAGGCGATCAAGGCCGGCATCCTGGAGATCGCGAGCATCCTCGTCGTCAACAAGGCCGATCTGCCGCTAGCTTCCCGCACGGTACGCCAGCTGCGCGCCATGCTGTCCCTGCGCCCGCAAGAGCAGCAGGCGGTGCCCGTGCTGGAGACGGTCGCGAACTCCGGCCAGGGCGTTGCCGCCTTGCTCGCGGCGGTCGACGCCATCGCCCCCGATGACCCGGCACAGCACCGCGAGCGACGCCGCGCCCGGCTCCGCCGCCTCGTCGCCGATGCCGCCGCAGCCATCGTGAAACGCTCGGTTGTCGAACGACTGGACGAAGCGTTCGAGGCGATGCTGGATCGTGTCGCGGCTGGCGAGCTGAGCATCGCCAGCGCCGCCTCGTGCCTCCTCGACGCACCGCATCTTGACCGCGACCGCAAGGCCGCTCCCGCTACGGAGCCGAGCGATGCAGCAGCCGACCATGCCGCCTGACGATGCCGAGGCCCTGGCGCGGCGTTGCGCCGATTTCATGCTCTCCGGCGATGTCCCCGCACGCAGCTTCGGCTTCCGCCTGCGCAAGGTCGGGCCCGGCGAGGCGGAACTGGAGATGACCGTCCCGCCGAACGCGCTGAACGCCTTCGGTACCTGCCATGGCGGCGTCCTGTTCACGCTGGCTGACACCGCCTTGTCGATCGCCTGCAACAGCCATGGCAGCCAGGCCGTGGCCCAGCATTGCACGATCGCCTTCGTGCGCCCGGTGCAGCCGGGCGACCGCCTCGTCGCCCACGCGCTGGAGCGCTCGCGCACGAGCCGGACCGCGATCTACGACTGTTCGGTCGTCGATGCGGCGACCGGCAAGGTAGTGGCGGAATTCCGGGGCCAGTCGCGCCGCATCGCCGAGACGATGCCGTCCTGAGGACGGCTCAGCTCAGCCAGCGCTTGCGGCGCCGATAGGTCTTCACATTGCGGAAATTGGCGCCCTGCGCGTCAGCCCGGCCGATATAGAACTCCTTGACGTCGTCGTTCTCGCGCATCGCCTCGGCCGGGCCGTCCATGACCACGCGCCCCGTCTCCAGGATATAGCCATAGGTCGCGTATTTGAGCGCCATGCGGGTGTTCTGCTCGGCGAGCAGGAAGGAGACGCCTTCGCGCAGGTTCAACTCCCGCACGATTCCAAAGATCTCCTCGACGACCTGCGGCGCCAGCCCCATGGAGGGCTCGTCGAGCAGGATCATGCGGGGCTTCGACATCAGGGCGCGGCCGATGGCGCACATCTGTTGCTCGCCGCCGGAGACGTAGCCCGCGAGCGAGGTGCGGCGTTGGCGCAGGCGGGGAAAGGTCTCGTAGATTTGATCGAGATCACCGCGGATCGCGGCGGCGCCGTCGGGGCGGGTATAGGCCCCCGTCAGCAGGTTCTCCTCGATCGTCAGATGGCCGAAGCAGCGGCGACCCTCCAGGATCTGGATGCAGCCGCGCCGGACGAGATCGTTCGGCGTCAGCCGGTCGACGCGCTCGCCCGCAAAGGTGATCGACCCCTTCGTGACCTCGCCGCGCTCGCCCTTCAGCAGGTTCGAGATCGCCCGCAAAGCAGTCGTCTTGCCGGCTCCGTTCGCGCCGAGCAGGGCGACGACCCCGCGCTCGGGCACCGTCAGCGAAACGCCCTTCAGGACGAGCGCGACATGGTCGTAGACGACCTCGATATTGTTGACGGTCAGGATCGGGGAGAGCCGCTCGCTCTCCCCTCCGTCCTGTTCGGGACGCTGCATCGCCCTGCTCCCCGGCTGCCGCTCAGCTCTCTTTGCTGCAGTCGCGCGGGGTGATGCTCTTCTCCTTGGCGTAGCGCGCGGCGGCGTCCTTGAGCATCGGCGCCAGCATCGTCTCGTCGGCCGTGTACCAGTCGGAGATGATCTTCCAGCCCTTGCCGTCCCATTGCTGGAGTCGCGACTTGTTCGAGCCCTCGTGATCGGCGCAGGAGATCTTCACCGGGCTGATCATGCCCTCGAAGCCGAGGCTCTTGAGCTGGGCCGCGTCGAGGTCGATGTTCTCCAGGCCCCAGCGCACCTGCTCGCCCGTCATCGGCTTGTTGCCGAACTTCTTCATGGCGGTGCGGATGCCCTCGACCGCGAGCATCGCCCCGACCATGCCGCGATTGAACAGGACCCCGCTGGTATCGGCGGGCTTCGACTTGCCGAGGCCCTTGCCGTAGACGAACTTGTCGAGATCGTCGTGCACCTTCGCCCGGCCGGCGCCATGCTGGAGCATCAGCGCCTTGTAGCCGACCGCGTTGGCGCCGGCGGGCACGACATCAGGCTCGGCGCCTGCGAACCAGAAGCCGATCATCTTGTCGCGCGGGAAGTTGACGTTGGCCGCCTCCTGGATCGCGGTCGGATTCATCACGCCCCAGCCCCACATCACGACATAGTCGGGGCGGATCTGGCGGATCTGCAGCCATTGCGACTTCTGCTCGACGCCGGGATTGGCGACCGGGATCATGGTGAGCTGGAAGCCGCGTTTCTTGGCGAGCGCTTCGAGGACCGGGATCGGCTCCTTGCCGAAGGGCGAGTCATGGTAGAGCAGCACGATCTTGCGGCCAGAGAGCTTCTCGGTTCCGCCGAGTTCCTTGGCGATGTGCTGGATGGCGACGTCCGCCGCGGTCCAGTAGGTGCCGACCAGCGGGAAGTTCCAGGTGAAGACGCTGCCATCCTTCGATTCCGAGCGCCCGAACCCCGCCGTGACCAGCGGGATCTTGTCGACCGGCGCCTTCTCGGTCAGCGCGAAGGTGATGCCCGTCGACAGCGGGTTGACGAAGGCTGCGCCCGTCGGCCCCTTGCCCTTGAGGCGCTCATAGCATTCGACGCCCCGGTCGGTCGCATAGCCGGTCTCGCATTCCTCGTAGAGGATCTTGACCCCGTTGATGCCGCCATCGCGCTGGTTGAGCAGTTCCAGATAGTCAACGATGCCGTCCGCCCAGGGAATGCCGTTAGGAGCGAAGGGGCCGGTTCGGTAGGAGAGGACCGGGATGAACTGCCCGTTCTCCTGGGCGAAGACGGCTGATGGCGAGGCGAGGGCGGCGCCTATGAGCAGCGCCGACAGCCTTGAAATGCGATGAGCCATGCGTTCCTCCTTGGTATGCGGCCACTTGCCGGGCCTTGGATGTCGTTCAGTAGGGGAAGGGCCAGCGTCTGAGCTTGTGCTTGGTGATCGCCCACACGCGGGCGAGGCCGTGCGGCTCGTAGATCAGGGTGAGCAGGATCAGGACGCCGAAGGCCGCGAGCGTGAGGTTGGCGGCGGCATCGGCCGAGATCGGGATCGAAAGCCAGCGCGGCACGGCCTCCACCACCAGCGGCAGGAGCCAGATGAAGGCGGCGCCGAGGAAGCAGCCGACGATCGAGCCGAGGCCGCCGATGATCACGATGAAGAGCAGCTGGAAGGAACGGTCGATCGAGAAGGCGTAGGGCTCCCAGGACCGCAGATTGGCGAAGGCCCAGAGCGCGCCGGCAAGGCCGAGGACGAAGGACGAGACGGCGAAGGCGGTGAGCTTGGCCTCGAGCGGCCTGATGCCGATGATCTCGGCCGCGATGTCCATGTCGCGCGTCGCCATCCATTGGCGCCCGATATTGCCGCGGACGAGGTTGGCGATCCCCCAAGCGACCGCTGCCGCGATCGTCAGCACGAGCAGGTAGCGCTCGACCGGCTTGTCCGCCTCCCAGCCGAAGACGACGAGCGCGGGCGCCGAGACCGAGCCGGACGGCGTGTAGTTGGTGATCCAGCCCAGGCGCAGGAAGCACCAGTCGAAGAAGAACTGTGCTGCGAGTGTCGCGACCGCGAGATAGAGCCCCTTGATGCGCAGCGACGGGATGCCGAAGAGGACGCCGGCGAACGCTGCGACGCCGCCCGCGAGCAGGAAGGTGCCGATCAGCGGCATGCCGGGCAGCCGGACGGCGATGTTGTAGGCAGCGTAGGCGCCGATCCCCATGAAGGCGCCGGCCCCGAGCGAGATCTGCCCGCAATAGCCGACCAGGACGTTGAGCCCGATGGCCGCGATGGAGAGGATGAGGACCGGGATCAGGATCGCGTTGAAGAGGTAGTCGCCGGAGAAGGGGCCGATCCCGGCCAGGTGGAGCAGGGGGATCGCCACGAAGGCGGCTAAGAGGAGAAGCGAGACGCCGATCCGGTCTTCGCGGATCGGGAAGAGCGCCATGTCGGCCTGGTAGTTGTCCCGGAAATGTCCGGCTTCGCGGTAGAACATGTCAGATCCGCTCGATGATGCGGTCGCCGAAGAGGCCCTGGGGGCGCACCAGCAGCACGACCAGGGCCACGACATAGGCGAACCAGTGCTCGATGCCCCCACCCAGGGATGGGCCGAGATAGACTTCTGCGAGCTTCTCGCCCGCTCCGATCAGCAGGCCGCCGAGGATGGCGCCGGGGACCGAGGTCAGCCCGCCGACGATGATGACCGGGAGCGCCTTGAGCGCGACATAGACGAGCGAGAACTGCACGCCGACCTTGGAGCCCCAGACGGCGGCGGCGGCGATGGCGACGAGGCCGGCCACGACCCAGACGATGAACCAGACGCGTGTCAGCGGGATGCCGACCGACTGCGCTGCCGAATGGTCGTCCGCGACGGCGCGCAGCGCGCGGCCGGTGCGGGTCCATTGGAAGAAGAAGGCGAGGGCGCCCACGATCGCCGCGGCGAGCAGCGCCGACCAGAGATCGAGCGTGTTGAGCAGGATGCCGCCGTCGAAGAGGCTCTCCAGCGCGAAGATGTTCTCGCGCGGCAGGCCGATATCGAGCTTGTAGACCTGGGCACCGAAGATCTGCTGGCCGAGCCCTTCCAGCACGAAGGTGATGCCGATCGTGGCCATGAAGAGCGCGAGCGCGGTCTGGTTGACGAGCTTGCGCAGCACGAAACGCTCGACCGCCCAGGCGATCCCGGTCATCAGCGCCCCGGCGAAGGACAGGGCCAGCAGCAGGGCGAGCCAGAACGGCAGATGTGCCTCCAGCCAGTTCAGCGTCCGCACCAAGGCCAGGCCCGCGACGAGCACCATCGCGCCCTGCGCGAAGTTGAAGACGCCGGACGCCTTGAAGATCAGGACGAAGCCGAGCGCGACCAGCGCATAGAGGATGCCCGACAGGAGGCCGCTGACGAGGACCTCGACGAAGAACGCGACCTTGACCGGATCGAAAGCAGCCATCGTCACTCTCCCGGCCCGAGATAGGCGTCGATGACCTGCGGGTTGCGCCGGACCTCCTCCGGCGTGCCGTCGGCGATCTTGCAGCCATGGTTCAGCACGACGATGCGGTCCGAGAGGTTCATCACGACGCCGATGTCATGCTCGATCAGTGTGATCGTGGTGCCGAACGCCTGGTTGGCCTCGACGATGAAGCGGCTCATGTCCTCCTTCTCCTCGAGGTTCATGCCGGCCATCGGCTCGTCGAGCAGCAGCAGGCGTGGCTCCATCGCCAGCGCCCGGCCGAGCTCGACCCGTTTCTGCAGGCCGTAGGGAAGCTTGCCGACCGGCGTCTTGCGGATGGCCTGGATCTCCAGGAAGTCGATGATCTCCTCGACCTTGCGCCGGTGCTCGATCTCCTCGCGCAGGGCGGCCCCGTGCCTGACGAGCTGCTTGAGGAAGCCGCTGCGGATCTTCAGCGCCCGGCCGGTCATGATGTTGTCGAGCGTGGTCATGCCCTTGAACAGGGCGACGTTCTGGAAGGTTCTGGCGATGCCGTTGCGTGCGGCGAGGGATGGCCGCAGATGACAGTGGCGGATCCCGTCGAGCGCGACATGGCCGCTGCTCGGCCGGTAGAAGCCGTTGATGCAATTGAGCATCGAGGTCTTGCCGGCGCCGTTCGGCCCGATGATCGCCCTGATCTCGCCGGCCCGGATGTCGAAGGAGACGTCGCTGAGCGCCTTCACGCCGCCGAAGCGCAGGGACACGTTCTCGACCGCCAGCAAGGGCTTGCTGGCGACAGCGGCAGGAGTGACATGCGCCACGGCCGGCGCCATCGGCGCAAGCGGCAGCGCGAGGCTGGCTGCATTACCGGTCATGCGGCCAGCGCCTCGGCGCGCGCGGAGGGCTCGTCGACATCGGCGATGGCGAGCAGCGCCTCGATCCGCCCCTTGCGGCCGTCCTCGAAGGTGACCTCGGTGCTGACGAAGCAGCTCTGCGAGCCGTCATAGAGCGCGGCGATGAGGGCGGCGTATTTGTCCTCGACGAAGGCGCGGCGGACCTTCTGGGTCCGGGTCAGCTCGCCGTCGTCGGCATCGAGCTCCTTGTGCAAGATGACGAAGCGGGAGATCGTGGCGCCGGCCATGGTCGGCTCAGCCAGCAGGTCGCGATTGACCTGCCGGATATGCCCCCGCACGATGTCGTAGACCTGCGGCAGGGCCGCCAGCTCCTGATAGGATGCGAAGCTGATCCCGTTGCGCTCGGCCCAGTTTCCGACCGCCAGCAGGTCGATGTTGATGAAGGCGGTGGCGAACGGCCGATCCGCTCCGAAGGCGACCGCCTCCTTGATGTTCGGGAAGAACTTGAGCTTGTTCTCGATGTATTTGGGCGCGAACATCGCGCCGCCCAGCAGTTTTCCGACATCCTTGGCGCGGTCGATGATCCGCAGATGGCCGCTGCGGTCGAAGAAGCCGGCATCCCCGGTGCGGACGAAACCGTCGTCGGTGAGTGTCTCGGCGGTGCGCTCGGGATCGTCGAGATAGGCCACGAACTGGCCTGGCGAGCGGAACTGGACCTCGCCACCTTCGGCGATGCGGATCTCGACGCCAGGTGCGGGCGGGCCGACGGTTTCGGCCCGGATTTCCCCGTTGGGCTGGGCAGAGATGTACAGGAAGGCCTCGGTCTGCCCGTAGAACTGCTTCAGGTTGATGCCGAGAGAGCGGAAGAACGAGAACAGGTCGGGCCCGATCGCCTCGCCGGCGGTGTAGGCCACCCGCAGCCGTGAGAAGCCGAGGACGTTCTTGATCGGCCCGTAGATCAGGGCTTCCCCGAGACCATAGAGCAGACGGCCGTGGAGGGGCACCGGCCGTCCGTCGAGGATGGCCTCACCCCAGCGCCGCGCCACCGTCATGAAGCGGTCGAAGAGCCAGCGCTTGGCACGCCCGGCATCCTCCATCTCGATCATGATCCGGGTCAGCAGGTTCTCGAGCACGCGCGGCGGAGCGAAATAGAAGGTCGGGCCGATCTCGAACATGTCCTCGGCGACGGTCTCCGGCTCTTCCGGGCAGGACATGCAGAAGCCTGCGACCAGCGCCTGGGCATAGTTGAGATAGTGGTCGCCGCCCCAGGCGATCGGCAGATAGGCGACGACCTCATCGGTGGCGTCGAGCCCGTCGGCCGCGACGGTAGCCGCGGCGGCCTTGATCGCGCGCTCGGCGGCGATCACGGTGCCTTTCGGCCGGCCGGTCGTGCCGGAGGTGTAGAGGATGATGGAGGTATCATCGCCTTCAGTGCGCGCGACGAGGTCGGCAAAGCGCGGCGCAATCGCCTCGCCCGAGCCGAGCTCGCGCCCCCGGGCCATGATCGCATCGAGGCTGACGAGAAAACCGGTCTGGGGATAGTCGCGCAAGCCGCGAGGATCTTCATAGGCGACGAGGCGCAGGAGCGGCAGCCGGTCCTGGATGGAGAGGAGCTTGTCGACCTGCTCCTGGTCCTCGACGATCGCCACGCAGGTGCGGGCATGGGCGAGGAGGAAGGCCATCTCGTCCGCGACCGCATCGGGATAGATCGGGACCGGCACCGCGCCGAGGCATTGGGCCGCCAGGATGCTCCAGTAGAGCCGTGCGCGGTTGTTGCCGATGATCGCGACGCGCTCTCCCGGCTTCACGCCGGCTTTGGCGAGTCCCAAAGCGAGCGACTGCACTTCATGCAAGAGTTCGGCCCAGGTCCAGGTCTTCCAGATGCCGTAGCGCTTCTCGCGCATGGCGGGCCGACCCGCATGACACGACGCGTGGTGCAAGAGCAGCTTCGGGAACGTGTTCGCCTCTGTGGTCATGTCCACGAGGACCTCGCCTGCGTCCGGCCGAAGCCGGAATTTCCTCACCTGCCAGGCAGCGTATCAGTGCCCTAATAACTAAACAAGTGTTCAGTTAGCTTGAACGGCAAGCGAGGCGCGCGAAATGTGCCGGCAATTCGAGCCCGGGCTTGGGCGCGAGGTGTGATGTCAGCAATTGACCGAGAGATCAGGCGTTCAACAGGGGCCAGTCCTCACCCCGCCCGACAGCGTTGGGTTCATGGGTCGAAGGGCTCAGGATCGCGCCCAGCAACCGGCCGTCGATGCCCGGCAGGCTGCAGGTGACGATGTCCGTCTCCCGGTCACAGGCCGAGGTCCGCAAGCGGCGCATTCTGCGCCGGGGGCGGTCAGGCTTTGAGATGAAACGTCACCAGCAGGGTGATCTCGGCGCCATCGGGCAGCGTCGCGGCAACGCGCAGGAAATTGCCGAAATGGCTGATGCGCTGGAAGGTCACGGCGTCCTTCGCCGCCGGCAGCGCGAACTCCGAGCCCTCGGCGCACCAATGCATGCCATCGGCCGAGATCTCGACCCTCGCTTTGGGCAGCGGCCCTTTCGGCTCCTTCAACGCGCGAACGAAGACGATCGCCTCCTTGGCCCAGCCGGCCTCGTAGGGCTCGGTGGCGCTTAATCCGGTCCAGGTTTCGTTGCGGGCGACGACGGCGGTGAGATTCTCGGGCAGCATCAGAACTCTCCCGACAGGCAGACGGAATCGAGATAGGCGAAGGCGCGCTTGTCGGTGTCGGTCTCGGCGAAGAAGGCGAGATTGAGCATGCACCACAGGTTCTTCATCGCGGGTATGCGGATGCAGTCGAAGCCGTCCATGGCGAAGACGCGGTCGTTGACCTGAAAGCGCGTCGCCTGCATCGAGGCGAGGTCGAAGTCGAAGCGCAGATAGTGCCAGTTCACCTTGGTCGGGATCTCATTGTAGCAGAGCCGCTGCTCGCCGCCCGGCAGATCCTCCCAGTCGTCGGGAGCAAGATGATAGTGGGTGATTGTCTTCCCCGCATTGCCGATCGGCTTGATCGGAGTCGTCCGGCGCTTGAACTGCCATCTCTGGATGTGCTTGCCGTCCTGCGCGTTGAGGAAGCGCAAATGCGGCATGACGCGATCGCCCGGCCCCGAGCTGTCGCCGATCTGCAGATCGTAGAGGAAGCCGAAGGAGCGGATGTCGGTCTCCGAAAGCTGCAGCTCGGTCGCCTCGGGCTTGAAGGTGAAATAGGCCTCGAGCCGGATCGGTCCCGGCTTGCGGAAGGTCAGCCGCTTGATCGCGACGTTCTGCGCGCCCTTCTTCGGCCGCGTCGCGATCTTCAGCGCGTAGGAACCGTCGACGCCGCCATGCGAGCCGAAATCCCAGTTCGGCAGGGTCGAGAGCATGGCGTGGCTGTGCTGGGCATAGCCCGGCAGCATCGCGTCCAACGTGTCCTCGTAATTGCCGACGAGCTGAGTCCAGCCGCACATGCCGCGGTCGAAATCATCGAGGCAGATGATCCGGGGCAGGGGGTCGAAGCGGCTGAGCTGCGGATCGGCCTCGCGGATGGCGCGTCTGAAGTCGTCGAGCTGGGTCATGGTCCTACCCCTTCACCGCGCCGGCGGTCAGGCCCGCGACGAGATGCTTCTGCATGAGGATGACGAAGGCGAGCACCGGCACGAGCTGCACGGTCGAGGCGGCGAAGAGCACGCCCCATTCGACGCCCTCGACGGCGCCGATCATCTCGGAGATCACCAGCGGTGCGGTCTTCGCCTTGGTGGTGGTGAAGATGAAGGCGAAGAGGAACTCGTTCCAGGCGTAGACGATGACGAAGACCGAGACGGCGAGCATCCCTTGAGCCGCCATCGGCAGGATGACGCGGGCGATGATCTGCATCTGCGAGGCGCCGTCCATCATCGCGGCTTCGTCGAGCTCGCGCGGGATCTGGTCGATGAAGGTGCGCATCACCACCGTCCCGAGCGAGACGAAGAAGGTGGCGTAGAGCACGATCAGCACGAAATGGGTGTCGTTGAGGCCGAGCCAGTTCACCACCGGGAAGAGCGGCAGCGTGATCACGATCGGCGGGATCAGCCGGATGAAGATCAGGAAGAAGGCAGAGGCCTGCAGGCCCTTCGAGGCGAAGCGCGAATAGGCGAAGCCCGCGAGCAGGGAGACACCGACGGCGAGCACGGTCGCGCCGACCGTGACCAGGAAGCTGTTCCACAGCCCGAAGAAGAAATCGCCCCAGCGGCTCCAGAGCGCCTGGTAGTTCGCCAGGGTCGGAGAAAAAGAGAGCGCGCCCGTAGTTGAAAAAATGTCGCGGTCGGCCTTGAAGGACGACATGGCGATCAGGCCGATCGGCACCAGCGACCAGGCGACGATCGCGAGCACGCCGACGAGCTTGAGGAGATGGCGCAGAAGCTTAGGCACGCGCGAACATCTCCCTGTAGAGCCGGCGCAGATAGAACAGCGCGAGCAGGAGCGAGGCGAGCACCAGGAGCCAGCCGGTGGCGGCGGCCGGGCCGAAGGCGTTGTAGCGGAAGGCCTCGAGATAGAGATAGACCGCCATCACCTCGGTCGAGCGCGCCGGGCCGCCGCCGGTCATCAGCCAGACCTCGGAGAACAGCCGGAAGGCGAAGATGTAGCGGAACAGGGCGGCGATCAGCAGCGCCGGCATCAAGAGCGGAAGGGTCACCCGGCGGAACGAGGTCCAGGGCGAGGCGCCGTCGATCGCTGCGGCCTCGTAGAGATCGCTCGGGATCGAGAGCCGCGCGGCATAGAGGATGATGAAGCTGAAGGGCAGATGCAGCCAGATCGAGAGCAGGCTGACCATGGCGAGGCCATGGCTCGGGTTCACCGCCCATTCGATCGGCGGCAGGCCGAGCGACATCAGCAACCGGCTCATCATCCCGACGTCGGGCTCGAACAGGAAGCGCCACATCACCACCGCGGAGACCTCGCTGACCGCATAGGGCGCGAGCACGATCGCGAGCAGCAGCGGCCGGAACGGCACGCCCGAGGCGAAGAACAGCGCCATGCCGAGGCCGAGCAGGAGCTCGACATGCACCACCACGGCAACGACGATCACCGTGTTGAGCAGCGCTTTCCAGAAATAGGCATCGCCCAGCACCTTGGCGTAGTTGGCGAAGCCGACATAGCTCGCGGCCTGGCCGAAGGAAGACTGGTTGAGGCTGAGCCAGAATACGTAGATCGCCGGCAGGAAGATGATGCCGCCGATCATCAGCTGCACCGGCGAGACCAGCGCGATGGCGGAGAGGGGCGTACGGGCGCTCATCACGCGATCCTGAAGCGCGCGAGCGCATCGCGGTCGATCTCGACGCCGAGACCCGGCCCCTGCGGCACGGAAAGCTTGCCGTCGATGAGCCGCGAGCCTTCGCCGACGATCGGGCGGGTGAAGGCGTCGCGCAGCGGGTTCTGGTAGACCATGCACTCGAAGGTGCGAAAGGTCTCGGCCGCGGCGGCAAGCTGCAGGCTGGCGGCGACGCAGATCGCGCCGGACCAGCCGACATGCGGGGCGTAGGCCGTGTTGAAAGCGGCGGCGAGCTCGCAGATCCGCCAGGTCTCGCTGATCCCGCCCGAGCGCGTCACGTCAGGCTGGATCAGCCCGAGCGAGCGGTCCTGCAGCGAGATCAGCGCATCGCTAGCGACGAAGTCGCTCTCGCCAGCGGCGAGGCGGATCGGCAGGTGCTGGGCGAGGCGGCGATAGCCCTCGCGATCCTGCGGCGCGATCGGCTCCTCGAAGAAGCCATAGCCGAGATCGGCCAGCGCCCGCCCGACGATCAACGCATCATCGACATCATAGGCCCAGTTGGCATCGACATAGAGGGCGATGTCGTCGCCTGCGAGCTTGCGGACGAGCTTGGCACGCGCGATCGCATCCCGGAGCGGATGGCCGAGCTTGACCTTGATCTCGCGGAAGCCGGCCTTCAGCACGGCGGCGACCTCGGCCTCGACGGTGGCGTCATCGAGCCAGTTGATCGAGGAGGCGTAGGCCGCGACTTCGGTGCGTCCCATGCCGCCGAGCAGCTTGTGGATCGGCAGGCCAGCCTGCTTCCCGGCAATGTCCCAGAGCGCGATGTCGACCGCGGCGATCGCCTCGACGATCTGGCCGCCCGGGCGTCCGGACAGGGCGGCGCGCATCGCCTTCCAGAGCGCACGTCGGTCGGCGGCATCGCGACCGATCAGGCGAGGCACCAGTGCCTCCTCGATGAAGCGGGCATAGCCGGCGGCGCCGCGGCGGCAGAGCCCTTCGCCGAACCCGATGGTGCCGTCTTCAGTCTCGACCTCGACCACGACGATCTCGATCGCCGGATAGTCGCCCTGCGAGGTCCGCTGGACCTTGGGCAGAGTCGCCCGCAGTGGATGTGCGGTGACCCTCGAGATGCGGCTGCCCGACATGAAGGGGTGTCCTTCGGCTGTTCAACTTATCTGATAGGTTGAACAGTTGCCAAGCTGAGCGGCGTCTGTCAATGATCCCCAAACGGAGGTGATCGATGAGCGATGCCGCTTCATCCTTGCTCGGTGGCGACGACCCATTCGCTGGCGGCGACGTCGTGCCGATGCGGCTGGGCGACGCCGTGATCCAGCGCATCACCCAGGCGATCCAGGATGGCAGGCTGAAGCCCGGCGACGCCCTGCCGTCAGAGGCGCGCATCGCCACCTCCTTCGGCGTCAGCAAGCCGATCGCCCGCGAGGCGATCCGCCAGCTCGCGGCGATGGGCGTCGTCCATATCCAGCAGGGCAAGCCGACCCGGGTGCAGGCGCTCGACGCCGCTCCGCTCGACCGCTTCTATCGTTTCGCCGTGCGCGGCCGCGCCAATGGCCTGACCGAGGCGGTGGAGCTGCGCCGCATCCTCGAGCCACCGATCGCGGCCCATAGCGCGGAGCGTCGCTCGGCTGAGGATATCGAGAGGCTCGATCTCATTCTCGCCCGCATGGAAGACGCGCTCGGCCATGTGCCGCGCTGGATCGAGGCCGATCTCGACTTCCATGAGGCGATTGCGGCCTCGTCCGGCAACCGCCTGCTCGACTTCCAGATCAGGGGCCTCAGGCCGGTGATCCGCGAGGTCATGGAGATCTTCAATTCGCGCGAGAAGCGCACCAAGGATGACTGGCGACGCACCTTCGAGCGGCATGTCCGCGTCGTCGAGGCGATCCGTGCCGGCGATCCGGCCGCGGCCTCGGCCGCCATGAACAAGCATTTCGAAGCGGCTGAAGCCGCCATCGCGGAACTCGCGAACCATCGGGAGGACAGGCATGGGCACGGAGACGGGACTGAATCGTAGGCAGTTCGGCGCCGGCATTCTCGGGTTGAGCTTCACGGCGCTTGGGACCGGAGGCGCCCGCGCGCAGCAGAGCGGGCCGTTCAACGTCTTTACCCATCGCGTCATGCAGACGGTCGCGACTGGCGCGCAGGGCGGCGACATCACCAAGGACTGGGCCGCGAAGAATGGCGTCAACGTCCAGTGGACGACATTCGACACCGGCCCGCTGCAGGAGCGGCTGTTCCGCGAGGCGAGCCTCGGCGAGACCTCGGTCGATGTCGGCTTCGTCGTCAACACGCAGGTGGTGCCGCGTGCCGCGGGCCTATTCGAGCCGCTCGACGATTATCTCAAGCGCGACCCGGTCGAGGACCTGGCCGACATCTTCCCGGGGTTGATGAAGGGCATGAATGTCGGCGGCAAGCAGCTCGCCGTGCCGTTCCGCCATGCCTCCTCCGGCCTGCACTACAATGAGGAGATCCTGGCCGAGAAAGGCTTCTCCAAGCCGCCGGCGACGATCGAGGAGATGATCGAGATCGCCAAGGCCTGCAGCTATCGCCGCGGGGACGGCACGCAGGTGGTAGGCCTGTGCACGCCGGGGGTGACCTATCCGAACGTGATCGACCTTGCCCGCGCCTGGGACGGCGAGTTCATCACGCCCGACTTCAAATGCGCTGCCGACCAGCCGCCGATGCTGACCGCGATCAGGACCTTGCGCGAGCTCTTCCAGGCCAATGCCTTCCCGCGCAATTTCGCGACGCTCTCGCCCGAGGACGTCAATGTCTGGATGCAGCAGGGAAGGGCGGCGATGAGCCTGCAGAGCATGGGCCGCAACCGCATCTACAACGATCCGCAAAAGTCGAAATTCTCCGGCAAGATCAAGACGATCGCCGTGCCGGCCTCGAAGACGCTGGCCGGCAAGTACGATGCCGCTCCGGCCAAGGTCGAGTTCTGGGGCATGGTCATCCCGAAAAACGCCAGGCGCAAGGACCTCGCCTGGAGCTTCATCAAGGCGATGGCCTCGAAGGAGGCGACCCTGAAGGCGGCGCTCAACGGCAACGGACCGGTGCGTGCCTCGACCTATGCCGACCAGAGCTTCGCCGGGACGGTCCCTTACGCTGCCGAGGAGTTGAAGGTGCTCAAGGTGGCGCGCGTGCCGCTGCCGGCCTTCGACGAAGCGGCCCGCGCCGGCGATCTCTTCAAGGAAGAGGCGGAAGCCGCGGTGCTCGGCATGAAGACGCCCGAGGAGGCAATGGCCTCGCTGGTCAAGCGCGTGCAGCCTCTGCTGCCAGCCTGAAGCACACTGTCATTCCGGGGCGCTGCGCAGCAGCGAGCCCGGAATCTAGAAGCGCCGGAGCGTCGAATGGAGGCGCTCGAACTGTAGCATGTAGGCGATCTCCGCCTGTGGTTCTGGATTCCGGGCTCTTCGCTGCGCGAAGCCCCGGAAAGACGGGGCGGGCGACAGATCAGGAGAAGAGCCATGTCGAAGACCATTCTCTCGCGCCGCACCTTTGGCTTGGGTGCCGCTGCCGCATCTGTCCTGCCCGGCCGCGCCTTCGCACAGGCAAAGACACTCACAGCCCTCGGCCATCGCGTCCACCAAACCGCCGCCACGACAGGGCCAGGCGGCGATGCCACCGAGGCCTTCCGCAAGGCGAGCGGGGCGAACCTGAACTGGGTCACCTTCGGCGACGTCAACGCCGTGCACGAGCGCCTGCTGCGCGAGGCCTCGCTGGCCGAGACCTCGATCGACGTCGCCTATCTCGTCAATGGCCGCGCTGTGCCGCGCAATCTCAAGCTGTTCGAGCCGCTCGATGCGTTCATGAAGGATGCGCCGATCGAGGCCTTCGACGATTTCGCACCGGGGCTGATCGCCCCGCTCAAGGTCGACGGCGCGCTGCATGGCATCCCGGTCCGCCACGCCACCAATGCGCTGATCTACAATGAGGCGCTGCTGGAGGAGCGCGGCATCAGCAAGCTCCCGGCGAGCTTCGAAGAGCTGGTCGAGGTCGCGCGCAAGCTCACCTTCAAGCGCGAGGACGGCACGCAGGTCCACGGCCTCGCCTTCACCGCCGTCTTCGCCTCGAATTTCCTGACGGTCTCGCGCTGCCTCGGCGGCGACTACATGACGGCCGACGGCAAGCTCACCGCCAACGAGCCGGCCATGGTCAAGGCGCTGACCATCCTCGCCGATCTCTACAAGGCCGGCGTGCTGCCACGGAATTTTGCCACGGTGAACAATGAGGAGATCACCACCTGGATGCAGCAGGGCAGGGCGGCGATGACGATCAATCCCTTCGCCCGGCTGGTCTCCTACAACGATCCGGCCAAGGGCAAGTATGGCGGGCGCTTCAAGTCATTGCTACCACCGATGGCGGTCGATCTCGCCGGGAAGATGGCGTTCGCGCCGACGGTCGAGTTCTGGTCGCTGATGATCCCGAAGAACGCCAAGCAGAAGCCGCTCGCCTGGGAATTCATCCGCGCGCTGTCCTCGAAGGCCGGCACGACGGCGATGGCGCTCAACGGCAACGGGCCGACCCGCATCTCGACCTATGCCGACGAGAAGTTGAAGGCGGCGATGCCCTATGCCGCCGACGAGGCCGCCGCATTGAAGGCCTCGCGCATCCATTTGCCGGCCTTCGACGAGCAGGCTCGCGCCCATGACATCTTCATCGAGGAAACGCAAGCCGCCGTGCTCGGTCGCAAGCCGCCGCAGCAGGCGATGGACGATGCCGTCGCCCGCGTGAAGCCGCTGCTCGGCTGATGGCGGGTCAACTTTCGAGGCGCGTCGCCCTCGTCACCGGTGCGGCGCGCGGCATCGGGCTGGCGATCGCGACGCGGCTCGCCGAAGGTGGCGCGCATGCGATCATTCATGATCGGGACGCAGCCACGGCCCGCGCGGCCGCTGCCGATCTGCAAGCGAGAGGCCTCGCGGCCTCGCCTTTGATCGCCGATCTTGCCGAAGCTGCGGCCCCCACTGCGATGGCGGCGGAGCTGACGGCGAACGGCATCGAGCCCGACATCCTCGTACTCTGCGCCTCCGTCGAAACGCTCGAAACCTGGGATGTGGTCTCGGAGGCCGCAATGGCGACTCAGACGCAGATCAATCTCCACGCCACTGTGCGGCTTTTGCAGGCCTTCCTGCCGGGCATGCTGGACCGCGGCTTCGGCCGGTTGATCGCGATCGGCAGCGTGCAGGAGAAGCGTCCCAATCCGACGCATTTCTACTACGCCGCCACCAAGGCGGCGCAGACCAACATGATCCTCAACCTGGCGCGGAGCCTGCGTGTCCCTGATGTCACCTGCAATATCATCCAGCCCGGCGCGATCCTGACCGATCGCAACCGCGGCGTCCTGGCCCAGCCCGGACGGGAAGAGCAGGTGCTCGCCCGCATTCCCCTCGGCCGGCTCGGCCGCGCCGATGATTGTGCCGGGATCGCACTGCTGCTCTGCTCGCCCGAGGGCAGCTACATCAACGGCGCCGAGATCGCGGTCGATGGTGGGCTGCGGCTTTGATGGAGGTCACTCCGGCCACCGGCATGACGACATGCCATCGTGAATCTGTGACGAGATGTTCGCGCAGGCGCGTCGCGTCGGCAGGTGGCGCGAAGCGCTCGTCGACCAGTACGTAGTCCACTGCGGCGAGATTTTGGGTGACGATGGCGTCGAAGATCGCATGTCCGATGACGCCGGCTCCGATGATGCCGACCCGCTGGTAGGTCATGTGCCTCTTCCCTGTCCCGGGTCCAGCGGAGCGGCTCGGCGAGCAGCGCTCCAATTCTAGCGATTAGCGATAATATGATCACGCATCGAGCACGCGCGGCGGGCGCTTCCCCGGCAGGCGGGCTAGGCCTTCGGCGTGAGGCTGTCGACGAGCAGGTCGCCCGTGGCGAGAACATGCTTGCGCAGCAGGTCGCAGGCCCGCTCGACGTCGCGCATCTCGCAGAGCGTCAGAATGCTGCGATGCTCGGCCTGGGACTGCTCGAGATGATGCGTCTGCTCCCAGGTGTAGCGGAGGTAGCGCTCGAAATTCATCCGCAGCGTCTCGATCATCTCCAGCGTGCGGGGACGCCTCGCCGGCGCGTAGAGGATCTGGTGGAAGCGGCCGTTCAGCAGGATCTTGGCGTCGACGGCCGTGGCAGTGTCGAGCTCGTCGAGCACCTTTGCAGTAGCAAGAAAATCGGCGCGCACCATGTTGGGGATCGCCCAGCGCAAGGCCTGGCATTCCAGGATCGCGCGCAACTGGCTGATTTCCCAGGCCTCGTCGCGACTCATCACTGCGACGGCGACGCCGCGGCGCGGCTCGGCCGTGAGGAAGCCCTCGCCGACGAGCTGCTTGAAGGCCTCGCGAACGATCATCTGGCTCACGCCGAACTGCGTGGCGATGGCGTCCTGCCGCAGCCGCTCGCCGCCCGGCAGCCGGTTGCGGAGGATAGCGGCGCGCAGATCGTCGGCGACGACCGCGGCGGCCGACCGGCTGTCCCGGCGCGATGCCGGATCCACGATGCTCATAGGGTCCAAACGACGTCCGCCCTGTGCGAGATTAGCGATTTGAAGGCGTCAACTGGCTCCCTTTTCATCGAGGTGTTTTCATAAGTCAATCGGCGCAGCAGGGCGGCGATGCGCCCTGAAGCTCTCTGGGCCGCTCGGAATCGTGAAGGAGTTGACGGCTTTCAAATTAGCGATTATCGCTAATTTATTCCAGCTTGAACGGAACGGTTTTCCAATGCTTCGCTTGTCCGACTTCGACGCCGTCACCTTCGACGTCTACGGCACCCTGATCGACTGGGAGCCGTCGATCGTCGCCTTCCTCCAGGCCTGGGCGCAGGAGCAGCGGGTGACCGCGAGCGGCGACGAGCTGATCATGTCCTTCGACCGCGCCCGCGCCGCGATCCAGAAGGAGCGCCCGGCCCATCTCTATCCCGAGGTGCTGCGCCGCTGCTTCGACAGGATCTCGGGCGACTACGGCGTCGCGGTCCATCCTGCCCGGCGCGAAGCATTCTCGCGGACGCCGCACGACTGGCCGGCCTATGCGGACACGGAGGCTGGACTGAAGGCACTGCAGGCGCGCGCCAGGATCGGGGCGCTGTCGAACATCGACAACGCCTCGCTCGCCTCGTCCTGCGCCAAGATGAACATCCGCTTCGACATCATCGTCACGGCCGAGCGCGTCGGCGCCTACAAGCCCAGCGACGAGCATTTCGCCACGGCGCTCGCCGATCTCGACGCAGCCGGCATTCCGCGGCAGCGCGTCCTCCATGTCGGCCAGAGCCTTCGCGCCGACATCACGCCCGCCAACAGGCTCGGGCTCACATCGGCCTGGATCAACCGGCCGAACCGCCTGCTCGGGCTGTCCGGGGAGGGCGCGGCCGAGGCCCGGCCGGACCTGACGGTGTCGAGCCTCGCGGAGCTGCTCGAAGCCATCGCCTGACGCTTGCGATCAACCGACAACGATAATGGAGCGGGACATGAAGGGCAGGATCTTGGGGCTGGCCGCCATCGGCGTCAGCCTGGCACTGGGAGTGGCGTCGGCGGCGCGAGCGCAAGCGACGGACGCCGTGATCGACCGGATCAAAGCGAAGAAGTCGATCTCGATCGGCTATCGCGAGGCGTCGATTCCCTTCTCTTATATCGACGCGCAGGGGAAGCCGACCGGCTATTCGACCGATCTCTGCATCAAAGTCGCGGCGACCGTGAAAACGGCCCTCGGCCTGCCCGATCTCGAGATCAAATGGGTACCGGTCAATCTGCAGAATCGCATCCCGCTGGTCGCCAACGGCACCGTCGACATCTCCTGCGAGTCGGCGGTCAACACGATCGGGCGCCAGGCACAGGTCGATTTCTCAAGCCCCTTCTTCATCTCCTCGACGCGGCTCCTGGTGAAGTCGAAGTCCGGCATCGCCGAGCTCGCCGACCTCAAGGGCAAGTCGATCGCCCTGCCGATCAACTCGGTCCCCGAGCGCCTGATCAAATCCATTATCGAGCGCGACAAGCTGAACATCCGGATCGTGCCGGTGCGGGACAATTCGGAGGGTTTCCTTGCCCTGTCGACCGACCGCGTCGACGCATTCTCGACCGACGACATCCTGCTGTTCGGGCTTCGCAGCAAGGCGCCGTCGTCCACAGACTACGAGGTCGTCGGCAAGCCGCTCTCCTACGACAGCTACGGCTTCCTCGTTCAGAAGAACAGCACGGTGTTCCTGTCTCTGGTCAATGCGACGCTCGCCCGGCTGGCGCGCGAAGGCGAGCTTCAGAAGGTCTACCAGACCTGGTTCGAGCCACTGGGCGTGCCGCTCTCGGCACCGCTGGCGACCACCTTCCAGATCATCGGGATCCCCGAGTGAGGCGGGGCGGGAGCTTCGGGGCAGGGCGGGGAAGAGTACGCCATGAACTACGCATGGAACTGGGGCGTCCTCGTCCAGTCCCCCTATCTGGAGTGGCTCGGCCAGGGCATCGTCATGACGCTGGCGGTCTCGATCGCAGCCTGGGTCATCGCACTCAGCCTCGGGACGCTGATCGGCATCTTTCACAGCGGTGCTTCCGGCGTGGTGCGCCTCGCCACAGGCTCCTATATCAACCTGTTCCGGAACGTGCCGCTGCTCCTGCAGATGTTCCTCTGGTTCTTCGTGGTGCCCGAGCTGCTGCCGAAGGCCGCGGGGACATGGCTGAAGCGGGAGCTGCCCTATCCCGAAGTCGTGACGGCGATCGTGGCGCTGGGATTGTTCACCGCCTCGCGCGTCGCGGTCCAGGTCGCCGCCGGCATCGCCGCCGTGCCCCACGGCCAGTCGATGGCGGCGCGCGCCTCGGGGCTTTCCACCGTGCAGGCCTATCGGCTCGTCCTGCTGCCTCAGGCCTTCAGGATCGTCGTTCCGCCGCTGACCTCGGAATTCCTGACGATCTTCAAGAACTCCTCGATCGCGCTGACGATCGGCGTCTACGAGCTGACGGCGCAGACCCAGCAGATCCAGAGCTTCACCTATCAGGGCTTCGAGGCCTTCACCGCCGCGACCGTCGTCTACATGACGATCGCCCTGATGGTGACGACGCTGATGGCGGTCATCGAGCGCAGGGTCTCGATCCCCGGTCCGACCGCGAGGGGATGAGCAATGTCCGGCTTCGACATCTCCGTCATTCTGGGCGCTCTGCCTTTCCTGGCGAAGGGGCTCGGCCTCAGCCTCGGGCTGACTGCCATCGCCATGATCGGCGGCCTGGCGCTGGGCCTGGTCATCGCCATCGTCCGCCTCTCGCGCTTCCGCGTCCTGGCGATGCTCGCCGCGCTCTATGTGAACGGCTTCAGGGCCGTTCCGCTGATCCTGGTGATCTTCTGGTTCTATTTCCTGGTGCCGCTCCTGCTCGGCCGGCCGGTCGGCGCGCTCTACTCGGTGCTGATCGCCTTCGTCATGTTCGAGGGGGCCTATTATTCCGAGATCATCCGGGCCGGCCTGAATAGCGTCCGGCCGGGGCAGTGGCAGGCCGCGCAGGCCTCCGGCATGACCTATCTCCAGGCGGTCCGGCTCGTCGTGCTGCCGCAGGCGCTGCGCAAGATGGCGCCGCTGATGGTCACGCAGGGCGTCGTGCTCTTCCAGGATACGTCGCTGGTCTATGTCGTGTCCCTCCACGACTTCATGACCTCGGCCAGCATCGTCGCGAACACCCAGAACCGCATCGTCGAGCTCTATGTGTTCGCCGCGCTCGTCTACTTCGCCCTCTGCACCGCCGGCAGCACCCTGGCGCAGCGCCTGAGCAGCGACCGGCAGCGTGCGCGTTAGCGTCGCCGGCGCCCCATTCCCTCGCAACCGCGGGACAGCATGAACGACATGGTCGAGATGATACGGATCGAAGGATTGTCCAAGAGCTATGGCGACGTGCCGGTCCTGCGGAACTGCAGCCTCGATGTCGCGCGCGGCGAAGTCGTGGTGATCTGCGGGCCGTCGGGCTCAGGCAAGAGCACCTTCGTCAAATGCATCAACGGGATCGAGCCGGTCCAGGCGGGCCGCATCGCGATCGACGGCGAGGATCTCCCGTCGAAGTCCGCGGCAGCCGCCAGGGTCCGTGCGCGGGTCGGCATGGTGTTCCAGCACTTCGAGCTCTACCCGCACCTCACGGTGCTGGAGAACATCTGCCTGGCGCAGATCCACGTACTCAAGCGTAGCCGTGACGAAGCGCAGGACAAGGCCCGCCGCCTGCTTCGGCGTGTCGGTCTCGCCGACAAGGAAGCGGCCTATCCGGCGCAGCTCTCGGGCGGGCAGCAGCAGCGCATCGCCATCGTCCGGGCGCTGGCCATGGACCCGGTCGCCATGCTGTTCGACGAGCCGACCTCCGCCCTGGATCCGGAGATGATCGGCGAGGTGCTGGCGGTGATGCTCGAGCTCGCCCGCGAGGGCATGACCATGGTCGTCGTCACCCACGAAATGGGCTTCGCCAAGGCCGCCGCCGACCGGGTCGTCTTCATGGACCAGGGCGAGATCGTCGAGGTCGCCGAAACCGTGCGCTTCTTCGCCGAGCCGGCCTCGGAACGCGCTCGCCTCTTCCTGTCGCGCATCCTGGCCCACTGACATGACCGACATGCCCCTGCCGAGCCCCGACGACGTCCTCGACGCCGCGCGCGTCCTGCAGCCCGTGGCGGTCCGCACGCCGCTGCTACACTCGCCCGCCCTCGACCAGCTGACCGGTGGCGAGATCCTGCTCAAATGCGAGAACCTGCAGCGCTCCGGCGCCTTCAAGTTCCGCGGCGCCTATAACCGACTGCACCGCCTTGATCGCGCGGCGTTCCCCGGCGGTGTCGTCGCCTACTCGACCGGCAATCACGGCCAGGCGGTCGCGACAGTGGGCCGGATGCTCGACATCCGCGCGACCATCGTCATGCCGAGCGACGCCCCCGCCAACAAGATCGCCAAGGTGCGCGAGAACGAGGGCGAGGTCGTGCTCTACGAGCGCGGCAGGCAATCGCGCGAAGAGATCGCGGCGCGGATCGCCGCACGCATGCCGGTGGCGGTCGTGCCGCCGGGCGACGACCGCTTCGTCATCGCCGGCCAGGGCACGGCCTTCCTCGAAGCCTCCGAGCAGGCAGACGGCACGGTCGATCTTGTGATCGTGCCCTGCGGAGGCGGCGGGCTCGCCGCCGGAACGGGGCTCGCCATGGAGGCGGCAGGCTCGCGGGCGGAACTCTGGGCGGCCGAGCCCGAGGATTTCGACGATACCAGGCGCTCGCTCGCGAGCGGCAAGCGCGAGGTCAACGAACGCCTCTCCGGCTCGCTCTGCGACGCGCTGTTGGCACCGACGCCGGCCGAAATGCCGTTCTCCTTCAACCGTCGCAAGCTGTCGCGGGTGCTGACGGCCTCGGATGACGAGGTGCTCGCCGCCATCCGCTTCGCCTTCGAGCATCTCCGCCTCGTCGTCGAGCCTGGCGGGGCCGTCGCCCTGGCGGCGCTACTGGCGCGGCCCGAAGCGTTGCGCGGGCGGCGTACCGTCGTGCTGCTCTCCGGCGGCAATGTCGAGCCGGACGTTTTCCGCAGGGCGCTCGGGCCCCACTGAGCGCCGCCCGAGCCTCACCGACCGAACACCAAGCCTCGCTCATCGAGCCGTCAACAGGAAACGCCATGTCTTCGCTCGCCAACAAGTTCGCAGCCCTCTCGACCGACAACGCACCGGGGCAGGAGGTGCGGCGCTCGGATGCCGACACCCGGGCCCTGATGATTGGGGAGGCGCTGCCGGGCCGCGCCGTCGACTTCTCGCATGGCGATGTCGACGCCTTCCCGCCGCCGCCGGACGCCATGGAGCGCTTCGCCGAGGCGGTGCGGATCGGCGGGCGCCAAGCCTACACCGAATATCGCGGCTCAGCGGACATCCGCGCCGAGCTGGCGATGCGGCTCGAGGCCTTCACTGGCGCCCCGGTCTCGACCGATGCCGGCCTCATCGTCACGCCCGGCACGCAGGGCGCGCTGTTCCTGGCGATGGCCGCGACCGTCGCCCCAGGCGACAAGGTCGCGATCGTCCAGCCGGACTATTTCGCCAACCGCAAGCTGGTGCAGTTTCTCGGCGGCGAGGTCATGCCGGTCGCGATGGACTATCTCGGCGGTGGCGAAGGAGCCGGCCTCGACCTGTCGGCACTGGAGGCGGCCTTCGTGGCCGGCGCGAAGGTCTTCGTCTTTTCCAACCCCAACAACCCGACCGGAGCGGTCTACTCGCAGCGCGAGATCGGGCGGATCACAGACCTGGCCAAGCGCTACGGCGTCACGGTCGTCGCCGACCAGCTCTACTCCCGCCTGCGCTATGACGGCGAAAGCTATACGCATATCCGCGCGAGCGGCCTTCCCGACGAGCAATGCGTGACGATCATGGGCCCGTCCAAGACGGAGTCGCTGAGCGGCTACCGGCTCGGCGTCGCCTTCGGCGCGCCGGCGATCATCGACCGGATGGAGAAGCTGCAGGCGATCGTGTCGCTACGGGCGGCGGGCTACAATCAGGCAGTGCTGCGCTCCTGGTTCGCCGAGCCGGCAGGCTGGATGGAGCAGCGGGTGAGCGACCATCAGCGCATCCGCGACGATCTGCTGGCGATCTTCGCCGAGGCCGGCTTCCCGACCCGGCGCCCGCAGGCCGGAAGCTACGTATTCCCGACCCTGCCGGCCCTGCGCGTTGCGCCGCTCGACTTCGTCCGGCTGCTTCGCCAGCAGGCGAACGTGATCGTGACGCCGGGGACGGAGTTCGGCCCGCATCCGCACAGCATCCGCCTGAACTTCTCGCAGGACCGGAGCGCAGCGCTGGATGCTGCACGCCGGATCGTCGAGATGGTTGAACGATACAGACCCTGAATGAGTGTGCGGCAGCACCGCTGCGCGCCAATACGACGGCTCAATGGCATCGGCGCATAAGCGACTCGCATTCCAGCGGTCGGGTCGCTAGCGTAGCGGATGTGAGTTGCGTAGCGATGAGGTGGTGTCATGCCCAACGCCGACGCCGTAGTGATCTCGTCTTATGAACAGCGGAAAGCTGCTGTGCTGCGAGCTGCACAGCTGATCTCGTCCTCGCGGGGCTCCGATGGCGAGCGGGAGTTCGAGATGCTGACCGAGGCAATCGCGGATTTCGATATCCGCCAGGAAGCTCTCGGCTATATCGAGATTCCGCCAGCGTTCATGCGTTTCCTGTCCAGTGGGCATCAGGGCCGGCTTTCGGGCAGCCGCCGCTGAGACGGAAAAAGGGCTCGTCGGTAGGCGCTGCGCCCGGATACCGAGAGTAACGGGCGCCTTGGCTTACGCCTGGCGGGGCGCTGACGTGACCAGCCAGATGCCGAGAACGATGATGGCGAAGCCCGCGAAGTGGAACCAGGCGATCCGCTCGCCGAGCACGATGAAGCCCAGCACAGCGCTGGTCGGCGGCAGGAGGTGCATGAACATGCCGGTCCTGCCGGGACCGAGCGTCGTGACCGAGCGGTTCCAGAAGATATAGGCAAGGATCGAGGGGAAGACCGCGAAATAAATCAGCGCGCCGGCGGTCGCCATGGTGAGCCGGAAGCCGCCTTGCGCTGCGTATTCCCAGGCGACGGCCGGCAAATGGAACAGGACGCCGAAGAATACGGTCACGCCGAGAAATGCCATCGGCGGGAGGCCCGTCGGTCGCCAGCGGATCAGCACGGTGTACAGCGCCCAACAGCTCATGCCGGCGAAGACCAGAATGTCACCCCGGTTGAGCGCGACGCTCAGCAGCATCCGCGGGTCCCCGCGGCAAATCACCAGAACCGCGCCGCAGAGCGAGAGCGCGATCCCGGCAAGCTGTCGCCGCGTCAGGCCCTGGTTCAGGATCAGATAGGCGAGTGTGAAGGTGACGACGGGCAGGAGGGAATTGACCAGTGCCGCATTGGCGACCGGCGTATGGCGCAGCGCCGCATAGACGAAGCAGTTGAAAGCGGTCACGCCGATCGCGCCGAGCAGCGCGAGGAATGGCAGGTTGCTGCGGATGCGCGGCCAGGAGCTGGCGATCGGCCGCCAGCAGAACGGCGCAAGGATGAGAAGGGCCAGACTCCAGCGCCAGAACGACATCTGCACGGGCGGAATGGCCTCGCGCATCAGCCGCGCTATCAGGAAATTGCCCGACCAGAACAAGGGCGGAAGCATTGCCAGCCAATAGGCTGCGCGTGGGATGCCCGCCTGCTGCTTCGTGGCCGGGATCGTCCCGCCGGCAGGTTCAGTGCGCATCCGAGGGGCGCCTGGTGCTGCGCAGCTCTGTGTAGCGTCCGAGCACCACGTTCACGCCGACGGCCAGCAGGAAGACGACGATCAGCAGCGCATACATGCGCGGCATGTCGAAGGTCGCATAGGTCTGGATCACGGCGTAGCCGAGCCCCTGATTGGCGAGTTTGGTCTCGGCCAGCAGCGTGCCGATGATGGCGACGCCAAGCCCGATGCGCAGGCCGTTGATGACCGGTGCGCGCATCGCGGGCAGGTAGATCTTGCAGATCATCTGGCCGACATTGAGCCGGAAGCTGAGGCCGACCCGGATCAGCACGGTATCGATCTCGCGCATCGCCGCGGCGACGCTGATCGCGACCGGAAAGAACGAGGACAGCGCCCCCATCGAGACCTTGGAACCCGGCCCGACGCCGAACCACATGATCAGCAGCGGGAAGAAGATGATCTTCGGGGTCGGCCCGAGGTAGTGCAGCAGCGGCTCATAGGCGCGCTGCAGGAAGCGATTGCTTCCGAGCAGGATGCCGACGGCGACCCCGGCGCCGCCGCCGATGAGGATCGCCAGCGCGACCTCGCCGGCAGTGACGCCGAGATTGGCATAGAAGGTCGGCTCGATCAGGAGATGGGCGAGCGCCCGGATGATGAGCAGCAGCGACGGCACGACATCGCGATAAAGCAGCCCCGAGCGCGCCGTCACCTCCCAGATCGCCAAGAGCGCCAGGATGATGCCGACCCGGGTCAGCAGAACCGCCCGCGCCTGGCCCATCCTGGCCGGGCGGCTTTGCGGATGGGCGAGGGTCGTTGTCGTCATCGCGTCGTCACTCCAGCTGGACGAGGCCGTCGATGGGCAGGCTCACTTGCGCGGCGGAATCTGAATCAGCTCGGCGAGCTGATCCTTGGTCAAGGGCTGGGCGGTGTATTTCAGCGCCACCGCATCGGGAACGATGGCGTCGAGGCCCACGATCTTGTCCGGGTCGAGCGCCTCCTTCGGGAAGAAATCGTCCCGCGTGCGCTTGGCGATGGTCTCCGGAATCCCGACGAAATCGGCATAGGCCTTGATCGCCGCATCGCTGGAATACATAGCGTCGACGGTCTCGCGATAGGCGGCCATGTAGCGATCGATGACGGCCTTCTTGTTCTGGAGCACGCTGGTGTTGGTGATCAGCAGACGGACCGTCTGGCCCTTGAAGGTCTGGGTGTCGTTGCCGGTCGCGACGACGCGGATCTCGCCCTTGTCGAGCTGAGGCAGGCCAAAGGGCGGGGCGGCCCAGCCGACATCGATCTGGCCGGACATCACCTGGGTCAGCGTCGGCGCCGGGCCGCCGGTGGCGGTCGGCCGGATCTTGAGGCTGTTCTCCTTGATGAAGGCGTTGACGACGCCATGGGTCGACGAGCCATTGGTCGAGAACGAGACCGTGTGGTTCTGCAGGTCCTTGAGCGCCTTCACCGGAGAATCGCTTTTGACGTACCAGTAGAGGTCCTTCGCCCCGGTGGTCTCGGCGCCGATGATGCGGATCGGCGCACCCTTCGAATAGGCCGAGAGCGCACCCATGATGCCGCCGGCGACGCCGATGTCGACACTGTTGGAGAGCACGGCCTGCTGGGTCTCGCCGCCGCCCTGGGTGTAGAGCATCTCGAGCTCGAGATTGTGCTTCTTGAAGATGCCGAGCCTCGTGCCGATCTCGGACACCGAGGTATCCCAGTTGCCGCGCTGGCCGATCGCCAGCTTGAGCTTGTCCTGGGCCGCGGCGTCCTGCGCGATCGAGAGCGCGAAGCCGAGTGCCGCAAGCGTCGACATGACCGTCTTGAACGTCGTCATCCTGTCCTCCCGTGGCGCCAGCTCGGTGCGGCTGGCCTGCGTCGTCTTGCCTTCGCTTCTGTGGCGAAGTGGAAACTCTGGAGATTGCGCGCCTCCCTCAGATCTTGAAGGCCTCCAGCGTGCTGGAATGGAAGAGCTCGTCGACGGCAAGCCGCCGTGAGGACAGTCCCTGGCTATGATGGGCCTCGAGGAACGCCTCCAGCGCATGGCGATTGGGGCCGACACCATAGGACCAGAAATCCTGGCCCATCAGGGTGCGCGCCGCCTGCAATTGCTCCTCCACGAAAGGCAGCGTGATCTTGGTAGCGGATGTGTCCGAGAGCTTGGCGAGAGCGGCGGCCTTGGACTGCTCGAAGGCCTTCAGCAATGCGGCCGGCAGCCAAGGCTGGGCCTCGGCGATGCTGCGGCGTACGCACAGCACATGCATGATCGGGAAGATGCGGGTGCGGCGATAATAGTCCGACGCGGCGGCGGTCGGATCCGGGAACAGGCGCGCGATCTTCGGGTGACCGGCATCGAAGGCCGGCGGTGACCGCGGCCCGATATAGGCGTCGATCTCGCCGGCCATCAGCATCTCGTTGAGCGAGCGGTCGGCCGGCGCCGGCTCGACCGTGATCTCCGGCGGAAGCTCGATACTGATCTTCTCGGCGCGGCCGGGTTGCTCCAGACCTCCGCGAACCCAGGTCACATCGCTCGGCTTCACGCCATAGTCATTTTCGAGGATGGCGCGGATCCAGACACAGGCGGTGAGCTGGTATTCCGGGCAGCCGATGCGCTTGCCCCTGAGATCCTCCGGACGCGCGATGCCGCGATCGGTCCTGATGAAGATGCCGGTGTGGCGGAAGGCGCGCGACAGGAAGGCGGGAACGCCGACATAGGGGCTGTCGCCGCGCGCCGTCTTGAGGGTGAAACTCGACAGCGACGCTTCGCAGACGTCGAACTCGGCATGGCGGAAGGCGCGGAAGAAGATTTCCTCCGGCACCAGCTTCATGAAGACGGGGTCGACACCGTCGATCTGGACCGCCCCATCGAGCAGGGGGCGGTTGCGATCATAGTCGCCGATGGCGATGGACAGGCGCAGATCCGACACGCAATTCCTCCCAGCTAGAGCCGGATCCGATCAGGTTGCGTAGTAACCTGATCGCCGCGTGCTCCGGCGCGTCGGGCGCGCCCTCATTTTGTGGCAGAGTGCGCCGCGCCGGGCGGCGGCACAAAGACTTCCGCGAAATGAGAACAAGACGTCGCCCGTATGGGAGCGGCTCAGGAGCCGACGCGGCGGGCGAGCGAGCCCAGCGATTCCAGCAGGTGTTCGGTGACCGAGGCGAAGAAGCGGTCGACCGCCTCCTGCTGACGGAACGCCGGCGCGTTCCCCGGTCTGATCAGGTAGAGCGTCCGCTTCGGCGGCTGGTCCGAGATGCGCTGCATGGCGAGCTTGCCGGCGCGCAGCTCCTCGATCGCCGTACCATACGGCATCACGCTCGCCGCCACGCCGCGCACGACGAGCGCGCGCATGGCCGGGACGGATTGAGCCTCGTAGACGATGCGCAGCGGCAGCGAGAATTTCTCGGCGGCTGCCTTGAGCAGCTGCTGGACCATGTCGCGCTCCCCGGCCTGCACGAGATCATGGCTCAGGGCCTCGGCGAGGGTCACCGTCTCCGGCAGCGGCTCGTCGGCGATCGGCCGGATGAGCACCAGTTCCTCTTCGAACAGAGCCGTCCGCTCGATGCCCGGGCGCGGCTGGTCGACGCCATAGGCAAAGGCGGCGTTCAGCTCGCCGCGCTCCATCGCGGCGATGAGCACGTGGCTCAATTCCTCGACCAGGCTGAGCGCGACCGAGGGTATGCCGTTCTTGGCGTCGATCAGCAGATCGGGGCCGATCTGGAGCATGATGCTCGGCGTCAGCCCAATCGTCAGCATTTCCTGATCGTTCCCGGCCAGTGCCCGAACATCGCGCCTGGCGTCCTCGACCTCCTGCAGGATGCGCCTTGCGCGCTCCAGCAGCAGCTCGCCCGCCTGCGTCAGCACGACGCCGCGCGAATGGCGCAGCAGAAGTTCCGTCTGGAGGTTCTGCTCGAGCTGCCGGATCTGCAGGCCCAGGGCAGGTTGCGCCACATTGAGCTGCTCCGCCGCCTTGGTGATGTTCCCGACCTCGGCGATTCCGACGAAATAGCGAAGCTGACGGAGATTGATCACGGCCTCCCGGGCTTGTCTTCTTGGAGGTCATCATGCGGTGCGCTGGCAGTCGCGACAAGGCGCGGCCTGCCGCTAGCGCCCGGGCCGGAACCAGCGCTCCATGCGCTCGAGCCCTGCGAAAATGACGACGCTGACGAGGATGACGAAGACGATCGTCGCAAAGACGCCGGCGAGGTCGTAGCGCTCCGCCAGATCGTTGATCAACTGGCCGAGCCCGCCGAAATTGATCAGGAACTCGACGCCGATCAGATTGATCAGCGCGAAGACGAGCCCGAGGCGAACGCCGACGAAAATGGTCGGGATGGCCGCCGGGAATTCGATCTTCCAGAACTGCTGCGAGGGCGTGAGATTGTAGCTCAGCCCGACATTGATCAGGCTCTTCCTGACGCCCTTCAGCCCTTCCAGCGTCTTCAGGATGACCGGAGCGAGCCCGGCCACGAAGCCCATCGCGATGATCGTGGCGGCGCTGCGCCCGAAGATGACGAGGAAAAGCGGATAGGCCAGCACCACCGGGGCGGCCGCCACGGCCGCCACCCAGGGCTCGGTCGCGAGTGCGAGAATGCGGACCTTGTAGAGCAGCACCCCGAGCGAGATGCCGACGATCGAGACGAGCACGCTTGCGGCCAGCGCCTCGCTGCCCGTCATCATCAACCGCTCCAGCAACTGTTCCTCGGCGAACAGCCGGCCGAAGCTGCCGAGCACCGCCGAGGGCAAGGGGATGACGAACTGGTTGAGGAGGCCGAGCAGCAGCAGGATCTCGACCACTCCCAGGGCGAGGCCGACCGTGGCAAGGCCGATCGCAAGCGGCGGGATCGCAGCGAGCCGCATGGCTCAAGCCTTCCTGCGGCGGGCACCCGCCTCGGATTCGGCCATGCCGCGCGAGGCCTCTTCGCGCAGATCGTTCCAGATCTCGGCGACATGGCGGCCGAAGGCCTCGCTGCCGACGACATCGCCCGTGCGCGGCCGTGGCAGCCGGATGTCGACGATGCGCTTCACCTTGCCGGGGCGGAAGGTCATGATGATGACCCGGTCGGAGAGCTGCACGGCCTCGGTGATATTGTGGGTGATCAGCAGGGTGGTCTGCTTCAACTCCTCCTGAATTTTCAGGACCTTGTCGCCGAGCAGCAGGCGGGTCTGCTCGTCCAGCGCGGCGAAGGGCTCGTCCATCAGCAGGATCTTTGGCTCGAACACCAGCGTGCGGGCAATGGCGACGCGCTGGCGCATGCCGCCGGAGAGCTCGGCCGGGTAGCGCTGCTCGAAGCCGTTCAGGCCGACCATGTCAATGAAGTGCCGCGCCCTCTCGTGGCGCTCGGCCTTGCGTACGCCCTTGACCTCGAGCGGAAAGGCGACGTTGTCGAGCACCGTCCGCCAGGGAAAGGTCGATTCCTCCTGGAAGACCATGCCAATCGACGGATGCGGGCCCGAGATCAGGTCGCCGCCGACGCTGACCTTGCCCTCGTAGCCGCGCACCAGCCCGCCCAGGATGTTGAAGACGGTCGACTTGCCGCACCCCGACGGACCGATGATCGAGACGAACTCGCCGCGTTCGACCGAGAACGACATGTCGTCGACGGCGGTGACGGCGCCCTCGCGCGTCTCGAACCGCATCGTCACGCCGTCGATGACCAGGTCGGCCTCCTTCACGGTCTCGGCAAGACGCAGTTTGGCGGCCGCAGCGGGCATTGTGTGCTCATCCCTTGGCTGGCCGTCGCTCATCGCCTCGCCCCTTGTGCAACTGCGCCAGCAGTTGAACGGCGCCCGGCACGAAGGCGCCTGAAGCGGCGGAAGCCCGACTGAGTCGGCGGCATGTCATCCTTCCCTCGCGCAGCCGTCTTCGTTGGAGTCCGCAGCCTACGCAGCCGCCACGTTAGTGACGCGGCGCGGGCAAGGTCCAAGATTATCTTGCTTGGCCAGTCAAACTTTTCAGGATGGGCAGGTGGGGCGGGCTATCGGGGGCGTCATTGCCACCTATATTTGGCCGGCCCTGATATTCGGAGACAAGGCGATCGTGGCGACGACAGGCGACGAGGATGGCAGGCCGCCCGAAATGGCGCACGGTCTGCCGTTCGAGAGCAGTGTTGGCTACCAGCTGCGGATGGCGAACCGCGCGACCCAGCGCTATCTGCAGAGCAAGATCGAGCCGCACGGCGTCACCACCGGCATGTGGTATTTCCTGCGAGCTCTCTGGCAGGAGGATGGGCTGACCCAGCGCGAATTGTCCCGCCGGATCGGCACGATGGAGCCGACGACGCTGACCGCGCTGGCCGCCATGGAGAAGGCAGGCCTCGTCAGCCGCGAACGCGATCTGCAGGATCGGCGCAAGCTGCATGTGCTGCTGACGCCGAAGGGCCACGCGCTCAGGGGCGAGCTCCTGCCGCTGGCGCAGGAGGTCGTCCACAAGGCGACGGCCGGCTTCACGCCGGAGGATAAGGCCCGTTTTCTCGGCTATCTCGCCGCAGTCCAGCGCAATCTTGCCGATGTGCCTGATCCTGACGAGGCCGTCTGAGCAGTTCCTCGTTCAGCCCTTCGGCGTTTGCCCGGCATGGCGCGTCATGCCGGCGGCCATCGCCGGGTTGTAGCCTGGCATGACCCGGGCATCGATCAGGACCGATGCGCCGGCCTTGGCTGCCTTCACGGCCTCGGCGACCGCGTCACGCAGCGCAGCGACTGTCCGGACCGGACCGATGCCTGTGAGACCCTGGGCCCTGGCGATCGCGGCGATGTCGATATCGGGCTCGTCGATGCGCTGGCCGATCCACTTGTTCTCGACCGGCCGCTGGCGCTGCTTCGCAACGCGCTCCTGATGGATCTCGTCATTGTAGAAGGAGCGGTTATTCGAGACGATCGCGACGAAGGGCAGCTTGTAATGCGCCGCCGTCCACAAGGCGGAGGCTGCCATCATGGTGTCGCCGTCGCCCAGGACCGCCACCGGGAGCCGGCCCGAGCCCTTGAGCGCCAGCGCCGCGCCGATCAGCATGCCTGGCCCCGAGCCGATGCCGGCTCCACCATCGATGCCGAGATAGTCGAGCGGGTGTCGAAAGTGCCAGGCCTCGGTGGCCCAGCCGAGCGGCAGGCGGACCAGGCTGATCACCTCGTCCCGCAGTGCCTCGCCCATGGCTGCGGCGAGCGAGACGACGTCCAGCGGGCGTTCGCCGTCGAAGGTCAGCGCCGGCAAGGTGGGGAGGATGGCCGGCGCTGAGCCGGAGCCGGCTCCCAGCTCGTCAGCGATCAGGTGCATGGTCGCATCGGGATCGGCGGCGAGATGGAGATCGGCTGGTGCGAGCGCCTGGTGATCCATGCTCCAGCCATTGTGGAGATGGTGGTCCAGGGAGACGTTGATGACGCGGGCCGACAGGGTGCTGTCGGCCTGGCGCAGGGTGCCGCCGAGATCGACCCAGTCGAAGGCGAGGATGACGTCAGCGGCGCGGATGGCGTCGACCGCCTGCGCATCGAGGAAGAAGGACGGCTTGGCCGCGTGCAGCGGGTGCTCCGTCGGGAAGACGGCTGCAGTCTTGATGTCGGTGAGGACGGCAGCGCCGAGATGCTCGGCGAGTGCGACGCGGCGGCCCCAGTCGCCTTCCGAGCGCGACATCCGGCCGAACAGGATGAGCGGCGTCTTCGCGTTCCGTAGCAGCTCCGCTGCTCGCCTGATCTCGGCGGCGGCCGGGGCGCTCGGCGAAGCCACGGCGAAGCGTTTCGGGTCAGGGAGAGGCGGCATCTCCTCGAGCCGCTTCTCCTGCATCGAGACATCGAGGCAGACATAGGTCGGGGCCTGCGGCGCACTGCGCGTGAGGTTGGTCGCGCGGATCAGCGCGTCGATCGTGGCCGCCACCGAGACGGGCTGGTCGTCCCATTTCACATAAGGCCGGATCAGGGCGCCCTGGTCCTTGGCGGTGTGCAGCCAGTCGATCCAGGGCCTGCGCTCGGCCGCGTCGACCGGGCCGGTCGCGCCGAGGATCAGCATCGGCACGCGATCGCACCAGGCGTTGTAGATCGCCATCACGCCATGCATCAGGCCGACATTGCTGTGCAGGATGACGCCCATCGGCTTGCCCGTCACCTTGGCGTAGCCATGGGCGACGGCGACGGCATGTTCCTCATGCAGGCACAGCAGCATCTGCGGCTGCTGGTTGCCGAGATGGTTGACGAGGCTGTCGTGCAGGCCGCGGAAGCTGGAGCCGGGGTTCAGCGCGAGATAGGGGATGTCGAGCGCCCGAAGCATCTGCGCGACGACGTCGCTACCCCAGATGCCATTGTCGCTCGATGCAACGGGCACATCGATACCGGACAGTGTCAGGTCGTTCATGGCGTTTCCTCGTATGGATTTTAGAACGACGATGCACCAGCTGCCTGGGCAGCGATTGCGATCGTCCCTGAAGCCTCAGCCCGGTAGCTTCAGGCTGACATGGATGTTCTTTTCCTGGGTGAAGGCGATGAGCTCGCCGAGGCATTCCTCGCGGCCGATGCCGGACTGCTTCCAGCCGCCGAAGGGCGTGCCCAGGAAATGCTTGGCGACCTCGTTGACCCAGACGAAGCCGGCCTCCGCCGCCAGCGCGGTGCGGTGCGCCTTGACGAGGTCGTTGGTCCAGATCGAGCAGGTCAGGCCGTATTCGACGCTGTTGACCGTCTCCAGCATCTGGGCCTCGTCGCTCCAGGGCATGACGGAGAGAACCGGGCCGAAGATCTCCTCGCGCGCGATCCGCATCTGCGGCGTCACATCGGCGAAGATCGTCGGCTCGATATAGAAGCCCTTGGTTAGCCTGGGATCGTCCGGCACGCGGCCACCGCAGACCAGCCTCGCACCCTCAGCCTTCGCCGAGGCGATGAAATCGAGGATGCGGGCATGCTGTTTCGCACTGACGATCGCGCCCATGGTCGTGGCCTCGTCCGTGGGAATGCCGGGCACGAAGCCGGACAGCTTTTCCGGCAGCCGGGCGAGCACGGCGTCGTAGATGTCGCGGTGGATGAAGGCCCGGCTGGTCGAGCCGCAGGACTGGCCGCACCAGGTGAAGTTCATGCCGGCGACGACTGCGGCAGCGACCCGCTCCGGGTCGGCGTCGGCGAAGGCGATCAGCGCGTTCTTGCCGCCGAGTTCCAGCAGCACCGGCTTGATCGTGTCGCTCGCCGCCTTCATCACGGCGCGGCCGGCCTGGACGCTGCCGATGAGCGCGACCTTGTCGACGCCGGGATGGGAGGCGAGGGCGGTGCCCGCTTCTCGCCCGCCGGGCACGACGCTGAGGACGCCCTCCGGCAACAGGCCGCCGATGAGCTCGGCCAGTCTGAGCGAGGACAGCGGTGCCTGCTCCGGCGGCTTGATGATGACGGCGTTGCCGGCCGCCAGCGGCGCCGCCATCTTGCCGGCGCAGAACATGAAGGGGTGGTTGAAGGCGAGGATGCGGGCGACCACGCCGAGCGGCTGGCGCACCGTGAGGTTGATCGCATCGGGCCCCATCGGAATGGTGTCGCCCTTCATCTCGGTGACGAGGCCGCCGAAGAAGTCGAGCTGTGCCGCGGCTATACCGGCGTCACCGATCATCTCGCGCACCGGATTGCCGCAATTGGCGGCGTCGAGCGCGGCGAGTTCGCGGGCATTGTCGCGGACGACGGCCGCGATCGCCTTCAGGATGCGCCCGCGCTCGAGCGGCGGCACCTGGCGCCATATCCTGAAACCCGCCCGCGCCGCCGCGACCGCAGCATCGACATCGGCTGCGGAGGCCTCCGCGACATCGCAGATGGGCTCGTTCGTGCCGGGGTTGAGCGTCGCGACATAGCGTCCCGACAGCGGATGGCGCCAGCTTCCGCCGATATAGAGGCTGCGGCCGGTCGGCGCGGGCTTGTCGAGCATGGCTGGTCTCACGGCAGGGGTGCGCTCGGCGCGAACACTCGCGCACGCACAGGCCGCGTTCAAAGACTTTCCCGCTTTGGCCGCGATGCCGGAAAACTACTTCGCAGTTGCGAGAGGTTGCCGGTCAGCCCCGCGCAGCGGCCATCTCGGCTTCGGTCTCGTCCTGCTCCATCCCGTCGAGCACCGCGACCTCCTCGCTCGAGGCGCCGAGCTTGCGCCAGTCCTCGCTCTTGGGAACGATGCCCTGATAGGAGCGCAGCTTGGCCTGCGGGATATGCGGCCCGATCAGGCCGATGGCCCCGCTGCCGGCGGCGTGCTTGCGCGCGGCATCGATCATCACGCGGCGGAACTGGACGATGGCGATGTCGCTGGCGCCCAGGCGCTCGCTGGTGCGGTCGGCGATCGGCCCCATCGATTCCCACATCATGATGTCCTGGTTCGGGATCCCCGGCACGCCGGTGAAGTCCCCAAGCTTCATCGCCTTGCGGTCCTGCAGATAATTGTTCGCCTTGTTGCGCAGCATCGGCTTGTAGGTCTTGTCGAGGTCGATGCCGACCTGTGCGACGCAGAACTTGCGCCAGCTCTCCTGGTCGATGCAGTCGTCATTGCCCCAGGCGATGAAGTGGAAATAGCTGGATACATCGTCCTTGGGCACGATCACCGTGGCGACGTTATAGGAGGCGTTGGGCGGGATCAGCGCCGCGAAGGGCGCGACGAAGACCGTCAGCCGGATGTAGTCATGCGTCTGCGCGTTGACGATCGGCCGCCGGATCGCGGCGTAGCGGAAGCCGTAATTGGTGAGCTGGACCTGGATGCGCGGGTTCTTGTCGGTCGATGGCCGTGTCCAGTGCGTCGCGGTCGTGCCCGCCGTGGTCACGCGGGCGGGCTTCATGTCGGATGAATGCAGGCTGGAGGAATGGGCGGAATCGATCTGCCCTTCCATGATCTGCGCCCAGTTGCACGGCAGGTCGATCTTCACGATCGAGACCTTGGCCTCAGGCGTCGGGGCCCAGGCCGGTGGCTCGAACTCCGGCATCAGCTCCTTCGGCCCCATATAGACCCAGATGAAGCCGCCGGCTTCTTCAGTCGGATAGGCCTTGTGCTGGACCTTCTCGGCGAAGCCGCTTTCAGCCGGCTCTGAGACCATCTCCAGCACCTTGCCGTCCACGTCGAACTTCCAGCCGTGGTAGAGGCAGCGCAAACCGCATTCTTCGTTGCGCCCGAAGAACAGCGAGGCCTTGCGGTGCGGGCAGAACTCGCCGAGCACGCCGATACGCCCGTCGGTGTCGCGGAAGGCGACGAGATCCTCGCCGAAGAGCCGGACGCGAACCGGCGCACCATCGCTCTCGACCAACTGCTCCGAGAGCAGCGCCGGTATCCAGTGTCGCCGCATCAGCCCGCCCATCGGGGTGTCGCCTTCGACGCGGCAGAGCAATTCGTTCTCTTCACGGGTGAGCATGCGGACCCCTCCCAAGCTGCGGCACGGACTAGCCAACGGCAAATTACTTAGATATCTAAGCGTATGACTAGTCCGGTTCGAAACGCTTGTCGAGAGCGGCTCGCGGAGGGGAACATGACCGAGGAAGCGGCGACCATCAGGGTCACGATCGCGGACAAGCAGATGGTCGCGGAGGACATCTGCCTGTTCGAGCTGCGCCCGGCCGACGGGGAGGCGCTGGCGCCGTTCACGCCCGGCGCCCATCTCGGCGTCAGGATCCCCACTGGCGAGATGCGGAAATACTCGCTCTGCAACGACCCCGGCGAGTCCGATCACTACCTCATAGCCGTCAAGAGGGAGCTCGGCGGGCGCGGCGGCTCGATCAGCCTGGTCGACAGAACGCATGTCGGCGACGAGATCGCAATCACGGCGCCCCGCAACGACTTCGCGCTGAAGCCCGGTCCGTCCAGCTACATCTTCATCGCCGGCGGCATCGGCATCACGCCGATCCGCGCCATGATCAGGCATCTGCTGGCGACGCAGGCGAAGCCGTTCAGGCTCTACTACTTCACGCGCAGCCCGGAGATGATGGCTTTCCGGGACGAGTTCCTGACGCCGGAGTTCCGCGGCAGAGTGGTGATCCACCATGATGGCGGCGACCCGGACAAGGCCTATGATCTCTGGCCGATCCTGGAGGAGCCGAAGGGGGCCCATCTCTATTGCTGCGGGCCGCGCGGATTGATGGAAGCGGTGCGCGACATGACCGGGCACTGGTCCTCGGCCGCCGTGCATTTCGAGGATTTCGGTGCGGCCAGGGCTCGGCCGGAAGACAATGCGCCGTTCACGGTCGTGCTGGCGAAAAGCGGCGAGCGCTTCGACGTGCCGGCCGACAAGTCGATCCTGGAGCGGCTGCGGGAGGCCGGCAAGGTGCTGCCCTCATCCTGCGAAAGCGGCACCTGCGGCACGTGCCGGACGCGGCTCGTCTCGGGAGAGCCTGACCATCGCGATCTGGCGCTGGCCGAGCATGAGCGCGCCCGCAACATCATGATCTGCGTGTCGCGGGCGAGGTCCGCCGAACTCGTGCTCGATCTCTAGGGGGCCGTGATGACTGAACCGCTACGTCTGGGTGTCGTCGGATTGGGACGCGCCTTCATGCTGATGCTGCCAACCCTGGCGCATCACCCCCTCGTGCGGCTCGTCGCCGCCGCCGACCCGCGCGAGGAGGCGCGCCGGCAGTTCGAGCGCGACTTCTCCCGGGCGGATGCACCGGCGCGCAGCTATGACAATGTCGAGGAACTCTGCGCCGACGACGGGGTCGAGGCACTCTACATCGCTTCGCCGCATCAGTTCCACGTCGCCCATGTCCGCCTCGCGGCGGCCCATGGCAAGCACGTCCTCGTCGAGAAGCCGATGGCGCTGACCATCGCCGACTGCCGGGCGATGATCGAAGCGGCCGATGCCGCCGGAGTGCACCTCCTCGTCGGGCACAGTCATTCCTACGACGCGCCGTATCTCAAGGCGTCGGAGCTGATCCGTTCAGGGCGGTTCGGCCGGGCCCGGATGATCACGGCCTCGAACCACACCGATTTCCTCTACCGGCCGCGCCGGCCGGAAGAGCTCGACACCGCGCAGGGTGGCGGCGTCGTGTTCAGCCAGGGTGCCCATCAGGTCGATATCGCGCGGCTGCTCGGTGGCGGGCTGGTCTCGACCGTGCGGGCCACCACCGGCCGGTTCGATCCGGCGCGCCCGACGGAAGGCGCCTATCAGGCGCTCCTGGTTTTCGCGGACGGAGCCAGCGCGACGCTGACCTATAGCGGCTATGGTCGCTATGACAGCGACGAGCAACTCGGCTGGGTCGGCGAGATGGGCCAGCGGCGCGATCCCGAGAGTTATGGCACGGCGCGTCGCGGATTGATCGGGGTCTCGACGCCGGAGGAGGAGGCCGCGCTCAAGAACACTCGTACCTATGGCGTGGCCAAGAGCTCCGTGGCGCCGCTGTCGGCCACTCTCGGGCACAATCATTTCGGCCCGATCACAGTCTGCTGCGAGCAGGCCGACCTTCGTCCATTGGCGGAAGGGGTGATGGTCTATGCCGACGACCGCCGCTGGCTGGAGGTGCTGCCGGCGCCGACCGTTCCGCGTGCCGAGGTCGTCGACGAGCTCCATGCTGCCATCCGGGCCGGCATTGCACCCCTGCACTCCGGCGCATGGGGCATGGCGACCCTCGAAACCTGTCTCGCGATCCTGGAATCGGCGCGAACCGGCCGCGAGATCGTGCTCCAGCACCAGGTCGCGCCGGGCTGAGCCGGCGTGATGGCTCAGCTAGCGCCGGTCGGCCGGCTCCTCCGGAGCGGGATTGTTGGCGTTCGACGCGAGGATCGCGATCGTGTCCTGCTCGGCGGCGGCGGCGCTCTTGTAGCGGGGAGCAGTGGTGACCAGCGGGCGCTCTGCATCGGCCGGGTAATAGATCTCGATCGCGAAGCGGCCAGTAACCTCATCCTCGACAGGTTCGATGCGAATGAGCGGCATCGCGAGTTCTCCGGTGGTTCTGGCAGGCGCGTCCCTCGTAGGACTAGAGCGTGCAACACGGATCGGGTCCAAGACAAAAAGGCTTCATCTGCCAGGCATTTTATGGCCGGCCCGAGAGAGCGCGGCGGGCTCCAGGCGATTCCTCGCGACGTTTGTGGTGTCGGAAAGAGCAGAAGTCTCGCGGTGTCGAGGCCGTTGGCAATATCGAGGAAATTGGCTGGTGCTGCGAGAGGATTGAACACTATTCGCACTTACCAGAACCCCCGATTCCATCGGGACTTTCGTCTCGCCCGCGGCGGGTTTGTGTACCACCAACGAGCGCTAAACTAAGCCACTGACAAGGATGTTGTCTCAAGGTGCAATGGGTCTGTCGCCTAGGCGCAAGCAATTTCAATGAGTTGTAGAAGTCTGTGCTTTTGATCATGTCACTACGGTGCGGTGAAACTGTCACTTAGCGAACTCGCCGTAGCTGAGCTACAGGCAAAGAAAAGCCCGGCAGTTTGAGCCGGCGGGCCACAAAGATTCATTCGATTTTTGGAGCTATTGGAACTCGATCTGTGCGATTTCTGACCGTCGATGGAATTTAACCTGAAACCTGTCCTTGGAGAATTCGGGCTTTACATCATTCCTGGCGAGGGCACTTTTAACGCTCGAATATGCTATGGATCTGGATCGAGAAATCTCGGCGAGCGTGCGATAGGCCTTGTTGAAATCCTCAATTGCGACGAGCGGGACAACGCGAGCCGGACGTCGGCTTTTAGGAAGGAGCCGAAGCGCGGTCAGGCGATGCGAGCCGATTCACAATTTCACTTGCACTATCGCGCACCAAGCTGCCGCATGCAGAGGCCTTGCAAGGAAATGCACTTAAAATAAGCAATAATTTTCCAATTGTATGCAAATGCCGACGCAGCAAGCTGTTTGAGGGAGAGTAGGCGCTCGTCACCACGCGGCTTTGACCCGGCACGGTAACTGCATTGTCCCGTCCTGAGATCAGGCGTTCGGAGGCCTCGAAGGGTTCCGGCAATCCAGGAGAGCACAATGGCTATCACGCGTCGCGCGGCTATCGCTGGAGGCTTGGCGGCTCCCTTTATCATGAGGCAGGGCGCGAGTGCGCAGGCGCCGAGCCGCAGCGAGACTTTGCTGCTCGTACAGGAATATGGACCCAACAGCCTGGACATGCAGGGTATCGGCTCGTCCCAGCCGGTGAACGGCGTTGCGCTGAACTGCTACGATCGCCTGCTGCGTTTCAAGCCCGTACCCATCCCCGGCGGCGGCGGCCATCAGGTCGCGATGGGTGAGCTCGAAGGCGAGCTGGCGGAGAGCTGGCAGCTCGCCTCCGACGGCATGAGCTGCACCTTCAAGCTGCGCGACGCGAAATTCCATTCCGGACGCCCGGTGACGGCGAAGGACGTGAAATGGTCGCTCGACCGGGCCTGCATGATCGGCGGCTTCGCGACGACCCAGATGAATGCCGGCTCACTGGAGAAGCCCGAGCAGTTCGTCGTCGTCGACGACAAGACCTTCCGCGTCGATTTCATCCGCAAGGACAAGATGACGCTGCCAAACCTGGCCGTGACGATCCCCTTCGTGTTCGACTCCGAGCTCGCCATCCAGAACAGCGGCGGGGACCCGCACGCCAAGGAATATCTGAAGAACAACATAGCCGGCTCGGGTGCCTACAAAGTCGAGAGCTGGAAGCCGGGCGTCGAGACGATCTATGCCCGCAACGATGCCTGGGCCTGCGGTAAGTTGCCGCAACTGCGCCGCATCATCGCGCGCGACATCGCCTCGCCCGCGACGCGCCGGGCGCTAATGGAGCGCGGCGACGCCGATGTCTCCTACGGCCTGCCGCCTAAGGATTTCAAGGACCTGCTCGACGCCGGCAAGGTCAATGTCGTCGGCGTGCCGATCCCGAACGGCGTTTGGGGCTGCTATCTCAACACGCAGGTCGGCCCGTTCAAGGATGTGCGGCTGCGCCAGGCGGTCGCCTGGGTGATGCCCTATGAGAAGATCCTGCAGGCCTCGCTGTTCGGGCGCGGCGTCGACATGTCGGGCGGCACGACGCCGAAAGTCGCCTGGCCGCAGCCCTTCCCCTACAAGACCGACGTGGCCAAGGCCAAGGCACTGGTCGATGCTGCCGGCGGCCCCTTCTCGACAACGCTGTATTTCGACGCCGGCAACGCCACTGTCGCCGAGCCGATGGCCGTTCTGATCAAGGAGGCACTGGCGTCGATCGGCATCACCGTCGAGATCAACAAGGTGCCCGGCGCGAATTTCCGCACCGAGATCGCCAAGAAGACCAACCCGATGGTGCTGAACCGCTTCGCGGGCTGGCTCGACTATCCCGATTACTACCTGTTCTGGACGATGCACGGCAACAATTCGATCTTCAACATCGCCGCCTACCAGAACCCGGCACTGGACAAGCTCGTCGACGCCGCCCGCTTCGCGCCCGACAAGGCCGCCTACGACACCAATGTCACCGACTTCATCAAGCTGGTGAACGCGGAAGTACCGATGGTGCCGATCAACCAGCCGACCCATGACGTCGCGTTGCAGAAGTCGATCGGCGGCTACCAGTTCCAGCCCTGCCGCGAGCCGGACTTCCGCTACCTGACCAAGGCGTGACCCGGTGGCGGCGCCTCTCCCGTCATTGCGAGGAGGCAAAGCCGACGAAGCAATCCAGGAGCGGCGACGCGAGACCTCTCGATTGCTTCGCTTCGCTCGCAATGACGGCGCGGTTCCAGCGCGAGATTCCATTCAAGGGGCTCCATCATGCTGCGCATGATCATCGCGCGGCTGAGGACGACGATCCCGTCGATCCTCGGCGTCATCATCGTCACCTTCCTGCTGACGCGCGTGTTGCCCGGCGACACGGCCGCCTATTTCGCCGGGCCAGCGGCGACGCCGCAGGCGATCGCCGAGATCCGCAGCAAGCTCGGGCTCGACCAACCGCTTCCGGTGCAATTCGTCGCCTATGTCGGGGCTCTGGTGAAGGGCGACCTCGGCCAGTCGCTGACCACCGGCCAGCCGGTGACGGCCGATCTCGCCCAGCGCCTGCCGGCCTCGGCCGAGCTGACGCTGTTCGGCCTGCTGATCTCGATGGCGATCGCATTGCCGCTCGGCGTGCTCGCGGCGGTCAGGCAGGGCTCCTGGATCGACCATCTCTGCCGCATCATCGCGACGGCAGGGGTCTCCCTGCCGGTCTTCTTTACCGGCCTGCTGCTGGTCTATGTGTTCTACTTCATCCTCGGCTGGGCGCCGGCGCCGCTTGGCCGGCTCGATGCCTTCGCCTCCGAGCCGCCACGTGTCACCGGCTTCCTGCTGATCGACAGCGTGGTCGCGCGCGATCCTGAGACCTTCCGCGCCGCGCTCTCCCAGATCGCACTGCCGGCACTGACGCTGGCGATCTTCTCGCTGGCGCCGATCACGCGGATGACGCGCGCTTCGATGCTCGCCGTGCTCGGCGCCGATTTCGTCCGCACCGCGCGCGCAAGCGGCCTGTCCTCGCGGACGGTGATCGGCACCTATGCCTTCCGCAACGCCATGCTGCCGGTCGTCACCACGCTCGGCATGGTCTTCTCCTTCCTGCTCGGCGCCAATGTCCTCGTCGAAAAGGTCTTCGCCTGGCCGGGCGTCGGCTCCTATGCGGTCGAGGCGCTGATCGCCTCGGACTATGCGCCGATCCAGGGCTTCGTCCTTACCATGGCGATCCTCTACGTCGCCCTGAACCTCGCGATCGACATCCTCTACGGCGTGATCGATCCGCGCGTGCGGCTGGAAGGCTGAGCCGATGAACGACATGAGCAAGGTCGAGCCGCCGCCGCTGCGCTTCGAGGCCCCGCCCTCGACCTCGCTGCTGGCGCATGCCAGGCACGTCGTCTCGGAGAACCCGGTCACGGGGCTAGCCTTCGGCCTGTTCGCGCTGATCCTGTTCGCCGCGATCTTCGGGCCGTCTATCGTGCCTTATGACCCGCTGGCGTCGAACACCAACTCGGCGCTGCAGGCGCCGAGCGCTGCCCATTGGTTCGGCACCGACCAGCTCGGCCGCGACATCTTCAGCCGGGTCGTCGCCGCGACGCGGCTCGACTTCACCATTGCCGTCGCCTCGGTCGCGCTCGTCTTCCTGCTGGGCGGGCTCGCCGGCGTCGCCGCCGGCTTCTTCGGCGGTTGGGTCGACACGATCGTCGGGCGCATCGCCGATACGATCATGGCCTTCCCGCTCTTCGTGCTCGCCATGGGCATCGTCGCGGCGCTCGGCAATTCGGTGACCAACATCGTGATCGCCACGGCGATCATCAACTTCCCGCTCTACGCCCGCGTCGCCCGAGCCGAAGCCAATGTCCGGCGCGGAGCCGGCTTCGTCCAGGCGGCGCGGCTCTCCGGCAATTCGGAATGGCGATTGCTGCTGACCCAGATCGTGCCGAACATCATGCCGATCATGGCGGTGCAGATGTCGCTGACCATGGGCTATGCCATCCTCAACGCCGCGGGCCTGTCCTTCATCGGCCTCGGCGTGCGCCCGCCGATGCCAGAATGGGGGATCATGGTGGCGGAAGGCGCGAGCTTCATTGTCTCGGGCGAGTGGTGGATCGCCTTCTTCCCCGGGCTCGCGCTGATGACAGCGGTGTTCTGTTTCAACCTGCTCGGTGACGGCGTGCGCGACCTTGTCGACCCGCAGCGGAGGAGCTGAGCGATGACCGCCACCCCGCTCCTCGACGTCAAGAACCTCACGGTCGAGTTCGCGACCCGCCGCGGCAAGGTCCAGGCGGTGAAGTCGATCGACATCAGCGTCGGCAAGGGCGAGACCGTCGCTATCGTCGGCGAGTCCGGCTCAGGCAAATCCGTCACCTCCTATGCGGTGGTGCGCATCCTCGACCGTGCCGGCCGCGTCGCCGAAGGCTCGATCGGCTTCTCGGGCATCGATCTCGTCGGCGCAAGCGAAGCGCAGATGCGCGACCTGCGCGGCCGCGAGATCTCGATGATCTTCCAGAACCCGCGCGCCGCGCTGAACCCGATCCGCAAGGTCGGCAAGCAAATCGAAGACGTGCTGCTCCAGCATGTCCAGGCGACACGGGCGACGGCGCGGAAGAAGGCGATCGAAGCGCTGGAGAAAGTGCGGATCGCGCGGCCTGAAGAACGCTACGACGCCTACCCCTTCGAGCTCTCGGGCGGCATGTGCCAGCGCATCGTGATCGCGCTCGCTCTCGCCTGCCAGCCGCAGTTGTTGATCGCGGATGAACCGACGACCGGCCTCGACGTCACCACGCAGAAGGCTGTGATGGATCTCATCGTCGAGCTCACCCGCGAGCGCGGCATGTCGACGATCCTGATCACCCACGATCTCGGCCTCGCAGCCGCCTATTCCGACAAGGTGGTGGTGATGGAGAAAGGCCGCGTCGTCGAGACCGCCGCCGCCGCCGAGATCTTCCGCAATCCGCAGCACCCCTATACGCGCCGCCTGATGCAGGCGACGCCGCGGGTCGGAATGACCCTGCGCGACTTGTTGCCGGAGGCTACGGCGCGGTCGCCAGCATCTTCCCGGGGCCACGCGCCCGCTGACGATGCTGCGCCGCCGCTGCTCGTCGTCGAGAATCTGGTCAAGGAATATCCGCGCCCGGCAGCGGGCTCCTTCCTTGGAAAGCTGACCGGCAAGTCCGAGCCGGAAAAGCCCGCCTTCCGCGCCGTCGACGGCATTGGTTTCACGGTCAGGCGCGGGGAGACGCTCGGCCTCGTCGGCGAATCCGGCTGCGGCAAGTCGACGACGTCGATGATGGTCAACCGGCTGCTCGATCCGACCTCTGGTCGCATAGTCTTCGACGGACAGGACATCGGGTCGATCCCGGCCAGGCAGTTCGCGCTGACCCCGCTGCGCCGGCGCATTCAGATGGTGTTCCAGGACCCGACCGACAGCCTGAACCCGCGCTTCACCGCCGAGCGCGCCATCCTCGATCCGATCCTGCGCATGGGCACAATCCGCGGCCGGGACGCATTGCGGGTTCGCTGCGAGGAACTGGCCGGGCTGGTTGGCCTGCCGGTCGAGCTGATCGACCGCTTCCCGCACCAGCTCTCTGGCGGGCAGAAGGCCCGCGTCGGCATCGCCCGCGCCATCGCCCTCGACCCCGACCTCGTCATCCTCGACGAGCCAACGGCGGCGCTCGACGTATCTGTGCAGGCGGTGGTGCTGAACCTGCTCGAGGATCTGAAGCAGCGCCTCGCCATGAGCTACATCTTCGTCTCGCACGATCTCAACGTCGTGCGCCTGCTCTGCGACAGGGTGATCGTGATGCGCAGCGGCAAGATCGTCGAGGAAGGTACGGCCGAGGCGGTATTGGGCACGCCGCAGGCAGACTATACCAAGGAATTGCTGACCGCGATCCCGCATCCGCCGCTGTGAGCGGGAAGATGGGTTGCGCAAGAAGGCGATGACGGGATGAGGAAACGCCGATGAAGATCAACGACCCGGCCGTGCTGGCCGAAGCCGAGGCGGCTTTCGCCGAGTACGAGCGCGCGCTGACGAGCAACGATGTCGCGACGCTCGACCGGCTGTTCAAGGATAGCCCGGCCACGCTGCGCTATGGCGTCGCCGAGAACCTCTACGGCCATGCCGAGATCGCCGCCTTCCGCTCGGCGCGCTCGCCGGCCGGTCTCGAACGCACATTGGAGCGCACCGTCATCACCAGCTATGGCGAGTCGATGGCCACCGCCAACACCCTGTTCCGCCGCGACTCGATGGTCGGAAAGGTCGGCCGCCAGAGCCAGACCTGGGTGAAGTTTCCCGAAGGCTGGCGGGTTGTCGCAGCCCATGTCAGCGTGATCGCGGAGTGAGCCCGACCTGCCGGCACAGCGCCGCGCCATGACGCTGCGGCTCACGCCTGCTAAGAATCGCAAGGCGAATCTGCCGCTCCGGACGCAATCGATGCCGCGCCAAGCCGTCCTTTCCGACAAGCCGAAGCAGGCGGCGCAGCCGCGCACCAGGACGGAGACGCTGCGAGCCACGCTCGCCGACGAGATCGTCTCGGGCATGCTTGAGCCCGGTACGCCGCTGGACGAGCAGGAACTCGCCGCCCGGTTCGCCGTCTCGCGCACACCGGTCCGGGAAGCGATCCGCCAGCTTTCCAGCTCGGGCCTGGTTCGGGTCCGGCCGCATCGCGGCGCCGTCGTCGCTCTGCCGACGCCGCGCGAGCTCAACGACATGTTCGAGGCGATGGCTGAGCTCGAGGCACTCTGCGCCGGCCTCGCCGCTCGCAACATGACGGTTGGCGAGCGCCGTGGCCTCGAGACGCTGCACGAGGCGTTGCGCCTGCTCGTCCAGAAAGGCGATCCGGCGGATTACCACGCGAAGAACGAGGCCTTCCACACGGCAATCTACGCTGGGTCGCACAATAGCTATCTGGCGGAGTTGGCCCTGATGACACGGGCTCGAGTCTCGCCCTTCCGCCGCGCCCAATTCCGCGCCACGGGCCGTCTGGGCGGCTCCTATGCCGAGCATGACCTGATCGTGCAGGCAATCCTGCGCGGCGATCAGTCAGGTGCATCGGCAGCGATGCGGGCCCATATCGGCATCGTGCGCGATGCGTTCCGCAGCTATGTGGAAGCCGCGAGCAACTAGGCCGCGTTCGCCTGTGCCGTGACGAAAGCGCGCCAGCCGCCGAAATCGCTGACATCGCGGGCTCCATTCGTGGCGATCGCCTCGCAAAGGAAGCCCTTGACCCGCGTGCCGTCGGCGAGCGCAACCGTGCCGATGCCGAGCGGGGCGGGGATGCCGGCGACGAAGCTGCCGAAGCCGGCGACCGGCAGCGACCAGACTTCGAGCGCGATCGGCGCGCCTTCTTCGGGGCTTACCCGCAGCAGGCCGGGCCGCGCTGGCGGTCCGCCCGGCAGGGCGAAGAGGCGATAATCCGCGGTGGTCGTCGTGGCGCGCAGGAAGCTGCCGCCGAGCGCTGTCAATTCGCCGTTGAGCGGCATGCCGGCGAGATGGGCGCCGACGACGCCGATCTCGATCATGCCGGGACCGGCAGCCGGAATGGCCGCAGGAGCAGGATACGGTGCGCCGATCGCGCCAAGCGGCAGCCCGGACGCAGCGTGGAACGCGCGGCCAATCCCGGCCAAGGCGGCGTCGTGCCCGCTCGGTGCGATGAAGGTGACCCCGCTCGCCGTCCCGTCGGCGGCGAGGCTGGCGGGCACGGCGAGTGCGCAGAGATCGAGCAGGTTCACGAAATTGGTGTAGCGGCCGAGCATCGAGTTGGCGCCGATCGGGTCGGCGGCCATTTCCGCAAGCGTTACCGGTCGCGGCGCCGTCGGGACCATCAACGCGTCGAGCCCCTCCAGCGCGGCGCGCGCGCTGAGCGCGAGCTCGGCCAGGCGATAGCGGGCGGCGAAGGTGGCGGCCGCATCGGGCAAGGGCTTGCCGGCGATGACCGCGCGGATCACCGGCAGGATCGCATCGGGCGCGCGTTCATGGAGATCGCGGATGGCGAGCCAGCGCTCGGCGACCCAAGGCCCATCATAGAGGAGCTTCGCCGTCTGGTAGAACGGCGTCATGTCGATCGGCACGATCTCGGCGCCGAGGCTCTGTGCCCGCCCGCGCGCCTGCTCGAAGCTTGCACGCGCCCCTTCATCCCCGGCGAAGTCGAGATCCTGCTCGCGCGGCACGCCGAGCCGCTGCCGCGGCGGGTAGGCGCCGAGCCGTCCGAATGGGACGGGCCGGGAGAACGGGTCGTTCGCATCCGGGCCGGCCAGAGCCTGCAGGACGAGCCAAGCGTCCTCGACCGTCAGTGCGAAGACGGAAACGCAATCCAGCGTGCGGCAGGCCGGCACGGCGCCGGCTGTCGGGACGAGGCCGAGGCTGGGCTTGAGGCCGACGAGATTCTGTAGGCCGGCCGGGATGCGGCCCGAGCCTGCGGTATCAGTGCCGAGCGCGACCGGGACAATGCCAGCGGCGACGGCGCTGGCCGACCCTGAGCTCGAGCCGCCGGGAACGAGATCGGCACGCAAAGCGTTACGCGGTGTCCCGTACGGCGAGCGGGTGCCGTTGAGGCCGGTCGCGAACTGGTCGAGATTGGTCTTGCCTATGATGATCGCGCCGGCCGCCCTCAGACGTGCAACGGCGCTGGCGTCCCGGCTTGGGGTATAGGCATAGGCCGGGCAGGCGGCGGTCGTCGGCAGGCCGGCGACATCGATATTGTCCTTCACAGCGACCGGCACGCCCCAGAGTGCACGGCCTTGCGGACCTTCCGCCTGCAGGCGCTCCGCCTCTGCCAGCGCCTCCGCCTCGGGCTTCAGACTGATGAACAGCGCCTCGTCGCCATGGGCGCGCAGGCGGGCATAGCTTGCGGCGATCGTCTCGGCGAGCCTGCGGCTGCCGTCGTGATGGCTGGCGAGGATGCTGGTCAGCGTCGGCACGAGGTCATATCCGTTTCTTAGGTCAGCCTATTAAACAGGCAGTTTCTTAGTCATTGCATGCAAAGATTATGCACCTTGCCAGCTCGAAGCTTGGCGAGGCGCGTGCCGCATGGTCCGGCGCGGTCTTCCACGCGAGGACGCGGCGTCGAATCCGGTCGGTTTCGTCGACGATTTCAAAGCCATTGCCGGTCCTTCCGGATCCTTGTGCTGTCCAGCCCGACAGGAATGCCGGCAGGCACAGCCCTTGCAAAGCCTGTTCCGTCAGCCCTGACGGAGGCAGCCATGAGCCGCTCCGAGATCGCCGCGAAGCCATTCCCGCTCAGCATCGACCTGGCACGCGCCGCGCTCGTGATCATCGACATGCAGCGCGACTTCCTCGAGCCCGGGGGCTTCGGCGCGGCGCTCGGCAACGACGTCTCTTTACTGATGGCGGCGGTCGAGCCCTGCCGGCGTATGCTCGCTGGCGCGCGCGCCGCCGGCATGCTCGTCATCCACACCCGCGAAGGCCACCGGCCCGATTTGTCGGACGCGCCGCGCGCCAAGGTCGAGCGCGGCGCGCCCGAAAAGCGCATTGGCGCACCGGGCCCGATGGGCCGCATCCTGGTCCGCGGCGAGGCCGGCCACGACATCGTCCCGGCGCTGGCGCCACTCGCCGACGAACCGGTGATCGACAAGCCCGGCAAGGGCGCCTTCTACCAGACCGATCTCGACCTGATGCTGCGCAACCGCGGCATCGAGACCTTGCTGGTCTGCGGGGTCACCACCGAGGTCTGTGTCCACACCACCGTGCGCGAGGCCAATGACCGCGGCTATCGCTGCCTGGTGCTGGCGGATGCCTGCGCCTCCTATTTCCCCGAATTCCACGAGGTCGGGCTGCGCATGATCGCGGCCCAGGGCGGGATCTTCGGCTGGGTTTCGACGACGGACACGGTGCTGGCGGCGCTCGCCGCGCAGGACCAGGCGGCCTGACGCAAGGAGGGGGAGATGGCGACGACTACCGCGACAACAGTCTCACCGAAGCTCTGGGCGCCGGGCGACTGGAACGCCCTGTTCGGCTTCGGCACAAATATCCTCGTCAACCTGCTGGTGTTGACCGGCCTGCTGCAATTCGTGCTGAAGATGCCGAGCCAGATCGTCTTCGGGCGCATCCTACCGGCGCTCGGGCTGATGATGCTGCTCTCGACTGGCTACTACGCCTGGCTCGCCTGGAAGCTGGCGAAGGAGACCGGCCGCGACGATGTCTGCGCGCTGCCTTCGGGTATCAGCGTGCCGCACATGTTCGTCGTCACCTTCGTGATCATGCTGCCAATCGCGAGCATGACCGGCGATCCGGTCAAGGGCTGGGAGGCTGGCTTGGTCTGGGTCTTCTTCCAGAGCTTCATCCTGATGATCGGCGGCTTCATCGCGCCGCTCGTCCGCAGGATCACGCCCCGCGCCGCCCTGCTAGGCACGCTCGCCGGCGTCTCGATCGCCTTCATCTCGATGCGGCCGGCGCTGGAGATCTTCCTGACGCCGGCGATCGGGCTGACCTGCCTCGCCATCATCCTGGTGAGCTGGTTCGGTGGCGTGCGCTATCCGCGCGGCGTACCGGCCGGGCTCGTCGCCATCGCCTTCGGCATGGCCATCGCCTGGGGCGCTGCGCTGCTCGGGCTCGACGTCGGCGGCATGAGTCTCGCCAAGCTAGGAGCGGCCTTCGCCAATTTCGGCTTCGCGTTGCCGCTGCCGGCCTTCGACCATGTCTTCTCCGGCTTCACCTATCTCGGCATCATCCTGGTGACGGCCATCCCCTTTGGCATCTACGACCTCGTCGAGGCGATGGACAATGTCGAGAGCGCGGAAGCCGCGGGCGACCACTATCCGACGACGCGCGTTCTGACCGCCGACGGCGTCGTCTCGCTGGTCGGCTGCCTGATGGGCAACCCCTTCATCAACGCGGTCTATATCGGCCATCCCGGCTGGAAGGCGATGGGCGGGCGCATCGGCTATTCGGCCGCGACCGGCGTGATCGTCGCCGCGCTGTGCTGGTTCGGCGTCGTCGCGCTTTTGCTCGCTCTGGTGCCGATCGTCGCGATCTCGCCGATCCTGCTCTATATCGGCATGCTGATCGGCGCGCAGGCCTTCCAGACCACACCCGCCAGCCACGCCCCCGCCATCGTGCTGGCGCTGACGCCGCATCTCGCCGCCTGGGCCAAGGTACAGATCGACGGCGCGCTCGGCGCGGCCGGCACCAATGCGGCCACTGTGGGTATCGACAAGATGGCCAATATGGGCGTGCTCTATCACGGGCTGGAATTGATGGGCGGTGGCGCCATCCTCTCCGGCCTCGTGCTGGGCGCGATCGCGGTCTTCGTGATCGAGAAGCAATTCCTGAACGCGGCTGCGTTCTCCGCCGCTGGCGCAGTGCTGACCTATTTCGGCCTGATGCATGGCGAAGCGATCGGAATCGGCAAGGGGCTTGGCGTGACGCCCTCGATCAGCCTGGCCTATGCCATGGTCGCCGGCTTCTTCTGGCTTTGCGCGCGTCAGCTCGCTGGGGAAAGGGCGTCGAAAACGATGACGAGCGAGCCGCATGCTCGCCTGGAGCCGGCGGAATGAGCGAGGCGAAGCGAGAGTTCGATGCGGCGGGCCATCTCGATGCGATGGCGCCTTCGCTGGGGCTCGCGATCACGGCGGAGCAGCGCGAGGGCGTGATCTGCTTCCTGGCCGCGGCGGAGGCGATGGCGAAGATCGTGGAGAGGGCGCCGATCGCCGAGGACTCGCTCGAACTCGCGCCGATCTTCCGGCCTGGGCGGGCTTGGCCGGAGGAGACTTTGTGAGCATCGACGTCTTCGCGCCGGCGCATCGGATCGCCGCGCAAGTCAGATCGGGCGCGATTGACGCCAAGGCCGTGACCCTCGCCTTCCTCGAGCGGATCGAGAGGGTCGACCGAAAGGTCAACGCCTTCACCGATCTGACGGCCGCGCGCGCGCTCGCCCAGGCGGCGGCGCTCGACAGGGCCCGCACCGCTGGCGAGCCGCTCGGCCCGCTCGCCGGCGTGCCCTTCGCCGCCAAGAACTTGTTCGACATAGCAGGCCTGCCGACACGGGCCGGCTCGAAGATCAACCGCGAACGGGCACCCGCCAGCCGCGACGCCGTACTGATCGAGCGGCTGACGGCCGCAGGGGCGGTGCTGATCGGCGGGCTCAACATGGGCGAATACGCCTATGACTTCACCGGCGAGAACGTCCATGACGGGCCTTGCCGCAACCCGCATGATCTCTCGCGCATGGCGGGGGGCTCGTCCTCGGGCTCCGGTGCGGCGACGGCGGCCGGCATGGCGCCGATCTCGCTGGGATCGGACACGAATGGCTCGATCCGCGTACCATCCTCGCTGTGCGGCGTGTTCGGCCTGAAACCGACCTATGGCCGTCTGCCGCGCACGCGCAGCTTTCCGTTCTGCGACTCGCTCGACCATCTCGGCCCCTTCGCGCGCGACGTCACAGACCTCGCTCTCGCCTACGATCTGCTGCAAGGGCACGATGCGGATGACCCGGCCTGCGCGGGGCGACCAGCCGAGCCGGTCTCGGCGCGGCTGGCCGAGGACGTGACGGGGCTGCGGATCGCCGTGGCGGGCGGACATTTCGCCACAGAGGGCATGCCGGAAGCTGCCGCGGCGGTCGGTGCCGTCGCTCGCGCGCTCGCCGTGACGCGGACCGTCGCGCTCGATGGCGCGCCGATCGCGCGGGCAGCCGCCTTCCTGATCACCAATGTCGAGAGTTCGACGCTCCATCTCGGGCGCCTGCGGGAACGGGCTGATGATTTCGACCCCGATACACGTGACCGTTTTCTGGCCGGAGCTATGTTGCCCGCGGCCTGGTACATTCAAGCGCAACGGGCGCGCCGCTGGTTTCATGACCAGATGATGCGGGCGTTCGAGGAAGTCGACCTGATCATCGCCCCCGCGACGCCCTGTCCGGCTCAGCCGATCGGACAGAAGACGCTGGAGTTGAGAGGCGAGATCGTGCCGTTACGCCCCAGTCTCGGAATATTCACTCAGCCGATTTCCTGCATCGGTCTGCCAGTTGCGGCGGTGCCGGTCACTGGAGGCAAGCTGCCAATCGGCGTCCAGCTGATCGCTCCGCCCTGGCGGGAAGACATTTGCCTGAAAGCCGCCTTCGTCCTGCAAGAGAGGGGAGTTTGCAGCGCAGAGCCGCCGAAAGCCATTTGATGATGCCTCCGAACGGTTGAATGGCGCCTGAAGCTGCATCTGTTCAGGGCACTTTCCAGCTCGACGATCATCGATTTCACGCGCGGCGGTGGGCGTCACCACTTCTTTCCCAGAAGATCCTTCAGCGCGACGATGTCGAGCATCGCATCGGCCAGCATCCGCTTCAGCTTGGCATTCTCGTCCTCGAGCGTTCGCAGGCGCCTGGCCTCCGACACCTCCATCCCGCCGAACTTCGCCTTCCACTTGTAGATGCTGGCGTCGCTCACACCGTGCTTGCGACACAGATCGGCGACCGCGACCCCGGACTCCTGTTCCTTCAAAATCGCAATGATCTGCTCTTCCGAAAAGCGGCTGCGCCTCATGCTCTGGTCCTCAAAATGGGCCAGAAAGAACTTCAAACCGGATTAGGACCGAGGGGCAACGTCAAGGCCACCACCGAACGCTTCGATCCCGATACCGGCAAGATCTCTGAAGGCTGATCAAAAAACGAAAGCGGCGATATGCAGAGGGCGCCGATTGGGGACCTCTGCACATCGTCTCGCGACTCTACCACTGGCCTGGTTTTGCTCAGCCCCGCTGGCCTGGAATCCCGCCGCCGCTGACATTAACCGACTGTCCACAGAACCGGCAGCAGGCCGAAGTTCTTATGTGGGAAACAGGAACGTCAGACCGGCCCTGGCTCCGAAGCCCTTAGGGCCTGATTGAGGCGTGATGGCGTAGTAGCGCACGCCCGCAAACAGGCTGATCGGCTGCCCCCCGATTTTGACGAGCTTCGAGACCACCGCATTGACCGGCACGGTCAGCTTGTCGTTGGTCCAATCATAGGTCGCCTCGGTATTGAGCGCGAATGTCCAGGCATCGGCCGTCGTATAGGACACGAATGGCTGCACGAATGTCATGTTGATCGGCCCAGCTCCGCCACGGGTCGCTCCCATGCCTATGTTGCGCTTGTGACGTCGGCTTTCAGGCAAAGAGCCAAGGTCCGATGGTGGCGCATTTTGGCGGGGGCAGGCAGTAAATTTGGCCCACAGCTGACTTCTGGAGCGTCCCCTTTCCGGCATCTCAGTTGGACGCGAGACGGCGCAACTTTGATGGCTTAGCCGAGACGCTACAAGTGCCCACCACTTGAGGTCTCCCTTTGAGGGATGCTCTTCCCTAGCCGCAGTCGGCCAGGCGACCATCTGACGACCCGACAATAGGGGCAGCTTTTGGGCAATTGGGGCGCACTGATTGGAGTGAAACCTGCACTCTACGGCACCCGTAGTCTTCGCTGCACGAAGGTCGCGTTGATCTACAAGCGCACAGGAGGTCTACGGGCCTGCCGGCTGCTGCTAAGGCACTCGAAGCTCGAAAGTACCCTGCACAGCCGCCAGGCCGTCTTTCGAGACCTATTCCTATGCGGCCGCCAGGAAGCCTGTCACAGCGCCGAGGAATTCCGCCGGCCGCTCGACATTGAGCATGTGAACGCCCGGCATCAACACCAGCTTGGCGCCCGGAATCGTCGCAGCGATCTCCTCGCTGTGGCTTGCCAGGGTCACCTTGTCGTCTATGCCGCCGATCACCAGGGTCGGCGCCTTGATCAACGCGATCGTCCGGCGCAGATCGTTATCACGCAAGGCGGCGAAACATCCGGCGAGACCTCGTGGCGGCGTCGCCAGGACCATGGCCCGGAAGGTGTCGACGATCTCGTTCGGACCTGCCAGCATCGAGGCCGGGAACCAGTTGCGCATGAACTGGTCTGCCGTGTCCGCCATGTCCTTGACCGCGAGCACCGCCCGGATCTGCGCGTCGAAATTGGAGGGGGGTCCGAGATAGGCCGCGGTGTTGGAGAGGATGAGCCGGCCGATCCGATCCGGAGCATGGACGGCCAGCCACTGCCCAACCCAGCCCCCCATCGACAGGCCGCAGAAATGGGCCTGCTTGATGCCCAGCGAATCGAGCAGCTCGATCACATCGCGCCCTAACCGATCGATCGAGTAGGCGCCTGCCGGCGTATCGGACTTGCCGTGGCCGCGAAAATCATAGCGCAGCACGCGGTAGGTCTCCGACAGCTTCTGCACCTGCCCGTCCCACATATGGAGCGAGGTCGCGATCGAATTCGACAGCACCAGGACGGGCCGGTCGGCGCTGCCGGTCAGCTGATAGGCGATGCGGCAGCCGTCGCCGGCGGTGAAATGACGGGTCTCGGTCATCTTGCTCTCATTGCTGTTCTGATTTGGGTTGGCAGCGTTTTGCGCTGCGCCGGGGCTGAATCCGCCGGGTGATTGCGCTGCGGCCAGGCCTGGCGCCATGAGCGCGCAGCCACCGAGCGCGATTGCGCTGCGACGCGTGACGAAACCGGCCATGCTGCATGTCCTTCTGATCGAACGGGGCTCGGCTCTGGCCTGCCCCCGGGGACCCGGCGGATAAAGCTCCGGCCGCACATATCGCTAGGCCAGGTCAGCGTCGTATAATATTACTCTGTTTCGACAATCTCTGTCGGAAACAAAGACATTGAATGAGCTTAAGCTTCACGATCTCAGGTGTTTCGACGCCGTCGCCAGCAAAGGCAGTTTTCAGGCCGCGGCGCTCGCCTTGAATCGCTCGCATCCATCGGTGTTCGCGGCTGTTGCCCGTCTCGAACATGTGCTCAAGCTGACCTTGCTCGACCGCAGCGGCTACAGGGTGGGTCTGACAGAGGCTGGGGCGCTGTTTCATGCGCGCGCCCGGTTGATGCTGCGCGAGCTCGACCATCTGCACGGCTATGCCGATCAACTGGCGAGCGGGGAGGAAACGATCCTGCGCGTCGTACTGGGTGATGTCTGTCCGCGGCCACCCGCCCTGCGCCTGCTCGGCCGGTTCTTCGCCGGCCACAGCCGGACGCGCCTCCATCTGGAGTACGAGACGATCAACGGACCGCTCGAACGCTTGCTGGAGGGTCATGCCGACCTGATCCTGCACCGTGCCGATCCGTCGGACCCGCGGCTCGAACGGGCCGATCTTTGCACCGTGGAGTTCGTTCCGGTGGTAGCGCCAGGGTTCCTGTCGACCGCCCCCGGACTGGCGAGCACGCCCGAGCGGATGCGGCCTTACACCCAATGCGTCATCCGCGACACAGCGCGACAGCCCTCGCCGGACAGTTATTTCCTGGTCGAAGGCTCACAGCGCTGCTCCGTCCCGGACCATCAGATGAAGAAGGAGCTGATCCTCCACGGGCTGGCCTGGGGGCATCTGCCGGCATGGCTCATCGCCGAGGAACTCAAGGACGGCAGGCTGCTCTCGATCGCCGGCGAACACCTGCCCGGCCGGGTCGAAACCGTGGCGGCCATACGCCGGCGCGATCGGTCCCATGGCCCGGTCGCGGAAGCGCTATGGCGGCATCTGCGGGCACAGCCAGCGTCGATCACCAGCGATTTCTAGGATCGCCCTGTCCGCCGCGCTTCGGGGTGTCAGGCACTCCTGGCCGTCGCAAATTCCGGCTGCGGCAAGGCCGGAAGCTCCAGATTGCTGCGGAAATCATCGCCGACATAGTCGCTGTCGATCAGCGAGCGGCGGCGCAATTCCGGCAGCAGGCCGTTGAGGAGCGCGTCCTCCTGGTCAGGATTGCCGAGCCCGTGCAGCGTCAGCAGGTCGAGCACGCCGGCGCGATAGCGCTCCTCGATCGCATCGGCGAGCTGCTCCGGCGTGCCTGCGACGGCCCAGTGCCCGGTGTCCTGCGCCTGGATGATGAGTTCGCGCAGGGTCGATCCTTGCCGCGCTAGGCGGCTGAAGACTTCGGCGCGGCCACGGCGGCGATTGATCCTGCCTACCTCGGGCAGCAGGTTGCCCGGCAGCGGCGCGTCGAGCGACAGTCCCGACAGGTCGAGATCGCCGCCCAGCATGTCGGCGAGCTTCACCCTGCCGCGCTGATAGTCGATCCGGTCGTGCCTCTCTTGCACCCGCCTTGCGACATCGGTCTCGGACGAGCCGATGGTCGAATGAAAGGAGTTCATGATGAAGGGCGGCCCGGCGCCACGCCCGAAGCCCACGGCGCGGCGACGCAACTCGGCCGCGAACGCAAGCGCTCCATCGAGGTGCGGCTGGGAGGTATAGACGACCTCCGCATAGCGGGCGCCAAGTGCAATTCCGGCCTCGGATTGCCCGGCCTGAAACTGGACCGGCCGCCGCTGCGGCAGTGATGGCACATTGAGTGGCCCTTCGACCGTGAAGTGGCTGCCGCGATGGGCGATCGGGCGGAACTTGGCCGGATCGATCGCGAGCGAGCCGGAGACCCTGCGCGATACGCCATCACGCTCGTTGGCGTCGTAGAGCGCATGGACGATCTCGATGAACTCCGCCGCCCGCGCGTAGCGCTCTTCCGGACTCGGCAGCGCCTCGCCGAAATTCTCCTCGCCGACCGAGGAGGTCACGGCATTCCAGCCGGCACGTCCACCGCTGGCGTGATCGAGCGTACCGATCTGCCGGGCGAGGTTGAACGGATGGTGGAAGCTGGTCGAGACCGTGGCGACCAGGCCGATATGGGAGGTCGCCTGGCTCAGTGCCGCCAGGGCGATGATCGGCTCCTGCGTGCCGGTCTCTCCCGACAGGCCTGCCTGGTCGATCTGCAGCAGATCGGCGGTGAACAGCCCGGTGATCTTCTCCGCCTCCGCCTTGCGCGCCAGCGTGACCGCCTGCCGCGCTCCCGCCATCGGGTCGGCATCATTGCTGGCGGCGACGACATTGGCGGCCGGCACGAGGGTCTTGAGTCGGCGGACACGTGTCATGGCTTGTCCTTCATCACTTGCTGATATGACCTTGGGATGTTGCTCGGCGGGCGCGGCTTGCTGCGACATGACGTGCGGCCGCGCCGCAGCAAGGCGTGAGGCGAACGCCTTTGCCTGCTTGATCCGTGAGCCCTAGTCCGCAACGGGTGCGCCGCCTGAGACCAGCCTCTCAGCCGGTTTGGCGAAATAACGTCAGCTGGCAGGTTCGGATGGTTGCTGGTCTTTCGCCCGAACCTCGACGCCGGACCAGGATTCGAACAGCTTCACCAGCGTGGTGAGGTCTTCGTCGCCATGCTCGCGTACCCAGGTACGCCAGAGCTGCGAGACGAGACTGGCGATCGGTGTCGGCACCTCAAGCTCGTCGGCGATGCCGAGGAAGAGCGAAAGATCCTTTGCCGCGACGCGATTGGTCGCCCCGAAATTGAAGGTCCGGGGCAGGACGGCCATGGGAAACTTGATCTCGGTCGCGGAGTTCTTGCCGGAGCCGTTGTTGACGACGGAGAGGATGGTCGCCGGATCGATGCCGGCCCTGGCGCCGAGCACCATCGCCTCGGAGGTCGCCGCCATCGCCGTGTAGTTCAGCATGTTGTTGATCAGCTTGACCGTCTGGGCCTGCCCGGCATTGGGGCCGACGACGACGATGGTGGAGCCGACGGCTTCGAAGGCCGGCCGGGCCAGCGCGATGGCATCCTCTGCGCCCGAGGCGATCACGGTGAGCTTGCCCTCCCGAGCCCGCGGCACGCCACCGGTCACCGGCGCGTCGAGAAAGCCGATTCCGGAGGCCTCGAACAACCCGGCCATCCGGATCGCGTCATCCGGGCTGGTCGTCGAGAAGTCGATCACGCAGCGCGGCTTGCCGCCCGCGACTATGCCGCGAGGGCCGAAGCTGACATCGTCCATCGCCGCTTGGCTCGGCAGGCAGGTGAAGACGAGCTCGGCCTGGCCTGCCGCTTCGGCCGCGCTGTCGGCCCAGCGCGCACCGGCGCTGATCAGAGTCTCCGCTCCCTGCCGGCGCCGGTTGTTGACGGTCAGCGGAAAGCCGGCCTGCAGGAGTCGAAAGGCCATGGGCGAGCCGATGGCGCCAGTACCGATGAAGGCCAAAGATGGTTTGTTCATGCGCGGGATGCCTTGGCGCTCATAAGGTGTCGACATCTTATCCGTCCGCAAGAGCGATGCCAGACAGGCGCGTTTCTAAATATCGGATATATCTTGGATCTTTGTTCTCCAGCCTGTCCGCGCGGCGGGCAGCATTGTTTGCAGCGAGGACATTTCCGGGGCTCCGCGCGCCCCTGTCCCGATATTCCCGCGTGCGGGCGTCTGGCCTCCGATTTGCGTTCGCAATCGACGGCGGGAGCATTCTAAAAGCGCATGCCGGGCTGGCGTGAGGATCGAGGCTAACGTGGAACAGACTGGGCTCACCCGTGACCTCGCCCGCTTCATCGCGGACAGCCGCTGGCAGGACCTGCCCGACGCGATCCGGCACGAGGCGAAGCGCTCGCTGCTCAACTTTTTCGCCACCGCGATCAGCGGCAGCGGCGAGCCCGCGATCGAGCTCGCGATCGCGTCCCTGCGCGAATTCGGCGGCACCCCTCAGGCAGGTGTGATCGGCCGCCGCGACCGGCTCGACGCGCTCGGTGCCAGCTTCGTCAATGCCGCCAGCGCCAACATCGCCGATTTCGACGACACGCATGTCCCGACCGTCATCCATCCGAGCGCCCCGATCGCGCCGCCGCTGTTCGCCCTGGCAGAACGCACGGGGCTGAGTGGCCAGGCATTGCTGACGAGCTTCGCGGTCGGCGTCGAGATCGCCTGCCGTACCGGCAACGCGATCTTTCCCGCGCATTATCGCAGGGGCTGGCACATCACCGCGACCTGCGGCGTGCTCGGCGCGGCCGCGGCGGCGAGCCGCGCGCTCAAGCTCGATCCGCAGAAGACGGGCTGGGCGCTGGGCCTGGCCGCGACACAATCGGCCGGGCTGGTCGAGAGTCTCGGCACCATGGCCAAGAGCGTCAGCATCGGCTCGGCCGCTCGCAATGGACTTTGGAGCGCACTCTTGGCGGAAAAGGGATTCGACGGTCCCGCCGCGCCGATCGAGGGCTCACAAGGTTTCCTCGCCGTGATGGCCGATGCGCCGGACCTGACCGCGCTGACCGCCGGGCTCGGCGAAGGCTGGCAGCTCGCGCGCAATACCTACAAGCCGTACCCGTGCGGCGTCGTCATCAACCCGGTGATCGACGCCTGCCTGCTCTGGCGTGCCGAGACGACGGCGGCTTTCGACGACATCGAGGCCATCATCGTCACTGGCAACCCGTTGCTGCTGCAGCGCGCCGACAGGCCGTCGATCTCGACCGGCCGCGAGGCACAGGTCAGCACCCAGCACGCGGTCGCCGCGACCCTGCTCAACGGCAAGCCCGGCCTGGCGGAGTTTTCCGATCAGTGTGTATGCGATCCGGTCGTCATGGCACTGCGCGCGAAGGTCTCGCTGACATCCGACCCCACGCTCAGCGTCGACGCCGCGCGGCTCGTCTTCAAGCTCGGCAACGGTGACGAGCGCACGATCGCGATCGACGATGCCCGGGGCAGCCTCGCTCGCCCACTGAGCGATGCCGAGCTCGAAGCGAAGTTCGACGAGTTGACGGCGTCGAGGCTCGCACCGGACGCGCGCAAGGCGCTGGTCGAGGCGATCTGGACACTCGACCGTGTTGAGAATGCGGCCGAGCTGCTGGCCCTGACCGTTCCGGCCTGACCGCGCGGTTCAGGCCAGCTTGATGCAGCGTGCCTGATGGCTGCCGCCGAGCGCGACATTCGGTGGCGGGGCGGCGAGGCAATCGGGAGCGGCGCTGCCGCAGCGCGGTGCGAAGGCGCAGCCCCTCGGCAAGGCCGCGAGATCAGGCGGCGAGCCGGGGATCGGGTCGAGCCGTTCGCCCTTCATGCCGCCATGGATGGTCGAGCGCAGCAGGCCTGCCGTATAAGGGTGGCGCGGCGCGTCCATCACCTCGGTGACCGAGCCGGCCTCGACGAAGCGGCCGGCATACATGACGGCGATGCGGTCCGCGACCTCGCAGGCGACGCCGAGATCATGGGTGACGAAGATCGTCGCCATGCCGAGTTCCTGCTGCAGCTGGCGCAGCAGGAGCAGGATCTGGATCTGCACGGTAGCGTCGAGCGCCGTGGTCGGTTCGTCGGCGAGCAGGAGTTTCGGCCGACAGGCGAGCGCGAGCGCGATCATCGCACGCTGGCGCAGTCCGCCGGAGAGCTCGTGCGGATAGGCGTCCAGCCGGCGCTTCGCCGATGGTACCTGGACGAGATCGAGCAGCTCCAGGGCGCGCGTGCGCCCGGCTCGCATCGAGACGCCGTCGTGATAGGCGACGGATTCGGCGATCTGCGTGCCGATGGTGAAGACCGGGTCGAAGGCTGTCATCGGTTCTTGGAAGATCATCGAGATCAGCCGGCCGCGGATCTGGCGGAGCCCAGGCTCCGGTAAGGCCAGGATGTCGCGGCCATCGACATGGATGCTGCCGCCGATGCGTGCGGTCGCGGGGAACAGCCGCATCAAAGCGCGCATGGTGACGCTCTTGCCGGAGCCGGACTCGCCGAGCAGGCAGAGCACCTCGCCCTGCGCCAGCTCGAAGCTGACGCCGTTGACGACGGGAATGTCGAGATCGCGCGAGACGAAGCGGACGGTAAGGTCGCGGACATCGACCAGTGGCGCGGCTCCGGCGAGCTCCGACTGGATCGGAAGAACATTGTTCTGCATGGCGGCGATCCCTCAAGCCTGCGCGAGGCTGTGGCCGGAACCCGGCTGACGGGCATGGCAGGCGACGACATGGCCGTCGGCGGTCGCGGCCAGCGCCGGCTCACGCTGCGCGCACAGCCCTTCGGCGATCGGACAGCGCGTGCGGAAACGGCAGCCGGAAGGCGGGTCGATCGGATTGGGCGGATCGCCCGACAGGGGCGCGGCGCTGACACGCCGGTGCGGGTCCATCGACAGGCGCGAGGACAGCAGGCCCTGCGTATAGGGATGCTGCGGTGCGCCATAGATGCGCGCGACCGGCCCGACCTCGATCGCCTTGCCGAGATACATCACCAGCACGCGGTCGCTGATGTACTGCACGACGTTGAGGTCGTGCGAGATGAAGACATAGGTCAGCCCGAGGCGCTGCTTCAGGTCTTCGAGCTGGTTCAGCACCTGCGCCTCGACCGATTTGTCCAGCGCCGACACCGCCTCATCCAAGATGACGAGGCGCGGGCCGAGCGCCAGCGCGCGGGCGATGTTGACGCGTTGGCGCTGGCCGCCGGAGAGCTCGTGCGGGTAACGCTGGGCGAACATGTCCGGTACGAGGCCGACCATGTCGAGCACCTCATGAGCGCGCTGGCGCGCCTGCGTCCGGCTGCTGCCATTGGCCTTCAGGCCGAAGGCGATCGAGTCCTCGATGGTGAGGCGCGGGTTGAGCGTCGCGTAGGAATCCTGGAACACCATCTGGATCTGGCGGCGCAGCGCGCGCAGCGAATCCTTGTCCGGGCTGCTGTTGGCGAGCGCGACGCTGCCGCTGTCGGCCGCGATCAACTGGATCAGCAAACGGGCCAGGGTCGACTTGCCGCAACCGGATTCGCCGACGATGCCGAGCGTCTCGCCCTCGTGGACATCGAAGGAGACACCGTCGACCGCCCGGACATGGGCCTGGGCGCGGCCGAGCAGGCCGCCCTTGATCGGGAAATGCTTGCGCAGATCGCGGACGCGCAGCAGCGGCTCGGCCGGGTGGTCATCCATGGCGATGGCTTCGGGCAAAGGTCTGGTCAGCATCACGGCCTCACACCTTGACGTCCATGGCGCTGCGCAACCCGTCGCTGATCAGGTTGGAGCACATGGAGGTGATGAAGATCATCACGCCGGGGAGTACGGCATTGAGCGGCGCGATATAAATCGACTGCCGCAGCGTGTTCAGCATCAGCCCCCATTCGGCTTCCGGCGGGACGACGCCGAGCCCGAGGAAGCTCAGGCCCGAGGCGATGACGATCGAGACGCTGATTAGGCTCGAGGCATAGATCAGAATCGGGCCGGTGACATTGCTCAGCACATGGCCGGTGACGATCCGCCAACTGGCCGCACCGGTGGCACGGGCGGCCTCGACATAATCCTGATTGCGGATCTGGGTGGTGACGCTTTCGGCCACGCGCGCGACCGGAGGAATGAAGACCAGAGTCAGCGATACCAGGCTGTTGACCAGGCCGGCGCCGAGGACCCCGGAGATCGCGACCGCGAGCAGCACCGAGGGGAAGGCGTAGAACACGTCGATCAGGCGCATGATCGCCATGTTGAGGGCACCGCCGGCATAGCCCGCGATGATGCCGAGCGCGCCGCCGATCATGGTGGCGAGGATCACCGGCATGAAGCCCATGAACAGCGACATCCGCCCGCCATAGATCAGGCGCGAGAGCAGGTCGCGGCCGAGCTCGTCGGTGCCGAGCCAGTGCCTGGTGTCGCCGACGGCAAGGAGGCGTCGCGTCATACTCGTGCGGTAGGGATCGTGCGGCGCAATGAATGGGGCGAAGATCGCTGCCAGCAGGATCAGCAGGAGAATCGCGGCGCAGGTCAGCGTCAGCGGGTCGCGCGCCAGCCGGCGCCCCACGCTCTGCCAGAAGCTACGCGAGCGGGGCCTTCGTCCCGTAGGCGCCGCGCCGGAATCGTCGAATGCGAGATTGGTCATGTCGGGAACCGGTTCAGGCGCGCTTGATGCGCGGATCGAAGGCGCTCTGGATGAGGTCGACGATCAGATTGATGAAGACGAAGAACATCGCGAGCACGAGGATCGTGCCCTGCAGCACCGGCAGGTCGCGCGTGAAGATCGCCGTGTTGAGCAGGAAGCCGGTGCCCGGCCAGGAAAACACCGTCTCGACCAGGATCGAGCCGCCAAGCAATTGCGCCAGCTGCAACCCCATGATCGCGAGCACGGTCGGCGCCGCGTTCTTGACGATATGCACGAAGATGCGCTGCGGCGGCAGGCCCTTGGCATAGAGGGTCTGTACGAAATCCTGCTTGCGCACCTCGGCGACGGTGCCACGCACGGAACGCGCGATGATGCCGGCCGGAATGACTGAGAGCGCGATGGCCGGCAGGATCAGATGCCGCAGGCTTTCCCAGTTGAGTGCGAAAGCCGCCGAGCCGCTGGCGCCCATGCCCATGGCGGGCAGCAGGTTGAGATTGACCGCGAAGATCACGATCAGGACCATGCCGAGCCAATAATGTGGAACGCTGACGCCGGTCACGGCGAGCGATGTCACGACGCGATCCAGCACGCTGCCGGCGCTGTAGCCGGCGATCAGCCCGAGCAGCAGGCCGACGGCGAAGCCGATGAAGACGGCGGCGACGGCGAGGATCAGCGTGTTGACGACCGCGGGCCCGACCTCGCCGAGCACCGGGCGGCGGGTCATGATCGAATAGCCGAAATCGCCGGTGAGCACCCGCCCGAGCCAGGTGAGATACTGGACCGGCAGCGGCTTGTCGAAGCCATAGGCGGCCTTGAGCTCGGCCATGACCTGAGGGCTGGCGCCTTCGGGCATGACGGAGCTGAGCGGATCGCCCGGAGCCAGGTGGATGAGCGCGAAGCAGACGATCGAGACGCCGAGGGCGATCGGGACCGTATAGAGCACGCGCCGCAGGAAATAGATCAGCATCGTTTCTCTCCAGCGCCGGAGTCGGCCAGACTTTTTGACAGCCCGGCCGACCCGTCGCCGCAATGTTACTGGATGTCGACGGGCGTCAGATCCTGCAGCCAGCTCTGCGCCGGCACGAAGCCCTTGACCTTGGGCGAGAGCGCACGCGGACCGAGGTCATGCACAACCCAGAGCCACATCGCCTGGTCGACGATCCTGGCATGCAGCGCGGCGAGGATGCGCTCCTGCTGGGCCGGATCGAAGCTCGACTTCGCGGCCTTGGCGAGCTCGTCGGACTTCGGATCGTCGTAGCGCCCCCAGTTGAAGCCCGTCGGCACCGGCTCGAAGGACGCCGCCGCCTTGATCAGGCCGATGTCGGGATCCTGGAAGCTCCAGCTGTTGTTGACGCCGTGTATGCCTTTGTTCTCGGGCGCCCAGGCGCCGGCCCGGCGGCGTGCCCGCAGTGCCTCCCAGTCCATCACCACGAATTCGAGATCGATGCCGACATCGCGGAAGTTCTCCTTGATGAACTCGCTCATCGGGAGGGGCAGCATCTGGCCTGACCCGGAGGGCGCGATCACCAGCCTGACCTTGGCCGGCTTCTTCTCGCTGTAACCGGCCTCCGCCAGCAGCTTTCTGGCGGCTTCGGGATCGTATTTGATGTCGAAGCTCGGCTTGCCGAACCAGGGATGTCCTGGATTGACCATGCCCTTGGCCGGAACGGCCAGGCCACCGAGCAGCTTGACGAGGCCGTCGCGGTCGATCGCGAGATTGGCCGCCTTGCGTACTCGCAGGTCCTTGAAGGGCGAATCCTCCATCAGGCTGATCTGGAACGGCCAGACATGCGGATAGACATTGCTCACGATCGTCATGCCCGACTGCTTGAGCCGCGGCACGGCGTCCGGGGGAGGGGCCTCGATCCAGTCGACCTGGTTGGACAACAGCGCCGCGACGCGCGTGTTGGAGTCCGGCATCGGCAACAGCACCAGGCGGTCCGATTTCGTCACTCGCTTGGGATTCCAGTAGCCGGCGTTGCGGACGAGCTCGACACGCTCGCGCGGCACGAACTTGTCGACCTTCCATGGCCCGGTGCCGGCCGGCTGGTAAGCCACCTTGTTCCAGTCGCGGCCGAGCTCCTCCCAGCGCTTCGGGCTGGAGAAGAACAGGTTGGCGAGGTTGTAGGGCAGGACTGAATCGGGGACTTTCGTCACGATCTCGACAGTGAAGTCATCGATCTTCTTCCAGGACTGGATGCTGCCGTAATACTGCGAAGCCTGGGTGGACTGGGCTTGGTCGAATTGCGGCGCGTCGCGCTTCATCAGCTTGTCGAAGTTCCAGACGACGGCATCGGCATCGAAGTCCGAGCCATCGTGGAACTTGACGCCGCGGCGCAATTTGAAGGTCCACTTGCTCTTGTCGATCTCATCGACCGCCCAGCTTTCAGCAAGGCCTGGCGTCAGCGATGCTGCCTTGTCCGCGCTCGACAGGTCCCAATTGACCAGTCCGTCATAGACGGTGCCGCCCATGAAGCGCAGACCCTCGGTTCCCTGGCTGGGCTGGCCGGTGGTCAGCGGCACGTCCGCGACGGTCATCGCGACGCGCAGCACCTTCTCGGCCAGAGCCGGCGATGCGAGCGTCATCGCACCGAGGCCAACAGCGGCGGCCAGCCGCCTGATAAGCTTGGATTTCATTGTCCCCTCCCTTGGATTGTCGGTTGTCTCTTGCGGCGCAGGGCCTCGCCCGTCCCCTCGCATCGTGCCCGCCCGGTGCCGCTCGTTCCGGAGGACCTTCCTTGCAACCGGATTCAGCGATCGGTTGCCGTGAAAACACGTGGATCGTAGATGTGAGCCGGCTCATCTCCACGGTCGCGGCTGCGGCGCAAGCGCTGCAATGACGGCTCGATCAGCCGGTAGGCCTCGACCAGCTCGTCGAAGAGCGCCGGCGACAGATCGAGTCCCGCGACCCTTGCAATGGCGGCGATGTCCTCGCGCGTGACCGGCTGTTCGCTCATGCCGCTACCTCCGTTGTGATGTCGAACTGCCCGAGCGGTGGCTGGCGCAGATGCCAGTCGGTGCTGCGCTGATAGGCGTCTCCGGCGCGCAGCACGCTCATCTCGTCGAAGGGGCGTCCGGCGATCTGCAGGGCCAAAGGCAGGCCCTTTGCCGAGAAGCCGCAAGGCAGGCAGAGCGCCGGATTGCCGACGAGGCTGAACGGCATGGTGATGAGCAGCCGCGTCCGGAAGAAATCCGCTCCGCCGGGATCGTTAGGTTCGGCCTCAGTCAGCCAGCCGGCGGTCACGAGCAGATCGCATCGGTGGAAGGCGGCAAAGGTGCGCCGCGCCAGCTCGCTGCGCCAGCGCAGTGCCTGGACGTAGTCCTCGGCGCGCACGAGGCTGCCGGCAAGGACGCGCTGGCGCAGCGAGCGCCCGAAATCCTGCGGCCGGGTCTTCATCTCGCGCTCGTGGATCGCGAACAGCTCGCCGAGCGAGATCACCGTCTTGCAGTCGACATAGTCCTGCAGTGGCGGCAGCTCGATCTCTTCGACCACGGCGCCAAGGTCTCTCAATTGCTCGGCCGCGGCATCGACCGCCGCGATGACCTCCGGGGCCGCGTGGTCGGCATACCAGTGCCGGACGAGTCCGACCCGGAGTCCGGCGACCGAGCCGTCGAGTTCGGCGCGATAGTCGGGAACGGCTTCGATGAAACTGGCGGGATCCCGTGGATCATGCCCTGCGATCGCCTGCAGCAGGATGGCACAGTCCTCCACGGTGCGTGCCATCGGGCCGCAATGATCGAGCGAGAAGGTGTTGGGATGGATGCCGTGACGGCTGACCCGGCCATAGGTCGGCTTCAGGCCGGTGACCCCGCAGACGGCTGCAGGCCAGCGCACTGAGCCGCCGGTATCGGTCCCGAGCGCCCCGGCAACCATCCTTGCCGCGAGCGCCGCGGCTGAACCGGACGAGGAGCCACCGGGCAGATGCGCCTTGTTCCATGGATTGATGGCCGGCGGCCAGGGCAGATCCCAGGAGGGCCCACCGACAGCGAATTCGAAGGTCGCGGTCTTGCCGACGAGCGTTGCACCCGCCGCCTTTAGCCGTGCGACGACGGTAGCGTCCTCGGACGGAACATGGTCGCGCAGGATGCGCGAATGCGACGTGGTGCGGATGCCCGCGGTTTCGATGTTGTCTTTGAGGGCGACAGGGATGCCGTCGACCCCGCCGCGATAGCCGCCGGCGTGGATTCGCGTCTCGGAATCACGTGCTGCCGCCCGTGCCTCGTCGGCCGCGACGGTGATGAAGGCGTGCAGATGCGGATTCAGGCGCTCGATCTGTGCGAGCGATGCCTCGAGCAGATCGACCGGCGAAGCCTCTCCGCGCGCCAGCAGGCTACCGCTCTTGGCGAGCGTGAGCTGTGCCAGATCGGCGGAATGAGCCGGCTGGGCCGTCATTGTCCGGCGGCCTTTTGGGATAACACCGCCATAAGCTTGCTTGTCGACATCTGCCCCTCCCAGAGCGCTGTCCTCACTGACTAGTCCGCAAGCGACGTGCCAACGCCGAAATAGGCGCCGGTCAGAAAAAATATCCTTTTCAATCAAATGATTATAGAATCAGCTCCGCGAGCGGCCGGGCTGTTGTAGGCGACAACACTGTCCTTGCCAAAGACACTTTCTGGCCGTCTGGCCAGAGGCTCAACTCCGGACGGACATCTCGGCGAGCTTCTTGTAGAGATACGAACGGGAGATGCCGAGCTCCTCGGCGACCCGTTTCTTGTTGCCCCGCAGGCGCTCCAGCGCCTCGCGGATCAGCGCGTGCTCGACATTGCCGACAGTCTCCCGGATCGTGGAGGCGACCGGCGCGGCCGGCAGGGCCGGTGCCATCTCATCGCCGGTTGCATCGAGGCTCTTGAAGCTGCTCATCGTCAGCTCAGGGCCATCTGCGAAGATCATCGCGCGCTGCACCTCATGGTGGAGCTGGCGCACATTGCCCGGCCAGGGCAGGCCGCGCAGCATGTCGAGCGCACCCGGGTGAATACGCCGGACGTTCGAGCCGATGCGCGGGGCGATCCGCTGCATAAAATGGCGGACGAGGAGCGGAATGTCGGTTGCGCGCTCGCGCAGTGGCGGCACGCTGAGCGTCACGCCATTGATCCGGAAATAGAGGTCGGCCCGGAACGCCTCCTCGGCGATCAGGCGGCGCAGATCGCGGTTCGTTGCGCTGATGAGACGGAAATTCGTGGTGCGCGAGCGGTTGCTGCCGACCCGCTCGAACACGCCATTCTCGATCACGCGCAGCAGCTTGACCTGCGTCTCCATCGGCATGTCGCCGATCTCGTCGAGGAACAGGCTGGATTTGTCGGCCATCTCGAATTTGCCGGCCCGTCCCTCGCGCCTGGCCCCGGTGAAGGCACCGGCTTCGTAGCCGAAAAGCTCGCTCTCGACGAGATTCGCCGGTAGGGCGCCGCAGTTCACCAGCACCATCGGCTGCTCGTGCCGCCGGCTCAGATTGTGGATGGCATGGGCGACCAGTTCCTTGCCCGAGCCGCTCTCGCCCGAGACGAACACGGGCACGTCGAGCGGCGCGACCTTGCGGATCTCATCCTTGAGCCGCCTGATCGGATCGCTCTCGCCGACGATCTCGTCGAGACCGAAGGCACGATGCCGCAGCCCGGTGAGTTCCTTCTTGTAATAGTCGACCTCGGCCCGCAGCGAGGAGATCTGGCGGCTCAGCTCATGCACCTCCTCCGGTGCCTTGAACAGCACGCGGCCGATCGCGCCGACGACCTGTCCATCCCGCTGGATCGGAATGCGGTTCACGATGCGGGTGACGTCGCGCATTTCCTGGACCTGGCCGATCTCGGCCGTTCCCGTGCGCGCGACGATATGGAGGCGGGTGTTCTCGATCACATCGCGCACCGGCCGCCCGATGGCGTCGCCGCGCCTGTGGCCGAAGAAGCGCTCGTGCACGGGGCTGAGATAGCGCAGGACGGCATCGCGATCGACGACCGTGATCCCCTCATAGGGGTTGGTCAGGAAGTGGTTCAGGATGTCGAAGGCGATATCGACGCTCAGGACGAAGTCGACCAGCGTCGAGCCCGAGCTTTCGGGGTGCACGATCGCTGCGGTGTATCCCGGCCCGGGCGCCGTCACCATGACATACTCTGTCTCGGCAAATTCGAAGGCCGACAAACGCTGGCCTGCGGCGGGGCCAGCAAGATGGCGGCGCACCGCCTCGGCAAGGCCGGATGAAGCCGCCGAAGCGGACGAGAAGGCAAGTTTGCCGGTGTCGTCGATGACGACAATATCGACGGTCTGGGACATTGGCTCTGGCTGTTGAGAGGACGGACACTGTCGCGTCAAAAAGTGTAGTCATTGAGGTCACATAACATTGTCGAAAAATCAAGATCAAGCGAAAAATCGTTTTATCTTATGAGCTTACCTGATTGGCACACCCTTTGCTGTTTCTCTCTGGCAATCGGTGAGCATGATGAGACATCAGCCTATTTCGCCTTTGGACACACCCGCCCGCCATCTGCCGGAGCAAGGCCGGGGCTCTGCATTTGGCATGCTCGACGGCGTGCGCGTGCTCGATCTGACGAGTTCGGTCGCTGGGCCTTACGCGACTATGCTGCTCGGCGATTTCGGCGCCGAAGTGATCAAGGTCGAGCGGCCGGCTGGCGACGATGCGCGCCATTGGGGGCCTCCCTTCCTCGACGGAGAATCGCTCTGGTTCCTGACCGTCAACCGCAACAAAAAGAGCATCGCGCTCGACCACCGCGGCGAGGAGGGGCGGGCGATCCTGGAGGCGCTGATCGACCGGGCGGATGTCGTCGTCGTCAACCAGCTGGGCGAAGCCCAGAGGAAGAGCCGCCTCGATGCGCCGTCACTGCGGGCAAAGCGGCCGCGCCTGATCCATCTGTCGATCACCGGCTTCGGCCTCAGCGGTCCCAAGGCCGGGCTGCCCTGTTATGACCTCATCGCCGAGGGCTACAGCAGCGTCATGGATCTGACAGGCCTGCCTGAGAGCGAGGCCCAGAAGGTCGGCTCACCTGCCGCGGACATGCTGGCGGGTACCGATGCGGCGCTCGCCGTGCTGGCGGCGCTGCATCGCCGGCATGCCACCGGCCTGGGCTGCGCGCTGGACATCTCGCTGACGGAAAGCATGATCCGCTTCATGTCGCCACGCATCGTACCTTATCTCGGCTCGGGCGAGGTGCCCCGCCGCTCCGGCGGCCGGGACAGTGTGATCGCGATCTACCAGACCTTCGAGACCGCCGACCTGCCGATGACGCTCGGCCTCGGCAACGATGCGATCTGGCAGCGCTTCTGGCAGGCGGTCGGCCAGCCCGGCCAGGCCGAGGGCACCTCGGTCTGCTCGAATGCCGCCCGCCGGGCCAATCGCAACGAGATCGTCGGGCGCATCCAGGCCATCCTGCGCCAGCGGCCGCGGGCCGAGTGGCTTGCCTTGCTGGGGGAGGCGAAAGTACCGGCCGGCCCGATCTATCGTGTCGACGAAGTCGTGGACGACCCGCATTTTCGCGAACGCGGGCTGTTCTTCCAGGCCACGCGCGAGGGCCATCATCTGCCGCAGGTCGGCCTCGGCATCCATGCCGATGGCGCTACGGCCGGGATTGCGTCACCGCCGCCGCGCCTCGGCGAGCACAGCGCCGAAATCCTGCGCGAACACCTCGCCTATGACGAGGCCGCGATCATCGAGCTCAAGAAGAACGGCATCATCTGAGGCCGCCCGGAAACGCCACAAGGACCTGAACAGCAATGGCCTACGACACCATCCTCTACAGCGAAGACGGCCCCGTCGGCACGCTGACGCTGAACCGTCCCGAGGACGGCAACATGTTCAACGCCGTCATGTGCCGCGAGATCCGCGATTGCATCGAGACCGTCCGCAACGAGACCCGCACGCGCGTCCTTGTGCTGACCGGCGCCGGCGACAAGTTCTTCTGCACAGGCGGACGCAAGGACGGGATGGAGAAGACCCATCTCTATGCGGGCGTCCTGCCGACGCTCGAAATGTACGATGCGATCGAGCGCTTGCAAAAGCCGGTGATCGCCAGCGTCAACGGCTTCGCCGTGGGCGGCGGCAACGTCCTGCAGATGACCTGCGACCTCGCGATCGCCAAGGAAAGCGCCGTCTTCCGGCAGGTGGGGCCGATGGTCGGCTCCTTCGATGCCGGCTACGGCACCTGGTTCCTCGAGGACATCGTCGGCAAGCGCCGCGCCAAGGAGATCTGGTATCTCAACGAGAAGCTGACGGCGCGTCAGGCGCTCGACTACGGCCTGGTCAACAAGGTCGTGCCCGATGCCGAGCTCGCCGCAGCGACGCGCGAGATGGCGCTCACCCTTGCCGATCGCGGCGCCTTCGCGCTCGCCTCGCTCAAGGCGGCGTTCTCCGCCAGGCATAGCGGCGTCGGCGGGCTGGCGCGGATGGCGCATGACCTGCTGCTGCGCGGCTATCTCGATACCGAGGAATCGCAGGAACTCGCGGCGTCCTTCGCGCAGCGCCGCAAGCCGGATGCCTCGAAATTCGGGCACTGAGGTCGACCATGCATCCGACACTTCTCACCCTGCATGATCCCGGCATCGCCCGCCATTACTACGAGACGGGCGAATGGCGCGGGGACACGCTCTACGGGCTCGCGGCGGAGCATGCGCGCGCGCGGCCGCACGTTCCCGCCGTGTCCGACAGCCGCCGCCGGCTGATCTGGTCGGAGCTGGTGGCCTGGGCCGACGCCGCCGCGGCCGATCTCGCCGCAGCCGGCCTGCGACAGGGCGACCGTGTCGGCATCTGGCTATCGAACCGCGTCGAGGTGGTCGTGGCTTTCCTGGCCTGCTCGCGCGCCGGCTTCGTCGCTGTGCCCTCGCTCCATCGCAATCATACGGTGGCGGAGGTCGCCACGCTGATGGAGCGTTGCCGGGCCGCGGCGCTGCTGTTCGAGCCGGGCTATGGCGCCGATGCCGAGAGCGAGGACATCGTCGCCGCAGCCGGCAAGCTGCCCGCCATGCGTCGCCTCTACGCGCTGCCGACAAATGGCACGGCGCTTCCCGCCGGTGCAGCGGCATTCCGGGCCGCCCATGCCGAGGCCGGCCTGGTCCCGCCCGTCAGCAACCCGGACAAGGTCTGCTATCTCGCTTTCACCTCGGGCACGACCGGCCAGCCCAAGGGCGTGATGCACTCGGACAATACGCTCCTCGCCAATGGCAGGGCGATGGTGCGCGACTGGAACCTCGATGCCAGCACGGTTCTCTATTCCCTGAGCCCGCTCAGCCACCATATCGGTACCGTCGCGCTGGAGCAGACGCTGGTCGCCGGCTGTGAGCTCGTGATCAACGATCTGCCGAAAGGTCAAAGCCCGCTCGATCGGATCATCGAGACCGGCGCGACCTATGTCATGGGCGTGCCGACGCACGCGATCGACCTGCTCGGCGAATTCGACCGGCGCGGGCTCTCCGGCATCGGCTCGGTCAAGATCTTCTACATGGCGGGATCGCAGATCCCGATCGAGGTCGCACGCCGTTTCATCGGCCTCGGCATCGTGCCGCAGAACGTCTACGGCATGACCGAGAATGGCTCGCATCAATACACGCGGCCGGACGATGATCTTGCCACCATGGTCCGGACCTGCGGCAAGCCCTGTTCCGCCTATGAGATCCGAATCTGGCAGGTCGATGCGCCCGATGTCGAGGCAAGCCAGGGTGAGGTCGGCGAGATCGGCGGGCGCGGTGCCTGTCTCATGCTCGGCTATTTCGGCAACCAGACGGCGACGGAAACCTCGTTCAACGCTCATGGCTGGTTCATGAGCGGCGATCTCGGTCGCCTCGACGAGAACGGCAATCTCGAGATCGTCGGCCGCTCCAAGGACCTGATCATTCGCGGCGGGCACAACATCTATCCCTCGCAGATCGAGAACCTCGCCATTCGCCATCCTGCGGTCTTCAAGGTCGCGGCGCTTCCGGTGCCGGACGACCGGCTGGGCGAGCGCGTCTGCCTTGCCGTCATCGCGAAGGATGGCGCCGATATCGAGCCTGCCGACATGCTGCGCCAGCTCGCCGAAGCCGGGCTGTCGAAATACGACATGCCGGAATACTTCCTTCGGCTCGACGCCTTCCCGCTGACCGCGAGCGGCAAGGTTCAGAAGCGCGACATGGTCGCGCAGATCCGCAGCGGCGTGCTTCGGCCGCAACCAATCGCGCGCGCCGACGCGCCGACCGCACGGAGCGCCTGACATGGTCGAACTCCGCCAGGATGGCGCCTGTGCCGTCATCACCCTGAACCGGCCGGAGGCGCTGAATGCTCTCTCCTTCCAGATCATCCGCGACATCGAGGCCGCGATCGAGCAGGCCGCAGCCCTCGACATCCGTGCCCTGATCATCACCGGCGCCGGCGAAAAGGCCTTCTGCGCCGGCGCGGACATCAAGGAATTGATGGGGCGCTCAGTCCTCGAAGAGCGCGCCGGAGCCGAGCTTGGCCAGCGCGTCTTCGCCAGGCTCGACGGCCTCAAGGTGCCGTCAATCGCCGCGATCAACGGCTATGCCTTCGGCGGCGGCCTTGAGCTCGCTCTGGCCTGCACCTTCCGCATTGCGACGGCCAAGGCCAAGCTCGGATTGCCCGAGATCAAGCTCGGCCTGATCCCCGGCTATGGTGGCACGCAGCGGCTGCCGCGGCTGGTCGGCGAAGCCCGCGCGCTCGAACTGATCATGACCGGGCGTACGGTCGAGGCCGAGGAAGCCCTGCGGATCGGCCTGGTCAATCGTCTTGCGGAAGGCGACGTGCTCGAAGCCGCCAAGAGCTTTGCCGGCGAGTTCGCAGGTTTCGGACTGCCCGCTCTCGCCTTCGCCCGAGCGGCGGTGCAGCGCGCGCTCGATACACCACTCGTCGAGGGGCTGAAGATCGAGGCCGACCTGTCGACTCTCGCCTATCGCACAGAGGATGCGGCCGAGGGGCTCGCCGCCTTCGCCGAGAAGCGCAAGCCAACCTTCCGGGACCGCTGAGATGACCCAGAACATCATCGTCACCGGCGCCAGCCGGGGTATCGGCGCGGTCATCGCGCTCGAACTTGCACGGCGCGGTCATGTCGTTGGCTGCTTGTCGCGCAAGGGGCAGGGGCCTGAAGGCATCGACATTCCGGCGGAGCTGCAGCCGCGGCTGATCCCCTTGCAGGCCGACGTGCTTGATACCGCGGCCGTCAAGGCGGCGATCGAGCGCTTCGAAACCCAGGCGGGTCAGCTGAACGGCCTCGTTAACAATGCCGGCATCCATGTCGAGGCGGCGTCTGACAGCCAGCCGCTCACCGAGTTCGAGGAAGTCCTGCGCACCAATGCGACGGCGACCTTCGCGATCTGCCAGCTCGCCTATCCGCATCTGCGCGCGGCCGGCGGCGGCCTGATCGTCAACATGGGCTCGTTCTTCGACAAGCTCGGCGTCCGCCGCAACACGGCCTATTGCGCCTCCAAGGCGGCAGTCGCTGCGATCACGCGCTGCCTTGCGGTCGAATGGGCCAAGAAGGACGTGCGCCTCCTGACGGTCGCGCCCGGCTACATCGAGACCGACCTCAACAAGGAGATCCTCGCCTCCGAGAAGGTGCGCGCCTTCCTGGCCTCGCGCATTCCCGTCGGCGGCCCGGCCCAGGCCGGCGAGGTCGCGGCGCTCGTCGCCACACTGTTCCAGGAACGGCTGCCCTTCCTCACCGGCGAGACGATCTATCTCGACGGCGCCCAAGGCATGGCCCTCTGAAAGCGATCATCATGACTGTCCTGACCCGTCTCGACGACCAGCTCGGCCTCGCCGAGGACGAAGCCCTGCTGCTCGCCAATGTTCGCGATTTCGCCCGCAACGAGATCGCGCCGCGCGCCGCCGAGCATGACCGCACCGGCACTTTCCCCTGGAAGAATGTCGAGGGCATCAATGCGCTCGGCCTCAATGCCATGTTCGTGCCGGAGGCCTATGGCGGCGCCGGCCTGTCCTATCTCGCCTATCTCGCCTGCGTGCGCGAGATCTCGGCCGCCTGCGCCTCGACCGGCATCATCTGGGCGACCAATTTCCATGCGATCAAGCCGCTGATCGATTTCGGTTCCGAGGAGCAGAAGCAGCGCTTCCTGCCGCGCATCGCCGAAGGTGGGCTCGCGGCGCTGGTCATCACCGAGCCCGATGCCGGTTCGGACGCGACCGGCATGCGCACCAAGTTTACGCCCGATGGCGACGATATCGTCGTCTCCGGTTCGAAGACCTTCATCACCAATGGCGACGTCGCCGATCTCTACATCGTCTTCGGCAAATGGTCCGAGACCGCCGACGCCAAGCAGGCGATCTCCTGTCTCGTGCTGGAAAAAGGCACGCCCGGCCTTTCGGTCCTCGGCCTCGAGCACAAGATGGGGCACCGCGCCTCCTCAACGGCCTCGCTCGCCTTCGACAATTGCCGCGTGCCCAAGGCCAACCTGCTGCGGGGGCCTGGCGAAGGCCTGAAGCTGCTGCTCGCTTCGCTGAACAAGTCGCGCCCCTCGGTCGCGGCCCATGCGCTCGGCATCGCCCGCGCCGCCTTCGATGACGCGACCGGCTATATCAACGGTCGCAAGCAGTCCGGCCGCCGGATCATCGAGTTCCAGGGCATCCAGTTCCTGCTCGCCGAGCTCGCCAGCGAGCTCGCCCTCTGCGACGCCTGGCTGATGCATGTCGGCCGCCTCGTCGATGCCGGGCAAAGCGAGATCGGCATCGAGGCCTCGATCCTGAAATGGCGAGCGAGCGACCTTGCCATGCGCATGGCGACAGAGGCCGTCCAGCTCCATGGCGGCTACGGCTACATCAGCGAATACCGGGTCGAGCGCCTGATGCGCGACGCCAAGATCACGCAGATCTGGGAAGGCACGAACCAGATCCACCGGCAGCTCGTCGGCCGCAGCTTCATCGAACGCTAGGACCAGTCATGACCGAGAAGATCACCATCGGCGTTGCCGGATCGGGCACGATGGGCACCGGCATCGCCATCGTCGCGGCCCGCGGCGGCTTCCCGACCATCATCTACGATGTCGACCAGGCCCGGGCCGAGGCGGCCGTCGGGCAGATGAGGGCCTTCTTCGCCAAGTCCGTCCAGCGTGGCAAGCTCACGCCTGACGAGGTCGAGGCAATCATGGCGCGGGTCTCCGCGACCTCGGATATCGCCGCCATGGCCCCGTGCGGGCTGGTGATCGAGGCGATTTTCGAGGAGCTCGAGGTCAAGGGCCGGCTGTTCGCGGGCCTGAACGAGGTCTGCCCGCCGGAGACCCTCTTCGCCTCCAACACCTCGACGCTCTCGATCACCGAGATCGCCGCCCGCTCTGGCCGGGAAGACCGCTTCGTCGGCATGCATTTCTGCCTGCCGGCGCAGTTGATGAAGCTGGTCGAGATGTCGCCGGGTCTCAACACCGCGCCGGAGCATTTCGAGCGCGCCTGGCGGATCTGCGAGGAAATGGGCCAGCGCCCGGTCAAGACGCAGGACGCGCCCGGCTTCATCCTCAACTACTTCCTGGTGCCCTATAACAACGACGCGATCCGTCTTGTGGAGGACGGCGTGGCGGAGCCGGCCGAGATCGACAAGGCGATCAAGGGCGCGCTCGGCTATGCGATGGGGCCGATGGAACTGCTCGACCTGATCGGGCTCGATACGCAGGTCCTGCTCTGCGAGGCGCTGCATGGCGTGACGCATGAGCCGCGCGCCGCTTGCCCGCCGCTGCTGCGCCGCATGGTCGCCGCCCGCCGCCTCGGCCGCAAGACCAAGCGCGGCTTCCTCTCCTACGACAACACAGCGATCTTCGGAGCCTGAACCATGGTCCACCGCGTCATTCAAGCCGGCACCAGCCGCTCCTTTCCCGAGCCGCATTCGCTGATCGCCACTGCCGCACCCGATGGAGATATCTTGTTGCTGGTCGGCGACGGCGCCGGAGAGGTCTATGCCGGGCTCGCCGACCGGGCGGGCTATCGCGCCATCCTGATCGAGCTCGGCAGCGAGTGCCTGGGCGTCCATACCGGCGAGGCCCGTGGCGAGGAGGGTGGGCTCGTGCTCGGCTTCGCCCGTTTCAGGCTCGGCAACGCCGCGCCTTCCGATCTCGTCGAGATCGTGCGGCAGCCGGCGACGCCCGCGACAGCCATCGCCGCGGCGCGCGAATTGTTCGAGGCGCACGGTCTCAAGACCGCACTCTGCAACGATGTGCCTGGGCGCATCGTCGACCGTCTGGTCAGGCCCTATTACAACGCCGCGCTGCGCCGGCTCGATGGCGGCCTCGCCAGCGCCGGCGACATGGACCTGACTCTCAAGCTCGGCCTTGGCTATCCAGAGGGGCCTATCGAGCTTTTGGAACGCACCGGCCTCGCCGCCCATCACGACGTCACGCAGGCTCTCCACGAAGCTCTGGGCGATGCGGCCTATGCCCCGGCCCGCCGGGCGCAGGTCGCCAAGGCCCGCCAGCGCGCGGGGCTGTGACGATGCGTCCGCTCGAAGGTCTCCTCGTCCTCGACTTCTCCACCTTGCTGCCGGGCCCGCTGGCGAGCCTGATGCTGGCCGAGGCCGGCGCCCGCGTCGTCAAGATCGAGCGCCCCGGCCGCGGCGACGAGATGCGCTCCTATGAGCCCAGGCTCGGCGAGGACAGCATCAACTTCGCCATGCTGAACCGCGGCAAGCAGAGCATCGCGATCGACCTGAAAGCGCCGGATGCGATCGCGCGCCTGAGGCCGCTGCTGGTCAGCGCCGACGTCGTGATCGAGCAGTTCCGGCCGGGCGTGATGGAGCGGCTCGGTCTCGGCTACGAGGCGCTGCGCCGGCTCAACCCCGCGCTGATCTACTGCGCCATCACCGGCTGGGGCCAGAGCGGGCCGAAGGCCAATGTCGCAGCGCACGACCTCAACTACATGGCCGAGGCCGGCGTGCTCGACCTCACGCGCGGCTCGGATGGCGCGCCGGTGCTGCCGCCGATCCTCGCCGCCGATATCGCCGGCGGCGCCATGCCGGCAGTGACCAATATCCTGCTGGCGCTGCGCCAGCGCGATCGGACCGGACAGGGCTGCCAGCTCGACATTGCGATGGCCGACAACCTGTTCACCTTCAACTATTGGGGGTTGGGCAGCGGCTTTGCCGGTGCCGGCTGGCCCAAGGGCGGCGATGAGCTCGTCACCGGCGGCTCGCCGCGCTACCAGATCTACCGCACGGCGGATGATCGCTACCTCGCCGCGGCGCCGCTGGAAGACAAGTTCTGGCAGAACTTCACCCGGATCATTCTGCTGCCTGAAGATCTGCAAAGCCCGGAGGCCGATCCACGCACCGTCAAGTCCGCTATAGCCACGATCATCGCCAGCCGTAGCGCGGCGCAGTGGCAGGCCGCCTTTGCCGGGCAGGACGTCTGCTGCTCGATCGTGGCGACGCTGGAAGAGGCGGCGCGCGATCCGCATTTCGCCGAGCGCGGCCTGTTCGCCCATAGCCTGAAGGCCGGAGGGCGCGAGATTCCTGCCTTGCCCGTGCCGGTCGCGCCGACGTTCCGGTCGAACACGATCCGCGCCGCCGCGCCCGCGCTCGGCGAGACCACCGATCCTTTCCTCTCGATCTGACGAGCTCCAACGATGTGGCTTTCCCACAAGCCCGGCGAGCTCTGCCGGTGAGCGCTCTGTCGAAGGATACGGTTGTCGCGGTCGTCGGCGCCGGCGCCATGGGCGCGGGCATCGCTCAGGTCGCGGCGCAGGCCGGCCATCCGGTCCTGCTCCACGACGCACGCTCTGGCGCTGCCGAAGCGGGTCTCGCCGGCATTGCAAGAGGGCTCGATGCCATCGTCGCCAAAGGACGGCTGGACCAGAGCGAACGCGACGCGATCACCAGCCGGATCACTGTCGCGCCGACGCTCGCGGCGCTGGCGCCGGCTGGATTGGTGATCGAGGCGATCATCGAGGACCTCGCGATCAAGCGCACGCTGTTCGCCGAACTCGAGCGGGTCACCTCGCCGGCGGCGATCCTGGCGACCAACACCTCTTCGCTCTCGGTGACAGCGCTCGCCGCCGGCCTCGACCATCCCGGCCGTGTCGCCGGGATGCACTTCTTCAACCCCGCACCCGTGATGAAGTTGGTCGAGATCGTCGCAGGTCTGGCCTCGGATACCGAGGTTCTCGACCAGCTCACGGCGACCGCCAGCGCCTGGGGCAAGGTGACTGTCAGGACCCGCTCGACACCGGGCTTCATCGTCAACCGCGTGGCGCGTCCCTTCTATGCCGAGGCGCTGCGGCTGCTCGAAGAGCAGGCCGCGGCTCCCGAAACCCTCGACGCCGTGCTGCGCGAGGTCGGCGGTTTCCGCATGGGGCCGTTCGAGCTGATGGACCTGATCGGCCACGACGTGAACTTCGCGGTGACGCGTTCGGTCTTCGACGCCTATTTCGGCGATCCGCGCTATCGGCCCTCGTTGATCCAGCAGGAGCTGGTGGCCGCCGGTCGCCTCGGGCGCAAGACCGGCCGCGGCTTCTACGATTACGGGCCGAATGCCGAGAAGCGACAGCCGGCGGGCGTCGAGCCCGGGCCTGCTCCTGCGGAGATAACGATCGAAGGCGATCTCGGCTGGGCCGAGCCGCTACGCGATCTCGCTCGCAGCGCCGGCATCGCCATTCGCGAGCGTGACGGCACCGGCCTGGTGCGGCTCGCGAATGCGACGGTCGGTTTCACCGACGGACGCAGCGCAACCATGCGGGTGGCTGCCGGCGAGCCGAGTGACCTTGTCCTCTGCGATCTCGCGCTCGACTTTGCAAAGACCGGCCGGGTTGCCCTGGCGAAGGCGGATCAGGCCTCGACCGCAGCGCTAAGCGCCGCCGCCGGCCTGTTCGCGGCAATCGGCAAGAGAGTGAGCCAGGTCGACGACCTGCCAGGCATGGTCGTACTGCGCACGGTCGCGATGCTGGCGAACGAGGCGGCCGAAGCGGCTCACTGCGGGGGCGCCTCGCCGGAGGACATCGACCGCGCCATGACCTACGGCGTCAACTATCCGAAGGGGCCGCTGGCCTGGGCCGCAGAGATCGGGCACGGCCGGATTCTCGCGGTGCTGGAAGCGCTGCAACAGGCCTATGGCGACGATCGCTATCGCCCCTCGCAATGGCTCAGGCGTCGCGCCTTGGCGCGTTGACCCTGATCGGCTCCGCAGGGCTTTACTCCGGAGGAGGGCCACCCGGCAGGTGGTATTGCGTTTCTGCGCGCCCGGCGTTCCGGCGCCTTTCAAGGGCTCGCGCATCAGCACATCGAAGGCCGCTCATCCCTGGGATGAGCGGCCTTCTGCGAGACGGCTTAAGCGTCAGAGGCCGCGGGTTGCGCCGCCGTCGATATCGATGGTGACGCCCTGGACATAGGTCGCGTGTTCGGACGCCAGGAACACCGAGAGTTTCGCGACCTCGTCCGCCTGGCCGAAGCGCCGAATCTTGAGCCCAGCGAGCAGCTCGGCTTCCACCTCCGCTTCGGTGGCCCCGGTCTCGCTGATCCGTGCCTTGACGCGGCGTGCCAGACGCTCGGTCTGGAAATATCCGGGATTGACGGCATTGACGCGCACACCGTCGCGGATGCCGCGATCGGCCAGCGCCTTGGTGAAGTTGAGCAGCGCCGAATTCACCGAGCCGCCGATGGTGAAATCCTGGCTTGGTGTGCGTGAGCCGATGCCGACGATATTGATGATCGCGCCCTTGCTCTCGATGAGATGCGGCCAGGCTTCGCGGCACAGGCGCACGCAGCCATGGAATTTCAGCGCGAAACCATCGGCCCAGTCGGCATCGGTCAGGGCGAAGAAGTCGCCGCGCTTGGTGTCGCCGGCACAGTTCACCAGAACGTCGAGCCTACCGTATTGCTGCAAGGCCGCAGCAACGCTGGCTGCCGCAGCCTCGGGTGCGGTCAGGTCGGACTGGTGAGGGTGGACATCGGGGGCGCCGGCCGCCTTCGCCTCGGCGGCCGTTTGCGCCAGAGCCGCGGCATCGCGCCCGACGATGACCAGCTTCGCCCCCGCTCGTCCGAACTCGACGGCGATCGATTTACCCAGTCCGCGGCTGGCGCCGGTGACCAGAGCCACACTTCCCTTCAGGCTGACATCCATGTCTCGTTCCTCTTCGGCCCGATCGGGCCGGCTTTCCGATGGTGGGCCGATCGCCGCCATCTAACCGCCTTCAGCAATCGCAATGCCATTCAATGCCAGAAATCTGAGAAATTAAGCTGTTGAATATGAACGGTTTTATTCCTCTGCATGTCGACTTTCGGCCACGGCGACAGGCCGGTGTCGTCGGCGCGGTCAATCCTGTCGGCCGAGCCGACAGTTGCCGAATGCGCTGTCGGGGCAGGGGTGGCCACCGACGCCTTCCTTCAATCACGTTCCCTGGCGGATAGCTCGCGGAACATGCCGTGGCGGCGCACCGTGAGATGAGGCCGGACTTCCTGCGCCCATCCGCTGGTGACCGAGGCTTCCTTCCACTCCGCCGATTTCGGAATTTCCGGATCGTCGAGCTCGTACAGCGCCAGATATTCCGGCGTGTCGCCATCGGCCCATTCCAGCTTGAAACGCCGGCAGGCGCGCACGCCCGGGACCTTGAGCAGGTTGGGCACATAGCCTTCGTCGTAAAGCGCGTTGAATCTCCCTTCCAACGGCTCGGGAACCGAAAGATGGGCAAGATAGACGTAGGAACTCATCGAGGTTTCTCCGATCCGTCATTTGCAGTGGAGCCCCGACCGCACTGTGCTGCTCAACCTTGGGCCTGATGCCGTCCGGGATCGAGGCAAGATCAGCAAGCCATATGCCAGCGCGCAGACGGGTTCCCGGGCGCGCTGGTGCCTTCCCGTTGTCGTCGATGCGGACGGTCAGGCCGACAGTGTCCTGCCAGCGGACAGATTTTGCGTTGCTTGAGGGGGCTTTGCCGGGTTTTCGACTGGCAAGCGCGTTGCACTGAGGAGCTGACATTGGAACGATTGGCACAGCGCTGTCGCGAGAGCGCGGCAGCGGCCGGCGAGACCAATAGTGCCCTTGATCTCGAGAGGTTTACCGCATGCGCAGCTATCGTGTCTGGGAGCATGGCGCTCCCGCATCCATGCGGGTCGACGACCTTCCGGATCTGAAGCCGGGCCCGGGTGAGCTGGTGGTCGATGTGAAGGCGGCCGGGATCAATTTCCCCGACACGCTGGTCATCGCCGGAAAATACCAGATCCTTCCGCCACGGCCGTTCACGCCGGGCAAGGATTTCGCCGGCATCGTGCGCGAGGTCGGCCCGTCCGTCACCGGTTTTGCTCCCGGCGACCGCGTAATGTCCCAGGTGGAGAACGGTGCCTTCGCCGAACAGGCTCTGGCGCGCGCCGACCAGACCTACAAGCTGCCTGACGGCCTGTCGTTCCAATCGGCCGCGGCGATGGGGCTTGTCTATCAGACCGCGTATTTCGCCTTGATCGAGCGTGGCCAATACAGCCGCGGCGAGACCGTTCTCATCGGCGGTGCCGCAGGAGGGGTCGGCCTCGCTGCCGTCCAGATCGCGAAGGGGCTCGGCGCCAGGGTGCTGGCCGGGGTGCGCTCGCCGGAGGAAGCCGCCATCGTTCGCGAGGCGGGCGCCGATGCCGTGATCGATCTCGCCGGTCCCGATCTGCGCGAGAGCCTGCGCGAGCAGGTCCTCGCGGCCACGGACAATCATGGTGCCGATGTCGTGCTCGATCCGCTGGGCGGGGACTTCTTCGCCGCGGCGCTGCGGGCCACGGCCTGGTGTGGGCGCGTGGTTGTGATCGGCTTCGCCGCCGGCGAGATCCCAACGGTGAAGGTCAATTATCTGCTCGTGAAGAACATCTCGGTCAGCGGCCTGCAATGGAGCGACTACCGCGATCGGACGCCGGCCCTCGTGCACGAGGTCCAGAGGGAGCTGTTCGAGCTTTGGCGAAACGGCGCGGTGAACCCGCGCATCATGCGGGATTTTGCCTTCGACGAGCTTCCGGAGGCGCTCGAACTGGTGTCCCACGGCAGGGTGCAGGGCAAGGCTGTCGTCTCGACGGAGGTCGCCGCGCCGTGAGCGGTCCTCGTACGGCGCGGCGTTTGGGATAGCGTTGCCGGCGAAACGCCCGCAGGCCCCGGGCCGCCCGCGAGAATGCGGCCCGGTTCTAGCCCCTCTTTAGGAGCGAAGAGTGCGAAGTCGGTCCTCGGCCTCGATGTCGACGAAGGGCGCGATCGTGGAGGCGATTGCGAGCAGCCTGGCGTCCGCCATGCGCGGGCCGACGAGCTGGATGCCGACCGGCAGGCCCAGCGCCCCTTTGGTCGCCGGGATCGCAAGGCAGGGCACATGCAGCAGCGTCCAGAAGCTGTTGAAGATCCAGCTCCCGACGTTCTGCAATCCTTCCGGCGCTTCCCCCGGAGCCGCTGGCGTCAGGACGACATCGAAATCCGCGAACTTCGCATCGAAGGCTGGGCGGCATTCGCCCGCCAGGACATAGGCCGCCAGAAGAATCTCTTGCGTCACGCCGCGTTCGCCGCGGGCCGTCAGGGCGAGCTCGGGGTGCAGCGTTTCCGGTTCCAGCAGATACTGCGGAAGGAAACTGGCTCGCCCCTCTCCGTGCATGATCGCGGTCTGGGCATCAGCCAGCCCGGCAAAGGCCTCAGGCAGGCTCAGCCGGCTGACCGAGGCGCCGGCCTTCGACAAGCGCTGCGCGGCGGCCTCCAGAGCCGCCCGACCCGCCGGCTCGATCTGCTCCCAATACGGTGTTTCGCAATAGGCGATCCGCAATTTGTCGATGGTGGGAGCAGTGGCGTTGCCGACGCCGGGAACCTGCAGAGCCGAGGCGAGAAGAGCGAGGTCCTCGACGCTTCGGCCATACCAGCCGACCGTGTCTAGCGAGACCGAGAACTGCTTCATTCCCTCTGCGCTGACGACCCCCCAGCTCGGCTTGAAGCCATAAATGCCATTGAACGAGGCCGGCCTGATCAATGATCCCGCCGTCTGGGTGCCGAACGCCAGGGGAACCTGGAAATCACCCACCGCGGCGGCCGAGCCCGAAGACGAGCCGCCCGGTGTATGGCCGAGGTTGAACGGGTTGCCGGTTGCTGCCTTGCGGCCGCCCGAGGCATATTCGACCGTGTCGGTCTTGCCGAAAATGAGCGCGCCTCGTGCCCGCGTGATCGCGACGCAGGCGGCGTCGCGCGACGGGCGGTGCCCCTGATAATAGGGCGAGTTCTGGGTGGTCGGCATGTCGGCCGTATCCATGACGTCCTTGATACCGATCGGCAGGCCGTGCAGCGGATGCGTGGCCGGTCGCTTGTCGATTTCCCGCGCCCATCGCAATGCGCGCGCCGGATCGACATGGAGCCAGGCCTTCACCAGCGGATCGCGCGCTTCGATACGGTCCAGGCAGGAGCGGACGAGTTGTTCGCAGGTCAGGGCCCCGGCCCTGATCGCGGCGGATGCCTGTGCTGCCGTCAGGAAGCACGGCTCGCTCTTCAAAGTCATGGTCTCGCTACTCCTGGGTTTGCCGGTTCCGAAAGCAGGGGAAGAAAATCACAGTTGGCCCCGCCTGGCTCATGATGTGTCACGCCGGCGACGGTGCATCTGGCTCATGGGCCGGGAGGCCTGGTTTCCAGAAAGGAAGGTCGCTCGCCGATCCGCCCGATGAAGGCTGCGAGCCGCGGATGATCGGCGCGCCAGTCCGCTCGGTAGCGGAAATCGAGATAGACCAGGGCCACACCGAGCAGGAGCGCGGCGAAGCCCGGCCTTGCCTCGCGCTGCGGCTCGATCTCCGCCACGCGCGCCTCGGTGAACGCGAGGATGCGGCCGATCCGCGCTTCCTCGCGTGTCATGATCGCTGCGAGCTGAAGCTCGATTGGGCGCCTGGTTTCGAGCAGCCTGATGACCGTGGCATCGATCAAACCATGCGCGATGCCATGCCAGTGCAATGCGTCCCACCGTTCGGGCCCACCGTCGGCTAGCAAGCGACCTTGCGGGGCGCCCGCCTGATCGAGGAAGTCGATGATCGCGAGCGAGTCGATGACCTGCCGGCCGTCATCGCAGACCAGGACCGGGACCTTGCCCAGCGGGTTGAGCGAAAGCAGCAGATCTGTCTTCTGCCATGGATCCTCCGGCACGAAGCAGATCGGAGAACCGCGCTCGGCCGCAAAGACCCTGACCTTCCGCACGAAAGGGGAGGTTGGCGATCCGTAGAGTCGCATGACGATCGACCTTCAGGAAACCAAGGCGGCCTCGTCGGGATTCTCGGTCACCGCGAAGATCGAGATCGGCCGATAGGTCGCCTCATTGACGCCGGCGAGCGCAGGGCCGATCTCGCTGCTGCGCTCGGTCGAGATGCCGAGCAGCTCGGTGTGGCGGTCGAGCCCGACGGAGCGGTGCCAGACCGTGCCAGGCCTGCGGCGCTCCATCTCTGCGCGCTTCGCCTCGGCCTCCGCCGCGGACAGGCCCTCGAACGACACCAGCCGCAGAAAGCCGTCATCGCCGAGCTGCGGGGCCTCGACGTCTCCATGCGCGGCCTCGAACAGATCGCGGCTCCAGTCCACGATATAGGGCCGCCATTCGAAGAAGCCCCAGTCGTTCATGTATTCCGGGGTTTCGAAGGCCTGCGCCGAAACCAGGGTCCAGAACGCCAGATAGTCGCGGCCGCTCCCGTTCACACGGCGATAGCGCCGCGTCGTCAGGAAATAGGGCTTGTCGAGCATCTGCTTGAGCTTGGGACCGCTATACCAGTCGTTCCAGGCCTGTTCCCGGGTGGGATCGTTGAAATTGCAGCGAACGACATAAGCCAGGGTCATTCTCGTATCCTCACAAGTCGGGGTGCGCCTGTCGGCGGTCCTCCGACCTCACTGCAACAGCCGGACCAACGATGCCGAAGCGGAAATCATGCCTGCCAGCGCCTTTCGCTGTCATCCTTCGTCGTTCTCGAGGACAGTTGCGAAGGCCACTGTCCGCGACACAGACACAGGTCCCGAGCGAACAGCGGAACCGGCGTGTCAGGCGACTGGCACCTGTCTTGCGAACTGATCGGGCGAATTGCCAGAGCAGGCGAGCAGGTTGCTGCGTCAGGCTGGCGAACCGGCCAAGCACGAGGGAAGATCCCGATGACGCGCATGAAGGACAAGATCGCCCTCATCACTGGAGCGGCAGGCGGGCAAGGCGAGGCGGAGGCGCGGCTGTTCGCCGGCGAGGGAGCCTGCGTCGTGCTGACGGATCTGGGTCCGGATCGCCCGGACGCGTTGGCGCGCGAGATTCGGTCTGCTGGTGGCAACGCCATTGGGCTCGCGCATGACGTTGCCGACGAAGAGCAGTGGATCGCGGTAATCGGGCGGGTCGAGCAGGAGTTCGGCGCGCTGCACGTCCTCGTCAACAATGCCGGGACGATCAGCCGGCAAGGGATCCAGAATGCGACCCTGGCGGCCTGGCAGCGCACGATGGACGTCAACCTGACGGGCGCGATGCTCGGCATGAAGCACGCCGCACCCTTGATGCAGCGCTCGGGCGGTGGCTCGATCGTCAACGTCTCCTCGACGGCCGGCCTGACGGCGCATTACGACGCCGCCTATTGCGCCAGCAAATGGGCACTGCGTGGCCTGACGAAGATGGCGGCCGTCGAGTTCGCCGGCTGGAACATCCGTGTCAACTCGATTCATCCGGGCGTGATCGAGAACACGAGCTTCTTCCGCGAAGGGGCCGCCGGCCACGCCGAGGCGGCGCGACAGGCCGTGCCGATGCAGCGTCAGGGTACACCGCAGGAATGCGCCAATCTCGTGCTCTACCTGGCCGGCGAAGAAGCGGGTTTCATCACCGGCGCCGAGATCGCGATCGATGGCGGGTACACGGCCGGCGGTGCTGCTTTCGCGCGTATGAAGATGCGTGAGATCCTCGCCGCTCAGCAAGGCCACTAAAAGCCGCCAGGAGCTGAGGCCTGTCAGTTGCCTTGGAGCGCACACTCCAATCTCAAAACCGGATCGGACCGTATCACCTGAACGTTGCGCGCTTGCCCGATCGAACCACGGTGGGTAGCCATCTGACGCCAAACGAGACGTGCCGATGCGAGAGAGGTGCTGCGTTTGAAGCGGTCAGATGCGACACCGGCGCGCATAATGATCATCGGCGGAGGCGCCAGCGGCGTCCTGATGGCTTGCCATTTGCTGCGCGATCACCGGCATGATTTGGCGGTGACGCTGATCGAGCGCCGCGAGAAGGTTGGCCCGGGCCTCGCCTTCTCGACCGATCGGCCGGAGCACCTGTTGAATGTCCGGCCGCGAACATGAGCGAGTTTCCAGAAGATCCTCTGCACTTCTGGCGTTGGTTGCGCGATTTCAGCGCCTATCGCTTCGAACCGTGCCCGGATCCCTACTGTTTCGCGCCGCGGTATCTCTAGCGAAGTGCCGCACTCATCCTTGCTGCGGCGATGCTGCCGGTGGCCGTCGCCGCGTTCTTCGGCGCGGTACCCGACCTCGACCTGCCGAGGCTGTCCGGTTTTGCGCTATGATCGAGACGAATGCCCGGTTTCGGATGCGATGCCAATATCGGCTTCTGGCGCGTTCCGGCTGAGTCTGCCGCCGATACTAGACCGGCCCGCTGGTCGCCAATTCGGCGTCGGGTAAGTCTGTAGCTTACCGCTGCTCGCGGACATAGATCAGACCCGCCGCCGCCGGCTGGCGTGAGCGCCCGATCGTCCAGGCGAGCGCCGCGATCGAGACCAGATACGGCAGGATCTGGAAGATCTGGTAAGGCACGCCGGGAATGGCGAACTGCAGGCGGAACTGCAGCGCATCACAAAGGCCGAAGAACAGTGCAGCCAATGCGACGCCTCCCGGATGCCAGCGGCCGAGGATGATCGCGGCAAGTGCGAGGAAGCCTTTTCCGGCGCTCATCCCGTCCGAGAAGATGTGGACCTGCGCAAGGACGAGATGGCAGCCACCCAGTGCCGCCAGCATGCCCGAGAGCATCAGCGCCAGATAGCGGATGCGGATGATCGGCAGGCCGGCGCTGTCGGCGGCGCGCGGGTTCTCGCCGGTTGCGCGCAGGGCGAGCCCCCAGGACGTCAGGAAGAGCAGGGCGGTGACGAGCAGGCAGAGTGCGACGAAGGCATAGGTCAGCGCATCATGCCCGAACAGGGCCGGCCCCAGGATCGGCAAGCCCGACAGCGGCCCGAGATCGAGCACTGGGAAGCCCGGCACCTGCGTGCTGGTGGTGAGGCCGAACACGGCCCGCGCGAGGAACGCCGTCAGCCCGGCGCAGAAGATGTTGACGGCGATGCCGGCGACGAGCTGGTTGACCCGGAAGGTCACGGTCAGCAGAGCGACGAGGAGACCGCCGACCGCGCCGGCGGCGATGCCGGCGACGAGGCCGATAAGGGGCATGCCCGTCGCATGGGCTCCGGCGGCCGCGGCGAGCGCGCCGGTCAGGATCAGCCCTTCCAGCGCGATGTTGTAGACGCCGCTGCGCTCGGCGATGACGCCGCCCAGTGCGGCGAAGGCGATCGGCATGGCAAGGCGGACGGAAGCCGCCAGCAAGGCTGCGAGGAAGGCGGCGTCGAAAGCAAGATCGGTCATGGCGTCGCCTTTCGCGGGCTGAGGTTGATCGGCTCGGCCGGGGCAGGCTTTGAGCGCAGGAAAGCGAGCAGCGATGCCGGCGAAGGCTTCCAGGCGAGGCCGGCGGCGACGGTCATCACCACCAGTCCGAGGATCGCCTCGACGATGCTGCCGTCTAGGCCGATGGCGCGCTGCATGCTGCCGGAACCCGCCTTCAACGCTGCGATCAGCAGCCCGGCGAGCGGCACCAGCAGCGGCTGCGCGCCGGCCATGAAAGCGACGACGATGCCGTCGAAGCCGTAGCCGGCACTGAACAGATGGAAGAGCCGGTATTTCAGGCCGACGATCTCGAGCCCGCCGGCAAGACCGGCGAGGCCGCCGCCAAGCGCCATCGCCACGACGATCTGGCGCTCGACCGCGATGCCGGCATAGCGCGCAGCTTGCGGGTTGCGGCCGATCACATCGAGCGCGAGCCCGTGGCTGGTGCGCGTGAAATGGACGTGCAGACAGGCTGCGAGCACGAGGCCGAAAAGCGCGCCGTGATGGGCGTCCGTCTGCGGCAGCAGCATCGGCAGATGCAGGTTCGCAGGCAGTTGCTCGGAGAACGGATAAGGCGCGCCTTCCGCCAGCAGCGGGCCGCTCACCGCGTAGCTGACGATGTGGATGGCGACGAAATTGAGCAGCAGGGTGACGATGACCTCGTTGACGCCCCGATACGCCTTCAGTGTGCCGGCGATCGCAGCCCAGGCCGCCCCGCCGATCACGGCGCTCGCGAGCACGAGCGGAATACCGAGCCAGGGCGGGCAATCGGGCAGCGCGAGTCCCACCAATGTGGCGCAGAGGCCGCCGATATAGATCTGGCCTTCGCCGCCGATATTGTAGAGCCCAGTTCGGTAGGGGAGGCAGACGGCGAGCGCTGCGAGCACGATCGGACTGGCTTTCACCAAAGTGTTGGCGAAGCCCCAATAGTCGGCGAAGCCTTCGCGGAAGAGCACGGCATAGGCCGTCAGCGGGTCGTGTCCGGCGAGCCCGATCAGCAGGGCGCCGAGCAGCAATGCAATCAGCGTCGCCCAGAGGCTGCGCAGCCGGATGGCGATGTCGAGGACCGTGCTCATGCTGCGCGCTCCGCGGCGATTCCAGCCATCAGCAGCCCGATGCGCTCTGCGCTGACCTCCTGCGGCGTCAATTCGCCGGTGATGCGGCCGGCGCAGATCACGCCGATACGGTCGGCGACCTCCATGACATGCTCCAGTTCGGTCGAGATGTAGAGGATGGCGACGCCCTTCTCGCGCTGCGCCAGGATCTGGCGCTGAACGAAGGCGATGGCGCCGAGGTCGAGCCCCTTGGTCGCCTGAGCGATGACGAGGATGCGCGGCGCGGCCTCGATCTCGCGCGCCAGAATGATCTTCTGCTGGTTGCCGCCGGAAAGGTCGCGCGCGGCTTGCCGCGGCGAGCGCAGGCGGATGTCGTACTCCGCAGCCAGCCGCTTGCCGGTCGCTGCGATCATCGCGCGGTCGAGCAGCCCGCGCAGCGCGACGGGTGGCAGATCGAAGGAGCGCAGCACGAGATTGGTCTCGACCGAATGGTCGAGCACAAGGCCGGTGCCGTGTCGGTCCTCTGGCACGAAGCCGATCCTGGCCTCGCGCTGGCGGGAGCGGGCATCGAGCGGGCGAAGATCGCGGCCATCGGCTACAATCTGGCCTGAGATCAGCGGCCGCAGCCCGGTGATCGCTTCGGCGAGCTCGCGCTGGCCGTTCCCGTCAATGCCGACGAGACCGACCACTTCGCCGGCGCGGATGGTGAGCGAGAACTGATCCAGAGCCCGGGCGCCGCGGTCATTGTCGGCGACGAGGTCGCGCAGGACCAGACGGTCCGCGCCGGGGCTGGTGCTGCGGGTGGTCGGCTCTATCGCGAGCTCTCGCCCGATCATCAGATGCGACAATTCCCTTGGCGACGTATCGATGATCCGACGGCGGGCCACGACCTTGCCGGCACGCATCACCGAGGCCTCGTCGGCGACCGCCATGACCTCCTCGAGCTTGTGGGTGACGAAGAGGATGGTGGTGCCGTCGGCGCGCAGGCGCCGAAGGCTGGCGAGAAAGCCGTCGATCTCGCTCGGCGCCAGCACCGAGGTCGGCTCGTCGAGGACGAGGATGTCGGCGCCGCGATAGAGCGCCTTCAGGATCTCGACGCGCTGGCGCATTCCCATCGGCAGGCGCCAGACCTCGGCGGCAGGATCGACCTCGAAGCCGATCTGCCGGCTCATCTCGGCAATGCGCTTCGCATGCTCGGCCAGCCGCAGCCGCGCCAGTGGCCGCCCGAGGCCGAGGACGATGTTCTCGGTGACGCTCAGCGCCTCGGCGAGATGGAAATGCTGATGGATCATGCCGATGCGGTGGCTGATCGCATCGGCGGGGGAATGCAGCGTGAGTGGCTGCCCGGCGATGCGGATCTCGCCCTCATCCGGCCGGTAGAGGCCGTAGAGAACATTCATCAGGCTGGTCTTGCCGGCGCCGTTCTCGCCAAGGACGGCATAGATGCTGGCCTTGGCGACCGTGAGGTGGACGCCGTCCAGCGCCCGGAAGCGCCCAAACGTCTTCGAGACGCCGTCGACGACGAGATAGTCGTGATCGGACACTGCCATGCGATCCTCCCTCGCTGGCCGGCGCGCTCTTGCGGCACGCCCGGCCTCAAATTGGCTTTTGGTTCAGACGGGCTGGACGGCGAGTTGGCCGGACTTCATCCGCTCGACCAGCGTTGCGATCTCGGCGACGGTCTCGGGCGGAACCTTCGGACCGAAGCTGCCGAGGCGGACGGCCTGAGGCATGGTGATGTCGAATTTGTAGTTGCGGCCGGCGATGCCCTCGGCCTTGGCCTTGGCCAGCATATCAAAAAGCAGGCCGCGCACGTCGAGAATGGCCGATTGCAGCATGATGTCGGGCCACTTGGTGATGGCGTCGTAATAGAGCCCGAAGGCCATCGCGCCCTTTTCGCGCACCGCCTGCAGGCTGCCGGCCGTGGCGCTGTCCATGGTCGGCCAGACGATGTCGACGCCCTGGGCGAGCTGGTTGACGGCAGCTTCCTTGCCCTTGGCGACATCGTCCCAGTCGCCGGTCCAGGTGGTGACGACCTGGCCGTCGCTGCGGGCGGCGCGGAAGCCGGCCTCGAAGCCGGCGACGCTGTCATTGGTGAACTTGAATTTCTGCGCCGCGATGATGCCGACCTTGCCGGTCCTGCTCATCCGTGCCGCGAGGAAGCCGAGCAGATAGGCCGGCTGCGAGAAGTGGAAATCGGCCGTCGCGACATTGGCCGAGGGGCGCAGGCCGTTGGTGACGAGGAAGCTCGTCTTGGGGAAGCGGCCGGCGACGCGATCGACCGCATCCTGGAATTCGCCGCCATGACCGATCACCAGATTGTAGCCGCGCCTGGCATAGTCGGAGAGCACCTCGACCTGCTGCGGCTGGTGCACCTTCTCGCTATAGGCGGTCTCGGCCTGCAGCTCGGTGCGGGCCTGAGCCAGCACCTCGAAGGCCGACTGGCTCCAGCCACCGTCGGCGATGCTGCCCGGCAATGCGATCGCCACCTTGAGCGGCCCGCCTGCGGCGTGCGCCGACCGCGGCAGGGCTGCGAGGCCGACGCTCGCCGCGAGCGCCGCGGCCATGTCTCGCCTGGTCAGGGTCATGCTGATCTCCCGTGCTGGAATGAGGACTGGGCTGCCCTCGGATCGTTTTCGGCCCATCCCTTACGATGGCAGCAGCACGCATCGACTTCGGAAAGTGAGATTTGCTCAACCCGGCTTGAGAGATTCTTGGAACGGCCGGAAATGCCGGAAAACAGCGCTTCGGCAAGCAGTTAGCGGCGCCGGGGAGTGTGATGAAAATCTCTTCAGAGCCCTGAAGAAAAACTCGTTGGTGCGACTACGGGCGGCAACCCATCTTCGTTGCAACCGGCGAGCCTGGTGGCCTGCCGCCTCAACGAGGACCTGCCATGACGACGCTTCTTCATCTCGATGCCAGCGCCCGCGGCGACCGCTCGCTCAGCCGCGCTTTGTCCAGGGCCTTCGTCGAGGCCTGGCTCGCCCGCGAGCCCGATGCGAACGTGATTGCCCGCGATGTCGGGCGTGACCCGCCGCCCTTCCTCAACGAGGCCTGGGTCGCGGCCGCCTTCACGCCGGAGGAGGCCCGCACGCCGGAGCACAAGGCGGAACTCGCTCTGTCCGACGAGCTGATCGCCGAGCTTGCCGCGGCCGATGTCATCGTGATGGGCACGCCGATGTACAATTACGGCATGCCGGCGCAGCTCAAGTCTTGGTTCGACAAGATCATCCGGATCGGCAAGACTTTCAGCTTCGACCTGGCGCGCGGCGATTTTCCGCTCGAGCCGATCCTCAGCGGCAAGACGCTGGTGGTGCTGAGCTCGCGCGGCGAGTTCGGCTTCGGGCCGGGCGGCGTGCGCGCCGACATGAACCAGCTCGACCCGCATATCCGGACCTGCTCGCACTATCTCGGTGTCGAGTCGATCCATACGATTGCGATCGACTATCAGGAGTTCGGCGACGCCCGGCACAAGCGCTCGATCGCCGAGGCGCATGCTGCGGTGCCAGGGCTGGTCGACGAGCTCATCGCCGGCCGCCGCGCCGAAGCGGCGTAGTGGTGCGCCGTCATTGCGAGCGTCAGCGAAGCAATCCAGAGGTTTTGCTCTGCCGCTCCTGGATTGCTTCGTCGCTGTGCTCCTCGCAATGACGAGAAGAGCGGAATGGTGCTTTTTGATGGGAGGCACGAGGCCTTGATCCAGAACCCGATCCCATGGCCGAACGGCGCGCGCTGTGCCTGCGCCATCACCTTCGACGTCGATGCCGACAGCCTGATCCATATCGCCAGGCCGAAGGACAGCTGGAACCGGCTCTATCCGATCACCATGGGGCGCTACGGGCCGACCGTCGGCGTGCCGCGCATCCTCGAGACCTACCGCCGGCTCGGATTGAAGCAGTCCTTCTTCATCCCGGGCTGGACGATGGAGCGCTACCCCGAGGCCGTCGAGGCGATCCTGACGGGCGGCCACGAGATCGGCCATCACGGCTATCTGCATGAGGACCCGACCGAGATCTCGCCGGAGGCCGAGCGCCGCGCCTTCGAGAAGGCGCTCGCCATCCACCGGCGGATGACGGGCCGCACGCCGCGCGGCTATCGCGCTCCGGTCTACAATGCGACGCAGGCGACGATCGACCTCCTGATCGAGCACGGCTTTTCCTATGATTCCTCGCTGATGGCCGACGACATCCCCTATCGGATGCTTTCGGGCGGCAAATATCTCTACGAGGTGCCGCCGCATTGGGGTTCGGACGACTGGCCGCCTTTCGCGCACTATGCCGAGATCGGCTATATGATGCCGGTGCAGCCGCCGGAGCAGGGCCTCGCCGCCTCTTTCGCCGAATTCGAGGCGCAGTACGAGGCCGGAGGCTTCTGGATGGGGATCTGGCACCCGTTCCTGACCGGGCGCCTGGCGCGCTGGGCGGTGGTCGAGCGCTGGCTCGAGCAGGTGCTCGCGACGCGCAAGGTCTGGTTCGCGCCGCTGGAGGAGATCGTCGCTTATGTCGAGCGGCTGGTCGCGGCCGGCGAATACCAGGTCCGGACGGAGGAACTGCCCTATTTCACGCAGCCCGTGACAGGCTGAGCTCGGGCGCCTCGCGCTGGCGGAAGGCAGCGGCCTCGGCGCGCAGCCAGTCGCGGAACAGCACGGTCGAGCGCTTGCGTGGCGTCGCGCCCTCGACCAGCCGGAAGGCGAAGCCCGGCAGGCTGCCGCCGCCGAGGCGGACCAGGTTGCCATTGCGCAAGGCATCGTCGACCAGGACATCGCTGCACAGCAGCGGGCCGAGGCCGCGATCGGCGGCGTGGAGTGCCAGCGTTTCCTCGCTGAACCAGGACTGGCGGAAATCCGGCGCCGTTTCCGGCAGCGCCTGCGCCAGCCAGGCCGGCCAGTCCGGCGCTTCGAGCATGCGGTTCTTCCAGCGATAGCCGATCAGCGGGCGGCCGAGCATGTCGGCGATCCCGGTGCTGCGGCCAGCCGGGCAGAGGCTGCCGGAGGCGACGGCGATGTAGCTGTCTTCCAGCAGCACGTTCTGGCGTTGGTCGGCCGGCACCGTGCCATAGCGGATGGCAAGGTCGATGCCTTCGGCGCGCAGGTCCATCACCTCCTCGGAGGCATCGATATGGATGGTGATCGCCGGATGGGCCGCGTGGAAGGCCGGCAGGCGCGGCATCAGCCAGCGCTCGGCGAAGGCGCGCGTGGTCGAGACTGTCACGGCGTCCGCCGAGCGGGAATCGTCGAGCAGGGCGAAGGCGTCGGCGAGCCGGTCGAAACCATCGCGCAGCAGCGGGAACAGTGTCTCGCCTGCGGCGGTCAGCGCGAGCGCCCGCGCCTGGCGCTCGAACAGCTTCAGGCCGAGCACGGCTTCGAGATGGCGGACCTGATGGCTCACCGCCGTCACCGTGACGCAGAGCTCGTTGGCGGCCTGGGTGAAGCTGAGGTGGCGCGCCGTCGCCTCGAAGGCGCGTACGGCGTTGAGCGAGGGCAGCTTGCGCATGATGAGCCTCCCGTCAGGCGATCTGGTAGTGCGCGTCAGTGGGATGCATGGCGTTGACTGGCACCATGTCCTGCGGGCAGGCCGAGAAGACGACGATCAGGTCCATCTCGGCCCGCAGGGCGATGTGCTGGCCGGGCTCGCTGACCGGCGCCTCGAAGGCGAGGCTTCCATCGGCGCGGACCGGCACGTTCATGAACAGGTTGAGCGGGCTCGGCGTCAGCGGCACGGCGAGACCGAGCGCTGCGAGCGCAGCCTTGAGGTTGTCGGTGCAGCTGTCGTGATGGCCGTGCGCGCCGAGCTGGCGATAGCGATGCTCGTCGCAGGCGGCGATCAGCATGTCGTGGATGCCGGGGGTGGTGTCCTCGACGACGGTCAGCATCGGGTTGCGGCGATTGCTGGTCAGCGTGTCGCCGACCGCCGGCATCAGCTTCAGAATGGCGGCCCGGCTGTGTTCCATCGACAAATGCTCGTCGACATCGACGGCGCTGAAGGCCCAGGTGTCGACCACTTGCTTGCCATGGGTGTTGACGACGCGGATGCTCTGGCCGCGCTTGACCCTGGCGGCGACGCCACTGCGGGCCGGGATCAGTTCGAGTGCGGGCTGAAGCGCTCCGACCTGCTTGTTCATGGCGATCTCCTCGCTGGCTCATTCGCTATGCCGGCAAGGAAACGCCCAAGCGTTATGCAAATCCAATAATTTGATTTGGCTTCATTATTAGAAAGTCATATGAAGCGACATGCGCCTGCGCCAGCTCGAATGCTTCCGCGCCCTGATGATCCACGGCACGATGACGCGCGTCGCCGAACTGCTGGGGATCTCGCAGCCCGGCGTCAGCACGATGATAGCGGCGCTAGAGCATGATTTCGGCGTGCCGCTGTTCGTGCGCCGCGGCACGCGCCTCCAGCCGACGCCTGAAGCCCACCTGATCTATGCCGAAGCGAGCCGGGCGTTGGAGGCGGTCGAGAATACCGCGCGGGTCGCAGGCGAAATTCGCGCCGGCAAACGCGGCCATCTCGCCATCACCGCTTATCCCAGCATCTCGATCGCCCTGCTGCCGCGGCTGCTCTCGGTCTTCGCCGCCGAGCGGCCGGGCTTGCAGATGAAGATCATCACGCGGGCATCGCAGAGCGTGAAGGAGCTGATGTCGACGCGGACCTTCGATTTCGCCATCGCCGAGCTGCCGCTCGACTATCCGACCGCGCAGATGGAGGTCTTCAGCTATCAGTGCCAGTGCATGCTGCCGCTCGGCCATCCGCTGGCGGAGCGCGAGGAGATCACCCCGGCCGATCTCGACGGGGCGCCCTTCGTCACGCTGTTCCGGGGCGATCCGGTCTACCAGAAGCTCGCCGCCGCCTTCTCGGAATATGGCGCACGCTGGAATGTGGTCGCCGAGACGGAGTTCTTCTCCTCGGCCTGCGAACTCGTCGCCGCCGGCGTCGGCGTCGGGATCGTCGATCCCGTGGTCAGCGCGCCGTTCACGGCCGACGTCGTGCGCCGGCCGTTCCGGCCGTCGATCTCCTATGAGATCGCCATCCTGCATCCGCTGCACGAGGAGCTGTCACAGCTCGCGCGCGAGTTCATGGTGCCGCTGCGCGAAGCGTTGGCGCCTTAATCAAGGCGGGCAAGTGGCCGTAGCGAGCCCAAACTCCAAAATTGACTAGGAGAGTCGAAAGCTGACCTCACACAGGTGCCCCCCATCTCAGGTAACCCGAATGTCAGTTTTTGGGCAAATACTCGACTTCCGCTCCTGGCGCGAACCCGCCGTGCCGCGTTCGATCGAACCGCTTCTTTTTATGGCTGCCGTGCGCAGAAGCGCGGCGGCGAGACGCCGACGCTTTTAGGCCAAGTGACAAACTGACTGCGCCACGGTGACAGAATACGCGTGTCGTTGACCAACTCTTTGCATCTTGAGATTTGTCTCAAGATGCAATGAGTTTGTCATCTGGGCGCTAGCAATTTCAATGAGTTATAGAAGTCGGTGCTTTTGATCGTGTCACTACGATGCAATGAAAGTGTCACTTAGCGAACTAGCCGTAGCTGAGCTACAGGCAAAGAAAAGCCCGGCAGTTTGAGCTGCCGGGCCACAAAGCTTGATCGATTTTTTGGGGCTATTGGAACTCGATCGATACGATTTCTGACCGTCGATAGAATTCCACCTGAAACCTGTCCTTGGAGAATTCGGGCTTTACGCCATTCCTAGCGAGGGCGCTTTTAACGCTCGAATAGGCTACGGATCTGGATCGAGAAATTTCGGCGAGCGTGCAATAGGCCTTGTTGAAATCCTCAATTGCGACGAGCGGGATAACGCGAGCCGGACGTCGACTTTTAGGACTTCTCACGATCCTCGATGGCAATACACCCTCCGAGATCAAAGCAAGTACTACTTCGTTCCGTGTCCGTATTAGAGCACAGGCCTCGCGAGCTGTAACCTCACCATGGTACTCGCCGCGCACTTTGGGCCGAATTTCGTCGACATCTACGAGCAGGGAGAGAAATCCAGTGATACCGGGAGCGCGCTTCACTGTCGGAAGCTGGCGGTTCAATATCAGCTCTACGATTTCCATGGACGAGCAGATTGCCCGTTTGGCCGCGACGGGCAACGAGACAAGCCTTTCGACATCGGAGGGAGTAGCCATCGAGGCGCCCTCCAATAGTTGAGATAGGAAGTCATCCAGCTCTCGCTTGGTAAATTGATGCTCTTTGATCGGGTGCTCGGCGGACTTGTGCACAAAGGGCTGGATGAAGCCCCATTCGAAAAGCAGCCGTCCATGTGCCGGTCCGGCGCCCAAATACTCGCTCGCCACCGATAACGGCATGGAATGACGGATATCGTTCAGCAGGTTGGCATGCTGCTCGGCGTCGAACACCGTCCACGAATTCGGTCGGTTAGCGTGTTCCGGTCCCAAATGGCCAAGAGCCTGCAGGATCTTGCGCAACTGCCTCGGAGGAATGCCAGTTTCGATGCTGGCCGTGCGAACGGAATGCAGCTTCTGACGTTCAACGATGACCTTGCCGAGGAGGGTTTCGCCAGGACGAACTGGGACCGTAGCTATGATGTGTTCGCGCAGGATATCCCTGATGGGAGCGTGGGCATCGTCGTCGTGATAGTGCGAGATCCATTTGAAAAGGCGGCCATGCATGGCGCGGATCCCATCATTCCCGCTGCGTGAGTATGTGCTTTTTCGTTGTATTTCGTGCAGGGCCGCCCGGATTCCGTCCGGTCCTTCGTGTGCGTAAGCGAAGCCTAGCTCGCCAATGGACAGCCAATCTCTATTCGACAGCGAGCTCAGCGTCTGGTTCTCACCAATCTTCAAAGTCGCGCCCAACAACTCGCAAAAGCGTGCAGCGACATGGAATTCCAGCTGATCGAGAAACCCCGCGCTGGCAACCTCGTCCAGGCGGTCGCTAAGATAGGCCTGGAAGCGGAACTCTGGCCTAGGGGCTCGTTTTCTCGGCAATGCCTCAAGGGCGTCGAGATGCGGCGCAATGTGGACTGAGAAATCGTCTATCGCTTTGTGGTCGCTGGGCTGCAATTCAACGAGCTCCAGTTCGTGCTCTGGGCAGCTCCGAACTGAATCTAGCAACCAGTGGCTTCGGTAACAGGCTGACGCAGGCGGCGGCAGGGAGGAGGATGCGATGTCTTCCGATACGCAAGCCGGGCAAACGAATATGCGCTTTCGCCTTACGGACGTTTGCAACAGCCGTTCACCGCGCAGGACAAATTCATCGCCGTTGCGGCGCATTGTTCCGCGGTGATATGCCGAGGGACACACACCTACCATTTGAGCGAGCTGAGCAATCGCCGTCTCTTCGCCGTCCTGCAACCCCCTCAAGTCCAGGCCTAAGTCCGTGCAGAAGGCACGAACCCCATGCATCTGATGGTTCAGGACCGCGTTGCGGCTCGCGTTTGAGATCGGCGTCTCATAGGGCAGGGGGGCGGCGCGCAGCCAAAGGAGCCGGGTCACTTGGTAGCTCCTTTCCGTGACTTCTTCGAATGGCCGGGTGATTTTGCCTCTTCGGAGGTCGCAAGTACGCGAGCGGTATCAATCTCGCGCCAATGTTCGGAAATGTATGGGTTCCATGGAGAGAGATTGCCTGTTCGTCTCGCGTAGGCCCGAGCAAAGTGCTCGATGCTAAGCTGCTTCGAATCCGACCGAAGCGCCTCGCGAATGGCAAACTGGATTTCCTCGGCAATCACGCCGAGTTGGCAGCAACCTGCGTGAATGGCGCGTGGCACAATGCGCGTAATCTCGGAGGACTCCACATGCAGTTCAGCCCGCTCGGCGAGCTGCTGGACGAAGGAGCCTACCATCTTGCCGTCCGACGCAGCGGAAAGTGATCGAAACTCGATCCAGAAACCGCGCCGGGATACTTGGCGATCCGGCTGCATGAGCTGGATAACCTCCGGCGTACCCGACACGATAAGCGCAATGGGGTGCGTCGGATCGACGAGCAAGGCTTTCAGATTATTCCGGACCTTCTGCAACTCAGCTGCATTCACGGTCTGGACTACGTGCTGGAGCTCATCGAGGTGCAGCGCAACGATGCCCAAGTGCCGGATGCGCTCACGCACCATGCGCCAAGCCTCAGGCGCATCAATCCGTGTCCGGACCAAAGGATACCCAAGCGCGCTTAGGACCTCTCGGCTAAGCTCCGATGAGGTCGCGGGCGAGGGCGCCGAAACTGAGATCAGCTTGCTGCCCGGTGCGTTCAGCTTGCCGTCGGCCGTCAATGGATGACTGGTGAGCAACCGGCGGATCGACGTGCTCTTGCCCGCTCCGCTAGCACCCACGACAACCACGACATTGCCTTCGCCCCGATTTTCTGCGCCATGCGAGGCGTTTGGTTGGCGACGTTCCGCCAAATCTTCCAGCACATCGCTGACAGCCTCAGCGAGCAACCTTTCCCGTTGCATGACGGCGTGGACGCTCCGCACAGATTCCATGATTTCGGATCTGCGGCGAGTTTTCTCGGTCTGAAGGTTGCGAATAGGAAGTGTCGGATCGAAATCGCCGTCGATCACAATGTCTACAAGCTTGGGTTTCACGGAAATCATCCTTCGAAGCTGAAATCGTCAGACTCGTCGGAGTCCGGAGCATCATCGGACTCGATTGTTTGTTCCTGCCGCGTTGGCGGCGACAGCAGGGCGGTGCCGGTCGCAAATCCGCCGTCCAGCAAGTCGCCGCTGCTGTCCGCTTCAGCGCTCGGGCTCTTGGGCATCGAGAAGCCGAGAAACACCTCGTCCTCCAGCCGCTGGATATCGTTAGCGGTGTATTCCTTGGTCGCGATGTTTTCTCGGACGCGGGAAGCTTTCGCCGCTGCGCGGATAGTGCGCATTGCTCGGCGCACGATTGGACCGGTCAGCTTGTTGTCAGCCGCGAATGACCGCCTCAGGTCGTGAACTGTTTGGGACCATTCGGCCAACGAGGCGCCGTCGAAACCTGGTTCGGTGCAGCGAGCTTCCGGCCACTCATTTCCGACTCGAAATGCGATCGCGCCGATGTCGCTGGGGTCGAAGCGGATGTCGACTTCGACTTCTCGTCGATTCAGGAAGAGCCGCCCGAGCTTCTCCGACGAATAGTGAAGCCCGGCCACCTTCAGGCCTTCGCTCGAGAGTTCGCGTGTAAGCTTTAGCCCGAAGATCGATCGCATTGTGCGCCGATCCGGTACTGGCCGAATCCCGACGGTCTCGGTCAGTCGTTTCCAGGCACAAGCTGGTGTCTCTCCGCCTAAGCCGTCTGAGGGTGTGTTGTGATAGACATCGACGATCCAAAGAATGAGAAGTTGGGCCAATTCATCGGTCGTCAGATGGGCGAGCTTCTCCGATTTGTAGTTGAAGACCTTCGCCGGACTTCCGAACGTTCGGCCACTAAAGCCCGAGACGAACCTTGTCTCAAACGTCCCAAAAAAGCGCTCTAATGTTGCGCGAAGCCACGGAAGCCCACCAGGCGCGACCTCGTGGCACGCTTTGAGGTCATGGATCGCAAAGACGAAATTCTGCTCGATACAAGCGGGTCCGCCATCGGTCGCGACGGTGTCCGGCTTTGCACGCTGCGGCCAACCGGATTCAGCTCCCGCGTTTTCTGCGAGGTCTGACTTGTCCGAAACTGCCATTCGAAGAACCCGAATGGTGTCGGCCGATGAAGGTGTTTCAGAAAGGCATGCCCCCAACACGCAATTTGTGGCGACATCCAGGGCCACGCAGAGTTGCATCCGCTGTACGCGGATCTGCTGCTCTGGATTCAGATCGTCCCAAAGCCCCTGACGCTTCAAGATCGTCATGAGATCTATCTCATGATGATCAATTTCGACGCGTTGGCCGGGCCGAACAACGTCAGGACCTTGACCGGTCCAGATAAACCGCCTCCGAGCTTCTTCTTCGCCAAAGCGACCGACGCAGACGGCGAATCTACTCAGGCCCGCCACATATCGCTTTAGACTGTCAATTGAGGGGCACTTGATCTTCCGTTCCGGTGCTACCGTCTCGTTGTATTCTTCAGCCTCATCTTTCATATCCTGGTGAAGCTGAGCATATGTCGGGCGATCGAGGGTGGCGTACTGCGAACCGTACTTGACCAGCAGTTCGGATTGTTTTGCGCACAGTCGCCGACCGCCGCCCGATTTTCTGGCGTGGTTGCGCAATGCCCATGGTACGAAGCCGCCTTCCGCTAGTTTTCGCTTCCAACGGAACAGGTTTCGAGCCGTTGGCCGTTCTATGTGAGGGATATTGGTTCCGGCGGGTAGCTTCTTGGCTGTTCCGTGGGCGCCACTTTTTTCGCCGGCCTTACCCTTCCTCCGCCGAACGTTCCTGGCAATAATCTCTTGAGTTCGGGTGTCGTTGAAAATGTCATTCTCGATCTGAGGAAGAGCAGCTTCCAGCTGTTCCTCAGTCCAATTGGTTTTCCCGGCCGCTACGTACTGTTCGGCTCGTGTGACATACTGCCACCTCATAAAAACTTTGGGTGCTTCTGCCTCAGCGAGCTGATGCAAGGCGTCAACACCCGCCGCTTGCTTCACCCGCACGCTATTGGGATCGAACTTACCGGGCTTGTGCTCCCAATCGTGCGCCTTCGAGGCGTGCCAAATTTCGGCATGCGTGAATGCTTTCGCTGAATCCCTGCTGTCGACGCGACGGAGGATGTAGCCGTCGTCTGTCTCCACGGCGCGGAAATACATCACGCCGGCGATCGAAACCTCATCGTCCGGGGAGAGCAGCAATTTGGGGAACAACAATTCGGAACTGGGGCGGATCTCGTTCATGACCGCACCTCGCCAAGAGCCAGAAGGCTGATCGGTGTTTCCGGCGTGATACGGGCTCGTCGATCAGGTAGGTGGATGTCACCCGCTGCAATCAGGCGGACGACCGAGCGGAAGGCAGAGCCTCCGATGCCGCATCGCCTGGTCAATTCCGCAATTCTCAGGGAACCGTGAAACTCGCCGAGGTGACTGCGCACAACGTCGTCGCTGTCAGGCTCTGGATCGAGCCGGACGGAGTGGATGAGTTCTGCATTGTAAACAAGATCACGTGTGAAATTGCGTTCAGTGACCAGCACAACTCGATCGGCAAATGCTTTGGGAGTTTGACTTGCGATCAGCTCGAGCGACGAACGGAAATCGCTTTTTTCGGCGATGTCGTAAGGCTTGATAGCAATCGCGATTGTCTCGCCGCTGGTTGTCTGCAGCAGAAGGTCGAACCAGTGCCGTGCGGGCCGACCGTCGAAATCGATATAGTCAACGAGTTGCTGTTCCCTCACTTCCTTCGTACCCGGGCGGGAAAACGATAGGACCTGGACCTTCTTTTCAAGGCTGCTCTCAAAGAACATGACGCGTGGCTCGCCAACGGAGCAGACGTGAGAGCCTCGTGTTGAGGTCTTGGGTACGCCGTTCTTGTTTATGATCGAGATGGCTCGATCAGAGCGCGAAGGCGCTGGGCTGGTATGCACCGCGTAAAAGTTCTGCGTTTGGCTATAGCTCATTGGTCTGGAGCACCGATCTGGGCGCGAGCCGACGGTCTCGACCAAGCGACTCCCCTTGCGCGAACGTGGATGCGCGCGTACAAGAGTCGCGTAGTCGAGTTGCGGCTTCGGCCGTTACAAGGCACCGATCGAATGTCCGTGGGTTCTCAGGCCTCTGAGGACTTCGATCGAACGGATATCAAAAAGGGCACCATGCTTGCAGGCATGGTGTCCTTTTTGCTTTTACTCACCTTCGTCTCGTGAAATTAAGACTAGGGGCACGATTGCGCAGGGTGGCTTGGTCGCTATCGCAGCTCGCTGTTCGGCGAGTTCGAGCACGAACCGAGCAACAGCGATCGAGGCGGCATGCGATGCTCGCTCGAAAGCAGTGTCGCCGAATTCGACTTTGATTGTCACCAGTCTGAGTACGATCCCTGCCAAGCTCGTCATGTTGCACACCTCCGTTGTTGCAAAGGCCATGGCGATGCGCTCTCGCGATCAATCGCGAGGCGAAATTTTATCTACATGCTTATCCCTCTTCCTTACGGTTCATTGGATTTGAGACCGGGATCGGTCTTCCGATCACGGTTCTCGCAGCCCTCTATTCCGTTCTGGAATTGGCCGGTGATTGGCCCTCAGCGAACTGATTCGCTCGGCAAGTACGTTTCTGCCGAATGATCGACTCTCTAGGCAAGCCGAAAAAAATCGGCAAAAAAATCAAATATAGGGCCCAAAATAGCGATAAGCGCAGCCAATTATTTTTCGCGTTGACGGAAATTATTGCTGCCGCTACGTGGGGCTGATTCGAATGCGTGATTTCGCTGCCGCGAATTATTTTGCGGCAGGCGGGATTATTTTGCGCTGAAAATGTTTCTCCTAAAAATCAGTATAGTAATTTGACGAGATTTCTGACGCGCCAATTGGTATTTTCTACACGTCAAAAAAGTCTCTTTAATTTGATTTTTGCGCCGGTTGCGCGACAATTGGCCGCATATTTTGGTGACGATCCCACCACATTTCGGGTCGTCTTACTCGACTGGATACCCGCATGTTGATTTTAATACATGATCGCCTCCCGTCTCTCTTTGAGCTTGAATTGGATCAAGTAACAACGGGGCGAACGCCCGCGGCGCGCGATCGAGTGTCGGCAACCGCACTAGGCGTCGAAACTTCGCTCACCTCGGTCTTAGAGTGCGCACCTTCGCTAGGCAGGCCGGTTTTGGGGAAGGGTGCACTCCTGGCCTATTTCTATGGCGACCAAGGGCACAGGAGTGCTGTGGCTGCTACGGCTGGTTGACGATGCGGAGGAGCGTCGGCACCTCGCAACCCATCTCATCGAACTCTTCATCGAGGATTGATGGGTCGTCCATAGGATTTCCGCCTGGCCAGCGGCGAGCGGAATGTGGGCGTTGCCAATCTGAGCTAGCGATCGGTGCTGAGCGCATCGCAGCTCGTGCTTGCGTGGGAATGGGCCGCACAACGTGGATCATTGAAGTCCTCGCGATAGGGAGAAGTCCAGGCTAGCCAGTAGGCGCGGGCGTGTTGCTCCATGCGTTGCGGAAGCGTCCGCGGACAATCGTTGCAAGGGTTAGCAACGATAAAATTATATAGAATGTATAAATTATTGCATTGACGGTTTGCTGGTATGGTTAACGGGCGGCCTGGCCAGTCGATTGGGCGGGCTTCGCTTTCAGCGCCGGCTTGGTATAGACCACGACTCCAATGACGGATTCGCCGCTGACAAAATTGGCTCCGGCGGCTTCTAGAGCCTGCCGAATGCGCATATTTAATGCTTTTTTTGGCTGAATGGCACCACTTTCAAAGTCGTTGATCGTTTTACGCGACACCGCGGATTTTTCCCAAAGCCAGGCTTGCGCCTTATCCAACAGCAGTCGTGCTGCTTTGCAGATAAAGCCTGGAATCGGCGCATCTGGGGGGAGGGGGAGAAGCGATTGGCCGGTCAAAATTGCCGGTCCGGATTCATTGAGGTGGTATAATTTTATAGAACTTGTATAATAGCACTCCTCGCTGAACGGCCTATCAGCGCTCGGCGGCTTCTCCTTCGGCGATCGGGTTTTGGACGGAGATGTCATCCGTGCTGCTGCGCTCTTCACTAAGTTCCCCATGACACTCTGACATCGGATCTACCGGTCACGGCGGGCCGCACAAAGGGAGCTTCGGGCTGTCGGTCGATGTCGGATTCTGTCGTACGTTAAACATGACAAATGCGCTGCTGTCGGTCGAGGGCAGCGGCGCGCAATTCCCACCCAATCACTTTTGACACAGTACCCGCGCTGGTCCGTTGGCGTGGCAATGGCTTGAAGCGCGGAGCCGATTTTCCGGCTGCGCGCCAGTGTGTCGCTATCTCGGGCCAGGAAGCTCACTCCAATACGAGGATTGTCATGATCGAACGGAGCTTCGAGGAACGCGTTCGCCTGAGCGCACCGGCGATGCGGACCTTCTTAAACATTGGGCGCCGATGGAATTTATCCGAAGAGCAGCAGTCAAGCCTGCTGGCTTGCGACGTCGCGACGTTACGCGAATGGGCTGAGATCGCCCAACAACACAAATCACTCGCCCTCGAAACCGATACGTTGATGCGTGTTTCCGTTGCTTTTGGTGTTTTTGCCGACCTCCGTCAGCTCTTTATGTCGATCGCGGGTGCGCATGAGGAGCGAAGGTGGCTGTCGCGCCCGCGTCGGCTTGCTCCGTTCCACGGCCGCGCTCCGCTCGAGCTTCTTTGCGGGTCATTCGAGGAACAGATGGCGGTTCGGCGGCACCTCTCTGCAGCGGGAGAGGGCGTAAGCCCGCGGACCGAGATCGCTCCGGATGTGCCGGCTTACTCGGAGAGCGACATCGTGTGGACGGGCATCCCATCTGAGGGGATCAAGGCCATTTGCTTTGACGCGTTCGGCACCGTTGTCGAGATCGTCGATAAGCGCCGTCCATTTCGCTCGCTGCTCCGGAACGAGCCTTCGAGCATGCTCGCCGTGAGAGCACTCACCCAATCCGTGGGCTTGCGGGAGCTCTCGCGAGATTTGGCCATCCCTGAAGGCGAGCGGCGGCTTGCCGAACTCGAAGCAGATATCGAGGCGGAGTGCGCTTCGACGCGACGGCGGCCGGGCATGGAACAAGTATGGTCAGCACTACAGCGCGCAGAGCTCAAGATCGCAATCTGCTCAAACTTGGCAGCTCCCTACGAACAGGCCTTGCTCGCTCAGCTTCCTGGGGTTCCGGATGCGCTTGTTCTGTCATTTCGAGCAGGACTGATGAAGCCTCAATACGAGATCTATCAAATGGTGTGCAGCCAACTTGGGCTGAGGCCGTCGGAGGTTCTGTTCACTGGCGATAGTCGAGAGGCGGATGTTATTGGGCCGAGCGATGCAGGCGCCTTCGCGATGCCTATCGCTGAGTTTGAGGCGTCCTACGCGACGCACGCGTCCGTTTATGCCCCGCCCGTCGTCGTCCAACTGTTCGAACGAATTGCCGCGGCAAAGGCAGGCTGACAGCCGCCGGCCCGCATCCGTTCGAGTTCCCTCGATCTCAATCGATTGGAGGCTGCATGCGCTTGCTCGTCATTTCCGATCTGCACCTCGAATTCGGTCCATTCAAACTCCCTTCGCCTCTCCCGGACTTCGACGTCGCAGTGTTCGCCGGCGACATTGGAAAACCGATCTCCGCGGCGATCGAATGGATCCAGTCCGAACGGCAGAAGTCCTTGAAGGACCGCCCGATCATCTATGTGCCCGGCAACCATGAGTTTTACGGGAGCGAGATGAAATCCGCTCTCGTCGACGGTAGCGCGGCGGCGGCGGCGGCGGACATCAATCTTCTCGCTCGCCAGTCGGTCGTTATCGATGGTGTGCGCTTCATCGGCTGCATCTTGTGGACGGATTATAGGCTGCTACGGAAGCCCAAAATCTCGATGATTGTGGCCGGGCAGGAGCTCAACGATCATCGTCTGATCCGGTATCGCGAGGACGACGGCCACTACAGCCGGTTCATGCCTTGGCATGCAGCCGCGGAGCACCGGCTCGACCTGGCCTTCATTCGCAGTGAACTCGCGACCGAGCACCACGGGCCAACGGTTGTCGTCACCCACCATGCGCCGCATTCCGGGTCGGTCCAGCCCCGGCACCAGGGGAGCGCACTTTCGCCTGCCTTTGCATCGGACCTGAGCGCTCTGATCGGTGGGTACCAGCCCGAGCTCTGGATTCATGGTCATGATCACGGATCACATGACTACAGAGTCGGGCGTACCCGTGTCTTGGCCAACCAGGCCGGCTATCCAAATCTCCACGGTGATCGAGAAAATCCCGGCTTCGACCCGCGCTGTGTCATTGAGGTCTGATTGCGGCTCTTGGCCGATCGTATTGAAGAGTCCGCGTTGCTGCGGGCTTGAAATCCTGATTCAGTCATCCTCGGAAACGAGGGCGGCCGATGATGGGCGAGCGAACAGTGGCGGAGGACGCGCTGTTCTACGAGTTCAGCCTGGAGCGGCATGTTCCGTCTCAGCATCTTGCCGCGCGATCGACCGCTTCGTCGATCTGTCTGGCAGCCGCGCGCATCTGCGGCCGTTCTACAGCAACATCGGCCGGCCATCGATCGATCCGGCAAGGAAAAGACACTTACTAGAGCGCACACTGATCCTTCGCCAACCTATTCCGGCGAATGGACGAGGTATCAACCTGAGACCATGAATTCTCGAGCATCGATTCCTGTGCTCCGGCCTCACCAAGGCTAAGCGGCGTTCGCCATACGCATGCCGGCCGGCAGAGCCTCCCACGCCCTGATCAGTTCGCCGAGGGAGGCAACTTCCATCTTCCGCATCAGGTTGCCTCGATGCAGTTTGACCCTGACCTCGCTGATGCCGAGGTCGAAGGCGATTTGTTTGTTAAGGCGGCTGCGTGCAATTCCTGACATAACTTCACGCTCCCGAGGCGTCAGTGTCTGCAAGCGCTCGACACATTCCTTGATCCTCGCAGCTTCCATTCTTCCTACCGAGTCCTGCTCAATCGCCGCGTTGACCGCATCCAGAAGCGTCTGGTCGCGAACGGGTTTCGTCAGGAAATCCACCGCGCCTGCTTTCATGGCTTGGACGGTCATGGGGATATCACCATGCGCGGTGAGGAAGATGACCGGCTTGGGGTTCCCGCTTGAGGCGAGATGGCGCTGTAGGTCGCGGCCGTTAAAGCCGGGCATGCGCACGTCGAGAATAAGACATCCCGGCTGGTCGAGCGTGCCGGAATCGAGCAGCGCCTGAGCGGTCAATGACCATGTTCACCTTCTACGTCCCTGTTGGGTTAATGCCCTCGCGATCGCCGCGAGTAGGGCCTGGCCGTCAAATGGCTTGCAGAAGAAGCTCTCCACTGAACTCGCCCTGATTTGCTCGGCGAGCTTGTGACGCCCGGTAATGAGAAGACCGGTAAATCCGGACGCTCTCGGTTGGCGAGTTCGTGCAGCTCGAAGCCGTTTAGACCGGGCATGCCAACGTCGGTGATGAGAAGATCCATCCCGGACAGTCCGACCCGGCTCAGCGCTAGCGCGGACGGGAAGCAACGAACCGCGTAGCCCGCGGACTCGAGCAATTCGAGTAATCTTGGATCATCATCAACGACGGCCACAACATGTTTATGTTCCGTCACTCTTAGTATCATTCCATCCGGCGCGAATGTTGAATTTGTATTCACAGTCGCCCCGCAATTCGCACTAGTTCTGAAAGCGATGCCTCTGCCATTTTTTGCATAACGCTTCTTATATGAATCTGAAGGGTTACTTCGCTAGTTCCGAGTTCGGCGGCAGCTTGCTTGTTGAGCAGTCCGCTTGCCACCAGCGGAAGTACTTCCCGCTCTTGCGGAGAAAGCTCGCGATAACGCTGCTTCTGCAGCGCGCATCGCCAAGCCCTACCCCTGCGGCATGCTGGCACGAAGGACGAGATTTGGCGAGCCGATGGTCGTGATCACTCAGTCGGCTCAGTCGGCTGTCGAGTGGCTCCTGCCTGCTCGGCTTTGTTGCCTCCCTGTTGAACTGGCCCGGTCTCGCTCGCGCGGCCGGGCCTTTTTCGTTTCAGATGATGCTCTCGGTCAGGTGTGAGGCTTCGATGCGCTGATGGCTCGCCATGACGAGCGGCTGAAGGCGCTGGAGCAGCTGGTGCTGGAAATCGCCGCTCGCCGGCCGCCGTAATGGTGGACCATGAGAGGGCACGGCGGCGCTCTTTTGCCGTACCGATGGAGAGACAGGTCAACTTACCCCCGCTGGCACCCGCCAGCGGGGCGAATGTTTTTGCGGTCTGAGATGCTGGCAGCTACGGATTGAGCACAAGCCAGCACGCCCACCCGATCAAGGTAGTGGCCGCCATATAGAGCCAGCCGATTGGAGCGGTCATATTCAGCCTCGGTTTGCGCGGCGAACTGAACTCAGCTTTGCAGTTGGCTCCGCGTGCTTGACTTGTCCAATCGATCCTTCGCGATTGTGAACGGCGGCTCACAACCATCTCGGGCGTTGCGTCAGTCAGCGCCCATTTTTGAAATCTTGAAAGTGCCGGCGCCCGCACTAGATTGCCTCCGATTTCGGCACATTGGGGGAAGGAGATGCCATTTTCATCCCTCCACGATCCCGACGCTCTGGCTCAGGCAGGTCGCGTTCTCGACGCGGCCTGGGCCAAACTCCTAGAACGAGACCTGCTTCCAATGGGGTCCGAAAGCGAGCGGGTCAGGCTCGCGCACATCGTTGCTGGTCTGCTGAAGTCCGGGACGGCTGACAACGAACTGGTAGACGCCGCCATCGCCCGGTTCCTGGACCAGCGGGAACAAGAGAGATGATCCGTCGTTGATCAGGTAGGCGCTGCTTGCCCGGCGCCGCCCCTCTCGCCGTCCTTTCCGCCCCCAGCCATTGTGGCGGCGAGAGGTCTCCTTCAGAGCGTTCTGCCCCTTTGGTTCAAGCCCGCGGGGCTTTTTTGTACTGCACGCAAGCTTTGCGTCGGCAGTTTCTCACGACAGCGTCAGGCGCTTCGCCGAGCCAATCACTCCTAGACGGCGCGGTGCGAACGGACCTGTCTTTTGAGGTTGACGCAGGCGCTGCAAAGTCGCCCATCCGCCGGCGTCGCAAAACGGGTTGAGATCATCGCGCGAGCATTGTGCAGATCGGCAGGGCTCGATCCCGATGAGCTTCTCGATGTCGATGCCCCCCATAATCAGCATAGTTCGATGCAGCCTGCTGACACTCGTATTCAGGCATGGCGACGCTATCAGATGGCAGCGGAGAACTTCTGCGCGGTGAGTAGAGACCTATCAGAGGTCGATCGCCGCAGGCAGCCGCTCCCCGGGTCTAAGAAGTCGATGCCCGGCATCTGCCAGCCCGGCTTCCGAAAGGGGCCAGTCTTTTTTGGCTGGCGGAACACATCTGCTGCCGAAACTGTTCAACCTTACAGGGGACAAAGTGGGCCGGGGGCCAAGCCAATGCACGAACGTGATCGGCTCCCCGGCAGCAGGAAAACCCACCAGATCGCGCTTTTCCATCCAGCTGCAGCAGTTTACCGCGTGCTCGCGAGAGTCCCAAGCCGGAAGTCGTCGAAACGCTGCTGTCAATGGCCAATGTTTATGATGCCGCGGGCGTGGCGCTTGCACTATTGCAGCAGCCGCAAGGAGATCGGGCCAACTAGCCCTGTCTCTCTCGCCTGACCGACCGCCCGCCATCGGGGCGGCGGAGATATAGGGGCGTGCCATGACAAAGCAAGTGATCGATTTCGTGGAAGCTTGGCTGCTGGAGCGAGTGCCTCCCGGCCACGACATTCGGGAGGGCCAGGAGGACAAAAGCGTTCGCCTGGCCGAGCAGCTGAAGCTCGACGCCGAGATGGCAGGGATTCCTGGACCGGAGATCGACGCTCACTATCCAGACATCGCATGTGAAATTGCGCATATGATGAGGACCGGGAAGAGCGTTGCGGCAGCGACCACGCACGACCCCGGCGATCAGCGCACCTTCGACCCTGTTACGAAGAAGGATACCCCGGCATCCATCCTGCGCACATGGAAACAAGAGCTCGAAGCCGACTTGAAACCATTTTTGGAACGTGCGGCGCTCATCGAGTGGAACGGCGCCGATGTTACGATAAAAATTCATCGCCGTTATGAGCGCGACCTGAACCGTATCGAGAGGTTGATCGATTTGCTAAAGGGATCGGAGTAGGGCGCTCGCGACATCGGCCACGGCGGGGATTTTTTGCAGATTTGAACCTTTCCAAGAGGGCGCTTTTTGGTGTCGGGATCAATTACCCCGATCCCGAGTTGACCGTGCGGCGCTTGTGGCTCCTGGCGCCTAGCCTCTCGCCGAGATGACGCGCTGCCTCGGCCTATCGGCGAGAGGCGACTTCTTCGAACCCCCTTGGCTCGCACCCGAGTTTCGCCTCCGCCCCGGAACACCTCTTTTTGCCGCTCGTTCATTGTCCTCAAAGTGGGAGGATCCTATGGACCATTCAAATCACACGCATCTTGCCGAAACCGACCTGACTTCCGCCATTCTCGAAGGAGCCACAATTTATGGCCCCGGCGACGAGAAGATCGGTTCCATCTCGGATGTGCACGGAGCAGGTCGAGGCGCCCTGGCTGTCATCGATGTGGGCGGCTTCCTCGGCATCGGCGCAAAGCCCGTTGCAATGCAGTTGGACGAGCTTGAATTCTTGCGCGATGAGGATGGCAACGTCCATGCAATCACGACTTGGACCAAGGATAAGCTCACGGCGATGCCGGAGCGCACCGACCCGTAAGCTGCCGTCTGCCGTGGCACCAATAGGCCTGGTCTCTTCCACTCCTCGCTCTAGTGCTGACCTCGCGGCCGGCGAGGCGGAAATAGGTCATGGGCGGCTCGGCGGGCGGATAGGACGACATCGGCTTCGCGGCGACGGTGACACCGAGCCTCATCCAGATTCCCGTGTTGCCGTCAGCTTCGAGGCTCATCGAAACGAAGTTGATGCGATGGCGTACAGGATTGCTCCAACAAGCAGAAGCCAAATTGCAATAGCGGGCATCAGGGACACCTCGTGAGCGTTCGCCCGGTGGACTCGATCTCGAACAGGCAGTCGTCGACGAAGCGCACCGGCGTACCGTCTTCAAGGGCGTAATCAGTGACGCTCAGATGAGGAAATGGTCAGTAGACTATGACGGTGTGGCGGTTGCCGTCGTCGTCCTGGCAGAACTCGCGATAAAGCTCTCGACGGACGGGTAGCGCGTAGGCAATCGTCTCGCTCAGCTCGGCACGCTTCGGCTGTGTACGCATCGCATCCTCCTACGCAACTGAATCTACTTCCAGTCTCTCTAGTGGTCAGTCGCCTTGGCGGGTCGACCGGGATCAAGCGGGCTTGGCGAGGCCGAAGGCTTCTGTTCGCTGCGCCGATCGCCGATCTCTGAAGGTTCGGCGGGAGCAGGCTGTTCGGTCGGCGTCCCCGACTCCGGCCGCGGGCGACTGTCGGTGGCCCTGCGCGGTTGGCCGACTGTTTCATCGGAACGGTGTTTGCCCTGAGACATCGTATCCTCCGGCTGATGAGAGGGAGATGTCCGCTCAATGCGCCGGGCTGACGAAGGTTCCGGACCGGGGAACAGGTGCTCCAGAATGCACGATTTGAATCGTGATCACCGTGAAGGCAGTCGCCAGCCACCATTTGGAGGGAGCCAGCTGGCAGCGATTTCCAAAAGATCGTGTGCTGTGCATTGTCGGCATGGTAGCGTCCGGGCTTAAGGTCGAAAACGACCTGCTGGCAAAGCACGGCCAAGCCCCCTTGGACTTGCTGGCGTATATCTCGTCGGGCTCATTTTTGTCGGCGCTCTTCGAAAACTGGGAGAGCGAATTCTTGCAGATATCGGCCTACGTGATGTTGACGGCGGTGCTGTTTCAAAGAGGCTCGGCGGAATCGAGAGACCCCGATGATCCCGGCCGCGTGGGCGATGCGCTACCGAAGGCCTGCCATGGGAAAAGCCCTATCCGCGCCTGGCTGTATGCGCACTCGCTGGGCCTCGCATTGGCGGCGCTGTTCGTTCTGAGCTTCGTCCTGCACTGGCTGGCGAGTGCTGCGGCGTCGAACCATGAAGCGATGCTGCACAACGCAGAAATCAAGTCGGCACTGACCTACCTGACCGATGCACAACTCTGGTTCGAGTCCTTCCAGAACTGGCAGTCGGAATTTTTGTCGACCGCGGTGCTGGTCGTGCTGTCGATTTTCCTACGCTTCAAGGGCTCGCCGGAGTCCAAGCCCGTTAGCGCGCGCAACAGCGACACGGGGGCCTAAGGGTCGAAGCGCCTGGCCATTGCGTGGTCCCGCGGCGGCGAGCGCGCCAACGCGCGGAGCGACGCGCCGGAAGGCTCCGAGGCGGCGCGCGAGCTGGCCGTTCTCATAGAAGCCTTGCGCAAATGGGGTGAGGCTCCTGCTGGTGAGAATGCGCATGGACCGGAAACCCACCCCGAGCCGGGGAGCATTCTGAGCCCCGACGACCTGCCTGTGTCCGGCCTGCCGGGGAATCTTGGAAAGTTGAAAGTGGATTAGCGCCGGTCGATTGCCCTAATGCTGGGTAGTCAGGTTGGCCTGCTGGCTGTCGGCCTCTTGTAGCATGGCTTGCAGGCGGACGACCGCCACCGCGGGAAGATGGATTCAAGATCGTTGGTGTCGTCGCTCAAGGAAAAGCGGATGATTGCGCCCTCCAGCGGATCACCGCTGACCGTGACGCTTTCAACATCGGTTACGCGCAGCAGCAGCGCAGGTTTTTTGGGCATCGAGCTTCTCTCGGTTATCCGTGGCCGCGGACAGCGTGCGCCCAGGCAGCGTAGGGTGTATTTTTGGCGAGGTGCCGATTGTAGTCGGGGGCGTCGTCATCCCACCATACGGGACCGCGTTCACCGAGCGCGATTTTGGCCGCGTTTACGGCAGTGCGGGCCTCCGCAAGGTTTCCAACACCGCGCCTGGCGTCCTTGACGGCGCGCCGCGCATCCATCAGCGCACCGATCAATTGATCCCGCTGCGGGTCTGCTATGGCCGGGTTGGTGGCGCGCCACAGGCGCCCCCCTACCAGGAAATAACGGCCATCCGGTGTTACCGGGTATTCGCGAGGCCTCATGATTGCTCAGCAAAGTCCCGGTCGCGCGTATGCTGTTCAGCTCCCTTTTGGTGCGCCAGCCAAGGTTCACGCCGCACGGTCCAGAGCTCATAAGCAGGCGTAAGAGCGCTCGGCGGATTATCGAGAGTTCCGAGCTTGATCTCGATCTTGTCGGAGCCGTCTTCCCAATCGAACAGTGACGATCCGCATGCGGGGCAGAAGCGGCGGCCTCCAGCCCGGCTTTTCCAGCAGCCGAGTTCACCGGACAGCGTGGTGCTTTCCTTCAGCCAGATGCCAAAGAAAGAGAAGGCCGAGCCCGACTCCTTACGGCACGTCTCGCAATGGCAGATCCCGACACGGATGGGATCGCCGTCGACTTCGTAGCGGACCTGTCCACAATAGCAGCCACCAGATAGTTTCACGGATACGCCCTCGCGAAGTTGTTCGGCCCTTGACGGCGAACAAACAGCGCTTGGCAGGGAGTGGTTCCCGGCAATACGGGCTGAAGCGGCGTTCGCCCCCGCACGTAACGTCGTTACGCGAAAAACTGCACCATGGCTTGGGCTACGGCTTCCGGTGCTTCTTCAGCCATGTGATGGCCGCTCGGGATCCCGTGACCGCGTCGGTCGGGTGCCCAGGTCCGCCACACCTCCAAGACATCCCCATAGAGCGTAGGAAGGTCATCGCGTTCGGACCAGAGGCAGAGCAACGGACATTGCAAGGTCCGCTTCGCCACGCGGTCTACCGCGTCGTGAACACGGTCGACGGCGGGGCCCGCACGGTAATCCTCGATCATGGTGTGGACTGTTTCGGGGTCGTGAATCGCCGCATGGAAATCGGCGAAGTTTTCGGCCCCCATCGCTTCGGCCGTCCCTCCATACCAGCGCAGCGGATCGGCAAGAATGGCGCGTTCCGGTTTTTCAGGCTGGCAGAAAAAGAACCAATGCCACCAAAGGCGCGCGAATGTTTCAGAGCAGCGCTCCAACGCTTCGATGATGGGCACGCCGTCCATCAATACCAGGCGCTTCACAGCACGAGGATGATCCATAGCAAGCCGAAAAGCGGTGTAAGAGCCGCGGTCATGGCCTGCCAGAAAGAAGCGCTCAAACCCCAGCTTGGCCATGAGTTCGACGCAGTCCTTGGCTTTGGCACGTTTCGAAGACTCGGCGTGATCGGCAGTGTCTTTTGGTTTTGAAGACTGACCGAACCCGCGCAGATCCGGGCACACGACGTAGAAGTGCTCTGCCAGCAAAGGCGCTACGCGCCACCATGTCGTATGCGTGCGTGGATGGCCATGGAGCAAGAGTAACGGTGGCCCCTTGCCACCATGCCGGACGCGCAACACAGCCTCGGATACTTCAATGAAATCGAGTGTGAAACCGTCGAACATCGGTGCGACCATCCCGGTAATACAGCAAACCAATAACCCGCGCCTTGAGGGCGCGGGCTTGGCGTAGCGAACCAATGGGATCCAAGTTCCCTTGAGCTATCCCGCTCTAGCGCGATCCAATCAGCGCGCTGAGATCGATCTCCTCGTCGCGATGTTTGCCGCCGAGGACAGCTGCAAACCAAGCGGCTGCCGCACCTGCCAGCAGTGCGGCCGCAGTGAGGAAAGCCGTGATGACGCCCATCCGCCGAGCCCGTTCGGCAGCTTGCTTGGCTGTTTCCTTTGCCTGGTTGAGCTTCGCATAGGCGTCGTCGATCCGCTTCTCGGCGTCCTCCTGGGAAATATTTGCGCGTGCGGCGAGACGGTTCGCGATGTACCCTCTGTCGGCTGGATCCAGCGCGCCGCTGGCCAAGCTGCGGGTCAGGATCCGAGATGCCTCTTCGCGCTCTTGCGCCGAAACCGGCTGCGCGCCATTGGAGCGCATCACGGAATCGAGTGCCGAAGCGAGAGGATCGGCTTGCTGGCTCACGAGAGCCGCCGCGCCAGTTGTCGCGGCTGCGGCTCCAGCAGCCGCGGTTTTAGCCGCTCCGGTGAGCGCCGAGCTGGTGAGCATCGCAATCAGCAAGGCGCCAGCCGCCCAGACGACCAGGCCGTGCGCCCCATCGCGCACATGACGTTCGTGAACTGAGGCATCAAGGGTTGGCCGACGCATACGCCCCGCTAGATAGCCCCCCGCAGCGCACGCAGAAATCGTCACCCAAAGCGCCCAGAGTCCGGCTGCAATCGCCAGGGCAGTGAGGCCAGACGAACGGGATGCGTCGGCCGACACCATCGACAGGCCGATGGCTGAGCCAAACGCTGCCATGATGGTGGTGATTGCGGCCGCGATCACAGCGCCGCCAAAGATTGGGCTCCAGTCCAGATAGGAGGACTTGTCGCCGGTTCCCGGCGCGACGACGACCACGTCTGTTGTGTCCATTGCCATGACATCATCTCCTAGCGGAGGCCGAGGAAGGACAGGATGGCAAGAACGACCACCACGAGACCGACGATATAGATGATGCCGTTCATTGGAGCTCTCCCGCAGGCGCGCCAAGATTGGCTGCGCAGCAAGAAAACGAGCGCTCGTGCGGGATGTTCCGACATAGGCACATCGGTTTAAGGCCGCACGGGGCCGACGCATTGCGCGGGCGACAACGGTTCGAACGGAACACCGGTTCGCGCCCAAGGTTGGGTTCTCAGGACATCCACCCATGAGGACCGAAATGCATAGTACTCCCGAGATTGGCTTCGGCGGACACGCCATTCAAAATTCCGAAGACTGCTTGGCCGCCGAGGCACGGATCGCCGAGCTGTCGATCGCGCCAGAGGGTTCGGACGAAGAGGCCGAGAGAGTCGGCTTGATCGATGCCGTCAATGCGTATCGGCTGACGCAGGATTCTCCCGCAACAGCAGCCATGACCAATCCAATCAACTCGCTGGAGCAGTACGAGGCGGCGACGCAAAGAGTGACGGAGCTCGCCAGTTACGCCGAAGGCACGCCGGAGGCGAACGAGCTTGCGGAACTGGTTTTCGATATCCGCGCTTGGGAAGCTCAGCGTGAAATGCAGCGTCCGCAATAGCGGGTCGCGGCGCAGCTCAGCAAAGCTTGCCCTTGGATAAGCGGCGCACCGTTGCTTCGCGCCGCCGCAGCCAAACGCCGTCGATTGGCCTCGGCAAGAGCCTGTCGAAAGCCCAGGTCGCCGGGATTGAGGGGTATTCTAGACGGTTTCGCGGCAACCGGCGACGATCGCGCCAAGACGCTGGCCTATGGGCTGGCGACGGCGCGCCGCGAGGTCGGCGCCGGCATGGTCCCAGTGCGCGAGGGTTTCAAGAAGACCGATGCCGAGGCGTGCGCCTATGTGCTGCGCCACTACCCGACGAAGTACGGCAGGCCGGCGGGGCGCTGGGGCCACGTCTATTATGGGCGCGGCTATGTCCAGCTCACGTGGCTCAAGAACTATGAGCGTGAAGGTGTTCAGGGGCTTGCTCGATGGTCGCTGGAACGGCGATGCCAAGTGCCTCGCTTTCTACCTGCCGACCGGCGGCCCTGACGATCTCAAGAACGCCCGGCGGACGGGGAACGTCACCGACCACTGGGAGGAGATCGCCAGCTTCTACCGCCAGTTCATGGCAGCACTCGATGCCGCGCGCCTCTGATCAGACTACGGCGTGGCTCAGCTGATCTTGATAATGCTGGGCCAAGGCGGGACGAACTCGTCGCGTGATAATTCATCACCGGGCGCAAGCACCGCCGCCTCAGCCGCGAAGACGAACGCAGCTTCCAATCTCTGCCTCGACCTCGCTTTTCTCATGAGTTCCTGGGTTCGTAGCCGCCTCAGACAATAGGCCATCGATCGTTTGTTCATCGCGTCAGCCCCTTTTCTTCCATGGCACATTAGCCGGCTTCACGAGGCGTGTCGCGATCTTTTGACAACCCGCCGGCGGCCGGGCCTGCCGCCTATCCCCTGATATCGGAGCTTCATCATGTTGAACGCGCTGCTGGACGCCTTGCGCCCGGTCCTGATCGAGATCGCCCCCGTCCTGCTGCTCGCCGGCCTGGGCTATGCGCTCAAGCTGCTGAAGGAGAAGGCCGGTATCGACGTCGAAGCCTCCCGTCGGGATGCTCTGTAGGCGGCGGTGACCAATGCGGCAGGCCTGCTTGTCGCGCGTCTCGGTTCCGGCACGCTCGCCATGCGGCTCGACGCCGCCAGCCCGGGCGTCGCGGACGGCCTCGCCTATGTGCGCTCGGCCGTGCCCGACGCAGTCGCGCATTTCGGACTGACCGAGGGCGAGATCGCCGAGAAACTGGTGGCCAAGCTAGGGGTGCGCGCCGCTCCCGCGCCGGGCCGCTGAACGGGAGGGCCGGCCGGTGATCATCGTCAGGGTCGCTCGCGGCATCACCGACCACTTTCCGGCGCGGGCCAGGGACTTTGCCGCGCTGCTGATCTGGCTCGGCTCGCTCTTCCTGCACTACCCCGCGCTCTTCGACGCGTCACTGAGCTATGGCGGGCTGGCGAACATTGCCGACGAGATCGTCTGGGGCTGGACCTGCATCGTGATCGGCTCGCTGCGGCTCGTCGCCCTCGTCGTCAACGGCACCTTCGCCGGCACTTGGTATGGCCGATGGTCGCCGCATGTGCGCGGCGCCTGCGCCTTCCTGTCCTGTGGCGTCTGGTTCCCGGTCTTCGCCGGATTCCTCGCGACCGAGCGCCCGCTCCTGATCGTCTGCTATGCCGGCGTGGTTCTCGGGCTCGATGCCTACAATATCCGCCGCGTCTGGACCGACGCCGGCCGGGCCGAGAAAGCACATGCCGATGCCGCCGGGCTTTGAATGGATCGCCGCACTGCCGGCCGGCCTGCAGATGCTGGTCATGCTCGGCGTCGGCATCGGCTTCGTCTTCCTCGGCCGCAGCGGCTACATCGCCGACATGACGGTCGTCAAGGAGATCGCGGCTGGCATCGCCCGCCTAGCGCTGGCGCAGGAAAAGGCGACTGAAGAAGCTGGCCGCTGCGCCGACGAGCTCGGCACGATCCGCCAGATCCTCGCCGAGGATGCCGAAGACCGGCAGGACTATCGGCGGTGGCGCAAGGGCTCGAAGCCGGCCAGCAGCGCGATCCGCCACCGCGCCGCCGCGCGTGAGGATGACTTGGCACGCCGTGCTATCGAGCGATACCGAAAGTCTCACTGAACATTCGCTTTGCGGGGAACCCACCGTGTGGTCGGGCGTTGAGACGTCGGAATTCTTGGTAGCGCTCGCCGCGAGGTAGGGCGAAGGGCTGGAGGCCCAACAATGCCCCGTCGGTGATCCCGGCGGGGCTTCTTTTTTGGAAATTCGGGCATCCGTCAGGTTCGAGGAACTTTTTACAAGGATTCTAAGTTGTCGCCACGATCTGCGGGTACCCGCTGGAAGGTCGACGTCCTTTCGTGTTTCCACGCACATGACACTTCGACGGCATTCACTGATTATTGCAGTTCTCTCGGTGGTTGTCGGAGCCGTCGGCTGCCTCATCATTAGCAACCTGCTGCCCGAGCCTCAGGAACTAAGGGCACCGATCCCGCACCATCTGGCTTCGTCGGATCGCCAGCTCAAGACATCGATGGGCGCCCTGTTCGGGTCGAACTACATCCCCGGGAACAAGGTTGAGACACTCGTCAACGGCAACCGGATCTTTCCCGCGATGCTGCGCGCCATTCGGGAGGCACGGCAGACGATCAATTTCGAGACTTATATCTATTGGCGCGGCGCGATTGCCGAGGACTTCGCGGAGGCGCTTTCCGCGAAGGCTAAAGAGGGGCTCAGCGTGAAGGTGCTGCTCGACTGGATCGGCAGCCTTCCGATGGAAGAGAAGCTGATCGAGCGGATGCGGGGTGCCGGCGTCGAGGTCGTCCGGTTTCGCCCGATCGCCTGGTACTCCTTGGACCGGATCAATAATCGCACGCATCGCAAATTGCTTATTGTCGATGGGCGCATAGGCTTCACTGGCGGTGTCGGCATTGCCGATGAATGGAACGGCGATGCGCGTTCGCCGAACGAATGGCGCGACAACCACTATCGCATCGAAGGGCCAGCCGCAGCCGAATTCCAGGCGGCGTTCGCCGAGCACTGGATCGAGGCAACCGGTGAGCTGCTACTAGGCGACCGCTTCTTCCCGGAGATTGTCCCGGAGGGAAGCCATGCTGCCCAGGTCGTCGTCAGCTCGACCCATCAACGCAACGTCATGCACCTGATGCTCATGACCGCGCTCGCCTCCGCGCAAAAGAGCATCCGGATCGCAACGCCCTATTTCGTGCCGGACGAGCTCACGCGCCGGCATTTGCTCGAGGCTCGGAAACGGGGTGTCGACATCCAGATCCTCGTCCCGGGTCCCCAGACCGATGCGCGCGTCGTGAGAAATGCATCCCGCCATCTGTGGGGCGAATTGCTCCAGGCCGGGGTCGCAATCAGCGAGTATCAGCCCACCTTCTTCCACTGCAAGCTTGTGATCGTGGACGATCTTTGGACGTCGGTTGGGTCGACGAATATTGACGATCGTGCCTTGAGGCTGAACGACGAGGCGAACATCAACCTGTTTGATCCGGAATTCGCCCGCACTCAGACGGTGTTGTTCGACCAGGACGCCGCCGTTTCTCGGCCCTACACCTTTTCAGATTGGCAGAATCGCCCGGTCAGCAAGAAAATATCGGATTGGCTAGCCAGCCTCAGCCGTTCGCAGATTTGACAAGATATCAAAGGAATTCGATCGCATTCCCGCGCGCCCAGCTGGCCCCCGCGCCGAGAGGCCAAGGCGGCGAGCTATGCGGTGCAATCTCCGGGGCCGCCAACCAAGTTTCAAATTGGACGTCATCGGAACGACCGGCCGCAAGTCGAGTTGAGAGACTGGCACTTCAGATGAGAGTCGCCTCTTTGACTCCCGATCGGTGGCCAGCGGCATCAGCAACGAGGACACCGTCATGGCAACTTCCAAAGGACGTGCTTCAAACGACACGACCTCCCGGCTGGGATCGGGTGGGGAACTGCACCAGTCGTCCAGCGGTCCTGAGGCGCGCATCACGACCAATCACGGCGTTCCCATCAGCGACAACCAGAATTCGCTCAAGAGCGGCCAACGCGGTCCGACTTTGCTCGAAGACTTTGTGCTGCGCGAGAAAATCCAGCACTTCGATCACGAGCGCATTCCCGAGCGCATCGTTCACGCCCGCGGGTCAGCGGCCCATGGCTTCTTCGAACTGACAGAGTCCTTGGCGGAATTCTCGCGCGCCAAAATTCTGACCGAGGTCGGCGCCAAGACCGAAGTTTTCACCCGCTTTTCAACTGTCGCGGGCGGCGCCGGATCGGTCGATACACCGCGCGACGTGCGCGGCTTTGCCGTCAAGTTCTACACGCGTGAAGGCAATTGGGACCTCGTCGGCAACAACATCCCGGTTTTCTTTATCCAGGATGCGATCAAGTTTCCCGACCTGATCCACGCGGTGAAGATGGAAGCCGACCGTGGTTATCCGCAGGCAGCGAGTGCGCACGATACCTTTTGGGACTTCATCGGCCTGATGCCCGAGTCGACGCATATGGTCATGTGGGCGATGTCCGACCGTGCCATCCCGCGCTCGCTTCGCATGATCGAGGGCTTTGGCGTCAACACCTTCCGCCTGCTCGACGACGAGGGCCGGCCGACCTTCGTCAAGTTCCATTGGCGCCCCAAGCTCGGCACCCAGTCGACCTGCTGGGACGAAGCCGTGAAGATAGCAGGCGCCGACCCGGACTATCACCGCCGCGATCTGTACGAGGCGATCGACAAGGGTGACTTCCCAGAATGGGAGTTCGGCGTGCAGTTGCTGAGCCAGGAGGAAGCAGATGCTCTGCCCTTCGACATCCTCGACGCGACCAAACTGATCCCTGAGGAGCTGGTGCCGATCCGCGTAATCGGCCGCATGGTGTTGAACCGCAACCCGGACAACTTCTTCGCGGAGACCGAGCAGGTTGCATTCCTCCCGACCAATCTGCCGCCCGGCATCGACGTCTCGGAAGACCCGCTGCTGCAGGGCAGGTTGTTCTCCTATCAGGACACCCAGCTCTCGCGGCTCGGCACGGTGAATTTTCATCAGCTGCCGATCAACAAGGCGAAGGGCTGTCCCTTTCAGAATCTCCAGCGCGACGGGCACATGCAGACGCAAGTGTTCAAAGGCCGCGCCAACTACGAACCCAACAGCCTGTCGGAAGTCGGCGAGGAGGGTGGTCCGCGCGAGGATCCGGTCGGCGGGTTCCGCACGGCCGCTGTGCCGGTCGAGGAGCATAAGGTGCGGCTGCGGGCCGAGAGCTTCGCGGACCATTATAGCCACGCGCGTCTGTTCTTCCGCTCGCAGAGCGAGATCGAACAGGCGCATCTAGCCAGCGCGCTCGTCTTCGAGCTCTCGAAGGTCACGCTTGAGCATGTCCGCAACAGGGTACTGGCCAACCTGGGTAATGTTGACGCCGACTTGGCAAAACGCGTCGCTGAGGGCTTGAACGTGCCGCCGCCGAAGCCTTCAAAGGCTGCACTCACCCCCCAAAACATGGATTTATCGCCCGCGCTCAGGATCGTGGGAAAATATCCGGAGACGCTGAAAGGCCGAGTGGTGGGCATTCTTGTCACCGATGGAGCCGATGGCGCGACGGTCGACGCGGTTAGGAAGGGGGTCGAGGCAGAAGGCGGCACGGTCAAGATTGTGGCGCCGAAGATCGGCGGTGTGACCTTGAAGAATGGCAAGATCCTCAAGGCAGATGGCCAGCTTGCCGGCACACCGTCCGTGATCTTCGATGCAGTTGCTCTTGTTCTCTCCCAGGAAGGCTGCGCGCACCTGCTGAAGGAGGGCGCGGCGATCGCATTCGCGATGGACGCCTTTGGGCACCTCAAGGCCGTCGGCTTCACAGCTGATGCCAAGCCGCTGCTAGATAAGGCGGGAATAGTCGCTGATGCAGGCGTGGTCGATCTAGCGCTCAACACTGCGGATTTCCTGGCCGCCGCGCGAACGCGGCAATGGGACCGAGAGCGGAGTGTTCGATCCTTGGCCTGACGCCGGTCCAGTCTACGGCGGGCTCACGATCAAACCCTTCACTGAGTGAAGGGCTGAAGGCTGAAAGGCTACTCCGGCCAAGCTGGCGGGGCTTTATATCGCTGAAAACAGCGTAGGCATTCAGGACCCTGTCAAATGATGGCTCGTTCCAAGGCAGGCCCTGCTATTGTGCGACGGCCAATTGAGCCTGGCGCCGCGAGGCATGTGCAATTCGGCTCTGCTTCCTAGGCTGTGGCTTGGAGCAAACATGGACCATCAATATGAGGTAGGTGATCGTGTCAGCCTGGCTTTCGGCTTTCACGACACCGATGCCATCGGCACGTACATCGTTTCACGGCTTCTGCCGTCCCTCGTTGACGGGGAACCGCAGTATCGGGTGAAGGACTCCGATGATCGAGAGCGCGTAATCGGGGAAGCACAGATTGTGGGAGCCAAGCGGCAGGATGGCCGGGCCCACCAGCCTCGGAGCCCGCAGAATCCGATAACCGACTTGCTCAATCGTTCGAACCTAAAGCTGAAGTAATCGTGGAGCTGCGCCCGCACAGGGCGCAGCCCTAGTGCTGCTTTCTTCAGCACTCGGTGTAGGAACCCAATCGTTCGCGGGGTGTTGCGCTTTCGTCATCGCAAAGGGACAGCGCAATGGACATTCGCGTCGGCTATCGCATCGAAATCGTCACCGCCCAGCCTACCCCCGCCATCCTCCTGCTCGACCCTCACCCAAGCCGCGACGCCGATCTCGTTCAGGGGCGGGGCCCCAGCATCTCGGCATTGAGCACCGGCGCTCCCATCATCGCATCGGACTATACGGACGGGTTCGGCAATCGCTGCAGGCGGCTCGCGGTGCCGGCTGGCGGCGCGGTCTTCTCGCATGATGCGGTCGTCAGCGACTCCGGCGTGCCCGATCAATGGGACAAGGCCGCTCAGGAGATCTGGCCGGCGGACCTGCCGCCCGACGTCCTCGAATACACCTTGTCCAGCAGGTATTGCGAGGTCGACGAGCTCTCGGGCGCTGCCTGGAGCCTGTTTGGAAATTTCGCGCCCGGCTGGAACCGGGTCCAGCAGATCTGCAACTTCGTCAACGCGCAGATCCGCTTCGACTATCAGTTCGCGCGCAACACGCGAACCGCGATGCAGGCGATGAACGAGCGCGTCGGCGTCTGCCGCGACTTCACCCATCTCGCCATCGCCCTCTGCCGTTGCATGAACATCCCGGCGCGGTATTGCAACGGCTTCCTCGGCGACATCGGCGTGCCGCCCGATCCTGCTCCGATGGACTACAACGCCTGGTTCGAAGCCTATCTCGGCGGACGCTGGTACACCTTCGATGCGCGTCACAACGTGCCCCGGATCGGGCGTGTGCTCGTTGCGCGCGGCCGGGATGCCGCCGACATTCCGATGATCCACACCTTCGGTCCGCACATCCTGCAACGGTTCGAGGTCATCACGGAAGAGGTGGTGGCTCCCGCCGCGGCGCATGCCGCGTAAGCCGTTGTGATGGCAGGCTATCTCGACTCCGCACGCAGCTCACCGGATAGCCGATCGCCGCTCCGTGTATGCCTTGTCGCAGGTCCGAACTGACACGGAACAACCGTCATGGGGCGACGTTGATCCGGCGGCTGGGTCATCCGGTTTTGGAGAATACATGATGCGCAATTTGATCGTCGCTCTTGCCGTTGCCACGTCGTTCGTTGGAGCGACCGCTTCGCAGGCGCAGACCGCGACGACTGCCACGCGCGAGGTTTACGTCAAAGCGCAGCCGACCGACGTTCTGAGCAGCAACCTGATCGGTCTCAACGTCCAGAACAACGCCAAGGAGACCGTCGGCGAGATCAAGGATCTCGTCGTCTCGAACGGTAACTTGTCCGGCCTGATCCTCTCGGTGGGCGGTTTCCTCGGCATCGGCGAGCGCAATGTCGTGGTGACGCCGTCCGCTGTGAACGTCGTCTACTCCGAGAACGACAAGAAGTGGTCGGCGACGATGGACACGACGAAGGACGCCCTAAAGGCCGCGCCGGAGTTCAAATACGAAGGCCGCTGGAGCAAGTAATCTCTCGGCCACATCCCCACCGACATTTGAAGGAGATCCGCGATGGACTGGAACCGCGTCGAAGGGAACTGGAAGCAGCTCAAGGGCAAGGTCAAGGAGCAGTGGGGCAAGCTGACCGATGACGATCTCGACGTCATCGCCGGCAAGCGCGACCAGCTCGAAGGCAAGATCCAGGAACGCTACGGGATCGAGAAGGACAAGGTGAAGACCGACGTCGACACCTGGTACAATCGCCAGACCTGGTGAGCCTGAACGCGCGAGCCTGCGCTGTCCAGCCAAGGCTCGGGCGAAGGCCCGCTGCTCTCCACGAGCGGCGGGCCTTGTCATTTCAGCTGAGTTTCTGACCGGCGCGCCAACGCGGAGATCAAGAATGACCAATCCAAACCATTCCGAAATTCGTGCCGCGAATGCTCGCGCGGAACGCCAGAAGGAGACGCCGGGTGGGGAGGCTCTTACCCCGATGCATCCGGATCCACACACCACTGCTGATCCAGCTGTCGAAACGCCGGTGGAAGCTCGTCAGGGCTTTCTAGGCGTTCCAGTCCTGGCCGTACTCGTCGTTGGTCTTTTGCTGACCGGCATCGCGGGGTTCGCGGTCCACTTTGCCATGCGGTAAGGCCGAAGCCCGGGCGCGGTTTTCGGGCTGGATCAGCGCCCATGAGGCGCGCTTGGCGAGCCCCCTGCCGGTCACGAACCGCTCCTCTGTTTGACTCATGGACCATGATTTGCTGCCTTGGGCCCAGATCAGTTGGCAGGGCGTTCGAATGAATGAAGGCGAGGCGTCCGGGGTCGAGGCGCGACTGACGGAACGTGAGCTGGAATTCGCTCGTGTCCAGAAGATCGGGCAGATCGGCGGCCTGACCGTAGATCTGCGGGGTGGCCAGTTCCGCAACACGCGCTCGCCCGAATACCTTGCGGTGCACGGCCTTCCTCCAGAAGCGGTGCACGAGACGCATGAGGATTGGGTTCGGCGCATCCATCCCGATGACCGGGACCGTGTCCTCTCTCATTTCCTCGAAACTGTCCGCGGCAGCTCCACCGACTACGAGGTCGAGTACCGCATCGTCCGGCCCAGCGACGGGAAAACCCGCTGGATCCTCGCCAAGGCGGAGATCGAGCGCGGCGAGTCCGGAGAGCCGCTCCTGCTCCGTGGAGCCCATATCGACGTGACGGCGAGGAAGCATGCTGAAGAGCGTTCCGAACTGATCGCGCGTGAGCTTGGACATCGCATCGCGAACATCTTCGCGGTGGTGAACAGCATCGTGCGCCTGGCCGCGCGGAGCGAGCCGGAGAGCCGGCCGTTCGCAGCGAGACTCGAAGAACGGTTCGCGGCACTCCACCGCGCTCATTCTTTCGTGGGTCGTCCCAAAAGCGGATCTGGCGGCGGTATCCTGAAGCTCATGACGGACCTTTTCGCGCCCTACCAGAATGGGGCGGCGGACCGGGTGAGCATTGTAGGCGACGACGCGTCGATCGGCCCGCAAACGGCAACCAGCTTAGCGCTCATCGTCCACGAGATGGCGACCAATTCGGTCAAGTACGGCGCATTGTCGTCACCAACGGGATCGATATCCATCATGGTCGAGTGTGATGAGCAGGCCGTCCGCGTCCTCTGGAGTGAAGTTGGAGGTCCGGCGATAGGAGCCCGTCCCGAGCATACGGGCTTTGGCTCCATCATGATCGACCGCGCTGCCAGATCCATTGCAGGTTGCGCTATTCAATACACGTGGAAGGCTGAAGGATTGGCCGTGTTGCTATCGATGCAGCGAAACGGTCTGGATCGGTAACCCCGTTCAGGCCGGCCAATTCAAGGAGGCGTCGCCACCGTATTTTGGTCACTCACCGCTTGTGTGGCGCCCCGAATCCAGCGGGCTTGCCGGGAGGTCAGCATCAGGCATGCCCGGCGTTGGTCCCGCAGGCCGGTCGGATGCCAACAGGCAGTGCTCGCACGTTGGACCTACAGATGCCATCGGTCTGACGCCGCCCACCCGATCGCGACCGATGCGACCATTCCCATTGTGACCGCGATGAACAGATCCACAATTCATGCTCCCTGCCCACCGGGTCAACGTCGTGTCGTTTGACGCGGTTCCGGATCAGAAGGCGGAGAGCGCGATGGCGCTGGGCTATGGTGAATGTTTGGTCACCTCAGGGAACGAGCCGATCCCAGTTTTATCGGCTCGGGAACGCACAGAGCCGGCTCGCATTCATCCCGCTCTCAGAAGCGTCATCGGTGGACGACTACGATATTCCGGGTGAGACGGTGGCCGAGAAAATAGCATTCTTGCACACTGCCGCGGCTAGGTACAGGCGCCTCTCGAACGCAACGGGCGACTATGAGCTGAACGAGACGCTGAGTGCTCTTGCGGATGAGTACGAGGCGAAGATTGGCGAGCTCGGCGGTCTCGGCCCCCCTGAATTGGCGACGGACTAGCGCGCTCTCGGCCTGACGGTTTTCCTTGAGAGGCGACGAACATTGGCTCGCACCTTACGCCGGTAACCGCGGATGATGGTGACCGGCGCTGCACCGAGCATCATCCTTGTCGCTGCCTGCTGAGCGGCCGCCACCTTCTCGGTGACCATCCGTTCGGCTTCACGGTCGCTGGCCGCGCCGCCGGTCGAAAGCTTGAGAGCGCGCAGCCAGATCGCCTGTTGCGCTTCGAATGCGAGCATCGAAATCTCAAAAAACAGGTTCGCCATTTGCGCCGCGCTCCTACCGGCGGAACAACTACTCCGGCCGCCGGAGAGATGTTCCGCGCTCTGCCGCAGTAAAGGCGGCCAGCTGATCTGGAACGCCAGGGGAAAACTGGCGTTCCGATCATACCGCATTCCCTGGAGCACATTTCATGACCACGGATGTCACATTCGAGGTGCCCAAGAACCACGGTCGCAGGGCTTGAGCAGCCGGATAGTAATGAGAATGATTTCCATCCGTGCCCTCCTTTCCAGATAGGAAGGGCATAATGACGGAGGTTGCCGGCACCGATTGTGTTTGCAGCGTCCACGGGCTCGTCTCTGCGCGCATATACCGCTCGATCTCGCTGACAGCTGCGCCACGGCGGAATTGGCATTTGACAGCGCCGCGTTTCGCTTCGTGCCGTACATTGCGCCGATGAGCGAAATTGTCCCGGCTGTGATTCAAGACCTACGCGTTCGCCTCGACAGCCTAAAGGATGCGGTTGCGGAGGCTACGGAGGCACTTGGCTCCGACGGCGGTGTGGCCGATCTTGATAGGTTTCGCGCCGCGCAGGCCAAAGCCGATCACCTGATCCGCGAGATGCTCGCCATCCAGGACAGATAAGCGAAATGACCTTCAGCCCCCTGATGGATTCGTCGCAACGGAACCGCGCGCTGTCATTGCTCGATGAGGCATGGAGCCAGCTTCAAAGCGGGTCAGCCGCGGGCGCTCACGCTCGCGATCGAGAGCGTCTGAGCTACATCGTGGAGAGCATTCTGATGGGGGGTGGGGCCAATGATGCCGAGTTGCTCCGCCGGATCGTCGATCGCTTTCAAACCCTGTCCCAGCGATTCCCCGAGCAAATGAAGCGATAGCGATCAGGGCGCGCCATCGCAGGCAGCGGCTGCGCTGGCGCGTCTGCTTCCAATGAATATTGCACCGTCTCGGGAACGCGCATGACCAGCTGACGTTGGTCGCCGAGAGGGGCCGGTGGTGCTGATCGCAACCTTCAACATTAATGGCATCAATGGCCGGTTGCCGGTGCTGCTGCGGTGGCTGTCGGAAGCCAAGCCGGACATCGTTTGCTTGCAAGAGCTGAAGGCGCCACAGGGCAAGTTTCCAGAAGCCGCGATCGGGGCCGCTGGATATGGCGCGATCTGGCACGGGCAGAAGAGCTGGAATGGCGTCGCGATCCTTGCCCGCGGTTCAGATCCGATCGAAACCCGGCGCGGTCTCCCGGGCGACGATGAGGATACGCAAAGCCGCTATATCGAGGCTGCCATTGGCGGGGTGCTGGTTGGATGCCTTTATCTGCCGAACGGCAACCCGGCGCCTGGTCCAAAATTCGACTACAAGCTCGCCTGGCTGGAGCGGCTCACCTCCCATGCCGCTGAGCTGCTCGCACACAAGATCCCGGTCGCGCTGATCGGCGACTTCAACGTGATTCCGACCGAGATCGACGTCTATAAGCCGGAACGCTGGGTCGACGATGCGCTGTTTCGCCCTGAGGTGCGCCAGGCCTTTCGAGACTTGGTCGCGCAGGGGTGGACCGATGCAATTCGGGCCACGCACCCGCAGGAGCGCATCTACACCTTCTGGGACTATTTTCGGAACGCTTGGGGCCGGAATGCGGGGCTCCGGCTCGACCATCTGCTGCTGAGCCCGGCACTGTCCAAGCGGCTCATCGCCGCCGATGTCGATCGGCATGTGCGCGGCTGGGACAAGGCGAGCGACCATGCTCCGACGTGGATCCGCCTGGAAGGCTAGGATGCTCGCACCCGAGTGGGATTGGCAACATATCCCCGAAGTGGCGCGTGGCAGCGCCGAAATCGCCACTGGCGGCTTGAGCGTACCTGTCTAGGCTCGCATCAGGCTGTATGGTCAGTTGATTGCCCGTTCGTGTTCGCCGCGGATGTACCGGCAGTTCGGGCATTCCATCTCACCACAGGGGAACGGCCAGCAGGGCTGACCTTCGAAGGGAGGTCAGCCCTGTCCCATTTCACCGCAGCGACTTGTCCGCCTGCAGGCTCTTCTTCAGGGCATCGAACAGGTTGACGACGTTGCCCGGCCGCTCCTTGCCACCGGCGGCTGCAGTGACCTTGCGGGCCCCCTTGCGCTTCTTCGCTGCAATGAGCTTCAGTAGGTGCTCCTGCACTGGGTCCTTGACCATCTCCGGCGACCAATCCGTGGTCTTCGCCTTGATGAACCTCTGCGCGAGGTCGAGCAGGTCGGGCTCGGGCTTCTCCTTGTCGATCTCGGCGAAGTAGCTCTTCGCGTCACGGACCTCGTCGCCATAGCGCAGCGTCCAGAGAACGATGCCCTTATCGCGCGGTTCCAGCATGACAGCGCGCTCGCGCCGGTAGAGCACGACGCGGGAGACGCCGACCATCTTGGTCGCCGTCATGGCATCGCGGATGACCGAGAATGCCTCTTCGCCGACCTCGTCATCCGGAACCAGGTAGTGCGGGCTGTCGAGATAGATCCAGGGAATGGAGTCGCGCGGCACGAAAGCATCGATGTCGATCGTGCGGACGGTGTCGAGCTTGACTGCCTCGAGCTCGTCATCCTCGATCACGACGAGCCGACCCGCTTCGGCCTCGTAGCCCTTCGCCTGGTCGTCCGGTTCGACCGGCTTGCCCGTCTCGGCGTCGACATAGCGGCTGACGACGCGGTTGCCGGTCTCGCGATTGAGTGTGTGGAAGCGGACCTTTTCGCTCTCGGACGTGGCCGGGCTCATAGCGACAGGACAGGTGACCAGCGAGAGCTTGAGGTAGCCCTTCCAATAGGTTCTGGCGGGCATGACGACGCAACTCCGGGAACGCGACTGCCGACTCAATGCGGCTTGATCGATTCAGTTCCAGGGCGCCGGAACCAGTTGGCCGGCGCCGCATTGAATCGCTGGTGTGTTGCGTCGGGAGGAGCGTGTCATGGTCGCGGCGCGGGCGAACTGGAAGGGCTACCTGAAGTTCGGCGAGATCAGCTGCCCGGTCGCGCTCTACACCGGCGCCAGCACCTCCGAGCGCATCGCCTTCCACACGATCAACCGCGACACCGGCCACCGTGTGCGGCGCGAGTTCATCGACCCCGCCACTGAGATGCCCGTCGATCGCGAGCATCAGATCAAGGGCTTCGAAATCGATCAGGACCGCTATGTCGAGGTCGAGCCCGACGAAATCGCCAACGCCGTGCCGGAGAGCAAGAAGCTGCTGGCGGTGCAGGCCTTCATTCCCTGCAGCGAGATCGACACGGTCTTTTTCGACAAGCCCTACTACCTTGCCCCATCGGGGAAGATCGCCGACGACGCCTTTGCGGTGATCCGCGAGGCGCTGCGGGCCAGCAAGGTCGGTGCGCTGGCTCATGCCGTGCTGTTTCGGCGCTATCGCACGCTGATGATCCGGGCGCACGGGCTCGGCCTCGTCGCCCACACCCTCAATTTCGACTACGAGGTCCGCTCCGCCGCGGAGGCGTTCGACGGCATCCCCAAGCTGAAGATCCAGAAGGAGATGCTCGAGCTCGCCAAGCACATCATCGAAACCAAGAAGGGCGAGTTCGATCCCTCGAAGTTCGACGACCGTTACGAGGCGGCCGTGGCCGAATTGGTCAAGGCGAAGCTAGCCGGCAAGCCGGTCAAGGTCGCGAAGAAAGCAAAGGCTTCAAAGCCCGTCGACTTGATGGAGGCGCTGCGCGCCAGTGTCGGGCAGAACGCACCGGCGGCGGCGAAGCGCAAGCCGGCGAAGAAGGCGGCCTAGGTAAGTCTGGGCCAGCCGCCCTCATCTTCGCCGCATGCAGTCCCAGGGAGGGAGGGTACCATGATCGCCGGAAAGGCCCGGCTGAGCCTACGCGATGGGAGCAGGGTCGACGTCATTTATCAGTTCGCGGGTGAGTATGACGATCGGCGGGTGGGCTATCTGCTCTTCGACACAACCAGTTATGATGACGGTCAGTTTTGCCACAGACTGGTGCTCGACTGCGAGGATGGTGCATCTGTCGTGCTGGCGGTCATGAACCGCAGCGACAGGCACCTGGCCGTGCACGGTCGCGTGCTTGCCATCGCGGTCGAATAGGGTGGTGCTCCTGCGATTGTCTGCAGCCAGTCGCAATCTCGTTTTTGGAATCTACGGCTTGGGGGGGCACCGCACAAGGAGCTCGCCGCCTGTCAGCGGATAGCAGTTTTAGCCGAAGCTCGCGACCGAGATCGCCTAGCGCGGTTGGACACATGACGACAAGCTGCGGCAGGCGTCGTCCAAGGAAGTTCGAGCGAAGGCTGACGAGGCGACGGTCTATCGGCTGTGCTGATATCCGCCCTCGCCCCCTAACGGATAAAGCACCGATCAAATCGCTGCAGAAAGAAAACTGCGTTTTCAGAGTTCGATGGGCAGCGAGAAGCCAGCCTTGACGCGGTCCATGACGACAATCGTTTTGAAACTCTTGATGTCGGCATTTTCGTAGAAGAAGCGGCGCGTAAACTGCTCGTAGTCCTCCATGTCGCGCGCCGTCACCACAAGCACGAAATCGGCATCGCCGGTCACATAGAAGCCGGTCATCACTTCCGCCGTTGCCCTGATCGCAGCCTTGAAGCGATCGATGATGTCCGCGCGCTCTCGTTCCAGCGAGACTAGGACCAGCATTGAAAAGGGGCGCCCAACCGCCTTCGGCGACACGATCGAAACGTCGCCCTCAATGACCCCGGTGGCACGCAACCGCTTCAGTCGGCGTTGGCAGGCCGTCGCCGACAGGTTCGCGAGTTCAGCCAGTTCCTCCGAGGTCAGACGATTGTTCGCCTGGACGGCCTGGAGCAGTTTCAGATCAATCTCATCCAGTGCCATAACGCAGTAATCCTGCATTGAGTGGGGGAACTTTGCCGCAATCCGTAGCTGATGCTGGCATGAACGCCGCCAATCAGCGGATGAGCGACCTATGATGAAGCCTATCAGCTGCCCAGCCGTTCTGCAGGAAATAATCATGACCGCTCCCCAAGACCGCATCCTGCAAGCCGTCGACGACCTGTTCGAGGAGCAGGTGGAATTCCTGGCCAAGCTTGTCGGTTACCGCACGCTTCGCGAGGAGGAGGAGGAAGCGCAGAGCTTCCTCGAGGCGAGCTTGGTGAAACGGGGCTACGAGGTCAGGCGCTTTCAGACTGACGCCACGCAAATCGGTAAGCATCCAGCCTTCTCTCCGGCGACCATCGACTATCGGTCGAGTTGGAACGTGGTCGGCCTTAGAGCTGCCAAGGGACGCGGTGGCCGATCGCTGGCGTTCAATTCGCACATGGATGTCGTGCCTGCAGCCAACACGGCCCGGTGGTCATCGCCCCCATTCACGGCGCGACGGGAGGGTGATTGGCTCTATGGCCGCGGTGCCGGCGATATGAAGGCTGGCCTAACGGCATCCGTCTACGCTCTCGCGGCGATCGAGCGCGCTGGACTGACCCTGTGCGGAGACGTTCAGATCCAGTCAGTGGTGGACGAGGAGATTACCGGGAACGGCGCTGCGACTGCCTTCATCAACGGTTTAATCGCCGACGTCATCGTCAGCGCCGAGCCGACCGACGAGCAGCTCGTTCGCGCCAATTCCGGCGTGCTGAAATTCCGCCTGACGACGCGTGGGCGGCCGGCTCACCCACGGGAACCCGAGTCCGGGCAAAGCGCGATCGATCTGATGATCAAGCTGATGGATCATTTGCGCGCTCTGGAACGCAAGTGGATCGCAGAGGCTAAGGGCAAGGCCGGCTTCGAGACCATCGCCAATCCAGTTGCGCTGACATTTGGGACGATAGTTGGCGGCGACTGGATTGCTTCAATACCGAGTGACTGCGTGGTCGAGGGCCGCATCGGATTCTATCCTGGCGAGCACCCGCAAGCACGGGCCGCCGAATTCGAAAACTTCGTGACGACGGTTCAGAAAGATGACTTCGCCTTCGCCAGTGGCGATCTGGTCGATGTCGACTGGGTTGGCGTGATGCATGCTGGATACGAACTCGCAGAAGGCACGTCCGCCGAAGCGTGCTTGCAGTCCGCCCACAGACGAGCCCAGGGCGGCAAAGAGCTCAATGCCTATGTCATGACCGCCTATCTCGACGCGGCCATCTTCTCAGTTCACGGAAATGTCCCGGCGCTCGTCTATGGGCCGATCGCCGAGAATATTCACGGTATTGATGAGCGGGTCAGCCTGCCTTCACTCAAGCGAGTTACGAAGGCCCTTGCACTGTTCGCAGCTGACTGGTGCGGCATCGATGAGTTATCCAACGTTCAGGGCCAGCTCTTGAACGTAAGCGTCGAGTGTCGTTGAGCCTCGGATAGGGTCGTCGGCCAAATCGAAGCCTCCATCGAGGCTGACCGCGGTCATGCGCGCATAAGAGGCCGCGGCCGCTTCGGAAAAACCGAGTTGCAGAAACGCTTCCTTCCACTCTCCACGAGGGATGACTGAGAGCCCGACCAAGGTGCCGAGGCGAGCTGAGAATGCCTTGGCGACATCTTCGCTCGAATAGCGCCTCGGCCCTTCGATATAGCGCACCCCAACGTCAGCGAGTGGTGACGACAGCCTGTCGGCGGCAGCTTTGCCGAGATCGCCAGATGATACCATGGGGATCAAGACATCAGCCGGAAACATGGTTGGAAGCTTGCCTGTCGCACCGGCGGTCTCAAGCAGTCCATCCCAGTTGCTCATGTAGTAGCCGGCGCGATTGATCGCGGCAGGAATCGCTTGCGCTCGAAGACCCTCTTCGAGTTCCCAGAGAACGTTGAGATCGCCGATGCGCTCTCCCGGCTGGGCGCCGCCTGTCGACTCCGCAACGACTTTCTCCAGCCCAGACCCCTCCAACGCCCGCAAGATCTTGGCGACTGTTCGCCGTTCGACCACGTCCGTATTTTCCGCGGTGTTGGCGGGCGGATTGAGCAGGAAGGCGCGTCGCCCGAGCTGGAATGCAGCGTTGAGGGATGGCACATCCTCGACGTCTGCCTTCACCAATTTGGCACCCTTCGCTAGCCATCCAGCAGCGTGGTCAGGATCGCGCGTGACGATCGTCACCGCTTCGCCTCGTCCCAACAATGCGTCAGCTGTTGCCGAACCGACATGGCCAGTTCCACCCATGATGATGAACATGGGATTGCTCCTCTGTTCTCTTGTCCGAATTCTGGTGAAGGAGGCTCGGATGAAATCGCCTATGAGGAACGCCCAATGGGCGCGAATGATCCGGGGCCTTTGGAGTGCCCGACGTCACGGTGGAGCGAAGGCTGGAGGCCTGCAGCCCGCCCGGATACCCACCGGCTTTTCATTCGACTGAGCGGCGGAACACCTCTTCCTGCCAGTCGTTCCTTCCTCTCAGAGGAGGATCCCATGGACCATTCAAAGCATAGCCGTCTTGCCGATACCGACCTGACTGCTGTCGCTCTCGACGGCGCCACAATCTACGGGCCTGGCGACGAGAAGATCGGTGCGATCTCTCATGTGCACGGAGCCGGCCCGAACGCTCAGGCGGTGATCGATGTCGGCGGCTTCCTGGGCATCGGCGCCAAGCCCGTCGCCGTGGCTCTCAGCGAGCTCGAATTCATGCGTGACGAGGACGGCGATGTCCACGCGGTCACGAACTGGACGAAGGATCAGCTGAAAGCGATGCCCGAACACGTCGATCCGTAACCATCGCTTGTTGGGTCATCCAGCCCGGTCTCGCTCACGCGGGGCCGGGCTTTTTTTGTCTTTGATATTGCCAACGCACCGGCGCGGACTAAATTTTCGTTGTTGGTGACGTATCAAGGAGAAAGGAGATGCCATTCTCATCACTGACGGACCCGGTGGAACTTGCCCGGGCACGCACAGCTCTCGACGCTGCCTGGAATGAAATCCGGTTGAGCCTGTCCGATCCATACGACGAGCGAGAGCGAGTGCGCCTCGCATTCATCGTCGCCAGCTTGGCGGTCATTGCGGAGGATGAGGACGATCTGACCCAACGCTCCGTCGAGCGGTTCCGACGAGCTCAAGCATCTTGAGGAACGGCCCCGTCGGATCTCGGCGGGGGGGTCTTATTTGATGCCAACAGGGTTCAATCGGCGGAGCCTTCGTTCTTGACTTAGCGCTCTGGATCTTCGCGCCAAACCTCTCGCCGAAGGATCAGGCGTCCACTCAAAACCAGCTGCAGAGGCTCAGCAGGTCCGCTACAGTCGGCTCAATTCGGCGAAAGCAACGTGTCCACAGACGACCCGGTTCCCGACATCCACATGGGGTGCAGTCCTAAGCGCCGAGGAGCTCGCAGAACGCTGGTCCTCCGTGCGCCGTGCAGCACGCTGGCGGAACCTCAGGAGAAGAGAGGCCTCCGGAATTAATCGCGGAGGCCCTGGTCACGAGCACGTTCGGTCGCAGCGCGGGCCGATCCCTAGTCGATGGGGAACTGTGGGCGCCCTGCTGACGGCGCCGCAGTGCTGTAGGGCGGGGCCTTGGCGTCGAACTCCGTCCAGCCTTCCGCGCGATAACTGGCGAGCCGGGCATCGCGGTCGATCGGCGTGGCATCATCCATGATGGCTTCGACCGTTACAGTGTGCTCGTCGGGAGCTTTCACCGAAACCACCGTGCCGCCGCGACG
>NZ_JBYSVZ010000010.1:0-105781 GCF_058986765.1 Allobosea sp. GW821-FHT03A12
CCCGAAAGCAGGTCGAAGCTGCCCCGCGCCTCGGCCGCCGTCGCCGAGATCAGCGTGTCATAGATCGGATTGCCGACCCCCAGCCGCTCGGCCGCGATCGCGATGAAGCCCTGGTTGCGGGTGGCGGCGATGTAAGTGCCGGACGTGCTCGTGCTGCTCGTATCAGTTCCGCCGCCGGACATGCCGCCACCGTTATCGGGACCGAAGGAGGTGTCGTTGCGGGTCATCGTCAGCGTGACATTGCTTGCATCATAGCCAAGCGAGGGCGTCAGGAAGGCGAGGTTCGAGGTCACCGTCGAGAACCGGCCGCTGACCCCGGCCGTGGCGGTCAGGATCGTGTAGCTCGTCGCCGCCGCGTAATTGCCGTTCTCCGCCAGGACCTGCACGGTCCCACCCGAGATCGCCGCGCTACCCGAGGCGATGATCCTGTCGCTCTGGCCGGCGGCGTTGACCTCGACCTGATAGGTCGAGCCTGAGGCGAAGGCGACGTTGCCCGAGACTTTCAGGGTTCCGATCGAATTGCCCGGCGCGACCGTGGCACCGCTCGCGACCGAGAGCGTTCCGACCGTGCCGGAGCCGCCGAGCGCGCCGCCACTCAGCGTCACCGCGCCGGTGATCGAGCCGTTCACCACGAGCTTGCCGCCCGAAACCGTGGTGCCGCCGGTGTAGGTGTTCGTGCCCGTCAGAGTCAGAGTGCCCGTGCCGGTCTTGTCGAGCGCGCCATTGCCGCTGATCGTACCGTAGAATGTCGTCGAGGCGTTGCTGCTGCCGGCCTTCAGTGTTGTGCCATTGCCGATCTGGATCGTGCCCGCGCCGGCGATCGATGCAGCGCTCACCGGGCCGAGCCCATCGCTGACCTGCAGCGTCGCGCCCGATGCGACCTTGTAGTCCGAGGCGGCCGACATCGCTGGCGCAGCGTCGATCAGGAGCGCGCCGGCCTCGACCGTGGTTGCGCCAGAATAGGTGTTGTTGCCGGTCAGGGTCAGTGTGCCGGCGCCGGCTTTGGTCAGGCCACCGGTGCCGGTGATGGCGCCATTGAAGCTGATCGAATTGCTGCGGTTGAAGACGAGCCGGCCATTATTGACGATGTCACCGACGATCGAGCCGGTCGTGCCACCGTCGCCAATCTGGAGCGTTCCGCCCGATATCGTCGTCCCGCCGGTATAGGTGTTGCTTTCAGTGAGCGTCACCGTGCCGGCGCTGGTCTTGCGCAAACCGCCAGCACCGCTGATCGCATTGGCGATGGTGACGTCGATGCCAACAGCCTGGTCGAGCGTCAGCGTGCCCGAGACCAGCTGGATGCCACCGAACAGATTGGCGGTCCCGGTTCGCGCGATGGTCAGCTTGCTGTCGCCAGACAGCGAGAGGGCATAGGCGCGGCTACCGTCGCCGTTCAGGCCGCCCGCGATCCCGCCGCCATCCAGGACGATGGTGACGTTGTTGCCGGCGATGCCCGCGCCACCGGCACCGCTGGCGCCGGGTATGGAACCGGAACCACCGACACCGCCATTGCCGCCAGTGACGCCATCATAGACGATGATCACAGCGCCGTTGGTCGCGGACACGCCGGCACCGCCAGCGCCACCGGCGCCGCCGCGGCTATGAATGCTGCTGCCGCTCGTGCCGCCTGCGCCGCCATTGCCACCAATGACGTTCTGATAGAGCTCGACCGTCGAGGCGCCTGTCACGAGCAGGCCATGCCCGCCGGCGCCGCCAGCGCCGCCGACGCCGCCGAAGCCGGTGATATTGCCGCCCTTTCCGCCATGCCCGCCGCGAAGGTCCGCGCTGGTCTCTAGTCTCGTCGTGGCATCACCGATTACTGCCCCGCCATGGCCGCCGCTGCCGCCACCACCCGCGCCGCTATCGCCGTCGCCGCCATTGCCGCCGTTTCCACCCGTCGCCGCAGAGGAGAGCGTGCCGAGCCCACCCGTATCGGCCATGACGGCGCCCCAGCCGCCAGCGCCGCCGCCGCCCCCGCCGCCGAACATGCCTTCACCGCCGTTGCCCCCTTTGCCGCCGGTCGTGGCGACAGTGGGAGCCGTAGTGTCGACATAGCCGTGGGCGCCGCCGCCCGCGCCGCCCGCGCCTGCCCCGGGAAAGCTACTGCTTCCGCCATCGCTGCCGGCGGCACCTGGGCTTGCTCCACCCGTGCCGCCTGAGGCGACAGGGCTGGCCCCACCGACGCCGCCGGTCTGACCGGCGCCGCCGCCGCCGCCGCCGCCGGGACTGCCACTAATGCCAGGGCCGCCGGGGGCAGTCGCTTGGTCGTTGCCGCCGGGGCCGCCGCCAACACCGCCGGTACCACCTTCAGCCATCACGGCGCTTGTCATGCCGAGCAGCCCGATACCGGCAAAGATAAGGGTCAGGCCGATAAGAGCGGTCGACGCCTTGAGCGATCTGCAGTGTTTCGGCAACGGCGCGGCGCGGACCGGGCGAGCACAGGTCGGCAGCGCTGCGGCATCCAACAGGCGCGACATGCGCTGCTGCCGAACGCGCACAGCCATCGGAACGAAGACGAACGTCACGGGAATCCCCAGCCCAGCTCTATCCGCAGGCTAGGCGGCTTCGCGCGTAAGGCAATGAACGGCCGTTCACATCCAACCAAATCGATGGAGTGTGGCGAATCCGCTGCTCTGCCGGTGCGTTACGCCTTGATCTTCACATAGCTTCCCGGCGCGTCCTCCAGCGCGGGCAGGGGCCCCTCGCCGGGAATGCGCGGCTTGACGCGCTTGGGCGCCTGCTTCTCCACCCAGGCGAACCAGTGCGGCCACCAGGAGCCTGGATGCTCCTGCGTCGTCTTCATCCAATCCTCGAAGGCGCCTTCGGGCTTCGGCCCGGTCCAGTACTGGTACTTTACCTTGGTCGGCGGGTTGACCACGCCGGCGATGTGGCCGGAGCCGGCCATGACGTAGTCGACCGGGCCGCCGAAGGTCTGCGAGCCCAGGAAGACCGACACGGCCGGGGCGATATGGTCCTCGCGGGTCGCCAGATTATAGATCGGGATCGTCACCTTCTTCAGGTCGAGCAGCTTGCCGCCGAGGCGCATCTCGCCCTTGCTCAGCTTGTTCTCGAGATAGCAGTTGCGCAGGTAGAAGGAGTGGTTCGCCGCCGGCATCCGGGTCGAATCCGAATTCCAGTAGAGCAGGTCGAACGGGGTCGGCGCCTTGCCCTTCAGGTAGTTGTTGACGGCATAGGACCAGATCAGGTCGTTCGGCCTGAGCATGTTGAAGGCGCCGGACATGCGCGAGCCGTCGAGATAGCCGCGCTCGGCCATTTGTTCCTCGACGGCGCGGATCTGCTCCTCGTCGACGAAGACCGAGAGCTCGCCGGCATGGCTGAAGTCGACCTGCGTGGTGAAGAAGGTCGCGCTGGCGATGCGCTTGTCCCTGGTCGCCGCCATATAGGCCAGCGTCACGCCGAGCAGCGTGCCGCCGACGCAGTAGCCGATCGAGGACACCTGCTTCTCGCCGGTCACCTGCTCGATCGCCTCCAGCGCGGCGAAGATGCCCTCGCGCATATAGCTCTCGAAATCCTTGAGTGCGTGGCGGTGGTCGGGGTTGACCCAGGAGATGCAGAAGACCGTCAGCCCCTGGGAAACGCACCAGCGGATGAAGCTCTTCTCGGCGTTGAGGTCGAGAATGTAGAACTTGTTGATCCAGGGCGGCACGATCAGCAGCGGCCGCTTCAGCACCGTTTCGGTCGCGGGCGCGTACTGGATCAGCTCGATGATGTCGTTGCGGTAGATGACCTTGCCGGGCGTCGTTGCGATATTGACGCCGATCTGGAAGGCGCCGGCATCCGATTGCCGGATCTTGAGCTCGCCGCCGCCGGCCTCGACGTCCTCGGCCAGCATCTTCATGCCGCGCACCAGGTTCTCGCCGTTCTGCGCCATGGTCTCGCGCAGCAGCTCGGGATTGGTCGCGACGAAGTTGGACGGGGAGAGGGCTCCGGCGATCTGCTTGACGTAGAAGCGGGCCTTGTCACGCGTATGCGGGTCGAGCTCGTCCGCCTGCTCGACCATGCCTTCGGCCCAGCGTGTCGTCAGCAGATAGGCCTGTTTGACGAAGTCGAAGACCGGATGACTGTTCCATTCCGGATCGGCGAAGCGGGCGTCGCGCTTCTCGGGCGCGATTACCGGCTCGACCTGCTCGCCGCCGAGGCGCTTCAGCGTCGAGCTCCACAAGGAGAGGAAATCGCTGGTGATCGCGCCCTGGGCTTCGATGATCTTCTGGGGATCGCTGACCCAGCGCTCGGCGACGCGACCGAGCACCTTGACCATCTCGCTGGCTTCGTCGGCCTGGCCGGTCTTGGCCTCGCCCCGTTCGATCGGCTTCAGATAGGCGGCCGTCACCTTGCCGGCCTGCTCGACCAGCTTGCCCATGTTCTGCGCCATCGCCTCGAAATCGGGCACCGCCGGAAGCTCGCCGAACGGCGTTTCCGCAGGCTTTGGCCCGGTCTTGCCCTTCTCGTCAGCTGGCGGACACATGATGGCGCTCCCCTTGATAGCCTTACGCAGGAGTTGCACTCCCCATTTTGGACCCATTAAGGACCTAACCAGTATGAGTGACAAAGAAATTCTGCGGAACCGGGGCGATGATTGGTAAGCGGACTGAAATCTCGCTCGAGGCGGTCGGACTCGTCCTGCTCGTCGGGGTGGCGCTCGGAGGTTGCGAAGCTGCCCGCGGCGTCGCGGAGTTCACCGATCTCGCCACCAAACCTGGCGATCCCAAGCCATTCGTGACCGAGACCCGGCCGCAGGATCCGAAATATATTCCGATCGGCACCACCGTCTCGCGCGAGGCCAAGCGCAAGACTGTCGATGAGTTCAAGGCGCTCGAAGCGGATCTCGACGCCAAGCGAATCTCGAACGAGGCGGCGGGCACGCAGGCACAGCAGCTCGGCAAGGTCCTGCCGCCGCCGGCGCCGCCGCCGATGCCAAAGGAATGAGGACGGGCGAGAGCGGGCCGCGCTTGCCTTGCCTCGCCCTGACCAGTCCAATGGCAGCTCCTCGGTGGAACGCCAGCGATGATCCTGATCGGCCAGTATGATTCGCCCTTCGTGCGCCGCGTCGGTATTGCGCTGACGCTCTACGAGCTGCCCTTCGAGCATCGGCCCTGGTCGGTCTTCGGCGACGGCGACAGGATCGCGCCGCTCAATCCGCTGGTTCGCGTCCCGACGCTGGAGCTCGACGACGGGCTCGTGCTGGTCGAGAGCCATGCCATCATCGACTATCTCGACGGCCTCGTCTCTCCAGAGCTTGCCCTGTTCCCGCGCGCCGAGCCGGAGCGCCACCGGGCCTTGCGCGTCGCGGCGCTGGCGATGGGGCTCGCCGAAAAGGCGGTGAGCCTGTTCTATGAGTTGAGGCTGCACGATCGCATCTCCGAAACCTGGGCCGGGCGCTGCCGCAGCCAGATATCAGGCGCTCTCGCCGCACTGGAGCGGGAGCGGGCCGAGCGCATCGGCGACTGGTGGTTCGGCGAGCGGATCAGCCATGCCGACATCGCGCTCGCCTGCGCGTTGCGCTTCGCCAGCGATGCGCATCCCGATCTCGTTATCCTTGGCGACTATCCGGCGCTGGAAGCTCATTCCGCGCGCTGCGAGGCGCTCGACGTGTTCCGGACGATCAGCCAGCCCTTCATTCCGCCGGCCTGAAGCGTTGCGCCAGGGAGGCATGCGTTGCGTTTCGATGAATCTTGCGTTTTTTGTCCTGTCAGGGCGAAAGCTGCGGTGGTAAGGCATCGCAACGCAAGAATGTGATTTGCTTCGCTCCAGCGTGGCGATCCGCAAGGACCTGTTCTCGATATGACCGATTTCCACCGCATCAAGCGCCTGCCGCCCTACGTTTTCGAACAGGTCAACAAGATCAAGGCAGCCGAGCGCGCCAAGGGCGTCGACATCATCGATCTCGGCATGGGCAATCCCGATCTGCCGGCGCCCAAGCACGTCATCGAGAAGCTGGTCGAGACTGCCGGCAAGCCGCGCACCGACCGCTACTCCGCCTCGAAGGGCATCGCCGGACTGCGCCGCGCCCAGGCGCATTACTATCAGCGCCGCTTCGGCGTGACGCTCAACCCCGACACGCAGGTCGTTGCCACGCTCGGCTCGAAGGAAGGCTTCGCCAACATGGCGCAGGCCATCACCGGCCCCGGCGACGTCGTGCTGGTGCCCAATCCGAGCTATCCGATCCACGCCTTCGGCTTCCTGATGGCGGGCGGGGTGATCCGCTCGGTCCCGGCCGAGCCGACGCCGGCCTTCTTCCCGGCGGTGGAGCGAGCGATGGCGCATTCGGTGCCGAAGCCGATCGCGCTCGTCACCTGCTATCCGGCGAACCCGACCGCCTACACCGCCTCGCTCGACTTTTATCGCGACCTCGTCGCCTTCGCGAAGCGGCACGATCTGATCCTGCTGTCGGATCTTGCCTATGCCGAGGTCTATTTCGACGAGAACGACCCGCCGCCGTCGATGCTGCAGGTGCCGGGCGCGATGGACGTCGCCGTCGAGTTCACCTCGATGTCGAAGACCTTCTCCATGGCCGGCTGGCGCATGGGCTTCGCCGTCGGCAACGAGAAGCTCCTGGCGGCGCTGGCGCGGGTGAAGTCCTATCTCGACTATGGTGCCTATACGCCGATCCAGGTCGCCGCCGCGGCGGCGTTGAACGGCCCCGACGACTGCATCCGCGAGATGCGCGAGGTCTATCGCAAGCGCCGCGACGCGCTGGTCGAGAGCTTCACCAAGGCCGGCTGGGAGTTCCCGGCGCCCCAGGCTTCGATGTTCGCCTGGGTGCCGATTCCCGAGAAGTTCCGCCATCTCGGCTCGCTTGAGTTCTCCAAGCTGCTGATCGAGAAGGCCGAGGTCGCGGTCGCGCCGGGCATCGGCTTCGGCGAGCATGGCGACGACTATGTCCGCATCGCCATCGTCGAGAACGAGCAGCGCATCCGCCAGGCGGCGCGCAATATCGGCCGCTTCCTGAAGAGCGCCGACCAGACCCTGCACAACGTCATCCAGATGCCGAAGGCGGGGTAGGGCGGGAGGCCGTTCGACAACCATCACGCTGTTCCAGCTCGTCATGCTCGCCCTTGTGGCGAGCATCCACGTCTTGAACGCTGCGTTCGATCAGTGAAGCGAAGAGGTGGATGGTCGGGACAAGCCCGACCATGACGAAGAGGGCGCCGCTCAGACGCGTGGGGAGCCGCCTTGGAAAGACGGCTGTCACTGTTGCGCGCCGGCACTGGACCGGGCCGTCGAAACATGGGAACCCAAGGCCGGGGTGGATAGCTAGGACGAAGTGCGCGCCATGGTCTCGAAGGGTCGGTTGATCGGGATCGTGTTCGGCCTGTTCGCGCTGGTCTGCCTGTTCGCCACCTATGATTTCTCGCGCGGCCGCACCACCGACACCGACTCGCCCCTGATCGCCGAGGTGCTGACCGCTTCGCGCGCCAAGGAATGCGGCCGCGACGCCACCGAGATCGCGGCGAAGTACTTCCCGACCGGCATGGGCCGGGCCGAGGCTGAGCAATTGCTGGCGCAGACCGTGATCAAGGCGCCGAAGCCCTGGTTCTGGAAGCCGATCGACGAGAATTCGACCCAGGCGGACGGCGACAGCGTCGAGGCGCTGCGCACCATCAAGATCACCGCCTTCGGCAACCAGCTGCTGCGGATCTATCTCGGCTTCGAGGCCGGCAAGGTCCACAAGCTCGCCGCCGAGGTCGTTTGCCGCTTCGAGTGAGCCATGGGGCGATCGGAAGAGCTGCAATCGACTGAACGCGAACGCAGCTACATCCGCGTGCTTTGGCACCATGAGAAGCAGAATGAGCCGGTTGAGCTGTGGAGCGAACTCGACGCAGACCGCTTCGAGACGCGCAAGCTCGAATATTTTCGTGACGGTCGGGTCGGCCTCGCCGACGAGTTGTGCGAAGTCAACGGCACTGCGCTCGGCGTGATCGCGGTGCCCACACTTAGTGAGATTGCGGCCGATCCGCAATTTGAGCCCTACACGATAACCCAGCCCGAGTTCGATCTGCGTTGGCGGGAGGCCCAAGCCATCACTTCTCGATGACGCAGAAGCTGTTTCCGTCGGGATCTTCCAGCACGATGTAGTCGGCGCCCTCAGGATAGCGCCACTCGGCCCGCCTCGCGCCTATCCGCAGCAGGCGCTCGACCTCGGCTTCGCGATCGCTGGCATAGAGGTCGAGATGGTGGCGCTGGTGGTTCTCCGCCTCCGACGAGACCTGCGTGATCGCGAGCTGCACGCCGGGACCTTGCCGCGGCACCAGGATCGCCCAGTCGGGCGAGGGCGGTCGCAGCGGCTCGTATGAGAGTGCCTCCGTCCAGAAGCCGATGGCGCGCGGCACGTCGCGCACCCCCCCGACGATCGATCCGACCTTCAACATCGCGATATCTCCGCATTGCCTACTCAATCCGGCGTTCCGGGATAGGTTCCCGATACCCCTTCGCCGTTGACTCCCCGCGCGCCTCATGCGACCCCGCCGCTCATGACCATGCACGCTGCTCCCTCCGAGATCAGGCCCCTGCGCGTCGGCATTGCCGGCCTGGGAACAGTCGGCGCTGCGGTCGCCGGCATTCTGAAGCGCCAGGAGAACGCGCTCGCCGCCCGCTGCGGCCGGCCGATCCGCGTGACGGCGGTCTCGGCCCGTGACCGCAATCGCGATCGCGGCATCGACATCTCCGGCTTCGCCTGGTTCGACGATCCCGTCGCGCTCGCCGCGTCCCCCGAGATCGATTGCCTGGTCGAGCTGATCGGCGGCTCGGATGGCCCGGCCAAGAAGGCGGTCGAGACCGCGCTGTCCGCCGGCAAGCATGTCGTCACCGCCAACAAGGCGCTGCTCGCGGCCCATGGCGTCGCGCTCGCCGAACTGGCCGAGGCCAATGGCGCCGCGCTCGCCTTCGAGGCCTCCTCGGCCGGCGGCATCCCGGTGGTGAAGACGCTGCGCGAGGCACTCTCGGGCAACAATGTCAGCCGGCTCTATGGCATCCTCAACGGCACCTGCAATTACATCCTCTCGCGCATGGAGCTCGAGGGCTTGACCTTCGAGGCCTGCCTGAAGGACGCCCAGCGCCTCGGCTATGCCGAGGCCGACCCGACCTTCGATGTCGAGGGCTTCGACACCGCCCACAAGCTTGCCATCCTGACCAGCCTCGCCTTCGGTACGAAGATCGACGCCGAAGCGATTCATGTCGAAGGCATTTCCTCGATCACGCCGCTCGACCTGAAGATGGCCGACGAGCTTGGTTACCGGATCAAGCTGCTCGGCGTCGCCGAGCGCACCAAGACCGGCATCGAGCAGCGCGTGCACCCGACCATGGTGCCGAAATCCTCCGCGATCGCGCAGGTGATGGGCGTCACCAATGCGGTGACCATCGACGCCGATGCGGTCCGCGAGATCACTTTGGTCGGCCCCGGCGCCGGCGGCGGCCCGACCGCCTCCGCCGTGATCGCCGACATCGCTGACGTCGCCCGTGGCACCGCCGGCCAGCCCTTCGGCATGCCGGTCGCCCGGCTGGAGCAGCCGACGCGCGCGCCGATGCAGCGCCATGAGGGCGGCTACTATATCCGCCTCGCCGTCGCCGACCGTCCCGGCGCTGCGGCTGCGATCGCGACCCGGATGGCCGAGGCCGATATCTCGCTGGAGAGCATCGTCCAGCGCCGCTCCGAGATCGCCGCCCAGCAGGATCCTGGCGGGCGCTCCGGCGCTCCGGTCCCGGTCGTTCTGATCACCTATGCCACCAGCGAGCACGCGATCCGCGACGCGCTGGAGAAGGTGAGCGCTGACGGCCACATCGCGGAAGCGCCACAAGTCATCCGTATCGAGCGGGAATGATGGTGAAAGGCGGGATCGCTCACCGTTTCGCCATATCCTCGCCAACCCGGTCGCTATTTACCTCCGCCATCCGCTCATCGCGCTAGGGAGTCCCCATGTCCGTCGATCTCCGCATCTCGCCCGACCAGATCATCGAGCGCTACCTCTCGATGGAACTGGTACGCGTCACCGAGCGCGCCGCCGTCGCCGCCGCCCGCCTGCGCGGCCATGGCGACGAGAAGGCGGCCGACCAGGCCGCGGTCGATGCGATGCGGCGCGAGCTCAACCGCCTGCCGATCGACGGCGAGATCGTCATCGGCGAGGGCGAGCGCGACGAGGCGCCGATGCTCTTCATCGGCGAGAAGGTCGGCAACAAGCAGGGCCCCAAGGTCCACATCGCCGTCGACCCGCTCGAGGGCACGACGCTTTGCGCCAAGGACATGCCGGGCTCGATCGCGGTTATGGCGATGGCCGGCGCCGGCCAGCTGCTCTACGCCCCCGACGTCTACATGAACAAGATCGCGATCGGCCCCGGCTATCCGCAGGGGATCGTCGATCTCGACGCCTCGGCTGCCGACAACATCAACGCGCTGGCCCGGGCCAAGGGCGTCAAGCCGCATGAGATCAACACGCTGATCATGGATCGGCCGCGCCACGAGAAGCTGATCGCCGAGGTCCGCAAGACCGGCGCCTCGATCCGCCTGATCACCGATGGCGACGTCGCCGGCGTGATCTTCTGCACCGAGCCGGAGAAGACCGGCATCGACCTCTATCTCGGCATCGGCGGTGCGCCTGAGGGCGTACTTGCCGCGGCGGCGCTACGCTGCGTCGGCGGCCAGATGCAGGGCCGCCTGATCCTCGACACCGAGGAGAAGCGGGCTCGCGCCTTGACCATGGGCGTCAAGGACCCGAACAAGAAGTACGACATGGCCGAGATGGCCTCGGGCGACGTCATCGTCTGCGCCACCGGCGTCACCGATGGCGGCATGCTCTCGGGCGTGCGCTTCGGGCCTGAGGTGATCGAGACCGAGACGATCGTCTACCGCTCGATCACCGGCACGGTCCGTCGCATCTATGGCGAGCACCGCGAGCTCTCGAAGTTCAAGCTCGACTGATCCTAGACCAGCCCGCAGACGGCGCGCTCAGCGCGCCGTCATCACTGCGCGGGTGAAACCGGGTTCGACGATGGTCAGGCTGCCGTCCGGCAGGCCGAGGATGCGGTCCATCGCGATGCCCTGGAGCTGGAAGCGCTGATCCAGCGCCACGATCGCAGCGTCCTCCTCGGCTGTTCCCATCGCCTCGATGGTACGCGCGACGGCGTCGTGCGTGCTGGCGTTGAGGTGCAGGAGGATTTCCGCCGCGGCCTCCGGATCGGGCACGGTGAAGGCGCCCTCGGCCTTGCCCTGGGCGATGATCCTCGTCAGCACCGGCCGCATCACCGCGATCGAGGCGGCGTTGATCCGGTGATAGAGCACGAGGTTCTCCGGCCGGAAGACCACGTCGAAAGCAGCCCGGAATTTCGGTGCATCCGCCAGCTTCATGCTGCGTGAGCGCGCCATGAAGCCGTTCAGCCGCTCCAGGGCAGTGAGCGCGGGATCGTCCAGGATATCGCGGACGCGCGCGACGGCATCCTGCGCCAGCCGGGCAGTGATCCCCTCCAGCAGATCCTCCTTGGCAGTGAAGTGGTGGTAGAAGCCGCCCTTCGAGATGCCGATCCTGGCGATCACGTCATTGACCGTCGTTCGCTCATAGCCGCGCTCGAAAAATAGCGCCTGGGCGCCGTCGAGGATCTCGTTCCTGCGATCATCCGCGGACTTCACGATACGGGGCATACGGCTCGCTCTTGTTTGACGACCGACCGTCGGTCTGTATAATGACCGACGGTCGGTCTTTCGTAATTGTGCGCGCAAGACGCTGCCGGTGCAACGTTCCCGGATCGTGGTGATCGCGAAGAGGGAAGGGCCGGTGCTACGCCTCCTGCGGAGGGTGCCGTGAAGTTCGCTCGCAGCTTTCTCGCCGTCGCGGCCATCGCCGCTGCTGGCGGCGGCTATTGGTTCCTGACGAAGCCGACGGCGGTCGCCACCGTCGCGCCCAAGCGCGGTGACGCCGCCGAGATTGTCTACGCCACCGGAACGGTCGAGCCGCGCAACTGGGCCAAGGTCACGGCGCTGGTGCGCGAGCGCATCGTCGAGCGCTGCGATTGCGAAGGCCAGCGCGTCGAGCAGGGGCATGTCCTCGCCCGGCTGGACAGCGTCCAGGCCGAGGCGACCTTGGCCGAGCTCAAGGCCCGCCAGAAGCTCGCCACCGCCGAGCATGACCGGCTCGCCGTGCTGGTCGAGCGCAATGTGGGGAGCCAGCAGGCGCTCGACCGCGCCCGCAGCGAGATGGGGCAGGCCTCGGCGCTGATCGCCGGCCAGACCGCGCGCCTGGAGAACTATCTGCTGCGCGCCCCGATGCGTGGCACCGTGCTGCGCCGCGACGGCGAGGTCGGCGAGATCGCCGAGCCCGGCACCGTGCTGTTCTGGATCGGCGAGGCCAGGCCGTTGCGCGTCGTCGCCGAGGTCAATGAGGAGGACATTCCCCAGGTCAAGGCAGGCCAGCGCGCCTTGATCCGGGCCGATGCGTTTCCGGGGAAGACGTTGGAAGCGACGGTCGACAGCATCACGCCCAAGGGCGATCCCGTCGCCAAGACCTATCGCGTCTATCTTGCTCTGCCTGACGACACGCCATTGCTGATCGGCATGACTGTCGAGCTCAACATCATCGCGCGGGTGTCGAAGGACGCGCTGCTGCTGCCGGTCGCCGCCGTGCAGGGCAATGCGGTCTTCGTCGTCGAGGGCGACCGCGCGCGCCGCCACGAGCTGTCGATCGGCACTCGCGGCACCGGCGATGTCGAGGTGCTCTCGGGATTGCCGGAGCAGGCCCGCGTCATCTCGCCCTTTCCGGACAAGCTTGCGGATGGCGCCCGCGTCGCCGCGCAGGGCGGCTGAACCATGCGGCTGATCCTGGCCCTGGCGCTGACGCATATCCGCGGCCGCGGCCGGCAGACCCTGGTCGCGATCATCGGCGTCGCGCTCGGCGTCGGCTTCTCGATAGCCATGGCGTCGCTGATGCAGGGCGGCGAGGACGATTTCGTCGCGAGGCTGGTCGACACCATGCCGCATGTCGACATCACCGATGAATACCGCAACGCCCGCCGCCAGCCGGCGCAGGACGCCTTTGCCGCGGTCCACATCGCCGGCCTGCGGCCGAAGGACGACCGGCGCGGCATTCTCAACCCGACCGAGGCAGTCGCTATGCTCAAGGCCTGGGTGCCGGGGCGGCTGGCGCTCAGTCTGAAGACGCAAGGGGTGGTGCGCTATTCCGGTCGCGATGTCGGCATCGCCATCATCGGCATCGAGCCGCAGGGCGAGATGAAGGTCTCCTCGCTCGCCAAGGATTTCCGCCAGGGCAGCTTCACCTCGCTGATCGCCGGAGGCAACAACATCGTCGTCGGCGACAAGCTGGCGCAGCGCCTCGGCGCCGAGCTCGGCACGACCGTGACGGTCGTCTCCTCGACCGGCCAGAGCCGCGCCTTCAAGATCGTCGGCCTCTTCCACACCGGCACTACCGCCCGCGACGAGGGCGAGGGCTATGTCCTGCTCAAGAACGCCCAGATCCTCAGTGAGCGCCCGAATGCGATCAACGAGATCAGGTTGAAGCTCGACAATCCCAATGCCGCGCCGCAGGTGGCGCGCCGGGCCGAGGCGCAGCTCGGCTACAAGGCGATGGCCTGGCAGGAGGCGAACGAGTCGCTGCTGCAGGCGCTCGTGATCCGCAATGTCATCATGTACACGGTCGTCGGCGCGATCCTGCTGGTGGCCGGCTTCGGCATCTTCAACATCATCTCGACCATCACTCATGAGAAGGCGCGCGACATCGCCATCCTGAAGTCGCTGGGTTTCACCGAGACCGATATGCGCCGTCTCTTCCTGCTCGAAGGAGTGGCGCTCGGCGCCGGCGGCTCGCTGATCGGCTGGGCGGTCGGCTTCTTGCTCTGCTTCGCGCTCTCGCTGGTCCGCTTCGAATTGTCGGGCGCCAGCGTCGCCCAGGAGATCACGCGCCTGCCGCTGGCCTGGAGCATCTGGCACTATCTGATCGCCGCCGGCTTCGCGCTGGTCTCGGCCGGCGTCGCCGGCTACCTGCCGGCAAGGCAGGCGGCGCGGCTCAACCCGGTCGACATCATCCGGGGCGCGACATGAGCCCGCTGATCGAGACCAAGGGGCTGACCCGCGTGCTGCCCGCCGCCGTGCCGGCGACGCTGGTCAAGGACATCACGCTGGTGATCGGGGCGGGCGAGTTCGTCGCGATCACCGGCCCGTCCGGCTCGGGCAAGTCCTCGCTGCTCTATCTGCTCGGGCTGCTCGACAAGCCGACCGGCGGCACGCTCGCCATCGAGGGCAGGGATACGGCTGGGCTCAGTGAGCGCGAACGCGCTGGAATCAGGCTGGCGACGCTCGGCTTCGTCTTTCAGTTCCACTTCCTTCTGCCGGAATTCACGGTGCGCGAGAATGTCGAGATCCCGATGCGCCGCCTCGGCAAGCTCGGTGCGGCCGCCATGCGCGAGCGCTCGACTGAGCTGCTGAGCGCGCTCGGCCTCGTCGACCATCTCGACAAGCGGCCGGACCAGCTCTCGGGCGGCCAACGTCAGCGCGTCGCCGTCGCCCGCTCCCTCGCCAATGATCCGCCGCTGATCCTCGCCGACGAGCCGACCGGCAGCCTCGACAGCAGGAATTCCGAGCAGGTCTTTTTGATTCTCGATGCGCTGGTGCGCGAGCGCGGCAAGACGGTGATCGCCGTGACGCACGATACCGAGATGGCGGCGAAAGCGAGCCGGCGCATCCATCTGGTCGACGGCCGGCTAGCGGAAAGCTGAGGCGTTCAGTCTTCCGCGTCCGGCTCCGGTTCGGCCTTCCGCCTGAACCCGGTCGCCAGCACGTAGAGCTCGGAGGAATCGGCGCGGCTCGCCGCTGGCTTGATGTTGCGCACCAGCGTGAAGTCGCGCTTGAGCTGCGCCAGCAGCCCGGCCGACTCGCCGCCCTGGAAGAGCTTGGCCAGGAAGAAGCCGCCCGGCGCCAGCACGTCGTTGGCGAACTCGACCGCCGCCTCGGCGAGGCCGATGATCCGAAGGTGGTCGGTCTTCTTGTGGCCGGTGGTGTTGGCGGCCATGTCGGACATGACGCCGTCAGCCTTGCCGCCGAGCTTCTCCATCAGCAGGGCAGGGGCTTCCTCGGCCATGAAGTCGAGCTGGATCAATTCGACATGCGGAATCGGGTCGACCGGGAGCAGGTCGATGCCGATGATCTTGCCCTTGCCCTTGTCGAGCCCGACCTTGGCGCCCGCGACCTGGCACCAGCCGCCCGGCGCGCAGCCGAGATCGACCAGCTTCTGGCCGGCTTTAAGGAACTTGTAGCGCTCATCCATTTCGGCGAGCTTGAACGCCGCGCGCGAGCGATAGCCCATCTCGCGCGCCCGCTTCACATAGGGGTCGTTGAGTTGGCGTTCGAGCCAGAGCTGCGAGGAATGGCTGCGCTTGGCGGGCTTCTTGACCTTGATGCGCAGGTCGCGCGCGCCGCCGCCGCTGCCGGATTTCGTTGTCGTCATTGCCTTCGGCGCCACCAGGCGCGGTCCTCATGCATCATCCTGAGCAGGATGCCCTCGCGCAGGCCGCGATCGGCGATGCGCACCTTCGGGCTCGGGAAAGCGCGCCGGATCGCCTCGAAGATAGCGCAGCCGGCGAGCACCAGATCGGCCCGCTCGCGGCCGATGCAGGCATTGGCCTGGCGCTGGGCATAGTCCATCGCGACGAGCTCGTCGATGACGCTGCAGATGTCGCCATCCTGCATCCACAGCCCGTCGACCTGGCGCCGATCGTAGCGCGGCAGCCGCAGATGAATGCCGGCCACCGTGGTGACGGTGCCGGAGGTGCCGAGCAGATGGAAATTGGGCGCGTTCCGGGCCGCCGCCGCCTTCGCCGCGAAGGGCGCCAGCGCCTCGCTGCAATCGGTGACCATGCGCTCGAACTTTTCGCGCCCGACCTCGACGCCGCCATAGCGCTCGGCCACCGAGACGACACCGATCGGCAGCGAGGCCCATTCGCGGATGCGCTGGGCCGGATCGCGCCCGGCCTCGCGCCCGCCGAGCCAGACGATCTCGGTCGAGCCGCCGCCGATGTCGAAGACGATGACGGCCCCGGCCTCGGGCGCCGCCAGCGCGGCGCAGCCGGTGACGGCAAGCGAGGCTTCAGTACGCTGATCGACGATCTCGAGGTTCAGCCTGGCTTCCTCGCCGACGCGGCGGACGAACTCGACGCCATTGGTCGCCGCGCGGCAGGCCTCGGTGGTGATCAGGCGGGCGCGGGTGACGCCGCGATGGTCCATCTTGCTCTTGCAGACCTTGAGCGCCTCGACGGCGCGGTCCATCGCATCGTCGCAGAGCCGGCCGCTGGCGGTGAGGCCTTCGCCCAGCCGCACGATCCGCGAGAAGGCGTCGACGACGCGGAAGCCGTGCTGCGCCGGCCGGGCGATCAGCAGGCGGCAATTATTGGTGCCAAGATCGAGCGCGGCATAGGTGGTGGGGTGAGGGCGCTGGGACGGGGCCGGAGCGAACCGAACAGCGTCCGGCGGCGCGGGCCGCTCGCCCGGTAGGGGGACCGCCGCCACGAGGGGGCGGTCGGAATCCTGGCGGTCTTCGACCGTCACTTGCTAACCCTTCGCCGGTCAGGACCGTCATGGTGGCCTGCCGGAGTCCAGCATGACGCTGGAACGTTTCCATTCGATGGCCAGCGTAACAACAGCACGCATCCCCTGCCAAGCGGAACCTGTGGCGAAACTGCGGCGCGGCTTCCGCTTGCCTGCGCCCGGCCTTCGCGGCAAAGCTCGGCGCCGGCCGGCCTTCTTGAACCCGGCGGCGACCAATCGGGAGAAACGGTATGGCGGCGCGGCGCATGATTCTGGCGATCGACCAGGGCACGACGTCCTCCCGCGCCATTCTGTTCGACGAGAATCTGCAGCCGGTCGCCAGCGCCCAGCAGGAGTTCCCGCAGCACTATCCTGCCTCCGGCTGGGTCGAGCATGAGGCGGAGGACCTCTGGGAGAGCACGCTCTCGGTCTGCCGCCAGGCGCTCGCTCGCGCTGAGGCGCGGGCAGGGGAGGTTGCGGCGATCGGCATTACCAATCAGCGCGAGACCACGCTGGTCTGGGACCGCAAGACCGGTCAGGCGATCCACCGCGCCATCGTCTGGCAGGACAGGCGCACCGCCGAGCGCTGCGCGGCATTGGAAGCGGATGGCCATGGCAAGCTCGTCGCCGAGCGCACCGGCCTGCGCATCGACCCCTATTTCTCCGGCACCAAGATCGCCTGGATCCTCGACCATGTCCCCGGCGCCCGCGAGCGGGCGCGGCGCGGCGAACTCGCCTTCGGTACCGTCGACTGCTTCCTGCTCTGGCGTCTGACCGGCGGTCGCGTCCACGCCACCGACGCGACCAATGCCTCGCGCACCATGCTGTTCGATATCCATAAAGGGCAGTGGGACGAGGAACTGCTGGCGCTGCTCGACATTCCCTCAGCGATGCTGCCGCAGGTGCGCGACTGCGCCGCGCATTTCGGCGACAGCGAGCCCGGCCTGCTCGGCGGGCCGATCGCGATTCGCGGTATCGCCGGCGACCAGCAGGCGGCGACCGTCGGCCAGGCCTGCTTCGAGCCGGGCATGCTGAAATCGACCTATGGCACCGGCTGCTTCGCCTTGCTCAACACCGGCACCAAGGCGGTCACTTCGCAGAATCGCCTGCTCTCGACCATCGCCTACCAGCTCAAGGGCGTGCGTCACTACGCGCTGGAGGGCTCGATCTTCATCGCCGGCGCCGCGGTGCAATGGCTGCGCGACGGGCTCGGTATCATCGAGAAGGCCTCCGACAGCGGCCCGCTCGCGGCCAATGCCGATCCTGGCCAGCAAGTCTACCTGGTGCCGGCCTTTACCGGCCTTGGCGCGCCGCATTGGGACGCCAATGCCCGCGGCGCCATGTTCGGCCTGACCCGCAACACCGGCCCGCGCGAATTCGCCCGCGCCGCGCTCGATTCGGTCTGCTTCCAGACGCTCGATTTGCTTGAAGCGATGCGTTCCGACTGGCCGGAGGCGGACGGCGCCGAAACGGTGCTGCGCGTCGATGGCGGCATGGTCGCCTCCGACTGGACCATGCAGCGGCTCGCCGACATCCTCGCCGCCCCGGTCGACCGGCCGCAGGTGCTGGAGACGACGGCGCTCGGCGCTGCCTATCTCGCCGGCCTCGATGCCGGCCTGCTGCCCGAACCGACGCAGTTCGCCGACCGCTGGCGGCTGGAGCGGCGGTTCTCGCCGGGCCTCGCCGAGGAGACCCGCCGCAACCATGTTGCCGGCTGGCGCGACTCGGTCAGGCGCACGCTGAGTGGTGGCTGACGCGTTTTTGGCGGCTGGTGCGGGCGTTCTACGAGGTCGATGTGCCCTCCGGAGTGTCATGCAAGGCGTCGTGAACGGCTCGCATGTCGAAATCGTCACAGAAGGCTTGCAACCGGGCGCGAGGTTGTTTAGATCGCCCCCATCCGACGCGTCGCAGACAACGCGCCCGTTGGGGGATCGTCTAACGGTAGGACCCCAGACTCTGACTCTGGTTGTCTAGGTTCGAATCCTAGTCCCCCAGCCACTCAGCTCCGTTTCTCGGACGTTTCGGTGGCTACCCGGCAATTTCAAAGACTTACGTGATTCCCGGTGGTCTCTGGGCGCTGCGCTGGCGATCTACTTCAGTGCGATTTCGGCCTTGGTCTGGGCCGACCACTTTGGAATGTCCGGCGCTAAGTTGCTGAGACCGTTTCGTTATCCTGGGAGACCGGTTCGAATCCGGCAAGACGACTCCATCCTGCGCAAGCGGCGTTTGATGATTGGGGTCTATCGAGCCTAGCAGGCGAGAGCCTGAGACGCTCGCGCCCTCAGCCGATCAGAAGGCGCTGCTCCTGCTGAGCCCAGTCATGAGGCAGGGCGCTGGAGAGAGTGCTCAGCGTGAGATTGGCCGGGGCGGTGCCCTCAGCGATCGCCTCGACGATGCGCGGCGAGAGACAGGCGAGCGGCAGAAGCCGGCGCAGATGGCGCTGTTCGACACTGGACTGCTCGGCGAGCGCTGCAATGCCGCCGCTGCCGGCGAGCAGTTCGGTCATCCAGCGGCGTGAGCGGGCGATGCCAGCCAGAAGGGCTTGGGCTGAGGTCGGATCGATCCGCGGGCGGCTCGCAGGCTCATGGGCAATGCCTTGGCGGCGGCCGGCCGATTGCCAGGCGAATGGCACGACCAACGTTGCCGCCGCCGACTCCGGTTCACTGTTGAGCACGATGACCAGGCGATCCGATAGACGCTGAGATTGCGGCCGTTGGGCTGGAGCTGCTTTTCGCTGGTTACGGCATAGCCGCGCTTGCGCAGCCCGGTCAGCGCTGCACACGTGGTATGCGGCAACCAACCGGTGACCTCGACCAGCTTGTTCAGCGTCGCGCCCTCGGCCGCTTCCAGTAGTCCCAGCATGATGCCGAGCTTGCTGCTCGGCTTCGGGCGGGACGCGGCCGTTACCGTGACGCCGTTCTGAGCGGGAGCGTGGCTATCAACATCGGCGACCTGCGCCGAGTCGGCACTGTCAGGACTACCTACGGTCGGCGAGCTTTGGGCCTCATTCGTCAGCGGGGGCACTGTTCCTTCAGGGGCGGGAGCCGAGATTTGATTTTTGCGGGCGCTCTTTCGGGCCATGACGGTCTTCCTTGCGTTGCCGACGGGATCATCCCCGTCACCAGCGCGACCCCGCCAGGGCGCATAGCCGGCAGGGTTCTTCGGAAGATCGGCGTCACGAACTCGGCGCCGCCACGCTCACAGCAATGCTTGCGCTGGCCACGAAGTCCAGTCGGTTCTGGAAGATTGTCGAGCAGAACGAACGGAGCTTCTGCTGGTGGCCCTTTGCTGACGTCCGAAATGTCTGCTTCCGGGCAATCTACTGAGACCGGCAGATTATCAGCCGGAGCTGGCCCATTTCGGACATTCAGCACGTCCGTTTCGAGGGGGGCCTTCTCCCTGGATACGAACCATGACCAGGGCAGAACGACACCTGAATGCTCTTGCCCCCCGGCTGCGGCGCGCTTTCTCTTGGCAGAAGCAGCATTGGAACTACCGCGGGAAACATCTTGCCCCAAAGGTCAATAGAAATTGACTTCGGACAAGGGTCTATAGGCCACTCCGGCGAGCGGGCCGGAAAGCCATTGCTTGGCGCGAGGATGCCTCGGCCCGCAAAGGTCATGTGCTTCGGGATTGCATCCCGTTGACGCTCTTCGCACGTCTAACCTCGGTATGCGTCACGCATGATGCTGTGGTGCAGAGTTCCAACGGCCTTGGATAGGCTGGAAAGCGTTAGGTGCCCGCCTCGACAAACCGATTTTCCGCAAAAAGCGTACGTCGCCAAATTCATTGACCTGTCAGCCAAATTGAAGCGGTGCGGCAGGCAATTCCAGTTCACGCCTGAAGCTCATAACACCTCGATCGATGGAGGCACGCATGAGGCTCTCGATCACTCTGTTGGCGGTGCTGATTGGCTTGGTCATGGGAGGCGCCGGCGAGGTTCGCGCCGTGGTCTACTGTCAGTACATCAACTATCCGGTCGGCTGCATCGCCGCCCCGGGCGTTGTCCTGCGCCCCCGGCCGGTCGCCCGCGCCGTGGCCACGCCGGGCATTGGCGCACCAGGCGTCGGCGTGCGGCCGGGAACCCCGATGAACCGCGGCGGCCCGGTCAATCGCGCTGGGCGCCGCTGAGGTCGCGAACGTTGCACGCTCGACCTTCCGCCGAACCTGGCAATCCAACGTGTCGGGCGTCCGCGTTCAGTTGCTTTTCCCGACCGGGAACCCTGCTCGCCGCGCCGCTTCGGTCAGTTTCTCTCGATCACTGGCGGTAAAATTCCGCATCGTCAGCTCGGCCGCGAAATTGTCGAAGAACCGCGGCCGCATCCTCAGGAACTGATCGACGCTTTCAGCGCGCTCTTTCTCCAATCCGGCCCGAGTGAAGATGAGGGCGGCAACGAAATGATAGAATGAAAAACGCGGAAGATCTGCGCGCTTGATCCATTCAACGGCAAGCTGATCGTTTCCCATCATGTAGTATGCAAGGGCGACAAGGCCCATGTAATAGCTTGCCTGGCTCGGGTTCCTCGCCAAGGCGTCTTCCATCATCGCTGCACCACGTTTCCAAGCACCAGCCTGAGCAATCCGGCTGCCGAATTCGGCCAATATCTCGGTATCGTTCGGGTTGAGTGCCAGCGCTTTCGCGCCGATCTCAAGGGCAGCGTCCGGCATCCGGCTGAAGAACAGCACTGTCATGAGTGCCTGGAGCGCTCGGGCGTTGGTGCCATCGAGCTCGACCGCGCGCTCCGCGGCCTGACGCGCACGATCCGTTCCAGCCGGCGACGGCCCGCGTCTATTCAGGTCGAAACGATCCTCGTCCAAGTACAGATACGCCAGCATGGCCCAGCCAGTCGAATAGGCGGGGTAGTCAGCGACCGTCCTTTCCAGGCAATCGCGCGTTGCGGAGTGCTCCTCGCGGTCGAGCACCTTGCGATAATGGTAGAAGCGCAGGGCACACAGATAGGCCTCCGCATTCCCCGCGATTTGCGTCAAAGAGTTCTGCGAAGCGGGCGCGAAGATCGCGCCATAAGGCTGCGCGACCGCCGCCGCCACCTTCGCCGCAATGTCGGCCTCGATCTCGAAGCTCCCTGCTCCCCTCAGGGTTCGGTCATAGATTTGGCTCCAGACGATTCTCCAGCTCTGCCGGTCGATGAGCCTGGCCGACACACGCAGCTGCTCGCTTGCGACACGAACCCCGCCAGCGAGCAGATACCGGGGGCCCGCGAACAGATCAGTAGCATTCGCCCCCTGGCCCGGAGCGTTCGGAAGGCCGCCGACCACCTTCAGATCCCTGAACCGTGCCAGCTGGGTGAGCAATTCGTCGGAGATACCGGATGCGTAGAGCGCTCCCGGTGCGCCGGACAGGTTCGCGAACGGGAGGACCTCGATCGTGATTTCCGGACTAGCAAGCTTTTTCGGCAAGCCGGTCCGACCTCCAACCACGGCCAGGATGAGCAGCAACGCAATCGACAGGACGCCCGCAAATTGACCGAGGCGCCGGCGTCGCGCCCAGAGCGTCTGCGTCAGCGGAGCCGGCATGCCCTCAGAATCGGCATCGACCTCCACAGGGACCTCGCGACCGGTCCATTGCAGCGTGGGAATATACGTTCCCTTGGGGATATCGATCCGGATCGGATCTTCGCGGCCGGACAGCAGGTAATACCGCTCCAACGCGCGCCGGAGGCGCCCCGCTTCGATGCGCACCACCGGATCGTTCATCGTGTCAAAATTATCGCCGCGACCGAACACCTCCTTGGCGATCACATACGCCTTGAGGCGATTGCCTCGCCCCGCCAGCGCTTCTTCGACGACAAAGCTCAGGAAATTCCGCAGCCGCCCTGTCGCCGCGAAATCTGCGCTCTTCAGAATCCGGTCGACCTGTCTTCGAACCGCGTCGGCGTCTACGCCGTCATGGTCGTCGCGGTGCGCTCTGGAACTCCTCATGATGTCGCACCCTCATGCGAGAGAAATAGTATTTCTGACGCAAGATTTGGCCAACTCGAATATCTCAATCAAACAAGTATGTATTTTAGCTAATTGGGATGAGTAATAGGATTATTCCGTCTCGGACGGGCATGTCGGCCAGCAGGCACCGGACGAATATGAACAGCCGTCAACATTCGGGCATTGATCGATATCAAAAAATCGAGCGAGGGCGCTCCGCTCGCGGATCCGTGATCACTTCGGTCAGATCGACATCAGCGCAACGAGAACCGGCCCCCAGGCCGTCAGCAGGATATTGCCGATCGCATAGGGAACCGTGTAGCCGAGCGCTGGAACACTGCTCTGCGCCTCGTCCTGAACGGCTCGCAGCGCGGCAGTGATCGTACCAGCTCCGGCGCAAGCGCCCAAGACGATGAGCGGATCCATCTTCAGGACGTACCGGCCGAACAGGATGCCGATCGTGTGCGGCAGCAGCGCGGACACCAGGCCGACCACGACGAGGCTGAGCCCGGTCGTGCTCAGCCCCGATACGAAGCTCGGGCCGGCGCTCAGGCCGACGATGCCGATGAACATGCATAGTCCGAGCGTATCGAAGATCCAGATCGCCGGCTCGGGGATGCGGCCAAAAAACGGGTAGGCCGACCTCAGCCACCCGAAGACGAGACCCATGATCAGGGCGCCGCCGCTGGTGGTCAGCGTCAGCGGTACATTGCCGACAACGACAGTCAGCAGGCCGACGAGCCCGCCGAGAAAGATGCCGAAGCCGACGAAGACCATGTCGGTCGCCGAGGTGCGCCGGTCCGGATAACCCAGTTCGGCTGCAGCCCGCTCGACGCTGGGCAGCGGGCCGACGATCGACAGCACGTCGCCGCGATCGACCCTGCTCTCGGCGCCGATCGGCATGTCGACGCCCGAGCGCGTCAATCGCGACAGAAAGACGCCGCGGGCGAATTGCCCTTTCGCCAGCTCGGCCAGCGGTCGCCCATCGAGCGCGCGGTTGCTGAGGACCACGTCGAGCGACTCGATCGGGATATCGAGGAGAGCCGGGTCGCTGACCTCCATGCCAATCGCGTCGCCACGCTCGGTGTGGATTTCCTGCCGTGCCATCACGGCGATGATGTCGTCCTGGCGAAGAACGAGGTCGGCGGACGGCTCCAGCAGCGCCTCTCCGCGACGAATGCGCAGGAGGTAGGCGCGCCCTGCCTTGGGCATTGCCTCCAGCTCGGCGACCGTTCGCCCGAAGAGCTGGCTGTTGGCAACGCGATAGGCCCGGACATCGAAAACCCTTGCGGCTGAGACCACCCCTTCAGTTTCGGCCGCCGAAGCCGTCGACTGCGCCCGCATGGCGGCGACCTTCTTCAGGTCGACGCCCATCAGTTTGGGGCCGATCTTGGGAAGGAACCAGACCAGCGAAGCGGTGCCGACGAGATAGGTGACGGCATAGGCCACCGGGATGTTGTTGATGAGCGCTGTCCGCTCCGCCTCCGGCAAGGGAAGGCGCTGGATCGCTTCGCCGGCCGTGCCAATCACCGTCGATTCAGAGAAGGCTCCGGCGAGCAGGCCGGCTGCGGTGCCGATGTCGTAGCTCAGCAGCTTTGCGAACATCAGCGCCGTCAGCAGGCAGGTGACGCAGAGGACCACGGTGAGCGCCACCTGTGGCAGTGCGTCCCGCTTCAGGGCACGGAAGAATTGCGGGCCGACCTTGTACCCGGTGGTGAACAGGAAGAGATCGAAGAAGACCGCCTTGACCAGCGGTGAAACCTTGATGTCGAGCTGTCCGATCAGGACGCCGGCGAGCAGACAGCCGACGACGATGCCGAGGCTGAAGCTGCCAAACTTCAACCGCCCGATCAGAAAACCGAGAGCCACGGTCAGGAAGATTGCGAGATCGGGGCTTTCACGGAGCGCGTAGGCGACGTAGCTCATTGGCCCCTCGCAGTGAAGCGGGCGAACCCCGGACCGGAGCCGGTCCTGCCTCTATCGTTGCCGGGGCGGCTCCGCCGCTGATCCGCCCCGGTCCACGCGCCTTCGACGGCTTTGCAGGCTCAGGCCTTGGCCTTCTCCGACAGGGCCTGCTTGTAGGCTTCGAAAGCCTGGCGATAGCCGCGCGCAACTGCGCGCGTCGCCCGGCCGATCTGGCCATAGACCTCGTCATCGAGGTTGGCGAAGGAGACGCGGACCGACCAGTCCGGCGCATGGAAGCCGCCACCGTTGAGCAGGACGATGCCGTGGTCTTCCGCAAGGCGGAAGACGATGTCGAGCGGGTGGATGTTCTTCTTCATATACGCGACGACTTCGGGGCCGACATATTTGTTGGCCCAGAACTCAAAATCGACCAGGCCGTAGTAGCGGTCGTGCAGGACGTTCTCCGGCACCTCTATGCCGAGCCCTTCGATCATCTTCTGCGCCCGGCTATTGACGATCTCCATGCAGGTCTTCTGGTACAGCTTGGCCTCATCCATCAGTTCGGACAGTGAGAACAACGTCATCATCACCTGCTGCGGCAAAGAGAGGCCGGCAGTGTGATTGAGCGCGATGTCGCGGCTGTCGGCCACAATACGGTCGATCAGCTTCATCTCGCGCGGCTTGAGTGTCAGCGGTCCATAGCGCTTGTCGAGTACTGCCAGTGTCTTCTCCGGGTGGTTAGCAATGGCTTTGTCGAAGATGTTCTCGCGATGGATCGCGATGACGCCCAGCCGCCAGCCGGTGCAGCCGAAATACTTCGAATAGGAATAGACGCCGATGGTGTTGCGCGGCAGGGCACCGAGCAGGCTGCGGAAGCCCGGGACGAACGTCCCGTAGACGTCGTCGGTCAGGATCAGGAGATCGGGACGCTTGGTCTCGACCAGTTTGACGATCTTGGCGATGGTCTGTTCGCTGAGCGCGACCGCATAGGGATTGCCCGGGTTGACCACGAAGAAGGCCTTAACCTTCCGGTCTTCGAGCTTCTTCAACTCCTCGTCGGTGAATTGGAAGCGGTTTTCCTGCGGTGCCGCGATCGAGATCACGTCGAGGCCGTAATCCTCGAGATGGGGCATTTCGAGATAGGGGGTGAAGATCGGCGTCGCCAGCGCGATGGTGTCGCCGGCGTTGAGCAGGCGGTTGGCCTTCAGCGACTTGAAGAGGTAGCACATCGCCGCCGTGCCGCCCTCGACTGCGTAGAGATCGAACTGGCCGGACGGGCGCGGCTCGCCGCACATCGCCCACATCAGGTATTCGTGCACGACGCGCTCGTTGTGGACGAGCATGCGGTCCGGCACCGGATAGTTGTCGCCGATGATCGAGTCGACAAGTTCATGGACAAAGGCATCGGGCTTGAAGTCGAACTTCTTGACCGCGAAGGCGACCATGTTCTTGAGGAAGCCGGCTCCGGGCGCGTCCTTGTGGTCCGCGAGCCAACCGTCGAGCCGCGCGGCGATGCCGTCAGCCTTTGGCATGCCGCCAATTCCAGCGGGCTTGCTCATCGTGCGCCGGCTTTCGGTGATCGCGAACTGGCCGAGCAGGAAGAAGCCTTCGCGCGGCGTCATCGCGACCCAGTTCGGATTGCCGCGTCCGGCATTGAGCATCGCGATCGAGGAATTCTGGGCAGTCAGCTTGGCGAGGCGGATCAGCTCGTCCTTGATCTCGAAGGGGCTGAGCTTCTCGAAGCTGCGCAGAGTGACGGGGTCCATGACATGTCTCCGAAATATGTGTCGTTTCAAAGAGTTATGACGTGGTCGACTAGGTCATGAGCATGATGATCACCATGCCCCAGATCGTGAGCAGCGTGTTTCCGACGGCATAGGTCACCGTGTAGCCGAGGGCGGGCACCTGACTCTTGGCGGTCTCGCAGATCATGCCGAGTGCGGCTGTCGTCGTGCGGGCGCCGGCACAGGCACCGAGCAGGATCGCCGGGTCGAAGCGGAAGATGAATTTGCCGACGAACATCGCAAGGATCAGCGGGATCGCCGTGGCGACCGCGCCCCATAGGAAGAGACCGACACCCTGGGTCTGCAGGCCCTTGACGAAGCCCGGACCGGCCGAGATGCCGACGACCGCGATGAACATGTTGAGGCCGACCGAATTCATGAACCAGACGGTCGAGCTCGGGATGCGGCCGAAGAATGGGCGCACCGAGCGCAGCCAGCCGAAGACCAGGCCGGAGATCAGCGCGCCCCCGGCCGTCGACAGTGTCAACGGGACGCCCGAGACCTTGAAGACAATCGCGCCGATTAGGGCGCCGAGCACGATGGCGCCGCCGATGAAGGCCACATCCGCCACATCGCTCGGGCGATCGGCATGCCCAAGAGCCTTGGAGACCGCGGCGATGTCCTGGGTGCGGCCGACGACGGTGAGGATGTCGCCGCGGTGGATCACCGTCTCTGGCAGGATCGGGATGCTGACCGCGGTCGCACCACGGACGATCTTGCGGAGGAAGACGCCGCGCGCCGTCGGCAAGTGCGACAGCTCCGTCAGGGTCTTGCCATCGACATCCTTGCTGGTGACGTAGATGTCGATGCCCTCGGCCTTCAGATCGAGCAGTTCGGGATCCTCGACCTCGTCGGCGTTCTGGCCGATCAGGTTGACGAGGGTCTCGCGCGGCCCGGCCAGTGCGATGACATCCCCTTCCTGCAGGACCGTGTCGGCGGTGGCGTCTTCGATCGCGCCGTTGCGGCGGATGCGCTCGACGAAGACGCGGGCGTCTGGCACCAGCGCCTCGGCCTCCGCGGCCCGCATGCCGGCGACCTTCGCCCCGGAGCGAAGGCGGAAGGCGCGCAACTCGAAGCGGCGCCAGGCAGAGCCCGGCCCGCCGATCTCCTTGCCGCCGCCGAGCCTCGCCTCATAGTCCTTGCAGGCCTGGACGAGATCGATGCCCAGGAGTTTCGGCCCCAACAGTGCCAGTACCATGGCAGAGCCGACGGTGCCGAAGATATAGGTCACCGCATAGGCGACCGGCATGGCGTCGAGATATTCCTTGGTCTGTTCGGGAGAGAGCCCCAGGCGGTTGATCGCGTCGGTCGCCAGACCCATCGAGGCAGAGATCGTCTGCGTGCCGGCATAGAGGCCGGCGGCATAGCCTGGATGATAGCCCGCGAATTTTGCGATGATGACGGGAATCGCAAGGCAGAACACAGTCACGAGGACCGCGAACACCGCCTGGGGGGCGCCGTCCTTGGCGATGCCGCGGACGAATTGCGGCCCGACGCCATAGCCGACCGCGAACAGGAACATCAGGAAGAAAGTCGACTTGACGTTCCCGGAGATGGTGATGCCGAGCTGACCGATGATCACCGCGGCGATGAGCGTCGATGTCACCGCGCCGAGGCTGAAGCCCTTATAGGCGAAGCCGCCGACGTAATAGCCGATGGCGAGGGACAGGAAGAGCGCAATCTCAGGGTAAGTGCGCAGCGTGCTGACGAACCAGTCGAACATGACGATCCCTCATTTTAGTGTTCAGGGCCTACGCGCTGACTATGCCGCCTGCGATTTCTTTCGGCCGTTGCCGGTAACGCGGCTTTTCTTGCTGAGCAGCGCATCCGGCTTGAGCAATTTGAGACCTTTTGACTTCTCGTAGCCGTGGATCTCCTTCACATCGAGCTTGCGCATGAAGGTGATCGTTTCGTGTGTAACCACCTGCCCCGGCACCAGGATGGGGAAGCCCGGTGGATAGGGGATCACGAAGTTCGCCGAGATCAGTGCCGGCCCCTTGTCGATCCGGCGGTCGCAGTCCGGGCTATCGATGCGCAGATATTCGCACTGCTCCTCGGCATAGGCGGCGAAGAAGGCGCTTCGGATATCGCCTTCAGGCGTCGTCTCGCCGGCATCGGCGCGGAAGGCATCGTGGAAGTGACTGAAGTCCGGCAGATCCGGCACTTCGTTCATCAGCGCGTGGACGCGGGCCGCGAACGCCTTCTGCTCCGACTCTCCGCCGCGCTGCAGCCTCGCCTCGATCTCGTTGCTGATCTTGAGCAGGACGCTGATCAGCAGGGCGACGTCGCTGCGCGTGTTGTTGATGTTCGACTGCAGCAGGACCGAGTTTCGCGAGGTCTTGTTGACCTGGATGTTGTACTGGGCGGCGAGCAGCCCCTTGAAGCTCGTCCCGTCGAAGCCCGCGGTGCCGCAGACCAGCGTCATGCGGGTCGGGTCGAGGCAGAACTCGTCCTCCCGCATGCTGCGCAACTGATCGTCCCAGCGTGTATCGGGGGCGAGGAAATCGACGAAGCCGCTGCTGCGGTATTCCTTCGGCACCATCCCGTCGGCGCCGACGATCCGGAAATATTTCGAGATGAGCGGGTGGGTGGCAACCTCGCGCCGGATGTCGAGCGCCACCTCGATCGCGTTCATGACCAGGCCGTAGCCCTCGAGCTCCATCTGGCGACGGGCGACATCGAGGCTGGCGATGAGCTGCTGGTTCGGGCTCGTCGAGGCATGAGTGAACACCGCCTCATGGAACTGCGCCTCGACCTTGTGAAAATCGACATCCTTGACCAGGACCATCGAGCCCTGCCGGATCGCCGACATCGACTTATGGGTCGAATTGGTCTGGTAGACGCGCAGGCGCACCGCGCGCGGATCGGGCGCGAGGCGGGTGTCCAGCAACTTGTCGATCGACGGCTTGCCGCCGAGTTCCTTGCGTTGCCGCTCGTATTGGACGACCGAAGCGGGATCGCGGATCCAAGCCTCGATATCGGCAGCCGCGCCCATCGCGGTCCGTGGCCGCAGGAAGGGCGACCAGCGTGCGAAGCCGAACCAGGCCTCGTCCCACAGGAAGATCAGGTCGGGCTTGATGGCAAGGCATTCCTCCATCACGCGCCGGGTGTTGTAGATGTGGCCATCGAAAGTGCAGTTGGTCAGGTCGACCATCTTGACCCGGTCGAGCCGGCCTTCGGCCTCGAGGTCGAGCAGCGCCTTCTTGATCGTGCGCAGCGGCACGGCGCCGTACATCGAGAATTCCACCATCGGGAACGCCTCGACGTAGAAGGGTTGAGCCCCGCTCAACACCAGCCCGTAATGGTGCGATTTGTGGCAATTGCGGTCGAGGATCACGATGTCGCCGGGCCCGATCAGCGCCTGCAGCACCATCTTGTTCGAGGTGCTCGTGCCGTTGGTGACGAAGAACACGTGCTCGGCGCCGAAGGCGCGCGCCGCCATATCCTGCGCCCGTTTGATGTTGCCGGTCGGCTCCAGCAGGCTGTCGAGACCGCCGGTGGTCGCGCTGCTTTCCGCCAGGAAGAGGTTGATGCCGTAGAACTGCCCCATGTCGCGGATCCAGGGCGAGCGGAACACCGACTTGCCGCGTGCGATCGGCAGCGCGTGGAAGGTGCCGATCGGCCTCTGCGCATAGAGCTTCAGATTGTCGAAGAAGGGCGTTTCGAAGCGGGCCTTGATGCCCTCCAGTACCGAGAGGTGAAGCTCGAGCGGCTCCTCGATCTGGTACATCACGCGACGGATCATCGCCGCTCGCGGATCACCGGCCAGCTTCTCGACGCGCCGATCCGAGAGCAGATAGATGTCGAGCTCCGGCCGAATCGCCTTCAAGCCTGCCGCGAGTCGCAAGGCCAGATCGGCTTCGTCGACCTTGTCGAGCAGCGGCTGCTGCGCCGCGAGCACGTTGCGCAGCACCGGCGCATCATGGGCTGAGCGTAGGGCAAAGCCTTCGTAGATTGCGACGGCGGCGATGTCCGGATTCAGCACGGCCGCGCAGATCGCGTCCTCGAGGCTGCCGACCAGGATCGTCTCGTAGACGAACGCATCTTCTGCACGCCGCAGCCGCCGAAATTCGGCGGCCATGCTCGGCCAGCGCCCGGTCGGGGCGGGTGTGACGGTCAGCATCTCGAAGTAAGGGCGGTGGGAGCCCCCGTCCCCGAGGCCCGCCGGCAACACATCGATCGGCTCGGCGAGAGACAGGTCGATTGCCTGCCATTCCTTGGAGTCGTGCTTGTAGTTGCCGGTGATGATCGCCAGCGATATCCGCTTGGCCAGAGCGAGGAAGCCGTTTGCGTCCTCGTTCTTCAGCCGCTCGCGCAGCGCAGCGATCAGGTCGCCGCCGGGAAAAGCGTGGAATTCCTCGATCGCGCCCAGCTCGTCCAGCGCGGCTGCCACGGCCTGCTTCGGTTGCGCGCCCTTTGCCCATGAGCGCGCGATCGCATGCAGATCGCGCCAGCGGTCGGTACGCCCCGAAGGGGCCGAGAAGAAGTGATCGATCGAGCGCGCTTCCTGGAGGGTGGAGGCCATTTCAAGCCCTTTCCTTGACCGGCGAGATTCCGAAGTCGCAACCGCATCGCGTCGAGGAGCTGCCCCAACACCCGGGCTGCTGCGCGCAGTTAATTCTCAGGAAAACTCAACATAAGAACCGCCGCTGGCGTATTGTCCTTAGGTACAGGTTCTCGCCGCGCAGGATCGGTTAGTATTGGCTCTCAGTCTCGGCAGGGATGTCTCCGGTAGTTGAGCCCCGGCGGGCCCTCCGGACGCGATCGCGGCTACCCTATCGAGATGGTCTTGTTCCAGGGAGTTCAAGTCATGATCAAAAGCATCGCGATCGGATCAGCCTTGTTCCTTGGCCTGAACGTCGCTGCTGGCGTGATGAGCCTACGACCGGCCTCGGCTTGCAATAGGATTGCTGGATGCATCATGGATAATTTGTGGGAAAATCATGCAATGATGCAGAACGGCAAGATGAGTGATGCTATGGCCGCAGGAAAAGACAATATCGATGCGTTCCGCCGGTTGCAGGAAGCCGAGCGCGGACTCGGCACGAGCTCGGGCGGGGGAAAGCGGTGAGGAAAATAAATCGCATTCTGAAGACTTTTGAATTCTAGCTAATTTCTTTCGACCTCCCGCACATTCTTGGCGCCTTGCCTGTATCCCGACGGAGAGAGGCGATGTACCTTCGCATAGTTCTGGCTTGTCTCGTCGCGACCGGATTGAGCCCTCGCGCACTTGCTCAGGCACAAGCGCCTCAGCCTTCCCCTGCGACGTCAGCGACGGCAACCGCCGTGCCGAGCGATCAGGGGCTGAGCAAGGCCCAGCTCGACGCGCTCGTCGCCCCGATAGCGCTTTATCCCGACATACTGGTAGCCCAAATCCTGATGGCCTCGACCTATCCGCTCGAAGTGATCCAGGCAGAGCGCTGGGTCGCCGCCAACAAGCAGCTCAAGGGGGACCAGCTCGCCGCGGCGGCCGAACAGCAGCCATGGGACACCAGCGTCAAGGCGCTCGTCGCGACGCCCGAGGTGCTCGAAAGGTTGAGCAAGAATCTCGACTGGACCCAGAAGCTCGGCGACGCGGTCCTGGCCCAGCAGGCCGACCTGATGGACGGCATCCAACGCCTTCGTGCCCGCGCGCACGAAGGCAAGAAGCTGTCGTCCGGCTCGCAGCAGACGGTGGTGGTCCGCCAGGAGAACGACAGGCAGATCATCGCGATCGAGCCGACATCTTCCGAGACGATCTATGTGCCCCAATACGATCCGGCCGTCGTCTACGGCACGTGGCCCTATGTCGATACCCAACCCTACTACTTTCCCGCTCCCGGCTACATTGCCACGGGCGTGATCGCGACCGGACTTGCCTTCGGCGCCGCGTACGGCTTGGGCCGCTGGGCCTCGAACGGCAACTACTGGGGTGGAAACATCAATTGGAACAACAACAACATCAATGTCGACCGCAACCGAGTGACGCATTGGCAGCATAATCCGCAGCACCGCCACGGTGTTCAATATCGCAACAACGCCGTTCAGCAGCGCTTTGGCAACAACACTATCCGGGCGGGTAGCGACGGGCGGATGGACTTCCGGGGCCGTGGCGGCGACCAGGTCCTGCGGCCGGGCGGCGGCGACCGTGGGCCGGGCGACATCGGGTCCCGCCCGCGTCCCGAGCAGCGGCCAGGTGGGCGGGCCGATGCCAGCGGGCGCCCGGGCGCTGGCGCCAATGTCGGCGATCGGCGAGCCGGCGATCGCACCGGCCCCGGCCAGTCCCGGCCTGGCGGCGGTGCAGCGGGACGGCCCGCACAGCGCCCCGCCCAGCCCAGGCGTGATGGCGCCTTCGGCAATGTGCAGTCCGGTCGTGCCGCGAACCTGCAATCGCAACGCGGGCGGGCGAGCTACGCCAATTCCGGCGCCGCCCGCGGCATGGCTGGCCCCAGGCCTTCGGGCGGGCGGGGAGGCTTCAGCGGCGGCGGAGCCCGCATGGGTGGAGGACATATGGGCGGCGGAGCGCGCATGGGAGGCGGCGCAAGGGCGGGTGGCGGAGCACGAGCAGGCGGAGGTCGCCGGTCCGATCTCGCGCTGAAAACCGACATTGAGCTGCTGGGCCGGTTTGCGAACGGGATCGGCCTCTATCGCTTCGCCTATCATGGCTCCGACAGAACTTACGTGGGCGTCATCGCCCAGGAGGTCCAAAGCGTGGTGCCGCAAGCTGTGTGGCGCGGGGCGGACGGCTATCTGCGCGTCGACTATCGCCGGATCGGAGTCCGGTTTCAGACATTCGAGACATGGCGAGCGTCAGGCGGCTCTCTGCCGGCAGCGACGACATCGCACTGATCGCAGGCTGTCGGGACCGACCCGTGAATGAAGGAAGGAGGCCGATAATATGCTGAGGTTTGCAGCCCGTTCCGCCCAGCGCCTCCTATGCCCGACGCTGGCGAGCCTCCTCGCTTCGGTCGTGATAGCAGGGGCGCAGGAGCTCTTCAAGACGCCCGAAGACGCAGCCTCCGCGCTGGTCTCTGCCGCACGCGACAGCAATCTGCGGCGCCTGCATTCGATTCTCGGAGCCAGTGGTCCCAAGATCGTGTCGTCCGGCGACCAGGTAATGGACGCCGCCGACCGCCAGCGCTTCGCCTCGGCCTATGACAACCGCCATTCAATCAACCAGCAGGGCAATTCGGCGACGCTCCTCATCGGCCAGGACGATTTCCCGTTCGCGATCCCGCTGGTGCGCGCCTTGGGCCACTGGAAGTTCGACACGCAGGCGGGATACCGCGAGGTCAGGCTGCGACGGATCGGCCGAAATGAGCTCGATGCGATCCAGACCACGCTCGCCTTCATCGACGCCCAGCAGGACTATGCTGCGAAGGACCGCGGCCAGGGCGCCGGCACCTACGCACAACGGATCGTCAGCGGCGACAAGGCGAAGGACGGCCTGTACTGGGAGACGTCTCCCGGCGAAGAGGAAAGCCCCCTCGGCAGGCTCGCAGCAGATGCCGCTGCCGAGGGCTATCGGGCGAGCCAGCGGCCTCAGCCCTTCCATGGCTATTTCTACAAGATCCTCAAGCGTCAGGGGAGTGCGGCTCCCGGCGGCGCGATCGATTACGTCGTTGGCGGCAAGATGATCGGCGGCTTCGCGCTGCTCGCCTATCCGGCCGAATACGGCCGGTCCGGAGTGATGAGCTTCATCGCCAGCCACGCCGGCGCGATCTACCAGAAGGATTTGGGTCCGGGCACCCGATACGCGGCAGCGCGTATGACCCGTTTCGACCCCGGAAAGGGCTGGGACAAGGTCTCGCCCGATAATCTCAAACCAAACGGCACCGATGCAGCGGGTAACCGGCCTTAACTCGCGGTTCAATCCAGATCAGCTGAGGAGAATGAAGATGAAAGTAGCGCCTCTGGCTCTCGCAGCTGTCCTCTGCTGCGGAACGAGCGCAGTCCAAGCACAGGTCATGGTCGACATGTCCAAGATGACATGTGGGGATTATCGCAAGCTTCCACCCCACACGGCGAAGGTCGTGACGGCCTGGATGAGCGGCTGGGCCAATCAAAAACGCGGCTTCAACAAGGTCGATCTGACGGCACATCCGCAGAACGTCGCTGCAGTCGAGCGGTACTGCAACTTCAATTCGGGCGCGACGCTGATGTCCGCGATCGAGAAGTCCCTGCCCTGAACGCGATGAGGAGATCGGCTATGCTCAAGACGCCCTTCGCTGCAGCTGCCCTGGTTGTCGGCCTCGGCCTGCCCGCGAGCGCTCAGGTCATCTTCGATATGAGCGTCGTGACCTGCAAGCAGTATACCGCCGCCAGCCGCGACCAGGCCGAGCTCCTCGGAGCCTGGATGAGCGGTTATTTCAGCGCGTCGAAGGATATCAACATGGTCGACTTTCGCTATATCGAGCGGAACGTGAAGAAGATCTCAGGCTACTGCAAGTCTCACCGGAACGAGACCTTGATGACGGCGGTCGAGAAGAACGCCCGCTAGCACCTGCGCGCCGAGCGACGGTGGACAGGAAGCGCTGCCGGCGGCGCACACATATCGCGCTCCTTCATGGGAGGCTCCGGTGATTGGTGGCATTCCGATCCTGGCCGGGTTGGCGGGCTATCAGCGCAGGTGGCTGCGGTTCGATATCACCGCCGGCCTCGCCGTCGCCGCGGTCGCCATCCCCAGCGCCGTCGCCTATCCGGCCATTGCCGGGCTGCCGGCTGAAACCGGTCTCTACGCCAGCATCCTGCCGCTCGTCGGCTACGCCTTGCTCGGCCCCTCACGCAAACTGATCGTCGGCCCGGACGCCGCGACCATGACCGTCCTTGCCGCAGCGCTCGCGAGCCTGCCGCTGCACGATCCAGCCGGGCGCGTCGGTGCCGCGGCGACGCTGGCACTGCTCGTCGGCCTGTTCTGCCTTGTCGCCAGCAAGCTCAGCCTCGGCGTGGTTGCGGCGTTCCTGTCGCGCCCCATCCTGATCGGCTTCATCAGCGGCATTTCGATCTCGATCCTGGTCGGGCAGATCGGGCGCTTCACTGGCGTGCGGATCGAATCCGACGGCCTGCTGCCGCCGATACTGGAGATCATCCGCAAGGCGGCGCAGATTCACTGGCTCTCCGTTGGCTTTGCTGTAGCCATGCTCGCGCTTCTCGCAGTGTTGGCGCAGCTACGCTCGCCGATCCCCGGCCCCTTGGTCGTGGTCGCGGTCGCCGGGTTGGCATCGGCTCTGTTCGATCTCGAAGGCAGGGGGATGAAGGTCATCGGCAGCCTGCCGGAAACGCTCCCGACCCTCAGCTTTCCGGACGTCTCGCAATTGCCATACAGGGAGCTTCTCCTCGGCGCCGGAGCGATCTGGCTGGTGGGCGTTAGCTCCGGCCTCGTCGCAGCGCGCAGCTTTGGCGCGCGCGACCGGTTCGACGTCAACGCGAACCGGGAGCTCGACGGCATCGGGGCGGCCAATCTCCTCTCCGGCCTGTTCAGCGGCTTCCCCGTGACGGTCACCGATTCACGCACGGCCATCAACATGTCCGCAGGAGGCCGCTCGCAACTCTCGGCGCTGGTGGCCGCCGCCGCGCTGACGATACTGCTGCTCTATCTTGGAAATGCGCTGCGCCTCCTGCCGACCCCCGCTCTCGGGGCGATCCTGGCCTTTGCCGCGCTCAGCCTGATCGATCTGCAGGGGCTCCGCGAAACCTGGCGCATCAGCCGCATGGAATTCGTCTTCGCGTTCATCAGCATGTGGGGGGCGATCAGCCTCGGCGTGCTCAGTGGTGTCGTGATCGCGATCGCGGGCACGCTGCTCTATGTCCTGCTGAACGAAATGCGTCCTCGCGAAGCCATGCTGGGGCGAATTCCCGGCCGGAGCGGCTTTTACAAGCTGCACCGGTCGAAAGATGCCCGTCCGGTACCCGGCATGGTTCTCTACATGATTCAGGGGAGCGTGCTGTTCTTCAACGCCGACTATGTCAGGTCGCGGATCCAGAGCATCGCGGATCAAGCGCCGCCTGGCACGAAGTGGCTCGTCCTCGATGCGAGCACGATCGCGCGGATCGACTCGACCGGCGCCGTCATGTTCCGGGAATTGAACCGCGCGCTGGCCGAGAAGGGCCTGTTGTTAGCCTTTGCCGAGCTCCATTCCGATCCCTGCGATATTCTCGTGCGAGCTGGCGCGCTCGAACCCGAGCGAGCCGGCATGGTCTTCGAGGATCTGGAGGACGCCTGCCGCGCATTCGAGGCCAGGGCTCCCTGACGGATCCGTGCGGTTCAATCCATCTGCGGGTCGCGCTCGCTGAAGAGCATATCGGTGCTGACGATCAGCGCCCACAGCGGAAAAATCAGAAAACTCCAGTCCACGACATGGCTGCCGAACAGGATGAAGCCCGCCGCGACGTATCCGGCCAACGCCGTCCACCGGGCCGTGATCCCGGTGCGCAACAGGATCGTCGAGGCCGTGAGCAGGAAAACCCCAGCCATCTTCACTGCATAGATGCTCGCCAGATTATAGGCGAAAGACCTCGCCAATATGAAGCTGACCGAGCCGGCAAGCTCCCGTGGCAAGGCCACATGGGCGATCAGGATCGCTCCGATGGCAGAGGCTGCAGTGAAGAGCAGCGCGACGAAGAGCAATCCGCTGCCAAGAAACACCGTGGCGAACAGCTTGTGTTCCTGCACTCCGAGCTTGTCGCGCAAAACCCCCATGAACCACAGAAAGGCGATACCGGCGAAAGGGATCAGATTCAGCGCCAGCGTCACTTTCCACGCCGGCGCTCGTAGCCAGTCACCAGGATCGCGCGGGTCCACCCGCAAGGTCTGCAGGATCAGAAAGATCGACGTCAGCAGCAGGATCGAAAACAGAATTCCGGCCACTGCGGCAGCTCGCGGCGTCTTCAGTCCCGCAGGTGCACTCTGAAACGACACGGCGCGCTCCTGTTAGTGCCACCGCCCACGGGCTCTTGCGTCATACGCCCACGGTTCGCAGCAAGCCGAGCCGTTCGGCACAGGAAACCAGCTCGGCCACAGAGCGGGCTTCCATCTTCTCCATCACCTTGTGGCGGTGGGCCTTCACGGTCCGCTCGGTGGTGCCGAGCTCGAAGGCGATTTGCTTGTTCATCTTGCCGCGGACTACGAGGTCGAAGGCCTCGCGCTCTCGCGGTGTCAACTGATTCAGCCGCGCCAGACGCTGCCTTGCCCAGCATTCCTGCTCGCTGAGGAGGCGGTGGCGCGTGATGACCCGGTCGATGGCCTCGATGAACTCGTCATACTCCACCGGCTTCGGCAGGAAGTCTTCGGCGCCGGCCCTGATTGCCCGGACGGTCGTGCGGATATCGCTGTCGCCCGCCAGGAAGATTACCGGCAGGCTCGAGCCGGCTGCGATCAGGCGATCGCGGAGACCGGGGCCACCGACGCCCGGGATCTGCACGTCGATGACGATGCAGCTGTCGACGCTGCTGTCGGGAAGCCGGCTCAGAATTTCATCCGCGCTGCGATAGGCCTGGATCCGATATCCTGACGCCTCGAGAACCGGGCCAATCGACGCCTGGAATGCCGCATCATTGTCGACGAGATGTACAAGGGCCATCGTATCCCCCTTATTCCTCGCGCTGGTTGCCGGGCGCCGAACCGACGCCACCATCATGGCGCTCGCTTGAGCGAAATCTGCTGGTCCGTGCTTGTGGTCAGGTCCTGCGGACCACAGCGCTTGTACTTCGCGGCGACGCCGCCGTCGGACGCGAAGTAGCGATAAAGCATTCCGTCCGCGGCCGGGGCGAGAATGGCCCGGGCCGTGTCGCTCGCGATGGACGTCGTGCAGTGGAGCGTCAGGGTCTGCCGATCGCCAGTCGCCAGGATCTTGACGATCCGGCACGTCGCAAGCGAGGTCGACAGTCGCCGGCCGGTGATGATGAAGGCCGGGATGAAGGCATTCGCCGGCCGCTTGAAGCCAATGGCGTTGCGCGTGGAGGCAAAAACGCTGGCGCAGGCGAGGTCGCTGTCGAGCCAGGCTCCCTGAAGATCGCGCGTCTGCGACAGGGCGCCAGGCATCGGTGCAAGCATGGCGATCGGAAGCAGGTACGGCGCCGCTCGGCGAAGTCTTGCGATCATGGACCCCTCCGCGCCGGCTGCGGCATCGCCCGGTTGCGATGCCCTGTACCGGCGAGCATCTCCTCAATGCGGGTCGGGCCTCCGCGAAAGATCATCGCGCCGCCATCCGGTCACACACGACCGGCTGTTCCCCCGACTGGTGCGTTCGGCAGCAATCAAGGCCGCATCGCGCCTTGCAGGTAGTATCTTACGGTACGCTACGCGGTCGGGAGTCGCGCCCGATGACAGACTGCAGGTCGCTGCGGCGGGCTATTTTTTCACATCGGCGATACGCGGCTTGACCGGGAACCCGGCGAGCGCGGCGGCTCGGAACAGGATGATGCGGTCCCTTGGGTTGAAGTTGCGCTTGTCGAGCTCAGCCTCGAAATTATCAAAGAATGCCGGGCGCAACTTGAGAAACCGCACGCGGTTATCCTCTGCCTCGTCGTGCAGCCCGGCACGCGAAAAAATCAAGGCCGCCACCAGATAGTAAATTGGAAAGCGCCGCAAATCGGCCCGGCGGATCAGGTCGACAGCCCGCTTGTCGTCATTCTGCATATAGGCCGCGAAGGCCAGAATCCCGACATAGTAGTCGGCATGGCCGGGGTTGCGGGCCATGGCTTCCTCGATCAGTGCGGCACCACGTTGCCACTCTCCGGCCTGAGCGATCCGGCTGCCGAATTCGCCGAGCAGCTCGGTGTCGTTCGGATTGATCGCAAGCGCCTGGTTGCCGATGCGAACTGCTGCGACGGGCTCCCTGAGGAGAAACAGAACGGTCATCAGCGCCTGCAAGGCACGGACGTTCTGAGGCTCCAGACGTACGGCCTGCTGCGCCGCCTCACGAGCCCGCTCGACCGGCGAAGGCAAGCCCGGTCTTCGGTTCAGCTCGAAGCGATCCTCGTCGAGAAAGAGATAGGACAGCATCGCCCAGCCCGTAGCGTAGTCCGGATAGAGCGTCGTCATCCGCTCGAGGCAATCGCGCGTCGGAAGATGTTCGCGTGGGTCCAGAGTGTTGCGATAGCGGTAGAAGCGGAACGAGCATTGGTAGGCTTCGAAGCCCGGTAGACGGCTCTCAGGCGAGGAAGCCGCCTGCTTGAAGAGGATGCCGTAGGGTTGAGCGACGGCGGTGGCAACCTTGGAAGCCACGTTCATTTCGATGTCGACGCTGCTGCTGGTCCGCGGATCGGCATCATAGGCATCGGACCAGATGATCGTTGCGGTCTCGCCATCTAGGACGCGGCTGGTGATTCTGAGCCTGCCGTCGGAAAGGCGGACACTGCCTTCAAGGGTAAAACGGTTGCCGAATTTGCGCCGAATCTCCGGCGCGGGCACGCCGGCAGGTATCGCGCCGGACGTCTCACGCCCGAAAACGGTCAATTCCTTGAAGCGAGCCAGCTGTGCGAGGATCTCTTCGGAGAGGCCGGCTGCATAGACATCCCCTTCCGGATCACCGGAGAGGTTGATGAAGGGTCTGACGATGATGGACGGGCCGGTCATCGCCATTCGTTCCTTTCGGGCCATCGGCGCAATCGTCAGCTCTGATGTCCGGACGGAAATCAGGCCCAGGCCGATGATCAGCGCGGTCGCGGCGCTGAGAAGCCAGTGGCGCTTCTGCCAGTCGACAACGAAGGCGAGGAGTTGCATAGCCCGCTGCGCGACGGGCAAAGGCCGAGGAACCGGCTCCAGCTGACTCGGCGGCAGCAGCTCCGCGTCGCCTGGGTGGTTCACCCGCCAGCAGAATTGGGGCACGTAACCACCCTTTGGAATCTCGATCAGGATCGGGTCGAGATCGCCCGCCAGCAGATAGTAGCGTTCTAGCGCGCGCCTCAGCCGGCCGGCTTCAATACGCACGACGGGATCGTTCTGAATGTCGAAGTTGATACCCCTGCCAAAAACCTCAACCGCAATGGAGTAGGCCTTGATACGGTCCGCATGGCCCGCGAGCGCCTGTTCGACCACGTACGACAAAAACCGCCGCAAGCGTTCAGGAACGCTGAACTCGACGTTCTCTAAAATACGATCTAGTTGAGCTCGAATATCTGCTTCGCTAGGCTCAAGCACTGGCAAATTTCCGGGCACTACATTTACGCTAAGCTCTGTCTTGAACTGCCTCATGGAACCGACTTCCTGGTCGAAAATCCACGTAATTAGCTTTCTTTTCGAAAGGTAATGGCGCGTAACATCCTGTTATTTACTCCCCTCTCGCTCGGTGCGCCACATAATTGTGCCTCTTTCAAGGGGGTGCCTTCCCATGGATCGAGGCATTCTGGCTGCCATTCGGCTTCTGCCGAACCACAAGAAGTCGATCCAGGAATTGATGCTCCGAAGCGAAAATTTCCGCGCGTTGTGCGTGGATCTCGCTGAAGCAGAATTTGCGCTTGAGCGTTGGGAGCAATCGAGATTGCCAGAAAAGGAGGCGCATTGCGCTGAATACAGGCTCATCATCGTTGGTCTCGAAGCTGAAATTCGGCAGACGATCCGCGAGCGGTAACCTGTTATCCTTGGATTTCGATGCTGATCTGAAGTATTTTCCGCGTGAGATTTGCGAACTGGAGATTCTCGCCATGTCGAAACACGTCAATTGGATCTTCGCCCTAGCTATCGTGACGGCGGCTTCCGGCTGCGCTCCGTATCCGTTGGTCAGCAGCGAGACCGTGGTCGTCGCCGGTGTCGGCCCGGTGGAGGTTGAGCGCCTCAATGTCAGGGTGGTGTCGGTCGACCGGGCCGCTCGCTCGGTGGTGGTCGCGCAGGGGCGGCGCGAATGGCTGGTCAGCGTTCCCCCGGTATTCGGCGATCTGCGCCGGGTTCGCGCAGGAGACATGGTGGAAATCAGCCGGATCGAAGGCGCTGCCGTCGATGTCCGGCGCAGCCGGCGCGGCGACCGTCCGGGCATCACCTACACGGAAGCGGTCAGCGGCACGCCATTCCAAAACTTGCCGGATAAATACGTTGTGCGCGCCGTGACCCTGACGGCCCGGTTCGAGAGCTTCGATCCTGCCAGCAGCATCGTGAACTATGACGGCCCCCTCGGCCCACGCTCGCGCACCGTCGTCGATCCAGCCGTGAAGGCGGAACTGCAGACCTTCAGGCGCGGCGACATGGTCGATCTCACCTTCGCCGAGGCCTTCTACATCACGCTGAACTGAAACGCGCCGGTGCCGCCGGGCGATGGCAGGCGCCGCACCGGCATTGCGATCACCAACAATGAAGGAGACGAGGGCCATGTCGACAGTCAGCGATCCGGCCAAGGCGGCCACCCTCGCCGACGAAAGCTTCATGTCGGCGGATGATCTGCGCTCCTACATGACCGAGCTGGAGATGGCCAAGGCCTCCAAGATGGCGGCGGGCATGGACAAGGCGGAGGAGGCACGAAAGAAACTCGTCGCCTCCCTGCAAGAAGAGATCGCGGTCACGCCCGCCAAGATCGCCGAGATCAAGCAGAGCCTCGCGACGAAGACGCGTGCGGCAGCCGAACGGGGCGAGCAGGAGGTCCTGGTCATGCGCTTCCCGAGCGCACTCTGCACGGACAAGGGCAGAGCGATCAACAATATGGAGCCGGATTGGCCAACAACCCTCACGGGCAGGCCACGGCAGGCCTATGAATTCTGGAAGGAGCACCTGCAGCCGGCAAAGTACAAGCTGCGCGCAATGATCATCGACTGGCCGGGAGGCTTGCCGGGGGATGTCGCCTTCTTCCTGAGCTGGTCCTGATGGCGGGGAGGGTTTGCCATGGAAGCGCACGCCGACGAGCCGCTGAACCGTAAGCGCTACGAACGAAAGCTCCGGGATCTGCACGCCGAGTTGGTGAAACTCCAGGAGTGGGTAAAGCACGCCGGCGCCAAGATCTGTATCGTCTTCGAGGGACGCGACGGCGCCGGAAAGGGTGGTGTCATCAAGGCGCTGACTGAACGCGTCAGTCCCAGAGTCTTCCGGGTGGTGGCTCTCCCCCCGCCGACCGAGCGCGAAAAATCGCAAATGTATATCCAGCGCTACCTGCCGCATCTGCCAGCGGCGGGTGAAATCGTGATCTTCGATCGCAGCTGGTACAATCGCGCCGGCGTCGAGCGGGTCATGGGCTTTTGCAGCGAAGAGCAGGTCACGAGCTTTCTCGCGGTCGTTCCAAGCGTCGAGAAAGCGATCGTCGAATCCGGCACGATCCTGCTGAAATACTGGCTTGAGGTCGGCCAGAAGGAACAGACCAAGCGCATGGAGGAGCGGATCAACGATCCACGAAAAATCTGGAAGCTGTCGCCGATGGATCTGAAATCCTACTCGCGATGGTACGATTACTCGCGCGCACGGGACGATATGTTCCAGAAGACCGACGCCGCCTGGGCGCGATGGCATGCCGTCCACTCCGACGACAAGCGCGCTGCACGCCTGAACATCATCTCGCACATCCTCGCCTCGATTCCCTACGAAGCGCCGCCCCGCGAGAAGATCAGGCTTCCGAAGAGACAGAAGTCGAACGGATACGAGGAGCCCGATTTCGCCAGGAACTGGGTGCCGGACCTGGCCTGAAGCTGCGCATTCCGAACGCTCGGTTGCGAGGATGGACATATGCCAGGCCGTCGATGCGATCAGCTTGCTTCACGCTATGCCGCCACACATTCAGGCGCTGATTTTACCCATCCAGACGCTCGTCTTTTGCGGCCACTGAAGCTTGCCTGATCCAGAGGCGTTTCATGGCCCGTCGCAAAAGCAGCTAGCGCAGGACGTAGTCGAGGACCGCAACGAGGAGGGCACGGTGCTTGATTGGTTCGTTCACCGCGTGTTGCGAGCGGCGGGCGTTGTCGCGGAATGGTTCCTGCCCGCCGGCCATCAGCAGTTTGGTCTCGTCCAATTGAGTGCAGCGCTTCTTCTCGTCACCGCAATTATCGCACTGGCGGCGTTCTGGCCGAAAATCCGTGCTGCCCGGCGCGATCGAGACAGCACGGACGATCGAGCCTGACCAGCGGATCGGACTCGCGCCCCGGAACTGCGCCTTTCGCGACTATCCGCTCTCCCGAGAGAGAGCGCTGTGCGGAGATGGCGCCCTGAATAGCCCCTAGATCTTGAGTCCCGAAGACCTTCACGGACCGGCTGAAGTGCCTTTGCATTCTTCGCGCAATGTCCGCTTCCTGGCGACAACCCAATGTCCGCAGTTGGCGCAATTTGACGCGAATCGATAGGCCGCCGTCCTCCGCTGTGGCCGCCGGCATTCAGATGTCTCGCTGCACAATTTGCGCTACTGGTTCGACGGCCCAGCTTCTTCCCAGAAGCCCACAAATTAATGAGACTGATCGCCATTAATACATTAGATTTATCTTCGACGATTGGTTGTTTGCTGGCTGGTGAACTGCGTGAAGGTTACGAAAGAGAAATCTGCTGAGAATCGGCTCGCTCTCATCAAAGCTGCGGCTAGCTTGTTTAGACAGCGGGGGATCGACGGAGTCGGGGTCGCTGATATCAGCAAGGCGGCCGAGCTGACGCATGGCGCCCTGTATGCGCAGTTCGAGTCGAAACAGGAATTGGCTGCTGCCGCACTGGATTATGCGCTGCAGGGCGCCAATGCGGCCATGGAGCAACTGGCCTCGGCCCCCCGTGGAGCGGCCCATGTCGTCGACTACTACCTTTCGCAAGACCATGTGACGAACATCGAAGGGGGCTGCGCAATGGCGGCTTCAGCCAGCGAAATCGCTCGGCAGGACGAGGCTGTTCGTGACCATTTCGCTCGGCGATTTGTGGAGCTTGCCGATACCGTAGCGAACAATTCTCAGAGCGGTGATGAGAAGCCCCGACGGGAGGACGCCTTCGCCGTTGTTTCTGCGATGATTGGCGCAGTAGCTGTGGCACGGGGCGTCAGAGACGTTGATCCGGAGCTCGCTAACCAGGTTCTAGACGCTATGAAGAGGCTGCTTGAACCACGCAGCAAATGATTGGGGGCCGACCGGCTTCAACGTCATCGAAGCGATCGTTGGCCGATGACAGCCCCCAAAGAGCGAACCTCCGCTATTTCCTTTGCCTGCTGAGGTAGAGAACCTTCGATGAGAAGTCGGCCCACTCGGGATGGCTGCGGCCGGGGAACTCGGCTTTTAGGCGCGCGCTATACTCTTCTGGCGTCGGGCACGCGGCGAAGGCCGCTTTCGCCTTCTCGAGGTATTCAATCGTCGAGCGGATGGCGGGGCGTTCCGTCGGCCGGCTGTGCCCGATGATAATTGTCTCATACCCCGTCAACCGATCGAGATCCTCGAGGACGCTGATCCAATGCTGGAAATGATTGGCGACCGTGAACGCGTGATCGTTCGGCGAGAACACCACGTCGAATGCAATCATCACCTTCTGATCAGGCAGAAGGGCCAGCAACTGCAAATCGTATTCGGCATCTACGATCCGCTTGAATTCGTATCTGACGCCATCGATCGTTTCTGACCCTTCAGCCAGGATATGCGTAGGTACCGTAGGGGATTTAGCAACGTCGGTGCTGAGCAGTTTGCTCATCAGCCCTAGCATGAGGTTTCCGCGCGCCTGAACCGCTTCCGCAACGCCGCTTAGCGCTTGAATGGTGCAATCTGGAAATCTTTTGCGAAGCGCCTCTAAGCCCGACCAGTGGTCTGGGTGGCCGTGCGATAGGATGATGCGCTCTACCGGCTTATCCAAACGTTGGATGTAGTCGGCAAACTCGTTCGCGTACGACAACAAGAGTTGGCCATCGAAGACAACGAGCTTGGTGGGGCCTTCAACAATGTGGGAGTTGACCGTCAAGCCGTCCGGCCCGCTGAGGTAGCTGTGGATCTTGATGGAGCCGAAATCGCGGGTGCTGATATCGCCGCGTTTTGCTTGCGCGCCCGCACCTGCGGCCTGGGCAACGCGAATGCTTGCCGCACTAACGCTGACGCCCGCAGCGATTGCCATCACTAAGTGTCGACGGTCGACCTCCAAGCTGGCTGAGATTTGGGATTTTCCAGAACCAGGCATCGGTAACCTCATTTGGCGTTTTGCGGAGCCCGAGGTCGATGACCTCTGTCGGCAATTTGAGATTGCGACTGCAATCAATAATTAATGAATGTGATCGCAATCAAAAAATGTCAACTCGTCGCTTGGTCGGATTGCTGTGCATCGCATGACCTGATGCGATCGGCAGGAGGCTCTCCATTGGGGATACTGGGCGGCCGGCCCGGATGAGAGTGGGAGCCTTGCGCTAGCTCAAATATGTCTGTAAGTCTCGACATATGGAAAACGAACAAGTCATCCTCTCTCTTGCGGCGCTGGCGCAGAGCACCCGCCTCGACGTCTTTCGGCTGCTGGTGACAGCAGAGCCGGGGGGCCTGCCTGCCGGCGAGATCGCCCGGCGCCTGGACGTGCCCCACAACACGATGTCGTCGCATCTCGGCATCCTCAGCCGGGCCGGGCTCGTCCGTTCCGAGCGCTTCAGCCGCTCGATCGTCTACCGCGCTGATCTCACCGCCCTGGCTTCGGTCGTCAGCTTCCTCATCACGGATTGCTGCGGCGGCCGCGCCGAGATCTGCGCGCCACTGTTGGCCGAATTCACCCCCTGTTGCCCTCCGAAGGTCACGACCGATGCCTGATCGCGTCCACAACGTGCTGTTTCTCTGCACCCACAACTCGGCCCGTTCGATCATGGCCGAGGCCCTGCTCAATCATCTCGGCGAAGGCCGCTTTTGCGCCTTCTCGGCCGGTAGCGAAGGCGGCGCCGGCCCAAAGCCGATGGCGCTGAAAGTGCTCGAGGCCGAGGGCATCCCGGTCACGGGGCTCTCTTCGAAGACCTGGGATGTGTTCGCAGCGCCAGGTGCCCCGGTCATGGACATTGTCATCACGGTTTGCGACCAGGCGGCCGGCGAAGCCTGCCCGCTTTGGCCGGGTCAACCGATTACTGCACATTGGGGGATTGAAGACCCCTCGAATGTGGAAGGCAGCGATATCGAGCGCGAGCGGGCCTTCGTGACGGCGCTGCGCTACCTGCGCAATCGCATCAATGTGTTGTTGTCGCTGCCAGTTGCCAGCCTTGACGAGATGGCGCTGGCGCAGCGTGTCCGGCAAATCGGATCGCTCGAAGGCACGACTGGCCGTCGCCCCGAGGTGGCGTGATGGACGTCATCATCTACCACAATCCGTCGTGCGGGACGTCGCGGAACACGCTCGGCCTGATCCGCAATGCAGGCGTCGAGCCGCATGTGATCGAGTACTTGAAAACGCCTCCGTCAAGGGCGCTGCTGCTGCAGCTCCTGGCCCGTGCTGAGCTGACGGTGCGAGACATCCTGCGGGAGAAGGGCACGCCCTTTGCCGAACTCGGCCTGAATGCCCCCGAACTATCTGACGATGCTTTGCTCGATGCCGTCGAGGCCCACCCAATTCTCATCAACCGGCCGCTCGTCGTCTCGCCAAAAGGTGTGAGGCTCTGTCGCCCCTCCGAGGCCGTGCTGCCCTTGTTGCCGCCGCAACTGGGCGAATTCCGCAAGGAAGACGGCGAACTCGTCATCGACGCCGCCGGTCACCCCGTCACTTCCGCCTGAGGCGCTAATGTCCACTTTCGAACGCTACCTCACCCTCTGGGTCGCCTTGTGCATCGTTGTTGGCATCGCGCTCGGCCATGTCATACCCGGTGTCTTTCAAGCCATCGGCGCGGCCGAGATTGCCAAGGTCAACCTGCCGGTCGCCGTGCTGATCTGGCTGATGGTCATTCCGATGCTGCTGAAGATCGACTTCACGGCGCTCGGGCAGGTCGGCCGGCATTGGCGCGGCATCGGCGTGACGCTCTTCATCAACTGGGCGGTGAAGCCATTCTCGATGGCGGCTTTGGGCTGGTTCTTCATCGCATGGCTGTTCCGGCCGTGGCTGCCGGCCGAGCAGATCAACAGCTATATCGCTGGGCTCATCATCCTGGCGACCGCGCCCTGCACGGCCATGGTCTTCGTCTGGTCGAACCTGACGAAAGGCGAGCCGCATTTCACCCTGAGCCAGGTTGCGCTCAATGACGCGATCATGGTCGTCGCCTTCGCACCGATCGTCGGCCTGCTGCTTGGCCTGTCGGCGATCACGGTGCCCTGGGGAACGCTGGTCCTCTCGGTCGTGCTCTACATCGTCATCCCGGTGATCGTCGCTCAGTTCCTCCGCAGCCGCGTTCGGGCGAGCGGCGGGCAGGCAGCGCTGGACCGCCTGCTCGGCCGGCTTGGTCCGGCCTCCCTCGTCGCACTCCTCGCGACGCTCGTGCTGCTCTTCGGCTTCCAGGGTGAGCAGATCCTGGCGCAGCCGATGGTGATCGCGCTCCTGGCCGTGCCGATCCTGATCCAGGTCTATTTCAACGCCGGCCTCGCTTATCTGCTGAACCGCATTGCCGGCGAGCAGCACTGCGTCGCCGGCCCCTCGGCTCTGATCGGCGCCTCGAACTTCTTCGAGCTCGCTGTGGCTGCCGCAATCAGCCTGTTCGGTTTCAACTCCGGTGCGGCGCTCGCGACCGTCGTCGGCGTGCTGATCGAAGTTCCCGTGATGCTGACCGTGGTGTGGATCGTGAACGGCTCAAAGAGCTGGTACGAGCGCGGGGCTACTCGGCCGGGAGCACGCCCGGCCGAGTAAATAGGTGCGATCAGGCTTTTGTGATTTTCCAGGTAGCAAGCTCGAGGAGAACAGCGGCGTCCCCGTCATCATTCCAGATGGAAGACTTCAAACCCCAGAAGAAACGGTGAACCTTCTTGCCGGAGTCCGCAGTATACTCATCATCCTTCCCGGTGCCGGTACGGACAACGACACGTTCTCCCTTCTTTACCGCCTTATCGGGGAACCAGAAGAAATGACGCAGCTTGTTCGAAATTTTGCCTTCGGCAGTAAATGTTGAATCGGCGATCGCGTACCTGCCAACGTCGCAATCATCCACGACTTCGAGCCAGACATATTCCTTGCTCGCATTGCCCTTTTCGTTGACCGAAAGAATCTTCAGTTTCACCATGCACCCCCCAGGTTGAGCAGCGGATATGGGGATAGTGAAGTGACGTTAGAAGATGCCAGCTGCATTTAACGGTGCGGGCATATTTCCGCGATCATGGAAATAAAGCTTGACCCACTGCCAAGCCAAGCTCATGCTATTTCCATGAACATCGAATTAGCCGCTACTCAGCTTGAGGCCTTGGGCAATGCGACGCGCCTTGAGCTCTACCGGGTACTGGTTCGCGCCGGTCACAGCGGGCTCCCTGTCAATCAGGTGCAGGAGCGTCTGGGCATTCCAGCCTCGACCCTCTCGCACCACATGCAGCGCCTCGTGCAGAACGGGCTGGTCTCGCAAGAGCGCCAGGCCACCACCCTAATCTGCCGGGCGGTTTATCCCGCCATGGCCGCCCTTGTGGGCTTCCTCGCGGATGAGTGCTGCGCTGACGAAGCGTGCGCTACCTCCAATCAGGCGGCATAGCCGCCCTTTTATTTGCCCACTAATTCCATCCTTCTAGAAGAATTGGAGATACGATCATGATGGAGCTACCGATTTCCGTCATCGGCGCTGGGCCGGTCGGCCTCGCCGCCGCTGCCAATCTCGTTGCACGCGGCCTTTCCGTGAAAGTCTACGAAGCCGGCGCTGCGGCTGGCGCGAGCATCAGCGATTGGGGCCATGTTCGGCTGTTCTCGCCCTGGGCTTACAACGTCGATCCGGCAGCACGATCGTTGCTGGAAAAGGCGGGATGGCAGGCTCCCGATGAGGCGGCCTATCCAACCGGCAGCGACCTCGTCAGCGCCTATCTTGCTCCGCTATCGCAAACGCCCGAGCTGGCGCCGGCGATCGAGTATGGCGCACGCGTCAAGGCGATCGGGCGGCGCGGCGTCGACAAGGTCGTCAGCCGTGACCGCGAGCTACGCCCCTTCCAACTGACGATCGTCGACCGTGCCGGCCGTGTCCGCCGCGAGCTCGCGCGGGCGGTGATCGACGCCTCGGGAACATGGACGTCGCCAAACCCGCTCGGGGCGGGTGGCGTGGCCGCCGAAGGCGAGGAAGCCTATGCCAGCCGGATCGCCTACAACATTCCCGACGTCCTCGGCCGTGACCGCGCGACCCATGGCGGGCGGACCACGGTCGTCGTCGGCGCCGGCCACTCTGCAGCGAATGTGCTGCTCGACCTGGCCGAGCTCGCCACCACCGAACCCGCCACCAGGGCGATCTGGCTGACGCGCAGCACCAACCTGTCCCGTGTCTATGGCGGCGGCGCCAACGACCAGCTCGCGGCCCGCGGCGATCTCGGCCAGAGGCTGCGGCAGCTCGTCGAAGCTGGCAGCATCGAGCTCGTCACCAGTTTCGCGGCCACTGCGGTGGGGGAGGTGAATGGCCAGCTCGCACTCGACGGCGAAACGCCTGACGGTCTGCGCTCAATTTCCGCTATCGATCGGATCGTGGTTTGCACGGGCCAGCGGCCTGACCTCTCCTTGACCCGCGAGCTGCGCATCGAGCTCGATCCCTGGCTGGAGAGCGCCAAGGCACTGGGGCCGATGATCGATCCGAACCTGCATTCCTGCGGCTCGGTGCCTCCGCACGGCCATCGCGAGCTGTCCCATCCCGAGCCCGGCTTCTATACCGTCGGCATCAAGAGCTATGGCCGCGCGCCCACCTTCCTGATGCTGACGGGCTATGAGCAGGTCCGTTCGGTGGTTGCTGCAATCGCTGGCGACGTGGCTGCGGCTGACGATGTCCAGCTCGTTTTGCCTGAAACCGGCGTATGCACGGCCGCACCTGAAAGCACTGGTGGTTGCTGTGGCGGTCCGGCTCCGAGCAGCGAGGATGCCTGCTGCGCTGACGACGCATCCGCCAAGGCACAGGGCAAGGCTGGCTGCGGCTGTGGTAGCACGTCCAAGATCGACGAGACCGCTCACGCCCAATGACGAAACCTGTCCGCTCGGAAACCAGCCCGGTCCCCAATGCGGGGATCGGGCTCATCCTTGCCCTCGGCGTCACCCAGGTCGCCGGCTATGGCGCGCTGTACTACGCGTTCGCCGTCCTTGCGCCTGAGATGACCAAAAGCTTCGGCTGGGTGCCTGAATGGACCTATGGCGGCTTCGCCGTTGGACTGCTCGCCGGGGGGCTGGCTGCGCCGTTCGCGGGGCGCCTGATCGACAAGTATGGCACACGTTGGATGATGAGCATCGGTAGCGTGCTGGCGAGCCTGTCGCTCTTTGCTCTGTCCAAAGCAGAGGGGCTGATCAGCTACTACGCGGCGATGATCGTGCTGGAGGTCGTGTCGACGCTTGTTCTGTACGATGCCGCCTTCACGGCTCTCACTCAGGCCCATGGCGCGAGCGCCAGGCGCGCCATCAGCAAGTTGACGCTGATCGGTGGCTTCGCCTCGACCTTGTTCTGGCCCCTCACGACCGCATTGCTGGCGCAGGCGGACTGGCGCGCGATCTATCAGATCTATGCCCTAGGGTACCTGCTTTTGGCTCTGCCACTGCACGCTTTGCTGTTGCCTCGCGGCGCATCGTGGCATGCCGCCAAGCCCGCTCAATCGACCGTGGCGACAACTGGTGACAGCTACCTCGTCGGCTCCGCACGCCAACGCGCCTTCGTCCTGCTGGCGGTGGCCTTCTCGCTGCAGGGCTTCGTCGTCTCGGCCATGTCCGTGCATATGCTGACGCTCCTGCAGGGCTTCGGCTTCAGCGCGGCGCTGGCAGTCACGTTCGGAGCCATGGTCGGCCCATCGCAAGTGACCGGGCGCCTCATCGAGATGCTGTTCGGCACCAATGTGCCTCCAGTGACCACGGCATGGGTCTCCGGCGCCCTCATGCCGCTCGGGTTCGCACTGCTGGTCTTCGGCGGCGGGACGGCTGCCCTGGCTGGGCTATTTGCGATCGCCTACGGCGTCAGCATGGGCCTGAGTTCGATCGTGCGTGGCACAGTCCCGCTCCAGCTCTTCGGCCCCGCGGGCTATGGGGCGATGCTCGGCAAGCTGTCAGCGCCGGGGCTCGCAATCCGCGCTGCAGCGCCGCTCGCATTCACCGTGATGATGGAACGTGCCGGGCTTTCAGCCAGTGCCGCAGTGCTGGTCGCACTCTCCGGTATCGCCGCCTTGGCTCTGCTCCTACTTGCCCGAGCGGCTACAGCAGACGGCTAGGCGACTGCGCTGGCCTTTGCGAGCACAGGGCAGTTTGGAGCTTGGAGCTAACTCCAATCAACAGAGTTCCGTTGTCCGCTCCCGGGCAGCATGCCAATGTCGGCTCCTGGCGCATTAAGCCGCTCAAGGCTTGGGCCTATGCACCTGCTACGCAGAAACCGCCTCGCCTGCCGCCTCCTCGCTGTCCATGTCCTTCATGTCCTCGAAGCGATCGGCGATGCGCGGATGGAGGCGGCCGCCATCGGATGCGCCGATCGCCACCAGGATCTCGTCCGGTCCCGGCGCGTCGGCGATCTGGAAGGTCGCGGTGATGAAGTGCGAGCGTTTGCCGGTCTCGCTCTTGTGGATCATCGGCAGGGAGATCAGGGCGCCAGGAGCGGTACGGGTGTTGGTGAAACTCAGGAAAGCGGTGCCCGAGACGGCCTCGCGGAAGACGTTGCCGAAGCGCAGCGTGTGAATCAAAGCGGAAGCGTGCTCGATCTCACCGCCGACGCCGACGATCGCTGCCTTGCCATAGGCCTCGACGCGGTCTCCCGGCATCGCCGCCACAAGCCTGCGCGTCATCTCCAGGCCCAGCGGGCGGGCGATCCGCAGGATTTCCGGGCGCAGGTTCTCGACGAAGCCCTGGCCGGCCCAGGGGTTCTTCACCACGGCGGCGACGACGACCATGGTGACCGGCCGCGACGCGGCCTTGCCGCCCTCGAGCATGGTCTCTTCCGTGAAGGTCGCGATCTTGCGCAGCCCGATATCCATGCTCGCCTCCGGCGTTTGAAATGTCGTCGCTGGCCAAGCTAGTTGCCGGTGCGTGCCTGTCTTCCTCCGGTTGCTAGGAAGAACTGGCGGAGCAATGCTGCGAGCCTGCGCAGTTCATCAGCCAGGATCAGACGCGATGCTCGACCCGGTTTCCCAGATCGCTTCGCTGCGCGATGTTGCCAGCCGGATCAATTCCGGCTCCGACCTCGACGGTCTGCTGCTCGACCTGGTCAAGGTCGCCTGCGAGCATGGCGGCTGGACGATGGGCTCGATCATGGCGGTCGACCTGACGCACGGCCACGCCAACGTGGTCGCGCGGCACGATCCGACCTTGCTACGCCGGCGTCTCGAGGATCGCTGGGAGCTCGCGACGAGCCCGGCGCTGCTCGCTTTGCGGACCGGCGAGCCGGTCTACATCGAGGACGCTAGGACATCCGAAGAGTTCCCCGGATATCGGCGCGAGGCATTCGAGCGCGACTACCGCTCCGTCATCGTCCTGCCGCTCGGCAGCGCCGATGCACAGGGGCGCCCGATGGTGCTGAGCCTGGTCTGCCGGGCGCTGAAACCCGTGCCCTCCGAGGATCTCGCCTTCATGGCGATGATCGCGCACCTCGGCACCATTGCGGTCGAGCGTGAGCACCGCCTGCAGGCCGCACGTGCGGTCGCGGTGGATTTGCGTCACGCATTGGTGGCGCAAAGCGACCTGCTGCAAGAGGTTCTGGCCGGTGGCTCGATCGAAGCCCTAGCGGAGCGCCTCGGCGAATTCCTGCAATGTGCCGTTCTGGTGATCGATTTCTCCGCGAACACGCTCGTCGCCAACGGCTCCCCCGTGCCGGAGGTGCTCGACGCCGCGGCCTGGCGTAAGCTGCTCGCCGAGGGCGAGGCTGACCGGCTGATCGCGCAGCTCAGACAAGGCGTCGCGCGCGTGGAGGCAGGCCGGATCGAACTGCCCATCGCCTATGGCGGGCGCATGCTGCGGCTCACGGCAGCGATCGAGCCGCTCGCTGTCGAGGCGGAAAAGGTCGGCGCTCTCGTGCTGTTCGGCCAGGAGCAGGGCGGCGATCTGCGGCGGCTGACCGTCGACAGCGCTAAATTTGCCTTGAGCGTGCAGATGATGCGCAGCGTGATCCGCTTCCGTTTCGAGACGCGGACGCTGACGGAGCTGTTCTTCGAGATAGTCGAGCGGCGCTGGCGCGATCCTGACGACATCCTGCGCCGGGCGCGCCATCTCGGCGTCTCGCTGTCCCGGCCACTGCGGATGATCGTGGTGGACCTGCCCGCTGCCGCCCATGGCGAGCGTGACCGTACGCAGCAGGCGCATCAGAGTGTCGCGCGCCTTGCCAGCCAGTTCGGTCTGGGCTGCCACATCGTCGCTGTCGGCGCCGGGCTCGTCTGCCTCGAGCCGGAACAGGAAGGGCCGCGGCGCGAAGCCTCCGAACGCTTTGCCAAGCGCATCGCCGATGTCCTGCGCCATGATCTTCAAGGCGAGCCGATCGTAGTGATCGGCGGGCTGTGCCAGGAACTCGACGACTATGCCGGCGAGTGGGAGCGGGTCTGGCGCATGGTGCGTATCGCACGTGGCTTCAAGCGGACCGGCGTGCTCTCGGCGCTCGATTTCGGGCCGTTGCCGATGCTGATCGGCGCGGCCGATGCGGCCGAGGTGCGCCGGTTCGTGGACGGCAGCATCGGGCGCGTTGCGACCCATGACCGGGAGCATGGCACGCCCTATCTCGACACGCTCGCCACCTATCTGCGCCATGGCTGCCGCAGCCAGGCCTGTGCCGATGCCATGGGCCTGCACGTCACCACGCTGCGCTATCGTTTGACGCGGATAAAGGAGCTGTTCGGCATCGATCCCGAACCGCCCGATACGCGCTTCGCTTTGGAACTGGCGCTCAAGATGCACGGCCTCATCGAGGGAGCGACGCCCGAGGCCTGAACGAAATCGCGGAAAATTTCCCGAACGGTTCCTTTATTTCATAGGAAGCGTGCGGGCTGTCGCCTTCATAGCCTGACTCCGAAGTGGCGCAGGCCATCGGAGGACCAGCCATGCTGGCGACAGCACCCCAGGAGCCGGTTTCGATCGATCCCGTCGCGTTGCGCCGGGCCTTCGGCACCTTCCCGACCGGCGTCACCGTGATCACGACCCGCGATGCCGAAGGCCGGCCGCGCGGCATGACGGCGAACTCCTTCACCTCGGTCTCGCTCGACCCGCCGCTGCTGCTGGTCTGCGTCGGCAAGGGCGCCTCAAGCTATCCCGCCTTCGCGGAAGGGCAGGCCTTCGCCGTCAACCTGCTTCATGAAGGGCAGAAGGCGGTCTCCGGGCTGTTCGCCTCGAAAGCGACCGACAAGTTCACCGACACGCCGCATGACAGCGTCCATACCGGCGCGCCGGTCCTGGCCGATTGCCTGAGCTGGTTCGATTGCACGGTGCACAACCGTGTCGAAGCAGGCGACCACCTCATCCTGATTGGCCGGGTCAGGGCCTTCGGCACGAGCCCGTCCGCCCCGCTCGCCTTCTGCCGTGGACGCTATGCGGCCGTTAAGGACCCGCTGCCGCCTGGTTGGCTCGCCTCCAGCAGCATGATCGTCAACTATCTGGTCGAGAGCGACGGAAGGCTCCTGCTCTGCCGCAACGAGGATGGCGGCTGGGCGCTGCCGCACGCGGCACGCCGGATCGTCGATGGTCGGCTGCCGGTTCCCGGCGGCGAAGGGCTGCCGCTGCTGCCGGAAACGACCTTCCTCTACTCGGTCTTCGACATCGCCGACGGCGACCCCGGCCATCTGGTCTACCGGGCGCGGCTCGCAGGCGACGCTGCCGGCCTGGCATTGCCGGACGGGGTGCGCTTCTTCGCCTTCGACGAATTGCCCTACGAGCAGATCCTCACCCGCGAAACCCGCACGATGCTGCGCCGCTATGTCAGCGAAAGCAGCCGGCGGCGCTTTGGAATCTACGTCGATTCCCATGATGGCGGGCGCTTTGCGATGGTCGAGGACACGCAGCCCTGGGACGGGGTACCGCAACAATGGGAGCGCGGTGGCGCAGCATGAAGACGACGGTCCAGACCCTCCAGGGCTCGCGCATCGGGCATTTCATCGATGGCGCTTTCGTCGCGCCGCAAGGCGGCGTCTATGCGCCGAGCTACGACCCGACCACGGCGGAGCCGTGGTACGAGTTCGCGCAGGGCGATGCGCGTGATGTCGATGCGGCGGTGCGCTCGGCGAAGGCGGCGCTGCTCAACCCGGCCTGGCGGCGGCTGACGCAGACCGACCGCGGCAAGCTGGTGCGCCGGCTCGGCGAGCTGGTGCTCGCTCATGCCGAGGAGCTGGCTCAGCTCGAATGCCGCGACAACGGCAAGTTGATCAAGGAAATGCGCGCCCAGATGCGGGCGATCCCGGATTCCTACGGCTATTTTGCCGGCATGGCCGACAAGCTCCAGGGCGATACGATCCCGGTCAACAAGCTCGACACGCTCAACTTCAACCTGCGTGAGCCGATCGGCGTAGTCGGGATGATCATCCCGTGGAACTCGCCGCTGATGATGCTGACCGGCACGCTGGCGCCGTGCCTGGCCATCGGCAACACGATTGTGGTCAAGCCCTCCGAGCACGCGACAGCCTCGGCGCTGGCGCTGGCGGAACTCGTCATCGAAGCCGGCATCCCGGCCGGTGTCGTAAACGTCGTCACCGGCGACGGCGCGACCACGGGCGATGCGCTGACACGCCATCCCGGCATCGCCAAATACGTCTTCACCGGCTCGACCGACACCGGCCGCAAGATCGCCGGCAATGCCGCGGGCAATCTCGTACCCTGCCAGATGGAGCTCGGCGGCAAGTCGCCCCATGTCGTTTTTTCCGATGTCGACATCGAGCGCGCGGTCAACGGCGTCGTCTCCGGCATCTTCGCCGCTGCGGGCCAGACCTGCGTCGCCGGCTCGCGCTGCTTCGTCGAGGCGCCGGTCTACGAGCGCTTCGTCGAGGCGCTGGTCGAACGCACCAGGCGGGTCAAGGTCGGGCATCCGATGGCCGAGGACACCGATATCGGGCCGCTGGCGCTGGCGGCGCAGCTCGAGAAGGTCGAGCACTTCGTCGGCTCCGGCGTGCGCGAGGGTGCGCGGGTCGCCGTCGGCGGGCGCAAGCCGCAGGACGAGGCCTTGGCACGCGGCTGGTACTACGAGCCGACGGTGCTGGCCGAGGCGCGCAACGAGATGAGCTTCATGCGCCATGAGATCTTCGGTCCGGTGGTCGGAGTCGTGCCCTTCTCCAGCGAGGAAGAGATGATCGCGCTGGCCAACGACACCGAATACGGCCTCGCCTCCGGCATCTGGACGCGCGACATCGATCGCGCGATGCGCTTCGCCCGCAATGTCGAGGCGGGCACCGTCTGGATCAACACCTACCGCTCGGCCGCCTTCATGTCCGCCAATGGCGGCACGAAGAAGAGCGGTTATGGCCGCCGCGGCGGCTTCGAGGTCATGCGCGAATTCTCGCGGCTGAAGAACGTCGTCATCGACTACTCGGGCGCCATGCAGGACCCGTTCGTCATCCGGCTGCGCTGACGCGCTGTCCCACTCGCTCCACGGAGGCACCCATGAAATTCGCTCTCTCGATCAATATGGAGCGTTTCTCGCCGAAGACGTCGATGCAGGACGCCATGTCTCAGATGCGGGCGCTCGCCCGCGTCGCGGATGAAGGCGGCTTCGAGACGCTGTGGACGGCCGAGCATCACACGATCGAGTGCACGATCTCGCCCAACCCCTTCCAGACGCTGACCTGGCTGGCCCAGCATACAGACCGCATCAGGCTGGGCACGGCGACGCTGGTGGCGCCCTATTGGTCGCCGATCCGGCTAGCCGGCGAAGCAGCTCTCTGCGACCACCTCACCGGCGGGCGCCTCGAATTCGGCATCGCGCGCGGCGCCTATCAATACGAGTTCGACCGCATGGCTGGCGGCATGCCTCAGCAGGAGGGCGTCGCCTATATGAAGGAGCTCGTGCCGGCAGTGCAGAAGCTCTGGGCCGGCGACTATGCGCATGAAGGCCAGTACTGGCAGTTTCCGCTCGCGACCTCCGTGCCGAAGCCGCTGCAGAGCCCCCATCCGCGCATTTGGGTGGCGGCGCGCGATCCCGGCACCTTTGACTGGGCGGTCGGCATCGGCGCCAATATCCTCTCAACGCCGCTCTCCGCGCCGGTGGCCGAGATCGGCGTTCTCGCGGAGAAGTTCCGCAAGGCCTGCGCCGACCATCCCGGGCGCCCGCGGCCGAAATTCATGATGCAGCGCCGGTCCTGCGTCTACGAGCGCTCGCAGGATTGGGAGCAGGTTGTCCGCTACAGCGTCGACTACGGCCGCTATTTCGAGAACCTGATGCAGAACATCGGCACAGTGACCAACGGCTTCCCAAAGGCGGTGCCGTTCGAGACCGTCGCCAATCGCGGCAATTACGATCCGCGCGCCATCCGCGACAATCTCGTCTTCGGCACGCCCGACGAGGTCATCCCGAAGCTCGAGGTCTATGAGGCGGCCGGCGTCGACCAGTTCTGCCTCGGCCTGTCGTATAATCTGCCCTTCGAGCTGCAGATGAAGACGCTGAGGCTGTTCATCGACGAGGTGATGCCGCATTTCGCCACCCGCGAGCGCGAAGCGGCCAAACCTCGCTTTGCCGCCGCAGGAGCATGACGGGCATGGCTGGTCTCGCCGCCGCAGTGACCGAGCCGGATATCGCCGCGACCTTCGTCCGCGACGGTGTCGCGCTGAATTACCGGCTGAGCGGGCAGGGGCCCCGACCGCTCGTGCTGGTGCATGGTGTCGGCTCCTATCGCGAAGCCTGGGACGGGGTGATCGCGCGGCTCTCCGACCGCTTCCGGATGTTGAGCTTTGACCTGCGCGGCCATGGCCATTCGGAGCGCGTCAGGGGGCGCTACGAGATCGACGACTTCACCGGGGACGTGCTCGGCCTCGCCGATCATGTCGGTTTCTCTAGCTTCGATCTCGCGGGCTTCTCACTCGGCGGTCTGATCGCGCAGCGCCTCGCCTTGACCCATCCCGAGCGGCTGCGGCGGCTGGTGCTGCTCTCGACCGTATCCGGCCGGACGCCGGAGGAGCGCGAGCGCGTGCTCGCCAGGCTCGCGGCGCTCAAGGCCGGCGATCGCGGCTCGCATTACGACGCCTCGCTGTCGCGCTGGCTGACCGAGGAATTCCAGGAACGCAATCCCAAGCTGATCGCGGAATTGCGCCGCCGTAACGCTGAGAACGACCCGGATTGTTATGCCGCAGCCTATCGCGTGCTGGCGGAAGCCGACTTCGGCGGGCTGATCGACCAGATCCGTCTGCCGACGCTGATCGCCACAGGCGAGCACGATCAGGGTTCGAACCCGCGCATGTCACGCTTCATGCATGAACGCATTGCTGGCTCGCGCCTGCACATCCTGCCGGGGCTGCGCCATTCCCTGCTGAACGAGGCGCCCGACCGCGTCGCGGCGCTGATGAATGAGTTTCTCACGGAGGGCACGGCGTGATCGTCGAGGAGCGCATTTACCGCATCCGCAACGGACGGATGAACCGCTATCTCCAGCTTGTGCGCGAGGAGGGGCTCGCCATCCAGCAGCCCATTCTTGGGCAGCTTGTCGGCTACTTCACAACCGAGATCGGGGTGCTGAGCCAGGTCACGCATCTCTGGGCCTATGCCGATCTCGAAGACCGTCGTGCGCGGCGCCAGCAACTCGCCGACGATCCACGCTGGCAGGCCTTCCTGCCCAAACTGGTCGAGAACATCGAGCAGGCCGAGAACCGCATTCTGCTGCCGACGGATTTTTCGCCGCTGCGCTGAGCGCAGCACGCGCGGGTCACAAGGCGCAATCGCCGCCCCGCGCGATCACACGAGGAGGATTGCAGTGAGCGAGAGGCTGCGTATCGAGAACCTCTATAAGGTTTTCGCCAAGGACCCGGCGCCTGCCCTGCAGATCCTGCGCAAGGGCGGCACGAAGGACAGCGTCTTCGAGACGCTCGGCCATGTCGTCGGCCTGGACGACGTCTCGCTCGCCGTGCCCTCGGGCGCCATGTACATGGTGATGGGGCTGTCGGGCTCCGGCAAATCCACCCTGGCGCGCTGCATCAACCGGCTGAACGAGCCCAGCGCCGGCCGCATCCTGCTCGACGGCCAGGATCTCGTGCCACTCGACGAGAAGGCGCTGCGCGAGGTCAGGCGCACGCGCATCTCGATGGTGTTCCAGCATTTCGCGCTGCTGCCGAACAAGCGCGTGATCGACAATGTCGAGTTCGGTTTGAAGCTGCGCGGCGTCGCGCCGGCCGAGCGCCGCCGCCGTGCCGAGGAGGTACTCTCGGTCGTCGGGCTCGGGCGCTGGGGCTATCACCTGCCGCATGAGCTATCGGGCGGCATGCGTCAGCGCGTCGGCCTGGCGCGCGCACTGGCGACCGATGCCGACATCCTGATCATGGACGAGGCCTTCAGCGCGCTCGATCCGTTGATCCGCACCGAGATGCAGGATGAACTGCTGCGCCTGCAGCGCACGCTCAACAAGACCATCCTGTTCATCACCCATGATTTCCAGGAAGCGCTGAAGCTCGGCACCCGCATCGCGATCATGTCCGAGGGGCGGCTGGTGCGCGAGGGAACGCCGCAGTCGATCGTGCTCGAGCCGGGCAGCGACTATGTCGCGGCCTTCACCCGCGAGGTCGATCGGGCGCGCCTGTTCGACGCGCGCTCGGTGATGAAGATGCCGGCGGTGCTCTGGCGCGGGCCGGCCGGCATCGTCGTTGGCGGACCGGACGGTGGCTTCCTGCTCGATCAGCAGGAGCAGGTCGTTGCAGGGCTGGACGGTGCCGAGATCGCCCGCCTGCAGGAGACCGGGACGCTGCCGGCCGGGCAGGCCGCCCCGATCTGCGTGCCGGAGGCCGCCAAGCTCATCGATGTCGCCCGCAGCTACCGTGCCGACCGGGCGGTCGGTGTGATCGACGATGCCGGCCGGCTCGTCGGCCTGCTCGGCGCCGAGCAAATCCTTGCCCGCATCGCCAACGTGCCGGCTCAGGAGCGCGAGTCATGATCAAAGCCGACGATCTCGCCATCTTCCCGGTCGACCAGTGGATCCAGGAGGGGGTGCGTTGGCTCGCGCTGAACCTGCGTCCGCTCTTCCAGGCGATCAAATGGCCGGTCGAGAGCCTGCTCGGCTTCAACGACTGGGTGCTGCACGCCATCCCGTTCCCAGCGATGCTGCTGCTGATCGGCTTGATCGCCTGGCGCAGCGCCGGTGTGGGCGTCGCGCTCTTCAGCGTCGTCTCGCTGGTCGTGATCGCCATGCTCGGCGTCTGGGCCGAGGCGATGACGACCCTGTCGCTGATCGCGACGGCGATTGTCTTCTGCGCCGCGATTGGCATTCCGATCGGCATTTTCTGTGCGCGCAGTGACCGGGTCTGGAACGTGGTCCGCCCGATCCTAGACATCATGCAGACGACGCCGACCTTTGTTTATCTCGTGCCGGTGGTGATGCTCTTCGGCGTCGGGACGGTGCCTGGCGAGGTCGCGGTCGTCACGGCGGCCGCACCGCCCCTGATCCGCTTCACCAATCTCGGCATCCGAATGGTCGAGCACGAGATCGTCGAGGCCGGCCTCGCCTTCGGCGCCGACCGGCGCCAGCTGCTCTGGGAAATCCAGCTGCCGCTTGCGATCCCGACCATCCTCGGCGGTCTCAACCAGACCGTGCTGACCGCGATGGTGATGTCGGTCGTGGTCGCGATGATCGGCGCCGAGGGCCTCGGCCTCGTCGTGCTCCAGGGGCTGGGGCGGCTCGATGTCGGCCGCGCCGCGGTCGGCGGCATCGCCATCGTCCTGCTGGCGATGATGCTGGACCGGATCACGCAGAAGCTCGCCGAAGCCAAGAGCGGCCAGCGCCCGTCGCTGTTCCAGCTCGTCCTGCGCTTCCTGCGCGGCGGGCGGCGCGAGGAGATCGCCGCCCTGCCGCCGGGCGAGGTCACCCGGCAGGGCGCATAGACGCCTGACCAGCGGCGCAAGGCATCCCGCTGGTCAGGCGGGTGGGAACAACAAGAAGAGATAATCAAAGAGGAGAACGCGATGATCAGCCTGTCAGCCAAGACCCTCGTCAAGACATTTGCCGCGGCCGCGCTCGCCGCCGCCACCCTGCAAGGCTCTGCCGTGGCCCAGGCCCTGCCGGGCAAGGGCAAGACCGTGCGTTACGCCCAGAGCGACAGCCTCGGCGCCAATTACGTCACTGCCCAGATCGTCAGCCGAGCGCTGAAGGAGCTCGGCTATGAGGTGAAGATCTCGACCCTGAATACGACGCTGTTCTTCCAGGCCGCGGCGCAGGGGGACCTTGATCTCGCGACCGACGTCAACATGCCCCAGCGTGAGCCGGCTTTCCGCGCTGTCGAGAAGCAGGCGGAGCTCATCGGCAACGGCATGATCGTCGGCGGCGGCGTCAACGGCTACCTGATCGACAAGAAGACCGCGACGGCACACAACATCACCAGCCTCGCCCAGATGAAGGATCCCAAGCTCGCTGCCTTGTTCGGCAAGGACGGGCGGGCCGATCTGATCAATTGCGATCCCGGCTGGAGCTGCGGCGACGTCGTCGATTTCCAGCTCGACAAGTTCGGCCTGAAGGACGCGGTGCGCTCGGTGCGCGGCAAGTACGAGACGCTGATGGTCGAGGCCGTGGCGCGAGTGAAGCGGGGCGAGCCGGCCTTCTTTTACGCCTGGAGCCCGTCCTGGGTGAACAACGCGCTGATCCCGGGCGAAGACGTCGTCTGGCTGCCGACACCCGAGGACGCGCTGCCGCCGAACGTACCCAATCGCGGCTCCGCTCAGGTCTCGGGCGTCAAGGGCTGCGCCGGCGGGGCCGACCCCTGCCGCATGGCGATGGCGTCCTGGAACTGGGCTTCCGTCGCCAACAAGCAGTTCGTCGCCGCCAACCCGGCCGTCAAGGCGCTGATCGAGCAGATGAAATTTCCGCTGCCGACCTGGTCGGCCTGGGAATTCAGCATCAACAAGAACGGAGCGAGCAGCGCTAACGTCAACCGCATGGCCGAGGAGTGGATCAGCCAGAACAAGGCGACGTTCGATGGCTGGGTGAAGAGCGGCAGGGACGCCGTCTGAAAAGGTTCGATGGAAAGCCGGCACAGGAGGTCGGCTTTCCTTTTCGCGGTCGAGTGGTGATTTCTTGCTCGCAGGCAGCTTGAATTCTGTTCCATGTCATTGGAACGTTAGCCATTGTTTCTGGCCTGTCTTCAAGTAACAGTCTGCCTTTGAGGTTCACAAAAAAGCGGATCGTTGCCGTTTGTCTGAGAGGTCAATCTCAGCTTCAATCCAGTTACAAAGTCGATATTGTATATATGCTCATGTAATATTAGTGCTGAGTCGGAGAATGATGCAACAGAAAGAAATATTATGAAATGTGGCTCGTTCACGCATTTGTAAAAATCAATTATTTTTCCAAAATTTGCTATTGTATGCTTTATTTCAGATTCAAATTCTGATTTCATATTTGAGATTTTTACTTCAATCATAATTAGATCTCGATAACCAAGTAGTGAGTAATTGATTTTTGTATGATACCCTTCGATAATATTTAATAATTCTAATTTACGATGTCTTCGCAGCGTTGCTGATGGGGATAGGCAGACTCGATCTGAAATATCAATGTTTAAACTGCGAGCATTGTTTGACAATTCGCGGAGTATTGCTAAGTCAAAGTTGTCAATATTATTATTTACGGCGTCGATTGAATTTTTTATGATTTTCATCGTGCGCCGCCGTTCAGATGCCGCCGAGGTGTAGCGTCTTCATCTCGAGGAATTCCTCGATCCCGTGGTGCGAGCCTTCGCGCCCCAATCCGGACTCCTTGATTCCGCCAAAGGGGGCGGTCGTCGTAGAGACCGAGCCTGCATTGATCCCGACCATGCCGAATTCCAGCGCCTCGGCCACCCGGAAGGCGCGCGAGATGTCCCGGGTGTACAGATAGGACGCCAGGCCGAACGGTGTGTCATTCGACATCGCGATGGCCTCGTCATCGCTCGCAAATCGAAAGAGCGGGGCGACGGGGCCGAAGGTCTCCTCTCGAGCGATCTTCATCTCGACCGTTGCATCCCTAAGCACCGTCGGCTCGTAGTACAGGCCGGAGCGGAGCCTGCCGCCGACGACAACCTCGGCACCAAGCGCGGTCGCGTCATCGACATGCTGCCGAATTTTGTCGATGGCAGCTTGGTTGATCATTGGACCGATGGTCGTCCCTTCGGCCAGGCCGTCACCGACGACCAATTTCGATGCGGCAGCGGCGAGCTTTTCGGAGAAGGCGTCATAGACACCATCCTGAACGAGGATGCGATTGGCGCAGACGCAGGTCTGGCCGCCATTGCGAAACTTGCTCGCCATCACGCCAGAGACCGCCGCGTCGAGATCGGCATCGTCGAAGATCAGGAAGGGCGCATTGCCGCCCAGCTCGAGGCCGACGCGCTTCACGGTCGCTGCGCATTGCTCCATGAGGATCTTGCCGACGCGGGTCGATCCCGTGAAGGTCAGCTTGCGCACGATCGGGCTCTTCGTCAGCGCGCCGCCGATGTCTGCCGGCCGCCCGGTCAGGATGTTGATGACGCCTTTGGGAATGCCTGCGCGCTGCGCCAGAACGCCTAGGGCAAGAGCGGAGAAGGGCGTGGCCTCGGCGGGCTTGATCACGATCGTGCAGCCGGCGGCCAGGGCGGGTGCCGCCTTGCGGGTGATCATGGCATTGGGGAAATTCCACGGCGTGATCGCCGCCACGACGCCAATCGGATGCTTCTGGACGATGATCCGTCCGTCAGCGGCTGCGGCCGGGATCGTCTCGCCATAGACGCGGCGTGCCTCTTCTCCGAACCACTTCACGAACGACGCCCCGTAGGTGATTTCCCCGCGAGCCTCGGCGAGGGGCTTGCCCTGTTCCAAGGTCATGATGCGGGCGAGGTCCTCGCTGTTCTCGATCATGAGGTCGAACCAGCGCTCGAGCAGCGCGCCGCGCTCACCAGCGGTCTTCTTGCGCCAGCCCTGAAACGCGCGCTCTGCCGCGGCGATGGCGTTGTTCGTCTCCTGCGCGCCGCACTCGGGAACATGCCCAATGACATCGCCAGTGGCGGGATTGTCTACCGGGAAGGTCGCGGAATTGCCGGCCCCGACCCAGCGGCCATCGATGTAACAGAGCTCGGTGAATAGCGACGCGTCTTTCAAATGGCGAGCGAGGGTCATGGCCTTCTCCAATGTTGCCGCGATCATCGCTCACCCGCCGCAGCGGATTCCGCTGAAGCAGTAGCCAACGTCGATAAGAACGGCTGAAGGCGCCTATCGATCTGTTTATTTTCGCTGTTGAAGTCGTGCAAAATAGTCAGAAGCCGGAAGGGGCAGAGATGGACAAATCATCAGTCGTCTATGATGACTTCGCAAGAATTGACATCAAGATCGGCCGCATCGTTGCTGTTCAGCCATTCGAGCGTGCTCGCACCCCTGCCTACAAGGTGGAGGTCGACTTCGGTGAGTTTGGCCGGAAATGGTCGAGCGCGCAGATCACCAGCTATAGCACGGATGATCTGGTCGGGCGGCTCGTAGCCTGCGTCGTCAACATGCCGCCTCGCAACATCGCCGGTTTCCAGTCCGAGATCCTTATTCTCGGGGCACGCAACGGCTCCGGTGAGGTCAAGGTGCTCACGCCGACGCACGAGGTCGAAATCGGCGGTCAGGTTTTCTGAGAACGTAAGCTTTGGGCGCCTGCGCCGACTTCTCCATGCGAAGGGAAGAAAAAACATGAAAACCGCAGATTTCATCGTGATTGGTGGGGGGATCGCCGGCACCTCGATCGCATACGAACTGAGCCTGGCCGGCAAGGTCGTCGTGCTCGAAATGGAGTCGGCGGCCGGCTATCACTCGACCGGCCGCTCGGCCGCCGTCATGTCGGAAAACTACGGCCCCGCTCTCTGGAGCCGCCTCGTCACGGCGTCGCGGGCCTTCCTCGAAACGCCTCCCGACGGCTTCACGGACGTTTCGCTCGTCACTCCTCGCGGAGCATTGTTCCTCGCGCGCAGAGACGAACAGGCGCAATTGGCCCAGCAGGCCGACGAACTGGTCCGCAGGGGGGCGCAGGTCGAGCTGACCACTGCGGAGGAGGCGCTGCGGTTCTGTCCTGTGCTCCGGGCGAGCGAGTTCGCCACCGCCATGTACGAACAGGACTGCAAGGACATCGACACGAATGCGCTGCTTGCGGGTTATCTGAAAGCGCTGCGGGCGCGCGGCGGGCACTTCATCCCTGACGCTAAGGTCGAAGCGCTGACGCGTTCAGGCGGCTTTTGGAGGGTTTCGACGCTGCGCGGTGCGTTTGAGGCGCCTGTTATCGTCAACGCTGCCGGGGGCTGGGTTCAGCAAATCGCAGCACTTGCGGGCCTGTCCTACCGCAATGTCGTCCCGTTCCGGAGAACGGCGGTCGTTTTCGATCCGCCGGCAGGCAGCGCCATCCACACCTGGCCGATGACCTTCGACGTCGCAGAGACCTTCTACTTTAAGCCCGAGGCGGGGCGGATCATGGTCTCACCCGTCGACATGGCGCTGTCCGAGCCCTGCGATGCGCAGGCCGACGAGCTCGAGGTCGCGATCGCCATCGACAGGATTCATCGCTTCACTACGATGGAGGTGCCGAGGGTGACCCACAAATGGGGCGGGCTCAGAACATTTGCGCCTGACCATGAGCCGGTCATCGGCTGTGATCCCGAGCAGCCGAGCTTCATCTGGCTGGCCGGGCAGGGTGGTAACGGTGTGATGGCCGGTGCTGCAGCTGCAAGGCTGGCCGCGAGCTTTGCGCTGAACGCCGCGATCCCCGCCGATATCGCTGCGCTCGGGATCACGGCCGAGAACGTCTCGCCAGGCCGGTCCTGCGTGATCGACCCTTCCGCCGATGCGCCTGTCGTCGGCACGCTCGAAGCGTTCGAATGATCGATCCGTCTAAGACATATTGACGAAAGGGAGAGCCATGTCTGCAAGCCACCGCAAATCCGAAGAACTGCTTGCCGCACGTAACAGCAACATTCCCAGGGGCGTGCTGACTGCTCATCCGATCGTCGTCGATCGCGCTGAGGGCGCTTACCTCTGGGACACGGAGGGGCGTCGCTATCTCGATTTCGTCGGCGGGATAGGCGTCATCAATGTCGGCCACAACCATCCGCGCGTGGTCGCTGCCGTGAAGGCGCAGCTTGAGCGCGTCACGCATACGGCGTTTCAGGTTGCAGCATACGAGCCGTATATCGCGCTGGCCGAGCGGCTCAACAAGCTGGTCGGCAAGGGCGACGCGTACAAGACCGCTCTGTTTACGACCGGCGCGGAAGCGGTCGAGAACGCGGTCAAGATTGCGCGCGGCTTCACCGACCGGCCGGGCATCATCTCGTTTCGCGGCGGGTTCCATGGCCGCACCCTCCTTGGTGTGACGCTCACCGGGTTCGCCCAGCCCTATAAGCAGAATTTCGGCCCCTTCGCGCCCGAGGTCTTCCACTCCGCTTATCCCGACAGCTATCGCGGCATCTCTTCGGATGACGCGCTCGCGGCTCTCGAGGAGGTCTTCGCGACCGAGATCGCCGCCGATCGTGTTGCGGCCATCATCATCGAGCCGGTTCAGGGCGATGGCGGCTTCCTGCAGGCGCCCGTCGAGTTCATGCGGGGGCTGCGCGACATCACGCAGCGCCATGGCATCGTCCTCATCGCGGACGAAATCCAGACCGGGTTCGGGCGCACCGGCAAGCTGTTTGGCTTTGAGCATTCCGGCATCCAGCCTGATCTGGTGACGGTGGCCAAGAGCCTCGCGGGCGGCTTTCCGATCTCCGGCGTGGTCGGCAAGGCCGAGATCATGGACGCCCCGACGCCCGGCGGTCTCGGTGGCACCTATGGCGGCAACGCCATTGCGTGTGCGGCGGCGCTTGCCGTCCTCGATGCCTTCGAGCAGGACGGGCTCGTCGAGCGCGCGGCCGCGCATGGCGCGAAGCTCTCCGCCGCCCTCGAGGCCTTAAAAGTGCCCCACTCGGATATCGGCGTGGTCCGCGGTCTCGGCTTCATGCGCGCCATCGAGTTCGTGACCGATGGCGACACGAAGAAGCCCGATGCGGATCGGGCGCAGCAGGTCATGGAACGGGCTCGCGAGCGCGGGCTCCTGGTGATCAAGTGCGGCGTCCACCGCAACATCGTCCGCTTCCTCGCGCCGATCGTCATTTCCGACGAAGACCTCGACGAGGCCATGCGCATCCTCGCCGACGCGCTCGACGCGGATAAGGTTTCCGCCGCGGCTTGATGCCGGTCCACCGATCCTGACGCGGGGCTTGCCCCGCGTCAGGATCGTTTTCTCGGCGGCCGATCGAACGCCGACTCGATTGCCAATCCCGAGGCACCCATGCGCGCCATCTTCGTCGACTGCACGCCTGAACTCTCGCGCGTCATTGAACAGGGCGGTTTGCCCATTCCGGCGACGGTCGCGATCAACGAGGGCAGCCCCACGGAGGACGAGTTGACCGTTCTGTGCAAGGCGGCCGAGGTCGTCCTCGTCGAGCACACGGTCGTTCCGCCTACCGTTCTCGATGCCTGCCCGACCGTGCGGGCGATCATCTTCATGGGAACCGGCGCGGGAACCTATGTCGACCTGGAGGATGCGGCGAGACGAGGCGTCAAGGTCTACACCACGCCCGGATACGGTGATCGATCGATCGCCGAACACGCATTCGCGCTGATGTTCTGCGCCGCGCGCGAAATCACCGCGATGGATCGCGGCATCCGCGCCGGATCCTGGGTTCCGACTGGCGGGCGGCAGTTGAAGGGGGAAAAGCTGGCGGTCCTCGGCCTGGGAGGCATTGGGACCTGCATGGCGGAGCTCGCGCAAGGAATCGGCATGGAGGTTGCGGCCTGGAATCGGACGCCGCGCGATCATCCGGCCTTCGTCGCCGAGCTCGACGACGCATTGACCGGCGCCAGCGTCGTCTCGCTTCATCTTTCGCTCAGCAGCGAGACGGCCGGTATCCTCGATCACCGCCGCCTGAGCCTTCCGAAACAAGGGTTCATCCTCGTCAACACGGCGCGCGCAGGCTTGGTCGACGAGACCGCTTTGATGCAGTTGCTGGCGGAGGGGCAGATCGGGCACGCCGCCCTAGACGTCTTTCCCGAAGAGCCGCTGACGCACGGAAATTCCTACCGAACTCTTGAAAACACCACCTTGACCGCACATGCGGCCTACATGACCGACGCCGCCTATCGAGAGCTGTGGCTGCGGACGCTGAAAGCCTACCAGGCGCTTTGATCGATCCGGCAGCCGGCTGGCGACTGCGTATCCGATAAGAACAGGGATGGAGCCCATGAAGATACTTGTGCCAGTGAAGCGCGTGGTCGACTTCAACGTGAAGATCCGGGTGAAGGGCGACGGTTCCGGGGTCGAGCTGGCCAATGTGAAGATGTCGATGAACCCCTTCGACGAGATCGCTGTCGAAGAGGCGCTGCGGCTGAAAGAAGCGGGCAAGGCGACCGAGGTGATCGTGGTCTCGGTCGGGCCGGCGCAGGCCGCCGAGACGATCCGCACCGGCCTCGCCATGGGTGCCGACCGCGGCATCCTGGTGAAGACCGACGCCGCCACCGAGCCGCTCGCCGTCGCCAAGCTCCTCAAGAAGGTCGTCGAGCAGGAGACGCCCGAGCTCGTCATCCTCGGCAAGCAGGCGATCGACGACGACTGCAACCAGACCGGCCAGATGCTCGCCGCGCTGCTTGGCTGGCCGCAGGGTACCTTCGCCTCGAAGGTGGTGCTCGACGGCGGTTCGGCCGACGTCACCCGCGAGGTCGATGGCGGCCTGCAGACCGTGCAGCTCAAGCTGCCGGCGATCGTCACCACCGATCTTCGCCTGAACGAGCCGCGCTATGCCTCGCTGCCCAACATCATGAAGGCGAAGAAGAAGCCGCTCGACGAGACCACGCCGGAGACGCTCGGCGTCGATGTCTCGCCGCGCCTCAAGGTGCTGAAGACGGCCGAGCCGGCCGGGCGCTCCGCCGGTGTCAAGGTGGCCAATGCCGCCGAACTCGTCTCCAAGCTCAAGACCGCCGGGGTGATCTGATGACCACGCTGCTGCTCGCCAAGCACGACAACAAGGCCCTCAACGAGGCCACCCGCAAGGCCCTGAGCGCCGCCAAGGATCTCGGCGCGCCCGTGCACGTCCTGGTCGCCGGCCTTAACGCCAAGGCCGTTGCCGAAGCCGCGGCCAAGCTCGACGGCGTCGAGAAGGTGCTGCTCGCCGACGATGCCTCCTATGAGCATCGCCTCGCCGAGCCGCTGGCCGCGCTGATCGTTTCGCTCGCCCCCGGCTATGACGCCCTCGTCGCGCCCGGCACCACCACCGGCAAGAACGTGATGCCGCGCGTCGCCGCCTTGCTCGACGTGATGCAGGTCTCCGAGGTGACGAAGGTCGTCTCGGCTGACACCTTCGAGCGGCCGATCTATGCCGGCAACGCCATCCAGACCGTGCAGTCCGCCGACGCCAAGAAGGTGATCACCGTGCGCGGCGCCTCCTTCCAGGCGACCGGCGACGGTGCTGCCTCTGCCCCGATCGAGGCTGTCTCGGCGGCGGAAAACCCCGGCAGTTCGTCCTTCAAGGGCGAGGAGGTCGCCAAGTCCGACCGGCCGGAGCTGGCCTCGGCCAAGATCATCGTCTCGGGCGGGCGCGCGCTCGCCTCGGCCGAGAACTTCGCCAAGGTGATCGAGCCGGTGGCGGATCGCCTCGGCGCTGCCATGGGCGCCTCGCGCGCCGCGGTCGATGCCGGCTACGCCCCGAACGACTGGCAGGTCGGCCAGACCGGCAAGGTCGTCGCCCCCGAGCTCTATGTCGCGGTCGGCATCTCCGGCGCGATCCAGCACCTCGCCGGCATGAAGGATTCGAAGGTCATCGTCGCCATCAACAAGGACGAGGAAGCGCCGATCTTCCAGATCGCCGACTACGGCCTCGTCGGCGACCTCTTCACCATCCTGCCCGAGCTCGACAAAGAGCTCGAAAAGGCCGGAATTTAAAGGATCGTTACCGGGCGGCTCGTATGCAGCTGCCCGGTCGCTTCGCCGAATATCCTGACAACAATCGCGCGGCCCGGCTGCAAGCTTTCCGACCCGGATCGATCACCGACGTGCTTACCCCGCCTTGCGAATGCATCGAAGCAACCCAAGGGCGTTAGTATTCCGCTTGTCCCTGGATTGCTTCGCTGCTGCGATCCTCTCAAGGGCGCTCGATCGATCGGAAAGTGTTTCAGCCGCCCTGGCAGAGCGCTGCGTTAACGGCAGCTCCGATACGTCTCATGTCACGGGATGACGACCTTGCCCGGGTTCATCGTTCCATTCGGATCCAGTACAGCTTTGATGCGCCTCATAAGGTCGATCTTGCCCTGCGCCGCATAGCGCTCCAGCAAGTCCATCTTCACCCGCCCGATTCCGTATTCGGCGCTGAAGGTGCCCTCCATTGCGGCAGCGAGCCGGTAGATCATGGGAGACACGTTGCGTTCGAACCGGCTTTTGAACGGCCCGGCCTGGGCGCCGGGAGGCGCGACGACGTTGAAATGCACATTTCCGTCGCCGATATGGCCATAGACCGAGAGAATGGCTCCCTCCGTATCCCTCTCGACGATCTTCGAGGCAGTCTGGATGAAAGCCGCAAGCCTCGAGGTGCGCACTGCGATATCGTGCTTCACGGAGCCGCCATGATGCACCTCGGCTTCCGGGATGTTTTCCCGCAGATGCCAGAAGTCTGCTGCCTGCTGCCCGCTCGCAGCGATAGCTCCGTCGACCACCAGACCACGCTCGAAAAGTTCGCCGAGGAGGCTGGTGACCGTCTCTTCGAGATTGAGCACAGGCGAGGCGGTTGCCGCCTCGAGCAGGACATAGTGCGCGCTTCTGGCCTTTAGCGGATGACGCAAATCTTTCCTCGCATCGAGAAGCAGTTTCAACGAGGCATCGGAGATGTATTCGAACGAAGTGATCGACTCACCGGTCTGACGTTGGGCGAGGCCCAGGATATCGGCGAGACTTGTGATGTCGTCGATGGCGATGAAGGCGGTGATTGTCTGACGCGGCTTGCGCGCGAGTTTGAGCGATACGGCCGTGATGATCCCGAGAGTGCCCTCAGCTCCGATGAAGAGCTGCTTGACGTCGTAGCCCGAATTATTCTTCCGCAGCGGGCTGAGTTCGCTGTAGAGGCTGCCATCTGGCAGAACGACCTCCAGTCCGAGGACCAGGTCGCGAGCCATCCCGTAACGCAACACCGAAATACCACCGGCATTGGTCGAGAGATTTCCTCCAATCCGGCAGGATTGTTGGGAGCCGAGCGCGAGAGGCAACAGAAGATCGGCTTCGGACGCCGCTCGCTGGAGTTCGCTGAGAATGATGCCTGCCTCGGCGCAGACCGACAGATTGGCTCGGTCCAACTCGCGCAGCCTGTCCATCCTTTCGAGGCTCACGACAAGCTCGTCTCCGCGGTCGCTCGGCGTGGCCGCCGTACAATAGCTCGTATTGCCGCCCTGCGGGACCAGTGGAACGCCCAATTCGGCGCAGCAGCGGACGACCTCTTGCACCTCGTCGGCGTGCCGCGGCCGCAGAACCGCTCGCGTGTTCCCAACATATTGCCGGCGGAAGTCGGTCGTGTAGCCCGCGATGATATCCTGATCGCTCGTGACGATGTCCGGTGACAGTCGTGCGAGCACTTGTGCGATGGCATCCATGTCTGGGCTTTCCTGAGTGCAGCGGCATTCTGATCAGGCCGACCGAGCACGCCGATAATTGGCAGCCGAACGGTGCCGGCTGCGACGGAACTCACGGCTCAATTGTTACTGAACGAGGGTCTTCAGCGGGACGCTGCCGCGATCGAGTATCGTCTTGATTACGATATAGCTGAAGTATTTCTCAACGCCGATGTTTCGTTCAAGTATCGATTCCATGAGTTCCTGATACTTGGCGACAGTTTTTATCGTGAATCTCAGGAGATAGTCGTATCCTCCACTGATCAGGTGGCATTCTTGAAGGGCGTCGTATTTGCGAATCTCGGATTCGAACTTGATGAAATCCTCGCGTCGATGGTCGTTCAGCGTCACTTCGGTGAAGACGGTGATATGCTCGACGAGTTTGGACAACTGGATGCGGGCGCCGTAGCCGATGATATATCCGGCGTCTTCCAGTCTTCTCAGGCGCGTGAGGCAGGGGCTCGGCGACAAGCCCACTGCATCGGCCAGATCGACAATGGTCAGTCGGCCATTCTGCTGAAGCTGCGCGAGAATGTTGATATCGATACGATCCAGCTTTGGTGCACCAGTCATTCTCGCGCAACCCTGTTCTCGTTATGCCCGGAGAGCTTCCTGGTGAGCCTTTGCCAGGTCAGCCATGCTGTTGAACCGGAAGTCAAACTTCGGCATGTCACCTGGATGCATGGTTGCGCCGAAGCCCTCCTGGTCGTATCGGCGATAGATCCAGCAGGAAGCCAAGCCGTGCCGGTTCGCCGGGCCGTGATCATGGAACATGCTCTCGGCGGTGTGCAGGATCTCGTGCTTCTGGATGCCCAGGGTTTCGAGCTTCTTGATCATGTACTCGAAATTGCGGTCCGACGGCTTGTAGGAGCCGGCGTCTTCAGCCGTGTAAATGGCGTCGAACTCGACCTGCAGCTTCTTGTTGCTGGCGGCAAAGCTCTCATTGTCGACGTTGGACAGGATGACCAGCTTGTAGTGCCGCTTCAGATACTGGAGAGCCCCAGCCGAGTCGGTGAACGCCGGCCAGTTCTTCACGGATTTCCCGTACGCGACGCACTCGTCCCATGAAACCGGGAGATCCCATTCTTCGGCCAGTCGCTTGTACACGATAGGCAGGAGGTCACGGTAGTTCTTGGCCGGCGTCTGCAACTGCTGGGAAGATTCGTGACGGGCATGCGCCTCGAGCACCTGGTCGCGCGTCAGCGGTGTCGCCAGCCGACTTGTCAAAGGCTTGAGGCCTTCGAACATGCCCGATTCCCAATCGATCAGCGTGCCATAGCAGTCGAAGGTGAGGGCTTTGAAGTCTGTAAGTTTCATGAGCCTGGGGTCCTGTTCTCGGTAGAATAAACGGTGAGCAAAAAGGTCTGCCGCAGGGCGTGAGCGTGGTGTTGCAGCGGTTCGTTGACGGACTTGTGGTCCGCGGAGTATCTCCCGCACCGCAGCCGGCATCTCTTGAACGCCATCATTGTGCCCTGGATGGCGCGGCAATTGCCGCAAAACCGGCGTGCGCGATCCGCAAGTCCCACTGAATGCGAACCGGGAATCGATAAGATTTGCCGGGTCGTCCGCACTCACGCTCGACCAGATGGTTGTGAGATTGTCGTGCATTTGCAAAGCGTTGGGGCAATTTCATTGGGCATCCCGCTTTAGGGGGGCGTTGCAATGAAGGCTGTGCCCGGCTTTTTTTGCCGTAGAACTTTGCGCTTCTTCAATTGCCCAGAGCGCCCGCTCGTTTTGAAGAAATAGTGGAACGGCAAGCTGGGCGAGCATGCTGAATTGAACGGCAGTTTCCTGGTCGAACTGATTGGCGCGCCCGAGAATATTAAGTGACCCCACGGTCCTGCCGCGCCAGCGCGCCGGAATATTCATGACGCTCTCGCAGCCTATCGCCCATAGCGCTTCGTAGTCGGAGAAGACGGATTGGAGATCGACCCGGCTGTTTCCGATGTAGTGGACACCACTGGCTATGATGCGATCCGCCCAAATTCCGGAAGGGAACGGTTTGGATCCGCCGGAGGGGCAAACATCTTCCCTGTTCGAATAGAGGCGTGTCATAATCTCGCCGTCGTAGTCAAAGCGAAGACAGGTGAACAGGATGTGGTCGAAGAGATTCCGTGATCTCTCTTCAAGTATCGCAAAAGCGCTCGCGGCATCGGGTGCTTGAGCAAGTGCCTTCGAGAAGGACGGCAGGCAGAAATCGACCGTCATTTGAAGATCAGCTCGGGTTCGGGCGCTATTCCTGAGCATTTCAGGAGTTCTTCTTTGGCGACATCGCGTAGAATCATCACGAGGCCCAGTGATAGGCCGCCTTCGATTCTCACCTGCCGCGGCGGAGAAAACGCGCCGCCGACACCGTTGATCAGCAGCGGATCGCAAAAGCCGAGGGGTCGCACGAGCCCTTTCAATCGCAGCAGCCGCGGGCCGAGGTGCCCGGTGATGTTTTCGATCCACTCACCGATCGCCTCCCAGGAGGCTGCCGGTGTCCAGCGCGCGAAGGCTATGGTGATGCGTGAAGGCTGTGGCTCGCCGGCTGAAAACTGTGACACGCGCGGGACAGTGCCCGCGGCTCGGGCAAATGCATCCCGCGCCCTGTCGTCCCGTCGAGACGAAATGACCTGGAAGGCCATGGGATTGAAGCTTCGCACCACGTCGGCCCGCTTCTGCCATTGCTCGGCTGGCACAATGTCGAGCTTCGTCAGCACGATGGATTGTGCTGCCGCGAGCTGGGCTGCGTAATGGGGAAGGAAATCATCCCCCTCGTTCGATTGCGACGCATCGAAGGTGCAGACGATCCGCAAGTTGAAACTCATCTGCCGGACCTGCCGAAGGGACGCCACGATCGGGCCCGGTTCGGCGAGACCGCTCGTCTCCAGAATGATCCTGCGCAGGGCACCCAGCCGCCTCTCGGCGCGAGCCAGCAGCAAGGCGTCGATGCCCTCCTGCAGGCTGCTTCCCAGCGAGCAGCAGATGCAGCCGTTGCTCAAGGTCGCGAGCGCGAGCTCACGATGGTCCGAGCCGATGACGGCTCCGTCGACATTCACCTCGCCGGCGTCGTTGATGATGACACCGGTATCAGTCGTTCCGCCAAGAGCGATATGATCAGACAGCAAGGTCGTCTTGCCCGACCCCAGGGGACCGGTCAGAAGCACGAATTCCGGAAGCGCGGGGACAGGGGGCTGGTTCATCAGGCGATGGCCCTTGCGGCCGACACCATGGTCTCGACGTCCACGAGTAGCTCCGCGGGGTCGTAGATCACGCCACCCTTGATGACTGTCTCGAGGCTCCGATCCCAGTCGATGGATGTCGATTCATCGTTGAGGCGCATCGCACCTGTGCCGTAGAGCAGCTTGAAATCGGTCAACGGGTTGGCGCGGTGGATCAGGATATCGGCGCGCTTTCCGATCTCCAGCGTTCCGGTATCCTGGTCGATGCCGAGCAGTTCCGCGCCCCAGGCGGTCGCGGCGCGCAGGACTTCCAGCGGCGTGAATCCGGCCTCTTGCAGCAGTTCCAGCTCGCGCACATAGCCGAAGCCATAGGTCTGGAACATGAAGCCCGAATCGCTGCCGACGCCGATGCGGCCGCCGCGATTCTTGTAGTCGTTGACGAAGCGCATCCAGAGCCGGAAGGTTTCGCGCCACTCGATCTCGTTCGTTGTCGACCAGCGATACCAGTAGGCTCCGTGCCCGCCGCGTTGCGGCTGGAAATAGGCCCACAGGGTCGGGTCAGTGAAACGCTCGTGCCAGTCGGCCCGGCGCGTGCGCATGAGATCGCGATTGGCGTCATAGACGTTGAAGGTCGGAACGAACCAGTGGCCGGCTTCGAGGAAGCGGGCGAGGACCGCGTCCCATTTGGCCGAGCCGGGCCGCGCCGCCTGCATGAAGGTCTGTCCCGCCGCAGAGAAGCGCAGATATTCGTCGCCATAGTCGTAGTCGGCGGGAAAGGCCTGCAGCGTCTGGTCCTCGAGCAGGGTCTCGGGAATGCCGTATGAATGTTCGGTGCTCGTCAGGCCCCAGCTTGCCGTCTGCAGCGGGTTCATCCGGCCAACCGCGAGCTGGGCGTGGTGGCAGCAGCTGCGTAGACCAAGCTGCGCGCATCTATCGAGCGCCGCCTTCATCAGGGCAGGGGGGGCGCCGAAGAATTTCACGCCGTCGGCGCCAGCCGCTTTCACACTCTCGACCCAGGTGACAGCCTGTTCCGGCGTATGCAGGCTCCGGACGTAGTCGGACGTCGCGGGAAATGGCGCATAGGCGAGGATATTCGGTGCGTCGATGCGGTTCCGCTCGACAGCCGCCTTCTGTTCGAGTGTCCAGGACAGGCCGTTGAAACATCCCGTTTCACGGATCGTCGTGACGCCATGCGCCAACCAGAGCTTGTAGACATAGTCGGCGGATGGTTGCGGGCCGTTCTTCGCATGGAAGGGGGCACCGATATGGGCGTGGCAGTCGACCAGCCCCGGCGTAAGGAACCTGCCCGAGCAGTCGATCTCGAGAACCTCCTCCGGCCGTGGCGCGGGCGTCTGGAACTTAGCCTTTCCGGCCTTCGCAAGGCCGATGATTCGCCCGTTCTCGATGAGGAGGTCGGCCGGGCCCCAGGGTGGGGCTCCCGTTCCATCGATGATGCGGGCGTTGGCGAGCCTGATGTAGCGATGCGGCCCCTGACCCCGCTGCCTCTCTGTCGCCGGCTTCAACGCCGGTAGCCCCGCTTCGGCGAACATGACCGCAAATTCGTCGCCGGCGGCACAGGTCGTCTTGCCTTCGTTCGTCACTGTCCCGCCCTCACTGCGACGGGGGCGGTCATGGCGGCGCCGGGCACCTCGGCGCCGGCACGGTCGTTCTTGAGGCTGAGCAACCCCTGCGGCCGAACCTGCATGATCACGATGAGCGCGACCGCAATCGCGAATTCCCGCAGCGAGGCGATCTGCACCGCGCTGAGGCCGGGGATCAGTTCGGCGGCGAAGCGCGAGGATTCCAGGATGGTCATGACCGCGAACGACCCGAAGATCGCGCCCGCCAGCCGGCTGTACCCGCCTGCCGTCACGGCAAGGAAGATGTAGATCGTCAGCTGGACTACGAAATTGTCCGGCGAGATGTAGCTGGTGAAATGGGCGTAGAGCGCGCCCGCTAGCCCGAATAGGCCGGCGCCGATGCCGAACGCCTGGCATTTCAGGCGCAGCACGCTCTTGCCGGCAACAGCCGCCACCTTCTCGTCGTCGCGGACCGCGCGCAGTGCCCGGCCGAACGGGCTGCCCAGCACGCGGGCGAGAAGCCAGACCGCTAGCAGGACGATGCCCCAGGCGAGAGCGAGGTAGAACCAGGGATAGATCTCTCCGAGCGTCTGTTTCAGCGGAGCGCGAATGCCGGAGATGCCGTCGCTTCCTCCGGTCAGCCAGCGCTCGTTGAGCTCGACCAGACGCAGGCCTTCGCCGAAGCCAAGCGTCACGATCGCAAGGTAGTCCCCTCTCAGCGTTCGCGTGAGCAGGCAGAACCCGATCCCGATCGTTGCGGCGAGAAGGGTCCCCGCCACCCAGCCGAGGCCGATCGGCGCGCCGACTGCCGTCAGCAGTGCCGAGCAATATGCCCCCAGTCCGAAGAAGCCGACGAGGCCGAGATTGACCATGCCGCCCTGGCCCCAGCTCACCACCAGGCCGAGTGAAAGGAGCGCGTAGATGGCGGTCAGCGTTGCGATGAACAATAGATAGGAGGTCATTTTCTGACTCCGGCAGCGCCCGCGAAGAGGCCTGTGGGTTTGACCAGCAGGATGACCAGGATCGCGAGGAACGCCGTGAGGGATTGATAGACGGGCGGCATCGCGACCAGGGCGACTTCGCCGATGACCCCGATCAGCAGGGCGCCCAGAACCGCTCCGTAGAGGCTGGTCAAGCCGCCGAGGACGCTCGCCGCGAAGATGACGAGGATCAGGCGCGAGCCGGTCGAGGGATCGACGCTGGTGTCGATCGCCAGCAGCGATCCGCCGATGCCGGCCAGGCCCATGCCGAGGAATGTCGCGAGGTTCGACAGGCGCCGCGGATCGATCCCCTTCAATCGGGCCAGATCGCTATTGTCCGCGACTGCGCGCATCGCCTTGCCCCAGCGCGTGAGCGAGAAGAAGGCGGCAAGGGCGACCGCGATGACCAGGGCCGTGATGAGGTTGCGCAGCTGCTGCGGGCCGACGCTCAGGCCCCAGATTTGCAGGTTTCGCTCGATCGGCAGATCGAAGCTGTTGAGATTGCTGCCGAAGATGAAGCGCAGGCCGTTCTCCATCGCCAGGTTCAGGGCGATAGAGACGACGGCGAGCATCAAGGCGGTATGGCCGCCGGGCTGGCGTCGTATAGGTGCCAGGGCGATGCGGTCGGTGGCGATACCCAGCAGACCGGGTACCGCGAAGGCGAGAGCGAGCATCGGGATGTGAGACCAGCCGAGATAGGAACCGGTCAGCCAGGCCGCATAGGCTCCCACCGTCATCTGGGCCGCGACACTGAAGTTGACGAAGCCTTGGACCGAGAAGATCAGCGTCAGGCCCAGCGCCGGGAGCGAGATCAGCGCCCCCAACACCAGTCCGTTCAAGACGTATTGCGTGAGTTCAGTGAGCACGGTTCACCCAATCCTCGAAGGTCAAGCGACCTTCAGAAGGGCCATCTTCCCCTTCTGAGCCTGCTCGTACCGGAAGAAGACACCCTCGACGTCGCCATTGGCGGCGAAGGCGAGAGGACCGCTCGCGCCGTCGTAGTTGATCGGCTTCTTGTCGGCGATCAGCTTGAGCGCGGCTGCGGCGTTGTTGAGCTTTTTACCCCTCTCATCCTGCGAGATCGCGCGAACATTGTCTCGAACCACAGTGCCATTTGGCGAGGACGCGGCCGCGCGGGCGAGGGCAAGGGCCGTGAGAACGACATGGTCGTAGACTTGGCAGGAATAGCTGTCGAGCGCCGGCTTACCCAATTTGTCGACCAGGCTCTTGTAAGCGGTCGAATCGACGGAGGCGGACGGGACTAGGGAGGCGGTGCCTTCGGACACCTCCTGGGGCACGCTGTCGGCGAGGACCGGATTGACGCCGAAGGAGAAGCCGACCTTCCTGCCGGCATAGCCGGCCCGGTAAAGATCCTTCAGCACGACGGCCGTATCCGGCACATAGCCGCCGAGGACGATGACATCGGGGTTCGTCCGCAACGCCTGATCGACTTCGGTGCGATAGCTGGCGCGCTTGTCCTCGTAGATCAGGCCCTGTCCGGTGCCGCCGGCTTCTTTGAAGAGCTTCGAGATGATGTCGATATAGGATTGGGCGAAGGGTGTCTGCGGGCCCAGGAAGAACATCTTCTTGGCACCGAGTTCGAGCGCATATTGGCCGACGCGCGTTCCCTGCAACGTAACGGTCGGCGACGTCCGGAAAATGTAGCCGTCGTGAGGCGTCTTCGTGATGCTGTCCGCACCGGACGAGGTGAACAGCGCGGTCTTGCTTTCGTAGCAGAGCGGCGCGATCGCCGAGGTGACGGCGGAGGCGTAGGATCCGCCGATCGAGACGACCTTGTCGACGTCGATCAACTTGCGAGCGGCGCGAACCGCCGCCTCCGGATTGCTCTGATCGTCCTCGATGAGCACCTCGATCAGTCGACCTCTGATGCCGCCGGCTGCATTGATCTCGTCTACCGCGGTCTTGGCGGCAGCGCTCATCGTCGCGCCGAACTGGCTGGTCGCTCCCGTAAGGGGAATGATGATGCCGATCTTGATGCGCCCTGCGCCCTGCGCCATCAGCGCCTTCGGCCAGAGAGCGAGCGAGGCGGCACCGGCAGCGCCGGTCAGGAGTTGACGTCGGTCAAGCATGTGCATGGTAGTCCCCCTTTTTTGATTGGTTGGCCGAGGCTTGGTGTTGTTCTCGCCGACCCAGAAACAGGTGGCGGACCTCGTCATCGGCGAGCAGCGACGCTGCCGTTTCCTCGCGGATCTTGCGTCCCGCCACTAGGACGAGGCCTTTGGTGCCGTACTCGAGTGCCAGAAGCGCGTTCTGCTCGACCATGAGGACGGTCAAGCCGCTCTTCGCGAGGTCGCGCACCAGCTCGAAGATTTCGTCGGCGGCGGTCGGCGACAGTCCCGCGGTTGGCTCGTCGAGCAGCAGCACGCTGGGATTGGTCATGAGGGCGACGCCCATCGCCAACACCTGGCGTTGACCGCCGGAAAGGTTGCCGGCTTTTTCGCGAAGCTTGGATTTCAGCAGCGGAAAGCGCGACACCTGCTCGTCGATGCGCTCCTTCATCCCCCGGCGCAGCAGATACCCGCCCATTTCGAGGTTTTCGCGCACGGTCAGGCTCGAAAAGACGTTGCGCTCCTGCGGCACGAAGCTCATGCCCTTGCTGCAGGCGATCTGGGCGTTGCCCGGCGGTATGGCCTCGCCCTGCAGGCGGACCTCGCCTTCGGTCGGCGTCAGCAGGCCGGCGACGAGCTTCAGGAAGGTGGACTTTCCGGCGCCGTTCGGTCCGATGATCACGGCGAGATCACCGGCCGCGACCTCGAGATCGATGCCCTTGACGATCTCTTCGGCATTCGGATAGCCGCCGCGCAGGGTCTTGATGGCGAGATCGGTCATTGGCGCCTCAGCCCCAGATAGCTTTCCTGGACCTCCCGGTTCGATGCGACCTCTACGAAGGTGCCACGGGTCAGAAAGCGCCCGCCGGCCATGACGATGATCTCGTCGCAAAGACGCTCGATGAGCTCCATTTCGTGTTCGATCAGAACGATCGAAATGCCGCTCTTGCGGATCGTCACGAGATGATCGGCGATCTCCTGGACGAGCGTCGGATTGACGCCGGCCATGGGCTCGTCAAGCAAGATCAGCTGGGGCTTCGCTAGGAGAACCCGGCCGATCTCGAGGAGCTTCTTCTGCCCGCCTGAGAGCTGTGTCACGAGATTATCGACGACATGGGAAAGCTTGAGGTGCCTTGCCATGTCGAGTGCCGCGTCGCGAAGCTCCTCTTCGTCATGGCGTAAGCAGCGGCCGCCAACCACGGCCTGCAACAGGCTCTCGCCGCGCTGCCGCGGGCCGTAGAGCATGAGGTGCTCGAACACCGTCATGTTCTCGCAGCCACGGGCGAGCTGGAAGGAGCGGACCAGCCCGGCGCGGGAAATGGCCTCGGGCGATGCCCGCGAAATATCCTCGCCGCGAAACCTGACCGACCCGGAGGCTCCGGTGAGCAATCCGGACACGCAGTTGAAGAGCGTTGTCTTTCCCGCGCCGTTGGGGCCGATCAGCCCGGTCGTGATGCCGGATTTGACCTGGAACGATGCGCCATCGAGCGCCCGGACTCCCCCGAAATGAATCCTGAGATCAGCGATCTCCAATAGCGGCTCTGTCATTGCTGCCCAACACGTCGTTCCCCGCGAGCTTCGGCTTGTCAGCCTGCTCTTCTGATTGGCGTGCGATCCAGCCGCTCGGGCTGGTGCATGCCTTAACGATTTATGACGCTATGCTACCTAAACACTTACTGCTATAGGTGTTGAGCACTTAAGTGTTCGACGGGTTGTCGTCAGCCGATGCAGCGGCGAGGTCGCAACGATGGATGTGGACTACGAGAAGGCCTTCGAGAACTCGCCGGTAGGGCAGGCGATCGGCAGGAACCGCGTCATCGTGGCGTGCAACCAGATGTTCAGGCGGATTTTCCGCGGCACAGTTGAGGATTTTGTCGGAAAGACCTTTGAGCGCCTGTATCCGACGCAGACCGATTTCGAGCAGACCGGGCAGCGTGTCGGCGCGTTCCTCGCCCACGACAGCACCTACAGCGATGATCGTGTGATGCGCCGACTCGACGGTGATCTGTTCTGGATACGGGTGCGCGGCTTCACTTACACGCCGGAAGACTCGCATGCGCACACGCTGTGGGTTTTCACGGAACTGTCCAAAGGGCCCGCGTCGGGACAGTCATTGAGGTCGTCCCTGACCGCGCGCGAGCGTGATGTCGCAACGTTGCTTATTGAAGGAAAAACGGGGAAGGAGATAGCGAAGGCACTTGAAATAAGTCATCGTACAGTTGATATCTATAGGAGTCGGCTTCTTCGTAAATACAACGTATCCAAAACTGCCGAACTGATAGATTATCTTCTGCAGGGGTAGACAAATATGGTGATGTTGCCTGGATTTAATGCACTGTCGGCGCCTCGAAATTAGGCGAGCCATCGATGCGGCCGTCGGTTCATGTCGGAATTGCCAATCGCAACCCGGCCCGGCGGGCGGTTGCCGGCTGCGCTCACAGCGGATGCGCCAAGGAGGCCAGCGAGCCGACGAAGGCGATCATCCGCGCCGCGACGGAGGGGCGCTTGTCCGGTACGGTCGCGACCTGGGCAGCTGGCTGGGGCGTGCGAAGCGTAGCTGGACGTGGCGGTGGCGAGATCGCCACGACCAAAGGCTCTCTGCGCAGTCTTGCTGCGGCCGCGTGAACAGGTTTCGGCGCCTGCGTCGCTGACCTGGCAGCCGCGGTTAGCGTAGGTTTGTATCCAACCTGCCCGGTCCCTGCGCCATCGCTCCAGCTTGCGGAAGCGAGAGCCATGTCGTGGTCGGCTCCGGTTGCCATGGACCACTGCGCTTGCGCGAGGGCCTCGGCGAAGCGGGGCGTGGCCGGCGTGCTGCCGGGCAGCCTGTCGACGATTTTCCCGGACACGCTGCGCTCAGCGGCGACGGGGGTGGGGACGGGCTGCGGAGTGGCCGGCGTGTCGGTACCGAGCCTGCCGAGGGCAAGCGACAAGGCGACCCTGGCCAGGATCGATGCCGACAGCGTCGATGAGCGGTGATTGCGGGTGATGGCGAACATGACTGTCCCGTTCGATCTCTCGGGACGTTCGCCGGAGGCTCGGGCGAAAAGCCGGCGCCAATGTTGCTGAATGTTTCGGAGGCGTTGAAACTTGTAAGCGCTCAGGCGCCAGTGGACGGCGGAGACGCCCGGTGGGCCGGCAGGGCGATGCGGACCAGCAGGCCACGCGAAAGGTTGTCGTGCAGCGTCAACTCGCCGTCATGGGCGGCCACGATCGACCGGGCGATGGCAAGGCCGAGGCCGAAGCCCTCCGAGCCGATCCGCCCGCGTGCCTCGTCGCCGCGCATGAATGGTTCGAGCAGGCGCGCGCGGTCGCCCTCGGGAATGCCGGGCCCGTCATCGCCGACTTCGATCAGCAGCGTTCCCACCTCCTCGCGCAGCCGGAGGCGAACCTCGCGACCATAGCGCACGGCATTCTCGACGAGATTGGTCAACGCACGCTCGAACTGGTGGGGGCTCCCGACGAAGACCGCCTGCCGCGGGCCGTCATAGCGGACATCCTGGCCCATATCGCCGAATTCGTCGGCGATCGTCTGCAGCAGGCTGGAGAGATCGAAGGCCGCGCGCTGCTCCTGGCCACCCGCATCCCGCAGATAGGACAGCGCGCCCTGGACCATCGCGTCCATATGCTCCAGGTCGCGCGTGAGCTGGCCGCGCAGGGCATCGTCCTCGATGAACTCGACACGCAGCCGCATGCGCGTGATCGGCGTGCGCAGGTCATGGCTGATCGCCGCGAGCATGCGCGTGCGGTCGGCGAACAAGGTGTGGATGCGGTCCCTCAGCCTGTTCAGGGCGCGCGCCGCGGTGCGCACCTCGACCGGCCCTTCCTCGCGTAGCGGCGACGGATCGCGGTCGATCGAGAACTCCTCGGCGGCGGTGGCGAAGCGGGCCAGCGGCGCGCTGATGCCGCGCGAGGCCCACAGGCTCAAGGCGCCGATATTGAGCCCGATCAGGATGATCGTGGCGATCACCAGAAGCGGGATCGGGCGCGGCGGCGGCGTCCCCAGAGCGCCGGGCGCGAGCGCGACATCGAGGCCGGTCCCGTCCGGAAGGCCGATCGAGAAGGAGCGCGGCTGCTCCTCTCCATCCGCCATCTCTGGCGACGCGACGCGAAAGCTGCTGCCGAGACGCTGCGCCAGCCCGTCGACCTCGCGCAGATGCGAGTTCGGTGCGGCGGAGCCGGGCCCGTCCGATGTCGGCGTGAACCGGAAGCGCGCGTCGGCCCTGTTCGCAGCCTCGATGACGCCCGGGCGCAGCTCCGCCGGCGCCTGCGCGACGATCCTGGCGATGGTGGCGATGCTCTCGAGCGCCGGAGGACCCGGGCGGTTGCGCGGCGACTGCACGATCAGGGCTCCGGCCAGGAGCAGATAGAGCAGGGCGATGACGCTGAGCACCAGCAGCGCGATCTGGCTGCCGATCCGGGCAGGCAGGCGAAACGGCCAGCTCATCGCCGCTCGACGGTCGCGGTGAAGAGATAGCCGCCGGAACGGATGGTCTTGATCAGGTCCGGTTCGCGCGGCTCGCGCTCGATCTTCTGGCGCAGCCGGCTGATCAGGATGTCGATGCTGCGCTCGAACGGAGCAGCCGTGCGGCCCCGAGTGAGATCGAGCAGGACATCGCGCGAGAGCACGCGGCCCGGCCGCTCGCAGAAGGCACGGAGCAGGTCGAACTCCGCGCCCGTGACCGCGACGCGGACCTGGTCGGGGTTGGTCAATTCGCGATTGTTCGCGTTCAGCGTCCAGCCATGGAAGACGAAGGAGCCGGGCGGCTCGTCGGGATCCGGTTGCCCGCCGCCCTGGCGGCGCAGCACCGCCCGGATCCGGGCCAGCAGCTCGCGCGGGTTGAAGGGCTTCCCGAGATAGTCGTCCGCCCCCATTTCGAGGCCGATGATCTTGTCGACGTCCTCGCTGCGGGCGGTGAGCATGACGATCGGCACGGCCGTGCTCTGCCGCAGCCTGCGGCAGAGCGAGAGCCCGTCCTCGCCAGGCAGGTTGAGATCGAGCACGATCAGATCGAAGCGACCGTCCCGCAGCGCCCGGTCCATCTCGCGCCCGTCGCGCGCGACCGCCGTCCGCATGCCGTTCTGGGACAAATAGCGCGCGACCAGAGCACTGATGTCGCGATCATCCTCGACGATCAGGATATGCGCCGATGCATTCACGTGGATGTCCGGTGCCTCAAGTGAAACGAGCATATCGAAGCCGCCCCCGTTGTGCAGCCATCATTGCGGTCCTGCTCGATCGGTCACGCGTGGCACCGGGCAGCCGCTGAGTCTGCAGGTCGCGACGATGAAGTGAAACTCGACATGGCGCCTCGGCAATTGTGCTGCCCGCAGGATAGACCTGTCGTGTTTCCGCCATGCCGGACGCGTGTTGCCGGATCGTTTCAATATGTTTCTGAAGAGGCCTTTCCAGTTTAAGCCTTTGTTTTAAGGCGTTTTCTTCACGCTAATCGGCATCCAGCTCGCTCGGAAATGCTCTAGACCTCCTGCGCGTCCAGCCTGCGATAGAGCGGCAGGGCGAGCGGCGCGATCCGGCGGATCAGGCCCTGCAAGGGCTGCGGCTTCGGCGTCGAGAGCGGCAGGCCCAGTGTCTCCAGCGCCGTTCCTTGGATCGCTTTCGCCAATTCGCGGCCGAGCGAGATCGACAGCGCGACCGCGCGGCCATTGCAGCCGACCCAGCCGAAGCCGTTCGGACCGAGCTGGTGGATGCGCGGATAGCCCGGCACCTGCGGCTGCAGCAGGTTGTCGGGGGTCATCCCGACATAGCCGGACCAGACATAGTCGAACGCGACATCGCCGAGCTGCGGCCAGAGCCGCTTCAGCCGCGCCGCGACCGTCGGGCGCAGATTGGCGCCGCCGGCTCCCGGCAGGATCGCGGCGCCGCCGGTGACCAGGCGGTTGCGGGCGTCCCAACGGGCGAAATAGAGTTCGCGATGAGTATCCGACATCGCCTGCCGGCCGGGGATGACGGTCTTGGCGATGTTGTCGCTGACCGGCCTGGTCGCCATCTGCCAGGACAGGACGGGGATGACCTCATTGGCGATCTCCGGAGCGAGGCCGGGCTCGAACTCGCCGGTATAGGCGTTGGTCGCCAGCACGAGCGCGCGCGCCGTCACCGAGCCCTTCGCCGTCGTCACCACCCAGCGGCCGTTCTGGTGCGCCATGCTCACGGCCGGCGAACGCGCATGGATGGTCGCGCCGAGCTTGAGCGCTACCTCGGCGAGGCCGCGGGTCAAAGCGAGCGGGTTGATATGGCCGCCCGTACGGTTCCAGAAGCCGCCGAACCAGGCATCCGAGCCGAGCATCTCAGCTGCGGCGGCACGATCGAGCAGTTCGACCGGCGCGCCGATCGCCGACCATTCCCGGACGCGCTTCTCGGCGAGCTTGAAGCGGCCCGGTGAATGCACCGGCTGGATCCAGCCAGCCTGCTCGGCTTCGGCCGGGATCTCGTATTTCCGCACGAGCTCGAAGAGATATTGCGCGGCGTCGCGCAGCACGGCGTTGAAGCGCTCGCCGGCCTCGCCATGCCGGGCGGTCATCGCGGAGGGGTCATGGCCGGCGAGCGTCGGGATGACCTGGCCGTTATTGCGGCCCGAGGCGCCCCAGCCCGGCTCGGCCGCTTCCAGGACGGTGACGCCGACCCCGCTCTCGCGCAGATGGATCGCGGTCGAAAGCCCGGTGAAGCCGGCACCGATCACCACGACATCGCTCTCGACCGCGCCTTCCAGCGTCCCGAGCACGGGGCCGGGCTGGGCCGTCGCTGCCCAGAGCGAAGGCGGCCAGGTGACGGGGGAGGGGGCAGTCATCGGCGGCGTCTTTCGGCTGGGAAGGGATGAGCGCAGTCCCTTGGGACGAGCACGCTCCTATCCTTGCCGCCAGGACCGCCAGCCTGCAAGTAGGTCCTTCCCGGCTGTTCATCTGTCGGAGAACAGTTTTCTATCTTGTTGGCTTGAAACGAATGATTTCTACCAAATTTCGGCTTCGCTGCTCGTGTTCTTGAAAATACTATTCTCCCGACGCTATGTCTGCGGCGCAGCGGGGGTTGCAGGAAACGCCATCCCGGAGCGGTTGCGCCCCTCTCTGCGTTCGGATGAACTCTCCTTCCGTTGGGTTCTGATCATAAGGGGGCGTCATGCCGCTCAAGCATATTCTCGGCCTCGACCACGTCGTGGTGACGGTTCGTGATCTCGACGCCTCGGCCCGGCAATGGCAGAGCCTCGGTTTCACCGTCTCGCCGCGCGGCACGCATTCGGCGATCCTCGGCAGCGGCAACTACACGATCATGTTCGGCGACGACTATGTCGAGTTGCTCGGCATCCTCGCCGAGACCGAGCACAACAAGCCGACCCGCGACTTCCTTCGGGAGCGCGAGGGCATCGAGCGGGCCGCCTTCACCACCGATGATGCCGCCGCCGGCGCGGCCGAGCTCAAGAGCCGCGGCCTCGAGCCGCTCGGCCCGGTCCATTTCGGCCGCCCGGTCGATCTGCCCAATGGCGGCAAGGGCGAGGCCAAGTTCAACGTCTTCCGCTGGCCGCTCGACGAGACTCCCGGCAGCCTGCGCATCTTCGCCTGCCAGCACCTGACCCGCGAGACGGTTTGGATCCCCGAGCTGCAGAGCCATGCCAACGGGGCGAGCCGCATCATCCGCGTCGAGGTGCTCGCGGCGGATGCCAAGGCCGCAGCCGAGCATCTGAGCCGGCTGATCGACGAGCCGGTGAAGCAGCAGGACGATGGCTGGCTGGTGCCGTCGGGCGGCAAGCGCGCCGACTTCCTGTTCTACGATGCCGCCGGCCTCGCCCGGCGCTATCCCGATGCGGTGCGGGCCGGCGCGGCGCCTGCGGGCGCCGTGGCGATCGTGCTGGCAAGCGCGGATCTCGACGGCGCCGCCAAAGCGGTCGGCTCGGTCGGTGTCCACCATGGTGCGGCACTCAGCGTTCCCGCCGCGTCGGCCAATGGCCTGATCGTGAGCTTCCTGCCGCAATAGTGCGGTTTTCCCGTTTCCGAGAGCGGCCCCGTCGCATTGACGGGGCCTTGTGACGACCGCATCGTGCCGAGCCTGCACGCCGGCCCAGGAGATCATCCATGGACATGACCCGCCGCGCCGCGCTGATGACCAGCGCCGCCATCGCCTCCAGCGTGCTGTTCCCGATGCGCTCCTTTGGCCAGGAAACGCCGCGCAAGGGCGGCGTCTTCACCGTCCACTACGGCGCCGAGCAGCGCCAGCTCAATCCGAGCCTGCAGGCCTCGACCGGCGTCTACATCATCGGCGGCAAGATCCAGGAGCAGCTGGTCGATCTCGACGCCAAGGGCCAGCCGGTCGGCGTCCTCGCCGAGAGCTGGGAATCGTCGGCCGACGGCAAGACCATCACCTTCAAGCTCCGTCCCGGCGTGACCTGGCATGACGGCAAGCCCTTCACCTCCGCCGACGTGCAGTACACGGCGATGGAGATGTGGAAGAAGATCCTGAACTACGGCTCGACGCTGCAGCTCTTCCTCACCGCGGTCGATACGCCCGACCCGCTGACGGCGGTGTTCCGCTATGAGCGCCCGATGCCGCTCAACCTGCTGCTGCGCGCGCTGCCGGACCTCGGCTACATCTCGCCGCGCCATCTCTACGAGGGCAAAGGCGACATCCGCCAGAACCCGGTCAATCTCGCGCCGGTCGGCACCGGACCGTTCAAGTTCGTCCAGTACGAGCGTGGCCAGCACGTCATCGCCGAGCGCAACCCGAATTACTGGCGCGCCAATGCGCCCTATCTCGACCGGATCGTCTGGCGCGTGGTCACCGATCGCGCCGCCGCCGCCGCCCAGATGGAAGCCGGGCAGATCCATTACAGCCCGTTCTCGGGCCTGACGATCTCGGACTCGGCCCGCCTCGGCAAGGATCCGCGCTTCATCGTCTCGACCAAGGGCAATGAGGGCAATGCCCGCACCAACACGATCGAGTTCAATTTCCGCCGCAAGGAGCTCGCCGACATCCGCGTCCGGCGTGCCATCGCGCATGCGCTCGACATCCCGTTCTTCATCGAGAACTTCCTCGGCGACTTCGCCGAGCGCGGCACCGGGCCGATCCCCTCGGTCTCGACCGATTTCTATCCGGCCGACAACGGCCCGCAGTATCCGTTCGACAAGAAGCTCGCCGCCAAGCTGCTCGACGAGGCCGGCTTCAAGCCCGGTGCCGGCGGGACACGCTTCTCGCTGCGGCTGCTGCCGGCGCCCTGGGGCGAGGACATCTCGCTCTTTTCCACCTTCATCCAGCAGTCGCTCGCCGATGTCGGCATCAAGGTCGATATCGTCCGCACTGATGGCGGCGGCTTCCTGAAGCAGGTCTATGACGACCATGCCTTCGACCTCGCCACCGGCTGGCACCAGTACCGCAACGATCCTGCCGTCTCGACCACTGTGTGGTACCGCTCCGGCCAGCCCAAGGGCGCGCCCTGGACCAACCAGTGGGACTGGACCGACCCGACCATCGACAAGATCATCGACGATGCCGCGACCGAGGTCGATGCGGCCAAGCGCAAGGCGCTCTATGGCGACTTCGTGCGGCGCGCCAACACCGAGTTGCCGATCTGGACGCCGATCGAGCAGATCTTCCTGACCGTGATCAACGCCAAGGCCCGCAACCACTCCAACACGCCGCGCTGGGGCTCCGCCTCCTGGCACGATCTGTGGCTGGCGGAGTGACCTCTCCGCTCATCTCCACAGCCGGATCCGGCCAGTCCCAATGCGTGTCCTAATCCTCGCGGGGCGGCGTCTTGCCGCCTCGATCCCGACCCTGATCCTGATCCTGATCGGCGTCTTCCTGCTGCTGCAGCTCGCACCCGGCGACACGGTCGATGCGCTGATGGCACAGATGGGCGGCGGCGATGCCGCCACCGCCAGGCAGCTGCGCGAGTTCTACGGGCTTGACCTCTCGGTCTGGGCCCAGCTCGGCAACTATCTCTGGCGGCTGGTCCGGCTCGATCTCGGCTTCTCCGCGATCTATGGCAAGCCGGTGGCGACGGTGATCGCCGAGCGGCTGCCGGCGACCATCCTCCTGATGACCGCCTCGCTCTCCTTCGCCTTCTTCTTCGGACTGATCCTCGGCGTCGTCGCGGCGCGCGGCGTCAACACATGGCCGGACACGCTGATCTCGACTCTCGGCCTGATGTTCTATGCGATGCCGACCTTCTGGTTCGGGCTGATGGCGATCGTCGTCTTCGCGATCTACCTGCAATGGCTGCCGGCCGGCGGCTTCGAGGACATCACCGTGAGCTATACCGGCTTGCGGCGGACGCTCGACATCTCCCTGCATCTCGTCCTGCCGACGCTGACGCTCGGCCTGTTCTACATGGCGATCTATCTGCGGATCATGCGCGGCTCGATGCTCGAAGTGCTCAATCTCGACTTCGTCCGCACGGCGCGCTCGAAGGGCATGGACGAGACGCGTGTCGTGGTGCGGCATGTGCTGCGCAACGCGCTCCTGCCGATGGTGACGCTGATCGGCCTGCAGGCCGGCACCATGCTCGGCGGCTCGGTCGTGGTGGAGAGCGTATTCTCCCTGCCGGGGCTCGGGCGCCTCGCCTATGAATCGGTGATCCAGCGCGACCTCAACACGCTGCTCGGTATCGTCTTCGTCTCGGCGCTGCTGGTGATCGCCGTCAACTTCATCGTCGATCTGCTCTATGCCCGGCTCGACCCGCGCATCACGACCGGGAGCTGAGCCATGGACCTGGTGAAGCTCTATGTCCGCAGCCCACCGGCCGTCATCGGCCTGGTGCTGCTGATCCTCGTCCTCGCCATGGCCGCGAGCGCTGACTTCCTTTATCCGCGCGATCCGCTGGCGCTCGCCGGACGGCCGCTGATCTGGCCGTTCAGCAATCCGCGCTTCCTGCTTGGCACCGACAATTCCGGCCGCGATATCGCCGCCCAGATCTTCCATGGCGCCCGCATCTCGCTCCTGATCGGCGGCGTCGCGACGGTGATCTCGGTCATGATCGGCATCACCATCGGTGCGCTCGCGGGCTATTACGGTGCTTTCGTTGACACCGCGCTGATGCGCGTCACCGAGGCGTTCCAGACCCTGCCGAACTTCCTGCTGCTGCTGGTGCTGGTCGCGGTCTTCGGCTCGACCATCACCACCGTGACGGTCGCGATCGGCATCGTCTCCTGGCCGGCCTCGGCTAGGCTGACGCGGGCCGAGTTCCTCTCGCTGCGCAACCGCGAATTCGTGCAGGCGGGCCGGACGCTCGGCCTCAAGGATATGAGGCTGATCTTCGGCGAGATCCTGCCGAACGCGCTGCCGCCGGTGATCGTCTATGCCAGCGTGGTGATGGCGATCGCGATCCTGCTCGAAAGCGCGCTCGCCTTCCTCAAGCTCTCCGACCCGAACGTCGCTTCCTGGGGCAATCTGATCGGGGCCGGCCGCGACGTGCTGCGGGTGCAATGGTACGTCTCGGCCATTCCCGGCATCGCCATCCTCGTCACCGTGCTCGCCGTCTCGCTGGTCGGGCAGGGGCTCAACGACGCCCTCAATCCGAGGCTGAAGAGCCGATGAGCCCGATCCTCGTCGTCGACGATGTCAGCGTGAAGCTGCCGGCTGGCGGCGACCGCTCGCACGCCATGGAAAAGGTCTCGCTCACGCTGGCGGCGAACGAGATCCTCTGCGTCGTCGGCGAATCCGGCTCCGGCAAGTCGATGACCGCCAACGCGATCATGCGGCTCCTGCCCGGCGGCGTCAGCATCGACGGCGGCCGCATCCTGTTCGAAGGGCGCGATCTCTGCGGGCTGGACGAAGCCGAGATGCGCAAGGTCCGCGGCGCCGGCATCGCCATGATCTTTCAGGAGCCGATGACGGCGCTCAACCCGCTGCGCAGCATCGGCGACCAGATCGGCGAGATGTTCGAGCTGCATACGGAACTGTCGACGGCCGAGATCAAGGTCCGCACGCTCGCTTTGCTCGAGGAAGTGCGCATTCCCGATCCGGCGCTCGCCTTCAAGGCCTATCCGCACGAGCTTTCCGGCGGCCAGCGCCAGCGCGCCATGATCGCGATGGCGCTGGCGCTCGACCCCAAGGTGCTGATCGCCGACGAGCCGACGACGGCGCTCGACGTCACCACCCAGGCGCAGATCCTCAAGCTGATCCGTGACCTGCAGCGCCGCAAGGGCACGGCGGTCCTGTTCATCACCCATGATTTCGGCGTCGTCGCCGAGATCGCCGACCGGGTCGTGGTGATGAGCAAGGGCCATGTCGTCGAGCAGGGCGAAACCGCTGCCGTGCTCGGCAACCCGCAGCACGCCTATACCCGCCAGCTGATCGCGGCTGTCCCACCGCTCAAGGCGCCGCCACCGCGGCCTCTGTCCGACGAGCCGATCATGACGATTGGCCATGTCTCGAAGACTTACCGCACCGGCGGCTTCCTCGGCCGTGGCCAGCGCGTCACCCATGCGGTCAAGGACGTCTCGCTGGTGCTGCCCAGGGGCGCGACGCTCGGCATCGTCGGCGAATCCGGCTCGGGCAAGTCGACGCTGGCGCGCTGCCTCGTGCGGCTGATCGATCCGGAAAGCGGCGAGATTCGCCTCAACGGCACCGATCTCGCCAAGCTGAGCCGCGAAGAAATGCGCGCGGCGACACGCGATATCCAGATGGTGTTCCAGGACCCGTTCGCCTCGCTGAACCCGCGCCGCAAGGCCGGCGAGGCGGTGGCGCAAGGGCTGATCGTGCACGGCATGGCGCGGCCAGAGGCCTTGGCGCGGGCGAAGGAGCTGTTCGGGCTGGTCGGGCTCGATCCGGCGGCAACCGAACGCTATCCGCACGAATTCTCGGGCGGTCAGCGCCAGCGCATCGGCCTCGCCCGGGCGCTCGCGCTGGAGCCGGCGGTGCTGGTCGCCGACGAGCCGGTCTCGGCGCTCGATGTCTCCGTGCAGGCGCAGGTGCTGAAGCTCCTTGCCGAATTGCGCCAGCGCCTCGGCCTCTCGATCGTCTTCATCACCCATGACCTGCGCGTCGCGGCGCAGGTCTGCGATCTGGTCGCGGTGATGAAGAATGGCGAGGTGGTCGAAGCCGGGCCGATAGGCATGGTCTTCGGTCAGCCGCAGCACCCCTATACGCAGGCGCTGCTCGCCTCGATCCCGGGCCGGGAGTTCGGGAACGTGCAAGGGCTCCGTCGAGAGGCAATAGGCTGATCGGCGGACGATGGGCGCAGATCCGCGGAGGCCGAGGCGCCGCTCGTCGGCGCAGTCCGGTCGCGGTGGCCGCTGTGGCATTGCAGGCCTCAAGCCCCGCCGACTAGGGCCTCGTTCAGACCCCATCAGCTTGCTTCGCGGAGACCTCTACCCAGGTCAGTGCCGGAGCGCTCTCACTGCCAGTGGTGCGAGCTTGTGTGCTCGAGGAATATTTCGAGCAGTGATAATCCAATATACCAAATTAAATTTGAATGCAGGGAAGGAATAATCACAATCAGCGAAGCAATATTGGGAGGCGACGAGATGGATGCGGCGAAACACCTCGCACGACCCAAGCATATCGGCGACGTTGATGTAGCAATCATTGGGTCGGGACTTGGCGGGCTGGCTTCGGCTGCGCAGCTGAAGCAAGCGGGCTTCTCCAACATCGCCGTCTTCGAAAAGGCCTCCGGCCTCGGCGGGGTCTGGCAGGCCAACAAATATCCGAACGTGGCCTGCGATACGCCGATCGATCTCTATTCCTTTCGCTTCTATCCGGGGGCGAAGTGGACGACGAACTTCGCTCCGGGCAGCGAAATCCTCGCCTATCTCGGGGACCTCGCCGAGACCTATGGTCTCCACGACCTCATCCACTACAACGCCGAGGTGACCTACGCCGCCTGGAACGACGCCGTTGGCCGCTGGCGTGTCGCCACAGCCGACGGGCGCGCCTTCAACGCCCGCTTCATCATCTGGGCGGGCGGCATCTTCTCGCAGCCGACGGTTCCGAAAATCCCCGGGCTTTCCGCCTTCGCAGGCGAGACGCTGCACGCCGGCGACTGGTCGCAGGCGGTGTCGATGGACGGCAAGCGCGTCGCCATGGTCGGCAGCGGTGCGACGGCCATCCAAATCGTGCCCGCTGCGGCCGCCATTGCCGCCCGGCTGATCAATTTCGTCAGGACCCCATCCTATGTGATGGCGCGGCCCGATCTCTTCTTCGATCATGAGACGACCGACGCGCACAAATTCGCCGAACAGCAGCGCGAACGCCGGGACGTCTGGTTCGAACGCTTCGAACTCATCGCGAAGGGCCGCTTTCCGATGAACGAGGCGCTCATCGCGCAGCAGGAGGCGGAGTGGCGGAGGTATTTCGAATCCGTCGTCTCTGACCCGCGCCTGCGACAGATCCTGGCCCCGGATTACCGGTTCGGCTGCAAGCGCCCGCTGTTCAGTAATGCCTATTACCCGGCGATGATCCAAGACAACGTCACTGTCGTCGGTTCCGGCGCGGCGGCGATGACGCCGGATGGGATCGTCGACACCGACGGCACCGAATACAAGATCGACATGGTCATATGGGCGACCGGCTTCGATCCCGCGGCGATGCTGGGCGGGCTGAAGGTCACCGCCCGCGACGGACGGGAGCTTTCGCAGTTCTGGGGCAGGGCGCCCGAGGCCTATTACGGAACGCTGGTCAAAGGCTTCCCCAACCTCTTCGTCATCAACGGCCCGAACGTCTCGGGCGCATCGGCTACCGAGTTCATCGAGGCGCAGCTCAAGCTGGTGATCGGGGCGCTGGAGCGCCTGCGGGAGAACGGGGCGAGTGTCGTTGAGGTGACGGCCGAGGCACATGATGCCTTCAACTGCGATATCCAGGCGCGGGCGCAGAACAGCGTCCTGGTTCGTGGCAGCTGCAATTCCTATTACCGTGCTGGCGGCACCGGCAAGGTGATCACCCATTGGCCGGGGACGATCGAGGCGTTCCGGACCGAAATCGAGCGCGAGGCTGCGGCAGGACTGAGCTTCGGCGGAACCTTCGCAGGTCCCGCCCTGACGGCCGCCGAGTGACGGCAGGGAGAAGCGCCATGCCGCTGCATCCGGTCGTCGCGAAGATCTGGGAGCTCCAGAAGAAGAACCTGGGCGCCCCGCCGCTCTGGTCGCTTCCCATTGCCGAGGCGCGCAGGGCGTTCTCGGCGGCGCGGCCGGCCTTCGGCAGCGGTCCCGAGCTTGCTTCGGTCACCGATCGAACCGTCCATGCGAACGGGCGCTCCGTCACCGGCAGGCTCTACGTTCCCACCGGGGAGCTCGTCGGCCTGTGTGTCTATTTCCATGGCGGCGGCTGGACCTTGGGAGCGCTCGACGATTTCGATGCGCTCGTCAGGACCCTGGCGCATAGGAGTGGTAGCGCGGTCTTCTCGGTAGATTACCGCCTCGCGCCGGAACATCCCTTTCCCGCGGCGCTCGAGGACGTTAGGACGGCGCTCCACTGGGCCGGCGCCGAGGGCTTGTCGGAGCTCGGGCTCGGTCCCGGTCTGATCGTCGCCGGCGACAGCGCCGGCGGGAATCTCGCTGCCGCCGCGGCGCTGGAGCTTGGGAGCCAGCTCGATATTCGCCTGCAGGTTCTCTTCAATCCTTGCGTCGATGTCGATCCGGGAACCGAGAGCTACGCCCGCTACGGCGAGGGCTACCTTCTCACCCGGCAGGATATGGCGTGGTTCGTCGACAATTACGCGGCCGGTGCCGACCCCACGGATCCGCTGCTCGCCCCCTTGCATTGGCCCGATCTTTCGCAGGCGCCGGCGGCCTGGATCGGCATCGCCGAATTCGACCTGCTGCGCAGCGAAGCGGAGGCGTTTGCCGAGCGGATGCGCGCGGCCGGACGGGGCGTCGAGCTCCGGCATTGCACTGGCGTGATGCACGGCTTCGCGCGCCTGCACAATCACGTCGACGTGGCCGACCAAGCGGTCGCTGCCGCGGCCGGGGCGATGCGGGCTGCCTTTTGAGGGAACGCCGACGGCTGACGTCGTCGCGGAGAGGAGACGAGCATGTCGAATGTCGTGATCGTAACGGGCGGCACCGGGTCCATCGGCACCGCCATCTGCGAGGAATTCGAGAAGCGCGGCCTGATCGCGGTCGCAGCCGACATGGCGGCCGCCAGCGTGCCGGGGAACCGCGCCTTCGTCGCCTGCGACCTGACCAAGCCCGAAGACGTCCATCGCCTGTTCGACGAGGCCGCCAAGCTCGGTACCCTGACCTGCGTCGTGATCGCGCATGGCATCCTCGCCGAGACACCGGCGGGGCAGGCCGACCTGGCGACGGTCGGCAGGGTTCTCGACATCAACTTGAAGAGCGCGGCCTTTGTCTGCGAGGTCGCCAGCCAGCGCCTTGCCGACAATGGCACGATCCTGATGATCAGCAGCGCCACCGCATTCCTGGGCCGCATCCGCAATGCCTTCGCCTATCAGGCGAGCAAGGGCGGGATGGAAGCGATGACCAAGGCGATGGCGATCGCCTGTGCGGCGCGTGGCATCCGCGTCAACGCGATCGCGCCCGGCTTCGTCTCCGTGACGATGAAGGGCGGGGAAGAGCTGCGCCGGCGACAGGGCGGAGAAGAAGCCGCCAGCAAGCTCGTCCCGCTCGGCCGTCTCGTCTCTCCGCAGGACGTCGCGCGCGGGGCGGCATTCCTGTGCTCATCCGATGCAGCTCTGATAACAGGTGAAGTTCTTCACATCGATGGCGGGCTTTCGGCGTTCTGACGCCGGACAGGAAAGGATCGGGCACATCATGCCAATGATCGAGCTGCAGGCGAACGACGGGCACGTCTTCTCCGCCTATCGCGCCGAACCGACCTCCATGCTTCGAGGCGGCATCGTCGTCGTCCAGGAGATTTTCGGGGTCAACGAGCATATCCGCGACATCTGCGACAGGCTCGCCGGCGAAGGCTACGCGGCCATCGCTCCGTCGATCTTCGACAGGCAGGCGCGGGGCTTCGAGACCGGCTATTCGCCGGCAGAGGTCGAGCGGGCCAAGACGTTCATCCCCAATCTCGATTTCGACGGCTGCCTGCGCGATGTCGATGCCTGTCGCGAGGAGCTGTCGAAGCTCGGCCGTGTCAGCATCGTCGGCTTCTGCCTCGGGGGGACGATCGCCTTTCTCGCGGCGACGCGCCTTGGCGGCTTTGCGGCGGCGTCCTGCTTCTATGGCGGCATGATCCAGCGTTTCGCCGACGAGGTGCCACGCTGCGCAACCGAGCTCCACTATGGCGCCGACGATCAGTCGATCCCTGAAGCTAACTATCGCGATGTCGCAGCGCGGCGTCCGGACGTCTCGCTCTTCGTCTACGAAGGCGCCGGCCACGGCTTCAATTGCGACAGGCGCGCCAGCTATGCGCCAGTGGCTGCGAACCTGGCCTGGTCGCGGGCCTTGGACCTGTTCGGGAGCAAGGTGGCGAGCCCGTAAGACAGGCCGCGAACTAGCGGGATCCGTTCAGATCTTGAGTTCGATCGAGCGGATCTTCTCGCGCATCCAGACATGTCCTTTGTCGGGGTCCTGGCGCTTGTGCCAGATCATGCGCTGACGGCTGATCTCGGTTTCGAAGGGCAGATGCAGCCAAAGCAGGCGCTCGCGACAGAGAGGCGGGGCCGCGGGCTGCGGCACCGCCGCCACCAGCCTGGTTCCGGGGATCAGCTCCGAGAGCACGGAAGTATGGGGCAGGGTCAGCGCGACACGCCGGCTCGCACCGTCCAGGGCGCGTTCGACCGGGTTGGTGTTGAGGCCCGCGCCGCGCGGGACGACCTGGACGTGAGGCAGTCCGATGAAGGTCTCGTAGGGGATGACATCCCCCTGTCGCAGTCCGAGGCGCGCTGCGTGCTCCGCGCAGATCACCGCGACATAGATGCACGAGCCGATCTGCTCCTGGCGAAAGGACTCTGCGATCTCGACGCGCCCGATGGCGAAGTCCGCCTCGCCGTTGTCGAGCAGCTTTTCATATTCCTCGCTGGGAGCCTCTATCACCCGCAGATCGATGAACGGGGCTTCCCGGGCCAGGATCTGCAGGAGCGCCGCGATATAAGTCTCCTCGCCAACGTCCGTCGTGATGATCGTGAAGCGGCGCCGGGCGACGGCAGGGTCGAAAGACAGGCTCTGCGTGACGCCGGCCCTGATCGTCGCCAGGCCATCCTGCACGGGCGTCGCGAACGAGATGGCGAGCGGCGTCGGCTCCATGCCGTTGCGAGTGCGCACGAACAGCGGATCGTCGAGCGCGGCTCGCAGGCGATTCAGCGCGTTCGACACCGCCGATTGCGTGATGTGCAGGCGCTCTGCGGCCAGGGAGACGCTGCGCTCCCGCATTACGGTTTCGAACACCCGCAGCAGGTTGAGATCCAACAGGTTGATGTCCCGCATGGCTCGGTCCTGCATTTACAGCATTCATAACTCTCCTCAGGTCTATCAGCGTAAAGCGCGTGGGGCGAGCTTCGTCTTCTCCGGAAGGCTTCTGCGCGCTCGGGCGGCCACCAGCGGGGCTGCGGCGAATTTGGCCCGCGTCTCTTCTTGCCGGAATTCACAATATCAATACTGGCTATTCTCGAATAAAATTTGCGTGTTATCGGTTGCGGCATCACTCTCAAGATACGGGAGCGGGCGCGCGAGACGCAATACACCGATCGACTGTCGATAACGACGGTGCGCTCGTGTCGGGCGGCTATCCCGACATCCCAGGATCATAATTCCAAATAATATCCTTGGGAGGATGGCATGACAGTACAGAACCTGGGCGCGCTGAGCGGCGGCGTCGTGGATATCGGTTCCAGACGCCGGCGTTATGTCGTGATCACCAGCATCGGGAATATCCTCGAGTGGTACGACTTTACTGTCTACGGATTTCTCGTCGCCATCTTCGCGCGCCATTTCTTTCCGGCTGAAAACGAGACGACCGCGCTTTTGGCGACCTTCGCCGCGTTCGGCGTCGGCTTCGTCGCTCGTCCCCTTGGTGCCATTGTCTTCGGCCGGCTCGCCGACCTGAAGGGGCGCAAATTCGTGCTGCTGATCGCGATGTTCCTGATGGCAGGGGCATCGCTCCTCATCGGCATCGCGCCGACCTTTGAAAAAGTCGGCATCCTGGCGCCGATCATCATCGTCCTTGCGCGCCTGGTCCAAGGCCTGTCGGCTGGCGCCGAGTTCGGCGGCGCCGCGGCCTTTCTGATCGAATGGGCCCCGGATTCCCGCCGGGGATTCTTTGCGAGCTTCCATCAGGTCGGGACCTATGGCGGCCTGCTGCTTGGCGCCGCCGCGGTGGCGACGCTGTCGACGCTGCTCACGCCGGAGCAGATCGATCAGTGGGGCTGGCGCATCCCGTTCATCGCCGGCGGCCTGCTCGCCGTGGTCGCTCTCTACATGCGGCGGCATGTCGACGAGACGCCGCGCTTCCAGCAGGCGCCCGCGGCAGCGGCTCGACACGCGGCTCCCGAGACCGGCTCGGTCGTGGTCGCGGTCCTGCAGTCGGTCGGCATCGTCACCCTGTGGTCCGTCACGGCCTTCGCGACCATGGTCTATCTCACCACCTACACGCAGCGCTTTGGCGGCCTGTCGCCGAAGCAAGCCCTTTGGTCGACGGCGACGGCGACGATGCTCACCGTGCTCCTGATCCCGCTCGCCGGCGCGATCTCGGACCGCGTCGGCCGCCGCTCGGTCATCTGGTGCAGCGTCGTGGCGTTCATCCTCCTGCCCGTTCCCGTCTATAGCCTGATCGTTGGCGCCCCCGGATTTGCGATGATCGTGCTGCTTCAGGTTGCCCTCGCCATCCCGACGGCACTGATCGCCGGGGTGGGGCCGGCCCTGATCTCCGAGCTTTTCGCCACGCGCCACCGGGCGACGCTCGTCGGCATCTCCTCGGCGATCGCGATCACGGTGTTTGGCGGATTCGCGCCGTTCTTTTCCACGCTCCTGGTCGCCCAGACCGGCTCGCCGGTGGCCCCGGCCTACTATGTCGTCGCCGCGGCCCTGCTGACCGGTCTGGCGTTGCTGACGGTTCGTGAGACCGCCTACGACCGGCTTCGTTGACCTCCAGAACGAGGCGAACATCCCGCGGCGCGTCGCCCTTAGGGCGGCGCGCCGTCGGCTTTGCCCGGAACACATCTAAGCGAAGTGGCACCGGTCGGACGACGAAACTGCGTCAAGGCGTAAGTTCCGAAACCTGACGCCGCGAGCAGCGCTGCCGCTGCCAGTCCGCAACAGAAAAAGCCGGTGCCTGCTTTGAGAGCAGGCACCGGCTTCTTGTCGTCGATGGGCGAACCTGGCGCTCAGCTCAGGCCGCGAGCGCCGCCTGCGGCAGGGAGGGCTTGCCGAGGATCAGGTCGGCCGCCTTCTCCGCGATCATCATCACGACGGCGTTGATGTTGCCGCCGACGAGGTCGGGCATGACCGAGGCGTCGACGACGCGCAGTCCGTCGACGCCGACCAGCCTGAGCTCCTGGTCGACGACGCGGCGCGTATCCTGCGCGGCGCCCATCCGGCAGGTTCCCGCCGGGTGATGCACCGTCACCGAGGTCGACCGGATGAAGGCGTCGAGCGCCTCCTCGTCCTGGACGGCGCGGCCCGGAGCGTTCTCCTGCTGGATGTGGCCGGCCATCGCCGGCTGGTTCATCGTCCTGCGCAGGATCTGCAGGCCTTCCCGCAAGGTCTCGCGGTCGCGCTCCGAGGTCAGGAAATTCGGCGTGATCTTCGGCATCGCGTCGGGATCGGCGGAAGCGAGCGTTACCGAGCCGGTGCTTTCGGGCCGCAGCAGTGCGACCCGGCAGCCGAACCCGTCCGGAAGCGGCTGGATGAAGGGCGGAAGATAGGGGCGGGCCGGGAAGGGGGCCGCCAGGAACAGGAACTGGATGTCCGGTGCCACCAAGTCCGGCCGGGTCTTGAGGAAGGCGGTCACCCCGATCGGGACGTCGGAAGCGAAGCCGTCCTTGCGCAGCAGCGATTTGAGCATGGCCAAGGCGAGCCGGTCATAGCGCATCTCCTGCTGGAACCAGCTCGGACTCTTGCGGCGATAGCTCGCCATCACCGAGAGGTGGTCCTGCAGGTTGCTTCCGACATGCGGGTTGGCGATCCGCACCGCGATGCCATGCGCCGCCAGCTGCTCGGGGTCGCCGATTCCGGACAGCATCAGCAGCTTCGGCGAATTGATCACGCCGGACGCCAGCAGAACCTCGCGCCGGGCCCGGGCAAGCTGGACGCGGCCGCCCTGGCTGAAGCGGATGCCGGTGGCGCGCCCACTTTCCAGCTCGATCCGGTCGGCGCGCGCGCCGACGACGACGCGCAGGTTAGGGCGTCGCAGGGCAGGGCGGAGATAGGCTGTGGCGGCGCTGTTGCGGCGCCCGCCATGGATCGTCTCCTGGATGAAGTCGAAGCCTTCCTGCTGCGCGCCGTTGTAGTCGGATGTCACCGGGTAGCCGGCCTGCCGGCCCGCCTCGATGAAGTCGCCCAGGATGCCGTCTTGATAGCGGGTGCGCTGCACGCGCAAGGGGCCGTTGCTGCCGCGAAACGCATCGCCGCCGCCTTCCCAGGTTTCGGACCGGCGGAAATAGGGCAACACGTCGGCATAGGACCAGCCGTCGAGGCCCGACTGCGCCCAGCGGTCATAGTCGCTGCGGTGGCCGCGGACATAGGCCATCACATTGATCGAGGAGGAGCCGCCGATCACCCGCCCGCGGGCGCATTCGATGCCCCGGCCGTCGATGCCGGGGTCGGGCTCCATGAAGTAGCCCCAGTCGTGCAGGCGCTCGGGGAAGATCTTGCCGATGCCGACAGGGATGTGGATCAGGGGATCGCGGTCCCATTGCCCGGCCTCGAGCAGGAGGACGCTGGCGCCTCCTTCCGTCAGCCGGTTGGCCAGCACGCAGCCGGCGGAGCCTCCCCCTACGACGACGAAGTCGTAGGTTCCGGCGTCGTGGATGGATGGATCGAGGGGCATGGTCAGGAGGTCGCCTCGGAGTTGACGGCCGGTGTGAGCGGCCGCTGCGAGAGCCAGAGCTTGAACAGCAGGACGAAGACGCCGCCGATGAGGGCGGCGCCGCCCGCGCCGAACATGATCTGGCTCGGCAGCATCCCGGCCGCGAGCGTCTGGCCGACGATGAAGGGAGCGCAGACCTGGCCGAACCGCCCGATCGCCATGCTGAGGCCGACGCCGGTCGCCCGGATGGCGGTGGGATAGATCTCGGCGGCGAGCGCTATGGCGCCGGCGGTTCCGATGCCGAGGAACAGGCCGACGAGGCCGATGAACGCCGCTGCCGCCGGAATGGAGGCGACGTTGTAGCCGAGGCCGATGGTCGCGACCGCTCCCAGCACGAAGGCGGGAACCATCGTCGGGACGATGCCGAAGCGCTGGATGCAGCGACCCGCAATGGCCTGTCCGATGAAGGCGCCGAGGCCATTGAAGGCGACGACGAAGGCGGCATCGGCCGGCGTGACGCCGTTCATTCCCATCAGCGCCGGCGTCCAGAGCACGACGATGGTGAGGATGCCGAAGCCGACGAAGAAGGGGACCCAGAGCAGGAGCGTGCCGGCGGCGCGACCGTCGTGGAAGACGGAGCCGAACGAGGTGCGCTCGGCCTTGTCGCCGTCGGCGGTCAGGATCGTGCTCTCCGAGACCGAGGCGATGCCCATGCGCTGCAGGATCCTGCGCGCAGCCGTCGTGTCGTTGCGCCGCACGATCAGGAATTTGAGCGATTCCGGCAGCCAGATCGCAAGAATGACTGCGATCACCAGCGGCAGGACGCCGCCGATATAGAAGATCGCCTGCCAGCCGAAATGCTCGATCAGGCGCGAGTTCACGAAGGCGCCGACCATCGCCCCGAGCGGGAAGGAGGACCACATCAGCGTCACGCAGGTCGCCCGGTGGCGCTCCGGTGTATATTCGGCCGTCAGCGAGATGAAGCAGGGCGTCGCGCCGCCGAGCCCGATGCCGGCGAGGAAGCGGTACAGCAGCAGCGTGTTGAACGACTGGGCGAAGGCCGTGAGCAGCGTGAAGATGCCGATCAGCACGGCCGCGAGGATGAGGAGCCGTTTGCGCCCGACCCTGTCGGCGATGGCGCCGAACCCAACCGCGCCGACGGCGGCGCCGAGCAGGCCGGCCGAGAAGACCGGACCGAGCTGCGGAATGGTCAGGCCCAGCGACTTGGCGATGAAGGGCGCCGCGACGCCGATCGACTGAGTGTCGATGCCGTCGAAGAAATTGATCATGCCGCAGAGGGCGATCACCGTGATCTGCAATCGGCTGAATGGCCGCTCGTCGATGATCCGCGAGACGTTGAGCGCGTTGGGCGCCATGGCAGTTCCTCCCTGAAGCGTCACTTGTCGACCGCGGGCCATGCCGGCCGCTCGATCGCGTGAAGTCATTCGGAGTCATGCGGAACGGTGATCCGGCGCCGCTCGTGCGGTCATCGCGGCAGCCGGTCCGCACTCCTCCGTCTATATAGTGAGCATACGTAAAGTACGTATACTGTCAATTATATCACCGAACGATCTGCCGCGGTCCTGATCGGGGTCGGCGAGCAGTCTCAAAGTCAGCGGTCGTCAGATATTGACAGCTAACTGATGATCAGTATGCTGTCAATAATTGAATGCGAAAGCCCACATCGCGCCGGTCGTCCGGCTTTCGATGCGCGATGGCGGGCTTCGAGAAACGGGAAGCCGACCATCCCGGGTCGGCTCGAGGAGGAGCGTCCGATGAACTACGTGACCCGGGCCGATCGCATGCTGATCGGCGGCGAGCTCGTCCATGCCAGCAGCGGCGAGTTCGATCTCTCCATCAATCCCGCGACGGAGGAGGTCATCGGCCGGGTGCCGCGCGGCACGGCCGAGGATGTCGATCGCGCCGCCAAGGCTGCCGATGCCGCCTGGCCTGACTGGTTCGCGCTGACCCCGCTCGCCCGCGGCCGGGCCATGCGCGACTTCGGCAAAGCCCTCCTCGCCCGCTCGGAGGAGATCCTCAAGGTCGAGGTCGCCGATACCGGCAACACGATCACGCCGATGCGCGGCGATGTCGGTTTCGCGGTCGACAGCCTCGATTACTATGCCGGCATCACCCATGAGCTGAAGGGGCAGACGATCCCCTCGACGCATGAGAACATCCACATCACCATGCGCGAGCCCTATGGCGTCGTCGGCCGCATCGCGCCCTTCAACCACCCCCTGATGTTTGCGGTGGCGCGGACCGCAGCGGCGCTGGCGGCCGGCAATGCCGTCCTCGTCAAACCGCCGGAGACCAGCCCGCTCTCCGCGATGATCCTGTCGGAGATCGCCAGGGACGCTTTGCCGCCCGGCGTGTTCAACATCGTCACCGGCGACGGGCGGACGGTCGGCAACAGCATCGTCCAGCATCCGCTGATCAAGCGCATCGCCTTCATCGGCTCGCCGCAAACCGGCCGCGCGATCCAACGCGCCGCCGCCGAGGTCGATGTCAAGCATGTCAGCCTGGAGCTGGGCGGCAAGAACCCGTTCGTCGCCTTCCCGGACGTCGATCCCGACGAGATCGCGGACGCGGCGGTGCGCGGCATGAACTTCGCTTGGCAGGGCCAGTCCTGCGGTTCGACCAGCCGCCTCCTGCTGCATGCGGACATCTACGACGCCGTGCTGGAGCGTGTCGTCGAGAGGGTCCGGGCGATCCGCATCGGCGACCCGCAATCGCCCGAAACCGGCATGGGCCCGCTGAATTCGCGCGCCCAGCTGGAGAAGGTGCTGTCCTTCTTCGATAGCGCCAGGACGGATGGGACGCGCCTGATGACCGGCGGCAAGCGCCCCGCGGGCGAGATGTTCGCCAGGGGCTTCTGGGTCGAGCCGACAGTCTATGCCGATGTCGAGCCGGGCATGCGGGTCTGGCGCGAGGAGGTGTTCGGGCCGATCCTGTCGGTCGGCAAATGGACGACCTTCGACGAGGCCGTGGAGAAGGCCAACGGCACGGAATACGGGCTGACGGCCGCCATCTGGACCAACAACATCAACGACGCCCTGCGGATGGTGCGCAAGATCCGCTCCGGCCACACGTGGATCAACGGCTCCTCGGCCCATTTCATCGGCGTTCCGTTCGGCGGAATGAAGAGTTCCGGTGTGGAGCGCGAGGAGGGCATCGAGGAGATGCTGAGCTACACGGAAACGAAGACGATCAACATCATGCTGCCGCGACGCTGAGGAGAACGGAGCGGGCGGCGATGCAGGTGGTTCGCCGCGGTTGCGTCGAAACAGGCCACAGTTACCTGTGACAATGGCGCGGTGCTGGTGGCCGCTGCCCGCATCGGGCCAATATCTGGAAGGGACGCTATCGCGACGTCGATGCCCGACCAGTTCTCAAGGCGTGGGCCCAGTCGGCCCGGTCATTGATCTCGGCCCGCCTTGCGGCATGCTCCCAATCATAGGCGATGGCGTAGTGCTCGACCGCGACCGCAGCCGTCATGTCCACGACAGCGAAACGTGCATGCGGTGCACCGTTTTCCGAGAGGTGGATGCTCGGCTCGGTGGCGTGATAGGCGGGGTTGCCGACGCTGCCGGGATTGACGACGACGGTGCCGTCATCGAGCCGCAGCAGGCGCGGTTGATGGCTGTGACCGCACAGGACAATGGGGGCGCCGGCGGGGCCGAGCAAGGCCGCGACGGCCTCCGGGCCGGCGGCGACCAGCCGCCCGCCTTCGATCGCGTCGAGGAGATAGGTGTCGTCGTCCTTCGGGCTGGCATGGACGCAATACGCCCCGCCGACCTCGAGCTCGAATGGCAGTCCGGCCAGCCAGCCACGCGCCTCGGCATCGAGGTTGCGCCAGGCATAGCTGTCGGAGGCGCCGAGCCCATCCGGGGAGGTCGCACCGAGCGCCCGATCATGGTTGCCGCGGACATGGCTCATCGCGCTGGCGCGCAGCAGCTGCACCGTCTCCGCCGGCCAGAGCGGACCGGAGGCGCAGTCGCCGAGATTGACGACCCGGTCGACGGAGAGCCCGGCGAGGCTGGCGAGCACCGCTTCGAGCGCCGGCAGGTTGCCGTGAATGTCAGCGATGACGCCTAGCCGCATGTCGCAAATCCCGAATCCCGAGCCGGCTCAGTGCCGGCCGGTCCAGTGATGGCGTGTCTCGGACCGCAGGCCAAGGCCCGGGACGGTCACGCGTTCCATGGCATTGACCAAGTCTTGACGTTAGTGAAGGACTTCATGGCCTCGACGACGCCCTCCTTGTAGCCGAGGCCGGAGTCCTTGATGCCGCC
>NZ_JBYSVZ010000011.1:0-101380 GCF_058986765.1 Allobosea sp. GW821-FHT03A12
GCCTTGTCCATGCCGAAATCGACGGCGCGGTGCTGCACGAACATGTCGAACTCCTCGAAGGAATCCTTGTCGAGCAGCAGCTCGATGCGCTCGCGGGCCGTGAGCTTGCCGCGCTTGTGCTGCGCCGCGATCCGCTTCTCGCCGCCGCCAAGACGCGCCCCCGCGCGACGCTCTTCAAGCTGTTCAAGAATATCCTTCATGGCAGAAACCGAACCCAGCGAGCCCCCCGATCCATCCCCATAGGATCAGGCCGCTTTGCAAGTCTTCGGAAACCGTGCATTTTTGCAAAGTTGCGAAGAAGGCAAATTTGCTAAATGAAACGCAAGGTGTTTGCCGGCCCGGCTGTCCGCAGGCTGCGCGAGGAAGCCGGCTGGCCGCAGCAGCTCCTCGCCCGGAAGATCGGAATCTCGCCGAGCTACCTGAACCAGATCGAGCGATCACAGCGGCCGCTCAGCGCCGCCGTGCTCGTCGAGCTGGCACGTGTCTTTCGCGTCGACATCTCGCAGATCTCGAACAGCGACGAGGATCGGCTGCTCGTCGATCTGCGGGATGCCCTCTCGGATCCCGCACTCGCCTACCCGGTCCTGCCGTCGACCGAATTGCAAGCTGCGATCCAGCATGCGCCGAACGTCGCCAAGGCCGTCATCCGACTGCAGGCCGCCCACCGGGCGCTCGAAGACAAGTACCAGGCCCTGGACCAAACCCTCTCGCATTCGGAGGCAAGCCATCCGGCCGGCCCCGTTGCCTTCCCCTACGACGAAGTGCGCGACTTCTTTCACCGGATCGGCAACTATGTCGACGATCTGGACCGGCAGGCGGAGGCGACCTATGCGGAACTCGGCGCCGACACCTCCCAATTGCCCGACGCCCTGATCGACCGGCTCGAGCTGCGTCACCGGCTTTCTGTCAAGATCGAGCGGTCCTTCGGCGTGGACCGGCCGATCCGGCAGTTCGACAGGGCCTCCCGAATCCTCCGCATCGACGGTTGGGCCGACGCGTCCAGCCAGACCTTTGCGCTCGCGCACCAGCTCGCCCTGTTCGAGGCGCAGGACGTGGCGGCCGAGGTCCTGACGCAAGCGAGCTTCCGTGGCGAAAGCGCCAACGCCGTCTGCTCCGTCGCTCTGGCCAATTACTTTGCCGGAGCCCTGATGCTCCCCTATCGGAAATTTCTGGATTCCGCCCGGCTGCACCGCCACGATCTCGGCATCCTGATGCACCTGTTCGGGGCAAGTCTCGAACAGGTCGCCCATCGCCTGTCCACGCTGCAGCGGCCGGGCGCGAGCGGGATACCGTTCTATTTCCTGCGGATCGACCGAGCGGGAAACATCACCAAGCGTCACAGCGCGACGCGCCTGCGTTTTGCACGCTATGGCGGAGCCTGCCCGCTCTGGAACGTGCACCAGGCCTTCGAAACGCCGGACCGCATGCTCGTGCAGATCGCCGAGATGCCCGACCGGACTCGCTACCTCTCGCTGGCGCAAGCCATCACCAAGGCAGGGATCGGCCATAGCGCGGCGCGCCGACGATACGCGATCGGCCTGGGCTGCGAGCTGACCGATGCCGGACAGCTCGTCTATGCCGACGAGCTGGATATCGAGAGCGTCAAGTCGATCGTCCACATCGGGACGAGCTGCCGTCTCTGCGAGCGGCATGATTGCTCGCAACGGGCTTTCCCGCCGGCGGGCGCATCGATCCGGATCGACGCGGATATTCGCGAAGCCGTGCCCTATCGGTTGGGCGATTGAAGCTGTTGCCAGGGTCGCGGGCGCTGCGCGTCCGGCGATCATCACAACGGCGGCGCCGATGTCGCCGCCGACCGGATCGGGCGCGCCTGAATCTCAAGTTCGTATTCGCTACAACATGATGTTTATGGTCTTCAGCTCCGTATATGAGAGCATCTCCTCGATCCCCTCCTCTCGTCCGACGCCGGAATTCTTCATCCCGCCGAAGGGGACGCCGAGGAAGTGGCTGGAGCAGCCATTGATCCACAGATGCCCCGAGCGGACGCGGCGGGCGACGTTCAGGGCATCGCGGATGTCGTTGGTCCAGACCGCGCCGGTGAGTCCGTATTCGGTGCTGTTGGCGAGCGCGACCGCCTCGTCGACGGTCTTCCATTTGCCGACCGAGAGGATCGGACCGAACACCTCCTCCTGCCAGAGGCGCATGCCCGGCTTCATCTCGGCATAGACGGTCGGCTCGACCCAGAAGCCCCTCTCGAAGCCCTTGCCGGAGGGGCGTCCGCCGCCGGTCATCAGGCGCGAGCCGTCATTGCGCGCCGCCTCGAAGAAGGACAGCACCTTCTCGTGCTGCACGCGCGAATTGACCGGGCCCATATCGGTGGCCGGGTCGGCAGGGTCGCCGATCTCCAGCGCCGCGACACGCTCGACCACACGCGCCAGCACCGCGTCATGGATGTCCTCGTGCAGGAGCAGGCGGCTGGTCGAGCCGCAGGACTGGCCCTGCCAGCTGAAGTTCATGCCGCGCACCGCCGCGGCGGCGATCACGTCGGGGTCCATGTCGGGGAAGGCGATCAGCGGGTTCTTGCCGCCGAGCTCGAGCGTCACATGCTTGACGGCGGTCTCGGCCGCGGCCCGCTGGATGGCGCGGCCGGTATCGGGCGAGCCGATGAAGGCGATGCGCTTGACGTCGGGATGGCGCACGATCGCATCGCCGACCGTGGCACCGGTTCCGGTCAGGATGTTGAAGACGCCGGGCGGCAGCATCTCCCGCGCGATCTCGGCCAGGACCAGGGCCGAGAGCGGGCTGGTCTCAGGCGGCTTGACGATCACCGCATTGCCGGCAGCGAGCGCCGCCGCGGTTCGCGCCACCGCGAACATCAAGGGATGGTTGAAGGGCGCGATGCGCGCGACGACGCCGTATGGCTCGCGCAAGGTGATGTGCAGGTTCTCGGCCGTCGCCGGGATGGTCTCACCCTTCAGCTCATGGATGAGGCCGGCATAGTAGTCGAGGCTCTCGACGGCCATGCCGACATCGCCGCGCATCGGCGTGATGGTGTTGCCGGTGTCGGCGACCTCGACATGCAGGATCTCGTCGGCGCGGGCCTGGAGGGCCGCCCCGAAGGCCCGCAGGCGGGCGCCGCGCTGCGACGGCGTCAGCGCCGCCCAGGCCGGCCAGGCGGCCTCGGCGGCCGCAACGGCTCGGTCCACATCCTGCCTCGTGCCGCGCGGCGAGCGGCCGATGACCTCTTCGGTCGCCGGATTGATCGAGTCGTCGAAAGCGCCGCTGGAGCTGTGCACCAGCTCGCCACCGATCAGCATGCGGTCGAATGCGGTCACATAGGCCATGAGGATAGTTCCCGTGTTGTCCGGCCCGAACGGCCGCCGCGCTTCAATGGGCGACCATGCCGCCGTCGACATTGAGCAGTTGGCCCGTCACCCAGCGTGCCTGCCGCGACAGCAGGAAGATGATCGCGTCGGCGATGTCGTCCGGTCCGCCGGCCCGTTTCAGGCATTGCTGCTCGATCATCGCCGCCTTCTGCTCGGGCGTGACGGTGGCGCGCTCGATTTCGGTGAAGGTGGGCCCCGGTGTCAGGGTGTTGACGCGGACGCCATGCGGGCCGAGCTCGCGGGCCATGGCCCGGGAGAGGCCGAGGACACCCGCCTTGGACGAGACGTAGTGGGCATAGTTCGGCCGGCCGAACAGGATCGTCGACGAGGCGATGTTGACGACCGCGCCCTCGCCGGAGGCGACGAGCGGCTCGCGCGCCGCGCGCGTCATGTTGAAGACGCCCTTGAGATTGACCGCCTGCACCCGGTCCCATTCGTCGCCGGGGATGTCCCAGAAAGGGCGCATCTGCAGGGTCGAGAAGATCGAGGCGTTATTGACGAGCCCGAAGACGCCGCCAAAGACGTCGGCCGCGGCGGCGACCGCCCGGCGGCAGCTCTCCTCGTCGGCGACATCGGTCTGTGCGAACAGGCGGCGCCCCGTGCCCGGTGCCTCTTCGCGGGCGACGGCCTCGCCCTTCTCGGTGTTCCAGTCGGCGATCAGCACGTCGATGCCTTCGGCCACGAGGCCGAGCGCCAGGCGGCGCCCGATCCCCTGCGCGGCGCCGGTGACGATGACCGCGCGCTTGTCGGGATAGCGTTGCATGACGGGTCCTTTGCTCAGGCGGCGCTTTCGCCGGCCAGTACGAGGGTGTTCAGCGATGCCTCGCCCTTGCGGACCACCTCTGCCTCGAGCAGGGAGCCGCAGTCCGGGCAGGCATGCTCGCGCAGCTCGAGATCGGCATGGGTCCGCACATGCGGGCCGTAGCTCGCCGGATCGACGCAGCGGGTGATCGCATGCCGCTTCCAGTCGCTCGTCGCGGCGCCCAGATCGCAGCCGCAGCCGCAGGCGAAGCGGCCGGCTGCGATGCGCATCTCGCCGGAGCCGGCGGTTCTCGCCGGTGCCCTGCCGCCGAGCCGGCGCTGGCGGATCGCCAGCCGAGCGGCCTCCGTCGAGACGATGTCGACGCCATCGGCCGCGATCACGACGCCGTATTGGCTGCGGGCCGCGTCCGGGCTGACATGGCCATTCACAACGTCGGCCCGGACCGCGTCGGGATCGCGCTTCAGCGGGTCGCCGTAGCCGCCGCCGCCCTGGAAGGCATAGCCGAGCGCGTCGCGGGCGGTGAGGCCGATACGGCCGGGCTTCGGTCCGAGCTGCTCGACCGCTTCGATGGCGAGCATGTCGTCGAGGTCCCCGGCGAGGCCCGCGATCACGGCCGGATCCCCGGCATCGCGCAGGATGAAGTTGCGGCCGCATGCTCCGGGCAGGCCGCCGAACTGCCCGACCGCATTGGGCACCTCGACGCCGTGACCGAGCATCATCGCCTGCAGGCCTTCCGTGCCGTAGGGCACGATGGCGAGGGCGGTGCCGGCGCCGCCGCGCTGGCGGCCGGGCCCGCCGGTGTCGCGCACGAAGGAGCGGAAGAGGTAGAGGAACGGCCCATTCGCCTCGTTGGCCTCGACATTGGCGATGGCCGGCCGCGGCACGCAATAGTCGCCCGAGCCGTCCAGCCCATCATGGTCGGGGAAGGCACCGCCGCCGCCGGCGGTCGAATCGAGCAGGAAGGTGCCGAACGGCGCGTCGTCGCGGTCGCGGCCGGCGAGCGTCATCACCATCATATGGCCCTTGGTGACGGCCTGGCCCTCGTTGCGGAGCTCAGAGCTCAGGGCGACCAGCCGCGACAGGGCGGCGACGACGACGTTCTGGACGATCCAGGCGGTGGAGATCGTGCCCGAGGAGATCGGCGCCGGCCAGGAGGCGTTGCAGAGGATGCCCTCCGGGGCGACGAACTCGACCGCCCGCATGATCCCCTCGTTCCAGCGGATGCGCGGCGCGAGGATCGGCAGCAGGCCGGTCAGCGCGGCACCGCGCATGCCCGAGGCCGTGCAGTTGATGAAGCCCGGTGCCTGCGGCGAGGTGCCGGTCATGTCGAGCGTCAGCCGGTCCCCGGTCTTGGTGGCCGTCACGCAGACCTGGTAGAGCACGTTCTCGTGGCCATCGTGCTCGATGTAGTCGCGCGCCCGCACTACGCCGTCCGGCAGGGCGGACAGGACCTGGCGCAACTGCCGCTCGGAGCTTGCGATCTCCTCGTGCATGATCGTCTCGACGGTCGCCCTGCCATAGCGGTCCATCAGCTCGACCAGGCGGCGGACGGCGACATTGTTCGCCGCGATCATCGCCTTGAGATCGAGGCCGAGCACGTGCGGCAGGCGCGTCATGCCCATGATCATCTGCCAGAGGTCCTGGCGCAGGACGCCGCCTTCGACGAGCCTGATGCCCGGCAGCAGCATCGCCTCCTGCTGGATCTCGGTGGCGCCGATCGCCCAGGAGCCGAAGCTCATGCCGCCGACGTCGAGCTGGTGCGCGCAGGAGCCCGCCCAGGCGACATGGCGCCCGTGGTGGAAGACGGGGGCGACGATCGACACGTCCGGCTGATGGATCGCGCCGCGATAGGGGTCGTTGAGGATAAACATGTCCCCCTCGCGGATGCCGGGATTGTCCGCGAAGTTTTCGTTAATCGAGCGGATGACCGACGACATCGTGCCGGTGTGGAACAGCACCTGCGGCCCCATGGTGACGATCGAGCCGTCGGCGAGATAGAGGCCGTTGTTGAAGTCCGTGGCCTCGGTGACCACCGGCGAGCCGGAGACCGACTTCAGCGTGATCGCCTGTTCCTCGGTGATCGCCTGCAGCTTGTTGCGCACCACCTCGAAGGTGATCGGGTCGATGCCCTGTTCAGTCGCGGCCATGTCGATCTTCCTCCCGCGCTTCGATGGTGATGTTGGAATTGCCGTCGAGCCGGGCGACCTGCGCCGCCGCGACGAAGACGGATGTCTCGGGATGCTCGATCACGGCCGGTCCTTCGACCGTGAAATCCACCGGCAGCTCGCGCCAGTTGTAGACGGCGCAATCCATGCGGCGCCCGACGACCGGCTCGAAGATCGAGCGCCGGCCGACCTGCGGGGTTCCGCTCGGCGCACGCGGCGCGAGCTCGGGCCGGCAGGCCTTGCCGAAGGCCTCGACCCGGACATTGGTCAGCTCGATGCCGGCCTCGCGGAAGGCCGAGCCCTTGCCGTAGGTCTGCTCGTAGGTCTCTTCGAAGCGCCGGACGAGATCGGCGATCGCCGCTTCGCTCGCGTCACCGCTGCCGAGCGGAATGATCAGATCGTTGGTCTGGCGACGGTAGCGCAGGTCGGCGCTGCGGATCAGGCCGACATCGCCGGCGGCGACGCCTGCGCGCGCCATCGCGTCCAGGCACTCGGCTTCCAGCTCGGCGAAGGCTTGCGCGATGCGAGCTGCGTCGAGCCCCTCGTTCAGCGGCCGGGCTCCGCCGCCGCCACGCATCAGCAGCGCCCGCTCGGTGGCGAACTGCAGATCGGCGGCCAGCGCGCCATAGGCCGAATGCGCCATCGACGTGACCGGCACCACCATCTTCGGCACGCCGAGTTCCGCGCCATAGCCGGCGCAATGGACCGGGCCGGCGCCGCCATAGGCGAAGATGACGAAATCGCGCGGGTCGAAGCCGCGCCCGATCGTCACCTCGCGCAGCGTGTCCGCCATCTGCGCATCGACGATACGGCGGATGCCGGCCGCAGCCTGCTCGACGGAAAGACCGAGCGGCCTGGCGATGTGCTGGTCGAGCGCGGCGAGCGCAGCGGCCCGGTCCAGCTTCATCTTGCCGCCGAGGAAGCTGTCGGGGTCGATGATCCCGAGCGCCACGTCGGCGTCGGTGACGGTCGGCAGCGTCCCGCCACGCCCGTAGCAGGCGGGGCCGGGCCAGGCGCTCGCACTGTCCGGGCCGACGCGAAGCTGGCCGTCGACCACGCGCGCTATGGAGCCGCCGCCCGCGCCGATCGCCCTGACTTCGATCATCGGCGTCGCGATGTGAAAGCCGCCCGCTTCGTGCTTGGTCGACATCAGCGGCTTGTCGTCGACGACGATGGCGACGTCGAATGAGGTGCCACCCATGTCGGTGGTGATGATGTTACGGTAGCCGAGCGTCTTGGCGAGATGGATCGAGCCCATGACGCCGCCGGTCGGGCCGGAGGTGACGAGCGTGACCGGCCGGCGCGCCGCTTCGGCGACGGGCATGACGCCGCCGGCCGAGTTCAGGATCGAGAAGGCACCCTTGAAGCCCTTGCGGCGCAGCATCTGCTCGATGCCGTCGAGATAGGAGACGACTTTCGGAGCGAGGTACGAATTGAGCGCCGCAGTCGCGGTTCGTTCGTATTCGCCGAGAACCGGGGCGATCTCGCTCGACAGGCTGACATAGGCGCCCGGCGCTTCCTCGCGAATGATCCGCGCCGCGATCCGTTCGTGCTCGGGATTTCTGAAGGACCAGAGAAAGGCCACGGCGAATGTCTGCACACCCTCGGCGATGAGGGACCGGGCAGCTTCACGCAATTCGGCCTCGTCGAGCGCGACCAACACCGCGCCGGCATGGTCGAGGCGCTCGCGGACCTCGCGCACGAGGTGGCGCGGGACGATCGGCTCCGGATAGCGGCGGCGGGAATACCAGCCGAGCCGGTCGACCGGGACGCCGGCGGTGAAGCCCATGAGTCGCTGGATCGCCAGCGTGTCGCCGAAGCCGCGCGTGGCGATGAGCCCGGTCCGGGCGCCGTCGCGCTCGATGACGGCGTTCGTCGCCTGCGTCGTGCCATGGCCGAAGGCGATCACCTTGGCGAGCAGTTCCTCGCCGGTCATGCCGCGTTGGCGGGCGGCATCCTCGACGGCGTTGAAGACGCCGACCTCGAGCTCGCCCGGCGTCGACAGCGCCTTGGTCGTCACCAAGCCCCCGTTCTCGTCCAGCATGACGAGATCGGTGAAGGTGCCGCCGATATCCACGCCCAGAAACATGGCTTCCTCCCTTGAGGTCTCGCGAACGCGTTATCGGGCAAACGCAGGCCATGGCCGCGCCGGAACCGTCGCTTCGTCGGGAAATCCCTTTCGCCTCCGCAGGCATGGCGGATTGCGAATGTCGGGAGCCTAGGTCTCGCAGGAGCTGCGATCCAATATATAATTCGAAGAAATATATAAGGATTTGACTATGGACTAAATGCGGGGCCGAGCGGCCCCGGGAGCCGGTCCGGCGACGGTTCCGATCAGGTCGGCGTCAAAATGCTCGGCGGATGATCGTCGATGGCAGCCGCGCGCACGAAGTCGATGAGCCGCGTCTGGAAACCGGAGAAGCTCTTGCCGCGCCTGTGGACGAGGAAGACCGGGACCGGCAGGTCGATCTCCGGGGTCGCGACCCGGCGCAGCAGGCCGCGGGCGAGCTCGTCGCGGACCGATGTCTCCATGACGAAGGCGACTCCGGCGCCGCTGCGCACCGCCTGCTTGATCGCCTCCGGATGACCGAACTCCAGCAGCACGCGCCGGTTGACGATGCCATGCGCGCGAAGGCCGTCTTCCTCGGCCTCGCGGCGCGCCTGGTTGCGTGGGGACGAGACGAAAGGCAACGCTTCGATCTCCGGCGGCGTGGCCGTATCGCCGATAGAACTATCGTCGCGGGCCGCCACGAGCACCAGCCGCTCTGTCCACAGGCGCTCGACGTTCAGGCCGTCGACGTCATGCCGCGGATCGAGGATGCAGACCCCGAAATCGCAGGTGCCGTCGCGCACGGCGGCGGTGACGAGCTGCGGATTCGACACCTGCACGGTGATGCCGCCATTCGGATTGAGGCGTCGGAACGCGGTGAACAGCGGCGGCAGGACATAGGACGCGACCGTCATCGAGGCTGCGACCACGGCGCTGCCCAGCTCGCCGTCGATGGCCAGATCGAGCTCGCGCTCCAGTTCGTGGGTTCGCGTGATGATGTCGCTCGCCCATTTGTGGACGCGCTCGCCGGCGAGCGTCAGAACCAGCCGGCGCCCGCTGCGTTCGAACAGCTTGACCCCGAGCTTCTCCTCCAGAAAGCGCAGATGCGCGGTCACGACCGGCTGTGCCACCCGCATCCGCTCGGCGACCCGGGTCACGCTCTGCAGCTCGCAGACCAGGCAGAAGACCTCGAGTTTGTGCAGGGTGGCCTGAGATGCGAGCACGCGCTCCAAAGTGACTTCCTCGCCAGGCCGAATCCGGTGCTGATCGGCTACTCTCGTCGCAGGGGAGAAGAGTAGTCGAAAAGGAGGACAACGACACCCGATCCCGCGGCCAGCGGCAATGCGCCCGGGCTCGCCGTGCCGCGCATCGCATCAGGCCCTATGCAGGGAAATGGGCGGCCCGAAGTCAGACGCGATGCTACGTCGAGCAGCTTCGGCACCGCCGCTCAGGGTGATGCCTGCGCCTGCCGGTTCGCGCGCAGCACCTCGCGCGGCAGCGCGCCGGTCTGACGCTCGACCATGCGATGCACGACCGGCGGCTCGGGCCCGATATGCAGCCCCCTGACCCGGTCGCCGATGTCGGCGTCGGCCTGGGTGGCGCGCTGGGCCTGGCGGACATATTCGACCCAGGTCGGGCTGTCGTAGCGCTCGATCCAGAGCTCGGCATCGGTCAGGTCGCGCAGCAGCGACCAGTGGCGGGCGCCGTCGCGGCGGCGAATGCGCCGGCGCTCCTCCATCGCCTTCAGGAACTCGACCACGTCCTCCTGCCGGATCCGCCATTCGATGGTGACGAAGACCGGGCCGCTGCGCGGCTCGATATCGACCGCGACCGTGGGCTCGCGCCAGCGGCTGAGCGGATCGAGATTGAGCGCCTCGAGCGGAGGCAGCCGATAGCGCAACCCGGCGGCCGCGCCGCAGACGAGCGCGACCGCCGCCGCGTACAGAGCACCGGCCGGGCCGGAATGGAGGGTGACCCAGCCCCAGGCCCAGCTACCCGCGGCCATGCCGCCGAAGGCCGCCATCTGGTAGAGCGCAAGCGCGCGGCCCACCACCCAGCGCGGCGCCGACAACTGCACCGTCGAATTGAAGGTCGAGAGCGCCAGCACCCAGCAGGCACCGCCGACAGCGAGCGCCGGCATGGTGAGCCACAGGGTTCGGCTCAGCCCCACCACCAGGGCCGCAGCCGCATAGGCCAGGAAGGTCAGGCGCACGAGTGTCTCGGTGCTGAATCGACCGCGCAGCCGGCCGCTGACGAAGGCTCCGGCGACCGCGCCGACGCCGAAGGCTCCCAGCAGGATGCCGTATGTCAGCGGGCCGCCGCGCACCAGATCGCGTGCGACCAGCGGCATCAAAGCGAGACCGACGATGCCGCCGAAGCCGAAGAGGGAGGCGCGCAGGATGACGGCGCGAATATTGGGCGACATCGCGACATAGCGGAGACCGGCCCCCATCGCGAGCAGGAACGTCTCGCGCGGCAGCACGCGCTCGACGCGCGGCGGCTGCCAGCGGGCCAGCACGACGAGCAGGCCGATATAGCTGAAGGCGTTGACGATGAAGGCCGCGACCGCGCCGAAGGCGGCGACGATGGCGCCGCCGATCGCCGGGCCGACGCTCCGAGCGATGTTGAAGGCGACGCTGTTCAAGGTCACCGCCGCGGGCACCTCGGGTCGCGGCACCATGTCGCCGACCGAGGACTGCCAGGCCGGGTTGTTGAGCGCGTTGCCACAACCGAGCAGGAAGGTGAGGCCGAGCAGGAGCCAGGGCGAGAGCAGCCCATACCAGGCGAAGACCGCCAGCATGATCGAAACGGTGAGCATGAAGCTCTGCGCCGTCAGCAGGATGCGGCGGCGGTCGTAATTGTCCGCGATCGCGCCGGCAGCGAGCGAGAACATCATCACCGGCAACGTGGTCGAGGCCTGGACGAGCGCGACCATGTCCGGCGAATCGGAGAGCGAGGTCATCAGCCAGGCGGCACCGACCATCTGGACGAGGCCGCCGAAGTTCGAGACGAGGCTTGCGATCCAGACCGCGCGGAAGATCGGCTGGCGCAACGGCGCGAAAACCGAATAGCGGCCTGTGTGAGGCGTCAGGCCCTCGGCGGCGAGGTCGGCTTCGGCGGTCTCGGCTGTAGTCTGCGTGGCGGGCTCTTGCGGCATGTCACAGTTAGAGCATGCCGGCGGGCGATGGGAAGCCGCGCCTCGCCATTCTCCGCCATCGGCATCGCCAACGGTCCCTGCACCAATCCTGACGCTCGGCCACTCCGGCATCGCAACCCTGCCAACCGCTTGACAGCAAGGCTGATGAACCCGTAGCGTATCAAATAATAAAATAGCATTTCATTATTTGAAATGACACGCAGGAAACGTCCTTTGCCCACGGATCGGCCAAGAGAGTCGGGAAAGCCCGCGCCTGCCGGCACCAGCACGCTCGATCTCGCGCTCCACGCGGTCGAGTATCTGGTGCAGCAGAGCCGCCCGGCTTCGCTCGCCCAGATCGCCGATGCGCTCTCTGCCTCGAAGGCGACGATCTATCGCCACCTGGTGACGCTGCAGCGCCACGGCTTCGTCCGGCAGGAGACCGAAACCGGGCGCTATGAGGCCGGGATCAAGCTGATGGTGCTGGGCGAAGCCCTGCGGCAGCGCTTCGACATCGTCTCGGCGGCGCGCGAGGAGCTGATGACCCTTCGCGACCGCAGTGGCCAGGCTGTCACGCTCTGCGACGTGATCGACGAGGAGTTGATCGTCCTGGAGCTGATCCAGGGCCGCACGATGATCGAATTCGCCATGCGGCCGGGCACCCGCCTCGCCTTTCACGCCAGCGCGCATGGCAAGATCTGGCTCGCCTTCGGCTCGCCGGAGCGTCGCCAGGCCGTTGCCGGCAGCAAGCTGGAGGCATGGACGCCGCAGACGATCGTCTCCGGCGAGGCGCTGCTGGCGGACATCGCGCTCGTCCGCGAGCGCGGCTGGGCGACTGCGCCCGACCAGGTGATCACCGGCGTCAACACGCTGGCGGCCCCGGTCTTCGACCACCGCAAGGCACTGGTCGGCTCGATCGCCATCGTCGGCGCGACGCAGTTCATCCCGCCCGTTCCCGATCCCGAACAGATCCGTGAAGTCGTCAGCAGCGCCGCGCGCATCTCGCGCGGCTTGACCTGGAAAGACTGAGAGCATGACCTATTCGCTGGCCGTCGACATCGGCGGCACCTTCACCGACATCGTCCTGCGCGATTCCCGCGGCGGCCTCAGCGTCGACAAGACCCTGACCACGCATCACGACCTGCTGGAGGGTTTCTTCCGGGGCGTCGACTCCGTGCTCGGCAAAGCCGGTATCGGCGCGGACGCAGTCGACGGCGTCGTGGTCCATGCCACGACGGTCGTGACCAACGCGCTGATCGAGCGCAAGGGCCTGCCGACGGCGCTCGTCGTTACCGAGGGCTTCAGCGACGTGCTCGCGATCCGCAACGAGCACCGCTATGACATGTACGATCCGCAGATCGAATTCCCCGAGCCGCTGGTCACGCGCGAGCTGACCTTCGGCCTGAAGGAGCGCGTCCTGGCCGACGGCACGCTGGCGCTGGCGCCGAGCCCGCAGGACATCGCCAGGCTCGCAGACGAGATCCGGGCCAGCGGCGCGCGCGCCGTCGCGATCTGCTTTCTCAACAGCTTCGCCAATCCTGACAACGAGACGCAGGTCGCGGCTGCCCTGGCGCGCGAACTCAACGACGTCTTCATCTGCACCTCCTCGGAGGTCGCGCCGCAGATTCGCGAATACCAGCGCGCTTCGACGGCGACGGTGAACGCCTATGCGATGCCGATCTCGCAGCCTTATCTGAAGCGGCTCAGCGACCGGCTGCGCGGCGAGGGCTTCGCCAATACCCCGCTGATCATGCTGTCCTCCGGCGGCGTCGTCGGGGCCGAGACGGCGGGCCGCAACCCGGTGCGGATGATCGAGAGCGGCCCGGCCGCGGGCGCGCTCGCAGCCTGCCATTATGCCGAATTGCTCGGCATCGACCGGCTGATGTCCTTCGACATGGGCGGCACCACCGCCAAGGCCTGCCTGATCGAGAACCGCACGCCATTGATCACCGGGCTGTTCGAGGTCGACCGCCGCTATCGCTTCCGCGAGGGCAGCGGCCTGCCCGTCACCGTGCCGTCGATCGACCTGATCGAGATCGGCGCCGGCGGCGGCAGCATCGCCCATGTCGACGATCTCGGCCTGCTCAAGGTCGGTCCTGAGAGCGCCGGCTCCGATCCCGGCCCGGCCTGCTATGGCCGCGGCGGCCAGAGCGCCACCGTCACCGACGCCGACCTCGTGCTCGGCCTGATCGATGCCGAGAACTTCCTCGGCGGCGACATGTCGCTCGACAAGGCGGCCTGCGACGGCGCCATGACCAGGCTCGGGCAGGCGCTCGGCCTCAGCCCGGTGCAGGCGGCGCGCGGCATCTACCGCGTCGTCACCGAGGCCATGGCCTCGGCAGCGCGAACCCATGCCACCGATCGCGGCGTCGATTATCGCGGCCTGCCGCTCTTCGCCTTCGGCGGAGCCGGGCCGCTGCATGCCTGCGGCGTCGCCGAACTGCTGCAGAGCACCAGCGTGATCGTGCCGCCGCAATCGAGCGTGCTCTCGGCCTTCGGCACGCTCGTCACACCCGTGCGGCTCGATCTCGTGCGCAGCGACCTGACGCGGATCGACCAGCTCGACTGGACCCGCGTCGATCGCGTCCTCGGCGATCTCGAGAAGGAAGGGCTGACGGCGCTGGGCGAATCCGGCTGCGCGCCCGCCGACGTCACGATCCTGGTCGGCGCCGACATGCGCTATGTCGGCCAGCAGCACGAGGTCACGATCATCTTCGAAGCCGATCCGCGGCTCGGCCGCGATACGGGCGCGCTGACCGCGCAGTTCGAGGAGGCCTATCGCACGCTCTACGGCGTCAACCCCTCGCATGTCCCGATCGAGCTGGTGACCTGGCGTGTGGTCGCGCGCGGCCCCCTGCCCCAGTCCGCCGGCCGGACCGTGCCGGCGATCGCCGCCGGCGCGCCCAAGCGTCACCGGCCGGTCCATGCCTGGGAGGACGGCCAGTCGGTGCCGGTCTACGAGCGCTCGGCGCTCGCCGCCGGCCAGACCATCGCCGGCCCCGCCATCATCGAGGAGCGCGAGACCACGACCGCGCTGCCGCCCGGCTGGAGCGCGACGATCGACGCGCTCGGCTGCATCGTCGCCACGAAAGGTTGAACCCGATGGCAAGGTCACATCCGATGGATGGCGTCGAGCTCGAAATCCTCTGGTCGAACCTGATCGGCATCGTCACCGAGCGGGCCAAGGCGCTGCAGCGCATCGCCTTCAGCCCGATCGTGCGCGAGGCCGGCGACCTCGCCTGCGCCCTGTTCGACCAGCGCGGGCGCATGGTGGTGCAGGCCAATACCGGCACGCCCGGCCACATCAACTCGCTCGCCTTCGCCGGCGCCCATCTGGTTCGCCTGTTCAAGGATCGCTGCGAGCCCGGCGACGTGCTGATCACCAACGATCCCTGGCTCTCGGCCGGGCACTTCTTCGACATCACCATCCTGACGCCGATCTTCGATGGAGAAAAGCTGCTCGCCTATATCGGCTCGACCATCCACCACACCGATATCGGCGGCTACGGCATCGGCGCCGGCGCCCGCGACGTGCATGAGGAAGGCCTCTGGATCCCGCCGCTCAAGCTCTATGAGCGCGGCAAGCCGAGCCAGATGCTGCACGACATCATCCGCCACAATGTCCGGACCCCGGATGCCGTCTTCGGCGATCTCTCGGCGCAGGTCTCTTCCGGCGAGGCCGCGGCCGAGCATCTCGTTACCCTGTGCGAGCGCTACGGCATCGCCGACATCGAGACCCTGTCGGACGAGATCATCAGCCGCTCCGAGGAGGCGACGCGTAACGCCATCCGCAAGCTGAAGCCGGGCACCTATCACGGCGAGGCCGTCTTCGACGTGCCGGGCGGCGAGGTCATCACGCTTAAGACGGCCGTCACGGTCGACACCGAGACCGGCTCGATCATCGTCGACTTCGATGGCTCATCGCCGCAGACGACGACCGGCATCAACGTCGTCCTGAACTATACCCACGCCTATTCGACCTTCGCGATCCGCTCCTGCCTCAATCCGGAGCTGCCGAACAACACCGGCTCGCTGGCGCCGATCGAGGTCCGGGCGCCGGTCGGCTCGATCGTCAACTGCGCCTACCCTGCCCCTGTCAATGCGCGCCATGTCGTCGGCATGTATGTGCCGATGCCGATCCTCAAGGCATTGCACCAGGTGATGCCTGAGCGCGTGCTGGCGGAAGGATCCGGCGCGGTCTGGACCATCCAGATCCAGGGCCGGCGCGCCAATGGCGAGGCCTTCACCTCGTCGATGTTCAACTATTCCGGCGGGATGGGCGCCCGCGCCGGCAAGCCCGGTCCCAGCGCCACCTGCTATCCGACCGGCGTCGCGGCCGTGCCGATCGAGATCCTCGAAGCGGCGATGCCGATCGTGTTCGACCGCAAGGAATTGCGGCCGGGCTCGGGCGGCAAGGGCCGGATGCAGGGCGGCGACGGCCAGATCATCCAGTTCCATATGCTGACCGAGCATCCCTGGCTGCTGAATGCCGTGCCGAGCCGGCTCGATCGCGGTCCCGACGGCATCGATGGCGGCCTCGCCGGCGCGCCCGGCCGCTTCCTCGTCAACGGCAAGTCCGTCAGCGAGGCCAGGAAGCTGACCATGCAGGCCGGCGACGTCGTGCTGCTGGAGACGCCGGGTGGCGGAGGCTACGGCAAGCCGACCTGACCGAAACCACCACCAGACTGAAAGCCAAGAATAAGGCGGGACCTCGGAGCGAGGCTACCAGCCGGGAACGAGCGAAACAGGGAGGATAGATGATGAAGCAGAGCCTATTGGCGGCAGGCCTTGCCGCGAGCCTCGCACTGGCCGGCGCGCTGCCGGCCAGCGCCCAGGAACCCTACAAGATCGGCGTCTCCGCCGGCCTGACCGGCTACGCCGCGACCGTCGACCGCGCCTGGCGCGACGGCGTCGAGCTCGCCGCCGCCGCGCTCAACGCCAAGGGCGGCGTGATGGGCCGCAAGATCCAGGTCGTCGTCGAGGACAACCGCTCGGAGCCGCAGGAGGCGGTGACCGTCTACCGGAAGATGCTGAGCTCGGACAAGGTCGACGTCTTCGTCAGCGGCTGCGTCTCGGCCGGCAATTTCGCGGCAGCGGGCCTGCTGGTGCGCGCCAAGGTGCCGATGATGCTGTGCTCGATCCTGCCGACGCAGGCCGAGCATCTGGTCTGGGCCTTCAGCACGCTGCCGCCGGCCGGCTTCGAGGTCGACAAGCGGCTGGAATACCTCAAGGAGAAGACCCAGATCCGCAAGATCGCGGTGCTGCACGACCCGACGCCCTACGCCAACCTCCAAAAGAGCGTGGCCGAGCGCAACGCCGCCAAATTCGGCCTCGAGGTCGTCTCGGTCGACCAGTACAAGCAGGACGACGCCGATCTCAGCGTCCAGATCAGCAAGGCGCGCTCGGCCGGCGCCGGGGCGATCCTGAAGATCGGGCTCGGCGGCACCACCTTGACCGCCGCCAAGAACATCAAGCAGCTCGGCGCCGATATGCTGCTGCTGACCAGCCTGGAGGACCTCGCCGTGTTCGGCCCGGTCGCCGAGGTGCTGGGCGACAAGTTCTTCTTCGTCGCCTCGCCCTCGCAGGTCTACGAGGCGCTGCCCGAGGGGCCGCTCAAGGCCAGCATCAAGAGCTTCCTCGATCCCTGGCGCGAGAAATTCAAGGACCGTGACCCCAACTGGGCCTCGCGCGGCTGGGACGGCGTCATGCTGACGGCCGCCGCGATCGAGAAGGCGAAGTCCTTCGAGGGCGAGAAGGTCCGCGCCGCCTATGAGGAGCTGAGCGGCTTCCAGGGCACGACCGGCATCTACCACTTCAAGCCCGAGCTGCATCAGGGCATCACCGAGAACCCGTTCGTGCTCGCCACGATCGAAGGCGGCAAGGTCAAGGTGGTGCAATGAGCCTCGCCGCCGCGGCCGCGCCCCGGGCGGGCACTGCCCCGCCCATTCTGACCGCGACCGCCCTCTCGGCGCGCTACGGCCATATCCAAGCGTTGCATGGGGTCGATCTGCGCATCGGCGAAGGCGAGCTCGTCGCCGTGCTCGGCCCCAACGGGGCCGGCAAGTCGACGCTGCTGCGCGCGATCATGGGGCTCTCGGCCAATGGCGGCGAGGTCCGCTTCCGCGGCGAAGCGCTGCCGCGGAACGACGCGGTCGCGGTCGCGGCGCGCGGCATCGTGCTGGTGCCGGAGGGGCGCGGCCTGTTCGCCCCGATGAGCGTCGCCGACAATCTCGAACTCGGCGCCTATCGCCTGCGCGACAAGGCCGAGTTCGCCCGCCGGCGCGAGCGCGTCCTGACGCTGTTTCCGCGCCTGAAGGAACGGCTTGGCCAGGCCGCCGGCTCGATGTCGGGCGGCGAGCAGCAGATGCTGGCGCTGGGCCGCGCGCTGATGGCCGGACCGAAGCTCCTGCTGCTGGACGAGCCCTCGCTCGGCCTTGCGCCACGCGTCACCGGGGAGATCCTGGAGACGCTCGGCCTCCTCAACCGCGAAGGCCTGTCGATCGTGCTGGTCGAGCAGAAGGCGCCGCTGGCGCTGGAACTCGCCAACCGCGTCTACCTGCTTTCGCTCGGGCGCATCGTCGCTGAACTCGATCCTGATGACATCACCTCCCATGACGACCTCGCCCAGCATTACTTCGCCTGACCGGCGCCGGTTCGGGCTGGTCGGCCTGCTGCCCTGGCTCTTCGCCGCGGTCGTGGTCGGCTATGCCATGGTCGTCGGCGGCTACGCGGCGACCGTCGTCTCCTTCGCCCTGATCTACGCGGTCTTCGTCACCGGCCTGAACCTGTTTATGGGCTTTGCCGCCCAGGTCTCCTTCGGCCAGAACGCCTTTGCCGCGATCGGCGGTTACCTGTCGGCGGTGCTGACCGCCAGCCATGGCTGGCCGCCGGTGCCCGCCATGCTGCTGGGCATCGTGGCCGCCGTGCTGGTCGCCGCGATCGTCGGCTTTCCCACGCTCAGGCTGAAGGGCCACTACCTCGCCATGGGCACGCTTGCCATTGGCCTGATCACCTATGAGATCACGGTCGAATGGCAGTCGGTGACGCAGGGCTATATGGGCATCTCCGGCATCCCGCCCTTCGGCATCGGCCCCTATGAGGTCACCTCCGACCGCGGCCAGCTCATCCTGCTGTCGCTGGTCGTCGCGGCCTGCGCCTTCGCCGCCGCGCGAATCCGGCGCTCGCGTTTCGGACGGGCGCTCTCGGCGGTCGCGGGCAGCGAGGAAGCGGCGACCGCGCTCGGCATCGAGGTCGCCCGCTACAAGCTCCTTGCCTTTCTGCTGTCGGCGGGATTTGCGGCGCTCGCCGGCTCGCTCTTCGTCCACGTCGTAGGCTTCGTCAGCCCCGAGGTCTTCGGACTGCACATGGTCATCGTCACCTTCACCATGCTCTATGTCGGCGGGATCGGGACGGTGGCCGGCCCGCTGGTCGGTGCGCTGATCGTCAGCCTGCTGCCCGAGACCTTCCGCGCCTTCAAGGACTATCAGGACCTGGCTTATGGCGCGGTGCTGATCGTGCTGCTGATCTATGCCCCGCGCGGCCTCGCCAGCCTGTTTTCCCCGCGAGGCCGCTCATGACCCGGCTCAAACTGGAAGGCGTGACGCGCCGCTTCGGCGGGCTCGTGGCGGTCGACGACGTCTCCTTCGAGGTGCCGGCCGAGGGCGTCACCGCCGTGATCGGCCCCAACGGCGCCGGCAAGACTACGCTGTTCAACCTGATCTCCGGTTTCCTGGCGCCGAGCGCCGGCCGCATCCTGTTCGAGGGCAAGGACATCACCGGCCGCCCGCCGGCCGAGATCGCCGCCGGCGGGCTCGTCAGGACCTTCCAGCTCGTCAAGCTGTTCGAGGATTTGAGCGTGCTCGACAACGTCAAGGTCGGCTGCCACCTGCAGGGCAAGGCCGGGCTGTTCTCGGCGCTGCTGCGGCCGGCATCCGCGCGCCGCGAGGAGCAGGCGGTCGAGGCGCGCTCGCGCGAGCTCCTCGCCTTCGCCGGGCTGGCGGCGCTGGCGGACGAACCCGCCTCGGCCCTGCCCTATGGCCGCCAGCGCATGCTGGAGCTGGCGCGCGCCATGGCCGCAGGCCCGCGGCTCATCCTGCTCGACGAACCGGCCGCCGGCCTCAACACCGAGGAATCGGCGGCGTTGTCGCGGATCATCCGCCGCATCGCCGAGGACGGCACCAGCGTGTTGCTGATCGAGCACGACATGACGCTGGTGATGAACACCGCCGACCGCGTCGTCGTCGTCGATTTCGGCCGCAAGATCGCGCAGGGCACTCCGGCCGAGGTCCGCGCCGACCCCGCCGTGATCGCGGCCTATCTCGGCACTGGCAAGCCGGCCACGCAGGAGGCGCCGCATGGCTGACTGGTCCTACATTCCCCAGGTCCTGGTCAGCGGGCTCGGCATCGGCTGCGTCTACGGGCTGATCGGCATCGGCTTCTGCGTGATCTACAACGCCAGCGGCATCGTGAACTTCGCCCAGGGGGCGTTCGTGATGCTGGGCGGCATGATCACCCATGTGCTGTTCGCGCGGCACGGCGTGCCCCTGCCTTTGGCGGCGCTGGTCGCGATCGCGGCGGTGGCGGCGCTCGGCGTCGCGATCGAGCGTGTCGTCGTCAGGCCGCTGTGGAACCGCAAGGCGAAGATGTTCGTCATGATCCTGGCGACGCTCGCCGCCCAGATCGTGGTCGAGCGTCTGACCCTGATCGCGGTTGGCGACCAGCCCAAGACGCTGCCTGTCTTCACTGACCGGCCGCCGCTGATGATCGGCCCGGTCGCGATCGGCTATCAGTTGATCTGGATCGTCGGCGGATCGCTCGCGATTGTCGCCGCGCTCGCCGCCTTCTTCGGGCTGACCCGGATCGGCAAGGCAATGCGCGCCTGCTCGATCAACCGCGAGGCGGCGGCACTGCAGGGCATCCCGGTTTCACGCATGCTGGCGCTGGCCTTCGCACTGAGCGCGGCGCTGGGTGCGATCGCCGGCATCCTGATCACACCGACGCAGTACACTGCCTTCAATGTCGGCGTCCCCTTCGCGATCAGCGGCTTCATCGCCGCGATCGTCGGCGGCTTCGGGCGGCCCTTTGGCGCCTTTCTCGGCGGCCTGCTGCTCGGCCTGCTGCAGGCCCTCGCCATCGTCGGTTTCGGCGCCGGGCTGAAGAACGTCGCGGCGCTGTCGGTGCTGCTGCTGTTCCTGTTCATCCGCCCGTCGGGGATCCTCGGCGCCGCCAAATGACGAACCAAGTGACGATCGGAGCCGCTGCCATGGACATTCACAAGATCGACTGGAGCCAGATTCCGTGGACGCCGGTTCGTCCCGGCGTCGACCGCAAGGCGTTCTCAGGCTCGGCGGCGACGCTGGCGCTGCACCGGCTGATGCCGGGCCACGAGCCCAAGCCGCACAGCCATCCCCATGAGCAGATCGCCTATATCGTCAGCGGCACGATCCGCTTCTTCATCGGCGGGCAGGAGCACCTGATCGGGCCCGGCGGCCTCGTGGTGATCCCGTCGAATGTCGAGCATTGGGGCGAGGTCGTCGGCGACGAGCCGGTGATCAATCTCGACGTCTTCACCCCGCGCCGGCCCGAATACGCCTGAGCCGCCCCGTCGGCGTACCGGCAACAGCCGGCCAAGACGCCCCGTTTCACGCCGGGTTCAACAGCCGCTCCAGCGATCGGACGACGCTCTCGCCCATGGCGTGCCGGGTCTCGATGGTCGCGCCGCCGAGATGCGGGGCCAGCACGACGTTGTCCAGCTCCCGCAAGGCCGGCGGGACGTTCGGCTCGTCGGCGAAGACGTCGAGACCGGCGCTGCCAAGCCGCCCCGACGCCAGCGCTTCGACGAGGGCCAGCTCGTCGACAATCTCGCCGCGCGCGATGTTGACCAGCGTCGCGTCGGGCCCAAGGGCCGCGATGACGCTGCGATCGACCAGTCCACGATTGGCCGGCCCGCCCGGGCAGGCGACGATCTCGAGCGCCGGCAGCCTGGCGAGCAAGGCGCGATCCAGCCGCGCCTTGCCCGTCGTGGCGATGCCGCGGATGCGGGCGCCATGCGCGGAGACAAGCGCCTCGATCTCGTCGGGGCTCCCTGGTCCAAGCACGTGGAAGCGCTCCGCCAGCGCCGCGATGGTCGCCGCGGGTACCACGGCCGAAAGAACGAGGATGGTGACGGCTGCATCAGGCCTTGGCGATCCAAGCTTCCGCGAGCTGCCAGGCGCCGCCGGAATCGAGCACGATGTTCTGCAGCTCCTTGCGCGCCACATGGCGGGCCTCGCGGAAGAACAGCCAGGAATAGTAGTCGTTCTTGTTGAGCGCGGTCTGGAGCTCCTTGTCGATGGCCTTGCGCTTGGCCTACTCGGTCTCCTCGCGGCCCTGGTCGACCAGGCGGAAGACCTCCTCGTCCTTGATCCCGGACCAGTTCCGCGCCGCTGCGCGCCCGAAGAACGGGCCGAAGACCTGCACGTCGAATTTCAGCAGCCCTATGTCAGGCCGGGCGACATCATCATTGCCGACGATGACGGGGCGATCTGCGTCCCCATCGTCTATGCCGAGAGGCTGCTCGAGGCCGGCAGCCATCATGCCGAATGGGAGGACTTCTCGCGCCTCATGCTGTCGAAGGGCGGCGATCTCCGGCGCTACTATCCGCTCGCTCAGGATGCCGAAGCCGAAAACCTGGCATGGAAGGCTCAGCAACCGCGATCGGAGCGTTGATCAGGCGCCGGGTTGCGAACGCTTCTCCAGCGCCCGGCTGTAATGCGAGATGAAGGAACAGAACGCGACATAGAGCAGCGCGACGAAGAGATAGCCTTCGAGCGAAAAACTGCGCCATTGCGGATCGCCGAGCGCTTGCTTCGTCGCCAGCAGGAGATCGGTCAGGCCGACGATGCCGACCAGCGACGTGTCCTTGAACAGTCCGATGCACAGATTGGCGATCGCGGGAATGGCAAGGCGCAGCGCCTGCGGCACGACGATCAGCAGCGATGTCTGCCAGTAGCCGAGCCCCAGCGCCTTGGCCGCCTGCTCCTGCCCGGCCGGGACGGCCTGCAGGCCGCCGCGAATGGCCTCGGCGAGATAGGCCGCGCTGAACAGCGTGATTGCGATGAGCGCGCGCAGCAGCGCGTCGACCTGCAGCTTCCCGGGCAGGAAGAGCGGGATCATGAACGACGCCATGAACAGCACGCTGACCAGCGGCACGCCGCGCACCATCTCGATGAAGACGACGCAGATGCCCCTGATGACGCCAAGCTCCGAGCGCCGGCCGAGCGCCAGCCCGATCGCGATCGGGAAGGCGCCGATGATGCCGCCGACGGCGAGGAAGACCGTCAGCGGCAGCCCGCCCCAAAGGTCGGTCGGCACATGGCTGAGGCCGAGCACCCCGCCGCGCATCAGCACGATCACGGCGAGGATTCCCGCCAGCGCACCGGCGACGACGCTGCGCCAGCCGAAGCGCAGCGAGCAGCCCGCCAGCACCAAGGCGATGGTCAGCAGCAAGGCCATGAGAGGCCGCCATTGCTCCTCGAACGGATAGCGGCCGAACAGGACAAGCCGGAGCTTCTCGTGGATGAAGGCCCAGCAGGCGCCGCCCGCCGCGCGGCAGGTGGCGGGAGAGGCCGCCGACCAGGTCGCATCGATCACGGCCCAGCGCAGCAGCCCGGGCAGCCAGGCGGCGAACAGGGCGAGCATCACGACGGTCAGGAGCGTGTTGCCGACGCTGCCGAACAGGCGCGCCCGCAGGGAGAGTGCCGAGGCGTTCATGACGCACCCTTCAGCGCGACGCGGGCATTGTACCAGTTCATGAAAGCCGAGATCGCAAGGCTCAGCGCCAGGTACACGCACATCAGGATGGCGATCACCTCGACCGCCTGGCCGGTCTGGTTGATGATCGTGTTCCCGATCGACATCAGGTCGGGATAGCCGATCGCAATGGCGAGCGAGGTGTTCTTGGCCAGGTTGAGATATTGGCTGGCGAGCGGCGGCACCGCGACCTTCATCGCCTGCGGGATCACCACGAGGCGCAAGCTCTGCCCACGGCTCAAGCCGAGCGCGGCGGCGGCCTCGAGCTGACCGCGGCCGACCGAGAGGATGCCGGCGCGCAGGATCTCGCCGATGAAGGCGGCATTGTAGAGCGACAGCCCGATCAGCAGCGCCGTCAGCTCCGGCGTGATCATCCCGCCGCCGGAGAAGCCGAAGCGGGTCGGCCGCGGCACGTCGAAGGAGGCCGTCACGGTGCGCTCCAGCGCCACGGCGACGATCGGCAGCAGGAGCAGCAGCAGTCCGGGCCAGAGCGTCGCCGGCATACCGGTCTGCTCGGCCTTGCGGCGAGCCCAGAAGCCGTGGCCGGCGAAGGCGAGGACGCCGACGAGCACCGCCGCCAGCAGCGGCCCTCCCCCGTGCTGCAGCACCGGGAAATGCAAGCCGCTCTTGGCGAGATAGACGCCGGGGAGAAGCTGCGGCGCGGCCGAGGCCGCCGGCAGCATCTGGGTCAGGACCGCGTACCAGAGATAGAGCTGCAGCAGCAGCGGCGTATTGCGGACAAGCTCGACATAGAGCCGGGCCAGCGGGCTGACCAGCGGGTTGCGCGACAGGCTGGCGATGCCGACGACGAAGCCGGCGAGCGTCGACAGCACGATGCCGAGCGAGGCGACCACGAGCGTGTTGAGCAGACCGACCAGCAGCGCCCGGCCGAAGCTCGCGCTCGGGCTCCAGGCGATGAAGCTCTGGCCGATCTCGAAGCCGGCAGCCTGCCACAGAAAGCCGAAGCCCGTACGGATCGAGCGCGCCTCGAGATTGCCGACGAGGTTCGTGGTGAGGAAGGCGACCGTGCCGACGAGCACCGCCAGTACGATCACCTGCGTCGCCAGGGCGCGGAAGCTCGGATCGTGCCAGCCCCTCGCCGATCTCACCGGCGAGACCGCAACAGCGCTCATCTCAGCGGACGGGCATGGCGTACATCAGCCCGCCCTTCGTCCACAGCGCATTGGAATTGCGCTCCATCCGCAGCGGCGTCTTGGGGCCGACATTGCGCTCGAAGATCTCGCCATAATTGCCGACGCGCTTGATCGCGCGATAGGCCCAGCCCGGATCGAGCCCGAGCCTCTGGCCCATATCGCCGGCCGTGCCGAGCAGACGCTTGATCTCGGGGTTGGCGCTGTCCTTCATCTGCTCGACATTGGCGGCGGTGATGCCCTTTTCCTCAGCCTCGACCAGCGCCATCAGCACCCATTTGACGGCGGTATACCAATCGAGGTCGTTGCGGGCGACGACCGGGCCGAGCGGCTCCTTCGAGATCATCTCGGGCAGGATCTGCCATTCGTCGGGGTTCGGTGCGTCCGAGGCCCGGACCGAGGAGAGATAGGACATGTCGGCGGAGAAGGCCTGGCAGCGGCCGCTGAAGAAGGCGGCGCGCGCCTCGTTCTGGGCCTCGAACACCACCGGCTTGAAGGTCTTGCCGTTGGCGCGGAAATAGTCGGCGAGGTTGAGCTCGCTGGTCGTGCCGGTGGCGGTGCAGATGCTGGCGCCGTCCAGTTCCAGCGCGCTCTTCAGGCCGAGCGATTTCGGCACCAGGAAGCCCTGGCCGTCATAGAAATAGACGCCGGCATAGATGAGGCCGAGCGAGGCGTCGCGCGTCAGCGTCCAGGTCGCGACGGTGGTGAGCATGTCGATCTCGCCCGATTGCAGGGCGGTGAAGCGCTGCTGGGGGCTGAGCGGGACGAATTTCTCCTTCGCCGCCTCCCCCAGCACTGCCGCCGATACAGCGCGGCAGAAATCCGTCGTCAGCCCGGTCCAGCGGCCCGAGCTGTCGGCGATCGAGAAGCCGCCGATGCCGGTGCTGACACCGCAGACGACCTCGCCGCGCTTGCGGACGGCGTCGAGCGTCGGCCCGGCCTTGGCAGGCGCGGCAAAGCATGCGGCGAGCGCCAGCGCGGTGGCGGCCAATCCCGACTTGAATGGAATCCTCATGAGTTCCTCCCCTGGAACGCCCGTTCGACGCTGCAAGGCGTCGCGGACTTGTCTCGTCCCGACCGGCGCAGCGTCAGGCTCCCGGCCGGCCGCGCTCTTGCCGCCGGCGCCGTCAGGTGACGGCGCGGCGCTTCGTGAAGCGCTCGTCGCGCCAGATCCCCGAGGTCATCACATCGTTGAAGGCCTCCGCCGCGGCCTGGACGTCGGCATAGCCGAGATAGGCGGGGGCGAAACCGAAGCGCATCATGTCCGGCGCCCGGAAGTCGCCGACCATGCCGCGCGCGATCAGCGCCTGGACCACGGCAAAGCCATGCTCATAGGTGATCGAGACCTGGCTGCCGCGCGCGGCATGATCGCGCGGTGTGACGATGCTCGCGCCCTGCGCCCGGCAGACCGGCTCGACGAGGTCGATGAACAGATCGGTCAAGGCGAGGCTCTTGGCCCGGAGCGCGCTCATCTCGACATCCTCTATCGCCGCCAGCCCGGCATCGACGACGCGCATCGACAGGATCGGCTGCGTGCCGCAGAGCAGGCGCTGGATGCCGCCGGCGGGCCGATAGCCGCGCTCGAAGGCGAAGGGCGCGGCGTGCCCCCACCATCCGGAGAGCGGCTGCGACAGGGCCTCGTGGTGCCGCGCGGCCGCGTAGATGAAGGCCGGCGCGCCCGGGCCGCAGTTCAGATATTTGTAGGTGCAGCCGATTGCGAGATCGGCGCCCGCACCGTCGAGATCGACCGGCACGACGCCGGCGCTGTGGCAGAGATCCCAGACCGCGATCGCGCCCTTGGCGTGGATCAGCCGGTTGAGCGCCGCCATGTCGCGCAATTCGCCGGTCTTGTAGTCGACATGGTTGACCAGTACGACCGCCGTGCGCTCGTCGATCAGATCCTCGATCCTGGCGGCGTCGACGCCCTCGAGCTTCAGCTCAACGCCGGGCAGCCCGGCCGCGACGCCCTCGGCGACATAGAGATCGGTCGGGAAGCTGCCGCCCTCGGCGACGATCACGGTGCGGCCGGGCCGCAGCGCGAGCGCGGCGTGCAGCGCCTTGTAGACGTTCACCGAGACGGAATCGCAGACCACCGTCTGGCCGGGACCGGCACCGATCAGCCGGCCGAGGCGATCGCCGAGCGTGCCGACCAGCGCGAACCAGCCGGCATCGTTCCAGCTCCGCACCAGCCCTTCCGCCCATTCCCGGCGCAGCGCGATCTCCATGTCGCCGAACGCGGCGACCGGCGCCGGGCCGAGCGAATTGCCGGCGAGGTAGATCGTGCCTTCCGGCAGATGGAAGCGCGCCCGCAGATGCCGCAGGGGATCGGCCGCGTCGCGGCGCGCGCCTTCCAAGCTGCCGCTCGCACTATCCAGCGATGCCAAGCTCATCCCGCCTCCGCCCATGGTTCTTATGGCCGCCCTGCGGCTCGTCGGGCGGGATGATTCCGGCGATTATCGAAGGTGTCAATAGATATATATAATTTTGCCTCTGGCCTCAGATTATATATATTGAAGCGAGCCGCATGAGGATCCCATGGACGAAGCCGACGTCGCCACGAAGAGCGAGTTCGCCTACCGAACCCTGCGCCAGGACATTCTGGAGACCCGGCTGCGCCCCGGCGCGCCACTGAAGCTCGGCGCCATGCGCGAGGCCTATGGCATCGGCTGGACGCCATTGCGCGAGGCGCTCTCCCGCCTCGAAGCCGAGCGGCTGGTCATCCTCAGCGCCAACAAGGGCTATGCGGTCGCACCGGTCTCGCTGGAGGAGCTCAGCGACCTGACCCGGGCGAGGCGCCTGGTCGAATTGCCGATGCTGGCGGAATCGATCACCCGGGGCGACGAAGGCTGGGAGACGGCGCTCGTCGCCGCCCATTATCGGCTGTCGCGCTGCACGCCGCCGGTGGAAAACCCGGAGGAGCTCGCCCTGACCGATTGGGAAGAGCGGCACGAAGCCTTCCACACCGCTTTGCTCGCCGCCAGCACTTCGCCCTGGCTGATGCGGTTCTATGTCCAGATCAAGGACCAGCTACGACGCCACCATCGTGTGCTCTCGATCGCGCCGGCCCTGTCGCATGCGCGCTCCGGCGCAAGATGGCAGGACAGCCCGGGTTTCGCCGCGCTGCGCGATGCGCTGGCGCTCGAACCGCATACCGCCCTGATGAACGCTGCGCTGGATCGCGATGCCGACCGCGCCGTCAGGCTGCTGGACGAGCATATCGAGTTCACCCGGAAGGTCTTCCTCGCCACTGATCTCGACACGGTGTCCGGCAGGACGGCCTGACCCCCTCACCTTCCTAAACCGTCTGCCACGGCACCTGCGCGCCAGCCCGACGAGGACAGCCATGCCTTCCACTTTTTCCAGCGCCCCCGCCTCGCTCGCGCTGATCAACGGCCGGATCCTCGGCGAGCACGGGATCTGCGAGGCGCTGGCGATCGCCGGAAACCGCATCGCCGCGCTTGGCAGCTCGGCGGAGATCGCCGCTCGTACGCCTGCCGCGACCGAGATCGTCGATCTCGCCGGCCGGACCGTCATCCCCGGGCTGGTCGACGGCCATGCCCATCTCGACCGCGAGGGCCTCAAGAGCGTGCTGCCCTCGCTCGCCGATTGCCGCTCGATCGAGGACATCGTCGCGCGCATCGCTGCCATCGCCCGGCAGAAGAAGCCCGGCGAATGGATCATCACCATGCCGATCGGCATTCCGCCGAGCTATGAGGACGTGCTGGCGGGGATCGCCGAGCACCGCTTCCCGGATCGCCACGACCTCGACCGCGCCGCCCCCGACAATCCCGTCTATATCCGCTCGATCTGGGGCTACTGGCGCTCCAGCCTGCCGCTGGTCTCGATCGCCAACAGCCGGGCCTTGCGGCTGGCCGGAATCGATGCCGCAACGGTGCCGCCGGCCCCCTCGATCGAAATCTGCCGCGATGCCGATGGCGAGCCGAACGGCATCTTCGTCGAGACCAACAAGATGCCGGTGGTCGAGCACAGCCTGATGCGCCGGGCGCCGCATTTCTCCGCCAGCGAGCGGGCCGGCGCGCTCGCCGCCTCGATGACGCTCTACAACCGTGCCGGCACCACCAGCGTGTTCGAGGGCCACGGCATCGCCGCCGAGGTGTTGGACGCCTATCGGCAGGTGCGCAGCGAAGGGCGCCAGAGCGTGCGGGCGTCGATGATCTTCAGCCCGGCCTGGCCCTCGACCTCGGCGGAGGATTGCCGGGGCCTGCTCAAGTCCTGGGGACACTGGCTCGCCGGCAAGGGGCTCGGCGACGCCTGGCTCGGCATGGCCGGCGTCTATGGCGAGATCGACGATTCCGTCGAGCGCGCGCTGCGCAGCAGGGCCTTTCCACAGACGGGCTGGGCTGGCTTCCACTACAATTCGTCGCTGCCGCGCGAGGCCCTCAAGGAGGTGCTGGTCGAGGCCGCGCGCAACGGCATCCGCGCAGTCGGCATCCTGCCCAACATGCTCGATCTCTTCGCCGAGGTGGACAGGATCGCCCCGATCGCGGGCCATCGCTGGGTGCTCGGCCACATCGTCAGCCTGACGCCGGACCAGGTGAAGCAGGTCGCCGGCCTCGGTCTTGCGGTCACCACCCACCTGACCGCCTATATCTACAAGCGCGGCAGCGAGCTGGTCGACAAGCTCGGACGCGAGCGGGCCGGCGAGATCGTGCCGCTGCGCTCGCTGCGTGAAGCCGGTGTTCCGATCTCGTTCGGCAGCGACAACGCGCCGCTCAGCCTGTTCCAGTCGATCGCACTCGCGGTGAACCGGCGCGATCGGATGGGCGCGGTGATCTCGCCCGAGCAGGCGCTGACGCGCGAAGAAGCTCTGGAATGCGCCACGCTCGGCGGGGCGAAGCTCACCTTCGAGGATGGCGAGAAGGGCAGCATCGCCATCGGCAAGCTCGCCGACCTCGCCGTGCTCTCGGCCGACCCGCTGCGATGCGCCCCGGACGAGCTCACCCGGATCGAGTCCGAACTCACCATCGTCGACGGCCGGATCGTCTATCGGGCGGAAGCCGGGAGCGGGCGATGACGGAGCCCGCCATGACCGGACCGGCAGCACCCGTCTATCTCGACTACGACCAGGCGCGGCTCGACCTGAACTACAACCAGGCGGCCTGGGCGCCCAATGCCGAGGAGATCATCGCCTGGTATCGCGACGCCAGCCTCGAAGCCCATCGCAAGCTCGCCTGCCGCCATCTCGCCTATGGCGAGGGGCCGGCCGAGCGCATCGACCTGTTCCCGGCTGCTTCGCCGGGCGCGCCCCTCGTCGTCTATGTCCATGGCGGCGCCTGGCGCATGCTCGACCGCCTGGACAGCGCCTTCGCGGCGGAAGCCTTCGTCGGTGCCGGCCTGAACTTCGCGGTGCTCGATTTCGCCAGCATTCCCGCCACCCGGCTGCCCGAGATGGTGATGCAGGTCCAGCGGGGCATTCACTGGCTCGTCGACCATGCCGACGAGCTCGGCTTCGATGCCCACCGTCTGTTCGTGATCGGCCATTCCTCGGGCGCCCATCTCGCTGCGGCAGCGCTCACGGCGGACACGCCGCATCGGATCGAGGCGGGCATGGTGGCCGGCGCCCTTCTTGCCAGCGGCGCCTACGACCTCGAAGGCCCGATGCTCAGCGCGCGTGGGAAATATCTCGACCTGACGGCAGCAGAGATCGAGATCTTCAGCCCCATTCGCCATGTCGGGAGCTTGGATTGCCCCGTTCTCGTCGCTTATGGCGAAGCCGAGACCGACGAGTACCGGCGCCATGCAAGGACGTTCCACGAAACCCTGCAGGCAGCCGGAAAGACGAGCACCTTGCTGCTTGCCGAAGGTCAGAACCATTTCGAGGTCAGCCACCAACTCGCGGTACGCGATAGCGTGCTCTTCGACGAACTGAGCAAGGCCATGCCGGCCCTCCTCAACTTGTCATCCCGTGAAGGGCGCTAGCTGCTGAGTCCGCCTTGACGCCGAGCAGCCCTCCTTTGCTTGCAGGCTTTGGAACGACTCCGGGGCGGATCAACCTTTCGCGCGGCTGTCGGTTCGCGCCAGGCGCCCGAGCAGATAGTCGACCTCGGCCTTCGCCGCGGCGGTCAGGCCGGGACCCGGCTTGCGCTGGGCGTCGCTGGCGAGGATGCCGCGCTTCATCATCACATATTTGCGCACGGCGAGGCCGACGCCCTGCTGCTGCTCATAGCGCAGCAGCGGCAGATGCGCGTCGAAGATGTCGTGGGCGTCGTCGCGGCGGCCGGCCTTGCTGGCCTTGACCACGTCGATCAGCAGCTCCGGGAAGGCATAGCCGGTGTTGGCACCGTCGGCGCTGCGCTCCATCTCGAAATCGAGGAAGAGCCCGCCATTGCCGGTCAGGATCGCGACGCGGCGCAGCGTCCCCTCCGCCTCGAACCTGCGCAGGGTCGAGATCTTCTCCAGCCCCGGCCAGTCCTCGTGCTTCAGCATCACGCAGGACGGGTTGTCCTGGATGATCTTGCGGATCACCGCCGGGGTCATCACCACCGACAGCGTCAGCGGATAATCCTGGATGACGAAGGGGATGTCGCTGCCGATCGCCTCGACGGCCTGGGCGTAATAGCCGGTGATCTGGTCGTCGGTGCGCAGATTCGTCGGCGGGGCGATCATCACGCCGCCGGCGCCCAGCTCCATCACCTGCCGCGCCAGCGAGCGCATCGCCGCGAAGCCCGGGGCGGAAACGCCGACGATGATCGGCTTGCCGCCCATCTTGGCGACCGCACGCTTGACCAGGCCGATCGATTCCTCCGGCTCGAGCTTGGGCGCCTCGCCCATGATGCCGAGCACGGTGACGCCGTCGGAGCCGATGCCGTGATAGAACTCGAACAGCCGGTCGGCCGAGGTCCAGTCGACGCTGCCGTCCGGATTGAACGGCGTCGGCGCGATCGGGAACACGCCGGAGGCTTCGGGGGTCAAAGGCATGGCTGGTCTCTCGTCCTGTTCAGTCATTCAGTCGAAGCGGAGCGCGGACGGGCCGACCCAGCCGGGCATCTGGTCGGCTCGCGCCGGAGCGAAGATCTCGTAATAGATGCAGCCTTCCGGGCCGGTCCCGATCGCGCAATGGCGCGAGCCCGCCGGGAAGAACACCATGTCGCCGGCTTTGGCCTCGACGATCCTGTCGTCGATCATCAGGCGACAGATTCCTGCGACCATGACGAGGATCTGCTCGTTGTCGTGCCAGTGCGGCCTGCCGTCGAACACGGCATCCGCAGCGGTCGTGATCAGCACCGCGGAGATCTTCTCGCCCGATATGGCGCGGCGCTCCGAGCCCGGACGCATCCCCGGCGCCCTGGGCAGCGTGTCCCAATCGATCAGCATGATGTCCCTCAGATGCTCGCAACGAGGCCGCCGTCGACGCGGATGACGGTGCCGGTGACATAGGAAGCGCGGACGCTGGCGAGGAAGGCCACGACATCGGCATATTCCTGCGGGTCGCCATAGCGCCCGAGCGGGATCGAGGCCGTGCTGGCGGCCGCCACCTCGTCGACGCTGCGCCCCTCGCGCTTGGCCTTTTGCTCGTCGAGGAAGGTGATGCGCTGCGTCGCGACCCGGCCGGGCAGGACGATGTTGACGGTGACCCCGTCACGCCCGACCTCGCCGGCCAGCGTCTTCGACCAGCCGAGCAGCGACATGCGCAAGGCATTGGAGAGGCCGAGATTGGGGATCGGCGCGACGACGCCGGACGAGGTCGAGGTGATGATCCGCCCCCAGCCGCAGGCCCGCATGCCGGGAAGCACCGCATCAGTGATCGCGATGACTGAGAGCACCATGCTGTCGAAGTACCTGCGCCAGAGCGCTTCGCTCTGCCCCATCGCCGGAGAGGGTGGCGGCCCGCCGGTCAGGTTGACGAGGATGTCGACCGGACCCAAGGCCGCCTCGATGGCGGCGAGGCGATCAGGAATGATCGAGAGATCCGCCAGGTCCCAGGCCAGGGCGCTGGCCTTCCGTCCGCTCGCAGCGATCGCATCCGCCGTCGCGCCCGCCGCGGCGGCGTCTATGTCCGCGACCGCGACGCGCACGCCTTCCGCCGCCAGCGTGCGGGCGATCGCGCTGCCGAGCCCGCCGCCCCCGCCCAGGACGAGCGCGACCTTGCCTTCGAGACCAAGATCCATGATCCGCCCCGCTCAGCCGCGCACGCGATAGCTGTCGATGATGCCGTCCTTCGGCTCCAGGCCGAAGCCGGGCGCCTGGCTGACGGTCAGCCAGCCGTCCAGTGGCTGCGGCACCTCCGCGAACAGGGCGTTGTAGGTCATCCACTTGTGGAAGTGGTATTCGACCAGCCCGCCATTCGACAGGCCGGCATGCAGCGCAATGTTGTGCGGGCCGTTGCCGTTGCCATGGCTGAGCGGGATGTTGAAAGCCTTGGCCAGGGCAGCGATGCGGATGGCGGCCGAGAGCCCGCCATCGTTGTTGATGTTGGGCTGGATGAAGTCGACCGCCCCGGCCTGCAGCAGCTGCAGCGCGGTGAACTTCTCGTTCTCGGCCGCCGCGACTGAAATCGTCGTCTGCTTGCGCAGATGCGCCAGGGCGGCGGGGTCGTTGTAGTAGATCGGCTCCTCGATGAAGGCGATGTCGAGCTCCTCGCAGAGCTTGCACAGCTTCACCGCCTCCGAGATCGACATGCGCAGATTGCCGTCCATCGAGAGCTGGATCTCGGGGCCGATCGCCTCGCGCATCGCCTTCATGCGGCGATAGTCGTCCTTGGGGTCGGGGATCGCCTGGCGACCGACCGTGTTCTTCACATGGTTGTTGCCGAGCTTGACGAGATGGGCGGCCTCGGCGGCGAGCTCCTCGGCGCTGTAGACCGGAGCGCCATCATAGGCGGCGCCATGGGTGACGTAGACCGGGACCTTGTCGCGCGCCCCGCCGAGCAGGACATGGACCGGCTTGCCGAGCGTCTTGCCCTTGATGTCCCACAGGGCGATGTCGATCATCGCCAGGGCCGAGACGAAGGCGCGCCCGAGCGGCCGCTCGTAGATGTGGCGGTCGAACAAGGTCGGGATCCGCTCCGTCCGGAAGGGGTCCTCGCCGACGATCCGCGGCGTGATGTACTTGTCGATCAGATCGGTCACGACCGGATGCGTGTAGCCGCTCGTCGCCCAGCCGACGACGCCGTCATTGGTCTCGATCCGCAGCAGCATCGCCCCTTCCTTCTTGGGCAGCTCGCGGAACGGCGGCGGCTGGATCGGGATGTTCTTGAGCTGGTGGATCTCGACCTTGGCGATGGTCTGGCGGCTCGACGCGACCTGCGTCTCGAACATGAATGTCTGGTTGAGCATCTGATAAAGGCCCTGCAGCTTGCGACTGGGTCGAGCTATAAGCAGGCGCCTTTTGATCGCATAATCGAATTATCGAAGCGATTATTCTGATTTTCTGATCGGCTTCGGGCGACGCGGGCCGGAGAGCTTCACCTTCCCCTCCCCGGCCGTCATCGCCTTGATCAGCTCGACCAGGCGCGTGGCGGCCGGCGAAAGCATGTGTCCACGCACGCGCACGATGCCGAAATGCTGGGTGATCCTCGGCTCGACGATCAGCATCTTCTGCACGCGGCTGGAGGTCGCCGTCCTGGCGGCCGATCCGGTCAGGATCGCTGCCCCGAGCCCGGCCTCGGCCAGGGCGGCCAGGGTCTGCCCCTGGATGCACTGATAGCGGCTCTTGAGCACGAGGCCCCTCTCCTTCGCCGCCTCTGCGACGAGCTGGGCCATGACCGTCGTCGCATGGAACTGGATGATCGGCAGCTCGGCGAGCTCGGCGAAGCCGATCTCGTCGCGGTCCTCCTTGATCAGGCTGCGCGGCACCAGCGCATGGATCGGCTCGACGATGATCGGCTCGAACTCGAAATCGCCGTCGCCGACCACCGGGCCGATGGCGAAATCGACATCGCCATTGCGCAGGCTCTGGAATAATTCGACCGATTTGAGCTCCTGCAGCACGATGCGGACGCCGCGATATTCCTTCTCGAAGGCGGCAAGAATCGGCGGCAGCCGCGTCGCCGCCAGCATGGGCGCGCAGGCGATCGCGACCCGGCCGCGGCGCATGTCCGCGACCTCGCGGATGTTGCGCAGGCCAAGCTCGATCTCGTTCACGGCCCGGCGCGCATTCTCCAGCAATTGCTGCCCTTCCACGGTCAGCTTCACCTTGCGGGTCGTGCGATGGAACAGGGCGACGCCGACCTGCTCCTCCAGCTGCTTGATCTGCGTGCTGACCGCCGATTGCGAGCGCGAGACCAGGTCGGCGGCCTCGCGGAAGCTGTTGTTCTCCGCGACCAGCAGGAAGGTCTGCAGCAGCTTGAGATTGACCCGGTTGGAGCCGAGGGCGCTGTCCGACATGGCGCTTCTGTTCTGAAAATTCAAATAATCATCCACATTAATGAATTTATTGAATGGCGCAAACCTCGCTAGGTTGCCGCCAAGCCGCCATGAGCGGCAATGGTTCTCGACCCATGAGACCAAGGGAGGGTTTCATCATGCCATCTTCGCGACGCATCGTGGCAAAAGGGCTGGCGGCTGCGCTGGGCGCCGGCGCCCTGATCGGCCTGCCGACAACAGTCCTCGGCCAGAGCGGCTACACGCCCAAGGGCGATGTCCAGATGGTGATCTCCTACGCGCCCGGCGGCGGCCTCGACCTGTTCGCCCGCAAGGTGATCGACATCATCCGCGAGGAGAAGCTCGCTCCCGTGGTGATCAAGCCGGAGAACCGCTCCGGCGGCTCGGGCGCCGTCGGCTGGGGCTGGGTCAAGGCCAATCGCAGCAACTCCAATGAGACGCTGACGCCGATCAACACCGCCTCGATCTTGACGCCGCTCCAGGTACCCGGCGCCACCGGCTGGAAGGATCTGCGCCCGCTCACCAATATCATGGCCGAGGACTATGTCGTCCTCGTCCGGGGCGACTCCAAGTTCAAGAGCTTCGCCGAGCTGGCTGCGGCGGCGAAGGCCTCGCCCCAGGCCGTCTCCTTCGCCGTCGGCGGAATCGGCGACACCATCGCCGCCCGCGTCGTCGCCAAGGCGATCGGCGCCGAGTTCAACCTCGTCACCTTCAGCGGCGGCGGCGAGACGACGACGGCCCTGCTCGGCGGCAATGTCGACGCCACCATCAGCAATCCCGGCGAATATCTCGGCCAGATCGGCAGCGGTGCGATCCGGGCGCTCGCGACCACCCGCCAGGCCCGCTACGAGGGCGAGCTTTCGGCGATCCCGACGCTGGCCGAGCTCGGCCACCGCAACGCCCTCGTCCAGAACTGGCGCGGCTTTGCCGGCCCCAAGGGCATGTCCGACGACGCAGCCAAGTACTGGCAGGCCATCTTCGACAAGGTCATCGCCTCCGACCAGATGAAGAAATACATCGCCGAGAACAACGCGGCCTTCGAGACCCATAGCGCCCAAGGCTATCTCGACTACATCGCCAAGCAGGAAGTCGTGTTCAGGGAGCTGATGGGCAAATGACCGCATTCAGGAACATCGCGCGGTCGCTGCACTCCGGCGAAGCGATCCTTCCGCTCGCGCTCGTCGTGCTGGGAGCCTACTGGATGGCCGAGGCGCTGCGCCTCGGCCTGTGGAACGGGGCCCGTCCCGATTCCGGGCTGATGCCCTTCATCTACGGCGCGCTGATGATCGTCTTCTCCGGCGCCGTGATCGTCTTCATCGGCCATGAGGGCCCTGCCGGCGAGGCCGAGCCGATCGGCAAGCCGGCCCTGCTGATCGGCCTGCTGATTCTCACGGTGCTCGGCTTTCCGCTGATCGGCGGCGTCGCCGCCCTCTTCCTGATGACGGCCGTGACCTATGTCGCGATCGAGCGCCTGCCCCTTCTCCGGTCGATCGCGATCTCGGCGGTGGTGACCGCCGTCTACTACGTCGTCTTCGACCGCTGGCTGTCCGTGACCCTGCCGCAAGGCCCCTGGGGATTCTGACGATGGACCAACTCGCGAACCTGGCTGGCGGCTTCGCCACCGCCTTATCCCCCTATTACCTGATGATGTGCTTTGCCGGCGTGATGATGGGCCAGATCATCGGCGCCCTGCCGGGCATCGGTCCCTCCGCGGCGATCGCCCTGCTGCTGCCCCTGACCATCGGTGCCGACCCGACCGGCACGCTGATCATGTTCTCCGGGCTCTATGCCGGCTCGCAATATGGCGGAACACTGACGGCCGTCCTCCTCAACGTGCCCGGCGAGGCCAGCAGCGTGATGACCGCGGTCGATGGCCACAAGCTCGCCCAGCAGGGCCAGGCCGGTCCGGCGCTCGGCATGGCCGCCCTCGCCTCCTTCATCGCCGGCACGATGGGCACCGTCGGCCTGATGCTGCTCGCCCCGCCTTTGTCCAAGCTCGCGCTCGCCTTCGGCCCGCCTGAGTACTTCTCGCTGGTCCTGCTCGGCCTGACGGCGCTCGCCGCGGTCGGCGGCTCGGTGGCCAAGGGGCTCGCCGCCGGCATGCTCGGCCTCGTCATCGGCACGATCGGCATCGACAAGCAGAGCGGCGTCGGCCGCTACACCTTCGACCAGCTCTGGCTGATCGACGGCATCGACTTTGTCATCATCGCCGTCGCCATCTTCGGCATCGGCGAGGTTCTGGCGACCTGCCGTGACACCGCCTCGCAGAAGGCGATCGAGGTCGGGCCGGCCTTCCCGACACGCGAGCACTGGCGCGCCTCGCGCTGGCCGATCGCACGCGGCACGCTGATCGGCTTCCTCGTCGGCTGCCTCCCGGCCGCGGGCGCCACCATCGCCTCCTTCATCGCCTATGTCGTCGAGAAGAAGGTCTCGAAGACGCCGGAGCGCTTCGGCAACGGCGCGATCGAGGGCGTATCCGGCCCGGAGGCGGCCAACAACTCGGCCGTATCGGGCGCGCTGGTGCCGATGTTCGCCCTCGGCATCCCCGGTTCGGGCACCACCGCCCTGATGCTCGGCGCGCTGATCATGTTCGGCCTGCGGCCCGGCCCCGACATGTTCACGACCAACGGCCCGCTGATCTGGGGCGTGATCGCCAGCCTCTACATCGCCAACGTCCTGCTGCTGGCGCTGAACATGCCGCTGGCCGGCCTCTTCGCCAAGCTCCTGACCGTGCGCTACAGCTGGCTCTACCCGCAGGTCCTGGCGATCTGCCTGCTCGGCGCCTTCGCCAATTCGAACAGCCTCCAGGATTGCTGGCTGCTGGTCGGCTTCGGCGTGCTCGGCTGGCTGATGAAGCGCTTCGCCTGGCCGGCGGCGCCCCTCGTGCTGGGGCTGGTCCTGGGACCGATCTTCGAGACCGCCATGCGGCAGGCCCTGTCGATGTCGCGCGGCGATTTCTCGATCTTCGTCACGCGGCCGATCTCGGCGCTGCTCCTGGCCGTCGCGATCGCCACCATCGTCACGCCGGCCGTCACGGCCTTGCTGCGGCGCTCGAAGGTCGCTCGAGCCTAGAGCGCCGATCCGAGAACGGACCTCGCTCCATCACATCCAAGCCGCCCCCGGGGCACTCCTTGGGGGCGGAGATCAGCGTTGAAGGTCGAGCTTCCGGACCTGCCCGCTGTGGTCATCTTGGCGGTTGCAGCTGAAACGTCGCCTCAGTCCCCCGACGGAACCGCTGCAGGATCCATCCACATCGCCTCCCAGACGTGGCCGTCGGGGTCGGCAAGGCTGCGGTTGAACAGGAAGCCGAGATCCTGCTTCGGGTTGACGTCGGCGGTGCCGCCATGGCGTACCGCCGCCTCGTTCATTCGGTCGACCGCCTCGCGGCTGTCGCATGAGATCGCCAGCATCACCTCGCTCATGCCCGCGGGCGGAATCGGGCGGCTGGTGAAGCCCTGCCATTTGGCATGGGTGAGCAGCATCACATGGATCGCCTCACTCCAGACCATGCAGGCCGAGTTGTCGTCGCTGAACTGGGGATTGTTGATGAAGCCGAGCGCCTCGTAGAAGGCCCTGGCACCCGCCAGCTCCGTCACCGGCAGGTTCACGAAAATCATTTTCGTCATGTTGCATCTCCCGCGATCGTGGCGGGGCGCACCCCGCTCTGTCCGACAAGCGCCGCGATGACCATCACCGCCACTGCTTGTCGGCGAGTGTTTAGGGGCGATGCGGCTTCGGCGAATTGATCTTTGGTAAGAAAACGCCTCAGCCGCGCTCCATCCGGCCATAGGCGATGGCGCGCCTCAGCCGGCTGAGGCTTTCCGGGGTGATGCCGAGCCAGGCTGCGATGTGATGCTGCTTCAGCCGCTTGTGCAGTTCCGGCTCGCGGCGGATGAAGTCGCGATAGCGCTTCATGGCGTCATCGTGCCGGAACGAGATCTCGTCCGGCTCCTTGTCGATGATCCAGTGGCGTTCCATGTAGCGGATGTAGAAGGCGGCGATGTCGGGGAACGTCGCGGCGAGTGTCCTGAAGGCCGCGAAGTCGTATTCGAGGACAGTGCTGTCCTCGATCGCCGTGATGGTGAACAGGCTCGGCTCGCCCAGCAGCGTCGCGCTGACCGAGGCGGCGATACGGTTCTCCGGAAAGAAGTATTTGACGATCAGGTCGCCATCCGGGCCGGCATAATGCTGGTAGAACAGGCCCTCGACGACGAAGGCATAGCGCGTCGGAACATCCCCTGCCCGGATAAAGATGTCGTCCCTGCGATACTGCCTCGGCCGCAGCAGGGCCGCCCAGGCGTGCTCGGCCGCCTCCGACAGCTCGGCATAGGTCCGGATTTTCGCGAAGAAGGCATCCGTCGTCATGCATCGATCCCGCGAGCGTGCGGCATCGCTCGAAGCGAATACCGACGGCTCAAAGTTGCCGCAGGCCGATATGCTCGATCAAGGGGACGATCTCGTCGCGAGCGCCGACACGGTGCGCCCGTGCGCTGCGATGCGCCTCCCCGACATCGCCTGAACGCAAGGCTGCGATGATCGCGCGGTGCGCCTGCGCCGAGCCCGTCGGCCTCGCCCGCAGTTTCAGCGTCAGCATGCGGGCGCGATGCGCCTGGTCGGTCACCGTCTGGGCGATGCGGCGCAGGCGGCCATTGCCGCAGCGCTCGACCAGCAGGCGATGGAAGAGTTCGTCAGCCTCCGCCCAGCCGGGCAGATCATCGCGTCCCAGCGCCTCGTCCATCGACGCGGTCGCAGCCTCCAGCCCGTCGGCAGCGGCCGCACGTGACGCTTCGGGCAAGGCCGCCAGCAGCTCCGCCGCCATCGACTCGACCGCGATGACGACCTCGTAAATCTCGCGAATATCCTGCGGGGCCAGCGGGCAGATCAAGACGCCGCGCTTGGAGAGGACGCGGACCAGCCCATCCTCCTGCAGCCGGATGATCGCCTCGTGCACCGGGGTGCGGCTCATACCGAGCCGGACCGCGATCTCCTGCTCCGAGCCCTGATAGCCGGGCGGGAAATCGGTATCGCGGATCGCCTGCTTCAGCGCCGCATAGGCCTCGTCGACCAGGGAGCCTCGCCTGGCCCCGGCTTCGACAATCTCGGCACGCGCTAGCTCGACCATGGTTCCTCCGGGGCCGATTGAGCACAAATGATTGTTTCCATGCAAGCAAGAATGGAAGCTTGACAGCACCCATTCCAGCGATGACGATCCGCCATGCAAACTTCCATGGAAGACAAATGGGAGGGCGGATCGACGCGCCATCAAATGGCGCCCGCACAGGGAGAGAACCGATGAAGCGAATGCTGCTGACGCTGGCGCTCGGGCTGGCGGCGACATCCCCGGCGATGGCGCAGGCGCCCTACCCGGCCCGCGCGATCACGCTGGTCGTGCCCTTCGCCGCCGGCGGCACCACCGATATCGTCGCCCGATTGATGGCCGATCATATGGGCCGTACGCTCGGCCAATCGGTCGTGGTCGAGAACGTCGCCGGCGCCGGCGGCACCACCGGCGCGACCCGTGTCGCCAAGGCGACGCCCGACGGCTACACGCTGCTGATGGGCAACCTCGGCACGCAGGCGGCCAGCGTCGGGCTCTATCCCAAGCTCGCCTATGACCCCCGCACCGATTTCGAGCCGGTCATGAACTCGGCCTCGACGCCGATGCTGGTGGTCGCCAAGAAGGACCTGCCGGTCAAGGATTTCCGTGAATTCGTCGCCTATCTCAAGGCCAATGCCGAGAAGCTGAACTACGGCTCCGGCGGCGTCGGCTCGACCTCGCATCTGACCTGCCTCTTCCTCGACTCGCTCCTCGGCACCAAGCCGCAGCACGTCCCTTTCCGCGGCTCGGGACCGGCGCTGAATGCGCTGCTCGGCGGTCAGGTCGACTATGTCTGCGACCAGACCGTCGCAATCGTCCCGAGCGTGCAGGCCAAGGAGGGCAAAGGCCTCGTCGTCGCGGTCAAGAACCGGCTCTCGGTCATTCCCGATGTCCCGACCTCGGCCGAGCAGGGCCTGCCGCAGTTCCAGGCCACCGGCTGGAACGCGATGTTCGCGCCCAAGGGCACGCCGAAGGAGATCGTCGACAGACTGAACGCCGCCGCCCGCGCCGCGCTCAGGGACGAGTCGACCCGCAAGCGCTTCCTCGACCTCGGCGCCGAACTGCCCGACGAGGCCGGCCAGACTCCGGCCGCGCTCGGTGAGCTCGTCCGCAGCGAGATCGACAAATGGGTGCCGGTCATCCGCAATGCCGGCGTGACCGCGCAATAATCGCCACGGCGGCGCCCGGCCCTTCCGGGCGCCATCTCTTCACAGCAGCAGACAGCATCGGACAAGAGCATGCGCACGCACAGGATCGCCGCGATCGGCGGGGACGGCATCGGTCCCGAGGTCATCGCCGCCGGGCTCCAGGCCCTGGATGTCTGCGCCGAGCGCGACGGCGGCTTCCGCCTCGATATCAAGGCCTTCGACTGGGGCTCCGACTATTACCGCAGGCATGGCGTGATGATGCCGGCCGACGGCGCCGACCAGCTGCGCGCCTTCGATGCGATCTATTTCGGCGCAGTCGGCGCGCCCGACATTCCCGATCATCTGACGCTCTGGGGCCTCAGGCTCGCGATCTGCCAGCCGCTCGACCAGTACGCCAATGTCCGGCCGACCCGTATCCTGCCCGGCATCACCAGCCCGCTGCGCCATGTCTCCGGCCCCGAGCTCGACTGGGTGATCGTGCGCGAGAACTCCGAGGGCGAGTATTCCGGCGTCGGCGGCCGCGTCCACAAGGGCCTTCCCGAGGAGGTCGCGACCGACGTCGCGATGTTCACCCGCGCCGGCGTCACCCGCATCATTCGCTACGCCTTCGTGGTCGCCAGTTCGCGGCCGCGCAAGCTGTTGACCGTCGTCACCAAGTCGAACGCCCAGCGCCACGGCATGGTGATGTGGGACGAGATCGCCGCCGAGGTTGCGCGGGAATTCCCGGATGTCAGCTGGGACAAGATGCTGGTCGATGCCATGACCATGCGCATGACGCTGAAGCCGGAGACGCTCGACACCCTCGTCGCGACCAACCTCCATGCCGACATCCTCTCCGATCTCGCCGCGGCGCTCGCCGGCTCGCTCGGCATCGCGCCGACCGCGAATCTCAATCCCGAGCGCAAGACGCCGTCCATGTTCGAGCCGATCCACGGCTCGGCCTTCGACATCACCGGCAAGGGCATCGCCAACCCGGTCGCGACCTTCTGGACCGGGGCGATGATGCTGGAGCATCTCGGCGAAAAGGCCGCTGCGGCCCGCCTGATGCGCGCCGTCGAACGCGTCACCGCCGACCCTGCCCTGCACACGCCGGACCTCGGCGGCAGCGCGACGACGGCGCAGGTTACGGAAGCCGTCTGCGACGCGCTGCGCGGCGACAACATCTGAGCGAGGGCGCCAGCGAGCGTGGCGTGCGACGGTGCTGACCATGACATCGCGGCGATAATCGTCTAAGGCGGCGCTCTCCCGCCGCCCTCTCCCGCCCGATGCTGTTCAACTCCTTCGCCTTCCTGCTCGGCTTCCTGCCGCTCGCGCTCGCCCTGCACTGGCTGGTCGAGCGCTTTGCGCCGGCCTGGCGGCTGCCGCTGCTGGCGGTGCTCTCCTTTGCCTTCTATGGCTGGTGGGACTGGCGCTTCGTGCCGCTGCTCGCCTTCTCGATCCTGCTCAACTGGCTGATCGCCGAAGCCTTCCAGAAGACCAAGGCCCGCGGCCTGATCACTCTCGCCATCGCGGTCAACCTCGCGATCCTGGCGCTGTTCAAGTACTTTAACTTCTTCGCCGATCTCGCTGCGATGATTCCGGGATTGCCGACGACGAAGCTCGATCTCGCGCTGCCGCTCGGCATCTCCTTCTTCACCTTCCACCATGTGATGTACCTGACCGATCTGCGCCGGGGCGAAGCGCCGCGCTACGATCTCGTCCGCTACGCGCTCTACATCGCCTTCTTCCCGCAGGTGCTGGCCGGCCCGCTGGTGCGCTGGCGCGAGATCATGCACCAGTTCGAGGAGCGGCCCTATCTGCGCCCCGACGCGGCCGAGCGCATCGCCCGCGGCATCATGCTGCTGACGATCGGCCTGGCCAAGAAGGTGCTGATCGGCGACCCGCTCTCCGAATATGCCAACCCGGTCTTCGCCGCAGCCGCGGCCGGCGATGTCGTCAGCATGGCGCAGGCCTGGCAGGGGACCCTCGCCTTCACCTTCCAGATCTATTTCGACTTCTCCGGCTACACCGACATGGCGCTGGGCCTGGCCCTGCTCTTCGGCATCGTGTTGCCGCAGAACTTCAATGCGCCCTATCGCGCCACGAGCCTGCAGGATTTCTGGCGGCGCTGGCACATGACGCTGTCGCGCTTCCTGCGCGACTACCTCTACATCCCGCTCGGCGGCTCGCGGCACGGCCTGCCGCTGCAGCTCTGGGCGCTGTTCGCCACCATGGCGCTCGGCGGCCTCTGGCACGGCGCCGGCCTCAACTTCGTCGCCTGGGGCGTAGCCCATGGCGTCGTGCTCGCCATCGGCGTGCTCTGGCGCCGCGCTGGGTTGCCGATGCCGAAGCTGCTCGGCTGGGCGCTGACCTTCCTCTTCGTCGCCGTCTGCTGGGTGCTGTTCCGCGCCACCTCCTTCGAGGCGGCGCTGGCGATCTACAAGGCCATGCTCGGCCTCGGCCCGGTCGGCACCGGCTTCAAATGGCGCGCCTTCCTGCCCGCGATCGCCGTGGCCATGATCGGCCCGACCGCCTGGGCGGCAGTGCACAAGGCACCGCCGGCGCGCTGGCTCGCCATCCTCACCGCCATTCTCTTCGTGCTGGTCCTGTTCAAGATCGGCGACGACGCCAATTATGAGTTCATCTACTTCCAGTTCTGACCTGCGCTGGCGCGGCTTCGGCCGCACCTTCCTCGCCGCGGCGACGCTCCTCGCCGCGGCGCTGCTGGCGCTCGCCTTCCTGGTCGATCCCTATGACAGCGGGCGCTCGCCGCTGAAGCTGAAGATCGGCGTCAGCCCGCAGGGGCCGCGCACCGCCGCCGCCAGCCGCGGTCGCGATCCGCAGTTCTCCGGCGCGATCTTCGGCAACTCGCATATCCAGCTGGTCTCGCCGGAGCAGCTGGCGCAGCAGGCCGGCATCCCCTTCGTCTCGCTGATCGCCCCCGCCACCGGCCCGCGCGAGAGCCTTGTCCTGCTCGACTGGTATCTGCGCCATCGCAAGGAGCCAGCCAGGGCGCTGGTCATCGGCATCGACGTGCGCTGGTGCACGGCCGATCCGACATTGGCGATCGAGAAGCCCTTCCCGTTCTGGCTGTTCGAGCGCTCTGCGCCGCGCTACCTCGCCGGGCTGCTGCGCTTCGACGTGATCGAGGAAACACTGCGCCGATTGCGTTACCTGACGGCCAAGGCGCCCGAGCGCGCCCGGCCGGACGGCTACTGGGACTATGAGGCCGGCTACGAGGTCCAGGGTTTCCACAGCGACCCCGTCCGCCGCGCCAAGCTGCGCGAGCCGCTCGATGCCAGCGGCGGCAATACGACCGGCCCCTTCCCCGCGGCGGCAGCGCTGCGCGAATTGCTCGACAGGCTGGCGCCGGACGTGCCGGTCGTATTGGTGCGGCCGCCCAACTTCGTCTCCGCCCTGCCCGTGCCCGGAACGCCCGGCGCCAGCGCCGACGCCGCCTGTCGCGACGCCTATGTCAGGCTCGCCGCGGAGCGGCCGCGCACCGCCCTCGTCGACTGGCGCATCGACCGGCCGGAGAATCGCGAGCCGGACAACTATTTCGACCATACCCACTACCGGCGGACGATCGCCGGGCCGCTCGGGGCGGACATCGCCGCGGCGATCCTCGGATTGCGCTGATTTTCCAGCGCTTTGCCAGCTTGTTCACGGCTGCGCGAAAGCGATTGTTCCCGGTGTGACCAATCGCTATAAGGGCGCCAAATCGGCGGCCTCGACACGGCAAAGCCGGCGGGGCCTTCGAGCGCTCATGCAGAAGGCCTGCCATGTCGAAGCAGATCAGTCTTGCCCCTGACTACAAGCCCTCCGACAGCGAGCCGTTCATGAACGAGCGGCAGCGGGAGTATTTCCGCAACAAGTTGCTGGCCTGGAAGGATGAGATCCTCAAGGAAGCCAAGGAGACCCTGGTCACCTTGCAGAGCGAGAGCGAGAATCACCCGGACATCGCCGATCGCGCCTCTTCCGAAACCGACCGCGCCATCGAGCTTCGTGCCCGCGATCGCCAGCGCAAGCTGATCTCGAAGATCGACGCCGCCCTCTCCCGCATCGAGGACGGCTCCTACGGCTATTGCGAGGAGACCGGCGAGCCGATCTCGCTGAAGCGCCTGGAAGCCCGCCCGATCGCGACGCTCTCGCTGGAGGCGCAGGAGCGCCACGAGCGCAATGAGCGTGTCTTCCGCGACGATTGAGACGCAAGGCAGGACATTGCCTTCCATCAAGGGCCTCGCATCCAGTTGCGGGGCCTTTTTCGTGCCCGGCCGAACAGCGAGCGCCCAGGATGAGCATCTCGACCAACCATGACGCGCTGCCAAAGCTCGTCCGGCCCATCGCCGTCTTCGACGCCGGGATCGGCAGCTATGCGGCCGTCGCGGCCATCCAGCGCCTGCTGCCGCAGCAGGACATCCTCTATTTCGCGGATCGCGCCAGCTTTCCCTATGGCGGCAAGTCACGGCAGGAGCTTCTCGCCATCCTGCACCGCACGCTGCGCTATCTCGACAGCTTCGATCCGGCTGCCGTGCTGGTCGCCTCGAATGCACCGTCCATCACCGTGCTCGACGATCTCATGGGGATCATCAACCCGCCTGTCTTCGGCGTCCGCCCGCCGATCCCGGCAGCCCTAGCCGTCGCCGGCCCGCGCGCCATCGCGGTGCTCGGCGTGCAGTCGATGGTGGAGAGCCCGGAGCTGCGCCTTTACGCCGACATGCAGGCGGGCGAGCGCAAGGCGCAGGTCCATCTGGTCAATGCATCGCCGCTGGTCGAGCTGGTCGAGAGCGGCGCCTTCCTGTTCGCGCCGGAGCGGACGCAGGCGCAGGTCGACGCCTTCCTCGACGCGCTGGACGGACAACATCCCGATATCGCTGCGTTCACCTTGTCGAGCACGCACCTGCCCTGGTTGCGCGCCTTCATCGAGCGCGCCCGCCCTGGCCGTCCGCTGTTCGACCCGCTCGACGACGCGATCGCGGCGGTCGCATCACATGCGGTGCCCGGCACCGGCGCTGTCCTCGCGCTGGTCACCGAGAATGAGCGCTATAGCGCGGCCGAGTTCGGGTTGATGCTCGACCGCCTGGGCGTCTCTCTCCCGCTCCACAGAGTGACGCCGTAAGCCCTTTCAGACAGGGCGGGGCTCGACTTACCGGAACGTCTTCGCCAGCGCGTCGGCATGCTTAGTCAGCAGGCCAAGATCGGAGCCGACGGCGACGAAGCGATAGCCCCATTCGATATAGCGGCGCGCATCGGCCTCGGACGGCGTCAAGATACCGGCCGGCTTGCCGACCGCCGTGAGGCGATCGACCGCGCCCTTGATCGCGGCTTGCACCTCGGGATGGCCGGGATTGCCGATATGGCCAAGCGAGGCGGAAAGGTCGGCGGGGCCGATGAAGACGCCGTCGACACCGTCGACGGAGGCGATCGCCTCGAGCTGGGCCAGCGCCTCGCCGGTCTCGACCTGGACGAGGACGCAGATCTCGGCATCGGCGCGCTTGAGATAATCGGGCACGCGGCCATAGCGGCTGCCGCGCCCGCTCACGGTGATGCCGCGGATGCCGGCCGGCGGATAGCGGCAGGCGGCGACCGCCTTGGCCGCCTCCTCCGCGTTCTGCACGAAGGGTACCAGCACCGCCTGCGTGCCGATGTCGAGCAGGCGCTTCAGCAGCACCGGATCGTTCCAGGCCGGGCGCACGATCGGGGTCGCTGTGCCGGCCTGCAGGGCCTGGAGCTGGGCGAGCACGGCCGGCGGCTCGTTCGGCGAATGCTCGGTGTCGACCAGGATCCAGTCGAAGCCGCTATGGCCGATGATCTCGGCGACGATCGGACTGCACAGGCTGCTCCACAGCCCGATCTGCAATTCGCCGCGGGCAAGCGCGGCCTTGAAGGCGTTGCGGGGCAGATCCATGGCGCTCCCTTTCAGACGAACTGCACGGAGACGCTACCGAGCGGCCCGAAATCGGCGTGCAGCGTATCGCCCTTAGCCGCCCAGACCGGCCGTGTGAAGGAGCCCGACAGCATCAGGTCGCCCGGCTGCAGCGTGATGTCGAAGGGCGCGAGCTTGTTGGCGAGCCAGGCGATCGCCATGGCGGGGTGGCCGAGCACGCCGGCGGCGAGGCCGGTCTCCTCAATCTCGGAATTGCGGTAGAAGATCGCGCCGACCCAGCGCAGGTCGACATCCTCCGGCCGCACCGGCCGGCCGCCAAGGACGATGCCGGCGGCGGCGCCATTGTCGGCGACCGTGTCGAAGATCTTGCGCGGCTCGGTGACGCGCGCATCGATGATCTCGATCGAGGGCACGACATATTCGGTCGCCCTGAGCACGTCGATCAGCCCGATGCCCGGCCCCTTCAGAGGCTCCTTCAGGATGAAGGTCAACTCCGGCTCGACGCGCGGCACGCAGAAGTTCTCGAACTTCACCTTGGCACCGTCGTTCAGCAGGAGGTCGTCGAAGAGATAGCCATAGTCGGGCTCGTCGATCTTCGAGGAGGCCTGCATCGCCTTCGAGGTCAGGCCGATCTTGTGGCCGATGATGCGGGCCCCCGCCTTGACCCGCTCCTGCGCCACCGCCGAGGAGATCGCATAGGAATCGGCGATCTCGATCTCCGGGAACATCTGCGAGGGCCGTTCGCCCTGCTTCTTGGTGCGGTGGCTCTCGAGCAAAGAGCGCACCACCTGCGCGCGCTGGGCTTCGGTCAGCATGGACGTTTCCTATGATTTGCGGCGCCGAGCGCGCTTGTGGAGACGACGGTCGTTTGCGACCGCCGGGTGTACGGAGAAAGCGAAGAGCCCTCAGAGCTTGATGCAGACGTTGCGCATCTCGGTGTAGAACTCCATCGAGTGCACGCCGCCCTCGCGGCCGATGCCGGATTGCTTCGAGCCGCCGAAGGGTGTGCGCAGGTCGCGCAGGAACCAGGAATTCACCCAGGTGATGCCGACCTCGACCTGCGCCGCGACGCGGTGCGCCCGCGTCAGGTTCTCGGTCCAGATCGAGGTGGCGAGACCATAGGGGCTGTCGTTCGCCAGCGCGATGACGGCGTCCTCCTCGTCGAAGGGCACGATGTTGCAGCAGGGCCCGAAGATCTCCTCGCGCATCACCGCCGAATCCCCGGACAAGCCGGTCCAGATCGTCGGCTCGACGAAGGAGCCGGCGGAATACGGGGCCGGCAGCTCGGGCGCGCCGCCCCCGGTGATGATCTCGGCACCTTCCGCCTTCGCCTTGGCGTAGTAGGACAGCACCTTGTCGCGATGGGCCTGGCTGATCAGCGGGCCGAGCGTGGTGGAGGCCTCGAACGGATTGCCGGGCTTGAGCTTCTCAGCCGCCTGCTTCAGGCGCTGCGTGAACTCAGCGAAGATCGGCCGCTCGACATAGACGCGCTCGGTGCCCAAGCAGACCTGGCCGCAATTGGCGAAGACGGCACGGCCGACGCCCTCGATCGCCTTGTCCATGTCGCAATCGGCGAAGACCAGCGAGGCGTTCTTGCCGCCGAGCTCAAGCGAGACCGGGCGGACGCCCTTCGACGCGGCGCGCATGATCGCCTCGCCCGTGCGGGTCTCGCCGGTGAAGGTGATGCCGTCGACGAGAGGATGGCTGGTCAGGTATTCGCCGGCGCTGTCCTCGCCGAAGCCGTGCACGACATTGTAGACGCCGGGCGGCACGCCGGCCTCGTTCATGATCTCGCCGAGCATGGTCGCCGTGGTCGGCGTCTCCTCGGAGGGCTTGACCACGACAGTGTTGCCGCAGGCGAGCGCCGGAGCGACCTTCCAGGTCATCAGCAGCAGCGGCAGGTTCCACGGGCAGACCACGGCGATGACGCCGCGCGGCCCGCGGATCGCATAGTTCAGCGCGCCGGCGCCGTCCGGCGTCGCCATGCGGAAGGTTTCGGTCGAGAGCGTCAGCACCTGGTCGGCGAAGACGTTGAAGTTCGCGGCGCCGCGCGGAATATCGATATGCGAGGCGAGGCTCTTCGGCTTGCCGGTATCGAGCACCTCGGCGGCGAGGAAGTCGTCGAAGCGGGCCATGATCCCGTCGGCGACCTTGCGCAGGATCGCCGAGCGCTGCTGCTCGCTCATCCTGCCCCACGGGCCCTTGAGCGCGCGCCTGGCCGCCTTGACCGCATCGTCGACCGCAGCCGAGTCGGCCTCCGGCACGAGGTTGATCAGCTCGCCCGTCGCCGGGTGGCGGTTCTCGAAGCTGCTCCGGCCGGCCGGCACGAAGCGCCCGTCGATGAAATGCGACAGGCGGGCGGTCTCGGCGCTGGCGGCAGCGCTCTGGTAGCGCGGAACGGCGCTGTTCATCGTCTCACTCCCGGTCTGGTTATGTCGTCATGGGCGCATCATCGCGCCGCCGTTCACGTCGAGGATGGCGCCCGAGACGAAGCTCGCCGCCGGTGAGCAGAGGAAGGCGATCGGCCAGGCGATCTCCTCCGGCCGGGCGGCCCGGCCGAGCGGATGCTTCGCCAGCGTCGCCGAAAGGTCGTGGACGCCGACCATGGCCGTGTCGGTGACACCCGGCGCAACGCCGTTGATGAGCACGCCCTGCCCGCCGAAACGGGCCGCGAGCCAGCGCACCAGCGTGTGCAGGCCACCCTTGGACGCGGCGTAGTGCGGACCGACGCCAGGAAAGGAACCGCCGGTCGCGGCGACGATCGAGCCGACGAGGACGACCCGCCCGCCCCCGCGCGCTGCCATGGCAGGCACGAGCTCGCGCGCCAGGCGCATCGGCGCCATCAGGTTGAGAGACAGCGTGGTCTCGGCGACCTCTTCCCAGCCATCCGCGTCCCAGTCGAGCGGGCGGTAGATGCCGGCGCCGAGGACGGCGGCATCGATCGGCCCGGCCAGCTCCGACAGGCGCCGCGGCGCATCACTGTCGAGCAGGTCGATGACGATCTCTCTGGCCGCGCCCGCCTTCTCGCCAAGCCCCGCGATCGTCGCGGCACAGGAGACCCGGTCGGTGAGGATGAGCTTGGCACCGAGGCCCGCCAGAACCTGCGCCGTCACCGCGCCGATGCCGCCGGCCGCGCCGGTGACCAGAATGCTCTTCCCGCTCAGATCGAAACCGCTCACGCCTTGCCTCCGAAAATCTGGTCGTCGTCCCGCGCCAGCGCGGCCATCGCCTTGCGCACCTCTTCGGCCGTGCGCGACAGATGCAGTTCGGTCATCCGGCAGGCCCGCAGCGCATTGCGCTGCATGGTCGCGTCATAGATGGCGCGGTGCTCGTCATGGACGTTGCGCCAGCCGCGCGAGACGTTGAGCGAGACGCGGCGATAGCGCTCGGACTGCTGGTAGAGCAGATCGCGCAGCTTGATCAGCATCGGCGAGCCAGCAGCCGAGACGAGCGCCGCATGGAAGGCGCGGTTGCGCGCCTCCCAGATCTCGATCTGCCCCGGCGGCAGCGCCTCGCTGGTATGCGGCAGATGCTCCTCGACCGCCGCCAACGCCTCGAACGCCGCCGTGACCTCGCGCTCCCACGCCGCATCGCCATTGCGGATCGCGGCGTTGAGCGCCTCGGTCTCGATCAGGGCACGTACGCGCGAGACGTCGTCGAGCTCGTCGAGCGAGAGCGGCGCCACCCAGAAGCCGCGCTGCCCTTCCGAAACGACGAGCAGGTCGCCCATCAGGCGAGCAAGCGCCTCGCGCAGCGGCGACATGCCGACTTCATAGTCCTGCGCCAGACCTTCGAGCTTCAGCTTGCTGCCGGCCGCGAGGCGGCCATTGACGATATCGCCGCGCAATTGGCGGTAGGTCCGGTCGGCCAGGGTCTTGTCGGAAGAAGACATTCCGAAGCACGCAGCTCCCGTTGTCGATAACCCTCTCTAGCATCAAATTTCGAAATTACAACCCTGACGGCACCAATCTCAGCGGAGCAGAATCCCTTTAATTCCTATAATTCAAGGAACTCTCTATAAGAGGCCGCCTGAACGAGAATTCTGCATGTCGAAAAAATATCGAAATAATATTGACAGGCCAAAGCCGTTCTGATCGGATGCCGGCCAATCGAGTGGCGCCAAGATCGCCCCGTTGGAGGACGTCCCATGACCGAGCGCTTTCCGCTGTCCCGCCGCAGCTTCCTCGCGACTGCAGGTGCCACCGCCCTCTCCGGTGCGATCAGCGCACCCGCTCTGGCACAGGGCGCCAGCAAGCCGCTGAAGATCGGCATGGTGACCTCGCTATCGGGGCCCTTCACTGCGCTCGGCGAGAGCATGCGCGCCGGCATGCAGATGTTCCTGGCCGAGAATGGCGGCAAGCTCGCCGGCCGCGCCGTCGAACTGATCGTCGAGGACGATCAGGCCAAGCCCGACGAAGGCGTGCGCAAGTTCCGCAAGCTCCTCGGGCAGGACAATGTCGACATCGTCTCCGGCGTGATCTCCTCCGCCGTGGCGCTCGCCGTCCGCGACGTGGTGACCGAGGCCAAGGCACTGACCTTCATCTCGGCCGGCTCGGCCAACGACCTCGCCCGCAAGGCGGCGAGCCCCTTCGTCTTCCGGCCGACCAAGACCAACTGGATGCTCGGCCACACCGCCGGCCAGTGGGCTTTCGAAAAGCTCGGCAAGTCCGGCTGCCTGACCATCGCCGCCGACTACGCCGCGGGGCGCGAATCCGTCGGTGACTTCGTCGCGAGCTACCAGCAGCAGGGCGGCAAGGTCGGCAAGCAGCTCTGGGCCCCGCTCGGCACCACCGATTTCGGGCCGCTGCTGACGACGATCGCAGCCGAGAAGCCGGAGTTCATCTTCTCCTTCTTCGCCGGCTCGGATGCGGTGCGCTTCCTGCGCCAGATGCGCGAGTACCGCCTGCACGGCAAGGTCAAGCTGATCGGCAGCGGCGCGCTGTTCGACCAGGAAGACGTCGTCTCCGCCGTCAAGGAAGCGGCACTCGGTGGGCTCAACACCTGCAACCAGTCGCCGACAGCGCCGAGCTCGGCCGCCTTCACCAAGGCCTATCAGGCGGCTCGCAACGCCATGCCTGGCGAGATGGGCACGGCCGGCTATGTCACCGGCCAGGTGATCAAGGCCGCGGTCGAGCGCGTCCAGGGCGATCTCTCCAACAAGGAGAAGGTCAAGGAGGCGCTGCTCGCCAAGGAGGTCGAGACCGTGTTCGGGCCGATGCCGTTCGATCCGCGCAACAACCAGGCGATCCTCGACATCTACGTCAACGAGATCAAGGAAGGCGCTGGCGGCCCGGTCAACCAGGTGATCCACACCTACAAGGCCGTGCGCGATCCGGGCCCGGTGGCCTAAGGTCTACGAAGGAGCTTTTCCGTGGGCTTCTACGCCGTCCAGAGCCTGAACGCGCTGTCGTTCTCGATGCTCTTGCTGCTGACCGGGCTTGGCCTGTCGGTGGTGCTCAACCTGATGAATTTCGTCAACCTGACTCACGGCTCCTTCTTCCTGCTCGGCGCCTATGTCGGCGTCTACTGGCTCGCCTCGGGCGCGCCCTGGTGGCTCGCCTTCCCGGTCGCCTTCCTGGCGGCCGGCCTCGCCGGCTTCCTGCTGGAGCGCTTCCCGTTCCGGCAGTTCTACGCGCGAACCCATCTGATGCAGGTGCTGCTGACCTATGGCCTCTCGGTGATCTTCGCCGACCTGATGCGCTGGGGCTTTGGCGCGCAGATCCTCTCGGCGGAAATCCCGGAGGCATTGCGGGGCGTCGTCTTCATCATGGACATGCCGTTCCCGATCTACCGGCTCTTCATCATCGGCTTTGGCGCGGCGCTCGCCTTCGCGCTCTGGTTCGTGATCGACCGCACCATCTGGGGCGCGGTGGTCAGGGCCTGCGTCACCGATCGCGGCTTCGTCGAGACGCTCGGCCTCGATACGCGCCGGATCTTCACCGCCGTGCTGGTGATCTCGGCCGGTCTCGGCGGCATTTCCGGCGCGCTCGGCGCCGGCATTCTCTCGGCCTATCCCGGCCTCGACGAGGAGGTGCTCATCCTGGCGCTGATCGTCGTCGTCGCCGGTGGGCTCGGCACCTTCCGCGGCACGGTGCTGAGCGCGCTCTTGCTCGGCTTCGCCATGACTTTCTCCAAGGTCTGGGTGCCGGAATTCTCCAATGTCGTCGCCCTCGCCGTCATGGCTGCGCTCCTGGTCGCGCTGCCGGAAGGCCTGGTTGCCAGGAAGATGAGGCAGGTATGAGCTCGATCGCCGACGGGACCGACCGCGTGAAGGCGTCCCCCGCCAGTGAGCGGCGCAGCCTGCCTATGACCGTGAAGCTCGCGCTCCTCGCGCTGGCGGCGGCCATCCCCCTGCTGTTCGCCGGTGACTACCAGCTGCGCTTCCTCGCCGAGATCCTGATCATCGGCACCGCTGTGCTCAGCCTCGACCTCCTGGTTGGCTTCGGCGGGCTGGTCTCGCTCGGCCATGCCGTCTTCTTCGGCGGCGCGGCCTATGCGGCGGCGATCGCGGCACAGACGCTCGGCGCCGATATCGTGGTGATGCTCGCCGTCGGCATTGCGACCGGCATCGCGGCGGCGCTGCTGATGGGCGTCGTGGTGATGCGCACCATCGCGCTGTTCTTCCTGATCCTCAGCCTGATCGTCGGCCAGATCGTCTGGGAGGTGGTCTTCCACTGGCGTGAGGTCACCGGCGGCGCCGACGGCCTGCGCGGTTTTCCGGTGCTGACGCTGCACACCGGCTTCGCCACCATCCCGCTCAACAACGGCGTCGCGCTCTACCTCGCCGCGCTGGTGCTGGCGCTCGCCGCTTATCTCGCTGCCCGCTCCTTCGTCGACGCACCGATCGGCCGAGCCCTGCTCGGCACCCGCGAGCGCCAGCTCCGGATGAGCGCGCTCGGCTATTCGATCCCGCGCATCCGCCTGATGGCTCTGCTCGCCTCCGGCGCCATCGCCGGCGCGGCCGGCGCGCTCTATCCCTTCGTCAACCAGTATGTCGGCCCCAACGCCGTGCATTGGACGATGTCGGCGATGATGATCATCATGCTGGTGATCGGCGGCGTCGGCTCGCTCTATGGCGCCTTCATCGGGTCAGCGATCTATCTGGGCATCCAGACCTATGTCTCGTCCTACACCGATCGCTGGCAGCTGGTCGTCGGCCTCGTCTTCGTGCTGACCGTGATGATCATGCCGAAGGGCGTCGTCGCCGGGCTGAAGGCCGCCTTCGGACGGCGCAAGGATGCGGAGGGCCGCTCATGAGCGCGAACACGGTCCCTGCCCTCGCGATCGAGGGCGTCGCCAAGTCCTTCGGCGGGCTGAAAGTTCTGAGTGATGTCTCGGTCACGCTCGGCCAGGGCGAATGCCTCGGCCTGATCGGCCCCAATGGCGCCGGCAAGACGACCCTGTTCAACATCGTCACCGGCTTCCTCATCCCGGACCATGGCCGCGTTGCCTTCGCGGGTGAGGACATCACCAGGGCAAAGCCGGACGTTCGCGTCCGCGCCGGGCTAGTGCGCACCTTCCAGAAGAGCATGGCCTTCCCGGAGCTGAGTGTCCGCGAGAACCTCGCGCTTGCCGCACGCTCTCGGGCCGGCGAAGGCTATGGCTGGTTCGGCAGCCGCAAGGCGGTCACTGCGGCGGACGAAGCCGCCGATGAGTTGCTGACGCGCGCCCAGTTGCGCGATCGGGCCGAACTGCCGGTCGCCGGCCTGTCCTATGGCGAGCAGCGCATCGTCGATGTGCTGGTCTCGCTGGCGATGGGCCCGCGCGTTCTGCTGCTCGACGAGCCCACCGCCGGCCTGTCGCGAGCGGAAGGCGAGCACCTGATCGAGGTCGTGCGCACGCTCGGCGAGGACCTCTCGACCATCCTGATCGCGCATGACCTCGATATCGTCTTCGGCGTCTGCGACCGCGTCGCCGTCCTCGATCTCGGCCGCTTGATCGCCTGCGACACGCCGGACGCGATCAAGGCGCATGAGGGCGCGCAGGCCGCCTATCTCGGCGCCTCGCTCGGGGAGGCCGCATGATGTCCGTACAGGCACAGCAGCAGGCGGCTCCCGCCACGTACCTTGAGGTTGTGGGACTCGATGCCGGCTATGACGGCGTGCGCGTCCTGCACGGCGTCGACTTCTCGCTGCCGCAGGGCGAGGCGGTGGCGCTGCTCGGCCGCAACGGCGCCGGCAAGAGCACACTCTGCTCGGCCCTGTTCGGGCTGGAGCCGCAAGTCACCGGCCGCATCGCGATCAAGGGCCAGGAGGTCGCCGGCTGGCCGGGCCACCGCATCGCCCGGCTCGGCGTCGCGCTAGTGCCGCAGGGCCGCGGCGTCTACGCCAACCTCACCGTCGACGAGAACCTGACCATGGCGGCGTTGTGGTCGCGCAAGCAGCCGAACCGGCGCTGGGTCAAGGAGCGCATCTACGAGGATTTCCCGCGCCTCGCCGAACGCCGCTCCTTCTCCAGCGGCGCGCTCAGCGGCGGCGAGCGGCAATTGCTCGCGATCGCGCGGGCCCTGCTGACGCAAGCCGATTTGATCGTGCTCGACGAGCCGAGCGAGGGCCTCTCGCCTCGCGCCATCGAAGAGGTCATCATCGGCACGGTCGGGCGCCTGCGCGGCGAGGGCTATACCCTGCTGATCGCCGAGCAGAACCTCGCCATGGCGCTGAAGCTGGCCGAACGGTCGCTGGTCCTCGACCATGGCCGCGTCGTGTTCGACGGGCCATCGGCGATGCTGCTGGCCGACAAGGACCTTCAGAAAGAGCATCTCGGGCTATGAGCGACGCGATCACCATCGAGCAATTGCGCTATGTCCGGCTCGGCACCGCCGACCTGAAGGGCGCGGCCGATTTCGCCGGGCGCATCCTCGGCCTGCAACTGGTCGATCGTACCGAGACATCAGCCTATTTCCGCTCGGATTATCGCGACCACACGCTGGTCTATGTCGACGGACTTGATGCCGGCCAGGCGATCGGCTTCGAGGTGCGCGATCCCGATGCGCTGGCCCATGCCGAGAAGCTGCTGCAGGGCGCCGGTTTCGCCACCACGCGCGGTGATGCCAAGGCCTGCGCTATCAGAAAAGTCCGGCAGTTCGTCTCGTTCCGCATGGCAGCCGGCTACGACATCGAGCTGGTGGTCCGGCCACTCGAATCTGGCTGGCGCTATCACGGCCCGCGCGATGCCGGCATCACCGGACTGGAAGCGATCGCCTTGCGCGGGGCGCCTGATGCGTCCGACCAGCAGGTCTGGACCAAACTGCTCGGCGGCAAGGTCAGCGACTGGGTCGGCGATGCCGCCTATATCCGCTTCGACGAGGCGCATCACCGCATCGCCGTGCACCCTTCGCAGGAGAAGGGCATCCTCTCCGTCGAGTTCGGCGTCGAGGACGTCGATCTCGTCATGCAGAACGCCTATCACCTCCGCGGCGCGCAGGCCCGCATCATGGACGGCCCCGGCCGGCGCACCGCCTCGCAGCAGCTCTTCCTCAGCGTCGCCGGCCCCGACGGCGTCAACTTCTCCTATGTCGCCGAGGGCGAGCGCCTCGCCTCCCCGCGCCGCGCCCGGCAGTTCCCGCGCAAGCGCGAATCCTTCTGCGCCTGGGGCAGCGACACGCAGATTCCCGAATACCAGTGAAGCGTCTTCGCCGGCCCCGCGCCGGCAGGAGGGAGCGACCATGATCAAGCTAGCCGATGTCTCCTATGTCCGGCTCGGGACCCGCGATCTCGAGGGCGCGACCCATTTCGCCACCGAGTATCTCGGCCTCGACGTCGCCGAGCGCGCCAAGGGCTCGGTCTATTTCAAGTCGGACGCGCGCGAGCACACGCTCTGCTATTTCGAGGGTGATCCGGGCGACCAGGTCGTGTGCTTCGAGGTCGAGGAGCAGTCCCATCTCGACGAGGCCGCGACGCAGCTCGAAAGCCTCGGCCATCCCGTCCGGCGCGGTACCGCCTCGGAGGCGGCGCTGCGCAAGGTCCACGACTTCATCGCCTTCCGCGACCCGACCGGCAATCCGATCGAGCTCGCCTGGCGCCCGGCCTATAGCGGGCGGCGCTATCATGGCGCGCGCGATGCCGGCATCACCGGCTTCAGCCATGTCGGCCTCTGCTCCAGCGACCTCGTCCGCGACGAGGCCTTCTGGACCAAGGTCACCAATGCGCAGGTCTCCGACCGGATCGGCGACGCGCCGCTGCTGCGCATCGACGAGGTCCATCACACCATCGCGCTCTTCCCCTCGCCCAAGGCCGGCATCCAGCACATCAACCATCAGGTCGAGACCGGCGACGACATCATGCGCTCGCACCAGTTCCTGAAGGACCGGCAGGTGCGCATGGTCTTCGGCCCCGGCCGGCACCCGACCTCCTCGGCCAAGTTCCTCTATTTCGAAGGGCCGGAGGGCATGGTCTTCGAATATTCCAGCGGCGTGCGCGAGATCGCCGACGAGCTGCTCTGGCGCGAGCGCCAGTTCATGTTCGAGCCGAAGGGCTTCTGCAAATGGGGCGCCAACCCCAACATCACCGAATTCAACAAGTGAGTACGTCATTGCCGCGGCCGAGCGCCGCTCAGGAAGATCTCGTCCGGCAGGCCGGGCGCGCTTTGGCGCGCCATGGCCTCGTCCATGCCTATGGCCATTGCAGCATGCGCCTCGACGCGGGCCATTTCCTGGTCTCGCCGGCCAAGCCGCTCGGGCTGGTCGCGGACGAGGATGCCTGCAGCGTCGTCCCGCTGGACGGGCCGCTGCCGGACGGCGTGCTCGGCGAGGTCCGCATCCATCGCGAGATCTATCGCCGGCGGCCGGAGGTCGGCGGCGTCGTGCGCTCGATGCCGCAGCGGGTGATGACGCTCGGCACCGCCCGGATCACGCCGAAGCCGCGGCATGGCTTCGGCAGCTATTTCGCGCCGCAGCCGCCGCTTTGGGACGATCCGCAATTGCTGCGCAATGACGAGCAGGCCGCCGCCCTCGCCGAGCAGATGGGCCTGGCCCGGGCCATCGTCATGCGTGGCAACGGCGCAGTCACCGCCGGCGAGAGCCTGGAAGAAGCCGTGGTGCTGACCTGGTATCTCGAGGACGCAGCGCGCGTCGAGTTCGAGGCCAGGGCCGCCGGCATCGCTGATGCAGGAGTCATCCTCGGCGAGGCGGAAGTCGCGCAGCGCGCGACCTGGTCCGGCGCCATCCTCGACCGGATGTGGGCCTATCTGACGACGCCGCAGCGCTGAAAGCCGGATCAGTTTCGCCTTGAGTGCGGCGCCCCCGTCATTGCGAGGAGCGTTGGCGACGAAGCAATCCAGGGGCCATAGCGCACTGCCGCCCCTGGATTGCTTCGCTTCGCTCGCAATGACGATTCAGTCAGTGCAAAACCGCTCCAACACAACCTCGTCCGAACGAAGCAAAGCCCCGCGCGGGAGGGCGCGGGGCTTCTGGCCGCCAGCCTTGGATAGCTGGGGAGCGTGACGGGCGGCCGGGAGGAAAGGCGGCTCGGGAGAGACCGCCGGCCCGGCGCGAAGGCATGGAACGTGGGGAGCGTTGCCGTCGCGCCGGAAGCTTGGGATCGGGATTTATCGTTCAGGCCTATCCTGTCTCGGAAAACCGGTTTCCACTTTTCCGGGACATGCCTCAGAACGGCAGCAGGATGTCCATCACCTGCTGGCCGTAGCGCGGCTGCTGGACGTCGGTGATCTGGCCGCGGCCGCCATAGGCGATGCGGGCCTGGGCGATCTTGGTCGAGTCGATCGTGTTGTCGGATTCGATGTCCTCAGGCCGGATCACGCCGGCGACGATCAGCTCGCGCACCTCGAAATTGACGCGGATTTCCTGCTTGCCCTCGATGACGAGGTTGCCGTTCGGGAGAGTCTGGGTGACCACGGCGGCGACATTGGTGGCGAGCTGCTCGGCCCGGCGCACCGAACCCGAGCCTTCGCTGGAGGAATCGGAGTCGAGCTTCAGGAACGAGCTGGGATCGGCGTTCTTCTTCCACTTGCTCTCGGCCCCGAAGAAGTTCTCGGCGCCGAGATCCTCGCCGTTCTTGCGGCTGCGCTTGGTGGTGTTGTCGAGCTGGGCCTTGTCGGTGACCTTGACCTTGACGGTGACGAGGTCGCCGACGAGCCGGGCCCGCTGATCCTTGAAGAAGGCGCGCGAGCCGGTGCGCCAGAGTGAATTGGGTGCGTAGGAGGCGTGCTCCACCGCCGGCATCGGCATCTGCACGGGCTTGTAGCCCTTCGTCGCGGTCGGGTCCTCGATCGGCGACAGCGCCGGGGCCTGGCCGACATTGGCGAGCCGGTCGACGGCGCCGCAGGCGCCCAGCATCAGGCTGATGCCGAGAGCGGCAGGGATGGAAAGAGGGTTGGTCCGGGTCATGGCAACGGTCCGCAACTTGAGCAATGGGGTCAGCGAGCGGCGGCGATCTGGCCGCCGCCATGCGGGCTGACATTGACGCGCCCGGGACCGGTGACGGTTCCCTGCAGCACGCGCTTCGACTGGATATTGGTGATCGCGATGGTGTCGCCGACCGCGCCGGCCTCGTTGGCGCGGCCGCGCAGGCTGATCGCGATGCCGCGTGCCTCGTAGACGATGGTGACGATGTCGCCGCGCCCTACGACCTCCTCGCGCTGGACATCGCCGCTACGCAGCACCGAGCCGGCGACCAATGTCCGCTTGGCGACCTTGCCGATCGCCGCCTTCATCTCGCCGAGCACGTCGTTGAACTGGGCATCGCGCGGGCGGCGCTCGATGGTGACGTCGCTGGGACGAAGCGTCTCGCCGCGGGCGATCGTGCGCAGCGGCACCACCACCTCGGCGGTCTCGACCAGCTGGCCGGAGACGCGCACCGGCTTGAGACGGGTCGCGGCGCTGCCCGGCATGGTCAGGCGGCCGGTGACGCGGCGGGTGCGCGCATCGTAGTTCAGGTCGAGCGCTGCGAGGTCGCCGGTCAGCTCCGGCTCGACCACGACGGAGGGCGCGCCGCCGTCGAGCAGCAGCGCGAAGGCACGCCCGTCGACGCCGAAACGCTCGAGCAGGGCCGCCTTCACCGCAGCCTCGACGTCGACCCCGGTGATCCGGCGCGCCGCCCGGGTCACCACCACCTGGGCGACGCCCTGGCTGTCGAGGTCCTGGGCATCGCGCAGGAGGCCGTGCTTGACCGCGGCATCGACGATGCGGGCGACCTGGATGGTGCCGGTGTCGCCGAGCGCCGGCGCTCGGAAGGCCGGCAGCGCCGCGTCCTGCGGCGAAAGCCCCGTGATCAGGTCGCCGAAGCCGACGATGTCGCGCGACAGGGTGAGGTCGGGCTTCAGCCTGAGCTTGGCCGCTGCAGCCGGCGTAGCCGCCGGCGCGCTTGTCGCTGCCGGAGCCGGCGCCTGGGCCAGCGCCATGGCGGGCAGCGCCGCCAGGGCCGCGATGATGAGAGTGGAGCGGATCATCTGGCTCATCCTCCGTCAGCGCATGATCTGGGTGGTGGACTGCATCATCTGGTCGGCGGCCGAGATCACCTTCGAGTTCATCTCGTAGGCGCGCTGCGCCGCGATCAGCGAGGAGAGCTCGGTGACCGCCTGGACGTTGCCTTCTTCCAGGTAGTTCTGCTGCAGCGTGCCGAAGCCTTCCTCGCCGCCGAGGCCGTCGATCGCCGGGCCGGAGCCGGCCGTCTCGACGAACAGGTTGTCGCCGATCGATTCGAGGCCGACCTTGTTGATGAAGCGCGAGAGCTGGATCTGGCCGAGCTGCTGCGGCGCGGTCTGGCCGGGCAAGGTGACCTCGACCGTGCCCTGCGCGTTGATCGAGACGCCGGTCGCGTTGTTCGGGACGGTGATGCCCGGCTGGACGAGGTAGCCGTCGCGCGTGACAAGCCGGCCCTGGCTGTCGAGATCGAAGGAGCCGTCGCGCGAATAGGCGGTGCGTCCGTCCGGCATCTGGATGCGGAAGAAGCCCTCGCCCCGGATGGCAACGTCGTATTCCTTCTCCGTCGGGCTGAGGTTGCCCTGGCTCATCACCCGCCCGGTCGAGGCCGTCTTGACGCCCGAGCCGACGAAGGTGCCGGCCGGAACCTGCGTGTTCTGGTCTGAGGTCTGCGTTCCGGCGCGGCGGATGTGCTCGTAGAGCAGGTCCTGGAAATGGATGCGCTGGCGCTTGTAGCCGGTGGTGCGGACGTTCGCGATGTTGTTCGAGATGACCTGGACGTTGAGTTCCTGGGCCATCATGCCGGTGGCGGCGGTGTAGAGTGCGCGCATGGATCTGGCTCCTTCCGCGTCAGGCTTGCTGATCGGCCAGGCGGGTGATCGCCTTGGCGCGCAGTTCGTCGGTCTTGCCCATCATCGCCGAGAGCGTCTGGTAGGCGCGCTGGACCTCGACCAGCCGGGTCATCTCGACCACGGCCTTGACGTTGGAGCGCTCGATCGCCCCGGTCTCGAGCCGCGCCTGCGGGCCGGCGGGCTGCGCGGCGGCGGTCGAGGAGAACAGGTTGGCGCCGTCGCTGGCCAGCGCCCGGGGATTGTCGAAGCGCACGATCCGGAGCTTGCCGCGCTGGCCCTGATCGGAGGAGACCGTGCCGTCGGTGGCGATGCGCGGATTGCTCTCGGTCGAGCCGAATACGATCGGCCCGCCATCGCCCATGACCGGTTGGCCGGACTGGGTCACCAGCTGGCCCCGGCCGTTGATATCGAGCGAGCCGGCGCGGGTGTAGCGCTCGCCCTGCGCGGTCTGGACGACGAGGTAGTTCTCGCCCTGCAGCGCGACATCGAGCGGGTTGCCGGTGCGCTCGATCATCCCGAGCGACAGGTCGATCGGCGTGCCCTTGTCGATGACATAGGAGAGCCGCCGATCCATCGTCGGGAAGGTGTCGGCCCGCGCCGTCGGCGAGATGTACTCGGCAAAGCGGGCAGAACGGGCCTTGAACCCGTTCGTGCCGACATTGGCGACGTTGTTGGCGATGACGTCGAGCTCGCGCGCCAGAGCCATCTGGCGCGACAGGCTGACGAGAAGCGCGTTTTCCACGGCTCCTGCTCCCGATCTGTCCCATGACCGCCCCGACGCTCCCCAGCGCGGTGGCCATGCCAGACAGGTGGCAAGCGACGTGCCAACATGGTTAACCCCGGCAAATAATTGATATCATTCGATATAGATTGGAAGGCGGCCTTCACCACCGCTGGACGGAAACCGCCCTTGCGGCAGAAACGACCCGGCAAGAATTGCCCTCCTTAACGGGCCGTTAACCGTAACTGGGCAAGGGTTAACGGCAGAAAGACGGGCCGGGGCGGCGCCCGTTCTGGGCGGGCTGGCCGAGATGGCGAAGAAGGCGAACAAAGACGACGAAGCCGCCGAGGGCGGCACTGAGGCGGCGCCGAAGTCCGGCAAGAAGAAGCTCGTCATGATCGGCGGCGCTGTGGCGCTCGTGGCCGTGCTCGGCGGCGGAGGCTGGTTCTTCTTCATGAAGAAGAAGCCTGCCGAGGAGGTGACCGCCGAACAGGCCGCGGCCGCAGCCAAGAAGCTGATCACCTTCGTCGAGATGAAGGACATGATGATCGGCATCACCGCCGGCCCGCAGCAGGACCGCCAGCCCATCGTCAAGATCAAGGTTGCGCTCGAGATCGCCGATCCCAAGACCGCCGACCAAGTTAAGCCGCTCCTGCCGCGCGTCGAGGATGCCTTCCAGGTCTTCATGCGCGAACTGCGTCCCTCCGACCTCGACGGCTCGGCCGGCATGTACCGGCTGAAGGAAGAGCTGCTGCGCCGGGTCAACGTCACCGTCTACCCGGCCAAGGTCGACGCCGTCCTCTTCAAGGAACTGCTGCTGCAATAGCGGCAGCCCGATCGCGCAAAGCAGACCGCCATGGCCAACGACGATCTCGAGATCACGGACAAGGACAAGGCCCCGCTGACGCCGGAAGGCATGGCGGCGGAATGGGCCACCATGTCCGACGTCGCTGTCGAGGACGGCAGCGAGAGCGAAGCCAATATCGATCGCCTGATGAATCAGGAAGAGATCGACACCATGCTCGGCTTCTCCATCGGAGATGACGGCAAGGGTGGCCGAAACGGCATTCAGGCGATCGTCGATTCCGGCTCGGTCACCTATGAACGCCTGCCGATGCTCGAGATCATCTTCGAGCGTCTGGTCCGCCTGCTCTCCACCAGCCTGCGCAACCTGTTCAGCGACAATGTCGAGGTGACGCTGGAGGGCATCCGCTCGGTGCGCTTCGGCGACTACATCAACTCGATCTCGCTGCCGGCGATGCTGGCGGTGTTCAAGGCCGAGGAATGGGACAATTTCGGCCTCGTCACCATCGAGTCCGCCCTCACCTATTCGGTGCTCGACACCATGCTCGGCGGCAAGCGCGGCCAGGCGGCGGCGCGCGTCGACGGGCGCCCCTTCACCTCGATCGAGATGAGCCTGCTGCGCCGCGTCATCGGCGTCGTGCTCGGCGATGCCGAAGCCGCCTTCCGGCCGCTCTCGCCGGTGAACTTCAGGATCGACCGGATCGAATCCAATCCGCGCTTCGTCTCGATCTCGCGCCCGGCCAATGCCGCGATCCGCGTCGAGCTGCGCTTCGACATGGAAGGCCGCGGCGGCTCGCTCCACCTGCTCCTGCCCTACGCCACCATCGAGCCGATCCGTGAATTGCTGCTCGAAAGCTTCATGGGTGAGAAGCTCGGGCGCGACCCGATTTGGGAAAACCACCTCGCCACCGAAGTCTGGCAGGCAGACGTCGCGGTGAAATGCGTGCTGCACGAATGCACCATGCCGCTGAAGCGGGTGATGAAGCTCGAGATCGGCGACACGCTGATGTTCGACGCCCGCCCCGATTCGGTCGCCTCGCTGCGCTGCGGCGAGTTCATCGTCAGCGAGGGCCGGATCGGCCGCGTCGACGACAAGATCGCCGTCCAGGTCGTCAGCCCGCTGCGGCGCTCGAAGACGACCATGGCTGCCTTCGACACCAGTCATCTCAATCCGACGTCCTGACCAGGGAGACCAATCCATGACCATCACCCTGATCGCCGATGTCCTGGTCGGCTGCCTGCTGGTCGCCACCATCATCACCTGCTTCGTGCTCTCCAAGCGCATCGAGCGGCTGAAGGCCGATGAGAGCGCGATGCGCCAGACCATCGGCGCGCTGATCTCGGCCACCGACACGGCCGAGCGCGCGATCGCTGGCCTCAAGCTGACGCTGGGCGACTGCGACCGCACCCTCGCCGAGCGCCTGCAGACGGCGGAGCGCTACGCTGCCGACCTCGCCCAGCAGATCGAGGCCGGCCAGACCGTGATGGAGCGCATCGGCCAGATCGTCAGCGCCGCCAGCATGATCGCCGCGCCCAAGGCCGAGCCCACGCCCGAGAAGCCCGCCCTCTCGCGCATGGCGAGCACGGCCGATGCCGCCGCCGCGATCCGCGCCCGCGCTGCCCGCAGGCTCGAAGGCCAGGCTGCGTGATCCAGACGCCCCGCCTCATTCCAGCGGTCATTCTCGGCGCCATGGGTCTCCTGGCGCTGAAGCTGCTCGCCTGGACGGCGGAGCCTTATCCGGGCAAGGTGCCCGCCAGCCCCCCGGTGCTGCCCGCGACGCAGGAAAAGGAAGTCTGGGGCCTCGCCAAGACCATCGCCAAGGCCCAGCAGCCGGGCACGTTCTGGGATCCGGAGACAACCGGCACGATCGACCCGCCGAAGCCGAAGGCCTCGCCCGAGGAGCAGGCCAAGCGCGACACCAATCCGAACAACAAGGCCGGGCTGATGAACGGCACCGTCCAGCCGGTCTCGCCGGCCGAGAAGGCGCTGCTCGAACGCCTTGGCCAGCGCCGCGACGAGATCGATGCGCGCATGCGCGAGCTCGACATGCGCGAGAAGCTGCTCGATTCGGCCGAGAAGAAGCTCGGCGGCCGCGTCGACGACCTCAAAGCGCTGGAAGAGAAGGTCGAAGGCCCGCGCAAGCAGGAGAGCGAGACCAACCAGGCGGTCAAGAACCTGGTGATCATGTACGAGACGATGAAGCCGAAGGACGCCGCCCGCGTCTTCGACCGGCTGGCGCTCGACATCCTGGTTCCGGTCGTCCAGCAGATGAACCCGCGCAAGATGTCGGACGTGCTCGCCGCCATGTCACCCGAGGCGGCCGAGCGCCTCACCGTCGCGCTCTCGCTGCGCGGCCGCCCCGCCGTCGCCACCGAGCGCGCCCCGGCCCCGACGCCAGCCGGCAACGAGCTGCCGGCGATCGAGCCCGCGCCGAAGCGCTGAGCCAAGCCGTCACTGCTGAACGGTGATGCCGTTCTCCTTGATGATCGTCGCATAGGTCGCGACATAGCGCTCGATCACCTTCTCGAACTCGGCGCCCGGCCGCGCCAGTATCGTGAAGCTCAGGGCCTGCAGGCGCTCGCGCACGTCCGGACGCGCCAGGGCCGTGAGCCAGGCTCGCTCCAGCGCCTCGCGGGCCGGGGCTGGCGTGTCACGCCGCACCATGATGCCGAACCAGCTGTCCGAGAGGAGATCCGGCAGGCCGAGCTCTGCGAAGGTCGGAACGTTGGGCAGTTCGCGCACCCGCTGGTCAGCGGTGACGGCGAGCGCGACGAGCTTACCCTCCTCGATCGGCTGGACGACATCAGGCAGGTTGCTCAGCGCGAAATCGATCCGGCCGGCATAGAGGTCGACGAAGAGCTGTGCTGTGCCGTTATAGGGCGCATGCACCGCCTTGCCGCCGACGAGCCGCAGGAAGTGCTCGGCGCCCAGATGCGGCGAGGTGCCGATCCCCGGCGAGCCATAGGTCATCGAGCCGCCGCCGTCGCGCAAGCGCTTCAGGAAGCCGGCCCAGTCGGTCTTCAGCGACGGCGCAGCCACGAGGACATGAGGTACCACCGTCGCCTGCACCACCGGGACGAAGGCGCGCTGCCAGTCCGCCGTGCGCGTCCGCAGCGTGATGTTCGCCGCGAAGCTGTTGGCGATCATCAGCATGGTGTGCCCGTCGGGCGGCGACTTCAGCGTCTCGGCCCCGGCGATGACGGTCGCCGCTCCCGCGATGTTCTCGACCACGACGCTCTGGCCGAGCGTGTCCTTCAGGCTCTCCTGCGCCAGCCGCGCCACCGGGTCCATCGAGGTGCCCGGCGTGAACGGCAGGATCAGGCGCACCGGCCGTTCGGGCTTCCAGGGCGCCTGCGCCCTGGCCAGCGTGGGCAAGGCGAGCCCCGCCAGGAGAAGCGCACGTCGATCGAGCAACATCGGAATCCCCTCCACTTGACCGTTCGATTTCCGGCAACGCGTCACATCGCTGGCGGCGCTCAGGCCGACGCCGCGATCACGATCTCCCGCGACAGGCCGCGCACATCCATCTCGTAGTCGAGCACCGCCACGGGCGGTCGCGAGAAATGCCAGGTCACGGGCCGGCCGAGGCTGGTGATCGGAGCCAGGACATCGCCCAGCAGCGGATGGATGTCCCTGATCGTGTAGACATTGGCGACCGTGGCCTCCGCCCAGCCATGGCCGAGCCCGGCGAGGCGACGCTCCATCTCGCCCATCACCCACTCGGCCTTGGCGCGTACGCCCTCGGCCGAGGCATCGCCCGGCCGGATCGTCCCCTGCGCATAGCTCGCGCCGCCCTCCGGCGCCTCGCCGCTGCCAGCGACCACGAAGCTCGCCCGGGCGCCGTCATCGGGAACGGTGTAGCTGAAGGCATGCAGCGAGACGGTCTCCGGCTTGCCGATCTCCGGACAGATATTGGTGCGGGCGACCGGGTTCACCTCTCCCTGCAGCACGCCCCATTGATCGAGCCGCGAGGCGTAGAGCCGGTTGAAGGCGTCGAAGCCGCCTTCCGAGAAGGGCTCGGGCGAGCGCAGTTCGCAGGAGCAGAACGCGGTCAAGGGCCGGCCCACCTGCTTCAGATGCGCCTCGACCAATGCAAGGCCGCGATCCATCGGGACCGGTCCCGCCAGTTGCGCGCGCTCGATCCGGAAGCCCGGCTCAGCCGCGACCCCGCCGGAATACTGGTAGACGGCCGGGATGAAACGGTAGCTGCCGTCCTGGCTGGTGCGGGTGGAGTACATCGGGTCGGTTCCTCGCCTGGTTTTCCTAGTCGTAGAAGGCGGGCCGGTCGCTCAGCCAGCACGGTTTCGCGGAGAGTTCGTTGCCGATCCGGCAACGCTCGCTTACGGTCGGGGGCTCACGCATCCACCGCGGCTCGCTGCCATGTCGCTCACCCGCTATCGCTATTTCGCACTGGTTGCCGATCACGGCTCGGTCCGCGAGGCGGCGGATACGCTGCGCGTCGCGCCTTCCGCGATCAGCCGCCAGATCGCCAGCCTGGAAGAAGAGTACGGCACGCCCCTGTTCGAGCGCCGGGCGCGCGGCATGCGCCTGACCACGGCGGGAGCGGCCGTGCTGGAGACGGCCCGCACCATCCTCGACAGCGTCCAGAGCGCGCGCGCCGCCATCGACGAGCTCCAGGGCATGAAGCGCGGGCATGTCCGCGTCTGGACGGTCGAGGGCGCGATGGACGATTTCGTCTATCCGGCCCTCGCCGAGTTCTCGGCCGCCCACCCCTCGGTCAGCTTCGACATCATGGTGGCGAGCTCCGACCAGCTGGTGCAGCGCCTGCTCGACGACGAGGCCGACATGGTCGTCGCCTTCAATCCGATCCAGCATCGCAGCGTGCTCTCGCTCGCAGAGATCGCCGATGCGCTGGTCGTGGCCGCCCACCCGGACGATGCCGTCGCCGCGCGGCCATCGGTCAGGGTCGCGGAGATCGGCGAGATGCGCCTTGCCCTTCCGGACCGGACCTTCGGCCTGCGCCGCCTCGTCGACGACATGGTCGCGGCGGCCGGCATTGCGCTCAAGCCGGCTTTGGTCACCAATTCGATCCAGTCGTTGCGCTCCTTCGCGCGGGCCGGCCTCGGCGTCAGCATCCTGACCCGCTGCGCGACGCGGCGCGACGTCTCTGAAGGCCGCCTGGTCACCATCCCCCTCCAGGGCCGCAACCTGCGCAAGGCCTGCCTCAAGATCTGCGTGCGCAACGGCCGAACCCTGTCCCCGGCGGCGCGGGCTCTGTCACGGCATCTCGCCCGCAGCGCCAGGAGCTATGCGGCCGGCCATGCCTGAGGAGCGGGCCCGGGAAGGGAACGCAACTGCCTCCCAACAGTGCGCCCCCTTCCCTCGGGCACAGGCCCGCCTCGCCGCGAGTGCCATGTTGCAGCTGGCCCATTCCGGGGCGAGTGAGCGGGCTTTAGACGCCGCTCCCCGGCAGGCGGATGACGAGCGGATTAAGAGAATGACAGATGTGGCCGGCGCGCTGTCCTGCATCGACAAGCGCGGACGGGCACGGCCTTCACAGGATGGCGCCCCTTAACCCCCCGTTATCCTTGACGGGCTAGCCTCCGCGCAGATTGGAGCGGCCTGTCGCTGCTTTGCCAATCGCGTCGGGTTGAGTAGCGGTCGTGCGTATCCTGCGGTCCCTGAGCTTCGGCATTGGCCTGGCGGCATTGAGCCTCGCTGCCGGCTTTGCCGCGCCGGCAACGGCGGCCACCGCGACCTTGCGGGGCGAGGCCATGCGCGCCGGCTTCGGCCGCATCGCCTTCGCCTTCGACGAGCCGGTGACGACGCGGGTGCGCGTCGCCAATGGCGTCGTCGTGATCGGCTTCAGCCAGCCGGTGAAGCTCGATCCGAGCCGGCTCGCCGCCGAGCTGCCTGCCTATGTCTCGGTGATCAGAATCGACCCCGACGGGCGCGGCCTACGCCTGGCGCTCGCCCGTCCCTATCGCGCCAACCTGCTCGAAGCCGGCGACAAGGCCTTCATCGACCTCCTGCCGGAGAACTGGGCCGGGCAGTTGCCGGGCCTGCCGCCCGAGGTCCTCGCCGAGCTCACCCAGCGCCTGCGCCTCGCCGAGGCGCGCGCCCGCGAGATCGCCCGCATGCCGGTGCCCGCGCCGAAGCCGCTCGGCTTCCGCACCGCCCGCCTGCCGACGCTCGATCGCTTCATGTTCTCGGCGCCGCCCGAGGCCATGCTCACGCCCAGCCTGGACGACGGCAAGCTGACGCTGAGCTTCGACCAGCCGCTGGCGGTGACGCCGTCGCAGATCCGCAGCCTGCTCCCGGCCGACTTCACGCTGGAGCAGGCGACGATCGGCGACGACCGCACCCAGCTCGTCTTCAGCGTGCCGAAGGAGCGCCAGCTCCGCAGCTTCCGCGACGAGGCCGGCTGGACCGTCGACCTGGCGCATTCCGGCGCCGCAACCCCGCTGTCGCTCGCCGATCTGCAGGCGCTTCCGCCCGGCACGGCCAAGCCGGCAGAGACCAAGCCGGCGGACGGCAAGGCCTCCGAGCAGAAACCTCCGGCGACGCCCCCCTCTCCCGCCCCGAAAGCGGAGGCGCCAGCGGCCCAGCCCAAGCCCGTGGCTGCCGTTGCCGCCGACGTGCCGCCGCGCGATGTCGAGATCGCCTCGGCTGTCGACGGCGATGGCGGCCGCATCGACTTCCGCTTCTCGCGGCCGACGGGCGCCGCCGCCTTCACCGAGCCCGGCCGGGTCACGCTCGTCTTCGACACCCGCGACACGCTCGATCCGGACAAGCTCAAGGGCGTACTGCCGGCCCTGGTCGAGAACGTCACCGTCACCCGCGAGGCCAAGGTCACGCTCGTCAGGCTGAAGACGCGCCGCCAGCAGTTGGTCCGGCTCTCCGACGACAACACGCAATGGTCGCTGAGCTTCGGCGACAGGGCCGGCAAGCCGGCCGGCGCACTGACGCCCCGCCGCGACGCCGACGAGCGCGGCCAGACCATCGTCACTGTCCCGGTGCCGGGCCTGACCGGCGTGCACTGGCTGGAGAACAGCGAGGGCGGACCGAGCCTGGCCGTCGCGACCGCACTCGGCCCGACGCGTGCGGTCTCCAAGCCCTATCGCTTCATCGAGTTCGGCCTGCCGCAGAGCGCCCATGGCGTCGTCGTCAGCGCCGTCGCGGACGATCTCGCCGTACGCGCCGACACCGACGAGGTCCGGATCGGCCGCCAGAACGGCCTGATCGTCAGCCTCGATTCCGAGAGGCCGAAAGAGGCGGACAAGACCGCCCAGGCCCCTGCCCGCCCGCTGCTCGACGGCGAGGCCTGGTCGGCTCTGCACACCAACGACATCCGCGACCGCGCAGCGGCCTTGCTGCGCGAGGTCGCCGCCGCCTCGCGCGGCCGCAAATCCGAGACCCGGCTGGCGCTGACCCGTTTCCTCGCCGCCAACGGCATGATGCCGGAGGCGGCCGGGCCGCTGAATGCGCTGCTCGCAGACGACCCCGCGATGCGCGGCAACCGCGACGCGCTCTTCCTGCGCGGCCTGATCGCCACCCGCATGCAGCGCAGCGCCGAGGCGCTGAAGGCGTTCGACGCCGCCCCGATCCGCGACGAGGCCGAGACCGGGCTCTGGCGTGCGCTCTCGGAGCAGCGGCTCGGCCGCAACGCCCAGGCGCTCGCCGGCTTCCGCCGGGCCGAGGATATCCTCGATCGCTATCCGGCCGACCTCCAGGCCGAATTCCGCCCGGCCATGGCACGGGCTGCGCTCGCCACCGGCGAAGCGACGGTGGCGGAAAAGCAGATCGGCCGGCTCGCCGACATGCCCGAGGAGTTGGTCAATCCCGAGGAACTGGCGCTGCTGCGCGCCCGGCTCGACGATGTCAGCGGCCGGCCCGAGGCAGCGATGAACGGCTACAAGCCGCTCTTCGAGGCGAAGGCACGGCCGGTCGCAGCCGAGGCGCAATTGCGCGCGGTGAAGCTCGCCCGCGCCGAGAAGCGCGCCGATTTCTCGGCCGACGAAGCCATCGCCCGGCTCGAGACCGTCTCGGCGATCTGGCGCGGCGGCGAGATCGAGATCGAGGCGCTGGCCGAGCTCGGCCGCCTCTATGCCGAGCAGCAGCGCTGGCGCGACGCCTTCCAGACGGCACGGCGGGCCAATGAGGTCTTCCCGGAGAACCCGGCGACGCGGCTGCTGCATGACGAGACGGCCCAGCGCTTCGAGGCACTGTTCAGCGATCCCGATCTGGAGAAGCTGCCGCGGCTCGAAGCTCTGGCGATGTTTTACGACTTCAAGGACTACCTGCCGATCGGCAGGCGCGGCGACGAGATCACCCGCCTGCTCGCCGACAGGCTGGTCGAGCTCGACCTGCTCGACCAGGCCGGCGAGATCCTGCAATATCAGATGGACCGGCGCCTGACCGGCGCGGCGCGCTCGACCGTGGCGACGCGGCTCGCCATGATCCAGCTGATGAACGGCAAGCCGGCGCAGGCGCTGCAGGCGATCGTCTCGACCCGGCTCGCCGAATTGCCGGCCGATGTGAAGCGCGCCCGCCTGCTGCTGGAGTCCAAGGCGCTCTCCGATCTCTCGCGCACCGACCAGGCGCTCGACCTGCTGGAGGGCGAGAGCGGCCCCGAGGTCGACCGGCTGGGCGCCGACATCCTGTGGAGTGGCCGGCGCTGGCGCGAGGCCGGCGAGGCGCTGGAGCGCATCCTCGGCGAGAGCTGGCGCGGCCAGGCGCCGCTCAGCGACGGCGAGCGCGCCGACGTGATGCGTGCCGCGATCGGCTATGTCATGTCGGACGAGGCGCTCTCGCTCGACCGGCTGCGTACCAAGTTCGCCGCCAAAATGGCGCAGGGCGCCGATGCCCGCCTGTTCGGCTTCGTCACCGGCGCGAGCCGGGCCAGCGCCGCCGACATCCGCGAAGCCGCGCGCGCCGCCGCCGGCTCCGACACGATGAGCGACTTCCTCAAGGAGTATCGCAAGCGCTACCCGGCCTATTCCAGCACCGTGCGCGAGCGGCGCAAGCCCGCCGACACCGATGCCGCCAATGCCGGGCCGAAGCCGGGCCAGGGCTGAGAGCGACGCCGCAGGACTGCCTCCGGAACCTCCCGTCTTTCCGGGGCTTTGCGCAGCAAAGAGCCCGGAATCCATAACCGCAATGGTTCACGAAGAAGGCGTCAGCCGGTCCGCATCTTTTCGGAATCACCGGTGTTCATGGATTCCGGGCTCGCCGCTGCGCGGCGCCCCGGAAAGACGGAGAGGAGTGCGCCTCACCCCCCGTAACTCTTCACCAGCGATCCGGCGACCAGCCCCCAGCCGTCGACCAGCACGAAGAAGATCAGCTTGAACGGCAGCGCCACCGTCACCGGCGGCAGCATCATCATGCCGACCGACATCAGGATCGAGGCGACCACGAGGTCGATGATCAGGAAGGGCACGAACAGCAGGAAGCCGATCTCGAAGGCGCGCCTGAGCTCCGAGATCATGAAGGCCGGCACCAGCACCTGGATCTGGATGTCCTCCGGGCGCTCGGGCTTGGGCTCGCGCGACATCTCCATGAACAGCGCCAGGTCCTTCTCGCGCACATGCTTCAGCATGAACTCGCGGAACGGCACGATGCCGCGCTCGAACGCCTCCTGCGGCTGCATCTGCCCGGCGATCAACGGCGCTCCGGCGACGCGATAGGCCTCCTTCAGGGTCGGCGCCATCACGAAGCCGGTCAGGAACAGCGAGAGCCCGATGATCACCGCATTGGGCGGCGCGGTCTGGGTGCCGAGCGCCGAGCGCAGCAGCGACAGCACCACCGCGATGCGGGTGAACGAGGTCACCATGATCAGGATCGACGGCGCCAGCGACAGCACCGTGATCGCGGCGATCAACTGTAGCGCCCGCTCGGTGACGCCGCCCTGGCCGAGATCGAGCGAGAGCGTCTGGGCCTGCGCAACGGCCGCAGTCCCGAGCAGGCCGAGCCCGGCGGCGAACGCCGCCAGCCAGCGCAAGCTCCGTCTTGTGGGTATCCGCCTGCCCATCATCCGTCCCCGCCCGAATCAAGGCGCGGGCTCGCGGGAACGCTAGAGCAAGGCTCGGGGGCGGGCGAAGAGGCTTTCGGCGGCTATCCCCCGGCGCCTTCACACCGGGGGAGCAGGCTCAGTTCTTCGACTTGGGATCGCGCCCGAGCAGGCGGGCGAATTCGGCCTCGATCGCATCGACCGAGAACGGATCGTCCTCGGGCGGCTTGGCAGCCGGCTTCGGTTCCTCCACCGGCTTGGCCTCGGCAGGCTTCGCATCGGCAGCCTTGGTGTCCGCCGGCTTGGCCTCCGTCGACTTGGACTCTGCAGGCTTCACGTCGGCCGGCTTTTCAGCAGGCTTCTGCTCACTCGGCTTAGCTTCGTTCTTGGCCGGCGCTTCGGCCTTCACGGCAGCCTCGACCTCGTCGAGCACATCGTCGAAAACCGGCGCGAACTTGCCAGGCTTGCTCGGCTCCGGCACTGGGGCCGGCGGCGCCTGTTCCTTCGCCGGCTCGGGCTTTTTCTCGTCCAGCTTCGCCGGGCCAGGAACCGGCGGCTTCGGCGGCGCGAAGACCGGCGGAGCGACCAGAGGCGTCTCCGACGCCGCCGGACGTGCCGGCCCCGGCTTCAGCCCCAGCGCCATTTCGAGTTCGGCTTCCATGTCGAGAGCGGGACGCGCCGGCGCGGAAGCCGGGCTCGGGGTCGGAACCGGCGGCTTGGCTGCGGCTGGCGGAACGGGCTGCACCGGAGGAGCCGGCGGCGGCACGACGGGCTTGGGCGCCGGCGCCGCCTCGGGCTCGGGGCGCGGAGGGGCCGAGCCGGGCCGCACCGCCGAGAACGGACGCTTCAGCGCCTCTTCGAGCTGCCGGGCCATGTCGCCGAGCTCGCTGGCGCTGGCCGCGGGCGCCGGATCGCGCGTCAGGGCCGCGCCGATACCGGCAGCGCCCGCGGCGACGGCCGGCGGAATCGGTGCCGGAGCCGGCCGCGGCGGAATCGGGGGCTGAACCGGAGGCTGGGTCACAGCGCGCGGCGGCGGAGGTGGCGGCGTCACCGGCCGTGGCGGCGGCACGGGATCGACCGGAACGGCCGGGGCCGGCACCGGCGAAGGCGGCGCCGGCATGGGCGGCACAGGCCTGATGTCCTCGGCGGGCTGCGGGCGCGACTCGGGCTCGAACGCCAGCGGGCGTTCCGCCAGGCCTTCGCTCGGCAGGGGCGCCGCGACGCGTCCGCCACTGCGCACGATATTGGTCTCGACCACCACGTCGGAGGCGCCGCCGATCATCACCAGATGCTCGACATTGTCGCGCCGCACCAGGATCAGCTGGCGCTGCCGGTCGAGGTCGTAGACGTCGACCACGCCGAGGCGCGGCTGGCGGGTGCGGCCCCCGCCCTGCCCTTTGAACTTGAGCCGGCCGCCGCTCATGCGCCGCAAGAAGAAGCCGAGCAGCGCGACCAGGAGCAGCACTACTGCGAAGGCGATGATCCAACGCAGGCCGGAGGAAAGTTCGAAGCCAAACAGAGTCTGCAAGGTCTGCCTCATGAAGCGACGCGACAGCCGCCGACCGCTCTTTGTAAGGGCGTTCAGGCGGATAGACGGAGTTGGCTATACCATAAGCGCCGCCAGTTCGAGAAACATGGTTAGCGGATGGTTAACACCATCGCGCAGATCCCTGTGAATTAACCCGGCATTAACCATGCACCCGGCAATAATTTCCCACTTCGGCAGGAGCCGACGGGAGATTGCGGCATGGCGAATGACGGCCTTGGCCTGATGGGAGCGCTGAAGGCGCGGATGCACTGGCACCAGGCGCGCCAGAAGCTGCTCGCCGAGAACGTCTCCAATGCGGATACGCCGCGCTTCAAGCCGCATGACCTGCGCGCGCCCTCGCCGGCCGGCAATGGCGGCGTGACGCTGGCGCAGACCTCGCCGCTGCACCTTGGCCTGTCCGGTCAGCGGAACGGCTTCGACCCGCGCGATCCCAAGCGCTTCGAGACCACGCCGAGCGGCAACAGCGTCAATCTCGAGGACGAGATGATGAAGGTCGCGCAGAACCAGTCCGACTACCAGCTCGCCGCCTCGCTCTACAGCAAGAGCCTCGGGCTGATGAAGATCGCGATCGGCAAAGGCCGTTAAGGAACCACGCCATGGACCTGCTCAAGAGTCTCGCCGTCGCCGCCTCCGGCCTGAAGGGCCAGGCCGGCCGCATGCGCGTCATCGCCGAGAACCTCGCCAATGCCGATTCGTCGCCGGAACGCGCCGGCGCCGACCCCTATCGCCGCAAGATCGTGACCTTCCAGGGCAAGCTCGACCGCGAGCTCGATGCCCAGGTCGTCGAGCTCGGCCGCGTCAGCCGCGATCGCAGCGATTTCCGCAGCAAATACGATCCCGGCCACCCGGCGGCGGATGCCAGCGGCCAGGTCAAGCTGCCCAACGTCAACTCGCTGGTCGAGACGATGGACATGCGCGAGGCCCAGCGCAGCTACGAGGCCAACCTCAACGTCATCTCGTCCACGCGCCGGATGATCCAGCGCACCATCGACATCCTGCGCGCCTGACGCGTTAGCGCGCTTTCCGTTCGGCTGACTTCAGCCGAACGACAAGAATTCGCGCCACTAAATCAGCGGAGCCATTCTCATGACCACCTCGAGCTTTGCCGCCGGCGCCTATGCCTCGATGCAGGGGATGGGCGCGAGCGCCCTCCTGAAGAAGCCGGCCTCGGTCGGCGGCCTCGACGGCGCCGGCGCCGGCCTGCCCGACTTCTCCTCGCTGGTCAGCAAGGCGCTGGACTCGACCGCGCAGAGCGCCCGCCAGGCCGATATCCAGACCGGCAAGGTCGCCGCCGGCCGCTCCGATGTCGTCGACGTCGTCACCGCCGTCGCCGAGAGCGAGGCTGCGATCGAGACGCTGGTCGCCGTGCGCGACCGCGTCATCGCCGCCTATGAGGAAATCATGCGGATGCCGGTCTGACGACCGCCGTCCCGCCCAACGCCGAACGGAACCCCAGCCGATGACCTCCGCAGCCATCCTCGACGTCGCCCGCGACGGCATCGTCGTCTTCCTCAAGGCCGGCGCGCCGCTGATGCTGATCGCGCTCGTGGTCGGCCTCGTCGTCTCGCTGATCCAGGCGCTGACGCAGATCCAGGAGCAGACCTTGGTCTACGTCCCGAAGATCATCGCGGTCTTCGCGGCCCTGCTGCTGTTTTTGCCGTTCATGGGCGACGCTCTGGCAGGTTATATGGGCAGGGTCGCCGTCCGAATCGCCACGGGCGAATGAGCCTCGCGCCAGCCAGCGCCTCCTCGCTGTGGAGTCCGGCCGGCGCGCCTTGCTGGCGCCGGAGCCGGGTCCGCCCGATGCAGATCGCAGTCCTGCCCGAGATCAGCGCGCTGTTCGTGCTGGTCTTCGCGCGCGTCGGCACGCTGGTCATGCTGATGCCGGGCATCGGCGAGCGCCTCATCCTGTCGCGCGGCCGGCTCTCGCTCGCCTTCTTCGTCGCGCTCGTCATCCTGCCGATGGCGCGCGGCGCCATCACCATCCCGCAGACCCCGGCGGCGCTGGGCGGGCTCCTGATCAGCGAGATCCTGGTCGGGCTCGTCATCGGCGCCAGCGTGCGCCTCTTGATGGGCGCGCTGCAGACCGCCGGGTTCATCATCGCCCAGACGCTCGGCCTCGGCTTTGCCGTCACGGTCGACCCGACCGGCGGCCTGCAGAACCCCTCGCTCGCCAACTTCCTCTCGATGCTCGGGATCACGCTGATCCTGGCCGCCGACCTGCATCATCTGGCGCTCGCCGCCATCCATGAGAGCTATCGCCTGCTGCCGCCCGGCGGCTTCCCCGAGATCGGCGACGTGATGACGCTCGCGGTCAGGGCGATGAGCCAGGGCTTCTCGATCGCGGTGCAGATCTCGGCGCCGTTCATCGTCTTCGGCCTGCTGTTCAATCTTGGGCTCGGCGTGCTGGCGCGCCTGATGCCGCAGCTCCAGGTCTTCTTCCTCGCCGTCCCCGCCTCGATCCTCGGCGGCATGCTGGTGCTGCTCGCCTCGGTCGGGGTGATGATGGGCGTCTTCCTCGACGATCTCGGCGCCTTCCTGCGCCAGTTCATCGGTCTCTAGAGGAGATTTGACCGATGGCGGGAGATGTCGAAAACGAAGATCGCACAGAAGAACCGACCCAGCGAAAGCTCGACGAAGCGGTCGAGAAGGGCGATGTCGCCAGATCGCAGGAGATCGGCACCTTCTTCGTGCTCTGCGGTTTCACTTTGGCCCTGCTGGTCGCCGCCGGCAGCTCGGCTCGCGATGCCGCGCTCTCGCTGCGCTCCTTCCTGATGAATGCCCATCAGGTCTCGGACGATGCTGGCGCCCTCTTCCACATCACCAGCCAGGGCGTGATGACCGGCTTTGCCATCATGGCCCTGCCGCTCGGCTTCATCCTGATCGCCGCCTTCGCCGGCGCGCTGATCCAGCACAAGCCGCTCTGGACCACCGAGCCGATGATGCCGAAATTCGACCGGATCTCGCCGATGGCCGGCGCCAAGCGCATCTTCGGCAAGGAAGCCTGGGTCAACTTCGCCAAGGGACTCGCCAAGATCCTGGTGGTCGGCGTCGGCGTCTGGGTCGTACTCTGGGGCGAGCGCGACCGTCTCCAGGGTTTCGCCCAGATGGACGTGCACGCGCTGCTGCCCGCCGTGCTCGTCCTGACGATCAAGCTGATGGCCGGCGTGCTCGCGATCTTCGCGGTCATCGCCATCGGCGATTTCGGCTACCAGCGCTTCACCTGGTACCAGCGCCAGCGCATGACCAAGCAGGAGCTGAAGGACGAGTACAAGAACACCGAGGGCAATCCCGAGGTGAAGGCCAAGCTGCGGCAATTGCGTGCCCAGCGCGCCCGCTCGCGCATGATGGCGCAGGTGCCGAAGGCGACGGTGATCATCACCAACCCGACCCACTACGCCATCGCCTTGCAATACGAGAACGGTCAGGGCGCACCGCTCTGCCTCGCCAAGGGCGTCGACGCGATCGCGCTCAAGATCCGCGAGGTCGCCGGCGAGCACCGCATCCCGATCGTCGAGAACCCGCCTCTGGCTCGCGCCCTCTACGCCACAGTCGACGTCGACGATGAGATTCCTGTCGAACACTATCAGGCGGTGGCGGAAGTCATCGGATACGTCTTGCGCCTGAAGCGCCGGCGCGCCTAGATCACGATGATTTTGGATCAGATCAATCCAAAATCATGAACGTGATCGATGCTCAAAGTTTAGAGCGGGATTGATGCGAAAAACCGGTTTCCACTTTTTCGCATCCCGCTCTAACTCGCTGGTCGGGCAGGCCTCTCTACGCTATGCCCGGCGCCGACCCATCACCGACGGGCGACTGAAGGAAACGGACCCGCTGCAATGAGCGCAAGCACGGCACCGAGCGCGATCGACCGCTCCGACCGGCCCGGCCATGTCGGCATCATCCTCTTGGTCGCAGGCCTTTTGGTCGGCGCCGCCATCGCGCTCGGCTTCATCGCCAATGAATGGGCGCAGCCGCTGATCCTCGGCCTGCTCGCTTTGCTCTCGGTCGTCGGGGTGTTCTGCCTGTTCGCCTTCGCGATCGGGCTGATCCAGTTCGCCGGGCGCTCGGCCCGCAACGACCTGACCAAGGCGATCGTCGACAGCGCTGAGGACGGCGTCGTCGTCACCGAGGGCGAGAACCGCATCGTCTACGCCAACGAGGCCTATCTCGCTTTCGCCGGTGCCCGCAACGCCAGCGAGATCGCCCCGGTCGAGCGCCTGTTCAAGGGCCGCGCCGAGGTCTCCGAGGCGATCTACCGCCTCGCCACCGCCGCCCGCGCCGGCCGCCGGCTCTCGGAGGAGATCAGGCTCGAGCCGGCCCTGAACGAGCGCGGCGCCGTCGGCTGGTATCGGGTCCGCGTCTCGCCGATCACCCGCGCCGGCCGCCCGGCCAGCAAGTGGAGCGTCGCCGACGTCACGCCAGAGCGCGAGCGCCAGGAGAACGCTTTCCAGGAGCTCCAGCACGCGATCGACTATCTCGACCATGCCCCGGCCGGCTTCCTCTCGATCGATGCCGACAGCGAAGTGCCCTATCTCAACGCCACCTTGGCCGGCTGGCTCGACTACGACCTCGCCCGCTTCGGCTCCGGCGGGCTGCAGCTTGAGGACATCGCCTCGCCCAATGCCGCCGCGCTGATCCAGGCTATTCGCGGCCAGCCCGGCGACGTCCGCATCGAGGTGCTCGATGTCGACCTGCGCCGCCGCAACGGCCAGTCGCTGCCGGTCCGCCTCCACCACCAGGTCGCCTTCGGCCAGGACGGGCGCGCCGGCGCCTCGCGCACCCTCGTGCTCAACCGCGCCGCCGGCGAAGCCGGGGCCGACCGCCACACCGACGCCGAGGCGCGCTTCGCCCGCTTCTTCCACGCGACGCCGATGGCGATCGCGACCGTCGACCGCCACGGCGCGATCCTGCGCTCGAACGCCTCCTTCGCCCGCCTGACGCAGGGCCAGACCCAGCCGGCGACGATCCAGGAGCTGGTCAACGGCAACGGCGCCCTCGCCCAGGCGTTCGACGCCGCGCTCGCGGGCAAGGGCGAGATCGCCCCGCTCGACGTGGCGCTCGCCGGCGAGGACGGCCGCTCGGCGAGGCTCTATCTCTCGCCGGTCCCGGCCAGCGAGGATGCCGATGGCGAGCGCGCCATCGTCTACGCGCTGGAGACCACGGCCGAGCGCAAGCTCAAGGACAATATGGACCAGGCCGGCAAGATGCAGGCGGTCGGACAGCTCGCCGGCGGCATCGCGCACGACTTCAACAACGTGCTGCAGGTCATCATCAACGCCTCGGAATTCCTGCTCGCCAGCCACAAGCCGACCGATCCGTCCTTCCCGGACATCATGCAGATCAAGCAGAACGCCTACCGGGCAGCCTCGCTGGTCCGGCAATTGCTGGCGTTCTCGCGCCGGCAGACGCTGCGCCCGCAGGTGCTGGCGCTCGGCGACGTGCTCTCCGATCTCTCGCTGATGCTGAAGCGCGTCGTCGCCGACAAGATCTCGCTCGACGTCCGCCAGGGCCGCGATCTCTGGCCGGTCAAGGCCGATCTCGGCCAGCTCGAGCAGGTCGTGGTCAACCTCGCGGTCAATGCCCGCGACGCCATGCAGAACGGCGGCAAGCTGCAGGTACGCACCCGCAACGTGCCGGCGGCCGAGGTCGGCGAGCTCGGCCATGACGGCCTGCCGACGGCCGACCATGTCCTGCTCGAGGTCGAGGACAGCGGCACCGGCATCCCTCAGGAACATCTGGAGAAAATCTTCGAGCCGTTCTTCACCACCAAGGATGTCGGCAAGGGCACGGGCCTTGGCCTGTCCATGGTCTACGGCATCGTCAAGCAGACCGGCGGCTTCGTCTTCTGCGATTCCGTCGTCGGCCGCGGCACCAATTTCCGCATCTTCCTGCCGCGCTACATCCCGACCGAGGAGGACATCGCCGCCGAGGCTGCCGCCCGGGAAGCCCCGAAAAAGGCTGCCGCTGATCACACAGGCGCGGGCGTCATCCTCTTGGTCGAGGATGAGGATGCGGTGCGCGCCCTCAACGCACGCATGCTGGTCTCGCGCGGCTACACCGTCCATGAAGCCGCCTCCGGCGTCGAGGCGCTCGACCAGTTCCAGAAGCACGAGGGCAAGATCGACCTCGTCATCTCCGACGTGGTCATGCCCGAGATGGACGGGCCGACCCTGCTCGGCGAACTGCGCAAGCGCAGCCCGTCGACCAAGGTGGTCTTCGTCTCCGGCTATGCCGAGGAGGCCTTCCGCAAGAACCTTCCGGAAGGGGAGGATTTCCACTTCCTGCCAAAGCCCTTCACGATGAAGCAGCTCGTCGAGACGGTGAAGGCGGCGATGGCCTGAGCGTAGAGGCCGTTACAGCCTCTACCCACAAGGCGGATATTGCACTGACTGCGCCAACAGCTAAAACATGTTCAATACATGAGCTGGACTCGCGATCGTGCCGACATCTCGACAGATTTCTTTCCGGTTTCTGCTGGCGCTGCTGACCTTCCTCTGCGGCCTGGCAGGCGCCGTCGCAGCCGAGACGGGCGAGCGGCGCGTCGCGCTGGTCATCGGAAATTCGGCCTATCGCGCCGCGCCGGCCTTGCCCAACCCCGGCAATGATGCGCAGGACGTGGCGGCGGCGCTGAGAGCGGTCGGCTTCGAGGTCATCGAGGGGCGCGATCTCGATCGCCGCGGCATGGGCGAGGCGCTGGGCCGCTTCGCCCGCGCTGCCGTCGATGCCGATGCGGCCCTGTTCTACTATGCCGGCCACGGCCTGCAGTTCCGTGGCGAGAATTTCCTGCTGCCGGTCGACAGCGCGCCGAACGACGAGTTCGGCATCCCCTACGAGACGACCCGGGTCGCCGACGTCATCGATGCCTTGCAGAACGCCAAGGGCGTTCGCCTGCTGATCCTCGACGCCTGCCGCAACAACCCGCTGGCCGACCGGATCGCCGCCTCGGGGCGCTCGCGGGATACCTCGATCGGCCGCGGCCTCGCCCGCATCGCGCAGACCCGGGGCATGGTCATCGCCTATGCGACCCAGGCGAACGACGTCGCCGCCGACGGCAAGGGGCGCAACAGCCCCTTCAGCGCCGCGCTCGTCGAGCAGCTGGCCGAGCCCGGGCTGGAGGTCGGCCAGCTCTTCCGACGCGTCGCCGCCGGCGTGAACCAGCGCACCGGTGGCCGCCAGACACCGGAGCTCTCGATCTCCCTGCTCGGCGACTTCTACTTCAATCGCAGCGAGACCGACCAGCAGGCCTGGGCCAAGCTGCGCGACAGCCAAGACGGCCCGGCGCTGCGCGACTTCCTCACGCGCTTCCCGAAGAGCTATCTCGCCGATGCCGCCCGCGCCCGGATCGAGACCGTCGAACGGGCACAGCGCGAGGAGGCGCTGCGCCGCCAGCTCGCGACCTATGAGGAAGAGCGCCGCAAGGCCGCCGCCGCGGCCGAGAGCGCGCGGCAGGCGGAGGCCGCCCGCCTCGCCGCGGCCAAGGCAGAGCAGGACAAGCTCGCCGCGGCCCAGGCCGAACAGAGGCGCAAGGCCGAAGAGGACGCCGCAAGGCAGCAGGCCGAGCAGCGCCGCAAGCTCGACGAGCGCCTGGCGCAGCTCGAAGCCGACAATCGCAAGGCGCAGGCCGAGCTCGCGGCGCGGGCCGACGACCAGGCGCGCCGCGCCCGGGACGACAAGGAACGCGAGCGCCAGGCTCTCGAACGGGATCGCCTCTCCACCGCCCAGTCCGAGAAGCTCAAGGCGGCCGAAACCGACGCGAACCGCCAGAAGCAGGACGAGGACCGCCGCATCGCCGAGCGCCTCGCCAGGCTGGAAGAGGAGAACAAGCGCGCCGCCGCCGAGCTTGCGGCCAGGCTCAAGGCCGAGCAGGAGATCCGCGAGACCGGCGAGCGCGAGCGCGCCAGGCTGATGGCCGAGCTGGAAGCCGAGCGCCGTCGCGCCACCGAGGAATTGCAGCGCGTCCAGAGCGCGGCGGCCGCAGCCCCGGCGCGCCCCGACGAGGCGACGCGCCTGGCCGCCCTGCCCGGCGGTGCACCCGGACCGGCCAAGCCGCCGGCGGTGATCGACCTTGCCGGCCTGACGCGCACCATCAATCTCGAGCTCGGCCGTGTCGGCTGCTACAGCGGCAAGCCCGACGGCGAATGGTCGAGCAAGGCCACCAGCCGCGCCGTCCGCGAATTCGCGCGGCTCGCCCATCTCGACGTTCCCGGCGCCCCGACCACGGACTTCCTCGATGTGTTGAAGCGCCAGAGCGGCCGCATCTGCCCGCTGACCTGCTCGGTCCGGCAGGTCGAGCGCGACGGCGTCTGCATCGCCAAGAGCTGCCCGCGCGGCGAACGGCTGGATGCGGACGGCGACTGCCTCGCGCCGAAGCCCAAGCGCGTGGCGCAGGAACGCTCCGTCCGTCCAGCCGCCGCACGCCCGCCGGCTCCGGCACGGGCGCCCGCCCCGGCGGCACGCGGACGCTGCTTCAATTTCAACGGCCAGTCGTTCTGCGAATGAGCGCGCGGGCGAAGCGCGCCGGGGCTGGACGCAGCCGCGCACTCGGACTTCTGACGGCCGCCTGCGCGGCGCTGCTGGCGACATCGGCCGCGCAGGCGCAGGAAGTCCGGTTCCGCGCGACCATTTCATGGATCCAGCATGAGATCGAGCCGACGAAGCGTTCGCGGCCGACTTCGAGCACCTATCTGGTGACGCTTCGCGGCGGCAGGAGCGTGAGCGAGGAGTTCACGCGACAGTATGGACAGCGCGCTGGCCAGGTCCGCCGCGCCTCGCGCGCGACCAAGCTCGGCGAAGACATGAAGGGCCGCTTTGCGACGCAGTGGACGGTCATCAACGAGCATACCCTGTTGCGTGTCACCGCCAGACCCACCCATACCTATGCGATCTGGCTGCGTACCGATGACGGCCGCTCCTGCACCGTTTCGGCAGAATGGCGCCTCAAGCCCGGCTTCAGCCTCTACGAGACATGGGCTCCCAAGCGCGGCACGAAGATGCTGTTCTCTCAGCCGACAGACCTGAAAACCTCATGCGAGGTGCTGTGAGGCAGTTCATCGGTTCCCCCCTGCCCCATCGCGCGCGCCTTTGCCTGTCATTGGCGGCGACGCTGCTGCTCGCTCCGCAGATCGCCGCCGCCAAGGAGGCAAAATTCCGGATCACCGCGACCTGGATCGTGAACTATGTCGAGCCGCAGGCGCGCTCCGTGATGACGCGACGCAGCTTTACCGTCACCCTCAAGAGCGACCGGAGCATAGAAGAACGAGTCGAATCCCAGACCGGCAAGCGCTATCGTAACCCCAAACTGACCCAGACCGACATGCAGCTCGGTGATGGGGAGGACGGGCCGCAGAGCAAGGCTTGGAAGGTCGTCAACGAGACGACGCTGGTCCGGCTCGTTGCGCGCAACTCCCACACCTTTGCCATCTGGCTGCGGACCCAAGGCGATCATTCCTGCACAGCCACGCTGGAATGGCGCCTCAAGCCGGGCTTCACGGTGTTCGAGGGGCGAAAGCGGCCAGGCAGGCAGCAGATCCGCTTCACCGAGCCGAGCTGGCCCAACGCACATTGCGAGGTGCTGTGAGGCTACCCGGACATGTCATCCCAGCCGGCTCGGCAGCCCTTTGCGGCGCGGCCTGCATCGCGCTGCTCGGGCCGCTCCTGCTCTGGCCGTCGAGGGTCTCGGCAAAAGAGGCAACCTTTCGCATCACGGTGACCTGGATCACCAACTATGTCGAACCGCGCACGCGCTCGGTGCTCAGCCGGCGCAGCTATACTGTGACGCTGCGCGACAACGGAAAAGTCGAGGAGCGGGTCGAGGCATGGGTCGGAAACGGCTGGGCGGGCTCGACCGTCACGCAGACGGAAAATGATCTCGGCGAAGGCGACGGCACCACGCGTCGCAAAGCCTGGAAGGTCGTCAACGAAACGACGCTTCTGCGACTGGTGGCCCGCCCGACCCACACCTACGCGATCTGGTTGCGGACCCAGGGCGACCAGTCCTGCACCGCAACACTGGAGTGGCGGCTGAAGCCCGGCCACGCACTCTACGAGGGTCCGAAGAAGCCGGGCAAGCCGCTGGTCCGTTTCACCGAGCCGAGCTGGCCGAATGCAAGGTGCGACGTCCTATGAACCGCCCTCTCGCCCTCGCCGCGCTCGCCTGCCTCGCCCTGTTCGGGGCCGCTCGCCCTGCCCTCGCCCAGGAAGCCCGTTTCCAGCTCTCGCTGGCCTGGACGGTCCCCGAGATCGCACCGGAGGAGAGGACGAAGGGGTCAAGCCGCACGATCACGGTCATCCTCGGCAAGGGCGGCGCTGTCCGGGAGGAGGTCAGCCGCAATCGCGGCAGACGCCAGCGTGCCGGGCGTGTGCACGAGGGAGCGCTCGGCGACGAACTCGACGGCTCGCCTGCGCGCTGGAAGGTGCTCAATGAGACCACGTTGCTGCGCCTGAAGGCCGAGCGCTCGCATACCTTCGCCATCTGGCTGCGGACTGACGGCGCGCGCTCCTGCTCGGTCACGCTCGAATGGCGTCTGAAGCCCGGCTTCACAGCATACGAGGCCTGGGCCCGCCGGCGCGACATGGCGATCAGATACAACCAGCCCACAGTCCAGCAGGCCACCTGCGAGGTTCTATGAGCCGCCGCTTCGCTCTCATCGCCCTCGCCTGCCTCGTTCTGCTCGGGGCCGCTCGCCCCGCCCTCGCCCAGGAAGCGCGCTTCCAGCTTTATCTTGCATGGACCGAGCCCGAGATCGACGACGAGCCGAACGAGATCGTCCGGACGATCTATCTCACGCTCGGCAAGGGCGGGAAGATCACGGAGCAAATTCGTCGCGATGGTCTCGGGCGACGGCGGCCCGGGCTATCCCAGCAAGGTCTTCTTGGCGAGGATGTCGATGGACGGGTGAAGGGGCGCTGGAAAGTCGTGAACGCAGGGACGCTCGTGCGTCTCACCGCCGAGCGCTCGCACACCTTCGCCGTCTGGCTGACCACGGATGGCAAAGGCTCCTGCGCGGCCAGGCTGGAATGGCGGTTGAAACCCGGCTTCAAGATCTATGAGCGATGGGACCCACGCGAGCAGGACACGGTGAGGTTCGGTCAGCCCGTCGTCAATCGGACGTCCTGCTCGGCCTTCTGAGCCCGGATCAGCATATGCGGGCGGAAGCGCGGGAACAGGTATTCGAAGCTCCGGAACGGCAGCTTCTTCAGGCTCTCGGACGGGCTCTGCCAGAGCATCTCGACCTCGACCAGCTTCAACCCGGCTTCCCGCAGGCAGGCCTCCAGCTCCGGCCGGGTGTATTCGCGCCGGTGGACGTATTCGTGCTCGAAATCGACCTCGGCGAAGAGGTCCTTCGGCAGGGCGACGATCGAGCGGTTGAAGATCAGCTTCAGGATGTTCCGCAGCCGCGCGAAATTGTCGGTGGTGATGAAGATCTGGCCGTTCTCCGACAGCGCCGAGCGTAGCTTGCGCAGGATCCTGGTCGGATCGATGCGCAGATGCTCGATATTGTCGAACCAGAACACCGCATCGACGCCATCGAGCGGCGAGACCCAGTCGGGCGCCGAGATGTCGCCGGCGAACATTCCCGCGAACTTGCCGTAGAGATCGCTCTCGATCGCCAGGGTCTCGGCGAAATCGACGACGAAGACCGAGGCGTCGAGATGCTTCTGAACGATCTCCTCGACGAAAGCGCCGCCGGCCCCCAGCGATAGCACGCGAGGACTGCGCCCAAGCGCACTCAGAGCCATGTTCGCCGAGCGATACTGCCGGTAGAAGCTGCTTTCGAAATAGGACTTCATATGGAATTTGCGCTTTTCCAGATCGATCGACGACCTGAATTCATTCGGCGACAGCGCGTTCATGCAGCGCAACCTTCCCAAGCAATCTCCGGCAGGCTGATAGCGCGGACAGATTAAATAATCGTCCTCCGCGTCGCAGAATTGGCGCCTATCCGGTCAAGGAATTCTGCATCGTCGCCGGACAGCTGACCCAACACCCCCCGCCCTGTCGCGCATCCACTCTCCGGGATATGATGAGGCGCTGTCCGGCCATCGCTCGCCCGGCGCCTCGCCCGCATTACGAAGAGTTCATGCTGCGGACAGGCCCCCTATGACGGAAGGCGGTAAAGTGGCGCGTGGACAGTGACGCGCCGGGGCCATCGATGAAACGCTACGCGATCATAGCCCTTCTGGGGGCTGTCGCCGCCTTTGCCGCCTATCGTGTGATCCGGCCGCAGGACGGGCCGGAGCAGGCCCATGCCGAGCGCCGCGCCGGCCCCATCACGAGCCCGGTCACCACTGTGCTCGCCGGCCGCGCCGACGTGCCCGTGACACGCCGCTCGATCGGCTTCGCCGAGCCGGTCGCCATCGTCGCGGTCAAGTCCCGCCTCGACGGCGTCATCGCCGACATGCACGTCAAGGAGGGCCAGGAGGTCAAGCAGGGCGACCTGCTCTTCACCCTCGACGATCGCGAGCTCAAGGCGCAGGTCGCCCGCGACGAGGCCAATGTCGAACGCGACAAGGCGACCGTGGCGCAAAAGCGCGCCGACCTCGCCCGCCAGAAGAGCCTGGTCGACAAGGGCGCCGGCACACAGCAGGCGCTCGACCAGGCCACCGCCGACGAGGCCGTCGCCAACGCCGCCGTCAAGGCGGACGAGGCGACCCTGGCGCTCGACCGTGTCCGGCTCGGCTACACCACCATCACCGCCCCGATCTCCGGCCGGCTCGGCGCCATCGCCGCGACACCCGGCAATGCCGTGCGCGCCAACGATGCCAGCAGCAACCTGGTGACTGTGACTGAGATCGCCCCGATCCGCGTCACTTTCACCTTGCCCGAGCGCGACCTGACCCTGCTCCAGACGGCAGCCAAGGCCTCGACGCCGGCCAAGGTCACGGCCTACGCCTCCGGCACGCGCGAGGAGCTTGCCACCGGCGACCTCTCCTTCATCGATTCCGCCGTCGACATTCCCTCCGGCACGGTCAGCGTCAAGGCGCTGTTCGCCAACGATCCGCACCGGCTCTGGCCGGGGCAATATGTCGACGTCGTCGTCCAGCTCGGCATGCTGCCCGGCTCCGTCACCGTGCCCTCGGTCGCCTTGCAGGAGGGGCAGAAGGGTCCCTTCGTCTACGTCGCCAAGCCCGACGACACGGTCGAGGCCAGGCCGGTCAAGGTCGCCTCCAACGAGAACGGCGTCGCCGCGCTCGCCTCCGGGCTGGCGCAGGACGAGAAGGTGGTGACCGAAGGCCAGTCGCGGCTTTCGCCCGGGGCCAAGATCAGGCTCACCGCCCCGCAAACCGCCAAGCCGTGAGGGCGCGCCATGTCGGTCTCGGCCTTCTGCATCCGTCATCCCGTCGCGACGATCCTGATGTCGTGCGCGCTGATCCTCGGCGGCCTGTTCGCCTGGCGCTCTTTGCCGGTCGCGGCGCTGCCGCGGGCCGAGTTCCCGGTCGTCAACGTCTCCGCGCAGTTGCCGGGCGCCTCACCCGAGATCATGGCGACCTCGGTGGCGACACCGCTGATCAAGCAGTTCGCCACCATCGCCGGCATCGATTCGATTTCGACCACCAACGCACTCGGCAACACCTCGATCGCGATCCAGTTCGCGCTGAACCGCGACATCGACGCGGCGGCGGCCGACGTCCAGGCGGCGATCGCCCGGACACAGCGCCAGCTGCCGATCGACATGACGACGCCGCCGAGCTACCGCAAGTTCAACCCGGCCGACGCCCCGATCCTGCTGCTGGCGCTGAAGAGCGAGGTCACCCCGCTCTCCAAGATCGACGCCTTCGTCCAGCAGGTGCTCTCGCCGACGCTCTCCACCGTCGAGGGCGTGGCGCAGGTCCAGATCTTCGGCAGCCAGAAATACGCGGTCCGCATCCAGGTCGACCCGACCGCGCTCGCCGCCCGCGGCATCGGCATCAACGAATTGCAGGCCGCAATCACCGCCGCCAACGTCAACACGCCGGTCGGCACCATGCAGTCCGGCCCGCAGCAACTGACGCTGGAGGCGCAGACCCAGCTCGCCGACGCCGCCCATTTCGCGGACATCATCATCGCCACCCGCGACGGCCGCCCGGTCCGGCTCGGCGACGTCGCCAAGGTGATCGACTCGGTCGAGAATCTCCAGCTCGCCAGCTGGTATGACGGCTCGCGCGCCCTCGTCGTCGCGGTCTTCCGCCAGCCCGACGCCAACACGGTCGAGGTCGTCGACCGCGTCAAGACCGCGATCGGCCAGATGCAGTCGCTGCTGCCGCCGGCGACCACGCTCGGCCTGCTCAACGACCGCTCCTCCTCGATCCGCCAGGCGGTCGAGGACGTGCAGTTCACCCTCGGGCTGACGATCGTGCTGGTCGTCGCGGTGATCTTCCTGTTCCTGCGCCGCTTCACCGCGACGCTGATCCCGGCGGTCGCCGTGCCGATCTCGCTGATCGCGACCCTGGGCGCGATGTATCTGCTCGATTTCTCGATCGACAACATCTCGCTGCTCGGCCTGACGCTCGCCGTCGGCCTCGTGGTGGACGATGCGATCGTGATGCTCGAGAACATCGTCCGCCATATGGAGGAGGACGGGCTCTCCGCCTTCGACGCCGCGCTGAAGGGCTCGAGCGAGATCGGCTTCACCATCATCTCGATCTCGCTCTCGCTGGTCGCGGTCTTCATCCCGGTGCTGCTGATGGGCGGCGTGATCGGGCGCGTCTTCAACGAGTTCGCGGTGGTCGTCACCGTCGCCATCCTCGCCTCGGCCTTCGTCTCGCTGACCTTGACGCCGATGATGTGCGCACGCCTCGGCGCCAACGCAGCCGGCCATGCCGAGCCCGGCAAGAAGGACCGGCTCGCCTTCCTAGAGCGCGGCTTCGACGCCGTGCTTGGCGCCTATCGCGCCGGGCTCGACCTCAGCCTGAAATACCGCCGCACCGTCCTGATGATCTTCCTCGCCAGCGTCGCCGCCAGCGCCTGGCTGGTGATGACCATTCCCAAGGGCTTCTTCCCGCAGGAGGATATCGGCCAGCTCCAGGTCGCGACCGAGGCGCGCCAGGACATCTCCTTCGACGCCATGTCGGGCCTGCAGCAGAAGGTCGAGGACGTCTTCCGGCGCTCGCCCTATGTCAACCATGTCGCCTCGACCATCGGCTCCGGCGGCCAGTCGAGCAGCCTCAATGCCGGCCGGCTCTTCGTCGAGCTGAAGCCGAAGGACCAGCGCCCGCCTCTGCAGGAGATGCTCGCGGATCTGCGCCGCCAGCTCGCCGCCATTCCGGGCATCGCCACCTATATGTCGCCGGTGCAGAACCTCAACATCGGCGCACGCTCCTCGAAGAGCCAGTATCAGTTCGTGATGCAGTCGATCGACCAGCCCGCTCTGTCCGACTGGTCGGGCAAGATGCTGGAGGCGCTGCAGCACGATCCGCTCTTCGTCGACGTCACCACCGACCTGCAGAACAAGGCCCTGCTCGCCAATCTCGTCGTCGACAGGGCCAAGGCGCAGTCGCTCGGCATCAGCGCCGACGTGCTGCGCTCCAGCCTCTATTCCGGCTTCGGCGTGCGCCAGATCTCGACGATCTACACCACCAGCGACAGCTATCAGGTGATCATCGAGTTCAATCCCGATATCCAGTGGTCGAACGACCGGCTCGACCAGGTCCGCTTCCGCTCCTCCTCCGGCGCGCTCGTCCCGCTCGGCACCTTCGCCAGGATCGAGCGCAAGGCCGGCCCGCTCACCGTCAACCAGCTCGGCCAGCTCCCGGCCGTCACCCTGTCCTTCAACCTGCCGGCCGGCCGCTCGCTCGGCGAGGCCGTCCAGCGCATCGATGCGATCAAGGCCGAGCTCGGCCTGCCCGCGCAGATCGGAACCAGCTTCGCCGGCGTCGCCCAGACCTTCCAGCAATCGCTCGGCAACCAGGGCCTGCTGATCGCCGGCGCGGTGCTGACGATCTACATCGTGCTCGGCATCCTCTATGAGAGCTTCATCCACCCGCTGACCATCCTGACCGGCCTGCCGGCGGCGGCGCTCGGCGCGCTCCTGACGCTGAAGCTCTTCGGGCTCGATCTTTCGGTCATCGCCGTGATCGGGCTCCTGATGCTGATCGGCATCGTCAAGAAGAACGCGATCATGATGATCGACGTCGCGCTCGAACTGCAGCGCGCCGGCGAGCCCCCCGACACCGCGATCCGCGAAGCGTGCTTGCGCCGCTTCCGGCCGATCATCATGACGACGCTGGCGGCGATCCTCGGCGCCCTGCCGATCGCGATCGGCGCCGGCGCCAGCGCGGAACTCCGCCAGCCGCTCGGCCTCGCCGTGGTCGGCGGGCTGATCGTCTCGCAGGTGCTGACGCTGTTCATCACCCCGGTGATCTTCCTTTATATGGAAGGGCTTTCGCGGAGGCTCGGCGGTTCCGGCTCGGCCGCGCCTGCCCCTGCGGAGACCCCTCACGCGGCAGGGTGATCAGCCTAGCGGGCATGCGCAGTTCGCCACTGGCGTTTTGCGAGATTTGCTGTCCCCTCCGGCGCGTGTTCATCGGAGCTTGATCGAATGGGCTCGCGATAGCCTGCGACAGCGAGGGAGGCCGAGATGACGGAGATGCCGAAAGGCCGCGAGGCGGGGCCGGCCGAACCGGCCCTCGATTTCGGCGGTGTGACGCTCTCGCCGCAGAAGGAGCTCGTCCGGGTCTTCTACAAGGAGATGTGGGACCACGCCGACAAGTCGCTGATCCCACGGATCTTCCACGAGGACTTCACCTTCCGCGGCTCGCTCGGGCCGGTCTTGCGTGGCCATCGCGAATTCGCTGATTATGTCGACTGGGTCACCGGCTCGCTCGGCGAGTACACTTCGGACATCCTGGCACTGGTCGAGGAAGGCAACCGCGTCTTCGGGCGCTTGCGCTTCCACGGCATCCATCGCCGCGAGATGTTTGAGGTGCCGCCGAGCGGCCGTCATGTCTGGTGGCATGGCGCGCCGGCCTTCACCTTCGAGGACGGCCTCGTCCGCGACCTCTTCGTGCTCGGCGACATCCATGGCCTGATCGGGCGCCTGAAGCAGGGCTGAACGACCCTGCTCTACCCTGCGAAAGTCACGCCCGCTTCCGCCGGCGCCAGCCGGATCAGCCGGCAACCCCTCACCGCCGCCCGCCGATGCATCATCGCCTCGCGATAGACCGGATCGCGAAACATCGCAGTGAAGGCCTCGACGCTCGGATACTCCGCGATGAAGCAGATGTCCCAGCGCTCGTCCTCCGGGCCGATCAGCGTCTGCTCGAAGCGGCCGCGCCAAAGGATGCGCCCGCCGAGCTTGGCCAGCACCGGCGCGCTGATCCGGCCGTAGTTCGCGAAAGCCTCGCGGCCGCCACCCCGCGGCCCGTCCGGATACTGCGCCTCGGCATGGAGCCGGATCAGGTTCAGCATCTGCACCGGCCCTGGCCGGTCATCGGCCCGGAAGGCGGCGAAGGCTTCGCGGCTGAAGCTCGTATGATCGCTCATCCCTGCCCCCTCAGCCGGTCTTGGCCACATTCGACCAATCACCGGAATAGACCGGCTGCCGCCGCGCCATCCAGGCGTCGAGCCCCTCGCGCAGATCGGCCGTCGGCACGATGCGGGCGAACTGCTCGCTCTCGATCAGCAGCCCCTCGGCGATGCTGGTATTGATGCCGCGCGTCACCGCCGTGAGGATGCTCGCCGCCGCCAAGGGCGAATGCCGCAGGATTCGCTGCGCCAGATCATGCGCCGCCGGCATTAACTCCTCATGCGGCACGATCCGATTGATCAGCCCCAGCTCCAGCGCCCGCTGCGGCGTGAACGGATCGCCGGTCAGCAGCAGCTCCATGGCGCGCTTGCGGCCGGCGAGGCGCGGCAGGCGCTGCGTCCCGCCGAAGGTCGGCGGCATGCCGAGATTGATCTCGGGCTTGGCGAACATCGCCCGTTCGCTGGCGATGGCGAGCGGCACCGCCTCGGTGACCTCGCAGCCGCCGCCATAGGCGAGCCCGTTCACCGCCGCGATCACCGGCTTGCCGAAGGCCTCCAGCCGCGCCGTCAGCTTCTGCCCGCGGCGGACGAAATCGCGCACCGCCTGTTCCGGCCCGGCCGCGACACTTTGCGAAAACTCGTGGATGTCGCCACCGGCCGAGAAGGCGCGCTCACCGGCGCCGGTCAGGATCACGGCGCGGATGGACGGGTCGACCTCGATCGCATCGAGCGCTTCGAGCAGGTGATCGATCAACCCGTAGCTCAGCGCGTTCAGCTTCTCGGGCCGGTTCAGCGTCAGCGTCGCGACCGCCTCGCGCTGTTGAATCAGGATGGGATCATTATCGGGCATGGCCTTGGCGTCCTTCCGGTTTCATGTCTCGGAAGGCTGCGCTCCAGGCTTGACGATGTATACTACCTATACGGTATACCTGAGCCATGGCCGAACCCGACAGCCCGACCCGCAAGCGCATCATCGAGGCCGCCAGCAAGCTCTTCTATGGCGAGGGCATCCGCGCCGTCAGCGTCGATGCCGTCGCCGAGAAGGCCGGCGTCACCAAGCGCACGCTCTACTACCATTTCGAGAGCAAGGATGAGCTCGTCGCCGCCTATCTCGAGGCGCGCGACCAGCCCAATCTCAAGCTGATGGCCGGCTGGTTCGACAAGGCCGAGGGCGCACTGCCTCAGAAGGTCGAGGCGATCTTCCAGAACCTCGCGCGCTCGGCCCGCCATCCGCGCTGGAAGGGCTGCGGCTTCCTGCGCACCGCCGCCGAGCTCGCCAACCTGCCCGGCCATCCCGCGATCAGGATCGGTGCCCGCCACAAGGCCGGTTTCGAGCGCTGGCTCGCCGGCGCCTGCGCCGAGCACGGCGCCAGCGCACCTGATGAGCTCGCCCGCCACGTCGTGCTGCTGATGGACGGCGCCTTCTCGGTCATGCTCGTTCACCGCGACCCGGCCTATGTCGAGGCTGCCGGCCGCGCCGCGGCCGCGCTGGCGGTAATCTCCTGCCCAAGCCGCCCGGTTTGATCGGTGCCAAGCCGCCCTCTATCGTGCCGCCCATGACGCAAAGGCCGGTCCTCGCCTACACGCTGTTGCTGATCGTGCAGACGGCCTGCGCGCTGGTGATCATCTTCTATATCCACGCCACCTTCCGCATCCTGGTCGAGCATATCGGCGAGCAGCAAGAACTACCGACCGCCATCCTGATCCAGGTCGTCGTCGCGGCGCTGCTCGGCCAGTGCTGCTACTGGCTGCGGCTTTATCTGCTGCCAGTGCCGAAGGGTTTCCGCAGCCTCCCTCTCGGGCATGCGCTCGCCTTCGCCGCCCGCCTCGGCGCGATCGTCGGCGGCGCGCTCGCTTCCATCTACTTCCTGCGGCACCTGCCGGAACTGACCAAGCTCGCCGATGGCTTCACTTTGTTCTGGCGCTCGGGCGTGCTCCTGGCGATCGTGTTCGCGCTGTATTGCTACACGCTGGAACTGGAGCGGCTCGCCGCTGCCTGGCAGGCCGATCCGGAGGATTGACCGCGTCAGGCGCGCAGGCTGGCGAGCCAGCCCCTGAGCCCGCGCAGGCGCTCCCGTACCGCCCGCACCAGCACAACGGCCCGTTGCCAGGCAGCGCTCGCCTTGATCCGCCCGATCACCGCCTGACGGATCGCATCGATCCAGCCCATGATCCGCGCGAACCAGGGGATGGTCAGGAGCTGCGCCCGGCCGGCATGGTAGACGCGCTCGACCAGCAGGAAGCCGGCGAGATGGCCGATCGCCGTCGTGACGATGCCGGCAGCGAATGCACCGCGCGCCAGGAACAGCAGGCCGAGCAGCTTCAGCGGCTCGACGATGGCGAAGGGGATCGCCAGCGCCACCAGCGCGCCATAGGGCGGCAACCGCCCGATCGCCGCTTCGCAGCGCGCCACCAGCCTGAGCGAGGCGAACCAGGCGATCAGCGGCCGGTAGAGCGGCCGCAGCATCTCGTCGAGCAGGATGACGACCCCGACGACGAGGTCGAGCGGGATCAGGAGGAGCTTGATCAGCGGCTTGTGCATGACGCCTTATACCCTGCAAACCGCTCGCGATCATCCCGTTGGAGCACAACCGGCACGCGCTGAAGCAAGAACAGAAAAAGAACTTGCGAGAGAGAACAAACCATGACCATAGTCGTTTCCATGGCGCGGATTGAGATGTGGTCGCGCCCCTGCCATAAGGAGCGCACGTCGTGAATCAGGCAAATCTCAGGCTCGTGGAAGGCTCTTCGATGGACAAGGCCAAGGCGCTCGATGCGGCGCTCTCGCAGATCGAACGGGCTTTCGGCAAGGGCTCGATCATGCGCCTGGGCAAGAACCAGCAGGCGATCGAGATCGAGACGGTTTCGACCGGATCTCTCGGCCTCGACATCGCGCTCGGCGTCGGTGGCCTGCCCCGCGGCCGGGTCGTCGAGATCTACGGCCCTGAATCGTCGGGCAAGACCACGCTCGCGCTCCATACCATCGCCGAAGCGCAGAAGAAGGGCGGCGTCTGCGCCTTCGTCGACGCCGAGCACGCGCTCGACCCGGTCTATGCCCGCAAGCTCGGCGTCAATCTCGACGACCTCTTGATCTCGCAGCCCGACACCGGCGAGCAGGCGCTGGAGATCACCGACACGCTGGTCCGCTCCGGCGCGATCGACGTGCTTGTCGTCGACTCCGTCGCGGCGCTGACGCCCCGTGCCGAGATCGAGGGCGAGATGGGCGACAACCAGCCCGGCCTGCAGGCCCGCCTGATGAGCCAGGCGCTGCGCAAGCTCACCGCTTCGATCTCGCGTTCGAACTGCATGGTGATCTTCATCAACCAGATCCGCATGAAGATCGGCGTGATGTACGGCAGCCCCGAGACCACCACCGGCGGCAATGCGCTGAAGTTCTACGCCTCCGTGCGCCTCGACATCCGCCGCGTCTCGACGCTGAAGGAGCGCGACGAGGCGACCGGCAACCAGGTCCGCGTCAAGGTCGTCAAGAACAAGGTCGCGCCGCCCTTCAAGCAGGTCGAATTCGACATCATGTTCGGCGAGGGCATCTCGAAGGCCGGCGAATTGGTCGATCTCGGCGTCAAGGCCGGCATCGTCGAGAAATCCGGTGCCTGGTTCTCCTTCGACAGCCAGCGGCTCGGCCAGGGCCGCGAGAACGCCAAGAGCTTCCTCAAGGCCAATCCCGACGTCGCCGCCAAGATCGAGACGACCATCCGCCAGAATTCCGGCCTGGTCGCCGAGCGCATCCTGGAGAATGCCGACCCGACCGCCGAGGATCTCGACGAGGGCGAAGCCTGAGCCTTCAAACGCGGGGGCTCAGCCATTAGATCGACGGGCGGCCTTCGGGTCGCCCGTTTCCGTTTGTGGTTCAGAAGCTTGCCGGTATGGCGTCCTTGCGGCGCTTTCTGGACAGGCGCACATGGGCTGACTAGAACCACTGCGCCGGGCCAGCCGGCCCCACCAGAACAGAGCCAAGATTGCGATGAGCGGCGTCAACGAGATCAGGTCGACCTTCCTCGATTACTTCAAGGCGAACGGCCACGAGGTGCTGCCGTCGAGCCCGCTCGTGCCGCGCAACGATCCGACCTTGATGTTCGCCAATTCCGGCATGGTGCAGTTCAAGAACGTCTTCACCGGCCAGGAGAAGCGCCCTTATCCGCGCGCGACCACGGCGCAGAAATGCGTGCGCGCCGGCGGCAAGCACAACGACCTCGACAATGTCGGCTACACCGCCCGCCACCACACCTTCTTCGAGATGCTGGGGAACTTCTCCTTCGGCGACTATTTCAAGGAGCAGGCGATCCATCACGCCTGGACCCTGGTCACCCGTGAATTCGGCCTGCCCAAGGACAAGCTGACCGTCACCGTCTACTCCGAGGACGACGACGCGCATGCGCTCTGGAAGAAGATCGCCGGCCTGCCCGACTCGAAGATCATCCGCATCGCGACCTCCGACAATTTCTGGCGCATGGGCGACACTGGCCCCTGCGGCCCCTGCTCCGAGATCTTCTACGATCATGGCGACCACATCCCCGGCGGCCCTCCGGGCTCGCCCGACGAGGATGGCGACCGCTTCATCGAGATTTGGAATCTCGTGTTCATGCAGTACGAGGAAGCGGCGGGCGGCATTCGCACCAACCTGCCTCGTCCCTCGATCGATACCGGCATGGGCCTCGAGCGCATCGCCGCCGTGCTCCAGGGCACGCATGACAACTATTCGATCGACCTGTTCGCGACGCTGATCCGCACCATCGCCGATCTGACCAACGTCCCCTCGGACGGGCCGATGAGCGCGAGCCACCGCGTCATCGCCGACCATCTGCGCTGCTCCGCCTTCCTGATCGCCGACGGCGTGCTGCCGTCGAACGAGGGCCGCGGCTATGTGCTGCGCCGGATCATGCGCCGCGGCATGCGCCATGCGCAGCTGCTTGGCGCCAAGGACCCGCTGATGCACAGACTGGTTCCGGCCCTCGTGCGCGAGATGGGCCAGGCCTATCCCGAGCTGATCCGGGCCGAGGCGCTGATCTCGGAGACGCTGAAGCTGGAGGAGACCCGCTTCCGCACCACGCTCGCGCGCGGCCTCTCCATCCTCGACCAGGAGACTCAGAACCTCAGCACCGGCGACAAGCTCAAGGGCGACGTCGCCTTCACCCTCTACGACACCTATGGCTTCCCGCTCGACCTGACCCAGGACGCGCTGCGCGCCCGCGGCGTCGGCGTCGACATCGAGGGCTTCGATGCGGCGATGGCGCAGCAGAAGGCCAAGGCGCGCGCCGCTTGGGCGGGCACCGGCGAGGCCGCGACCGAGACGCTGTGGTTCCCGCTGCGCGAGCGCGTCGGCGCGACCGAGTTCCTCGGCTACGACACCGAGAGCGCCGAGGGCGTGGTCACCGCTTTGGTCAAGGACAATGCTGAGGTCACCTCGCTGAAGGAAGGCGAGAGCGGCATCGTCATCCTCAACCAGACCCCGTTCTACGGCGAATCCGGCGGCCAGGTCGGCGATACCGGCACGATCACCGGCAATGGCTTCAAGGCTGAGGTCACCGACGTCCAGAAGAAGCTCGGCGACGTCTTCGCCCATCAGGTCAAGGTCGTCTCCGGCGCCATCGAGATCGGCAAGCCGGCCGAGCTGACCGTCGACCATGGCCGGCGCAGTGCGATCCGCGGCAACCATTCGGCGACCCATCTGCTGCACGAGGCACTGCGCCGCGTGCTCGGCGACCATGTCGCGCAGAAGGGCTCGCAGGTAGCTCCCGAGCGCCTGCGCTTCGACTTCAGCCATCCCAAGCCGATCTCGCGCGAGGAGCTGGCCAGGGTCGAGGAGATGGCGAACAAGCTCGTGCTGCAGAACGAGCCGATCACCACCAAGCTGATGTCGGTCGACGATGCGATCGCCTCGGGTGCGCGCGCGCTGTTCGGCGAGAAGTACGGTGACGAGGTCCGCGTCGTCTCGATGGGCACCGATCGGGATTCCGACACGCCGAAGGCCTTCTCGGTCGAGCTCTGCGGCGGTACCCATGCCAGCCGCACCGGCGACATCGGTCTTGTCACCGTCCTGTCCGAGGCCGGCGTCGCGGCCGGCGTGCGCCGGCTCGAAGCCCTCACCGGCGAGGCGGCCCGCCGCCATCTGCGCGAGGAGAGCGTCGCGCTCGACGAGATGGCTGGCCTGCTGAAGGCGCCGATCGTCGAATTGCCGGCTCGTGTCGCGACCCTGGTCGAGGAGCGCCGCAAGCTCGAGCGCGAGCTCAGCGAAGCGCGCAAGAAGCTCGCCATGGGCGGCGGCGGCGAGGCCAGCGATCCGATCCGCGAGGTCGCCGGCGTCAAGCTGCTGGCCCGCGCCGTCACCGGCGTCGAGATGAAGGACCTGAAGAGCCTGGTCGATGAGGCCAAGGGCCGGGTCGGCTCCGGCGTCGTCGCCATCGTCGGCGTTGCCGAGGACGGCAAGGCCGGCGTCGTGGTCGGCGTCACGCCGGACCTGAGCGAGCGCTTCGATGCGGTCGCGCTGGTCCGTGCCGCCTCCGAGCGCCTTGGCGGCAAGGGTGGCGGCGGCCGTCGCGACATGGCCCAGGCCGGCGGGCCTGACGGCACACAGGCTGAAGCCGCGCTCGACGCCGTCGCCGAGGCCATGGGCTGATACTCAGATGACGCCCGCCCCGCAGCCTGGCATGAGCTGGCGGCGGCGGGCGCATCTGATCATCGACCGCGGCGCCGGTGACGATCTTTCGGCGAAGCTCGTCCATGGCGGGCTGGTCGCGCTGATCGTCGTCAATATCACGGCGCTGGTGCTGGAATCGGTGCCGCGATTCGCTACCGCCCATGGCGGGCTGTTCCATGCGATCGAGCTGGTCTCGACCGTGCTGTTCACGCTTGAATACGCGGTCAGGCTCTGGGTCGCACCCGAGCATGCGCGCTATCGCGGCATGAGCGATTGGGCGGCGCGGCGCGCCTATGCGCTGTCACCGCCGGCACTGCTCGATTTTCTCGCCACCGTGCCGCTCTATGCCGCCCTGCTCGGCTATGGCGATCTCAAGATCCTGCTGCTCTTCCGGCTGGTGCGCTTCTTCAAGCTCGGGCGCTATTCGCCCGGCATGGCCTCGCTGGGAGCAGCGCTGCATGCCGAGCGTAAGGCGCTCGCTGCCTGCGTCGTCATCCTGATCGGTGTGATGCTGCTCTCGGCGACCGCGATGCATTTCGTCGAGCACGACGTCCAGCCCGACAAGTTCGGCACCATTCCCGACGCGATGTGGTGGGCGATCGTGACGCTGACCACGGTCGGCTATGGTGATGCGTTTCCGGTCAGCCCGCTCGGCAAGGTCGTGGCGTCGCTCACCGCCGTGATGGGCCTCGTCATGCTGGCGCTGCCGGTTGGCATCGTTGCCACGGCCTTCGCCCAGGAGATCCACCGTCGCGAATTCGTCATCACCTGGAGCATGCTGGCGCGCGTGCCGCTGTTCAGCGGGCTGAACGCCGCCGAGATCGCCGAGATCATGCATGCACTGCGCGCCCGCACCGTGCGCGGCGGCGGCATCGTGCTGCGCCCGCACGAGCCGGCGCATTCTCTCTTTTTCGTTGCCAGCGGCGAGGTCGAGATCATCGAACCCGATGGCAGCCGGCGGCTCGACGAGGGCTGCTATTTCGGCGAACTCTGCCTGACCGAGATCGCGGCCGCCGAAAGCGGGATCGCGGTGCGGGCCACCGTCGCGACCAAGCTTCTCGTCCTTGATCCTGCCGATTTTCGACTGCTCATGCTGCGTCACCCGGAACTGGCCGCCCATCTCCACCGACTAGCCACAGCATGATGCCCACCCGCCGCACAGTCCTTCCCCTGCTCCTGGCCGCAGGCAGCCCCGCCGCGGCGCAACAGCCGCGGCTGCAGCAACGCCCGCCGCAAGGCCCCGGCCTGTCGGCGCCGCGCACGCTGATGGCCGGCGCGATGGCGACCGCCTTCGTCAGCCGCGCCCCGGCCAATGCCCGCCTCGCCATCAGCCGGCCGAGCGATCCGCCGGAAGCGGCGATCATCGCCTCCCCGCTCGGCCAGGCCACGGTCATGTCGCTGCCGGCGCCGGGCGAAGTCGGCAGCTATGAATGGCGCTTGCTCGGCGAGACCGAGGGCAAGCCGGTCATCCTGCTGCGCCAGCCCCTGGCGACGACGGAGCCAGCTGCGACGCTCGCCGCCCCCGCCCGCGTCGCCCGCGGCAACCCCCTGCCGGTGCGCGGCATCGGCCCCAATGGCGACCGCGACCGCGTCGTGCTGGTCAAGCCGGACGCCCCGCCCGAGGCGCAGGGGCCGCATTTTTTCCCGGCTGAGAATGTCGAAAGCACGCTGGAGGCGCCGGCGGAGCCCGGCACCTATGAGCTGCGCTATGTGATGGACGCGCCCCTCACCGGCCCGCGCGTGCTGGCGCGGCGTGAGATCATCGTCGAATAGCCAGCTTTGAGTATGCGCGAATTCTTATCGTTCAGCCGATTCCGGCTGAGCGGAAAGCGCGCTCAATCATGATCCGGATGCTGGCGCGAGCGATATCCCGGCAGTTCGTCTTCCGGAATGTCGTCCTCGGTCCGCGTGCCCTCCAGCCGGCAGAGCTCGTCGAACCAGGGCGCCCTGCCCTCGACGCCATAGGCATGGCTCGGCGGAAAGGCAGCCGGATCGTCGAGGCTGCCGACCGCCAGGGAGAGCGTGCCCATGCCGGGATAGCTGAAGCTCAGCGGCGTGCCGCACTCGCGGCAGAAGCCACGCTCGGCGACCTCGGATGAGCGGAAGACCGAGGGCCGCCCGCGCGTCCAGACGACGTTCTCGATCCGCGAAGAGGCGAAGGCGCCGAAATAATTGCCGACCGCCTTCTGGCACATCCGGCAGAAGCAGACCGAGACCTTGTGCGGCGGCTTCAGCAGGCGATAGCGCACCGCGCCGCATTGGCAGCCTCCGGCGAGAGGTGTTGTCGTATCGCTCATCTCAGCTCCCGCTCCCATGGCTGCGTTGATTCTGCCAAACCGCAGCAAATCTGCCACACAAATACAATTTGGCGGGTTGTGAACGGCTGTTCATTGCCTCCTGCCCGCGCCCGCCTAAGCCTGCGTCCACGATTGGGCTGGGCACTCTCATGATATCCGTCATCACTCCTGCGAACAGCGGAACATCTCGCACGCGGCTCGCCTCGCGCCTGCTCGCGGGCACGGCACTCGTGCTCCTCTTGTCCGCTGGCCAGGCGCTCGCCAATGGCGGGCGCGGCGGCGACCGAAGCAGCGCGCAACCCGGCTCAGGTGGCGCGGGCGGCATCGACAACCCGACGGGTGCCGGTGGTGCGGGCGCCAGGGGGCAAATCATGCCAGGAGGCAACGCGGGCGGTGGCGGCGGCGGCGCCGGCGCTGTCACCGGCGGAACTGGTGGGCTAGCGGGCACCGGCATCGTCGGCGAAGGCCAGGGCGGTGATGGCGGCGTCCATGGTAGCGTCGGCGCGGCGCTGCCAGTCGGCGCCAAGACCGGCAGCAATGGCGGCGACGGTAACTCCGGCTACAACTATTCCGGCGGCGGCGGCGGTGCCGGTGGTTATGGTGCCGTGGTCACGGGCACGGGCGCGACGGGAGCGATCGCCGGCACGCTCACCGGCGGCAATGGCGGCCATGGCGGTGGTAGCTTTTTTGGTTTCGGCGGCGGTGGCGGCTCCGGCGGCACCGGCCTGCTCTTCACCGATGGCAGCGCCGCGCAGACCCTGTTCATCGATGGCACGATCCAGGGCGGCAAGGGCGGAAACGGCGGCTCGTATGTGTCGGACGGCACTGGCGCCGCCCGGGCCGCCGGG
>NZ_JBYSVZ010000011.1:101390-103787 GCF_058986765.1 Allobosea sp. GW821-FHT03A12
CGTTTGCTTCGCCTGCTTCGCTGGCGTCGGCGGCGCCGGCCTGGTCTTCACCAATGGTGGCGCCACGACGACGCTGACCGTCAACGGCACGATCCGCGGTGGCGATGGCGGGCGCGGCGGCTCGAATTTGCCGACGTCCTTCGGCCGTACCCCTAATCCAGGCGAAGAGGCGAACGGCGTCGGCGCTGCCGGCGGCGAGGCCATCGTCGGCGCCGACCTGATCATCACCAACAACGGCACGATCGAGGGTGGCCTCTCGGGCGACGGCACGACGCGTGCTGCGGCAATCCACTTCACCGGCGGCAGCAGCAGGCTCACCATCGGCAGCGTCTCGGCGACCATCAATGGCGGCATCGTCATCGACACCGGCACGCTGACCTTCGACCAGACGATCGCTGCGACGATCGGCAGCGTGGTCAGCGGCGCCGGCAACGTGGTCAAGGAAGGCACGGGCACGCTGACCTTGACCGGCGCCAACACCTACACCGGCGGCACCACGATCTCGGGCGGCAAGCTCAGCATTTCCTCCGAGGCCAATCTCGGCGATGTCTCAGGCACGCTGACCCTCGACGGCGGCATTCTGCAGGTGACGGGAACGACACTGACCGGGCTGGCGCGCAACATCGTCCTCGGCAGCAATGGCGGCGGCTTCGATATTGCCGACGCCGGCAATACCTTCACGGTGACGCAATCCTTCTCCGGCTCGGGTGGATTGACCAAGGACGGCGCCGGCATCCTCGTCCTGACCGGCACCAACGCCTATATCGGCGCGACGACGGTCTCGGGCGGCACCCTGCGCGCCGGACAGGCAGGCGCCTTCTCCGCGGGCTCAGCGTTCACGATCGCCTCGGGCGCAACGCTCGACCTGGCCGGCTTCGACCAGACGATCGGCTCGCTCGCCGGGGCCGGCGCCGTCACGCTCGGCGCCGGCACGCTGACCGCGGGCGGCGACAATGCCTGGACGACGTTCTCCGGCACGATCTCGGGCACAGGCGGGCTGACCAAGACCGGCACCGGCACGCTCAGGCTGTCGGGCAGCAGCACCTATTCGGGCGCGACCACAGTGTCGGCCGGGACGCTCTATATTGATCGCTCGCAGGCCATGTCGGCGGCCTCGGACTACACCGTCGCGGCGGGTGCATCGCTTAATATCAACGACACGCTCGGCACGGTCACCGCCGGCTCAATCGCCGGCGCCGGCCAGATCCGAATCGAGCAAGGCTCGACGCTGGAGACCGGCGCAACCAATGCTTCGACCACCTTCACCGGCATGATCTACGACGCCGGCAGCATCAGGAAGGTCGGCACGGGGACGCTGACGCTGACGCAGGAGAACACCTATTCGGGCGGGACGACGATCGCGGGCGGCGCGATCAGCATCTCCAAGGACAGCAATCTCGGTTCGACCTCGGGCGCGCTGACGCTGGATGGCGGCGTGCTGCAGGTGACCGGCACGACGCTGAACGGGCTGACCCGCAACATCATACTCGGCAGCCATGGCGGCGGCTTCGACATCGTCGACGCCGGCAACAGCTTCATCGTCAACCAGTCCCTCACGGGCACGGGCTCGCTGGCGAAGACCGGCGCCGGCGCGCTGGTGCTCAAGGGCGCCAGCAGCTATTCCGGCGCGACCACGGTGTCGGAGGGAACGCTGCGGGCCGGCGCCACCAACGCCTTCTCCGCCAATTCGACCGTCACGGTGGCATCAGGCGCGACGCTCGATCTCGCCGGCCTCAACCAGACGATCGGCTCGCTCGCCGGCGTCGGCACGGTCACGCTCGGCTCGGGCACGCTGACGGCGGGCGCGAACAACGCCTCGACCACCTTCTCCGGCAAGATCACCGGCACAGGCGGTGTCACCAAGACCGGCACCGGCACGCTGACGCTCACGGGCACGAACACCTACACCGGCGCGACCAAGGTCTCCGGCGGCAAGCTCGTCGTCAATGGCTCGATCGCGAGCACGGTGACGCTGGACGGCGGCACGATCGGCGGCTCGGGCACCATCGGCGGAGTCACGGTGCAATCGGGCGGTACGGTCGCGCCGGGCAACTCGATCGGCACGCTGACCGTGTCCGGCAATGTCGCCTTCGCGAGCGGCTCGACCTATCAGGTCGAGGTCAACGCGGCCGGGCAAAGCGACAAGATCGTCGCCTCGGGCAGCGCCAGCATCACCGGCGGCACAGTCCAGGTGCTGGCCGAGAGCGGCAATTACGCGGCCGCGACGAGCTACACCATCCTGACGGCCTCCGGTGGCGTCAGCGGAACCTTCGCCAACGTCACCTCGAATCTGGTCTTTCTGACGCCATCGCTGGCTTACGACAGCCAGAATGTCACGCTGACCATGACGCGCACCGCTGTCACTTTCGGCCCGGATGGCAGTGGCTCCGGAGGCGG
>NZ_JBYSVZ010000012.1:0-63953 GCF_058986765.1 Allobosea sp. GW821-FHT03A12
CGTCGGCCCCGCCAACCACGCCGGAAAACGCGAGATCCTCGTCGAGACCGGAAGGGCAAGGGAAGACGAAGAGTGAGCCTCAAGGCTCAGTCCGACCAGGAGAGCAGGATCTCGTAGGCCGTCGGCTTCACTTGGCGCATGTCCGGATTGGACGAGGAGAATTCCTTGTCTCCCGAGAGCCGATCGAGCGCCTTGGCGTCGGCGCCCTTGGGATAGCCGAAGCGGATCGTCAGCCTGCAGCCGCCGAAGGCTTTGGCGAGCTTGCCGCCCTGCCAGTCGGCGGCGGTGCCGGAATAGTCCCAGTCGAAGCCCAGGATGCTGAACGGCTTGCCGTTGGCGGCCTCGACAGCGGCGAGGGCCGTCCCGATGGCGAGGCGCTCGCCCGCCGGCCCCGCCACCGCCCAGGCCGAGCCCCCGCGGACATAGATCGTGCCTGGCTGCCGGCGCTTCTTGCCATCGCGCCAGATCAGTTCGAGCCGGCGCTTCCTGTCCTTGGGAAAGAGGATGGCGCCGGTGGCCTTCTCGCCTTCGCCGATCTCGATGCGGGCGCGCTGGACGTTTCCGGCCCCGAAAGCCTTGATCAGTGAGGCTTCGTCGGCATCACGGGCGAAGGGGCCGGAGCAGGCCAGCATATCGGCTGTCTGCGCCTGAGCCGGGCTGGCTGCGGCGATCAGGGCAAGCGCCGCGAACCCGATCCTTGAAGCGCTGAGTTGCATCGACGAACCCGATCTGCTGACATTCGCATGGCTACCTGCCCCAGTCCTTGCGGCGGTCTGAAGCCGGACCGAACCTTTGTGGGGCGCAGGCGTTTCCTCGGAGATTAAGAGGATGACGCGATGACAGCCATTCACCAGGCCGGAGGACCGCCGGGCGGAGCACCGACCAGCCCGACGCCGCCGCCGGAATTGCCGCCGATGAACCCGGGCGAGGTTTCGCCGGCGCCGCCGATCGAGAATCCGCCCGACAACGAGCCGAACGGCATCCCGAACGATCCGCCGCCGGAGCTGCCGCCGAACGCGCCGCCCGAAGGCCCGCCGGCGACGCCGATCGACCTGCCGCCGGCGCGCGATCCGCGCGAGCCGCAGGAGCATCGTCAGTAGGGGCGTAAGTCATGGATGACGATCTCGCCGGCATGACATCCGAGCAGTTGATCGCGGAGGTCAGGCGCCTGCGCGCTGGCATCCGCGCGCATCGCGATTCATCCGGGCACGATCTGTGCTGGCATCATCCGCAGCTCTGGGGTTTGCTGCCTGAGCAGGTCGAGCCGGATATCGCGGTGCCGCCTTGGCCGAAATTCCTGCGCGGCTGCCTGCGCTATCGCGAGAGCCTGGACCGGCAGCGCCCGGACGCTGCCGTCCTTGGTCGGGAGTATGGCGAAGGCGGCCCGCAGGCCACCGCGCCTCAGAGCGCCGGGCGGTCGCTCTCGCCGAGGTCCCAGTAGAGTCCGGCCATCAGGCCGAGCGCCTCGCGCGGGATCGCGACGGGAACATGCTCGTTCGGAGCATGCTGCGAGCAGCCGGGATAGGAATGCGGCACCCAGATCGTGCGCATGCCGACGATGTCCGCGAAGATGTCGTTGGGCAGGCCGCCGCCGAGATTGGGCAGCAGCGCCGGCTTCTTGCCGGTGCTCTTCTGGAGCGAGGCCAGCGCCCATTCGACCCACGGATCGTCGGGATCGAGCCGGGTCGCGTTGAAGACCGCATCGCGCGCCTTGGTCATCTCGACCATGCCGAAGCCATGGCGGTCGAAATGGCGGCGCAGTGCCGGCATGACGTCGTCGGGGTCAATGCCGACGACGAAGCGCAGGGCGCAGCGTGCCCAGGCGCTGGGCGGCACCGCGTTGACCGGGGTCTCCGGCACGCCCGACTTCATCGCCAGCACGTCGAAGGAGCACCAGCCAAAGACCTGCTCGGCCGGCGACAGGCCGGGCTCGCCCCATTCGGGGTCGATGGTCGGGCCATCGGGTCCGCCGTCGATCTCGCAATCGGCGAGAGCCTTGCGCACCGCCGCCGGCAATTCCTTCGGCACCCATTCATGGATGCGGATCTGCCCGGTCGGCGAGGTGATCGAGGCGATGGCGTGGGCGAGCTGGATCGCCGGATCGGAGAGGATGCCGCCCCAGTTGCCGGAATGGTGGCCGCCCTCGCGGGCGTTGATGGTGAGGTCGAAGGTGACGCCGCCGCGGGCGCCCAGGAAGATGGTCGGGCGCTCGGCATTGAGGCGCGGCCCGTCGGAGGCGATCAGCACGTCCGACTTGAATAGCTCCTTCTGCTCGGTGCAGAGCTCGCGCAAGCCGGGCGAGCCGCATTCCTCGCCCATCTCGATCAGGTACTTCACGTTGAAGCCGAGCTTGCCGCCGCGCGTCTCGAGCACGGACTTCAGCGCGCTGATGTTGATCAGGTGCTGGCCCTTGTTGTCGACGACGCCGCGGCCGTACCAGCGATCGCCGCGCTCGGTCAGCGTCCAGGGCGAGAGGCCTTCGGCCCATTGCGCGTCGAGCCCGCGGATGACGTCGCCATGGCCGTAGCCGAAGATGGTCGGCAGGCCCTCGGCCTCGATCCGCTCGGCGAAGAGGAAAGGCCCCTTGGCCTTGGGATGGTTCAGCGTCCGGCAGGTGAAGCCGAGGCTCTCCAGCAGCGGCTGCATCTCCTGCTCCAGATACTCTGTGAGCACCGGCGCGCGCTCGGGATTCTGGCTTTCCGTCGGCATGGCGATGAGCCGCGACAGGTCGCTCTTGAAGCTGCCGGAGTCGAAATAGTCGAGCGCATGGGCGATGGCCTTGGCGCGGGTCATGGTGGTCACTCCGTTACAGGATCAATTGCGCTTTTCGGGCGAGATCACGTCGCGCAGGCCGTCGCCAGCGAGGTTGATCGCGAAGATCAGCAGAGCCAGCGCCGTGCCGGGCAGGGCGATCAACCAGAACGAGAAGAACATGTAGGCCTTGGCCTCGGAGACCATCAGGCCCCAGGACGGCAGCGGCGGCTGGACGCCGAGGCCAAGGAAGGAGAGAGCGGCTTCGAGCAGGATGGCGCTTGCCGCTTCCAGCGTCGCCACCACGATCAGATGCGGGGCGATGTTGGGCAGGACCTCGCGCAGGATGATGCGGGCCGTGCTGGCGCCGGAGGCCTGCGCCGCCGTGATGTAGTCGAGCGAGCGGACCTGCTGCGTCGCACTGCGCATCACCACGGCGAAGCGGTCCCATTTCAGCAGGCCGAGCACCAGGATGACGATCCAGAGCGAGGAGCCGATGATGGCGACGACGGCGAGCGCCACCAGGATCACCGGCATGGCGAGGCGGGTGGTGACCATGAAGGTCACGGCCATGTCGACGCGACCGCCGAAATAGCCGGCAACGAGGCCCATGGTCGTGCCGATCAAGCCGGCGATGGCGACGACGCTGATGCCGATGATCAGCGAGATGCGGGCGCCGTAGAGCAGGCGCGAGAGATAGTCGCGCCCGAGCGGGTCGGTGCCGAGCGGGTGTAGCCAGCTTCCCTTCTCGTACCAGACCGGCGGGACGTTCCGCGCCGTCAGGTTCTGCAGATAGGGATCGTGCGGCGCCAGCACCGGTGCGAGCAGCGCGATCGCGACGAACAGCACCAGCAGGCCGAAGCCGAGCAGGAAGGATTTCTGGGCCAGCGCCCGGCGCAGCAGGCGGCGCCCGCCGGTGACGTCGCTGGAGGCGAGGGGGAGGGAGGTCGCGTCGCTCATTTCAGGATACCCGGATGCGCGGATCGAGCCAGGCATTGGCGATGTCGGCCAGCAGCGTCAGCAGGACGTAGACGACCGAGAGCAGCAGGACGATGACCTGCATGACCGGGAAATCCTTGTAGGTGATGCTCTGATAGGCGAGGTAGCCGAGCCCATCGAGCGCGAAGATCGTCTCGATCACCACCGAGCCGCCGAGCAGGAAGCCGAGCTGCACCGCCGTCAGCGCCACGACCGGGACGGCAGCGTTGCGCAGCGCATGGGTGACGATGACGGCATGGGAGGAGAGGCCCTTGGCCCGGGCAGTGCGGATATAGTCGGCCGAGAGCACCTCGATCATGCCGGCCCGGATCAGGCGCATGAAGGCCGGCGCGATATAGTAGCCGAGCGCGATCGTCGGCATGACGTAATGCAGCCAGCTGCCTGAGCCGGAGACCGGCAGCCAGCGCAGCGTGATCGAGAACAGCATCACCAGGATCAGTGCGAAGAAGAAGTTCGGCAGGGCCTGGCCGACGACGGCGATGGCGAGCGCCAGCCGGTCGATCCAGCTATTGGCGTAGACCGCGGCGAGCACGCCGAGCGGGATCGAGATCGCCAAGGCGAAGGCGAGCGAGGAAAGGCCGAGGATCAGCGTCACCGGCAGCTTGGCGAAGACCAGCGCGGCGACGTCGGTCTTGAAGTAGATCGAGGTGCCGAAATCGCCCGAAAGCGTCTTCAGCAGCCAGTCGAAATACTGGACGACGAGCGGCCGATCGAGCCCGTAGGTCTTGCGGATGACGTCGAGATCGGCCTGCTGCGCGCCCTCGCCAGCGATCGCGACCGCGATGTCGCCGGAGAGGCGCAGCAGGAAGAAGGCGATGGCCGAGACCGCAAGCGCGACGAGCAGCGCCAAGCCTAGCCTTTTGACGATGAAGCCTAACACGAGATGCGTCCGGAGTGGTGCACAGCGATGACATCCAGCGGCTGGGCGCGTGCGCAAGGAGCCGCTGCGCGAACCCCTCCCCCTTGTGGGGAGGGGTGGGGGTGGAACGACTGGGTGAGCGACCCGGAGATTGGCACCAGCGTCAATGCGACATGCGAGCGTCGCGCCTTGGCTTTGCGACCCCCACCCCTAACCCCTCCCCACAAAGGGGAGGGGAGCTCTGTGGCGCTTTTGCGCGTCACTTCCAGCCCATCTCCCAGAAGCGGACGAGCTCGTCCGGATAGGCCTTGAAGTTCAGGTCCTTGTTGGCGACGTAGTAGACCGGCAGCGAATAGAGCGGCACGGCATAGGCCTTGTCGGCGATGATCTTCAGGCCGGCCTTGTAGGCCTCCTTGCGCACCGCCGGATCGACCGAGTTGTTGCCCTTCTCCAAGAGGTCACGGACCTGCGGGTCGCGGGTGATGTCCTCGCTGCGGAAGGCGAAATAGTTCGGCGTCGCGGCCGAGACGTCGTTGACCGAGAACGAGCCCCAGGTCTGGTGCGTCAGCATCGCCTTGTTGGTGGCGATCTGCTCGCGCATCGCGGCGTATTGCAGGAAGCGCAGATTGGTCTTGATGCCGACGGCCTGGAGATAGCCGATCAGCGCCTCGGTCTGGTTGCGCTCGCGATAGGCGACGATGTCCATGGTCAGGCTGGGATGGCCGGCTTCCGCCAGCAGCGCCTTGGCCTTGGCGGGGTCATAGGGATAGCGCGCCGCGCCCTCGTCGGTGCAGCCGAACTGCGAGGGGAAGCAGATCGTGTTGATGACGCGCGAGCCGGTGCCGACGATGTTCTTGACCATCGCCTCGCGGTCGATGGCGTGGATGATCGCCTTGCGGACGCGCTCGTCCTTGAGGGCAGGGGCCGGCGTGCCGTCCTGGATGTTCATCTGCATGAAGACGATGCGCATCGTCTCGCCGGAGACGACCTGCAGCGTCGGCACCGTCTGGAGCTGGTCGGCCTGGTCCTTCGGCACATGCATGATCAGGTCGGCGCCGCCCGAGAGCATCTCGGCCATCTGGGTCTGGCGATCGGGGATGAAGCGAATCTCGAACTTGCCGATCTTCGGCTGCGGCTTCGGCGAATCCTTGAAGTAATCCTTGTTGAGCTCGAGGGTGATCGACTTGCCCGGGACGTAGTTCGAGACCTTGTAGGGGCCCGAGCCGACCGGCTTCTCGTTCTGGCCCTTGGGGCCGACCTTCTCGTAATACTCGTTCGGATGGATCACGACCGGGCCGGCGAGATACTCGATCGCCGCCGGGTAGATCTCCTTGGTGGTCAGCCGGACCTTGTACTTGTCGAGCTTCTCGGCCTTGGCGATCCAGTTGACGTTGCCCTGGGTGACGACCTTGTTCTCGGGCTTGGAGATGAAGTTCAGCGTGTAGACGACGTCGTCGGCGTCGAACTCCTCGCCATTGTGGAACTTCACGCCCTCGCGCAGCTCGAAGTCGATGGTCTTGTCGTCGACCTGCTTCCAGCTCTTGGCGAGCTGGCCCTTGTATTCGTTGGTCGCGGGGTCGCGGTAGATCAGCGTGTCCCAGACATTGGCGCCGATGATCACGCCGATGCGGACATTGTTGAAGAACGGATCGACGCTTTCCGGCGCCTGGTCATAGGCGAAGCGGACGGTGTTGGCGGCCTTCTGGGCCAAGGCGGGTGTCGCAAAGGCGGTCGCAGCCAAAACGGTTGCGGCCAGGGCCGTGGAGGCCTTGTCGAAGAAGCGCATGTTTTCCCCTCGCAGCATTGTTGCTTGTCTGTTTCGGCGGGCAGCCTCGGCCACCGTCACGCCGGCGACACAAACTCTGCACAGCTTCGTGCTTGCCGCCATAAGAATGAATCGAAAGGATCGTTGCCGAGACGGCAAGGGGCGGCTACTGCACGCCCATGCAGACTCCGGCCTTGCGATATTTCCTGGCGGTGGTGCGGACCGGCTCGATCAGCGCCGCGGCGCAGCGCCTGCGTGTCGCCGGCTCCGCAGTCAGCCGCCAGATCGCCAATCTCGAAAAGGAGCTGGACGCCGCGCTGTTCGAGCGGCGCTCGCACGGCATGATCCTGACCCAGGCCGGCCAGACGCTCGCGGCCTACGCCCAGCGGCTCGAACTGGAGAGCGAGCAGGTCGTCAGCGAGATCCGCGAATTGCGCGGCGCCAGCAAGGGGCTGATCCGGCTCGGCGTCACCGAGGGCTTCGCGGTCAGCTTCATCCCCGAGGTGATCTATGCCTTTCGCCAGCAGCATCCGGATGTCGCCTTCGACGTCAAGGTGATGTCGCCGCAGGTCGTCACCGAGCATGTCCGCACCGGGACGATCGATCTCGGGCTGACCTTCGTGCTGCAGCAGGAGCGCGGCGTCACCATCAACTGGCAATGTGCGGCGCGGACCTACGCCTTCGTCGCGCCGCACCACCCGCTGGCAGACAAGGACGCGGTCAGGGTCGAGGACATCTTCGCCCACCCGGTCGCGGTGCTCGACAGCGAAGCGACGGTGCGCAAGATCGTCGACATCTATTTCTCGGCGCGCGGGCTGACCGTCGACGCCGTGCTGACCTCGACCAATGTCGCGAGCCTGCGCCATTTCTGCAAACTCGGCGGGGCCGTGATGTTCGCAAGCTCGATCACCTTCGGCGCCTCGATCCGCGATGGCTCGGTTGTGGCGCTGCCGCTGAGGGACGGCGACCTGCCGCCGCGCAGCCTGCAGATCCAGAGCATGTCGGGCCGGGCACTGCCCAAGGTGGTGACCAATTTCATGGGTGCGCTGATCGAAGAGCTACAGCAGGCCGATACGCTCGCGACCATGGCGACCGAGCGGGCTCCGGCTCCCGAGGCCCGGCAGGCATGAGCGTAACGACGAAGGCCGATGCGCTCGAGATCATGGTGCCGCATGCACATCAGCTCGTCGCGCGCGACGCGATCCTGGGGGCGCGGGCGGCCGGCAAGCCGGGCTTCCTGCTCGGCGACCTGACCGGGCTTGGCAAGACGCTCTCAGCCTGGCTCGCCATCTCGGCGATGCCGGAGCAGGAGGTGCTGGTGATCTGCCCGAAGGGCGCGATCCCGCAATGGCGGCGCACCATCGCCCATGCCGGCCTGCCGGCGAAGAAGCTCACCCTGATGAATTTCGAGCGGACCAAGTCGCTGCTCGCGCCGCCGCCGGCCTCGAACAAGCGCTCGACCCGAGCGAAGAACAACGAACTCGCCAAGCACGGCACGCCGAAGCGGGTCTGGCCGCTGGTGGTGATCGATGAAGCCCATCGCATCCGCAATCCGAACTCGCAGCAGGGGCTGGTCTGCCGGCAGATGGCGGCTGCGGCGCAGTTCACGATCTATATGAGCGCGACGGCAGGGCAGGCGCCGCACGAGCTGTCCTATCTCGCGCGGCTGCTCAGCGAGGCGACGGGTGCGCCGGGCGGCGATCTCGACGGCTTCCGGGCGCTGATGAAGCGGCTGAAGATCGGAAAGGCCAAGGGGCGCTGGAAGAACTGGAGCTGGGAGCCGAACGAGAGCGACCGCAAAGTGATGGCGGATCTGCTCTATCGCGGGCGCAACGCCATCGGCCTGCGGCGTCGGCCCGAGGAGATCGCCGGCTGGCCGGAGGTGCAGCGCGAGCTCGCTCCGGTCGCGCTCGATACCGCCGAGCGCAAGCTCTACGACGCGACCTGGCGTGAATTCCGGCGTGAGCTCGGCCTTGCCGGCGGCTCGACCCGCAAGCCCGCCGGCTGGGCCGCCGATCTGCGCTTCCGCCAGAAGGCGAGCCTCTTGCGCACCGCCGGCACCGCCGAATTCTGCCAGGACCTGCTGGAGAATGACGAGCAGGTGGCGATCTCCGTCGCCTTCCTCGAAACCGGAGCGATGCTGGCCGAGAAGCTCACGGGCAAGGGCTGGCGCGTCGGCTCGATCACCGGCGAGCACTCCGGTGAAGCCAATGAGGCGACGCGGATCGCCTTCCAGACCGGCAAGCTCGACGCGGTTGTCTTCACCGTGACCGAGTCGATCTCGCTGCATCGGGCCGAGATGCCGGGCGGCGAGCGCGAGCGGGCGCTGGTCGTCCATGACCTCCGCCACAGCGCGATCCAGCTGCAGCAGATCGAGGGCCGCTGCCATCGCGACGGCCAGCACGCCACGATCTTCTACGCCTATGCCGAGGATACGGTGGAAGAGAAGGTCGCCGCGACCGTGCTTGCCCGCATGGCGGCGATGGAGGGGCTGGCGGGCGACGAGACGGCGCTGCTTGACGCGATCGCCGGCGAGGTCGAGCGGGCGGCGCTGGCGCGGGAGGCGGCTTGATACGGAGCCACTTCGTCATTGCGAGCGAAGCGAAGCAATCCAGTCTCATAGAGCGCTGCCGCCCCTGGATTGCTTCGTCGGCTGGCGCCTCCTCGCAATGACGGGAGAGGGGGCTAATTCATCTGCGAGCGCGGCGGCTCGTCCGGCGCGCGCTCGCCGACGCGCTTGGCCTGATCGACGGCGCGCTCGGTCGCACCGACGGCCTTGTACCAGAGGTCGCGCGTGTACGCCCCCTGATGGACGATGGCGTCGTAGCCGATGGCGATCACCGCGATAACCAGCAGAATCCGAAACATGGGTATCCCCCGTCCAAAATGATGTTCGACAGAAAACGCCTGGGCGGCGGCGGGGTTCCGCTGCGGCGAGGTTGACCGCTGCCGTGCGGCATTGTCCCCTCCGCCGGCAGGGAGGCGCACCGGATGTTCGACGATCTCAACGGCAAGCGGGTTCTGGTGACGGGCGCCTCTTCAGGACTCGGCGCGCATTTCGCCCGGCTGCTCGCCGGGAAGGGCGCGCTGGTCGCCGCCGCAGCGCGACGGACCGAGCGGCTTCAGGCCCTGGCGCATGAGTGCGAGGGCTTGCCAGGCAAGGTCTTGCCGCTCGCGCTCGATGTGAGTTCGGTCAAGGCGATCGAGGCAGGCGTCGCCGAGGCTGCCAAGCTGCTCGGCGGGCTCGACGTGCTGGTCAACAATGCGGGTGTCGGCGAGACGGAAGCTGCGCTCTCGGTCAGCGAGGCGCAATGGGATGCGCAGCTCGACGTCAACCTGAAGGGCTGCTTCTTCGCGGCGCAGGCGGCGGCGGCGATCATGGCGGAGCGGGACGGCGGCGGGGCGATCGTCAACATCGCCTCGATCCTCGGCGAGCGCGTCGCCGGCAAGGTCGCGCCCTATGCGATCTCCAAGGCCGGGCTGATCCAGATGACCAAGGCGCTGGCGCTGGAATGGGCCCGGCACGCGATCAGGGTCAATGCGCTGGCGCCGGGTTATATCGTCACCGACATCAACCGCGAGTTCTTCGCCGGCGATGCCGGCGAGGCGCTGAAGAAGCGCATCCCGATGCGCCGGGCCGGCGAGCTCGACGATCTCGACGGGCCGCTGCTGCTGCTCTGCTCGGATGCGGGGCGCTACATGACCGGGGCGGTGGTTGCGGTCGATGGCGGGCATCTGGTCAGCGGGTTGTAGGTAACAGGAGGACGCCATGCACAAGCCCGATGGGCACAACGCCGTCTCACCCTATCTCCTCGTCGCGGATGCCGAGCAGGCGCTCGCTTTCGCCAAGGCGGTGTTCGGAGCCGACCCCAGCTTCATCGCCCGGCGCGAGGATGGTGGGATCATGCATGCCGAGTTCAGGATCGACGATTCGATCGTGATGCTCGGGCAGGCGCAGAGCGGGCCGGAATGCCATGTCCATGTCTATGTCGCCGACCCCGATGCGCTGATCGAGAAGGCGCTGGCGGTCGGCGGCACGCTGATCCAGGCGGCGGAGGAGAAGGGCGACGGCGACCGCCGCGGCGGGGTCAAGGACCCGGCCGGGACGACGTGGTGGCTGGCGCGCATGGTCGATCCCGATGCGCGCAAGCGGACGAACAAGCCCTAGCCGGCGGGCAGGAGTTCCTTCAGCCGGATGAGTGCGATCTTCTCGACCTGGGCGAGGGCGGTGGCGAACTCCTGGTCGGGTGTGCTGGTCAGGCGCTGCTCGAAGGAGGCGAGGATGTCGGCCTTGCTCAGCCCCTTGACCGCCAGGATGAAGGGGACGCCGAACCTTGCCTTGTAGGCCTCGTTCAGCGCGGTGAAGCGGGCGCGCTCGTCCGAGGTCAGCCGGTCGAGCCCGGCCGAGCCCTGCTCGCTGGCCGATTCCGGCGTCAGCTCGCCGGCCGCGGCGATCTTGCCGGCAAGGTCCGGATGGGCGTCGAGCAGCGCCTTCTGCCGCTCGCGCGGTGCCTTGTGCAGCACCGCGACCATCGCCTTGTGCAGTTCTTCGGCCGAGTCTTGCTTTGCCGTCAGGCCGGCGGCATGGGTCTGCTCGGCGATCCAGGGCGAGTGCTCCCAGACCCGGCCATAGACCTCGGTGAACAGCGCCTGCGGCAGCCGCGAGGGGGCATAGCCGCCTTCCGGCGGATGCGTCCTCACCCAATGGCGGGCGATGTCGAGCCGGGTCGCGACCCAGACGCGGTCATGGCTCTGGACGTAGTCGAGGAAGCGGGCGAGCGCCGCGGCGCGGCCGGGCCGGCCCACCAGCCGGCAATGCAGGCCGATCGACATCATCTTCGGCGCGCTCTCGCCCTCGGCATAGAGCGTGTCGAACGAGTCCTTGAGATAGGCGAAGAACTGCTCGCCGCTGTTGAAGCCCTGCGGCGTCGCAAAGCGCATGTCGTTGGCGTCGAGCGTATAGGGCACAGCGAGCTGCGGACCATGCGGGCCCTCGAGCCAATAGGGCAATTCGTCGGCATAGACGTCAGCGGTGTAGAGGAAACCGCCCTCGTCCATGGTCAGCGGGATGGTGTTGACCGAGGTGCGGCCCTGATAGCAGCCGAGCGGTCGCTCGCCGGCGAGCTCGGTCTGGATGCGGATCGCCTCGGCGATGTGCTCGCGCTCGAGCTCGGCCGGGGCGTCGCGATAGTCGATCCATTTCAGGCCATGGGTCGCGATCTCCCAGCCGGCCTCCTGCATGGACGAGACGATCTCCGGATAGCGCTGCAAGGCCGAGGCCACCGCGAAGACCGTGACCGGCAGCTTGCGCTCAGTGAACATCCGCCAGAGCCGCCAATATCCGGCGCGCGAGCCGTATTCGTAGATCGACTCCATGTTCATGTGGCGCTGGCCGGGCCAGGGCGCGGCGCCGACGATCTCGGAGAGGAAGGCCTCCGAGGCGGCATCGCCATGCAGGATGCAGTTCTCGCCGCCCTCCTCGTAATTGACCACGAACTGCACCGCGATCCGGGCCTGCCCCGGCCAGTGCGGATGGGGGGCATTGCGGCCATAGCCGACGAGATCGCGCGGGTAGGAAGTGCTCATCAGGTGATTCAAGTCCATGCGACGGTGATTCAAGCGCGGCCGACAAGCCGTTGGAACCAGACTCGTTTTCCGCAACCCGGTCTAGCGCGGAACCCGCCCGCGTCGAAGCGGCGGAAGGCGCTCTTCTGGGAGATGCTCTTTTTCGAAAACGTCTCAGCTGCCGCGATAGGTCGAATAGCTCCAGGGCGAGGCGAGCAGGGGCACATGGTAGTGCCCCTCCGGCTCGGCGATGGCGAAGCGGATCGGCACGAGGTCGAGGAAGGCAGGCTCGGCCAGTTTCGTGCCGAGATGGCGGAAATAGTCGCCGATGGCGAAGGTCAGTTCATAGCTGCCGACGGGCAGCGTGCCGCTGAGCAGGGGCTGATCGGTGCGGCCGTCGGCATTGGTCACCACGTCGGCAATTCGGCTGCGGCTGCCGTCGGGCAGCAGCGCGTCGAGCGCGATCGCGACGCCCGCGGCCGGCTTGCCGTTGACCGTGTCGAGCACATGCGTCGAGAGGCGTCCCATGATCTGTCGTCACTCCTGATCCGATCACGGGCACAGTAGCGGGACAACCCTTCCGGGCAAGGCGTTCGGGCGCGAACCGGGCGGCAAAGCTGCTTTCCCGCGATTGAATCACCTTTGCATTTTCGTTGATAATGAGGCCTCGACGCTACCGAAAGTTGCGTCTAACCCTCCCTCCAAGCGCCTGAAGGCGCATCAAAGACAAAAAAGGGAGGATGCCGATGGATGCCGTAGTCCGGAGCCATAGGGGCGATTCGTCAGTAGTTCATCCGGTCGACGAGGTCCTGCCGGCGCCCAAGTTGTTCGCGCTCGGGTTGCAGCATGTGCTGGTCATGTATGCCGGTGCCGTGGCCGTGCCGCTGATCGTCGGGCGGGCGCTGAAGCTGCCGCCGGAGCAGGTGGCGCTGCTGATTAATGCCGATCTGCTCGCCTGCGGCATCGCCACGCTGATCCAGTCGATTGGCATCGGCCCCTTCGGCATCCGCCTCCCGGTGATGATGGGCGTCACCTTCGCCTCCGTCGGACCGATGGTGGCAATGGCCGGCAATCCCGATCTCGGCGTCACCGGCATCTTCGGCGCGGTGATCGCCGCCGGTGTCTTCTCCGTGCTGGTCGCTCCCGTGATGGGCTCGCTGCTGCCGCTGTTTCCGCCGGTGGTGACCGGCTCGATCATCCTCATGATCGGGATTTCGCTGATGCGCGTCGGCGTCAACTGGGCAGCCGGTGCGGCCGCGCCCAACCTGCCCGGCTATGGCGACCCGATCAATCTGGCGATGGCCGCCTTCGTGCTCGGCGTCATCCTGCTGATCACCAAGTTCGCACGGGGCTTCTTCTGCAATGTCGCGGTGCTGGCCGGCATCGTGATCGGCTGCATCGTCGCGGCGGGGCTGGGCATGATGCATTTCGAGAAAGTCGGCCAGGCCACATGGTTCGCGGTGGTCCTGCCCTTCGCCTTCGGCATGCCGACCTTCAACCTGCTGGCGGCGGTGACGATGTCGGTGGTGATGATCGTGGTGATGATCGAATCGGCGGGCATGTTCCTGGCGCTCGGCACCATGACCGGCAGGACGATCTCGCAGGCCGACATGAACCGCGGCCTGCGCACCGATGGCCTCGGCACCATTATCGGCGGCGTCTTCAACACCTTTCCCTACACCTCGTTCTCGCAGAATGTCGGGCTCGTCGGCGTCACCGGCGTGCGCTCGCGCTATGTCACCGTCGCGGGCGGGCTGATCCTGCTGGCGATGGGCTTCATGCCGAAGCTCGGGGCGCTGGTGGAAGCGGTGCCGCTCTTCGTGCTGGGCGGCGCCGGCATCGTCATGTTCGGCATGGTGGCCGCGACGGGCGTCCGGATTCTCCAGGACGTCGATTACAAGAGCAGCCGCAACAATCTCTATGTCGTCGCCCTGTCGATGGGGTTCGGCATGATCCCGCTGGTGGCGCCGACCTTCTTCGCCAAGCTGCCGCACGCGCTGGACCCGTTCCTGCACTCCGGTATCCTGCTCACGGCGGTCGTGGCCGTGGCCTTGAACCTTTATTTCAACGGTGTGAAATCGGCCGAGATTGCGCGCGAAGAGGCTGCGCGGTCGTCCCACGGCTCCGAATGATCGCCCGTTCCCCGGACAGTAAGAGATTGACGTGATGCTCGACGCCTATCTGATGGAGTGGGGCAGCCAGCTCCTGCGCTGGCTGCATGTGATCGCGGCGATCGCCTGGATCGGCTCGTCCTTCTTCTTCATCCATCTCGACGCCTCGCTCAGGGCCGCGCCCGATGCGCCCAGGACCGAAACCGGCCAGCCGACGCAGTTCCTCGCCTGGCAGGTCCATGGCGGCGGCTTCTATGCGATGCGCAAATACCTGGTCGCGCCCGAGGTGCTGCCGAAGGAGCTGACCTGGCACAAATGGCAGGCCTACTGGACCTGGATCTCCGGCTTCTTCCTGCTGGTCTGGGTCTATTATGCCCAGTCCGAGCTCTACCTGATCGACCCGGCGGTGATGGCGCTCTCGCCCTTCGCAGCAGGCGCGATCGGCATCGCGGCTCTTGCCGGCGGCTGGCTGTTCTACGACCTGCTTTGCAGGTCGCCGCTCGGCAAGAACGACGTCGTGCTCGGCCTGCTCGGCTTCGGCTATGTGATTGCCGCCAGCTGGGCCTTCGCCTCGGTCTTCTCAGGGCGCGGCGCGCTGATTCACACCGGCGCGCTGATGGCGACGATCATGTCGGCCAACGTCTTCTTCGTGATCATGCCGAACCAGCGCAAGACCATCGCCGCGATGGTCGCCGGCGAGGTGCCCGATCCGAAATACGGCAAGCAGGCCAAGCAGCGCTCGCTGCACAACAACTACATCACCCTGCCGGTGCTGTTCCTGATGCTGGCGAACCACTACCCGGTGACCTACGCCAATTCGGCGGTGATCCCGGTGCTGGTCGCGCTGATCATCGTCGCCGGCGCGCTGATCCGCCACTTCTACAATGTCCGCCATGCCGACCATGCCAAGTCGCCCTGGTGGACCTGGGCGGTGGCGGCGCTCGCCCTCTGGCTCGCCTTCTGGGTGGCGATGGCGTCCTCGCCCGGCGGGCGCGAGCGGCTCGGCCTGAAGCCGCTCGACCCGGTGAAGCCGGTGATGCTCGCCGGCCTCGTGCCGCCGTCGCCGGAGGTCGCCAACATCGTCACCGGGCGCTGCGCCATGTGCCATGCGCCCGAACCGTCATGGCCGGGCATCGGCATCGCGCCCAAGGGCGTCTATCTGCACGAACCCGAGTTGATCGCCCGCCAGCGCCGTGCCATCGGCGTGCAGGCGGTGCTGACCCACGCCATGCCGCCGAACAATCTCTCCGGCATGACCGCGGACGAGCGGCGCATGCTCGCCGCCTGGGTGGCGCAGAAGCGCTGATTCCGCCGGCTGGCGCGGCAAGTTGACGCTGTCAGGCCACAGCCGGGCGCCTGATCCACAGCGTTCAGTTTCATTCAGTTTCGGTTCATCGCGGAACCTTCATCGTCGACCCTGATCACATCGGCGTGATCGGCGCGCGATCATGCGTGGCCGGGCGTGCCGGGGGGCCTCGGGGGTCCAGTTGAAAGCGGTTTGGAGATCGGGCTCCAGCTACTGGCTGGCGGCCGCGCTGTTTTGTTGCGCCTGGGTGGCGCTGTGCTGGCCCTGGCTGTCGGGGGCGGTGACGATTCCGTTCGACGCCAAGGCGCATTTCCAAGCGCAGATCCAGTTCCTGGCGCAGGCTCTGCACTCCGGGCAGTCGCCGTTCTGGACCCATAACGTCTTCGCCGGCTCGCCCCAGGTCGCCGATCCGCAATCGCTGATCTTCTCGCCGGCGATCCTGCTGGCGCTGTTCAATCCCTCGCCGAGCTTCCGCGCGGTCGATGCCTATGTGCTGGCGCATCTGCTGGTCGGCGGCCTCGCCATGCTGATGTTCTTCCGCGACCGCAACTGGCATCCGGCCGGGGCGCTCCTGGCTGCGCTGGTCTTCGCCTTCGGCGCCTCGGCTGCCTGGCGCGTCCAGCATGTCGGGCAGATCGCCAGCTTCGCCTTCTTCGGGCTGTCGTTCTGGCTGACGGCGCGGATGCTGCAGCGCGCTTCGCTGCGCTATGGCCTGCTCGCGGGCTTCGCCGCCGGCATGATGGTGCTTGAGCCTGACCAGGTCGCGCTGCTCGGCGCCTATATCCTGATCGGCATGGTCGTCGCCTATTGGCTCTCCGAGGGCTGGTCGGGTTTCCGCGCGAGCCTGGCGCCGATTGCGGCTGCCTGCTTTGCCGGTATCGTCACCATCGCCGTGCCGCTGCTCTGGACCTGGCTCTTCGCCGAGGCGACGACGCGGCCGGCGATCGATCTCGTCGAAGCGGGCCGGGGCTCGCTGCATCCTGCTTCGCTTTTGACCGCCTTCGTCGGCGACCTCTTCGGCGTGCGCGATCCGGCGACCGAATTCTGGGGGCCCTACAGCCCGGAATGGAACGCCAAGGAGCTCTTCCTCTCCAAGAACATGGGGCAGGTCTATCTCGGCGCGCTGCCCTTCCTGCTGCTGATCGTGCCGGGGCTGACGCGCGGCTGGCTCTGGGATCGGGCGATCCGGCCCTACACCATCCTATTCGTGCTGATGGTGCTGTTCGCACTCGGCCGCTACACGCCATTCTTCCACCTGGCCTATGAGTATCTGCCGGGCGTCAAGGTGTTCCGGCGACCAGCGGACGCGACCTTCCTGATCGGCGGCCTGGGCGCCGTATTGTCGGGCTATCTGCTGCACCGCATCCTCGGCGACGAGAAGCCGGCGGCGATCTGGCGCGATATCGGCATCGGCGTCGGGGCGATCACCTCGCTGATCGGCCTCGCTCTGCTGGTGGCGCGCCAGGCCGGGCATCTGAGCGAAGCGGTTCTGCCCAGCGCGACGGCAGCCGCCTGGTTCGCGACGGCGCTCGCGCTTCTCGTCGTGCTGACGCGCTGGCGCGGCGCTGCGGCTCCGCTGGCCGCGAGCCTGATCGTCACCGGCGTCGTCGCCGCCGACCTTGCCGCCAATAACGGCCCGAACGAGGCCACGGCGCTGGCGCCCGAGGTCTATGACGTGTTGCGGCCGGAGACCAAGAACGAGACCGTCGCCGTGCTGAAGAAGCTCACGGCGCAGCCGCAGGATTCGCCGCGGCGCGACCGGGTCGAGCTGCTCGGCATGGGCTTCGAATGGCCCAATGCCGGCATGATCCACGGCTTCGACCATACGCTCGGCTACAACCCGCTGCGCCTGGCCGATTTCTCGGACGCCGTCGGCACGCGCGATTCGATCGCCGCGCCGGGCGAGCGCGTCTTCACGCCGCTGTTCCCGTCCTATCGCTGCCGCCTCGCCGATTTCCTCGGCCTGCGCTACATCGCGACGCGGGTGCCGATCGGCCAGGTCGACCGCACCCTGCGTGACGGCGACCTCAAGCTCGTCGCCTACACCAAGGACGGCTACATCTACGAGAACCCGCGGGCGCTGCCGCGCGTGATGTTCGTCGGTGGCTGGGAGCTTGCCGATTTCGACGGGATGAAGTCGGCCGGCAAATGGCCGGACGCCGATCCGCAGCGCGTCGTCCTGCTCGACCAGGAGCCGGAGCCCGGCGTGCCGGAAGGGCCGGTCGCGAGCAATGCCGAGGTCAAGCTCAAGCGCTACCGCAACACGGTGGTCGAGATCGAGGTGACGAGCGCGCAGGCGGGCTTCGTCGTGCTCAACGACATCTGGCACCCCTGGTGGAAGGCCGAGCTCGACGGCCAGGAGGTCGAGATCCTCAAGGCCAATGTCCTGTTCCGGGCGGTGCAGGTCCCGGCCGGCACGCACAAGATCCGCTTCAGCTTCCACCCGCTCGAAGGAGCGATCGCCGAATTGCGCGACCGCGTGACGCCGCCGGAGGAGGAGGGCGTGGTCGCGGAGGCGCCGACGCATAGCGGTCCGTCCGGCTCGCCGGCGACGCGGATCCAGCCGGTGCCGCCGGAGCCGGTCGCGCGCCCGGCGCACGACATGGCCGCGCACGACATGCTGCCGCCCTCGTCGGCGATGTCGGTGTTGAGGTAGGGACTTACGCCGTCATGCTCGGGCTTGACCCGAGCATCTCAAGCCGGAGGGGTTCCGGCCTGCGCCTCTCGTCACGAGATTCTCGGGTCTGCGCTTCGCTTCGCCCGAGAATGACGCCGAAATCTCAGACCACGCCGAGCTTCTTCTGCAGCGCGCTCGACGAGGTCGTGTACTGGAAGGTCAGCCGCTTCTCCGGATAGACGTAGCGGTGCACCTTCTGGGCGGCGAGCGCAGCCTCGTGAAAGCCCGACAGGATCAGCTTCAGCTTGCCCGGATAGCTGTTGATGTCGCCGACGGCGAAGATCCCCGGCACATTGGTCTCGAACTTCTCGGTGTCGACCGGGATCAGGTTCTCGTGGAGGTTCAGGCCCCAATCGGCGATCGGCCCGAGCTTCATGGTCAGGCCGAAGAAGGGCAGCATCGTATTGCAGGCGACCTCGAACTCGGCGCCGGCATTGTCGCGGCAGATCGCGCCGTGCAGCTCGTTGCCTTCGCCCTTGAGCCCCATCACCTGGCCGAGCCGCAGGTCCATCGCGCCGGAGGCGACGAGGGCGCGCATCTGCTCGACCGAGTGCGGTGCGGCGCGGAAATCGTCGCGCCGGTGCATCAGCGTCACCCGCTTGGCGATCGGCTGCAGGTTCAGCGTCCAGTCGAGCGCCGAATCGCCGCCGCCGACGATCAGGATCTCGCGGTCGCGGAAGGCTTCCATCTTGCGCACGGCATAGTGCACGCCGCCGCCATCGCCGCGGCCTTCATAGGCCTCGATGCCTGGGATCGGTGGCTTCTTCGGCAGGAAGGAGCCGCCACCGGCGGCGATCAGCACCGTCTTGGCCTCGAACACCGTGCCGGCATCGGTCCGCAGGCGGAAGCGCGGCGCTTCGGCCGAGCCGAGCACCTCGACCTTCTCGATCATCTGGTTGAGGTGGAAGGTCGCCCCGAAGGGCTTGATCTGTTCGAGCAGGTTGTCGACCAACCCCTGGCCGGTGACGAGCGGGAAGCCGGGGATGTCGTAGATCGGCTTCTCCGGATAGAGCTCGGCGCATTGGCCGCCGACCTTGGGCAGGATGTCGACGAGATGGGCCTTGATGTCGAGCAGGCCGAGCTCGAACACGGCGAACAGGCCGCAGGGGCCGGCGCCGATGATCAGCGCGTCGGTCTGGACTGTCTCGCCCTCGATGGCGGCGGCGATATTCATGGGTCGGAGTTCCTCAAGACGGCTTCAAGGGCCGCCGGTCGTCACCCGTTGCCGGAAATCCGCCGGCCTTGCAATGCGACATGGCGCAAGGCCGGGCAGGCCGGGCCGCATGCGGCGGCGCAGGAAGTCAGCCGCCGGTCTCGGCGGTGAGGCCGGCCGCGGCGATGCCGGCAAGGGCGGCCGCCTCGTCATTGTCCGAGGTGTCGCCGGAGATGCCGACGACGCCGATGAGGTTGCCGCCGGCATCGCGGATCAGCGCGCCGCCGGGGACCGGCACGACCGGGCCGCCAACCGAGAGGGCGACGCCGTTGATGAAATGCGGGCGCTCCAGCGCCATCTTGTTGAGCGTGCGCGGGCCGACGCCGAGCGCGATCGCGCCATTGGCCTTGCCGAGCGCGATCTCGCCGCGCTTCAGGCTGGTGCCGTCCTGGGCGAGGAAGAATTTCTGCACGCCACGCGCGTCGAGCACGGCGATGGCGAGCGGCTTCAGCCCGTTCTCGCGCGCATATTTCAGGGCGCCGTCGACGATCACGTTGGCCTGTTCGAGGGAGAGGGCGGTCATGGCTGGCCTTTCATGGGTATCGATGACGGAGCTTGTCGGCTCGGGACCGTTCTGCCAGCGCCGGCGACGCGAGGGAAGGGCAGACCTCGCCTTTCCACCCCGCGAAGGTTTCGTCTTGCAGTTGTCGCCCCGAGCGGGCTTCATGGGATGCGCGCTGAAGGGCACGTTCCGCAAGGTGATCGCCACTTTTGCGACCAGAACATGCTCCAAGGCTGAAGCTGTCGAGTCGCGCGAAGCCCGATCGTCCGGCCGATCCTGGCGGGGCGGCCAGCGCATGAGGAGAACACGCTATGGGTCTGTTCAGTTTCATCAAGGATGCCGGCGCCAAGATCTTCGGATCGAGCTCGGCCAATGCGGCAACGTCTGATCAGTTGCAGAAGGAACTGGCGGGCCACGGCCTTCCGTCCGACGTCAAGATCGACGTCTCGGGCGACAAGGTGAAGGTCTCGGGCAAGGCGATGACCACCGAAGAGGCCGAGAAGATCATCCTGGCGATCGGCAACACGGCCGGCGTCGGCTCGGTCGAATCGGAACTGATCGTCAACAAGGAGGCGCCCGCCGCGGTGTTCTACACGGTGGTCAAGGGCGATACGCTCTGGAAGATCGCCGAGGAGCACTACGGCAAGGGCAAGGGCGCCAAGTACACCGAGATCGTCAAGGCCAATACGCCGCCGGTGAAGAACCCCGACCTGATCCAGCCGGGTTGGGTGCTGCGCATTCCGCCGCTGGCCTGATCACGATCACGCTCGCGAGAGAAACCCGTCGGACTTGATCCGGCGGGCTTGCGAATTAGTTACGAATGAAACTATAAGGCCGGGAGGACGCTCGACTTCCGGCCAGTTTGCATCAAGGCCGGTTTGAGCCATCTTGCGTCTTCGCGAGACGGGTCAGCCGGCTTTTTGCCGGCCAGGCCCGCGGCAGGGTGAACGAGACGACCATTGCTCCCGGGGAGGGGATTTCCATGACTTTCGACCGCCGCAAGTTTCTGACGCTCGCCGGCTCGGCCGTGGCCGCGCCCGCCGTGCTGCGCACGACGCGTGCCAATGCTCAGGAAGTGACGCTGCGCATGCACCATTTCCTGCCGCCGGTGGCGAACGGCCATTCCAAGTTCCTGAAGCCCTGGGCCGACAAGGTCGGCGCCGAATCGAACGGCCGGATCAAGATCGACATCTTCCCGTCGATGCAGCTCGGCGGCACTCCGCCGCAGCTCTACGACCAGGCCCGCGACGGCGTCGTCGACATCGTCTGGACGCTGCCCGGCAACACGCCCGGCCGCTTCACCGGCATCGAGGCGTTCGAGCTGCCCTTCGTGCCGAACAAGCGGGCGCTGGTGAACTCGCTGGCGCTGACCGACTATGCCGCCGAGCACCTCAAGGACGAGTTCAAGGACATCCATCCGATCTGCTTCTGGGCGCATGATCACGGGCTGATCCACGCCAACAAGCCGGTCAAGACGATGGAGGATCTGAAGGGCCTCAAGCTGCGCTTCCCAACCCGGCTCGCCGGCGAGGCGCTGCGCGCGCTCGGCGTCAACGCCATCGGCATGCCGATCCCGCAGGTGCCGGAATCGTTGGCCCAGCGCGTCATCGACGGTTGCGTCGTACCCTGGGAGGTCGTGCCTTCGATCAAGGTGCAGGAGCTGGTCAAGAACCACACCGAGATCCCGGGCTCGCCGACCTTGTATGTCGCGACCTTTGTGCTCGCCATGAACAAGGCCAAGTACGAGGGGCTGGCGCCCGATCTCAAGGCGATCATCGACAAGAACTCCGGCGCGGCCGCCTCGGCCATGGCCGGCAAGGTCTGGGACGAGCAGGCCGTCGTCGTCTCCGAGATGGTCAAGAAGCGCGGCAACACCATCATCACGCTTGAGCAGGCCGAGGCCGAGCGCTGGCACAAGGTGACCGCGCCGGTGATCGAGGGCTGGCTCAAGACCGCCAAGGAGAAGGGCCTCGACGGCGAAAAGCTGCTCGCCGCCGCCCGAGCCGCCCTGACCAAGCACCAGAACGCCGCCTGACGCGATGACCGACAGGGCAGGGGAGGAGAGGCCGCCATCGCGCATCGACGCGGTGGCGGAAGCGGTCGCGCTCATCGGCGGGGCGCTGCTGATCGCGGTCGCGACCATGGTCGTGGTCAGCGTGACCTTGCGCAGCGATCTCGTCGGCGCGGCCGGCGTGCCCGGCGATTTCGAGCTGGTGCAGATGGCGACGGCGATCGCCGCCTTCTGCTTCCTGCCGCTGTGCCAGTTGAGGCGCGGCAACATCTTCGTCGACACCTTCACCCTGAAGCTGCCGCAGCGCTGGCGCGACGGCATCGATGCGCTCTGGGATGGGGTCTACGGCCTCGCCATGGCGCTGATCGCCTGGCGGCTCGGGGTCGGGGCGCGCTCGGCCCTCGCCAGCGGCGAGAACACCATGGTGCTGCAGCTGCCAAGCTATCTGCCGATCGCGCTCTGCGCGGTGCTGGCCGGCTTCGTTTCGCTCGCGGCCTTCGTCAGCGCCAGCCGCCTCATGAGGCAGCCCCGGTGAGCGGCGCCTCCCTCGCGGTCACCGGCTTTACCGTCATGCTGGCGCTGATGGCGCTGCGCCTGCCGATCGGCCTCGCCATGCTGGTCGTCGGCAGCGCCGGCTATATCCAGCTCAACGGGCTCGAGCCCTTCCTCAACTATATCCGCACGACGCCGTACCAGATCTTCGCCAACTACACGCTCTCGGTGATCCCGCTCTTCGTGCTGATGGGCGCCTTCGCCGAGCGCTCCGGGCTGGCGGGCGACCTGTTCAAGGCGGCTTCGGCCTTCGTCGGCCATCGCCGCGGCGGTCTCGGCATGGCGATGATCGGGGCCTGCACCGGCTTCGGCGCGATCTGCGGCTCCTCGGTCGCAACGACCGCGACCTTCGCCCGGGCCGCGCTGCCGCAATTGCGCAGCTATCGCTACGACCCAGGCTTCGCCTGCGGCGTCACCGCGGTCGGCGGTACGCTCGGCATCCTGATCCCGCCCTCGGTCATCCTCGTCGTCTATGCGATCTCGACCGAGCAGAACATCGCCAAGCTGTTCCAGGCGGCATTGATCCCCGGCCTGATGGCGGCGACGTTCTACTGCATCACCATCTGGATCATGTCGCGGCTCGACGGCACGCTGGCGCCCGCCCATGAGCGCATCACTTGGCGCGAGCGCTGGCCGCTGCTGCTCGGCGTGATCCCGGCGCTGACGGTCGCGGTGATCGTGGTCGGCGGCATCTATGGCGGCGTCTTCACGCCGACCGAAGGAGCCTCCGTCGGCGCCTTCATCATGCTGGCGATCGGCCTGTTCCGGCGCACGCTCGGCCTCAGCGAGATCAAGCAGTCGATCCTGCAGACGGCCGAGACCTCGGCGATGATCTTCGCCATCCTGCTTGGCGCCGAGGTGTTCAACGCCTTCCTCGCATTGACGCAGGTGCCGACGGCGGCGGCCGAGATGATCGCGGCCTCGGGCTGGGCGCCCTATACCGTCCTTGTCGGCCTGCTGCTGTTCTACATCGTGCTCGGCGGCGTGATGGACGAGCTCGCCATGATCCTGCTCACTCTGCCGGTGTTCTTCCCGATCGTGACGGCGCTCGATTTCGGCATGCCGACCGACGACATCGCGATCTGGTTCGGCATCCTCGTGCTGATCGTGGTCGGCATCGGCATGACCTGCCCGCCGATCGGGCTCAACGTCTTCGTGGTCGCCTCGCTGGCGCGCGACGTGCCGGTGACGCGGATCTATCGCGGCGTGCTGCCTTTCGTCGGCGCCGACGTCATCAGGCTCGGCATCTGCGTGGCATTTCCGGCGCTCACCCTCTATCTGGTGAAGCTCCTGAACTGAGCAGCGGAAGACCGGCATGATCGTACACGACCTCGACATCGACGCCGTCAAGGCGGGGCTCGCCGACGGCTCGATCCTGCTCGTCGACGTGCGCGAGCCGCATGAATACGCCGCCGGGCATATCCCCGGCGCGGTCTTGCGGCCGCTATCGCAATTCGATCCCGCCGACCTGCCGAACGAGCCCGGCAAGCGCATCGTGCTCTCCTGCGCCGCCGGGGTGCGCTCGCTGCGGGCACTGGAATTCGCGCAGGCCGCCGGGCTCGACATCGACAGCCACTATCTCGGCGGCTTCAAGGACTGGGCGATGCGGGGCGAGCCCGTGGAACGCTAAGACACCGCCTTCCGGTTGCGATCCGCGCCGCCAGCGTCGATAACGGGGCGCGGCCCCAAACCCGGCCGCGGTCGACCAAAGGTGCCCCTATGAAGGCCTCCCGCCTGCCGAGCCTTGTCCTCGCAGCCCTGCTTTGCTCCGTGTCCGCAGCGCCGACCGCCTTCGCGCAGGCCACCCCGCAGACCGCAACGAAGAAGCCGGCGCAGGATCCCGAGCTGCAGGCGGCGATCGCCAAGTCGAATGCCTATACCTCGCTCTCCAACCGGACGATCCGGGCGATCGAATCCTGGGATCGCTACAAGAGCTGGGTCGACATGAAGAAGGGCCCGACCGGCAAGGAGCGCTACATCTCCTACGGGCTCTACAGCCTCTATGACGTCAAGGACGAGATCGCCAAGGCCGAGGCGGCCGCCGGCCAGCCGCCGGCGCAGCCTGAGCTCGACGCCGCGGTGAAGCGCTATATCGCCGCCTATCAGGAGCTGGCGCCGCTGATCACCCGGGCCGAGCGCTATTACGAGCGCAAGGACTACCGCGACGACAACGCCGCCGAGGGCCGCGAGCTGCATGCCAAGATGGTGCCGGCGGCGGAGGCCTTCCTGCGTGAGCGCACCGCCTTCAGCAACCAGCTCAACGGCTACAAGAAGGGCATCGACGCGCGCGAGCTCGCAGCGATCGAGGCGAGCGAGGGTCGCCAGGCCCGCTGGCAGCTGCGCAACATCATGATCAACGCGCGCGCCGTGATGGACGTGATGCCGAGCAATGAGAGCCCGATCGTCGACCTCGCCGCCTTCGATACGGCACTGGCGGGCTATTCCGGCGCGATCAAGGAAATGGACCGCTTCAAGGACAGCAATCCGTCGGGCGTGCCGATGATCGATTCCTCGGCCAGCTCCTGGCTCGGCAATCTGCGCGATTTCCGCGAGAAGCTCGGCAAGTCGAAGGGCGACGTCCGCAAGGGCGCGGCGGGCGATGCCAATCGCATCGTCTCCAGCTACAATATGATGGTGTCGATGTCGGATAGCGCCGCGCGCATGATCCGCTGAGTTGCAAGGTCCGCTTGCTTGCGCTCGGCGCATCCCGGTCCCTCCATAGGGACCGGGGTGACGGCGCGGCCGTCCTGCGCCAGTCTTTCTCATTCGAGTGATCCGAAGGAAGTTTGCCGATGCGTCCGATGAAGTTCGGGATGGGCCAGCCGGTGCGGCGGGTCGAGGATCAGCGTCTGACCACCGGCACCGGCCGCTATACCGACGACACCGCGATCGAGGGCGCGCTGCACGCCTATGTGCTGCGCTCGCCGCACGCGCATGCGAAGTTCAGGATCGTCGACAAGCAGGCGGCGCTGAAGCGCAAGGGCGTTAAGCTGATCCTGACCGGCGAGGATGTCGCCCATCTCGGCGACATCCCCTGCAAGGGCCTGATCAACGACATCTCCGGCAAGAGCGTGAAGCCGAACCCGGTGCCGGTGCTGCCGATGGACACGGTGCGCCATGTCGGCGAAGCCATCGCCTTCATCGTCGCCGAGACGCTCGACCAGGCACGCGACGCCGCCGAGGCGATCGAGATCGACTTCGAAACGCTGCCCTCGATCACCGGCATCGCCGAGGCTCTGGAAAGCGGAGCGCCGCAGGTCTGGCCGGATCGTGACGGCAACGTCGCCTTCGAGGCGGAGCAGGGCAACGCCAAGAAGACCGAGGCAGCCTTCGCCAAGGCCGACCGGACCATTTCGGTCACCGTCGTCAACAACCGCCTCGCCTCCAACTATATGGAGACGCGCGCCTGCATCGCCGAATACGACAAGGCGACCAGGCGCTGGACCCTGACGCATGGCAGCCAGGGTAGCCACGGCACGCGCGAGATCCTCGCGGACTACATCCTCAAGGTCGATCCGTCCCGCATCCGGGTGATCACGCCCGATGTCGGCGGCGGCTTCGGCACCAAGATCTTCATGTACCGCGAATACCCGTTGACCATGGTCGCGGCCGAAAAGCTGAAGCGGCCGGTGCGCTGGGTCGCCGACCGCACCGAGCACTTCCTCGCCGATACGCATGGCCGCGCCAACCTCACCACCGCCACGATGGCGCTCGACAAGCGCGGCAAGTTCATCGGCCTCAAGGTCGATCTCGCTGCCGAGATGGGCGCCTATCTCTCGCAATATGGACCCTTCATCCCCTGGGTCGGCACGACGATGACGCCGGGCTGCTACAACATCCCGGCGGTGCATGTCCGTTTCCGCGGCGTCTTCACCCATACGACGCCGGTCGATGCCTATCGTGGCGCCGGGCGTCCGGAGGCGGCCTATCTGATCGAGCGGCTGGTCGATGCGATCGCGCGCGAGACCGGCAAGAGCCCGGATGCGGTGCGGGCGCTCAATTTCGTCAAGCCGAGCGAGATGCCGCACAAGACGCAGACCGGCCCGGTCTACGATTCCGGCGAGTTCGAGGGCCATATGCGCCGCGCCATGGAGGTGGCGGACTGGAAGGGCTTCAAGAGCCGCCTGAAAACCTCGCAGAAGGCCGGCAAGCTCCGTGGCATCGGGCTCGCCTGCTATATCGAGGCCTGCGGCGGCGGCGGGCCCGAGAGCTCGACCGTGATCCTGGAGAAGGACGGCACCGTCACCGTGCTGATCGGCACCCAGTCGAACGGGCAGGGCCATGAGACCGCCTATTCGCAGCTGGTCGCCCAGCATCTCGACATCCCGCTCGACCGCATCAAGGTGGTCCAGGGCGATACCGACCGGATCGCGACCGGCTCGGGAACTGGTGGCTCGCGTTCGATCCCGGTAGGCGGCGCGGCGCTGAACGCGGCGACCGGCATCCTCGCCGACAATCTCAAGAGTCTCGCCTCGGAGGCGCTCGAAGCAGCTCCGGCCGACCTGGAGATCGTCGACGGCGCCGTGCGCATCGTTGGCACCGACAAGACGCTCGATCTCAAGGCGATCGCCAACCTGCCCGGTGCCAAGGCCGAGCAGCTCAGCGTCCATCAGAGCTGGACGCCGCCGGAGGCGACCTATCCGAACGGCACCCATGTGGTTGAGCTGGAAGTCGATCCCGCCACCGGCGGCACCGAGATCCAGAACTATGTCGTGGTCGACGATTTCGGCGTGACGCTGAACCCGATCATGCTGCAGGGTCAGGTCCATGGCGGTGCGGCGCAGGGTATCGGCCAGGCGCTGATGGAGGAGATTCGCTTCGACTCGTCCGGCCAGATGCTGACCGCGACCTTCATGGACTATGCCCTGCCGCGCGCCGTCGACATCCCGAACTTTCATTTCGAGACGCGCAACGTGCCCTGCGTGACGAATGCGATCGGGGTGAAGGGCGCAGGCGAGGCGGGTGCAATCGGCGCCTGTCCGGCGGTGATGAACGCCATGGTCGATGCACTGAACCGGGCCGCCGGGATCAAGGCGATCGACATGCCGGCGACGCCGCCCAAGGTGTTCGCGACGCTGAAGGCGGCGGGTTATCCGTCATGATGCAAGGAGGGGCTTGCCTTTTTGCAAGGAGTTTCACGAGAATGCGACTTGGCGCTGTCGTGCGCGTCAGGTGATCTGGAAGAGTTCAAAACAGCGCCGGGGGCCGGCGCTGTCTTCCGGAGGATTCCCACGCATGCTGCGCTCTGCTTTCGTCGCCATCGGTCTTGCCGTCGGCGTCTCCGCCGTCCTGGCCCAGGCCAATCCGATCTCCGAGCGTCGCGACACGATGAAGGCAGTTGGCGCCGCGACGCGCGATGGCGCGGCGATGGCCAAGGGCGAGGCGCCGTTCGACGCCGCCAAGGCGCAGGCGGTGTTCAAGACCTATGGCGACGCCGCCAAGAAGATGCCGGGCTTCTACCCGGAGAGCGCCAAGACCGGCGGCGAGACCACGGCGGGGCCGAAGATCTGGGAAGACCAGGCCGGCTTCAAGGCCGCCTTCGCCAAGTTCGAGGCCGATGCCGCCAAGGGCGCGGCCGTGACCGATCTCGCCGGCTTCCGCACCGCCTTCGGCGACGCCACCAAGAACTGCGGCGCCTGCCACGAGGTCTTCCGCATCAAGAAGTGACGGCCTGCCGTCGCTGCTCGATTCGCCTTGCAGATTTGACCTGATCGAAGGAGCGGGCTTCCTTAGCGGTGGCCCGCTTCATTCGTGTCTGCAGCAGCCGGGGCGAACCCTGTCGCGATACGAGCGTTGTTTGCCGGGGACAACCGAATGAGGAACCGATGCGCCGCCTGCTGATCACGCTTCTGGTCTTCATCGCGCTCGGCATCGCCGGCTTCTTCGTCCTCACCGATCCGCGCGTGGTCTCGCCGGGGCCCGAGGTCGGCACGCTGCCGGCGCCCGACATCGAGAACGGCAGGCTGCTGTTCGCGGCCGGCGGCTGCGCCTCCTGCCATGCGACGCCGGGGCAGGACGACAAGACCAGGCTCGGCGGCGGCCTTGCGCTGGAGTCGCCCTTCGGCAAGTTCCACGTCCCGAACATCTCGCCGCATACCCGCGACGGCATCGGCAACTGGGGCACGGCCGACTTCATCCAGGCGATGACCGCCGGCGTCTCGCCCTCCGGCCAGCACTATTATCCGGCCTTCCCCTACACCTCCTATCGGCTGATGCCGGCCAAGGCGGTCGCCGACCTCCTCGCCTATATCCGCACGCTGCCATCGGTGGAGGGCAGGGCGCCCGGCCATGAGCTCTCCTTCCCCTTCAACATCCGTCGCCTCGTCGGCGGCTGGAAGCTGCTGTTCTTCGATGGGTCGCCGTTCAAGGCCGATCCGAGCAAGAGCGATGAATGGAATCGCGGCGCCTATCTGGTGAACGGGCCGGGCCACTGCGCCGAATGCCATTCCAGCCGCAACCGCTTCGGCGCCATTGTCCAGGCGACGCGCTTCGCCGGCGGCCCCGATCCCGAAGGCAAGGGCTGGGTGCCGAACATCACCCAGGCCGAGGATGGGCTTGGAAAGTGGTCGAAGGCCGAGATCGCCGAACTGCTCAAGACCGGCTTCACGCCGAGCTTCGACAATGTCGGCGGCTCGATGGCGGCGGTGGTGCGCAACATGGCGCAGCTGCCCGATGCCGACCGGCTGGCGATGGCGGAATACCTGAAGTCGCTGCCGGCGGTGCAGGGACCGCCGCGGCCGCCGAAGGCGGCGGGTGGATAGAGGGTTAACCCGCGAACAGACGGCGGTCCCAGAACACAGGTTCGTGCAGGCTCGTCTCGATCAGGACGAAGTCGGGATGAGTCGGGTTGATCAGGACGTTACTGTCGAGCCGCGCCACGACGCTAGGCACGAGAAGAAGCGCGCTACGGCGCTGCCGGCACCAGAGCTCGCCATAGGGCTTGCTCACGGTCGCAGGCATCGTATCCCAACCGGGTAGGGCAGGCGGTGAGAAGATCTCGTAGCTGACGCCGCGCGGGATGCTGATCGTGACGAAATGCTGGTTGGGCGGCAACTGGCCGCTGCCGCGCACGAGCTTTTCCAGCAGTGCGGTCGAATAGTGCTCGCTGGTGTAGATCACCGGGCTTCCGGGCGTGTTCCAGCGCCCGGGCGCGATGGTTGAGCCAGTCGCGTCGAAGATCGGATAGAGGCCGTCAGGGTCGCCGATGCGATAGGCCGTCAGCGTCCGGTCCAGCCGCTGTGGCGTCACGCGGCGCTGCCATATTTCAGCCCGGCGAGAACATCGCGCACCAGTTCGGCGCCGATCTCGTTCTGGATGACGACATCGATCGGTCGGCGATCGTCGAGCATGGCGTGGGGCCTGAACATGAAGTCACGGGCGGCATCCTCGGTCTTCCAGACATCGAGGGCCAGACCCCAGACACCGGCGACGCGCGCCAGGCGCGTGCCCTCGTCGGCCGAGAGGCGATGCGCCGCCTTGCGCCGCTCATAGGTGGCTTTGGGAACGAAGCGGAACTTGAATTGGGCGTCGTTGGGCGACAGCAGCCGCGAGACGCGTTCCAGCGCGGCCACCGGAAGTCCGTTCTCGATTGTCGAGATCAACTCGAATGGCGTGCGCGCCGGGGTATCGCCGGGCAGGCCAAGCACGCGGGCCATCGTCTCATAGGTCGGCATTGATCGTGCCTCGTATCATCTGAGGCAAAATATAGTCTCTGTTGGAGTTTTCTACAAGCAGGGCTCCGACGGAGCGGCCCTTCAGTCCATCACTGCCGCCTTGAGGATGCAGACCATCAGGGCCGTGCCGGGCTGGTCGCCGATGCAGCGGACGACGTGCTGGCGGTCGCAGCGATAGCGCAAGGTCTCGCCGGCCTTGGCGCGCTGGGTGATGCCGCCGACCTCGACCTCGAACTCGCCTGAGCTCACCGAGAGCGATTCGATCGAGCCGCGCTGATGGCCTTCCGAATCGAGCTCGCCACCCGGTTCCGCGCTGACCTCGTACCATTGCAGCCATTCGACGGTCTTGATCCAGCCGATGATGGCGAGACGCAGCTTGCCGTCCTCGGAGACCAGGATCGGTGTGTCGGGCCGGGCGATCTTCTCGATGAAGGCCTCTTCCTCATTGGTCGAGAGCACGCGCTCGATCGAGACGTCGAGCGCCTGCGACAGCCGCCAGATCGTCGCCAGCGTCGGATTGGTCTCGTTGCGCTCGATCTGGCTGATGATCGACTTGGCGACGCCGGACTGCTCGGCCAGTTCCGAAAGCGAGAGGTTATAGGCCTTGCGCAGCCGCTGGATCGTCTTGCCGAGCTGGCCCGAGATCACCTGCGCGCCGGATTCCAGCTCGCGCCCGCCACGTTCCCTGGTTTCGATGCCCATTGCGCTCTTGCCTGCCGTCTCCCCCAATTCGTTTGGGATAGAGAACGATTGTTTGTCCTAGCGGACAATGCCTCGGATCGCTCCAAGCGGCAAGTCGAGGGCGTCAGACCGAACGGGACGGGCCGGCCTCGCGCGTCTCTTTCCTGAGCAGGCCGAGCTGTTGCTCGCGCAGGATGACGTAGATGCCCGAGGCGATGACGATCAGCGAGCCGAGCAGCACGGCCATCACCGGCCATTCGCCGAAGACGAACCAGCCGAGCGCGGTCGCCCAGATCATCGTCGAATACTCGAAGGGCGCAATTAGCGAGGCGTCGCCATAGCGATAGGCCTGGACCAGCAGCATCTGGCCGAGGCCGCCGAGCACGCCGATGGTGACGAGCAGGATGAAGTCCTTGAGGTCGGGCACCGTCCAGCCGAGCGCCAGCGTCAGCAGGCCGAGCAGCGAGGTCAGCGTCATGAAGTAGAACACGATGGCGCCGGTCTTCTCCGTATGGGTCAGCAGCCGGACCTCGACCGAGGCGAAGGCGGAGCAGAAGGCGCCGGCGAGCGCGAGCAGGGCGCCGATGGCCGGGCCGCCCGAGAGCCCATGGCCGAAGGCGTCAGCACCCATATGCGGCGAGAGCATCAGGAGCACGCCGAGGAAGCCGACGGCGACGGCGGTCCAGCGATAGATGCGCACGCGCTCCTTCAGGATCAGCGCCGCCAGCACGACGACGATCAGCGGCGCGGCATAGCCGATCGCGACCGCGTCCGAGAGCGGCAGCAGGTGCAGCGCCGCGAAGCCGAGGAACATCCCGGTCGAGCCGATGACGCCGCGCTTGAGATGGCCGCGCAGATTGTTCGTCTTCAGCGCCTCGGGGAATTCATGGCGCCAGGCCAGCCAGATGATCAGCGGGATCAGCGCGAAGAAGGAGCGGAAGAAGACGAGCTCGCCGGTCGGATAGCGCGAGGCCAGCGTCTTGATGCCGGCCGACATCAGCGTGAACGACAGGGCCGAAAGCAGCTTGAGGCTGATGCCGAGGAGCGGTGACAAGGGAGCAGGTCGGGCGCGAGGACTGGAAGTCTTGTGCAAGACGTCCAGCCCTTAGACCACGGGCGCCGGGCCGTTCCAAGCGCCGATCTTGCAAATCGGACCGGCGCGCTGCGGGAGGCGATGAAGAGCCGGGTCAGGCGAAGCGGTATTCGAGGATCTCATCGCCGCGATCGTCGAAGCTGCCGGTCGAGCGCCAGCCGAGATGCCGGTAGAAGCCATAGGATCGTGAGGCGGGATCGGCTGAGCAGCTCAGGAACAGCCTGGCGAAACCGAACTCCCCGAAATCAGCGGCGACCAGGTTCAGCAGCGTCCTGCCAATTCCTTTTTCTTCATAGTCGGGCAGTAGCGCCAGCACGGCGATCTCGCCGGTCTCGCGTTCGCCGAAGCAGTAGCCGACGATCCGGCCGTCGTCGGTCGCGACATGGCCGGGCAGGCTGGTGTCGGCGATGCCGGCGCGCCAGCTTTCGAGCGTGATGCCGAGCGCCGCCAGCCTTTCGACCGAGAAGGCGTTCTCGCGCGTCATGCCGCGCAGGACGAGGCAAGCGGGCGTGTCGTCGGGGATGGCGCGGCGATAGGCGATGGTCATGGTCGGCCGAGCTGGAGGCATCGACCGGGCTGCGTCTGGCGCGGCCCGGCCGGTTTGCGGCTATGTCAGAAATTGGCCCGGAACGAGCCGCCGTCGATCAGGAAGTTCTGGCCGGTGATGTAGCCGGCATGGGCGCTGGAAATGAAGGCGCAGAGCTTGCCGAACTCGTCGGGCGTGCCGAGGCGGCCGGCCGGGACGGCCGCGAGCCGCCGCTTCGTCGCTTCCTCGATGCTGATGCCCTGCATCTCGGCGACCTTGTTCGTCGCGGTCTTGATCCGGTCGGTGTCGAACACGCCCGGCAGGATGTTGTTGATGGTGACGTTGGCATGGGCGATCTCGCGCGCCACGCCGGCGAGGAAGGCGGTGAGGCCGGCGCGTGCGGCGGAGGAGACGTCGAGCCCCGTGAGGGGGGTCAGCACGCTCGCCGAGGTGATGTTGATGATGCGGCCGAAGCCCCGCTCGATCATGCCGTCGACGACGCGCTGCACCAGCTCGAGCGGCGTCGCCATGTTCTGCGCCACGCCTTCGAGCAGGCCCTCGCGCGTCACTTGGCGGAAGGGTTTTGGCGGCGGGCCGCCATTGTTGTTGACGAGGATGTCCGGGTTCGGCGCGGCGGCGAGCAGCGCATCCTGGCCCGCTTTGGTCGAGACGTCGGCGACGACGGCGATCACGGTCGCGCCGGTGCTGGCGCGAATCGCAGCCGCGGTCTCCTCCAGCGTCTTGGCGTCACGGCCGTTGATGACGACGGTGCAACCCGCTTCGGCGAGCGCCTGCGCGCAGCCACGGCCCAGCCCCTTGCTCGAGGCGCAAACGATGGCCGTGCGGCCGGCGATACCCAGATCCATTGTCGTCTCCCGGAAAGATCCGTTCCTGTGAGAGGAGGCAAAGCATGGTTTTGCCGCCGCGTCATCAAAGCGTAGTGCAAATCAGACACACGCCGCAGACATCTGACAACGGATGGGTCGGCGGGTATGAGCGACGACAGCGACGCCAAGCAGGTTCGCAGCATCTTCATCTCCGACCTGCATCTGGGCACGCGTGGAGCCCAGGCGGATCTCGTGCTGGAGTTCCTGCGCGCCTATGACGCTCCGACGATCTATCTGGTCGGCGACATCATCGACGGCTGGCGGCTGAAGAGCGGCTGGTACTTCCCGCAAGCCCATAACGATGTGGTGCAGAAGCTGCTGCGCAAGGTGCGCAAGGGCTCGAAGCTGATCTACGTCACCGGCAATCACGACGACTTCCTGCGCGACTATACCGGCCTGCAGTTCGGCGGCATCACGCTCGTCGACGACATCGTCCACGAGACCGCCGACGGCAAGCGCATGCTGGTGATCCATGGCGACCTGTTCGACCTCGTGGTCCGCAACGCCAAATGGCTCGCTCTGCTCGGCGACTGGGCCTACACGATCGCGCTCGTGCTCAACCACGGCATCAACCGGGTCCGCCGCGTCCTTCGCCTGCCGCACTGGTCGCTTTCGGCCTGGGCCAAGCACAAGGTCAAGAACGCGGTGAACTATATCGGCGAGTTCGAGCAGTGCCTCGCCGACGAAGCGCGCCGGCACAAGGCCGACGGCGTGATCTGCGGCCACATCCACCACGCCGCCCAGCGCGAGATCGGCGGGCTGACCTACATCAACACCGGCGACTGGGTCGAAAGCTGTACGGCGGTGGTCGAGCACGACGATGGCCGCTTCGAGATCGTACGTTGGCCGCAGCACCGGTTTAGCGGCGAGAAGCCGGCTACTCCTGCGGCGCGGCCGACTCCAGTGCCGAGCCTCGTCGAGGCCGCGTGATGCGTGTCCTGATCGCGACGGACGCCTGGCGCCCGCAGATCAACGGCGTGGTGCGCTCGCTGGAGCGGATGGTCGAAGCGGCGCCGGAATTCGGCGTCACCCCGCAGATGCTGACGCCGGAGGGGTTCTGGCAGGTCGGCCTGCCGTCCTATCCCGATATCCGCATCGCGCTTGCGACGCGCCGTCATATCGCCCGGCGGATCGCCGAATTCGGCCCCGACCATATCCACATCGCAACGGAAGGGCCGATCGGCTGGCTGACGCGCGCGGTCTGCCTCGCCCAGAAGCGCACCTTCACCACGAGCTACCACACGCGCTTTCCGCAATATGTCGCGGCGCGCTGGCCGATCCCCGAAAGCTGGAGCTATCGCTTCTTGCGCCGTTTCCACGGGCCTGCGGCAGGCGTCATGGTCTCGACCGCGACGGTCGAGGCGGAGCTGCGGGCGCATGGTTTCGAGCGCATCCTGCGCTGGGGGCGCGGCGTCGACCTCTCGCTGTTCCATCCGCGGCCCGAGAGCGTGCTCGACCTGCCGCGGCCGATCTTCCTCAGCGTCGGCCGGGTCGCGGTCGAAAAGAACCTCGAGGCCTTCCTGTCCTTGCGCCTGCCCGGCAGCAAGGTCGTGGTCGGCGACGGGCCGGCTCGCGCCGACCTGCAGCGTGCCTTCCCCGAGGCGCATTTCCTCGGCGCGCGCGAGGGCGAGGATCTCGCGGCGATCTATGCTTCCTCCGACGTCTTCGTCTTCCCGAGCCTGACCGACACTTTCGGCATCGTGCTGCTGGAGGCGGCTGCGAGTGGATTGCCGGTGGCGGCTTTCCCAGTGCAGGGGCCGAGCGACGTCTTCGCCGGCAGTGAGGCGGCGGTGCTGCACGAGGACCTGCGCCAGGCCGCGCTTTCGGCCTTGCGCCTGCCGCGCGAGGCCGGGCTGGAGCTCGCTCAGCGCCATAGCTGGCACAGCAGCGCCGAGCAGTTCTACGGCCACATGCGCCGGGCGATGCAGGCTGCCGCTGCGGGCAAGGCGGTGCGCCCCGAACTGGCGCCGGCCCCGACAACTGCCCTGTCCGTCCGCTTGGAGCCGACGGAGCGCAAGGAATTCGCTTAGCGCTACACCGTCTTTCCGGGGCAGGCCGCAGGCCTGAGCCGGGAACCCAGAACCGATGCGTCTGATCGGAAGGCTCGGTTGGGGGCGAGCTTATTACGGAAAGGGCATCGGCTCTGGGTTCCGGGCTCGCTGCTGCGCAGCGCCCCGGAAAGACGAGGTGGCGCCAAGCGAAACTGTCACAGCCGGCGCGAGCGGGCATGGCGCGGCAGCGCCGGCTGCGGGGCGCTCGGCGGCTTGAGCTCGCTGCGGAAATCGTCGCGGCGCTGGTGCACCGAGGCGATGACGAGGCCCATCGGTACGCCGAGGCCGACCAGCGCCGCTTCCGACAATTGCAGGCTGGCCTCGATCGTTTCCGGCACTGCGTCGTTGACGCCGAGCTCGTAGAGATGCCGCGCATGCTTGGCGTCGCGGGCGCGGGCGACGATGATGAGGTCCTGCCGCACGCCGCGTGCTGCCGCGACGATCTCGTCGACGGCGCGGGGATTGTCGATGGTGACGATCAGCGCGGTCGCCTCCTCGAGGCCGCAGAGTCGCAGGAAATCGGGCCTCGTGGCGTTGCCATAGAAGGCTGGCCTGCCGGCCCGGCGCTGCGTCGAGACCAGGGCGGCGTCGGCGTCGACGGTGATATAAGGCACCTTGTGCTGCGAGAGCATCTCGCCGACCAGGCGGCCGACGCGGCCGAGGCCGACGACGATGGCGCGCGGAGCATGGTCGTCCGGCGGCAGGATGCTCGCTTCGTCGGGAAGCTTCACCGCCGGGGCGAGGCGGGCCGAGAGCGTCCGGGCCATGCGGGCGGCGAGCGGCAGGAAGATCATGGTCAGGGAGACGCCGGCGAGCACCAGCGAGGCGGCCGTCTGGTCGACCAGCTTGGCGGCGACCGAAGCCGTCAGCAGCACGAAGGCGAACTCACCGCCGGGGCCGACCATAATCGCGGTTTCCAATGCAGTCGGCACGGAGAGCTTGAAGTAGCGGGCGAACATGAAGGTGATCGCGACTTTGGCGAGGAAGAGGCCGATGGCGATGCTGAAGATCGCGACCGGCTGCGCTGCCAGCGCCGCCGGGTTCACGCTCATGCCGACGGTGAGGAAGAAGACGCCGATCAGCAGCGACTTGAACGGCTCGATCGTCACCTCGATGGCGCGGCGATATTCGGTCTCCGCCAGCAGCAAGCCGGCGATGAAAGCGCCGAGGCCCATGGAAAGCCCCGCCGCCGCGGCGATCAGCCCGGTGCCGAGCGCGACAAGCAGGGTCGCGGCCATGAAACTCTCGGAGGAATCGGTCGAGGCGACCAGGCGGAAGAGCGGGCGCATGGCGAGACGGCCGATGACGGTGATCGCCGCGATCGCCGCGACTGCCTGCAGCAGCGCCTGCGTCAGGCCGAGCAGCAGCGAGCCGTGCTCCTGCGCGCCGAGCACGCTGACCAGGAAGAGCAGCGGGATCACCGCGAGGTCCTGGCAGAGCAGGATGGCGAAGCTGGCGCGCCCGGCCGAGGAGGTGATGCGGCGATGGGCCGAGAGCAGCTCGACCACCATGGCGGTCGAGGAGAGGGCGAGCGCGGTGCCGATCAGCAGCGCAGCTGCCGGCGCCTGGCCATAGGCGAAGGCGACCGCACCGATCGCCGCGGCTGAGAACGCGACCTGGCCGAGACCGAGCCCGAAGACCAGCCGGCGCATGGTCATCAGGCGCTCATAGGACAGCTCCAACCCGATGACGAAGAGCAGGAAGGCGACGCCGAGCTCGGCCGGGCCTGCGAGCGCATCGGCATTCGAGACGGTGACGGCGCTGAGATAGGGAACCTTGGCGACGAGGCCGCCGAGGCCGTAGGGGCCGAGCACGGCACCGCAGGCCATGAAGGCGACGACCGAATTGACCCGGAACCGCTTGGCGAAAGGCACGATCACGCCGGCCGTGGCGAGCACGACCACGGCGTCACGATAGGCGGAAGGATCGATCGTCCCGGCCACGTCACCCTCGAAGAATCAAGCGAAGTTGCTGATCTCAAAGCTTTGCTTGGCAAAGCCTTGCGACACAAACCAAAACTCGCGCCGGGCTGACGAAAACTTGCCCCGCTGCCGGCCGACCTCTAAGCACATGCCATTCGCGGCGGCAGCATGGCCGCGGAGCAGCCATATGAAGGGCCTCGCATGCGCTTTACCGGCACTGCCTCCTACGTCGCCACCGAGGACCTGACCGTCGCGGTCAATGCCGCGATCCGGCTGGAGCGGCCGCTCCTCGTCAAGGGCGAGCCCGGCACCGGCAAGACCGTTCTGGCCGAGGAGATCGCCGCTGCGCTCGGCGCGCCGCTGCTGACCTGGCACGTCAAGTCGACGACCAAGGCGCAGCAGGGGCTCTACGAATACGATGCCGTCAGCCGCCTGCGCGACAGCCAGCTCGGCGAGTCCAGAGTCTCCGACATCGCCAACTACATCAAGCGCGGCAAGCTCTGGGAGGCCTTCGTCTCGCCGGTGCGCCCGGTGCTGCTGATCGACGAGATCGACAAGGCCGATATCGAGTTCCCGAACGACCTGCTGCTCGAGCTCGACCGCATGGAGTTCCATGTCTACGAGACCGGCGAGACGATCAAGGCGGCGCAGCGGCCGGTGATGATCATCACCTCGAACAACGAGAAGGAGTTGCCGGACGCCTTCCTGCGCCGCTGCTTCTTCCATTACATCCGCTTCCCCGATGCCGAGACGATGCAGAGAATCGTCGAGGTGCATTTCCCCGGCATCAAGAAGCGCTTGATGGAGGAGGCGCTGCGCCTGTTCTTCGAGGTGCGCGAGGTGCCCGGCATCAAGAAGAAGCCCTCGACCTCCGAACTGCTCGACTGGCTGAAGCTGCTCGTCGCCGACGATATCGGCCCGGAAGTGCTGCGCGAGCGCGATCCCCGCAAGCTGATCCCGCCGCTGCATGGCGCGCTGCTCAAGAACGAGCAGGATGTCTCGCTGTTCGAGAAGCTCGCCTTCATGGCGCGGCGGGAGAACCGCTGAGCTTCGCTTCAGGCACCGCGTCGCAAGGCGGGATCGCGGTGGCCAGATCGACCTTAGGATCGACCTGGCGGACAGCTTCCTTGAGGTCGAAGTCGCGCATCAGCAGGACGTAATCCTGCGTTTCCGACGTCTTGAGATAGCCGCTCATCGCGATCGGCTTGCCTGAGAGCTCGCCCTGCCGGCAGGCCTTGTCGGCGCCCAGCGCCAGGCTGCCGCGATTGCCGCTGTTCTGCGGCCCGGCGAACATCTCCTCGCGGAAGGCGCCGAGGCGCGCGGCGTCTGCCCGGCTCAGCCTGAACAGGGTGAAGCGCCGCCCCGGCGAGGCCATGGCCGGCAGCTTCGCCAGCTCGGCGGCATCGCGCACCTCTTCCAGCACCACCTTGCGTTCATGGCGGCCGCCATCCTTGGGCAAGGCGACCAGCGTCATGCTGACACCGCCGGGCAGCGTGCGGATATCGGCCGGCAGGCTGATGCCGGCGCGCAGCTCGGCGAGGTCGGTCGTCCGGATATCGACCTTGGACAGCTTCGGCAGCGAGGCCAGCGGGACGTGACCGCAGCCAGCGAGCAGGCTGCAAAGCAGCAATGAGATGGGCGTGGCAATGCGCATCGAGATGTCCTGGTGAATGGCTTTGACATTCAGAAATTCATCTATTAGTTTAATTTTGTCAACCGAGGGAATGATTATGCCGATGTCCTCCTCTCCTGTCGTGACCGCGTTTTCGGAGGAGGCGACCAGCCGCCTGCGCCGCGTCAGCCGATGGGCCCGCGCCTTCAGCTATGCCGCGGGACTGCTCATGCTCTTCGGCCTCGTCTGGCTATGGACCGATGCGGACGCGCTTGCCCGTCATGCCCAGAGCACGATCGGACTTGGGAATGCTCCTCTCGCCCTGTCGACCAGGGGCTACTGGGCGGCATTCGCGCTGGGCTGGATCCCGGCCGGGCTCTTCGTGCTGGCCATGCTGCGGCTGGGGCGTCTGTTCAGCGCCTTCGGCGAGGGCAGGGTTCTGGTCGAGGAGAACGCAGTCGGATTGCTGCGCGTCGGCTGGCTTCTGGCCGGGTTCGGCGCGACGACGCCGATCATGCGCACGGCGCAGAGCATTGCGCTGACTTTCGATAATCCCGAGGGTCAAAGACACATCGCAGTCATGCTCGACCCTGGCACATTCGCTGCGCTCGCAGCCGGAGCGACGCTGATCGCCTTCGGCCTCGTCCTGCGGGAGACGGTCCGGCTCGCGGACGAGAATCAGGGGTTTGTATAGGCGCCAGCCGGTCATCGCGATCGGCTTGCCTGGAGAGTTCGCCGCGACGACCACTGTCCTGCGGCGCGGCAAAGCGAGGCGCGTGACGTTTCCAATTTCATCAACCTTGGAGCTCATTGCCATGAGTGCGATCGCGGCCGACACGCCCCAGACGCGCCTTCGCCGCCGGATCGGCTGGCTCTGCCATCTCACGCGCTGGGCCGCCTTGGCCTATGCCGCCTGGATCCTGGTCGTCGTCCTGCAGGTCTGGGGTGAGGAGGGGCGTGCCGTGGGCGTCTATGGCGCCTGGCTGAAAGCGGACCTTGCCGGCATGCGGAACTGGCAGCGCCTCGCCGGGCTGGGGCTCAGCCTCGTCATCTGGTCGCTGACGGCGATCACCTGCTACAGCGTCTGGCGGCTGTTCACCGGCTATCTCGCAGGCAGCATCTTCACACGCGAGGCGGCGCTCTGGCTGCGCCGGATCGCCCTGTTCGGTCTTTGCGCGCAGGGGGCCGATATCCTCGTGCGGCCGTTGCTGTCGATGATCGTCTCCGCGCATCTTCCGGCCGGGCATCGTCTGGTCGGCATCGCCCTCAATCCGCAGGATCTGTTAACCCTGCTGTTTCTGCTCGGCTTTCTGGCGCTGGGGCACGTCTTCACGGCAGCCACGGAAATCGCCGACGAAAACGCCCAGTTCGTATAAGGCAGCGCGATGCCGATCATCGTCGAACTCGATGTCATGCTGGCGCGTCGCAAGATGCGCTCGAAGGAACTGGCCCAGCGCATCGGGCTGACCGAGCAGCAGGTCTCGCAGCTGAAATCCGGCAAGGTCCGCGGCATGCGCTTCGACACGCTGACGCGGATCTGCGCCGTCCTCGATTGCCAGCCGGGGGATTTGCTGCGCTACGAGCCCGGCCCCGATGATCTTGCCCCCGGCTCCGAGGGCGATGATGCGTAGCGCTTGTCAGCCGAGCCCGAGCAGCGGGCGCGCCTGCAGCGCCGCGACGAGCGCCGTCGCGGTGATCGCGGCATAGACGGCGGAGACGGTCCCGAGCGCGACGAGCCCGGCCTTGCTCTGTCGTGTCGCCAGCCAGAGAGCCACGCCGATCGCCGGGATGATCTGCAAGGCGTGCAGGCCGAGGAAATGTGCGATGCGCAGATCGCCGATCGTCAGCGACCAACCGAAGAAGGGGAGGGTCCGGTGCGCGTCGGGCACGACGCCGACATAGTGCCCGCTGGCGCTGGAGCTGAGGATCGCGCCGCTGGCGAGACCAAAGATGCAGGTGAGGGCGAGGCCGGTGACCAGAGACCAGCGCACGACCTGCGGCATCGGGGCAACATCGCGACGCGCGAGGCCGTAGGCGAGGAAGCCGGGCGCCACGGTGAACATCACCGCACCGACGCCCATCAGGCTGTAGAGCGCAATGCCGACCCAGTTGTCGCTGTTGTAGTGCGAGGCTTCCACCCGCGAGGCGCGCCAGGCGATGTAGAGCACTTCCAGCACGATCGGCACGATCACCGGCCAGACCATGTAGCGCCCGAGCCAGGAGGCGCGGAAACGCTCGCTCGCGAGCGGCAGGAACAGCGCCAGGGTGAACAGGTAGACGGCGACCGAGAGCTCGAATTTCAGCGGCTTGATCCAGGTGTCGACGCCGTGGAACTGCCTGGTGTCGATCAGCCAGGCGAACACGGTCGGCACTGCCAGAGCGAGCATGGCGAAGGCCGCCGCGGTGAGGCGCGGCTCCAGCTCGAGATCGGGCAGCCAGGCGGGGAGCCGGGCCTGCAGACGCGCGATGCGATCCTCGCGCGCCAGGCGGAAGCAGGCTTCCAGCAAGAGATAGGTCAGGAAGCCGAACGGACCGAACAGGAAGACCATCGGCAGCACCGGCAGCATCAGCCAATGCGGGATGCCTTCCGCTTGCGAGCGTCGCAGGATCCAGTTGCCGAGGAAAAGGTCGAAGGCGAGGTAGTGCACCCAGCCGGCGAGCAGGAGCGGCTTCGAGGCGAACAGGGCGGCGACCGAATCGAGCGAGGCGAAGCCGCCCTTGGCGTCGCGCCAATGGACGGCGATCAGCACGGCATAGCCGAGCGAGAGCAGGGCCGGGATGATCCAGCCGGCAAGCGCTGCCGAGATGCCGCGCCAGCGCGGCAGCAGGATCAAGGCGGCCCAGCCGATCATGGCGAGCTGGCCGGCCCGGGCGAAGGCGTCATCCAAGCTGAGAGGCATCACGCACTCCAATCTTGACGCTGTTCAGTTGCGAGCCTGTCCTATTGCGTTATCTTAACGGCGTCAAGTTTGATGGCGGGGTGCGGGCAGGGCGTGCGATGGATACCAAGGTCGGCAAGCGCGGCGGCTATCATCATGGTGATTTGCGCCAGGCGATGATCGACGCGGCCGAGGCCGTGCTGGCGGAGAAGGGCGTCGGCGGCTTCACCCTACGCGAATGCGCCCGCCGGGCCGGGGTCTCTCCGGCGGCGCCGGCGCATCATTTCGGCAATCTCGTCGGCCTCCTGACCGCGATCGCCACGCTCGGCTTCGACGATCTCTCCGAGAGCATGGAGGCCGCCGTCGCGAAGGCCAAGGCGAGCGGCGGTGATCGGCTCGCCGCGATTTGCGAGGCCTATCTTGCGGTTGCGTTGAGCCGGCCTGGCCGTTTCCGCGTCGTCTTCGGGCGGCTCGGCCTGAAGAATGGCGACGAGGATCTGCGCCGTGCCGGTATCCGCGCCTTCGGTATCCTGGTTCGCGAGACCAAGCTGGCCCTTGGGCGCGAAGTCGACGCGGATGTGCTGACGCGGCTGCCGTCGAGCTATGGTGGCGATGCCGATCTCGCCGAGATCCTGTTCGTCTGGTCGATCACCCACGGCTTCTCGACCATGCTGATCGATGGCCAGCTCGCGCCGCTGGAGATGCAGCCGGGCGGGCGCGAGCGGCTGATCGGGCTGTATTCGGGCCGTCTCATGGAGATGCTGCTCGCCGCCATGCGGGCTTCCGCGCCCAAGCCACTCGCAAATCCCGCCAGCCATGGTTAGATGGCGGCCATGCGCCGCCTCATGCTTCTGCGCCACGCCAAATCGGCCTGGCCCGCCAACACCGCCGATCGCGACCGGCCGCTCGCCACGCGCGGGCGCGAAGCCGCCCCGGTCATGGGCCGCTATCTCGCCGAGGAGCTGCTGCTGCCGGACCTCGTCCTGATCTCGCCGGCCAAGCGCACGGTCGAGACCTGGGAGCTGGTCAAGCCGATGCTGCCGGAGAAGCCGCCGACGCAATTCGAGCCGCGCATCTACGAGGCCAGCCGGGAACGCCTGCTCAAGGTGGTGCAGGAGACGGACCCGGGCGTTCGCACGCTCCTGATGATCGGCCACAATCCCGGCTTCGAGGAGCTTGCCGCCAAGCTCGCCGGCCATGGCGATCGCTATGCGGCGGCAAGGATGGCGCAGAAATACCCGACCTGCGGCCTCGCCGTGATCGATTTTTCGATCGAGGACTGGCGCGATCTCGCGGCGCCGGGCGGCCGGCTCGACCGCTTCGTCACCCCGGCCTCGCTCGGCGAGGGGCCGGACGAATGATGCGGATCGCCTGATGGCGTCCGGATCCTATCTCGACGAGGCGCGCAATGCCGCGCTCGCCTTCGGCGACAGCCTGCTCGGGCTGGCGCGGCCGCGCCTGCGCATCGGCGTCACCGGCCTGTCGCGCTCAGGAAAAACCGTCTTCACCACAGCGCTGATCCAGAACCTGGTCGAAGGCGCCAGGCTACCGGTGCTGAAGGCTTCGGCCGAGGGGCGGATCGCGCGGGTCCGGCTCGTGCCGCAGCCGGATCCCGAGATTCCGCGCTTTCCCTATGAGGCGCATCGCGCTGCGCTCTCCGGTCCGGACCGGCGCTGGCCGGAGTCGACCCGCCGCATCTCGGAGCTTCGGATCGAGATCGACTACGAGCGCGCCGAGGGCTGGTTCAAGGGGCCCGCGACGCTGACGCTCGACATCGTCGATTATCCCGGCGAGTGGCTGCTCGACCTAGCCTTGATCGGGCAGGATTATGCGACCTGGTCGGCGCAGGCCGTCGCCGATGCGCGCAAGGCACATCGGCTCGCCCTCGCTTCGCCCTGGCTCGACGACCTCAAACAGCGCGATCCGGCAGGACCGGCGGACGAGCTGGTGGCCGAGGCGGCCAGCGACGTGTTCAAGGCCTATCTCGCCGCCCTGCGCGCCGATCCGGAGGCAGTGGCGGTGACGCCGCCGGGGCGCTTCCTGATGCCCGGCGATCTCGAGGGCTCGCCGGCCCTGACCTTCGCACCGCTCGACCTGGCGCCGGGCGCGCAGCCGCAGGCGGGCACGCTCGCCGGGCTGATGGCCGAGCGTTTCGAAGCCTATAAGCGCGTCGTGGTCGGTCCCTTTTTCCGCGAGCATTTCGCCCGGCTGGATCGGCAGATCGTGCTGGTCGATGCGCTGGCGGCGCTCGATGCTGGGCCGGCGGCGCTCGCCGATCTCGAAACCGCGCTCGGCCAGGCACTCTCGGCCTTCGCCGTCGGGCGCAACAGCCTGCTGTCGAGCCTGTTCGCGCCGCGGATCGAGAAGGTGCTGTTCGCCGCGACCAAGGCCGATCATCTCCACCACACCAGTCATGATCGGCTCGCCGGGGTGATGTCGCATCTCGTCGCCAGGGCTGCGGCACGGGCGCAAGGAGCGGGGGCCAAGGTCGAGGCGATGGCCTTCGCCGCGATCCGCGCCACGCGCGAAGTCCGTATCCGCGAGGGGCGCGAGGAGCTGCCCGCCATCGCTGGCGTGCCCGAGGTGGGCGAGGTCGTCGATGGTGAGGTCTTCGACGGGCAGACGGAGGCGGCGATCTTCCCGGGCGACCTGCCGGAGCGGCCAGAGGCGATCTTCGACCCCGACGCGCCGCGTTGGCATGTCCGAGCGCCGCGCTTCCGGCCGCCTCTGGTCAAGCCGGATGCAGGCGGGCGTCTCGCACCGCCGCCGCAGATCCGCCTCGACCGGGCGTTGGAGTTCCTGATCGGCGACAGGCTGGCGTGAAGGAGGGCTGAGCATGAGCAAGGCGCCGCGCGCCATCCGCCTCGATCCACAGGATGGCTCTTCCGACGACACCGTCTTCGGCGGCCGCGGCGATGTCGCCGTCGTGCCTGAGGTCGAGCCGATCGAACCCGACGCCGTTGCGACACCACAGCCGAGCCGTCGCCGCTTCAGCTGGGGCAGCCTGTTCGTTGCGGCACTGTCCGGCCTGCTGGCGCTCTCCGTCACGGTTTGGGCCGAGCAGACGATCCGCTGGCTGCTCGCCCTCAATCCGGCCGTCGGCATTGCGGCGCTGGTCTGCGCCGGCGTCGCCGCACTGGCGCTTCTCGTCATGCTGCTGCGGGTGCTGCGCGACATCCTGCGCGAGCGGCGGGTCGAGGCCCTGCGCGAGCGCGCCGTCGCAGCGCTCGCCGAGAGCGATCTGGCCAAGGCGCGCAGCATCGCTGGCGATCTCGACAAGCTCTATGCCGGCCGGCCCGAGACCGCGAAGGGCAGGGCGGAACTCACCGCCCACACGCCTCAACTGCTTGCCGCGCGCGACCTGCTCACCGTCGCCGAGCGCAGCCTGCTCGCGCCGCTCGATGCGCTCGCGCAAGCGCAGGTGGCGCAGGCGGCAAGGCGGGTCTCGCTGGTCACCGCGGTGAGCCCGCGGGCGCTGGTCGACGTCGTCTTCGTGCTCGTCGCCTGCGCAAGGCTGCTGCGGGCGATCGCGACGATCTATGCCGGGCGTCCGGGAGCGCTCGGCCTGTTCAGGCTGGCGCGGCAGGTGCTCGGCCATCTCGTCGTCACCGGCGGCATGGCGGCTGGCGATGCGGTGATCCAGCAGGTGCTCGGCCAGGGACTGGCGGCAAGGCTGTCGGCCAAGCTCGGCGAGGGCGTACTCAACGGCTTGCTCACCGCCCGGATCGGGCTCGCCGCCATCGCTGTCTGCCGGCCGCTGCCCTTCGTCGAGGAGACGCCGCCCGGCCTGTCCGATGTCGCGGGCGATCTTTCCGGCTGGGGCGGCAAGGGCGAGTGAACCTCCTTCGTCATTCCGGAGCGGCGCGCAGCGTCGAGCCCGGAATCCATATCCGCAAGCACTGCCGGAATGAGCGCCGCTGTGTGAGCCTTTCTCGAAGGGCGTGGTGTTCATGGGTTCCGGGCTCAGCCCCGCGGGCTGCCCCGGAAAGACGGTGGCGCCCGGCAGAATTTGCCGGTGCTGGACGAAACTGCCCGGTCGGAATCGTCGAGAAACCTTTCGAAAACCATCCAAGCCCTTGAAATATCTCAGGCACGGCGCTGGCACACGCCGTGCAAAACCAGCCTCGGTTCGACATGCCGCCCATGGGGGGCGCTGTCCAGGTCTGACGACCAGGTGAGGTTGCGATGGGTGTTTTCAGTGCTCTGACGACGGCCGTGACGGGCATGCAGGCCCAGTCCTATGCCCTCGAGAATATCTCCGGCAACATCGCGAACTCGCGCACCGCCGGCTTCAAGCGGGTCGATACCAGCTTCTCCGACCTCGTGCCGGATTCAGCGCTGAACCGCCAGATCGCCGGCTCCGTCGCCTCCTATAGTCGGGCTACCAATACGATCCAGGGCGACCTCAACGCCACCCGCATCGACACCAATGCGGCGATCAACGGCGACGGTTTCTTCGTGGTCGACCAGCGCCAGAGCGGCGTCGGCGCCTCGACGCAGTTCGCCAACGCCAATCTCTACACCCGCCGCGGCGATTTCGACTTCGACGCCGACGGCTACCTCGTCAACGGCGCCGGCTACTATCTGAAGGGCCAGAAGATCGATCCCGTCACCGGCCAGGTGATCGGCAGCCAGCCCGACGTGCTGCGCATCACCAAGGACCAGTTCCCGGCCAAGGCGACGACCCAGATCGAATACAGCGCCAACATCCCGGCCTATCCGAAGACCAATGCGGCCAACACCTCGACGCTGGGCTCCGAACTGCTCAATGCCGGCACGGGCTTCGGCACGAACCCGGGCACGACCGCATCGGGCGGCAGCGGTACCGTGGTCGGCAGCGACCTGACCACCTTCCTCAACCGCTCGATCCCCGGCGGCCAGGTCACGGTCTACGATTCGCTCGGCAAGGCGACGAGCGTCGAACTGCGCTGGGCCAAGGTCTCGAACGCGGCGGCGGGTCCGCCGGCTGTCGCCGACACCTGGAACCTGTTCATCGCGGAGAACACCGGAGCGACCGGCGCGACCGTTGCCTATCGCAACGTCAACACCGACATCACGTTCGACAGCACCGGCAAGATGACGAACCCCGCGAGCGGCAACATCACCATCCCGCCCATGACGATCGGCGGCACCGCCATTTCGCCTGCCAGCGCTCCCATCAGCATCGTCACCAATGGCACCAGCCTGACGCAAAACGGCGACACCAGCGGCCAGATCGACGCCCGCAGCATCCGCCAGAACGGCTACACCGCCGGCACGCTCGACCGGGTCTCGATCTCGAACGAGGGCCAGGTGATCGGCACCTTCAGCAACGGCCAGGTCGTGGCGCTGGCGCAGATCGCGGTCGCGCGCTTCAACGCCGGCAACGCGCTGAAGCGCCTCGACGGCGGCGCCTTCGAGGAGACGATCGAGTCGGGCGCGCCGATCGTCGGCCTCGGCACCTCGGCGCTGATCGGTGGCAATGTCGAGCAGTCCAACACCGACATCGCCGACGAGTTCTCGAAGATGATCGTCACCCAGCAGGCCTATTCGGCCAACACCAAGGTGATCTCGACCGCGCAGGAGATGCTGCGCGACGTCTTCAACATCATCCGCTGAACGGCTGAGCGCAGCCCGGCCTGACGGCCCAGAAGGGCCGGGCCGAAACCGACCGGACCAGTACGACAGGAGTTGACGATGGGTCTCAGCACTTCGCTCGGCACCGCCATTTCCGGGCTGAACAGCGCCCAGATCGGCATCGGCGTCGTCTCGCAGAACGTCGCCAATGCCGGCACGCCCGGCTATGTCCGGCGCAATGTCTCGAGCGTCGATTCGATCAGCGGCGGTACCGTCGGGGTCAGCAATCCCAACGTCCAGCGGCTGCTCGACCGCATCGTCCAGCACCAGCTGCTGCAGGAGAGCTCGGGCGCGGCCTATACCTCGACCCGCGCCCAGGTCTTCGCCAATCTCGACCAGCTCTACGGCGCCCCCGGCAGCAAGACGGCGCTGGACTCGATGTACAGCACCTTCACCAGCTCGCTGCAGGCGCTGCAGAACGATCCGTCCTCCTACACCAACCGCACGGCGGTGCTCGACGCGGCGAGCCAGCTCGCCAACCGGCTGCGCGGCCTGTCGGACGGCGTCCAGCAGCAGCGCGCCAACGCCGAGTCCGGTATCGGCTCGGCGGTCGGCCGCGTAAACGAGCTGCTCGACCAGCTGACCAACGTCAATGCGCGCATCGTCAACGCCCAGCAGACCTCCGCCACCGCGGATCTGCGCGACCAGCGCGACCGGATCGTCTCCGAGCTGTCGCAATATGTCGAGATCCGCACCGACGAGCGGCCGAACGGCTCGCTCAGCATCAGCACCGCCTCCGGCACGCAGCTCTTCGACGGCCGCCCGACGGTCAAGTTCGAGTTCGATGCGCGCGCCAATATCGGCCCGCAGTCGCAATGGAGCAGCGATCCGACCAAGCGGACCGTCGGCACGATCATCGCCCGGGACCTCTCGGGCAACAGCTTCGACGCGATCGCCAACAACACCTTCCGCTCCGGCGAGATCGGCGCGCTGGTCGAGTTGCGCGACAAGACGCTGGTGCAGGCGCAGGCGCAGCTCGACGAGATCGCCGCCCAGCTCTCCAGCGCGCTCTCCGACCGCGAGGTCGCCGGCACCGCTGTCACGGCCGGCGGCTTCAACGGCTTCGACGTCGATCTCAGCGGGCTGGCGGCCGGCAATTCGGTAACGCTCGACTACAAGATCCCACCCAGTGGACAGACGCAGCGCTTCACCTTCGTGCGCGTCGATTCGGCGGCGTCGCTGCCCCTGCCGGCCTCGGCCCAGGGCGACGCCAACAACCGCGTCATCGGCATCGACTTCTCCGGCGGCCCGGCCTCGGTCGCGACGCAGATCCAGGCGGCCGTCGGCGCCGGCTTCACCGTGTCCAATACCGGTTCGACGCTGCGCGTCGTCGGCAGCGCGACGCGCGATGTCGCCGGCCTGACCGCGCGTCCGACCCAGACCTCGCTGACCGGCGGCACGGCCGAGATGCCGTTCTTCGTCGATGCCGGGCGCAACAACACCGCCTATACCGGCTCCTATGACGGCGGGGCGCAATCGGTCGGCTTCGCCTCGCGCATCGCCGTCAATCCGGACCTGGTCGCCGACCGTTCGCGGCTCGTCATCTACAACACCAGCCCGGCGACGCCGCAGGGCGATGCGACGCGGCCGAAGTTCCTCTATGACCGGCTGACCTCGAGCCAGCGCAGCTTCACCAACGCGACCGGCTTCGACGGCTCGGCCGCAACCTCGACCGGCACGGTCTCCAGCCTGGTCCAGCGCGTCGTCGCCGGCCAGGGCCAGGCGAGCGAGCAGGCCAAGCGCCTCGACGAAGGCCAGCAGGTCGCCTTCGCCTCGGTCCAGAGCCGCTTCACCGAAGACACCAAGGTCAATGTCGACCAGGAAATGTCGACGCTGATCGAACTCCAGAGCGCCTACGCCGCCAACGCACGCGTCATCTCCACCGTCAAGGAGTTGCTCGACGTGCTGATGAGACTGTGAGGAGATAGTCGATGACCATCACCCCGACCGGTACCGGCGCCTATCGCCTCGCCAATCCCAACCAGTTCGTCTCGATGCGCGGACAGCTCGACGATCTGCAGCGGCAGCTCGCGACGCAGAAGAAGTCGGAAACCTTTGCCGGCCTCGGCATGGATCGCGGCACCAGCCTCGATCTCAACAACAAGCTCTCGACGCTGGACGGCTATCTGACCAACATCCAGCGCTCCGACGTCAATCTCAAGCTGATGACTAAGGCGGTCGAGAACTTCACCAAGCTTGCGGGCGAGACGCGGGCCGATGCGCGGCCGGACAGCTATGTCGAGACCTCGACCGGCCGCACCTCGCCGCAGGTCCTGGCCGAGGAGAAGTTCAAGCAGACGCTTGACCTGCTGAACTCGCAGGTCAACGGGCGCTATCTGTTCTCGGGCCGCACCTCCGATGTCGAGCCGGTGGTGGACTATTCGCTGATCATGGACGGCGATGCCACTCATGCCGGCTTGAAGCAGATGATCTCCGAGCGCAAGCAGGCCGATATCGGCGCCGGCGGCATGGGCCGGCTCGTCACCGGCGGCGCCGGCACGACCGCGACGATTGCCGAGGAGGCGGCCGGGCTGCCCTATGGCTTCAAGCTGACCGGCGCCTCCAGCAGCACGGCTGCGATGACCACGGCCTACAACGCCGGGCCGCCGGCTGACATCGCCGTCAATGTCGCGACGCAGCCCCAGCCGGGGGATACGCTGAAGTTCGCGCTGAAGCTGCCCGACGGGACCACGGAGGAAATCACCCTGACGGCGCGCGCGGCGGGCACGACGGGGGATCCGGCCGACGGCTTCGTCATCGGTGTGGACGCCAATGCCACGGCCGCGAACCTGCGGAGCGCGATCGGCGCGGCGCTGTCGCGCGAGGCGAAGACCTCGCTGTCGGCGTCGTCGGCCCAGGTCGCGGCCAAGGATTTCTTCGCCGGCAGCCCAAGCAATCCGCCGCTGCGCGTGCCCGGCCCGCCTTTCGATACCGCGACGGCCGCGCCTGCGCCGGGCACCTCAGCCAACACCGTGATCTGGTATCAGGGCGACGATGCTCCCGGCTCGGCCAGGGCGACGGCGAATGTCCAGGTCGACCAGGGCCAGCAAGTGGCGGCCGGCGCCCGTGCCAATGAGGAGGCCTTCCGCACCGGCCTGGCGCAGTTCGCGATCATGGCGGCGGAGACCTTCCCGGCGAGCGATCCGAATTCGAAGCTGGCCTACGGTGCGATGACCGAGCGCGTGCGCAGCACCATCGGCTTCCCGACCGGGACGCAGAACCCATCGGAGATCATCGTCGAGCTCGGCTCCGCCCAGACCGCGATGGCGCAGGCCAAGGAACGGCATACCGCGACCAAGGACTATCTGAGCACGACGCTGTCGGGGGTCGAGGACATCACCAAAGAGGAGGTGGCGATGCAGATCCTGGCGCTGCAGACCACCTTGCAGGCGAGCTACCAGACCACCTCGATGCTGTCGCAGCTGCGCCTGACGAACTATCTCTGAGATCGCTGCTTTAGCGGCCACAAAAGGAAACGGCCCGGAGCGATCCGGGCCGTTTCGTTATGTCCGAAGTGCTGTGTGGGGCGCGATCAGCGCCCGCGCAGGCCGGCGGCGATGTCGCGGTTGATGTTGACGAGGATGCCGATCGCGGCCGGCTCCGGCGCCGCGGCGATCTGGAAGGTCCGGTTGAAGATGAAATTGGCCAGGCCGAGGATGTTGCGCTTGATCTCGACCGGCAGCGGATTGTCCTCGGCGATCACCGCCGAGACCAGCAGGGTCCAGAGCTTGCGATTATAGGTGAGGGCGGCGTCGATCTCGCCTGAGCGGTTGGCCCAGTCGTCGACGATCACCTGGAGGCGGGCACCCGCCTTGAGCAACAGGCCAGCTTCGAGTTCGCGCGGTGACTGGACGTTCTGTGCCGTCTTCGACGCCGCGGCGTAGGCATTAAACCCGCTTTGCATGCTCGAGCAGTTCCGCCTCGTAAGAGATCAGCTTCTTGGCAGCCTTGAGAGCTTTGTAGAGCTCACCGCTTAAGATGCAGTTATTGATTTCGGACATATGCGGCAGAGCGCTCGGAGCCGCCTGCATGAAATCGCGCACGAGCTGGAAGTAGACTTCGTGCTCCGCCGTCGGGTCGCCGGCGAGATACATCAGCTGGATGGCGAGGTAGATCTTCTTGGCCGGCGTGTCGGCGCTGGCCGCGGTGAGGATGTCCTTCTCGCGCAGGATCGGCGCCTCGCCCTCGATGAAGAAGCGCGTGCGCTGCTCGTCGTTGCGGATGACGACCGAGCCGATGATGATGCGCTCGTTCGGCTTGAGCTCGACCTTGAGGGCCATGTCTGTCCCGCCTTCTGGCTAGGCATCGGACCGAAATGTGGATTCCACTTTCCGGAAGAATCCGATGCAGCAACAATGTGGTCGATCATCGTAACCGCGTCCGTTCGGACGCGCGACGATCTACGAGGGGAGGTGGCTCAGCCGAACAGGCGCAGCACGCCCTGGTCGGCCTGGTTGGCGAGCGAGAGGGCGGTCTGCGAGAGCTGCTGGCGCGTGTTGAGCGCGAGCAGGCTGGCGCCTTCCTCGTTCGGATCGGCCAGGACGAGATTGCCCGCGCCGGTGGTCAGCACGTTGGCGAGCTCCTTGGTGAAGTCCTGCCGGGCCTGGGCGACCGAGAGGTTCGAGCCGAGGGTCGAGGCCAGCGACTTCAGCGAGGTCAGCGAGCTGGTCAGTGCGGCGGTCGCCTTGTCCAGGTCGGCGTCGTTCTGGAAGTTGATGAAGCCGGCGAGCTGCGTGTTGATGGCGCGCGGGATGCCGAGATTGTCGGCCGTGATGTTCGAGCCCTGGATGTCGAGCTTGGTCTGGTTGCGGCCGGTCTTCTCGTTGAAGACGATCGAGAGACGGTCACCCGAGAGCAGGTTGATGCCGTTGTAGCTCGAGTCCTTGGCGAGATCGTCGATCTTGTTTCGCAGGTCGTTGAACTGATCGATCAGGTTCGAACGCACCGCCGAGGTGATGCTCTGTCCCTTGATGGCGGTCGCCGCGACGGCGTCGCCGGCAACGAAGCCGACAGCCGCGTTTGCACCACCGGCAGCCGCGTCGGCGATGGCGCTGCCCGCGCCGGCGGGAGCGTTGGTGGTGCCAGAGCCGATGCCGAATTGCAGGTCATCCGAGCCGCTGCCCTTGACGTTGAGCTGGCCCTTCTCGTCGACGAAGGCGGTGGCGATGCCCGACTTGTTGATCTCGTTGACGAGGTCGCGCATCGTCGCATTCGCCGAGGAGAACGCTGCCGTGTAGGTGTTCGAGCCGGCGGTGATCGAGATGCCGATATAGGTATTCGTGCTGACGATGCCGAGGTCGCCGGAGCTCGTTGCCGTCGCGGGGTCGGCCGCGCCGGCCGTACCGGTGGTGCCATCGGTCAGCTTCTTGTCGAGAGCGATGTCCTTCAGGCTCTTGCTGGTGACGGCCGCTTCCGCCTGGGTGGCGAGGGCGCCGCCGGCCTTGGTCGGGCGGTTCTGGGCCGCGTCGGCCTGAGCCTGTTTCACCGTGGACTGCAGCGACTGAACCAGCTTGGTGATGCCGTCGATGCCCTTGGAGGCGGCCTGAATGGTCTGGATGCCGTTCGAGATGCCGTCGAGCAGGCCGGTGAGCTGGCTCGAACGATCGTTCAGCGAAACGGATGTGAAGTAGTTGACCGGGTTGTCGATCGCGGAGTTGACCTTGCGGCCGGTCGCCAGGCGGTTCTGGATCACGCCCTGCTGAGCCGTGGTCTGCTGAAGGGTCAGCAGGTTGTTGCGGACGCCGTTCGACAGGATGGTGTTGGCCATTTCAGGTCCCTCAGACAGCGCACTTCGGCGCTCAGCCAGCTTGCTCGGGACCGACAATCCTTTGTTAAGGCTAATATTCGGTTAATGGCGTTAACAGGCGCAAACGAAAAGCGGCGGAGCCATTGGCTCCGCCGCTCTTTTGCTTCGTCCCGCGTTCTGCGGGGTGATCCGCTTCTGCGGACCGAAGATCAGCCGAGGAGACGCAGGACGCCCTGGTCGGCCTGGTTGGCGAGGGAGAGCGCCTGCTGCGAGAGCTGCTGACGGGTCTGCAGCGCGAGCAGGGAGGCGGCTTCCTGGTTGAGGTCGGCGTTGACGAGGCTGTCGGCGCCGGTGGTCAGGACGTTCGCCATATCCTTGGTGAAGTCCTGGCGGGTCTGGACGACCGAGAGGTTGGCGCCGAAGGTCGACGAGAGCGACTTCAGCGAGGTCAGCGCGCCGGTCAGAGACTTGGTGGCGGCTTCCAGATCCGAGTCGTTCTGGAAGTTGACGGAGCCGGCGAGCTGGGTGTTACCAGCCTTGACGAGACCGAGGTTGTCGGAGGTCAGCTGGGTGCCCTGAACGTCGAGCTTGGTCTGGTTCTTGCCGGTCTTCTCGTTGAAGACGACCGACAGACGGTCACCGCCGAGCAGGTTGATGCCGTTGAAGCCGGCATCCTTGGCGAGATCGTCGATCTTGTTGCGCAGATCGTTGTACTGGTCGATCAGGTTCGAGCGCACCGCCGAGGTGACGGTCGGGCCCTTGATCGCGGTCGCTGCGACGGCGTCGCCGGCAACGAAGCCGACAGCGGCGTTGGCATTACCGCCCTGAGCGTCGACGATGGCGCTGCCCACGCCGGTGGCAGCACCGGTCGTGCCGACGCCGACACCGAATTCGAGATCCTCGGAGCCGGTGCCCTTGACGTTGAGCTGGCCCTTCTCGTCGACGAAGGCGGTGGCGATGCCCGACTTGTTGATCTCGTTGACGAGATCACGGACCGTGGCGTTCGCCGAGGAGAACGACGCCTCATAAGTGGTGGAGCCCGCCGTCAGCGAAATGCCGATGAAGGTGTTTGTGTCGATGATGCCGAGGTCGCCCGAGCTTGTCGCGGTCGCAGCGTCCGCAACCGCGTCCGCACCGACCAGCTTCTTGTCGAGAGCGATGTCCTTCAGGCTCTTGCTGGTGGCGGCGACTTCGGTCTGGGTGGCGCGCGCCGTGCCGGCCTTGGTCGGGCGGTTCTGAGCCGCGTCGGCCTGGGCCTGCTTCACCGTCGACTGCAGCGAGCTGACGAGCTTGGTGATGCCGTCGATGCCCTTGGAGGCAGCCTGGATGGTCTGGATGCCGTTCGAGATGCCGTCGAGCAGGCCGGTGAGCTGGCCCGAGCGATCATTCAGCGAAGCGGCGGTGAAGAAGTTGACCGGGCTGTCGATCGCGCTGTTGACCTTCTTGCCGGTGGCAAGACGGTTCTGGATCTGCGCGGACTGGGCGGCGGTCGACTGCAGCGTCGAGAGATTGTTGCGGACGCCGGCAGAGAGCGAAACGGCCATGATTTGATACCTTCCTGGTATGGTGCCTTCTGGCATCACGACCATTCTGGCCGCGACCGAGAGACCATGCGTCCGATCTCGTAACGAGCGGTAAATCCGAGGCGGCGAATTGCTCGGAAAATCAGGCGACGTCCCGCCATGGTTAATGGATGCAGAACGGCGCGCGGTCCTGAGCCGGACTCTCCGCAAACGAAAAGCGGCGGAGCCATTGGCTCCGCCGCTCTTTTGCTTCGTCCCGCGTTCTGCGGGGTGATCCGCTTCTGCGGACCGAAGATCAGCCGAGGAGACGCAGGACGCCCTGGTCGGCCTGGTTGGCGAGGGAGAGCGCCTGCTGCGAGAGCTGCTGACGGGTCTGCAGCGCGAGCAGGGAGGCGGCTTCCTGGTTGAGGTCGGCGTTGACGAGGTTGTCGGCGCCAGAGGTCAGGACGTTCGCCATATCCTTGGTGAAGTCCTGGCGGGTCTGGACGACCGAGAGGCTCGCGCCGAAGGTCGAGGAGAGCGACTTCAGCGAGGTCAAGGCGCCGGTCAGCGACTTGGTGGCGGCTTCCAGATCGGAGTCGTTCTGGAAGTTGGTGCTGCCCGCCACCTGGGTGTTGCCAGCCTGGACGATGCCGAGGTTGTCGGAGTTCAGCTGGGTGCCCTGGACGTCGAGCTTGGTCTGGTTCTTGCCGGTCTTCTCGTTGAAGACGACCGACAGACGGTCACCGCCGAGCAGGTTGATGCCGTTGAAGCCGGCATCCTTGGCGAGATCGTCGATCTTGTTGCGCAGGTCGTTGTACTGGTCGATCAGGTTCGAGCGCGTGGCGGACGTGATGGACTGGCCCTTGATGCCGGTGCCCGCCACGTTGTCCGTCGCCAGGAAGTTGATCTTGGCGTTGCTGTTGCCGACGCCGGCGGCGGCGGCCTGCGAGGTGGTGGCGTCAGTGCCGACGCCGAAGCCGAACTGGACTTCTTCCGAGCCGGTGCCCTTGATGTTGAGCTGGCCCTTCTCGTCGACGAAGGCGGTGGCAACGCCCGACTTGTTGATCTCGTTGACGAGATCGCGAACCGTCGTGGTGGTGGCGTCGAAGCTCGCAGTGTAGGTCGTGGAGCCCGACTTCAGGAAGACGGCAGCCGTGTTGTTGGTCGTCGTGTCGATGCCGATGTCACCGGCCGAGGTGGCAGTGGCAGCGTCGGCAGTGGCATCCGCGCCGCCGATCTTCTTGTCGAGGGCGATGTCCTTCAGGCTCTTGCTGGTGGCGGTGACTTCCGCCGCGTTCGCCAGAGCCCCGCCGGCCTTGGTCGGGCGGTTCTGAGCCGCGTCGGCCTGGGCCTGCTTGATCGTCGACTGCAGCGAACCGACGAGCTTGGTGATGCCGTCGATGCCCTTGGAGGCAGCCTGGATGGTCTGGATGCCGTTCGAGATGCCGTCGAGCAGGCCCGTGAGCTGGCTCGAGCGATCATTCAGCGAAGCGGCGGTGAAGAAGTTGACCGGGCTGTCGATCGCGCTGTTGACCTTCTTGCCGGTGGCAAGACGGTTCTGGATCTGCGCGGACTGGGCGGCGGTCGATTGCAGCGTCGAGAGGTTGTTCCGGACGCCGGCAGAGAGAGAGACGGCCATATTTCGATACCTTCCTGGTATGGTGCCTTCTGGCGTCGAGACCGTTCTGGCCGCGACCGAGGGAGGATGCGGCCGATTTCGTAACGAGGGATGAATCCGAGCCGGCGAATTGCTCGCAGTGCGGGGAGACGTTTTGGATTAGTTAACGAGTGTAAAACCGCTTTTCCTGGCGCCCATGTGCGGGTGATGCCGCCGTTCGAACGAAAAACGCCGCCGGCGGGGGCCGGCGGCGTCGAAAGGTGAGGGAGGTTGAAGAGCTTAAGCGAGCCGCTCGACTTCGTGGCTGCGGGACGCTTCGGCGTCGCGGTTGCGCTCAATGATCTCGCGCGACCAGATGCGCAGCTTCAGCAGCGTCTCGTCTGGGAGCTGCTCGACCACTTCGCCGGTGTCGCGATTGGTCTTGCGCAGGATGACGCTGCGCGTCTTCGGCTCGATGTCGAGACGCCGCTCGATCACGTCGCGCAATTCCTGCTGGCGGCGCTGCTCGTCGAAGCGGCGCTGCTGGGTCGCCTCGTCCTGCGTGCTCTGCTGGCGCTGCGCATCGGAGCGACGCTCTTCGGCCCGGGCGCGGATGTCGAGCTGGACCGGCTCGCCGGCCGCAACCGAGCGCACGGTCTTCTCCGGGGGGAGCTCGACCGGCGTCGCGCCGTTCTGGACGGAAATATCGGTGCGTATCGTCGCCTGGACGGCACCGGTCGCGAACGTCTTGGGTGTCGCGCCGAAATCCATTCTGGACTCCTCTCGCAAGGGCGGACTTCTTCCAAGCATGAGAAGATGCGGCAGAGAGTTGAATCCGCCGTTAGAGAAATTGGTAAATTGCAATGCGTTTTGCGCATTTCCCGCGCCTCGACAGCGTTAACGCCGCTTAGGTCGAGTCTCCTCGCAGATTAACCATGAAGTTGCCGGCCTGCGAGAAGCGCCTGATCTCGGCATTCCGCAATTGTCTGGACGGCTCTTCTTAGTGGAGCGGATCTTACAGACTCTTCGAGATCACCAGAGGGCCGGCATTCGGCCGGGCGAAGACTCCGGCGCCGACCGTCGCGGTTGGACCGTAGCCAGGGGCCCTGTTCTGCTTGTTGGTGTCGGTGGCGAGGTCGCGCATGATCGATTCCGAGATCGCACGGGCCGTCGCCAGCACGGTCTGGTTGAGATCGATCAGGTCCTGGAAGGCGAGATGGGCGCCCTTCAGGCGCTTGACCTTGTCCGGGGCGAAGCGGGCGAGGGCGACCGCATTGAGTTTCACCTGCTCGACGCCCTTCATATAGACGCCGGCAAGCTCGGCCTTGCGGGCCTCGCGCTCCATCGCGTCCTTGAGGCGCCCGGCTTTGACCAGCCCGGTCTCCTCGCCGACAACATGGGAGAGGGCGCTCAGCGTCTCCATGACGGTCTCGATCAGGCTCTCGGCCTCGACGGCGTTCGAGACGCGCGGGCGCTCGTCGACGACGCGCATGCGATCAAACATTGCCGGCTCCCGCCGACTTGCCGGCCGAAGCCTGGACCTGGATCAGGTCGCGCATGATCTGGTCGGAGAGGCCGACGCCGCCGGACTTCTGGATCTGCTTGGCGTATTCCTGCGTCAGCATCGAGCGCCAGACATCGCCGCCGGTGCCGTTCTCGCCGAGCGGGCCTTCGGTCCCGCTCGAGCTCATCATGGTCTGGGTGAAGTTCTCGAGGAAGACGGTCTCGAAATCATCGGCGGTCTTCTTCGCCTTGCTGTTCTGCGCGGAGCTGATCGCATCGGCGATGCCGCCGGCGAGCTTGGTGGCGGCGCCGATGGCGAGCTTGGCGGCGGGAGCGGCGAGGAGGGCACTCATTACATCACCTCGATATCGGCTTGCAGCGCGCCGGCTGCCTTGATGGCCTGCAGGATGGAGAGCAGGTCGCGCGGGCCGATGCCGAGGGCGTTCAGCCCGTCGACCAGCTCGCGCAGGGTGACGCTCTCCTTGACGAGGGCGAGCTTGTTGGTGCCCTCGGTGTCGACCTTGACGTTGCTGCGCGGCACGACGACGGTCCGGCCATTGCCGAATTCGTTGGGCTGGCTGACCTGCGGCTCCTCCGAGATCGTCACCGTCAGGTTGCCCTGGGCGACGGCGACGGTGGAGACGCGGACATCCTTGCCCATCACGATGATGCCGGAGCGCTCGTCGATGACGACGCGGGCGCCCTGGTCGGGCTCGACCCGGAGCTGCTCGATATCGGTGAGCAGGCGGATCATGTTGCCCTGGAAGCGCGGCGGGATCTGCAGCACCACGGTCGAGGGGTCGGTCGGCTCGGCCGAGTCGCCGCCGATGAAGTCGTTGATCGCTGCGGCGATGCGGCGGGCGGTGGTGAGGTCGGGATTGCGCAGCGACAGCCGCAGCGTCTTCAGCTTGTTGAGGGCGAAATCGATCTCGCGCTCGACCAGGCCGCCATTGGCGATGCGGCCGACCGTCGGGACGCCGCGGGTGATCTTGGCGGCCTCCGCCTCGGCCGAGAAGCCGGCGATCGCCACCGGCCCTTGCGAGACCGCATAGACCTCGCCATCGGCGCCGAGCAGGGGGGTCGCGAGCAGCGTGCCGCCCTGCAGCGACTTGGCATCGCCCAGCGCCGAGACGGTGACGTCGAGGCGCGTGCCCTGGACGGCGAAGGGCGGCAGGTTGGCGGTGATCATCACCGCCGCGACATTGGCGGTGCGCATGCTGGCGCCGCGGGTGTTGACGCCAAGGCGCTCCAGCATCGCCTGCAAGGACTGCTTGGTGAAGGGCGCGTTGTTGAGCGTGTCGCCGGTGCCGTTGAGGCCGACGACGATGCCGTAGCCGAGGATCTGGTTGCTGCGCACGCCCTCGACCGAGGCGAGGTCCTTGATGCGCGAGAGCGCGGTGCCCATGCCGCCGCTGCCGGCGAAGGCGGTGCGCGAGACGCCAGCCTCGGCCGCGCCGTTGCGCGTCGGAGCGTGGTTGCTGACGCCGTTGCCGCCGCGGCTCGGCGGGGCCGCCGGGGCGAGATCGGCCGCCATGGCGGCGCCGGCCAGCAGCAGCGCTGCGAGCGGCGTCAGCAAATGGCGGAGGCGGAAGAGGCGGGACATGGCACACCGGGTGACTCTGATCTCGTCAATCCGTTGCGAAGAACGTGCCAGGTGGGGAGAAAGCAAAAACGCTTTTTAATCAGCTTTTTAGAGATCGGTGACCTGATCGGGCAGGGCGCGGCGGCCGGCGCAAAGCTGCCGCCCCGGCAAATCCTGCCGGGCGATTTACCGCTCGTTAACCACGTTGCCGGCACAAGGAAGTGGGTCGGGCAGCGTTCGTGCAGCGCCTTTTCAGGCCGACCTTGCGAGAGCGTGATGATCCGCATCGACCAGCGCAGCCCGATCTCCTCGACGACGTCGACCAGCCGCAGCGGCTCGACCGGCGGATCGAGTTTCCGCCTGCCGGCGCGCGAGAGCGCGGGCGCAGCGCAGGGCGCGGCCGTCAGCCATGCCGGCTCGCTCGACGGGTTGCTCGCGGTCCAGGCCGAGGAGGACGGGCAGGAGCGCAAGCGGCGCCAGGCCCGTCGCGGCCATGATTTGCTCGACGGGCTGGATCGGCTCAAGGCTGCCCTGCTGGCCGGACGCGTGTCTCCGTCGGAACTGGAGCGATTGAAGGCGATGCTGTCGGCAAGGCGCGAGGCGACCGATGATCCGCGCCTCGACGAAGTGCTCGCCCATATCGAATTGCGCGCCGCGGTCGAGCTGGCGAAGCTCGGGCGCTGAAGCCGGCGCGACCCGCCTTCAAAAAAGCCGAAAGGCCGTCATGCATCTCCGCGTTTGCCGGGGCGTTCCAGCACGTCGGAGTTGCAGCCTATGGATATCGTCTGGATCGGCCCGCGCGCGGCCCGCTTTGTCTTGATCGCGTGGCTGGGGATACTCCCGGCTGTTTTCGCCTCCGGTTCGGCGTTGGCGCAGGGCCGGAGTGCCGAACGCTTCGGGAATGCCGGCCCGTATGAAGTCGGTTCGATCGAGAAGCCGCTGTGCTGCGACAGCAAGGGAAATTCCGTCGAGGTCTATCTGCCGCGTGCAAGGCGTGCCGGCGAAATCTTCCCGATCGTGACCTGGGGCAACGGCACCTGGGCCAAGCCGGAGAAATACGCCTTCCTGCTGCGGCATCTGGCGTCCTGGGGAATGATCGTGGTTGCGACGCGCGATTCCAGTGTCGGCACCGGTGAAACCCTGCTCGATGCGCTCGCATTGCTGGAGCGGAGCGAGCTGGCGCCGCTGACGGATCGCCGGCGCATCGCCGCGATCGGGCATTCGCAGGGCGCGTCTGGCGCCTTCAACGCGGCTGTCGCGCCGTCTTCAGGGATCGGCACCACCGTCCTGATCGACCTGCCTGGACGCCGCCTGTGCAACAGGGAGCACTGCGCTGCGATCCCGACCGGTCTGCGGGAGAAGCAGTCGATCCTGTTCCTCTCCGGCGAGAAGGATCCGCTGTCATCGCCCGAGATGATCGACGGCTATTTCAGCGAGGTGCCGGCCGGGCGCCTGCGGGCGAAGGCTGCGGTCGCCGGCGCCGACCATAACGACATCCAGGGCCAGCCGGGCTGCCAGTCCTTCGCCATTGGCTGCCGGGCTGGCATCGGCGCCTTCCTGCCCTATGTCACCGCCTGGCTGCGCTGGCAGCTCGCCGGCGACAAGGCGGCAGCGGCCGTCTTCAGCGGGAACGACGCGCCGTTCGCTGGGGATCCTCGCCTGACCGGCGCGGTGATCGACCGCTGAGGTCCAATCGCCGTTGTTTCCGGTCAACGGATGAACTGGTCGGCGTAATCCGCTCCGAGTCCGTTGGTCGCGTAATGCGCCCGGCATTTGTCGAGCCGGGTGAAGACGTCGTCATAGCCGAGGCATTTGCCGTCCGGGTCGACATAGATCATCGCGCCGTTGACCTGGAACATGGTGATCATCTCCTCGACATCGGGATCGACCACCAAAGTATGGGTCTCGCCGGGCGCCTCGTAGACGTAGGAACCCTCCGTCGCGACCCAGTCATGTTCAAGGTAGCGCCATTTGCCTTTCAGCACATAGCCGTGCACCGGCTGGGGATGGCGATGGCGCGAGAGCACGCCGGCGCGGCGCACGCGCAGCAGGTTCATCCAGTAGCCGCGCGTCACCGAGAGGCATAAGGGGCGGAACCAGACATTGTCGTCGACTGGCACCCAGACGCGCTCGTCCTCCGGAATGACATTCGGCACGATCAGTTCCGGCGGGGAATCCTTCGGCTGTGGATGCCGATAGGGGGTCCAGCGCTCCTCGGTGCTGACCTGGACGGGGACCGGGCTGACCTTGTTCATCGCTGTTTCCTCCGGTTGAGTTCTTGATTCAGCTGGCTGGGCTATCGATTCAGGAAACGCTGCCAGATCATTGATATTTCCCGGTCTTTCAGACGGCGAGATAGCCGCCGTCGACCGGCAGTATCGCGCCGGTGATGAAGCGGGCGGCATCCGAGAGCAGGAACAGGACGGCGCCGCCGACATCGCCCGGCTCGCCCCAGCGGTTCATCGGCGTGCGCGACAGGATCGGGGCGGAGCGGGCGGCATCCTCCACGAGAGGCTTGGTCAATTCGGTCGCGATCCAGCCAGGCGCTACCGCGTTGACGCGGATGCCGTCCTGCGCCCAGGCGGCGGCGAGCGACTTGGTGAGTTGGCCGACGCCGCCCTTCGAAGCGGCATAGCCCGGCGCATAGGCCGAGCCATGGAAGGTCAGCATCGAGGCGGTGTTGACGATCGCGCCCTTGGCCTGGGCGAGCTTCTCCTTCGCCGCCAGGCACATGCGCATCGAGCCGGTGAGATTGACCTCGACGGTGAGCCGGAAGGCCTCGATCTCGAATTCCTTGCCGCCGCGTTGGATCATGCCGGCGCAGTTCACCAGCGCATCGATGCGTTCGCAGCCGGCGACGATCGCGGCTACCTCAGCGTCGCTGGTGACGTCGAGCCTGGCATGGCGGATCGATGGGTGCGCCGGCGTCGCCGCGACCTCGTCCTCAGTGAGGCCGGTGGCGAGGACCTGGTAGCCGGCCTCGGCGAGGGCAAGCGCGGCGCCGGCGCCGATGCCGCGGGTGCCGCCGGTGACGAGGGCGAACGGGGAGGAGGAGCTTGTCATGGCTCCAATCTAAATCGGTTCGCAGGCTTGCCAACTGCGTTGGCGGGCGGGGCGACCTGCGTCGGCGCATGCGAGACCATCGACCGAGCCGCCATGTGTTGCCCAAAAGGCCGGCTTCCCCCTGCGGCCGGAACCCGCTAGGAAGCGCGCGGGCCGGTGGTGGCGCTCAGCTGCTGTCGGCAATCGTTCCAGACTGACCAGAGCAGGGGTCGCATCACATGAGCAAGATCAAGGTCGCCAACCCGATCGTCGACATGGACGGCGACGAGATGACCCGCATCATCTGGCAGCACATCAAGGACAAGCTGATCTTCCCCTATCTCGACCTCGAGCTCGATTATTTCGATCTCTCGGTCCAGAACCGCGACGCGACCGACGATCAGGTCACCATCGACGCCGCCAACGCGACCAAGAAGCATGGCGTCGCGGTCAAGTGCGCCACCATCACGCCGGATGAGGCGCGCGTGAAGGAATTCAACCTCAAGTCGATGTGGAAGAGCCCGAACGGCACGATCCGCAACATCCTCGGCGGCGTGATCTTCCGCGAGCCGATCATCTGCAAGAACGTGCCGCGCCTGGTTCCCGGCTGGACCCAGCCGATCGTCATCGGCCGCCATGCCTATGGCGACCAGTACCGCGCCACCGACTTCAAGTTCCCGGGCAAGGGCACGCTCTCGATCAAGTTCGTCGGCGAGGACGGCAACGTCATCGAGAAGGAGGTCTTCAAGGCTCCGGACGCGGGCGTCGCCATGGCGATGTACAACCTCGACGACTCGATCCGCGATTTCGCCCGGGCCTCGCTGAACTACGGCCTGATGCGCAAGTACCCGGTCTATCTCTCGACCAAGAACACCATCCTCAAGACCTATGACGGGCGCTTCAAGGACATCTTCCAGGAGATCTTCGACGCCGAGTTTAAGGCCGAATTCGACAAGCTCGGCATCACCTATGAGCACCGCCTGATCGACGACATGGTGGCGTCGGCGATGAAGTGGTCGGGCGGCTATGTCTGGGCCTGCAAGAACTACGATGGCGACGTGCAGTCCGACACGGTGGCGCAGGGCTTCGGCTCGCTCGGCCTGATGACCTCGGTGCTGATGACGCCGGACGGCAAGACCGTCGAGGCCGAGGCCGCGCACGGCACGGTGACCCGCCATTATCGCGAGCACCAGAAGGGCAAGGAGACCTCGACCAACTCGATCGCCTCGATCTTCGCCTGGACCCGTGGTCTCGCCCATCGCGCCAAGCTCGACAACAATGCCGAGCTCGCCAAGTTCGCGACCCTGCTGGAGAAGGTCACGGTCGACACCGTCGAAGCCGGTGACATGACCAAGGACCTGGCGCTGCTGGTCGGCCCCGACCAGAAGTTCCTCTCGACCACCGGCTTCCTCGACAAGGTCAGCGACAACCTGCGCAAGGCGATGGCCGCGTAAGCGGCCGAGCCTCGCTCGAAAATAAGAAGCCCGGCCGTTCGGCCGGGCTTTTTTGTTGTGGGGCGAGTGCCGGGCGCCTTGGATTGGTCTCTGGCGCTGGCCTGCTCCGGCTCTTCAGAACCTCATCTCGACCCTGCCCTTGAGAGCGTGGTCTCTGGAGCGTTCGCCGATCGCCGCCGAGTAGGTCAGGCCGAGTGCGGTTGCGGAGGAGATGCGCCAGTCGAGCCCAGCCTCGGCGACGAGGGCCTCGCGGTCGATCGGGGCGGCAAAGAC
>NZ_JBYSVZ010000013.1:0-59480 GCF_058986765.1 Allobosea sp. GW821-FHT03A12
CGGCGCCGTCTCGATGGCCGCTTTATAGGGGGAGGCCGGTTCTGGTGTCAACACACCTCATGAAAGTTTTTCGACAAGACCGCATTTTTTTTATCCGGCTCGCGATTTCCGGGCATTTTGGTGGCCTTTTGCCCTTTCCGGCCGCGGGACAGGACCGCCCGGAAGAGCCCGCCCGCAAACAGCCGCATTTTTTTCTCACTAGCCGCGCTGTCCGCGCAGGCGCCCCCTCGGGATCAGCCCGAGATTGATTCCCGCGCGGGACGGGGGCATGGTCTCTGCTCTATATAAGACAGGGATCGGGCCCATCCGCGGCTTCGACTCGGCGCCCTCGGGCGTATCAATGGATTCGCCAGACGCCCGATGAACGCCCCTCCGGATTTCAGAGCGCCGCATGAGCCGCTGACGCCGGAAGCGACGGCGTTGCTCGTCGACCTCGGGATCGAGCCGCCGATCACCCCGGCCGGCGCTACGCCCGCCGGCATGGATCGCCGCGGCGTCTCGCTGCGCTGGCTCGCCGCCTGCCTGCTCGTCGGCTCCTGCGGCGCGGCCCTGCTCGGCGGCGCCATCCTGGTCGCGGTGCGCGGCGACACCAGCTTCGCCGAGCGCCCCGAACCCGTCACCCCGCATCAGACCACCTCGGCCGGCGGCGGCGCCCGCAAGGGCGACAAGCTCGTCGCCGAGCAACCGATCGCCTCGGCGCGGCACAGCGTGCGCGCCCCGATGTCCCAGCGCATCGGCGATCGCGAGGTCATCCGGGTGCGCCCGTTCGTGCGGCTCTCGACCAATCTGTCGCTGACCAGCGGCGTCTATGCCGCCAACATCCCGCCCTTCAATCCGCTGCGGCTCTTCGCCGAGGGCGCCCCCAGCGGCGAGCGCTATGCCGAGCCGGTTACCGAGATGGCGGATGCCGACGTCTCGATCACCAAGCGCGACCTTGCCGACATGCCGATCGCACCGAGCAAAGCCAATCTCACCGACGCCGATGTCGTCAACCAGATGGAGGAGGAGCGCGCCAACCTCGCTGCCGCCGACCGTCGCGCCGCCCTGCCGATCCCGCCGCAACTGATGCTGAGCCGCACCTTGGCCCAGGGCAACCAGGCCGCCGGCGGCGCTGCCGGCAACCTCCTGTCCTACGCTCCCGCCACCGACACCTCCTTCTCGGGCATCGAGGTCCGCGTCGTCCCGGAAAACGTCACCAACGCGCCGAAGACCCCGATGGCCGCCACGCGCGAGCCGCAGGTCGAGGAAAAGCTGCTGATCACTCGCCGCGGCGAGAATTTCGAGACGGTGGTGCGCAATGCCGGCGCCAGCCGCGATCAGATCGTCTCGATGATGAAGGCCTTCGACGGCCGCGTGAAGGTCGCCGCCCTGCCAGAAGGCCAGGTGCTGCAGGCCCTGTTCGCACCTGGCCCGCGCACCGGCGACCCCCGCCAGATCGTTCGCGTCGCCCTGCTCGACAATGGCCGCCCCTCCGCCGCCGTCGCGGTCAACGACAAGGGTCTGTTCGTTCCGGTCTCCCTGCCGCGGGCCGAGACGACCGGGCCGTTGCAGAAATCGCAGGTCGGCGCGCAGGACGACGAGAGCGAGGAGGAAGAGGAGGGCGGCACCGGCGCGCGGCTCTATGAGAGCCTCTACGAGACCGGGTTGCGCCATGACCTGCCGCGTCCGCTGATCGACGAGCTCGTCCGGATCTTCTCCTATGACCTCGACTTCCAGCAGCGCGTGCGCGGCGGCGACAATCTCGAAGTCATCTTCACCGACGACGATGACGGCGGCGAGCGCGCCGAGATCCTCTCGGCCAGCCTCACCGTCAACGGCGAGACGCGCCAGGTCTTCCGCTACCAGGCACCCGAAGACGGCCTGATCGATTATTTCGACAGCGACGGCCGCTCGCTGAAGAAGTTCCTGCTGCGCAAGCCGATCAGCGACGGCGAGATGCGCTCGGGCTTCGGCATGCGCTATCACCCGATCATGCGCTATTCGAAGATGCATACCGGCATCGACTGGGCCAACAAGATCGGCACGCCGATCCTGGCCGCCGGCAACGGCACGATCATCAAGGCGGAATGGGATTCCGGCTATGGCCGCCGCATCGAGATCCAGCATGCCAACGGCTATGTCACTGCCTACTCGCACCAGTCGGCCTTCGCCAAGGGCATCGCGCCGGGCGTCAAGGTCCGCCAGGGCCAGGTGATCGGCTTCCTCGGCAATACCGGCCTCTCGACGGGGCCGCATCTGCACTACGAGGTGCTGGTCAACGGCAACTTCGTCAACCCGATGAAGATCAAGGTGCCGCGCGGCCGCGAGCTCGACGGCAAGGCGCTGGTCGAGTTCAAACGCCAACGCGACGAAGTCCTGGGCCTGATCGAAAAGGCCGGAGGCCAGACCGCGCAATTGCGCTGAACCTCGTTCCCCTGCCCGGCGGGCCAGATGCTATCGTCCTTCCTCATTGTCCTGCCCGTCTTCGGCCTGATCGCCATCGGTTATGGCGCGCGCTGGCTGAAGCTGCTGCGCGAGACCACCGGCGAGGGCCTCTCCGACTTCGTCTTCGTCCTCGCCATCCCCTGCCTGCTGTTCAAGACGCTGGCGACGGCCACGATCCCGCTGGACCAGCCCTGGGGCTACTGGATCTCCTATTTCACCGGCCTCGCCGTCGTCTGGCTGATCGCGCAGCTCGTGGCGCGACATCTGTTCGCCCGCAAGGGCCCCGAGCTCGTCGTCTCCGGCTTCGCCGCTGCGCAGTCGAACACCGTCTTCGTCGGCATTCCGATGATCCTGAAGGCCTATGGCGAGGCCGGGGCGGTCCCGCTCAGCCTGCTGCTCGCCGTGCATCTGCCGGTGACGATGACCGCAGCGACCCTGCTCGTCGAAGGCAAGGGGACGTCACCGCTCCTGCTGCTCAAGCGCTTGTTCACCCACCCGATCGTCGTCGGCATTCTCCTCGGCAGCGCCGTACGCCCCTTCGTGGGCATGCTTCCAGCGCCGTTCTGGTCGATCGTCGACCTGATCGCCGGTGCCGCCGTCCCCTGCGCCCTGGTCAGCCTCGGCATCGCGCTGCGGCGCTACGGCCTGGCCTCCGGCATCGGCCTGCCCGCGATCTTGAGCTTCCTCAAGCTCATCCTGCACCCGCTGATCGTCTTCCTGCTGGCGACCAAAGTGTTCGCCATGCCTGTTGCCTGGGCCGGCGTCGCCGTGCTCTTCGCCGCCTGCCCCTGCGGCATCAACGCCTATCTCTTCGCCGAACGCTACAAGCAGGGCGTCGCCGACGCCTCCAGCGCGATCGCGCTCTCGACCGGCCTCTCGCTCTTCACCACCATCGGCTGGCTGACGTTTCTGGGCGTCGGCTGACTGGGATCGAACGATTCACGTGAAACCGAGCTGCCGCCGGATCGCTTCCGGGGTCGCCCCATCCGCCCTGAGGTCGGCAAGGCTCCGGGACAGCCGGCTCTTCGCCAACTTTTGCCCGGTCTCGTCGCTGAGGAGCCGATGGAAGTGATAGCGCGGCGTCGGCAGGCCTAGCAGATGCTGCAGCAGGACATGGATGTCGGTCGCAGCTTCGAGGTCCTGCCCCCGAACCACATGGCTGACGCCCTGCAAGGCATCGTCGACGACCACTGAAAGGTGATAGCTCGTCGGCACATCCTTGCGCGCCAGGACGACATCGCCCCAGCGCCTGGGATCGACGGATATCTCGCGCTCCCCTCCAGCCTCGTCGAAGAGCCGGTAGGACAGCGATTCGCCAGCCAGTCGCGCCAAGGCGCGATCCATGGCAAGGCGCAGCACATGCGGCTCGCCCGCTTCGCGGCGGTGGCGCATTTCAGCTTCGCCGAGGACACGGCAGGTACCTGGATAGAGCGGCGCGCCATCGGGATCGCGCGGCCAAGGGATTCCGGTCGTCGCCTCCCGTTGGCGCACAACGTCCTTGATCGCCTGGCGCGAGCAAAAGCAGGGATAGACCAGTCCTGTCGCCTCGAGCCGGCCCAGCGCCCGGCGATAATCGTCGAAATGCAGGGATTGCCGCCGGACCTCCGGCACTAAGCCGATGCCGAGCCAGGCGAGATCGTCACGAATGCCTTGCTCGAATTCGGGCCGGCAGCGGGTGAGGTCGATATCCTCGATCCGCAGCAGCAGATCGGCCTGCAAACGCCCGGCGAGGCGCTCGTTCATCAGCGCCGAATAGGCATGGCCAAGATGCAGCCGCCCGTTCGGGCTCGGCGCAAACCGGAAGATCGGAGAGGACGACGCCATCGCCTCCTGTCTATGGTCCCGCGCATCTCTCGCCAAGTCCGGCCTCCTGACACAGCCCGGACGTCCGATCGGTGATAAGCCCGGCCAGCATGACGATCTCCAGCACCGCCGATCTCGAAGAGGGCATGGCCGCCCTCGCCGCGCTTGACCCCGCCTGGGCGCAGATCATCGCCCGCACCGGCATCCCACCCTTGCGCCGGCGCGACAGCGGATTTTTGAGCCTCGCTTCGATCATCGTCTCGCAGCAGCTTTCCGTAGCAAGCGCCCGCGCCGTCTGGGCAAGAGTCGAGAGCGTGCTCAGCCCGCTGACACCGGAACGCGTCCTTGCCGCCAGCGAGGAGGAGATGCGGCTATCGGGGCTGTCGCGCCCGAAGCAGAAGACGCTGCGCGCCGTCGCCGCGGCGATCGCCGAGGACCGGCTCGACCTTGCCGCGCTGGAGACGGCGACGCCGGAGTTCGTCCACGCGCATATGACCGCCGTCTCAGGCATCGGCCCATGGACGGCGGACGTCTATCTGCTGTTCTGCCTCGGCCATCGCGACGGCTTCGCCGCCGGCGACCTCGCGGTGCAGGAGGCGGCGAAGATCGCCTTCGGGCTGGCGACGCGGCCCAAGCCCGCCGAGTTGACCGAACTGGCCGAAGCGTGGCGGCCCTGGCGCGGTGTCGCCGCGCGCCTGCTCTGGGCCTATTACGCCGTGCTGAAATCGCGCGAGGGCATCAACGCCTGAAGCGCTTCAGCCCCTCGCGATCTTCAGCGCCGTCTGCGCCGCGCTGCGCAGGAAGCCGGTGTCGCTCATAACCGTGACCAGCCGCGCGCCGAGCGCAATGCCTTCCGCCGCCCGCTCTGCGCTCGCAGCATAGAAGGCGACCGGCTTATTCACCGCGTTCGCCCGCGCCACGATATGGCGCACCGCATCGTCGACCTCCTTGGCCGAGGCATTGACGGAGGCGCCGCCCGAGAGAGCGATCGAGAGGTCTGACGGGCCGACGAAGAGCGCGTCTATCCCGTCCAGGGCGAGGATGTCGTCGACGATCGCCATCGCCTCGCGCGTCTCGATCATCGCGAAGCTCAGCGAGAAATCATTGGCCTGGTTGAGATAGGCGTTCTGGCCGAGGCCCGAGGCGCCGAGGCCGCCATAGCTGCCCCAGCTGCGCTCGCCGAGCGGCGGGTACTTGGCATAGGCCGCGAGCCGGCGCGCATCCTCGATCGTGTTGATCATCGGCGCGATCACGCCGGAGGCGCCCGAGTCGAACAGCTTCGAGACGTTCTGGAACTCGCCGACCGGAATGCGCGCGATAGCCGGCTTGCCGGCGGCATTGATCAGCGGGATCGCCCGGATCACCTCGGCGAGCGTGATCGGGCCATGCTGCATGTCGAGCGTGACCGCGTCGAAGCCTTCCTGCGCCAGGATCGCGGCAACGCTCGGATCGGGCAGCCCGCACCAGGCGGAAAGCAGCGTCTCGCCCTTGGCGAGGCGATCGGCGAGCGAGGACAGCACGGTCGGCTTGGCGGCGGTCATGGGCGCGTTCTTCCAGTTGCCCGCTCTTCACCACTGGCGGGTCCGGCGACCCTGGACCGAACCGGCGGCGAAAGGCAAACCATGCGGCATGCGCCCCGCTCAAGGGCGCAATGCGGAGAAGGCCGCCTCAGAGGCCGTTTGGAAAGTCGCTCCGGCCGGTCGGCTGGCGGTGTTTTCGAGAACCGGAGCGCAGCGGACATTGGTCCGTGAGCACCGGAAGCGCAGAAAACGCCGTCAGACGGCCGCCGGAGTAGAGTTTACAAATGGGCTCTCAGCGGCCGGCCTGGATCTCGTCGGCGGCCTTGATCAGCAGCTCGGTCATCGTCCGGCGAATCTCGTCGTCCGCGACCGCAACGCCGCCCGCGGCGAAATCGGCCTTGACCTTGCGCAGCACGTCGTCGTCGCCGGCCTCCTCGAAATCGGCGAGCACGACCGACTTGGCATAGGCCTCGGCATCGGCGCCGCTCTTGCCGAGCTTGTCGGCTGCCCACAGGCCGAGCAGCTTGTTGCGCCGGGCCGTCGCCTTGAAGCGCAGCTCCTCGTCATGCGCGAACTTGTTCTCGTAGGCGTCCTTGCGCTGGTCGAAGGTGGTCATGTGGTCTCAATCCTCTTCGGAGCGGCAATCTTGCTGCGGCGCGACATCAAGCTTCGCCATATAGCAATGTGATGGCGGTGCGGGCTAGAGGCCCCGCCGGGCAAGTGGCCCCAACCCCGCCGAATCGGGCTCTCGAGCCCGGCCTTTTGCCATTTGTTGCGTTTGCGGCGCGAAAGGCCCATATAGCGCGAGCGCGGCGAGCTTCCAATGGAGCGAGGCCCGCATGAACCAGCCGGATCGGCGCGCCAAGATCGAACTCGACAGAGCAACGGGATTGCGCGAGAGCGTGCTGAACAGGGCCATGATCCCGCCGCGGGCGACCGCGACCAGAGAGAGGCCGACCCTTTGGATTTCCTCAAGCCACGGTATATCCCGATGAACCGCCGCCGTCGCATTTACGAAGGCAAGGCGAAGGTCCTCTATGAAGGACCGGAGCCTGGAACGCTGATCCAGCATTTCAAGGACGACGCGACCGCCTTCAATGCCAAGAAGCACGAAGTGATCGACGGCAAGGGCGTGCTCAACAACCGCATCTCCGAGCACATCTTCAGCAATCTCAACGACATCGGCGTGCCCACGCACTTCATCCGCCGGCTGAACATGCGCGAGCAGCTGATTCGCGAGGTCGAGATCATCCCGCTCGAGGTCGTGGTCCGCAATGTCGCGGCGGGCTCGCTCTCGACCAAGCTCGGCATCGAGGAGGGCACCCAGCTGCCGCGCTCGATCATCGAGTTCTACTACAAGAACGACGCGCTGAACGACCCGATGGTCTCGGAAGAGCACATCACCGCCTTCGGCTGGGCGACGCCGCAGGAGATCGACGACATCATGGCGCTCGCCATCCGCGTCAACGATTTCCTCTCCGGCCTGTTCCTCGGCGCCGGCATCCGTCTGGTCGACTTCAAGATGGAGTGCGGCCGGCTCTGGGAAGGCGACATGATGCGCATCGTCGTCGCCGACGAGATCAGCCCCGATTCCTGCCGGCTCTGGGACATCCGGTCGAAAGACAAGATGGACAAGGACCGCTTCCGCCGCGACCTGGGCGGCCTGATCGAGGCCTATACCGAGGTGGCGCGCCGCCTCGGCATCCTCGGCGAGAACGAAAAGCCGGGCCCGACCGGGCCGCGCCTCGTGCAGTGAGCGTGACGGCTGCCGGAACTCTGACGGCCGGACGGGGGCGCTTGCGCTCCCGTTTGCGTTTCGGCGCGCTCGCGCTCGGTCTCCTGCTGATCGCCGGCTGCGCCGACCATTTCGGGCCGGGCCTGGTCCAGCTCGCCGCCGGGCGCGGCTGGGAGCCGCTGCCGATCCAGAACTGGGTCGTCAACGACGGCATCAATCCGAAGGCGATGGTCTATTGCACGCCCGAGGATTGCCCGCGGCCGGGCGTCGCCGCGCTCCTGAGCTTCGAGGGCCGCGAGGCCGCCGACATGGCGCGGACGCTCGCACTCAATCCGGCGCGGCTGGCCAAGGAATTCTCGAAGCGCCCGAAGGCGAAGCAGGCGCAGAAGCCGAAGAGCACCACCACCGTCTCCCGCTTCAAGCAGGACGGCACCGACGGCATCCTCGTCGAGATCCGCGCCAAGGACGGCGGCCGCCTGGCCGCGACCGCGATCCTCTACGCCCGCAAGGACAACACGCTGTCCATGGCGATCGCCGTCACCGACGATTCACAAGCCGCCCAGGATGTCGCCCGCGCCACCTGGGCGAGCCGCTGACATCGTCAACCGACCGGCAAGCAGGAGATCCCGATGGCCGACAAGCCGCAGCTCGACCCGCAACTGGTCCAGGATTTCGTCCGCGCCGCGCATGGCAATCTCGACAAGGTCACTGCGCTCGTCGGCGAGCATCCGGCTCTGGTGAACGCGGTCTGGGACTGGGGCGGCGGCGACTGGGAGAGCGGGCTCGGGGCAGCCGCCCATACCGGGCGCCGGGAGATCGCCGAATTCCTTCTCGCCCAAGGCGCTCGGATGGACGTCTTCGCGGCAGCGATGCTCGGACATCTCGACCTCGTCCGCACCCATCTCGCTGCCGTGCCGGACACCCTGACCGCAGCCGGCCCGCACGGCATCCCGCTGCTCACACATGCCAAGATGGGCGGCGAGTCGGCGCGGCCCGTGCTCGACTATCTGCAGGGCCTGCTGGATGGCCGCGTCACCATCGCCCCGGCGGCAGGCGCGACAAAGAGTTGAGCCTGCGCCGATTCACCGTTAAGGCACCCCCCAACAGTCCCGCCCGGAGATCACGATGAAAGCCCGCGTCACCGTCACCCTCAAGACCGGCGTGCTCGACCCGCAGGGCAAGGCGATCGAGGGCGCGCTGAAATCGCTCGGCATCGACGGCGTCGGCTCGGTCCGCCAGGGCAAGGTCTTCGACATCGAGCTCGAAGGCTCCGACAAGGTCGCCGCCGAAGCCGCGCTCAAGGCCGCCTGCGAGAAGCTCCTCGCCAACACCGTGATCGAGAACTATCGCGTCGAGCTGGTCGGCTGACGATCTACCTTACCGAGAAACCCACCGACCATGCTCAAGATCGGCCTCGCCGCCCTGCTCGCGCTCTCCCTGGGCGCCTGCCAGACGACCGCCACCAAGCCGAAGCGTCTGGCCGAGGGCGAATTCGACACGCCGATCAGGCCGGGCGAAACTCGGCTGCGCCTCCAGAACTTCGATCGCGAGAAATGGCAGAGCCGCGGTATCGACACGCTGGGCGCCGCGCGCACCGCCTTCGTCTGCCGGCCACTGGCCTGCCCCGCGCCTTCGGTGGTGATCTACGCACGGCTCAACAGCCCGACCCGCAAGCCCGACCCGCAGGCATTGCTCGATCTGGCGCAGCGCGTCGCCGACAAGGCGGCCCAGGAAGGCGCGACCATCACGGCGCAGCCGCGAACTGGGACGACCAAGGGCTTCCCGTCCTTCAGCTTCGCCTACACCAAGCAACGCGACGGCAAGACGGAGTTCGGCAGGTCGACGTCGGTCTTTGCCGGCTCGCTTGCCTTCAATATTCTGTCGATCTCGCAGAATGAGCCCGCTGCCGGCCGCCATCTCGACGAGTTCCTCAGGGCGGTCGAGATCGTCGACGGCGGTCCACGCCGTACTGCCAGCCGTTGATAGGAAAGGGGCATCCCATGCGCGCCGCCGTCATCACCTTCCCCGGCTCGAACCGCGACGGCGACGTCGCCAAGGCCCTGCGCCAGGCGGGCGCCACGGTCGAGCATGTCTGGCATGGCGACCATGAGCTGCCGGCCGGTACCGATCTCGTCGTCCTGCCGGGCGGCTTCTCCTATGGCGATTATCTGCGCTGCGGCGCCATCGCCGGGCGCGCCCACATCATGGACGCGACCCGGGCGCATGCGGCACGCGGCGGCCTCGTGCTCGGCATCTGCAACGGCTTCCAGATCGCCTGCGAGGCTGGTCTGCTGCCGGGCGTGCTCGCGCGCAATGCCGATCTGAAGTTCGTCTGCAAGCGCCAGCACCTCAAGGTCGAGCGCAACGACACCGCCTTCACCTCGGCCTATGCCAGGGGCCAGGCGATCGACGTCTGCATCGCCCATGGCGAGGGCAATTACACCTGCGATCCAGAGACGCTCGCCCGGCTCGAAGGCGAGGGGCTGGTTGCCTTCCGCTATTGCGATGCGGACGGGAACGTGACTGCCGAGGCGAATCCGAACGGCTCGCTGAACGGCATTGCCGGCATCTATTCGCCCGGCCGCAACGTGCTCGGCCTGATGCCGCATCCGGAGAACCTGATCGACGGCCTGGTCGGCGGCACCGACGGGCGCGGCATGTTCGCGAGCCTGGTCAACGGTAGGAAAGCTGCCTGACAAAGCGCGTCATTCTCGGGCGAAGCGGAGCGCAGACCCGAGAATCTCCTCCCGAAAGAGGCGCCTTCTCATCCTGAGGTGATCGGCTCAAGGCCGACCATGACGCGCCAAAGCGCGTCACTTCACCAGCGCCGCCGCCTTCGCCAGCATGCGTGACGCCGCCTGCCCGTCGAGCGGGCCGACATGCTTGTCGAGGATGCGCCCGTCCGGCCCTATCAGGAAGGTCTCGGGCACGCCGTAGACGCCCCATTCGATCGCGGCACGCCCGCCACGATCGGCCCCGACGGCCGAATAGGGATTGCCGAGCGCGCCGAGGAAGCGGCGGGCATTTTCGGTCTCGTCCTTGTAGTTGAAGCCGACAAGCTGGACCTTGCCCTGCTTCACCGCAGCCGAATCGGCCATGGCGACGAGGAAGGGATGCTCGACCCGGCAGGGCGCGCACCAGCTCGCGAAGACGTTGACGATCGTCGCCTTGCCTTGCGCCAGATCCGCCATGCCGAAGCTGGGAACCGGCTGGCCGTCGCGCTGCAAGCCTTCGAGCGGAGTGAGCGTGATCGCCGGCGCCGGCTTGCCGATCAGGGCCGAGGGCACCTTGCTGGCATCGCCGGAGAACAGCCCCTTGGCGAACACAGCGGCCAGCGCCGCGAACACCAGCAGCGGGATGGCGTAGAGCCAGGGCGAGCGCCGGGGCGGCGAAACCGAAGCCTCGCTCATGATGCAGCTCCGCCACGACGACCGGCACCGCGCTCTTCCAGCGCCGCGAGCGCGCGCCTCTGCGCGCGCCTGTCGAACAGGATCGCGGCAGCGAGGCCGCCGAGGATCACGGCCATCGCCAGATAAGCGGCGAGGATGAAACCGGCATGAGGTCCAAGCGCGTCCATCATTGCGCCGCCTGCAGCGAGAGCCGGTCGAGCCGCTCGGCCTCGAAGATCGTCAGCGTCCGGACCCGCCGGCGCAGAATCTCGGCCTGCATGGCAGCGCAGTGCAACGCCAGCGCCAGCAAGGTGAAGCCGACAGCGGTGATCACCAGCGGCCAGAGCATCGAGGCATGAATGGTCGGCCCGCCCAGGCGCAGCACCGAGGCCGGCTGGTGCAAGGTGCTCCACCAGTCGACCGAGAACTTGATGATCGGAATGTTGACGCAGCCGACCAGCGTCATGATCGCGACGGCGCGCCCGGCCCGCGAGGGCTCATCGATGGCGCGGCGCAACGCGATCAGGCCGAGATAGATGAGGAACAGCACCAGCATCGAGGTCAGGCGCGCATCCCAGACCCAGTAGGTGCCCCACATCGGCTTGCCCCAGAACGAGCCGGTGAGCAGGCAGATCAGCGCGAAACAGGCGCCGATCGGCGCAGCCGCCTGCTGGGCGACATCGGCGAGCGGATGGCGCCAGACCAGCACGCCGAGCGCCGATAGCGTCATCATCGAATAGAACATCAGCGCCAGCCAGGCGGCCGGCACATGGATGTACATGATCTTGATGGTCTCACCCTGCTGGTAGTCGGACGGAGCGACGAACCAGACGAGATAGAAGCCGATGGCGAGCGAAAGCGCCGCCGCGCCCGAAAGCCAGGGCAGCAAGACGCTCGACAGGCGCATGAAGCGCGCCGGATTGGCCAGTTCGGTAAGGCTCGCCATGAAGGATCGTGGCCGGCTCTGCTCTTCTTTCGACCAGAGAGCATGTAGCAATCGCCGGCCCGGCTCACAATCGAGGAGCCGCGCCTGCGACGATGAGGCCGCTATTTGTCGTCGGGCTCGCGGGACGCATCGGCACCCGTCCTATCGACGACGCCGAAACGGCCGGAGGTCACGCCTTCGCCGGCCGTGAGGAAGCCTTCGGCCGCAAGCCCGCGCCTGAGCAATTCGCGGACAGCGGCCGCCCGGCTCGGCATGCGCTTGTCGAAACGCCAGTTCTCAACGGCCCGAAGCTCGTCCGCACTCAACATGATCTGCAGGCGTTCACCGCGTTCCAGATCCGACATCGCGCCCCCCGTCGCGCTAAAAATGAGTAAGCGACTATATGGACACAAAGTGCTCATTTTCAAGTAGTGGCGGTGCCGGCGCTAACTTAGCGTCATGCCATTCCGACGCCTTCGGCACAACCTACTAACTATCTGAAATTGTTCAGTTTTTTACTTGCGCCGCGCGCGGGTTGCGGATACCTTTGATGCAGGAGGGATTCTCATGCACATCACGCTTTCCGACCCCATGCGGCGCGCTATTGAAACGACCCTGCGCTCGAAGGCCGGTGAATCGCGTATCGTCAACGTCTTCGGCGTGGCCGAAGAGGTCCAACTCCGTTTCGTCGACGACAATGTCGCGCTCGAGGATATCGCTGCCGTCGTCGCTCATCTGGCGTCTCAATCCGGCTGCGCGCTCGAACTCGACAGCCGCGAGCTGTCCGGGAGCTGAATCGTCAGTCCGGCTGGCGCAGCGCCGCCGCCGCCGCGACGCATCCCACAGCCGCGGCCATCAGCGACAATGCGGCCAGGATCAGCAGCGGGCTCTGCAGTGGCATCGGCCCGCGTGCGGCGTCGGAAGCCGAAACGCCGAAGATCAGCACGGGCACGCAGAGCGGCGCGACCAGGATCGGCAGAATCAGCCCCCCGCGGCGGAGATTCGCGGTCAGTGCCGCCGCCGCCGCGCCGATAAAGCTCAACGCCGGCGTTCCCAGCGCGAGACTCGCGGTCAGCGGCAGAACCCCCTCCGCCGGCAAGGCGACGAGCAGTCCGAGCAGCGGCGCGGCCAGCGTCAGCGGCAGGCCGGTGGTCAGCCAATGCGCCAGCGCCTTGGCGAAGACGGCGAGTTCCAATGGCAGCGGCGCCCCCCTGATGAGGTCGAGCGAACCATCCTCCTCATCGGCCTGGAACAGCCGGTCGAGCCCGATCAGCGTCGCCAGCAGCGCGCCGAGCCAGAGGATGGCCGGGCCGATCCGCGACAGGAGGTTGAGGTCGGGCCCGAGCGCGAACGGGATCAGCACGACGACGGTCAGGAAGAAGACGAGCGCGAGTTCGCCGCCGCCGCCAGCCCGCACCGCCAGCGCGAGATCGCGCCTGAGGATGGCGAGGAAGGCGCTCGTCACGGCCCGATCCTGAGTTCGCGCGCGCCGTCGAGGCCGAGCGGCCCGTGCGTCGCAGCCAGGATCGCGCCGCCCGCCGCCAGATGGCCCTGCATCAATTGCGACAGCATCGCCTGCGAGCCGACATCGAGCGCCGCCATCGGCTCGTCGAGCAGCCAGATCGGCCGCGACGCCACCAGGAGGCGCGCCAGCGCCACGCGCCGTCTCTGGCCGGCGGAGAGATAGCCGACCGGCAAAGGTCCGGCATGCGGCAGGCCGACCGTGGCGAGCGCCTCGGCCGGGGCGAGTCCGGGCTGACCCAGCAAATCCTGAGTGAAACGCAGGTTCTCCGCCGCCGTCAACGCGGTCTTGAGGCCGTCGCGATGGCCGACGAGATGGGCGGCCTCCGCCAACGGGGTCTCGTCGAGGCCGTCGAGCTTGATCGCTCCCGCCTCCGGCCGCAGCCGCCCGTTCAGCATGGCGATCAGGCTCGACTTGCCGGCGCCGTTGCGGCCGGTGAGTGCGATCGCCTCACCGTTTCCTAGTCGAAAGCCGACGCCATCGAAGATCGCGCGCCCGCCGCGGCGGCAGGCGAGCCCTTCGGCGGTCAGTACGAATGTCTGGAACGGGAGCTGCGTCACGTCGAGCCTATAGTTCGGAGCGTCATTAGCTCTTCATCCGACGCATATCGAGCCTGTAGCGGGCTTCTTGGAATTGATCTATAGAACCCGTGGCTACGCCGCACGCCGATCCGGCGCGGGGCTCGGGCACTCCCGGGGCGGCGTGCGCGTCATGCGCAACAGGCCTTCGACCGAATCTATCCGCAAGGAGGGATTCGGCTCGTGACCGCAACCCCTTGATCAGGATGTAAGCCAAAATGGCCTCGCTCGATTCATTCAAGTGCCGCAAGACGCTGACCGTCGGCACGAAGAAATATGTCTATTACTCGCTGAAGGCGGCCGAGAAGAACGGCCTCGCCGGCATTTCCAAGCTGCCCTTCTCGATGAAGGTGTTGCTCGAGAACCTGCTGCGCTTCGAGGATGGCCGCTCGGTCACCAAGGCCGATATCGAGGCCGTCGCCGCCTGGCTTAACGACAAGGGCAAGGCCGGCAAGGAGATCGGTTTCCGCCCCGCCCGCGTGCTGATGCAGGACTTCACCGGTGTGCCGGCGGTGGTCGACCTCGCCGCGATGCGTGACGGCGTCGTCGCGCTCGGCGGCGACCCCAAGAAGATCAACCCGCTGGTGCCGGTCGATCTCGTCATCGATCACTCGGTCATCGTCGACGAGTTCGGCTCGCCCAAGGCGTTCAAGCAGAACGTCGATCTCGAATACCAGCGCAATGGCGAGCGCTACCGCTTCCTGAAATGGGGCCAGGGCGCCTTCGACAATTTCCGCGTCGTGCCGCCCGGCACCGGCATCTGCCACCAGGTCAACCTGGAATACCTCGCCCAGACCGTCTGGACGGCGAAGGAGAAGGTGAAGAAGGGCAAGAAGACTGAAGTTGTCGAGGTCGCCTATCCCGACACCGTGGTCGGCACCGATTCGCACACCACCATGGTCAACGGCCTCGCCGTGCTCGGCTGGGGCGTCGGCGGCATCGAGGCCGAGGCCGCCATGCTCGGCCAGCCGCAGTCGATGCTGCTGCCCGAGGTGATCGGCTTCAAGCTCACCGGCAAGCTCAAGGAAGGCATCACCGCGACCGACCTCGTGCTGACGGTCACGCAGATGCTGCGCAAGAAGGGCGTCGTCGGCAAGTTCGTCGAGTTCTTCGGCCCCGGCCTCTACAACCTGACGCTGGCCGACCGCGCAACAATCGCCAATATGGGCCCGGAATACGGCGCGACCTGCGGCTTCTTCCCAGTCGATGCCGAGACGCTGAACTATCTGGAGACCACGAGCCGCAAGGCGGCCCGCGTCGCCCTGGTCGAGAAGTATGCGAAGGCCCAGGGCCTGTTCGCGACCCGCTCGACGCCCGATCCGGTCTTCACCGACACGCTCGAGCTCGACCTCAGCACCGTCCAGGCCTCGATGGCCGGTCCGAAGCGTCCGGAAGGCCGCGCCGATCTCGGCGCGATCAAGAGCGGCTTCGCCGCCGCGATGGACACCGACTACAAGAAGGGCGGCGAGCTCTCGCGCCGGGTCAAGGTCGAGGGTGAGAAGTTCGATCTCGGCCATGGCGACGTCGTCATCGCCGCCATCACCTCCTGCACCAACACCTCGAACCCCTCGGTGCTGATGGCCGCGGGCCTCCTCGCCCGCAACGCGGTGGCGAAGGGCCTCAAGGTCAAGCCCTGGGTCAAGACCTCGCTGGCCCCCGGTTCGCAGGTCGTGGCCGAATATCTCGCCAAGGCCGGCCTGCAGAAGGACCTCGACAAGCTCGGCTTCAACCTGGTCGGCTTCGGCTGCACCACCTGCATCGGCAATTCCGGCCCGCTGCCGGGCCCGATCTCGAAGGCGATCAACGATCAGGGCCTGATCGCCGGCGCCGTGATCTCGGGCAACCGCAACTTCGAGGGCCGCGTCTCGCCGGACGTGCAGGCGAACTACCTCGCCTCGCCGCCGCTGGTCGTTGCCTATGCGCTGGCGGGTTCCGTGCAGATCGACCTGACCACCGAGCCGCTCGGCATGGGCAAGGACGGCAAGCCGGTCTACCTGAAGGACATCTGGCCCTCCAACAAGGAGATCCAGGCCTTCATCGCCAAGAACGTCACCAAGGCGATCTTCAAGGCGAAGTACGCCGACGTCTTCAAGGGCGACGCCAACTGGCAGAAGGTCAAGGCGCCGACCGGCCAAACCTATGCCTGGGACGACAAGTCGACCTATGTCCAGAACCCGCCCTATTTCCGCGGCATGGGCAAGCAGCCGGCTCCGGTCACCGACGTCGTCGGCGCCCGGATCCTCGGCCTGTTCGGCGACAAGATCACCACCGACCACATCTCCCCGGCCGGCTCGATCAAGGCGGCCTCGCCGGCAGGCGCCTATCTCACCGAGCATGGCGTCGCCGTCGCCGACTTCAACCAGTACGGCACGCGTCGCGGCAATCATGAGGTGATGATGCGCGGCACCTTCGCCAATATCCGCATCCGCAACCACATGATGGGCCCGAACGGCCGCGAAGGCGGCTACACCATCCACTACCCCAGCAAGGAAGAGCTGCCGATCTATGATGCGGCGATGCGCTACCAGGCCGAGAAGGTGCCGCTGGTGATCTTCGCCGGCGTCGAATACGGCAACGGCTCCTCGCGTGACTGGGCGGCCAAGGGCACCAACCTGCTCGGCGTCAAGGCCGTGATCGCCCAGAGCTTCGAGCGCATCCACCGCTCGAACCTGGTCGGCATGGGCGTGGTGCCATTCACCCTGCAGGAGGGCACCAGCTGGGCCTCGCTCGGCCTCAAGGGCGACGAGAGCGTGACGATCAAGGGCTTGCCCACCGTCAAGCCGCGCCAGACGCTCGAAGCCGAAATCACCTATGCCGACGGCAAGGTGAAGAAGGTTCCGATCCTCTGCCGCATCGATACGCTGGACGAGCTCGACTACTTCAAGAACGCCGGCATCCTGCACTACGTGCTGCGCGGCATCGCCGCCTGAGGCTCGGCGAGGACGATACTGGACGCCCGGCCAAAAGCCGGGCGTCTCTCTTTGGTCGTGACGGTTGTCCTATTCTGCACGCAGGTGTAAGGGGGCGGTCACAGCCATCCTCGGCGGGGGGCTTGGGGCAGGCGCGGCAACCGCGCCCGGATGTCGCCCGCCATCATCATCCACGACGGGAGCACCCGCATGTCCGCCACGTTCGAGACGGTCGCCGGCATCATTTCGGAAACTTGCGACATTCCTCGCGAGAAGATCACGCCCCAGAGCCACGCGATCGACGATCTCGGCATCGACTCCCTCGCCTTCCTCGACATCGCCTTCGCGATCGACAAGGCCTTCGGCATCAAGCTGCCGCTGGAGCAGTGGACCCAGGAGGTCAACGAGGGCAAGGCGCCGGCCGAGCAGTATTTCGTGCTCGAGAACCTGTGCAAGCGCATCGACGACCTCGTCGCCGCCAAGGCCGCCTGAGCAAGCTGCGGTCCGCAAGGGCCGTTGCCGAAGCAATTCCAGCAAAAGTGCGCAGCGGTTTTGCGTCCGGAATTGCGTAAGATCGAAGAGCTGGAGCATGTCAGCGTTTCCTGAAAAGCTGACATGCTCCAGACGTTGAGACGCCGCAAGCGGGGCCCGACCCGCTCGCGGCGAGACGGGTTGGAACCGCATGCGCCTCGAATATTTCGACATGATCGACAAGGTCGAGAGCTTCGATCCGGCGACCAAGCGGATTGTGACCCGCTCGACCGTTCCGGCGCAGAGCCCGGTCTTCGAGGGCCATTTCCCCGGCCACCCGCTCGTTCCCGGCGTCCTGCTCACCGAGACGATGGCGCAGGCCTCCGGCTATCTGCTGCTCGGGCTGAACGGCCTGACGCAGATGCCCTTCCTGATGACGGTCGACAAGGCGCGCTTCCGCACCTTCGTCGAGCCGAACGCCGAGCTTGAGACCAGCGCCGAGCTGGTGATCGAGGGCTCCGGCTACGCCGCGACCAAGGCGAAGATCACGCTTGCCGGCAAGCCGATCTGCGATGCCGAACTGCGCTTCCGCCTGATGCCCTTCCCCGCCGATATGCGCACCTTGATGCAGAGCCGCATCGCTGCCATCGGCCTCTCCCCGGAGGCAGCCTGACATGGCCCGCGACGTCGTCATCACCGGCATCGGCCTCGCCTCCAGTCTGGGCGAGGGCATCGAGACGCATGTGCAGGCGCTCGCTACGAACGTCCAGCCCGTCGTCGACACCCAGAATTTCGCGCCCTATCCGCTGCATCCGCTGAAGCCGCTCGAGCTCGACAAGCAGATTCCGAAGAAGTCCGACCAGCGGCAGATGGAGCCCTGGCAGCGTCTCGGCGTCTACGCCGCCGGCCTTGCCCTCGACGATGCCGGGCTGAAGGACGACGCCGAGGCCAAGAGCCAGCTCCAGGTCATCGTCGCCGCCGGCGGCGGCGAGCGTGATCACGCCGTCGACGCCGCCGTGCTGACCGGCCTGCGTAATGCCAACCAGCCGGGCCCCTTCCTCAACGAGCGGCTGATGGGCGATCTCAGGCCGACCTTGTTCCTGGCCCAGCTCTCCAACCTGCTCGCCGGCAATATCGGCATCGTCCACGGCATCACCGGCGCCTCGCGCACGCTGATGGGCGAGGAGCAGGCCGGCGTCGATGCGATCCGCACCGCCCGGGCCCGCATCGCGGCTGGCCAGGCCGACATCATCCTCGTCGGCGGCGCCTACAATGCCGAGCGCCGCGACATGCTGCTGCTGCTTGAGCTCGGCGGCTTCCTGCGCTCTGCCGAGTTCGCGCCGGTCTTCGCCCGCAGCGATGCGCCCGGCATGATCACCGGCAGCGCCGGCGCCTTCCTCGTGCTCGAATCGGCCGAGCGCGCCGCGGCCCGCGGCGCCAGGGCGCATGCACGCCTGAGCCATGCCGGCGCCCATCGCAGCCGCCGCCAACCCGGCTCGGTCGCCAAGGCGCTCGACGAACTGCTCGCCGGCTTCGGCCCGCTTGGCTCCGACGCGCTGGCGATCTCGGCTGCGACCGGCTGCGCCGAGATCACCGACGAAGAGGCCGCCGCGATCGCCAAGGCAGCGCCGGACGCGCGCCGCGTTGCTACTGGCGACCTCGTCGGCCATTCCCTCGAAGCTGCGTTCCCGGTCTCGGTCGCGCTCGCCGCGGCCGCCCTCTCGACCGGCGCGGCGAATGAGGCGATCGTCACCGGCGCTGCACATTGGCGCGGCGAAGGTGCCGCCCATCTGGTCAAGGCTTGAGGAGAGGCGTCATGGGTGCAAACCATCGCGACAGCCAGGGCCGGCCGATCGTCGCCGTCACCGGCCTCGGCATCGTCACCTCGCTCGGCCAGGGCAAGGACGCCAATTGGGAGGCCCTGACCGCGGGCCGCTCCGGCATCCATCGCATCGACCGCTTCCCGACCGACGGCCTGCGCACCACCATCGCCGCGACCGTCGATTTCCTGTTCGACGGCTCCTTCGCGGCCCCCGAACTCTCCGAAAAGCTCGCCACGCTCGCCGCCGAGGAAGCGGTGACGCAGAGCGGCCTCGGCGAGGCCGGCGACTTCCCAGGCGAACTCTTCATGGCGGTACCGCCGGTCGAGATGGAATGGCCGCAGAAGCAGGAACTGGCTCAAGCCGTCGACGGCGAGACCGATTATGACGCGCTGCTGCGCGTCGCCGCTCGCCATAAGCACCAGGCGATGCACGAGCTCTTCCTGTTCGGCGGCGTCGCCGAGCACATCGCCGAGAAATTCGGCACCAAGGGCTCGCCGATCTCGCTCTCGACCGCCTGCTCCTCGGGGGCGACCGCGATCCAGATGGGTGTCGAGGCGATCCGCCGCGGCGAGACCGAATCCGCGCTCTGCATCGGCACCGACGGCTCGGTCCATGCCGAGGCGCTGATCCGCTTCTCGCTGCTTTCGGCCTTATCGACCCAGAACGATCCGCCGGAAGGCGCCGCCAAGCCGTTCTCGAAGAACCGTGACGGCTTCGTCATGGGCGAGGGCGCCGGCGCGCTGGTGCTGGAGGACTACGACCACGCTTTGGCGCGCGGCGCGACCATCCTCGGCATAGTCGCTGGTTGCGGCGAGCGCGGCGACGGCTTCCACCGCACCCGCTCGAGCCCGGACGGCAAGCCGGCGATCCTCGCCATGCAGGACGCGCTCGCCGATGCCGGGCTGACGCCTGACGACGTCGACTACATCAACGCGCACGGCACCTCGACGCCGGAGAACGACAAGATGGAGGCGATGAGCTGCTCCGCCGTCTTCGGCGAGCGCATGGCCAAGTTGCCGATCTCCTCGAACAAATCGATGCTCGGCCACACGCTGACGGCAGCCGGCGCGGTCGAGGCGGTGATCTCCTTCATGACCATCGCCAATGGCCGCATTCCGCCGACGATCAACTACAACACGCCCGATCCGGCGATCGCACTCGACGTCATCCCGAACGAGGCCCGCGACGCCAAGGTGCGCACCGTGCTGTCGAACTCCTTCGGCTTCGGCGGCCAGAATACCTGCCTTGTCCTGACGGCCGGACCATCAGCGGCATGACCAAGGTCCTCGTCACCGGCGGCGCCAAGGGCGTCGGCGCCGCGATCGTCCGGGCGCTCGTGGCCGATGGCCACGATGTCGATTTCACCTATCGCTCCTCGGGCGAGCAGGCGCAGGCCCTTGCCGCCGAGATCGCCGAGGCCGCACCCGGCCGCATTGTCCGCGCTTTGCCGCTCGACCTCTCCGACAAGACCGCGCTCGACGCCTTCTGCGAGCAATGCGAGGGCGAAGCCTGGTTCGGTCTCGTTCACAATGCCGGCCAGCCCTATGACACGCTCGCCGCCATGCTGGTGCAGGACAAAGCCGAGGCGGCGATGCAGGTCAATTTCTGGGCCTTCACCCGCCTCGCCAAGAGCCTGATGCGCGGCATGATCCGAGCCAAGGCCGGCCGCATCGTCGCAATCGGCTCGGTCGCGGCGCTGCGCGGCAATCCCGGCAACGCCGCCTATGCGGCGTCCAAGGGTGCCCTGATCTCCTACGCCAAGACGCTGGCGGTCGAGACCGGCAAGCGTGGCGTCACCGTCAACGTGATCGCCCCGGGCTTCGTCGACACCGACATGATGGCGCCCTACGCCGCCTATCGCGACAAGATGGAAAGCCAGATTCCGGCCGGCCGCTTCGCCAAGCCGGAGGAGGTCGCCGGCCTCGCCGCCTTCCTGATGAGCCCGCCGGCCGCCTATATCACCGGCACGGTCCTGCCGATCGATGGCGGCCTCACCGCCCATCTCGGCGTGCATCGCTAAAGGCCTGCTCCAGCGCTTCACGTGAAACATGGTAAACGCGCAGCGCTTGGCGCTGCGCTGTGAACCGGCTATGTTCACTGTGAACCGGAGTGAACCATCATGACGGCAGCCTTCACCATCCGCCTCGACGACGAGACCCTCGCCAAGCTCGACGCCCTGGCCGCGGACACCGATCGCTCGCGCAACTGGCTCGCCGCCAAGGCGATCGAGAATTACATCGAGCTCAATTCCTGGCAGATCGCCCGTATCAAGGAGGGCATCGCCCAGGCCGATCGCGGCGAATTCGCCACGGAGGAAGAGCTCGATGCGATCGAGGCCGAGATACAGGCTCGTATCGACTCCGCCAAATGAAACTGGTCTGGACGACACGAGCCAAGGCAGACCTCCGCGACATCGCCCTCTATGTCGCCGATTTCAGCCCCACGGCAGCGCTTACGCTTGTTCGCCGGCTCCGATCCGCAGCAGCCCAACTTGTCGACTATCCGCATAGCGGCAGGGCCGGGCGGGTAGAAGAAACCCGCGAACTCGTGGTAGCCGGCACCAGCTATATCCTTCCCTATCGCGTCCGCGACGGGCGCGTCGAAATCCTCGCGGTCCTGCACGCCTCCCGGCAATGGCCGGACCAGCTCTGAAAGACGAAGACCCATGCTCTCGCTCCAGCTCCATGGCGATCGCGACCTCCGCCTCGAACAGATCGAGCCGCCGCCCCCGCCCGCTCCCGGCGAGGTCCAGATCCGCGTGCGCGCCGTCGGTCTGAACTATCTCGACCTCTGGGGCTTCCGCGGCATGGCCTTCGCCAAGCGCAAGATGCCGCAGGCGGCCGGCGTCGAGGCGGCCGGCGAGGTCGTCGCGATCGGCGAGGGCGTCTCGCGCTTCCGCGAGGGCGATACGGTGACCATGTACGGCGCCGAGACCTGCGGCCATTGCAAGGCCTGCCGCGAGGGCCGCGACAATCTCTGCGAGAACGTCGCCGGGATCATGGGTTTCCATATCGACGGCTTCGCCCGCGAAGTGATCAACCGGCCCGAACGCCTGGTGATCAAGGCGCCGAAGGGCGTCTCCTTCGAGGACGCCGCCTGCGCTCCGATCGGCTTCGGCACGGTCCAGCACATGCTGTTCGACAATGCCAAGCTCGAGCCCGGCGAGTCGGTGCTGGTCCATGCCGGCGGCTCCGGCATCGGCACGGCGGCGATCCTGATGGCCAAGGCGATCGGCTGCACCGTCTACACCACCGTCGGCGATGACGAGAAAGGCGAGAAGGCCAAGGCGCTCGGCGCCGATTTCGTCGTCAACTACAAGACCGAGCGCTTCGAGGGCGAGGTCCGGCGCCTGACCAAGCGCAAGGGCGTCGATGTCGTCTTCGAGCATGTCGGCGCCGACACCTGGAACGGTTCGCTGCTCTGCCTGAAGCGCGGCGGCCGCCTCGTCACCTGCGGCGCCACCTCCGGCGCCTCGACGACGATGAACCTGATGCAGCTCTTCCAGCAGCAATATCGGATCACCGGCTCCTTCGGCTGCCGGATCGAGAACATCTCGCAGTCGCTGGAGAAGATGGCTTCCGGGATGAAGCCGGTGATCGATTCGGTCTTCCCGCTTGCCGAGTTCGAGCAGGGCCTCGCCCGGATCGAGGGCCGCAAGGTCTTCGGCAAGGTCATCGTCACGCTCTGAGGTCCCGCCATGAGCCGGCGCGACTTGACGCGCCCGCCGCAATCCCGCAAGTCGCGCCGCGATGGCGAGGTCCTTCCCGGACGCTGCGCCGGCGGACCGGGCGGGGACCTTTGAGGCAGCTGAAGCAATTCGCGACGCGCATCGGCGCCGCGCTGATGATCGGGCTGATCCGCGCGGTCTTCGCTTTCCTGCGCGCGCTCGGGCCGGAGCGGGCCTCCGACCTCGGCGGCTGGCTGCTGCGCAGCGTCAGCCCGCTGGTCCCGGTGAACCGCGTCGCCTATGCCAATGTCCGCGCCGCCTTCCCCGGCATCTCGGATGCTGAGGCCAGGCGCCTCGTCCGTGGTGGCTGGGAGAATCTTGGCCGAACCGTCGCCGAATACGCCCATCTCAAGACGCTGTTCGACTATGACTACCACAACCCCGATCCGAACGGCCGAATCGAGGTCGTCGGCATCGAGCATTTCATCGCGCTGAAGGACGACGACAGGCCGGGGCTGATCTTCTCCGCCCATCTCGGCAATTGGGAGCTGCCGGCGATCTGCGCCGCCACCTACGATCTCGACACCACCGCCGTCTTCCGCGCGCCGAATGACCCGGCGATCGCTGCCGTCGTCCATGAGATCCGCTCCGGCGCCATGGGCGGCCTCGCCGCCGCCAAGCAGGGCGCCGCCTTCGCCATGCAGGGCGTGCTCGAGAATGGCGGCCATCTCGGCATGCTGATCGACCAGCATTTCACCCGGGGCGTGGTCGTGCCTTTCCTCGGCCGGCCGGCGCTGACCAACCCGATCCTTGGCAAGTTCGCCCGCCGCTTCGAATGCCCGGTCCATGGCGTGCGCGTCATCCGCTTGCCAAACCGGCGCTTCCGCATCGAACTGACCCCGCCGCTCGATCTGCCGCGCGACGCCAACGGCGAGATCGACGTCACCGGCGCCATGGCGATGATGACCGCCGTGGTCGATGGCTGGGTCCGCGAGCATCCCGAGCAGTGGCTCTGGATGCACCGGCGCTGGCGTCCGAACCTGATCGGGGCCGAGGCCCTGGCACGTTTTCGCGATCAGCCGCAGCAGAAGCCTGTTTTCAAGGCAACGTGATTTCCAATTGAGTGGAGAGTAGCGCTTTTGGTAACCGCCTGCTTCTATACAGGCGTCGAGTTCGAATGATGGTCCGCCACATCAGCAACATCGCGGCCGCCGCTGTCCTCCTGCTCGCAGGAGCCCCGGCGCATGCCCAGCAGCCCGCAGTCCAGCCGAAGGCGGTGGTCGAGCTCTTCACCAGCCAGGGCTGCTCGTCCTGCCCTGCTGCGGATGCCCTCTTCACCGAGCTCGCCAAGGATCCCAAGCTGATCACGCTCACCTTGCCGGTGACCTATTGGGACTATCTCGGCTGGAAGGACACGCTCGGCCAGGAAGTCTTCAGCAAGCGCCAGAAGCTCTACGCCAAGGCGCGTGGCGACGGCCAGATCTACACGCCACAGGCCGTGGTCAACGGCACCACCCATATCGTCGGCTCCGACAAGGGCGGCATCGACAAGCTCGTCCAGGACCAGGGCAAGGACGGCTTCCCGGTCAAGATCGACCTGGCCGAGGCTGATGGCGCGCTGCGCATCGGCCTGGGCACGGCCCCGTTCACCAGCGAGAAGCCGGCCGTGGTCCTGCTGTTGCAGGTCAGCCGCACCGCGACCGTACCGATCGAGCGCGGCGAGAACAGCGGCAAGACCGTGACCTATGCCAATGTCGTGCGCGGCATCAGCCGGATCGGCGAATGGAACGGTGCCGCGGCGACCTTGAGCGTGCCGCTGGAGACTGTCCGCAGCGCCGCGAAGGCCGATTCCTATGTCGTGCTGGTCCAGGGCGATCCCTATGCCCGCCAGAGCGCCATCCTCGGCGCCGCGCGCGGCCCGGCGAAGTAGCCGGCCCTACAAAATCACCACCTTGTTGGGCAGCTCGTCGACATCGTCGGCGGCCGGCGGCGCATGGGCGGCCAGCATGGCGCCGACATCGCGCACCGCCGCGATCAGCCCCTCGCGCAGGGCATCCTGCGCCGCCGCGGCGAGCAGCGGGTCGATGATCTTCTGCCAGGCCGCGTCATCGACCTTGGCCGAGATGCCGGCATCTGCGACCACCTCAGCATAGCGCTCCTGCACAGCGATATAGAGCAGGACGCCGGTACGCCCGCGCGTCAGGGTCAGCCCGCGCGCCGTGAACTCGCGCAGCGCCGTCTCATGCGCCTGCCGCCGCTTGACGAAACCGGGCACGAAACGCCCGCCGCGCCCATACCAGAGCAGGGTCGCGAGCAGCAGCGCCGCTGCGATCAATTGGGCCAGGAAAATGCTCGACGCGCTCAGCTTCGTGATGAGCAGCAGCGGCCAGGGCACGAACAGGGAAAGAGCCAGCGCCAGAACCAGCGGCACCGCGACATAGCTGCCGGCGGCGCGGTCGACGACGACGACGATTTCGCCGGAGGTCTGTCGCTCGGCCTCTCGCACCGCCTCGGCAATAGCGTCGCGATCCTCGGAATTCAGCATCTCACCAATCCCCCGAAGCCCCGCCACCGCCGGACGAGCCGCCGCCGCCCGAGAATCCGCCCGAGCTCGACCCGCCACCCCAGCCCGAGCCCCAGCCACCCGAGGAGGAGCCGCCGCTCCAGCCCGCACCGCCGGAGGGCGGCAGGACGATCCAGCGCCCGTCCCGCGTCCGGTGCTGGCGCGCCCCGCCGGAGGAGCGGCCGAGCTCCTGCATGAAGCTCACGATCAGGATGAACACCATGATCATGACGAAAATCACCGCAGCGGTCTCGACCCAAGAGGATTCGTCGCTGCGGATCTGGGCGCGCCGCTGCCATTCCTCGGCATCGCCGGTCAGGATCGACAGGATCGCATCGACTCCGCCCTCGATACCCCCAGCGAAATCGCCGTTCTTGAACTTGGGCGCGACCGCAGTGGTGATGATCACCTTGGAAAGCGCGTCGGTCAGCGCGCCCTCAAGCCCATAGCCGACCTCGATGCGCACCTTGCGCTCGTTCGGCGCGACGATGAGCAGCACGCCGTTGTTTTTGGCCTTCTCGCCGAGCTTCCAGGCCCGGAACAGCCCGTTGGCGAAGTCCTCGATCGGATAGCCCTGGAGCGAGGGCAGCGTCGCGACCACGACCTGGTCGCTGGTCTTGTCCTCATGCGCTTTCAGCTTCTGCTCGATCCGGGCCGAGGCTTCGGCGTTGAGCAGGTGCGCATTGTCGACGATGCGGCCGGTCAGGGCCGGGTAGGTCGGCTCGGCAGCGGCAGCGAGAAGCGGGAAGAGGAGGAAGAACAGGAGGGCGGCGAGTCGACGGACCGGCGTCATGCTCGGGCTCGACCCGAGCATCTCCTGATCGAGATTCTCGGGTCTGCGCTTCGCTCCGCCCGAGAATGACGAAGCGTCAGTCGTGGTGACGACCCGGGTCACGCAGGATCACGCGCTCAGAACTTCACCGCCGGCGGCCGTTCCGCTCCTGCCGTCGCCGAGAAGCTCTCCATCGGCTTGGCGCCCCAGAACAGGCGGGCCCAGATCACGCCCGGGAAGGTCCTGATCTCCGTGTTGAAAGCCTGAACCACCTGGATGTAGTCGCGCCGGGCGACCGTGACCCGGTTCTCGGTGCCTTCAAGTTGTGACTGCAGCGCCAGGAAGTTCTGGTTCGACTTGAGGTCGGGATAACGCTCCACCGTCACCATCAGCCGCCCGAGCGCACCGCTGAGCTGGTTCTGCGCGTCCTGGTATTCCTTGAACTTGGCGGGGTCGGTGATGGTCGAGGCGTCGACCTTGACCTGCGTCGCCTTAGCGCGCGCCTCGATCACCTGGGTCAGGACCTCGCGCTCCTGCTGGGCATAGCCCTTCACCGTCTCGACCAGATTGGGGATCAGGTCGGCGCGGCGCTGGTACTGGTTCTGTACCTCGCCCCAGGCCGCCTTCGCCTTCTCCTCCAGCGTCGGCACGTTGTTGTAGCCACATCCGGCGAGCACAAGGCCGAACAGCCCGACCAGCAGCATGACGAGGGGCCGGCGAACCGCCGGAGACTGCGCGAGCACCATGACGAACCCCTTCGGCTTGGGCAGGATAAACTTGGCAGAACAAATCATGCCTCGACCATAGCCGCGCCGCCCGGCAGATCAAACCAGCGCCGCAAGCATGGCGCGCAAGCCGAGAAGCACGCTAGTCTGCGCCGCCAAGGAAGAGGAGTGGACCATGCCGCTTACATCGTCCGCATTCGGTACCCGCTCGGCCATTGCCTTCAGTCTGTGGCTCGCCGCCACAGCAGCGGCGCCGGCCCAAACCATGGCGCCCGCGCCGGAAGCCGCCACGGGGCGCATCGCCAAGACGCTCGGCACGGCGCAGCGCTACATGGCTGCCGCCGCCAACCCGCTCGCCGCCGCGGCCGGCCGCGAGATCCTGCGGGCCGGCGGCAGCGCCACCGATGCCGCGATCGCGATCCAGCTCGTGCTCAACCTGGTCGAGCCGCAGAGCTCCGGCATCGGCGGCGGCGCCTTCTTCGTCTACTGGGATGAGACCGGCCGGCAGTTGGTGACGCTCGACGGACGTGAGACCGCGCCGAAGGCGGCCAAGCCAGAGCGCTTCCTCGGCGCCGACGGCAAGCCGATGAAGTTCGTCGACGCCGTGGTCGGGGGCCGTTCGGTCGGCGTGCCCGGCACGGTCCGCCTGCTCGAGGAGGCGCATAAGCGCTGGGGCAAGCTGCCCTGGGCTGAGGTCTTCGCTCCGGCGATCAAGCTGGCCGAGGAGGGCTTTGCCATCTCGCCGCGCCTCAATGGCCTGCTGGCGCAGGAAAAGAGCCTCGGCAAGGACGCCCGCGCTGCTAGCTATTTCTACGAGGCCGACGGCAAGCCCAAACCGGTCGGCGCCATCCTGAAGAACCCGGCCTTCGCCACGACGCTGCGCGCCATCGCCGGGCGCGGCGCCGATGCCTTCTACGAAGGCGCGATCGCCGAAGACATCGTCGCGACGGTGACCGGCCACAAGGACAATCCCGGCGACATCACGCTCGACGATCTCGCCACCTACAAGGTTGAGGAGCGCGCTCCGCTCTGCGGCCGCTACCGCACTTACACGCTCTGCGGCATGGGCCCGCCGAGCTCGGGCGCCGTCGCTGTACAGCAGATCCTGGGCATGCTGGAGACCAAGGACATCGCCCGTCTCGGTGTCGGAGCGGAAGCCGCGCATATGTTCGCCGAGGCCGGAAAGCTCGCCTTCGCCGACCGGGCGCTCTATCTCGGCGACCCCGCCTTCGTCAGCGTGCCGACCACCGGCCTGATCGACGAGGAGTATGTCCGTGAGCGCGCCGGGCTGATCAACCCGGACAAGGCGATGGGGAAGGCCAGCGCCGGCACCCCACCGAACAAGCGCGCCTTCCTGTTCGCCCCGTCCGAGGGCGTCGAGAACGGCACCAGCCATATCTCGGTGATCGATGCCGCCGGCAACGCCGTCTCGATGACCACGACGATCGAGGACGGCTTCGGCTCGCGCCTGATGACCAAGGGCGGCTTCCTGCTCAACAACGAGCTGACCGATTTCTCCTTCGCCCCGACGGAGGACGGCAAGCCGGTCGCCAACCGGGTCGAGCCCGGCAAGCGCCCGCGCTCCTCGATGGCGCCGACCATCGTCTTCGACGCCTTCGGCCGGCTCTACGCGGTCACCGGCTCGCCCGGCGGCAGCCAGATCATCGGCTATGTCGCCAAGACGCTGGTCGCCCTGCTCGACTGGAAGATGGACCCGCAGCGCGCCGTCGACCTCGCCAATTTCGGCAACCGCAACGGCCCGACCGAGCTGGAAAAGGGCACGGAAGCCGAGCCCTGGAAGGCCGCGTTGGAAGCCAAGGGCCATGAGATCAGGCTGATCGAGATGACCTCGGGCATCCAGGCGATCGTCAAGACGCCGGAAGGCTATCTCGGCGGCGCCGATGGCCGGCGCGAGGGCGTCGCGATCGGCGACTGAGCTTCATCAGCCTGTCACAAGGCAGGCGCTGGGTGCCGATCCCGCCCCTAGGGATCGCCGCCATGCGCATCATCGCTTCAGCGCTGCTGACCGCAGCTCTTCTTCTCGTTGCCCCGGCCTGGGCCGGCGAGGGCAAGCCCTTCGCCACCGCCGAGACCATCGACCTTCTCACCCTGCTGAAGCCGCCGCCGGCCAATGACTCCGCGCAGACCAGGGCAGAGCTCGCCGAGGTGCTGACCATCCAGGTCACCCGTACGCCTGCGATGGAAGCGCAGGCGCAAGCCGATGTGGTCGAGGATATCTGGCGCTTCTCTGATGTGATGGGTCTCGCCTTCAAGCCGGAGGCCCTGCCGGCCTTCTCGGCCTTCTTCGACCGCGTGGTCGCCACCGAAGGCGCCGTCGTCGACCCCGCCAAGGACAGCTGGAAGCGCCCGCGCCCGCATCAGTACAGCCCACTGGTGAAGCCGGTGGTGAAGATCTCGAATTCCGGCGCCTACCCATCCGGGCACACCACCGTCGGCACGCTGATGGGCATCGTGCTCTCGAACATGGTGCCGGAGAAGCGGGCGGAGATCATGGCCCGCGCCTGGGCCTATGGTGAGAACCGCATCGTCGGCGGCATCCATTTCCGCGCCGATATCGAGGCCGGACGCATCGCCGGCAGCGTCATCGCCGCCCGGATCATGGAGCAGCCGGAGTTCCGTACCGAATACGCCGCCGCCCGCACGGAGCTGCGCAAGGTGCTCGGGCTCTGAGTCAGCCTTGCTGCGGCTTGTTGGGGCGGTCGGCCTTCTCGCCGCCTGCCCCACGCCCGGCGATCAGCCAGTAGACGAAGCCCGTCGCAGCGCCGACCAGGAAGAGCGCCGAGACGACCTGCATCTCGCCGGCGCTCGGCGCCCTCGCCATGCCGAGCATGGCAAGCGGCAGCAAGGCCGCCAGCAGGCCGGTGAGACCGCTCTGGATCAGGCCGCTGCGGAAGCGGAAGAGCTCGGACCCGATCGCGACCAGCACCACCGGCAGCACCAGGATGGCGAAACCGAGCCGGCCAAGCAGCGAAAAAGCTGCCTCCGCCGTGGGACCGGGATCGAAGCCGCGCTCGGCCTGGTCGAACAGCGTCGCGATCAGCCGATCGAAGCCGCCGCCAATCAGCAGGCCGAGATCGGGCGAGGCGACGCCGGCGATCAGCAGCGCGACCAGCCCGGAGCCAACCGCAAACAGCAGCGCGAACGGGATCAGCAGCAGCCAGCGCAGCATCAGTGCGCCGCCGCCGCGTCGGCTTCGCCCTGCTCCAGCATCAGCCGGGCCCGGGCCGAGAGCTTCTCGGTCTCGCTCTTGAGCTGGCCGCAGGCGGCGAGGATGTCGCGTCCGCGCGGCGTGCGTACCGGCGAGGCATAGCCGGCCCTGAACACGATCTCGGAGAAGCGCTCGATCCGCTCCCAGTCCGAGCACTCGTATTTCGTGCCGGGCCAGGGATTGAACGGGATCAGGTTGATCTTGGCCGGGATGCCCTTGAGCAGGCGCACCAGCTCGCGCGCCTCGGCATCGCTGTCGTTGACGCCCTTCAGCATCACGTACTCGAAGGTGATGCGCTTGGCGTTCGACAGCCCGGGATAGTTCCGGCAGGCGTCGAGCAGGTCCTTGATCGGGTACTTCTTGTTGAGCGGGACGAGCTCGTTGCGGAGGTCGTCGCGCACCGCATGCAGCGAGATCGCCAGCATCGTGCCCATCTCGTCGCCGAGCGGGCCGATCTGCGGCACAACGCCCGAGGTCGAGACGGTGATGCGCCGGCGGCCGAGCGACAGGCCCTGATCGTCGGTGATCACGCCGATCGCATCGCGCACGCCGTCAAAATTGTAGAGCGGCTCGCCCATGCCCATGAAGACGATGTTCGAGACGAAGCGCCCGCCATCATTGGGAACGAAGGCGCCGTCAGGCGCGCTGCGGTTGGGGAAGTCGCCGAGCCTGTCGCGGGCGACCATCAGCTGCGTGACGATCTCCTCGGTGGTCAGGTTGCGCACGAGCCGCTGCGTGCCGGTATGGCAGAAGGTGCAGGTCAGCGTGCAGCCGACCTGGCTGGAGACGCAGAGCGTGCCGCGATCGACCTCGGGGATATAGACGCACTCGATCTCGGCGCCGCGGTCACGCGGACCGGTCGGCGCCATGCGCAGCAGCCATTTGCGGGTGCCGTCGCTGGAGACCTGCTCGGCGGTGACTTCCGGCAGGTCGAGCGTGAAATGTTCGGCGAGCTGCGCACGCAGGCCCTTGCCGATCGTCGTCATCTCCTGGAAGTCACGGACGCCGTAATGGTAAATCCAGTTCCAGAGCTGGCCGACGCGCATACGCCGCTCCTTCTCGGGAACGCCGATCTCGGCCAGGGCAGCATCAAGGCCGGCGCGCGTGCGCCCAGCCAGCGAGGGCCGCCGCACAACAGGTTCGGCCGCCAAAGGGGCGGCGTCAGCAACAGAGAGATTCATCGGAACTCGGCTCGCAACGGGCGATATCACCCGGAATTGGCCGCCTCATAGCACGAGCGCGGCCAATCGCGAAATTATCTTACTTGCAGGCGTCCTCGGCCCGCTTGACGATCTGCGAGATGCCGGCGAGCGAATACTTGTCGCTGGTCGCATTGCCGCGCTTCGAGGTGCCCTTGATCTCGAGCCCAGAGCCTTTGCGCAGCGCATCGAGCATGCGGCCTTCCTCGGCCGGATTCTTCAGCCAGACATTCTGGCCCTTGGCGACCAGCGCGAAGCGTTCGGCGCCGATGATCGCCTGATGCTCGACATCTTCCTTGAGGTCGAAATTCATCACGAGGCTGATCTCGTTGCGCACACCCTCGCCCGGGCGGCTGGAGATGAACAGCAGGCCCTCGACATCCTTGAGATTGGCGGGGGTGCGGCTCTCGGCCTTGGACAGAGCGTAACAGATCTTGGAGCGGCCCTGCTGCGAGGAGAAGGCCTGCCATTTGCCGGCGCTTTCGAGCAGCAGCGCCTGGCCCTGCCCGCCGGTCGCGGCAGTCTTGGCCGGCGCCGGCTTGCTGGCGGCGCGCTGAGCCTGTGCCGGGGCGGCCGCAAAGGCCAGGGCCGCCAGGCCGAGCAGGGCGGCGGCCAGGAGCGGGCGGCGGGCGGAAGAGGGAGCCGAAATGCGAATCATGGATCGCCAGTAACCAACAAAAACGTTAACGCCGAATGGAGAATGCGCGGGATCGGCGATCCGGATTGACGCAACGCGACGGATAGAATGTCACGATCCTGGCGAAAATGCGAACGCTCGCTGCGGGTGCACGGTCCGAACGACGCCTTCTGCTTCAATAGTTTAGGGCGGGCTCACCCCCGGTTCCGTTCGGCTGCAAGCTGTGCCAGCCTTGTGCAGATGCGAGAGAAACGGCCGGACAGGATGGAGGATCGATGAAGGCGCTGCTGTGCGAAGCCCTCGGGCCGGCCGAGACCCTTGTGATCCGCGACCTGCCCGAACCGAAGCCAGGCCCCGGCGAGATCGCGATCCGGGTCAAGGCCGCGGCGCTCAATTTCTTCGACACTCTGGTGATCCAGGGCCGCTATCAGGTGAAGCCGCCACTGCCGTTCTCGCCCTCGGCCGAATGCGCCGGCGTCGTAAGCGCCATCGGCCACGGCGTCACGAATTGGCAGGTCGGCGAGCGCGTCGCCGCCTGGCTCGGCCATGGCGCCGCCCGCGAGATCGTCGTGGTTCCGACTGAGGCCGCGATCCGGATTCCCGAGAAGCTCAGCGACCACCAGGCCGCCGGCCTCTTCGTCACCTATGGCACCGCGATGCACGGGTTGATCCAGCGCGGCGATATCAAACCGGGCGAGACGCTCGCCATCCTCGGCGCCGCCGGCGGTGCGGGCTTGGCCGCCGTCGAGATCGGCGCCCTGCTCGGCGCAAGGGTGATCGCTTGTGCCTCCTCGCCGGACAAGCTCGCCCTCGCCCGCGAGCATGGCGCGCAAGAGGGGCTGGACTATGCCGCCGACGATCTCCGCGCCGGCCTGCGACGGCTCGCTCCCCAAGGTCTCGACGCGCTTTACGACACGGTCGGCGGGGAGTTCGCCGAGCCGGCACTGCGCTCGATGGGCTGGGGCGGGCGCTATCTCGTCGTCGGCTTTGCCGGCGGCGAGATCCCGAAGATCCCGCTCAACCTGCTGCTCTTGAAGGGCTGCGACCTGCGCGGCGTGTTCTGGGGCGATTTCGTCAAACGCGATCCGGCCGGCCACCGCGCCAATATGGAACGCCTGCTCGCCTGGGCGGCGGCCGGCCAGATCCGCGCCCATGTCCACGGCGCCTATCCACTCGAGCAGGCGGCGGAAGCGCTCGCCCTGATTGCCGGGCGCAAGGTCCAGGGCAAGGTCGTGCTGGTGCCCTGACCGATCAGAGATCGGTCAGCATCTCCTTGGCCTTCTCGCGATGCTGCGGCGTGATCGAGCCGGCAACGGCAGCCAGCGCCGCGGCGATCACCGCGGCATCGTCGGTGAAGCCGAGCAGCGGCATCACGTCGGGGATCGCGTCGAGCGGCAGCACGAAATATCCGAGCGCCGCCAGCAGCGTCAGCTTGACGCGCCGCGGCGTCGCGGGATCACGCGTGCAGACCCAAGCCGCGAGCAGATCCTCGGCGAAGGGGATGCGCTTCGCCACCCGCTTCAACCGCCCGATGAACTCGGAGCCGAAGCGTGCCTCATCGCGCAGGCTCTTGCGGATCGACGCCATTTCTTCCGCGGTGAAGCGCTGTCCGAACCCGAAGCTGTCGCTCATTCCTCTCTCCTTGGCGCGCTGGTTCCTTAGCCCGCCGTCGATGCGAAGATGTGGCCCCGCATGAAGGGCTGCACAAGGGACCGACTCAGAATCGCACGTCGAACCCTCTTGGATGGCGAGCATCGCGCCTCTAAACCCCATGCAGCAATGTCAAAAGACGCGAGGGACGCCATGAAGCTCGACTCCTCCATCGCCGCCATCGTCACCGGCGGCGCCTCCGGCCTCGGCGAGGGCACGGCGCGCATGCTCGCCGGCCACGGCGTCAAGGTCGCCCTGTTCGATCTTAATGCCGAGCGCGGCGAGGAAGTCGCCAAGGAGATCGGTGGGCTATTTTGCGCCTGCGACGTCACCAGCGAGCAATCGGTCGACGCCGCCCTGGAGAAGGCGCGCGCCGCCCATGGCGTCGCCCGCATCGTCGTCAACTGCGCCGGCATCGCGCCGGGGCGCCGCGTCGTCTCGAAGAAGCGCGACACCGGCGAGCTCGTCGCCCATGACCTCGCTACCTTCGAGAAGGCGGTCGCGATCAACCTGACCGGCACCTTCCGCCTGATCGCCAAATCGGCGGTGGCGCTCGCTGGCCTCGATCCGGTCACCGAGGATGGCGGCCGCGGCGTCTTCGTCTGCACGGCCTCCGTCGCCGCCGAGGACGGCCAGATCGGCCAAGCCGCCTATGCCGCCTCCAAGGCCGGCGTCGTCGGCCTGACCCTGCCGATCGCACGCGATCTCGCCGGCGTCGGCATCCGCATCGTCACGATCATGCCCGGCCTGTTCGAGACGCCGATGTTCGCCGGCCTGCCCGATGACGCCCGTGCCTCGCTCGCCGTCTCGGTGCCGCATCCCTCGCGTCTCGGCCGGGCTTCGGAATATGCCGCTCTGGTCAAGAGCATCGTCGAGAACGACATGCTGAACGGCACCGCGATCCGCTTGGACGGCGCGATCCGGCTGGCACCGAAATAGGGCCGCTCCTCGTCTGTCATTCCGGGTTCCTTGCTTTGCGAGGCCCCGGAATGACAGCCCAGATGCCCTTTACTCAGCCCCTTCCGGCCGCTTGATCTCATGCTTGAGGATCAGCGGCGTCTGGGCCAGCGCGAAGATCATCGTCAGCGGCATCACGCCCCAGACCTTGAAGGCCACCCAGAAATCCTGGGTCTGCGTGCGCCAAACCACCTCGTTGAGCGCCGCCAGCACGAAGAAGAACAAGCCCCAGCGCAGGGTCAGCCTGCGCCAGCCCTCCTCGTCGAGCTGCAGCACGCTGTCGAGCACCAGCGCCAGCAGCGAGCGGCCGAAATAGAGCCCGCCGAGCAGGATGCAGCCGAACAACGTGTTCACGATCGTCGGCTTGACCTTGATGAAGAAGGCGTCGTCGAGCGCCAGCGTCAGTCCACCGAACACCGTCACCACCACGGCGTTGACGATCGCCATGCGCGGCAGATGGTTCATCACGATCTTCGACAGCGCCAGCGCGATCAGCGAAGCGGCGATGAAGACGCCGGTCGCGACGAAGATGCGCCGGTCCTCGGCGACGCCGAACCAGCGGTCGCCATAGGAATTGACGAAGAAGAAGATCGCCAGCGGCCCGAATTCGAGCGCCAGCTTGACCAGCGGATTGATCGGCTTCGCCCCGGTCGGATTGGCCGCCGCCCCGCTCATGCCGCTTCTCCCAGCCCTGCCACGGCGCGGGCGAAATCGCGCGCCGAGAATGGTTCGAGGTCGTCGACGCTCTCGCCGACGCCGATGAAATGCACGGGCAGGCCGAATTGGGCCGCGAGCGCCACGAGGATGCCGCCGCGCGCCGTGCCGTCGAGCTTGGTCATCACCAACCCGGTGACGCCGGCGGTCTCGCGGAAGGCCTCGACCTGGCTGACCGCGTTCTGGCCGACGGTGGCGTCGAGCACGAGCAGCGCCGCATGCGGCGTCTCAGGATCCAGCTTGCGGATCACCCGCACCACCTTGGCCAATTCGTCCATCAGTCCCGTCTTGTTCTGCAGCCGCCCGGCCGTGTCGATCAGCAGCACGTCGGTGCCTTCGACCTTCGCCTTCTGCAGCGCCTCGAAGGCGAGTCCGGCCGCATCGGCGCCCTGCTGGCCGGAAACGACCTGTGCTCCCGTCCGCTCGCCCCAGACCTTGAGCTGCTCGATCGCAGCGGCACGGAAGGTATCGCCCGCCGCCAGCATCACCGACTTGCCCTCGGCCCGGAACTTGGCCGCGAGCTTGCCGATCGTCGTCGTCTTGCCCGAGCCGTTGACGCCGACCATCAGGATCACGAACGGTTTTTTCGTGGCGTCGATCACAAGTGGTGTCGCGACCGGGGTCAGGATCGCCTCGACCTCACGCGCCAGGATCGCCTTCACCTCCTCCGGCTCGATCTGCTTATCATAGCGGCCCTCGCCGACCGCCTTGGCGATCCGAGAGGAGGTCGCGAGGCCGAGATCGGCCTGGATCAGGATGTCCTCCAGATCCTCCAGCGTACCGGCGTCGAGCTTGCGCTTGGTGAAGAGGTCGCTGATCCCGGTCGTCAGCGCCGAGGAGGTCCGCGACAGGCCGTCGCGCAGCCGGCGCCACCAGCTGCGCCTGGGCTGGACCGGCTCCGGCTGGGGCTGCGGTTCTGGCGGCGCGACCGGCAGCGGCGCATCCTCGTCGAGCAGGATTTCCGGCGCGGCCGGTGCCTCCGGCTCGGGCTCTGGCACGATCTCGGCGACGGGTTCGACTGGCGGCTCGGGCAGGGGAGCGGGTGCCGGTTCCGGCGGCCGTGGCGGCTCCGGCTGGTCCAGTCCGAACAGCTTCGAGAAGAAGCCGCGTTTCTTCGGTTCGGTCTCGCTCATCACTCGTCCTGCCGCTGCAAGCGGCAACGTATGGGGTTGCACCGCCCTGCGGTCATGTTTAGCGCAATGCCATGACGAGCCCCGAGCGACCAGCCTTTTCGCAGGACGACCTGCCCTTCGCGTTGCTGCATCGCGACGCGATGATGCTCGTCATCGACAAGCCGGCGGGACTTCCGGTGCATCGCGGCCCGGCGGCGAAAGGCCGCATCATTCCGGTGCTGACCGATCATCTCGACGCCCTGCGCTTCGGCCTGCCGCGCCGGCCGGAGGCGGCGCACCGGCTCGATAAGGACACATCCGGCTGCCTCGTGCTCGGCCGGCACCCGCGCGCCATGGCCCAGCTCAACCAGCTCTTTCGCGATGGCCACATCGAGAAAACCTACTGGGCGGTTGTCGAAGGCGACCCCGCCGAGGACGCAGGATTGATCGACTTGGCCCTGGCGAAGCGCTCGCCCGAGCGCGGCTGGTGGATGAAGCCGGACCCGAAAGGCCTGCCCTCGCAGACACGCTACCGCGTGCGCGGCCGCGGCCGGCTCGATGGGATCCAGCTTGCCTGGCTGGCGCTCGAGCCGCTGACCGGCCGCACGCACCAGTTGCGCGTGCATTGCGCTGCCAGTTTCGGGCCGATCCGGGGCGATGAAATCTACGGCTCGGCGCCACGCGATACCGGCCCGGGCCTGCATCTTCACGCACAGAGCATTGCGATTCCGCTCAATCCGAAGCGCGAGCCGGTGACGGTTTCGGCTCCGCCACCACCACATATGCGGGTAGCTCTCGCGGCCTGTGGCTGGTCCGAGAGCGACAAGCTTTCCTAAACCCTAACGCCGCCCCTATCTGCGACAAGACCTCGTCAACCATTCCCTAAGGCGCAGCTGCTATCCCCGGTTGCACTGGCCCACGGGGTTTCTCATGCTGGACAAGGTGGCGAGAACAGCGGAAGCGCGCGATGCGCTGCTGACCTTCGCGCAGGCGCGCGCTGACATCGCCGACGACCCTGGCGCGAATGCCTCGCTCGCCACATTGCTGGGCTGGGTCGAGAGCTATCTGATGCGCGAGCATCCCGATCTCGGCCGTACCGGCGCCGTCTGCCCCTTCACCCGCCAGGCCGCCCGCATCGACACGGCAAGGCTCGCCATCTGCAGCGCCGGCCCAGACGAGGAGGAGCGCGCCTTCGCCCTGATCCGCGCCAGCTTCGGTGCGCTCGACGCCATCCCCTGCAAGCCCGGCATGGTGCATTTCCGCACCGTCATTGTCGGCTTCCCGAATTGCGGCGATGAGCGCGGCGTCGCCATGCTGCAGCGCGTCCAGAAGCGGCACAAATTCTACTCCCTCTCGCGCGGCCGGATGATCGGGCTGATGTACGAGGCCTCCGACGCGCCCGGCTTGTGGAACCGCGATTTCCGGCCCTTGCGAGCCCCCCTGCCGGTCCTGGCCATCCGTCACATGGTCGAGCACGATGCGCCGTTCGCCGCCCGGCATCCGCTGCTGCTCGCGCCCTATCTCGCAAAGTTCCGCCTGGCGGGGGCCAAGCGCCTGATCGACCATATCCGCGGTCAGGGTTGAGCATGCCTGCCAAGCCCATGCGTCGGGACGCTGACGGATCGCCCTTGCCCGGCGGCGAGGTGGCAGCGGGCTTCTCCGTCGAGATCCTCAGCGGCCGTGACGCTTTCCTGGCGCTCAAGCCGGAATGGGACGCGCTTTTCGCCCGTGCCGGCCTGCCGCAGCAGCTCTTCCAGCGTCACGCCTTCCTGCGGCACTGGTGCGACCATTATCTCTCGGCCGATGATCACCTCTGCCTAGTCGTGGGGCGCGAAGCCGGCCGCCTGGTCATGCTCTGGCCGCTTGAGCGGCGGCGCCGCCTCGGTCTCGAGCTGGTGCGGCTGATGGGTGCGCCGGTGGCGCAGTTCGGCGATGTCCTCGTCGAGCCCAGCCCGCGCCGCGAGCACTGGCTCGAACGCGGCTGGGAGGCACTGCGCCGGCACGGCGTCGACCTCGTCGAACTGCGCCTGGTGCGCGCCGACGCGGCACTCGCTCATTGCAGCCGGCTCGCGCTGGCCGCTCCGGTGGTGAGCCAGGAAGCTCCGTTCGCCGACCTCGCCTTGCGTGTCGCACCGGATGGGCCGAGCCTTGCCTATCCCGCACGCGACCGCTCGAATTATCGCCGGCGCCTGCGCCGGCTCTCCGAGCGTGGCGAGATTGCCTTCACCCATCAGGAGCCCGGACCTGAAGCGGGCGCGCTGGCGGGGCAGGCCGTCACGATGAAGCGGGAATCGCTCGCCCAGCACGGTGTCGTCGCCCCCGCGGTCTCGAATCCCCGTTTCGGGAGCTTCTTCGCCGCGCTTGCAGCCGACCATGGCGAGGAGACGGGCCTGCGTCTCTCGGTCGTCACTTGCGACGATCGCCCGGTCGGGATCGACCTGTCCTTCGATTGCAAGGGCCGCAGCTTCGGCCATGTCATCGCCAGCGATCCCGCCTTCGAGCGCGAGGGTCTCGGCCGGGTGCTGATTCATCATGCCTTTGCCAGCGCCAGGGCGCGCGGCAACGCGATCTTCGATTTGCTGGCGCCCGCCGACCCCTATAAGCGCGAGCATGCCGATGGCGCCGTGCCGGTTCGTGACTTCACCGTGCCGCTGAGCTGGCGAGGGCAGCTCGCCTGCGATTTCGCGCTGCCGCATCTGCGCCCGACACTGAAAGCGATCGCCAAGCGTCTTCCCGTCAGCTGGGTGCGGCGGCTTGCGAGCCCCGGTTAGGGCATCGGCTTATCCGAAAACCGGTCCCCGCTTTTCGGGCCGATGCCACTAGTTCGCCATCGCATCCATGGCGCGCGCCAGCCTGACGTCGAGCTCGGTCAGGCCGCCGGCATCATGGGTCGACAGCGTCACCACGACCGTCTTGTAGATATTCGACCATTCCGGGTGATGGTCCAGCTTCTCGGCCAGCAGCGCCACCCGGCTCATCCAGCCGAAAGCCTCGTTGAAGTCGCGGAAGACGAAGCGCTTGCTCATCGCCTCGCGGCCTTCGACCAGGGTCCAGCCGGTCAGGATCGACAGCGCCTCCTTGCGGGCCTCCGGGCTCAGGCGCTTCGGACGGTCATGTCCCATTGTCACCTCCGCTGCGACACCGCGCCACTCGGCCGGTTCGGGTAGGGCAGGCCGAGCGGATAGGCCGCCTCCAGCACATAAGGTCCGCCGCCGATCGAATCACGCGACGACATCAGCGCCAGGCGCCGCGCCGTGAAGCTGATCGGCCGCACGATCGGATGCAAAGCGAGGTAATGCGCGACATCAACCGGCGAGACGTCCCGCAGGCGAGCCAGCGTCACATGTGGCGTGAACTTGCGTGATTCGGCCGGCAATCCAAGCCGCCGCATCAATCGCTCCAGCTCGGCCTGCAACTCGTTCAGCTTCGGCGAGGGCTGGACGCGGGCGAAGACCGCGCGCGGCCGGTCGCCACCGAAGCTGCCGAGCTGGTCGAGCGTGATCGTCAGCGGCTCGCCACCGAGATCGTTGAGGAAGCTGTCGACGTCATGGGCCATGCGCCTGTCGACATCGCCGAGGAAGCGCAAGGTGATGTGATAGTCGGCGGGCTCGATCCAGCGGGCGCCGACCAGTCCGCCACGATGCAGCGTCAGGGCCGAAGCGACCTCGGCGGGAATCTCTAGCGCGGTGAACAGCCTAGGCATGATGAATCAGTGCCAAGCATTTGTGACTCTGGCGAGACGGCAGCCTCGCACCGTCAACCGCCGTTCACAAGCCGGCTTGGTTGTCGTCATGCGCGGGAACCCCTCCCCCCCTGTGGGGAGGGGCAGGGGTGGGGGTCGTAAAGCCGGAGCGATCGGCCGGACTTGATAGCGCTATCGCCGCTGCCAGGCCCTTTTTCCTGCCGGCGATCACCAAGCGGCACCACCCCCAACCCCATATCTTTCCCAACAAGGGGAAGGGAGGAGCCAAGGCAATCAGCCGTTCGCAGAGGAAGCCGGAAGGAAGCGCCAAGCTACGGACAGGGATTGCCGACCCGCTGATGGATCGCGTCGATCTTCGCCTCCAGCTCCGGCGAGATCGAGACCTCAGCCGAGCCGATCGCCGTCCTGAGCTGCTCCATGCTGGTCGCGCCGATGATGTTCGAAGTGACGAAGCAGCGCGAGGTCACGAAGGCCAGCGCCATCTGCACGGGATCGAGCCCGGCCTCTTCGGCGAGCGCGATATAGGCCTTGATCGCCAGCTCCGAGCCCGCCGTCTGGTAGCGCTGAGCCCGGTCGAACAGCGTCGTGCGCGCGCCCGCTGGCCGGGCCCCGTCGAGATATTTGCCGGAGAGGTAGCCCTGGCCCAGCGGCGAATAGGCGAGCAGCCCGACCTGCTCACGCATGGCGATTTCGGCCAGCGCCGTCTCGAAGGTGCGGTTCAGCAGGTTGTAGGCGTTCTGGATCGACTGGACACGGGGCCGATCGCTGTCATCAGCCGCGGCGAGGAAGCTCATCGTGCCCCAGGCGCTCTCATTGGAGAGGCCAAGATGGCGGATCTTGCCGGCCTTGACCACGGCCGCAAAGGCGTCGAGCTGCTCGGCGAACGGCGTCTCGTCCTCGGCCTTCGTGAACGCGGCCTGGTTGAAGCGCGTCGGGTTCGAGCCCCATTGCATCGGCCGATCGGGGAAATGGATCTGGTAGAGGTCGATATAGTCGGTCTGCAGCCGCTTCAGGCTCTTGTCGACGGCCTCCTCGACCTGCCTGCGGTTGACGCGGGTCGGCCCCTTGTCGTCGCGGAACCAGTCATTGGTCGAGCGGCCGACGATCTTGGACGCCAGGATCACCTTGTCGCGATTGCCGCGCGCCTTGAACCAGCTGCCGATGATCGTCTCGGTCGCGCCTTGCGTCTCGGGCTTCGGCGGAATCGAATAGAGCTCTGCCGTATCGAAAAAGTTCACGCCCTGGTCGAGCGCGTAGTCCATCTGCGCATGGCCCTCGGCTTCCGTATTCTGCTGGCCGAAGGTCATCGTGCCCAGGCAGATCGCCGAGACCTTGAGGTCGGTGCGGCCGAGACGGCGGTATTCCATGGCGAAAGGCTCCGGCGACAGACGAGCCGAGGCACGCCGCGCATGACTGGGATGTAGCGGATACGCCCTGGCTCAGGAGCGCGGGCGCAGGGAGGCGAGGAACCGCTCCACCGTCGGCAGGATGCGCTGCGCGATGACGCGCACGCCTTCAGCCGTCGGATGCAGCATGTCGGGCTGGTTCAATACCCGGTCCCCGGCGATCCCGTCCAGAAAGAAGGGATAGAGGATGAGCCCATGCTTCTCGGCGAGCTTCGGATAGATCGCGTCGAAGCGAGCGACGTAGTCCGGGCCGTTGCTGCGCGGCGCATACATGCCGGCGAGCAGGACCGGGATGCCGCGCGCCTTCAGCCCGGTCACGATCGCGTCAAGCGACTTTTCGGTCAGCGCCGGATCGACGCCGCGCAGGGCATCGTTGGCGCCGAGTTCGAGGATGACGCCGTCGGTCCCATCGGGCACCGACCAGTCGAGCCGCTCCAGCCCGCCCTGCGAGGTATCGCCGGAGACGCCGGCATTGGCGATCTCGACCGAAATCCCCTTGTCGCGCAGCAGCTTCTCCAGCACGGTCGGAAAAGCGGCGCTCCCCGGCAGGTTGTAACCGGCGCTCAGGCTGTCGCCGAATGCAACCAGCTTGAGAGGCTTGGTCTGGGCATGAGTCGCGCTGTTCATCAAAAAAGAACCCAGGCTGATAGAAGCGAGCAGCATGACCGCCCAAATCCGCGGCCACAGCTGGATTCGCAAAGGCAAGCGCCCATATCGGGTGGCGGCGCAACGCATGGCGGTTCTGGTCCCTTCGGCTCGGAATGACGGTCGAAGCGGCGACATCGGATGGGATGAAAGCGGAAACATGGCGGTGAGCGAAGGAACCCCGGCGGTGATCGAATTGAGCGATGTCGAGCTCAGTCTGGGGCGCGGCGCCGCCCGCGTCCATATCCTCAAGGGCGTTTCGCTGGCGATCCCGCAGGGTCAGGCCACCGGCCTGGTCGGCCCCTCCGGCTCCGGCAAGTCGACCCTGCTGATGACCATGGCCGGGCTGGAACGGCCCGATTCCGGCTTGGTCAAGGTCGCCGGCCAGGATCTCGGCGCGCTCGGCGAGGATGCGCTCGCGCTCTTCCGCGGCCGCCATATCGGCATCGTCTTCCAGTCCTTCCATCTCGTTCCGACCATGACGGCCCGCGAGAACGTCGCGCTGCCGCTTGAGCTTGCCGGTGCGGACGACGCCTTCGAGCGCGCCGCCGCCGAATTGCGCAATGTCGGCCTTGGCGAGCGCCTGGACCATTATCCAGCCCAACTCTCCGGCGGCGAGCAGCAGCGCGTCGCCATCGCCCGCGCCGTCGCGCCCGATCCGGCGATCCTCGTCGCCGACGAGCCCACCGGCAATCTCGACGAGAGCACCGGCCGCTCGATCGTCGACCTGATCTTCGCGCTCCGGCGCGAGCGCGGCGCCACCCTGGTGCTGGTCACTCATGATCTCTCGCTCGCCGCCAGCTGCGACCGCACCGTGCGCCTGCGCGCCGGCCGCATCGAGACCGAAGCCGGCACCGAGGCGCTGGCGATCTGATATGCACGCTCCGGTCAAACCGTCCGCATCGGCCTCCAGCCCCGCACGCCGCCCTGTCGGTCTGACGCTCGCGCTGCGGCTCGCCTGGCGCGATCTGCGCGGTGGCCTGCGCGGCTTCGGCGTCTTCATCGCCTGCCTGGCGCTCGGCGTCATGGCGATCGCCGCAGTGTCCTCGGCCTCGCGCGGCCTCAGCGAGGGCCTTGGCCGCGAAGGCCGGCGCATCCTCGGCGGCGATGCCGCCTTCAGCCTGATCCATCGCGAGCCGACACAGGAGGAACACGCCTTCCTTGCCCGTCATGGCAAGGTCTCGACCATCGCGACGCTGCGCAGCATGGCCAATGCCGGTGAGAAGGGCGCGGCCCTCGTCGAGCTGAAGGCCGTCGACGGCTCCTATCCCAGCGTCGGCGAACTCCGCACCGACCCGGCCCAGCCGACCGCCGATCTCCTTGCCTTGCGCGACGGCGCCTATGGCGGCATCGCCGATCCCGTCCTGTTCGGCCGACTCGACCTGAAACCCGGCGACACCGTGCTGATCGGCTCTACCCGGGTGCAGCTCCGCGCCAGCCTGACCTCCGAGCCCGACAAGATCGCCGCGGGCGTCGGCTTCGGCCCGCGCCTGATCCTCTCGCAGGAGGCCTTGCGGGCGTCGGGGCTGCTCCAGCCCGGCAGCCTCGTCCGCTGGACCGCCCGCGTCCTTCTCCCCGAGGGTGCGAACAGCGACGCGGCGCTCGATGCCCTGCTGGCCAATGCCAGCAGGGAGCAGCCCAATGCCGGCTGGGAGATCCGCTCGCGCGGCAATGCCGCGCCGAACTTCCAGCGCAATATCGAGCGCTTCACCCAGTTCCTGACCCTGGTCGGCCTGACAGCGCTCCTGGTCGGCGGCGTCGGCGTCGCCAATGCGGTGCGCCGCTTCGTCGAGGCCAAGCGGCTCGATTTCGCCACGCTGAAGGCGATCGGCGCCACCGGCGGGCGGGTCGTCGCCATCCACCTGACCGAGGTCATGCTGGTCGCCGGCTTCGGCATCGCGATCGGCCTTGCGCTCGGTGCGGCCGCACCCTTCGCGCTGGGCTATGTGCTCGCCGACATCGTGCCGCTGCCCTTCGAGCCGACGCTCGCCCCGGCCGAGCTCGCCATCGCGGCGCTCTACGGCCTGCTGACGGCGCTGGTCTTCGCTGTCATTCCGCTCGGCCGCGCCCATGACGTGCCGGTCTCGGCGCTGTTCCGCGACCAGATCGAGCCCGACCGGCGCCAGCCGCGCTGGTTCTACAGGGCGATCTTCCTCGCTGCGCTCGCCGGCCTCGTCGGCGTCGCGCTCGTCTTCGCCTATGACCGGCGCATCGCACTGATCTATATCGCCGCCGCCGGCTTCGTCTTCCTGCTGCTGCGCCTCGTCGCCTGGGGCGTGATGGCCTTGGCGCGCCGGGCCGGGCGTCCCAAACGGCCGGCATTACGCATGGCGCTGGCCAACACCTATCGGCCGGGCGCGCTGACCCAGTCGCTGGTGCTGTCGCTGGGCCTGGGCGTCGCCCTGCTCTCGACGCTCGCCTTCATCGACGTCAGCCTGCGCCGGCAACTGACCCAGTCCCTGCCGCAGAAGGCGCCGAGCTTCTTCTTCCTCGACATCCCCAACGCCCAGGCCGCCGCCTTCGATCGCTTCCTTGCCGAGCAACGCCCCGGCGCCCATGTCGAGCGCGTGCCGATGATGCGCGGCCGCATCGTCAGCGTGAACGACGTCCCGGCCGAGCAGATCAAGGCGAGCGAGCAGATGGCCTGGGTGCTCGAGGGCGATCGCGGCATCACCTATTCGACTGCCATGCCCGAGGCCTCCAGGCTCGCCTCGGGCGAGTGGTGGCCGGAGAATTATCGCGGCGAGCCGCTGGTCTCCTTCGATGCCCGCGCCGTCGAGGGGCTCGGCCTCAAGCTCGGCGACAAGCTCACCGTCAACGTGCTCGGCCGCAACATCAGCGCGCGCATCGCCAATTTCCGCGACATCGAATGGCGCTCGCTCGGCATCAACTTCGTCATGGTGTTCTCGCCGAACACCTTCGCCGGCGCGCCGCACACCAACCTCGCCACCGTCACCGACAAGGGCGCGACGCCCGCGGGCAGCGACGCCGCGCTGATGCGCCAGCTCGCCGTCGCCTTCCCGGCGGTGACGGCGGTTCGGGTCAAGGACGCGCTGGAGGCGGTCAACACCATCGTCGGCCAGCTCGCCGGTGCGATTCGCGGCGCCTCCGGCCTCGCCATCAGCGCGAGCCTGCTGGTCCTGGCCGGTGCTCTGGCGGCCGGACAGAGGGCGCGGCTCTATGACGCGATGATCCTGAAGACGCTCGGCGCGACTCGCCGCTTCATACTTTCGTCGTACATCCTCGAATACGCAGGCATTGGTGTCGTGTCCGCCCTGTTCGGGCTCCTGGCAGGTGCCGTCGCCGGCTGGGGCGTCGTCACGCAAGTGATGAAGATAGATTTCATCCCCGATCCGACAGGCGCTATTATCGCCGCGACTGCAGCCGTCGTGGTCACCGTCGTGTTCGGATTGATCGGAACGCTGCAGATACTATCGAAAGCGCCGGCTTCTCATCTGAGGAATTTATGAGGTCTGACTCAGGGCAGCGCAGCATAAACATGGACAGACGGTAATGTTGCATCGACTGGCGACCGAATTTCTATGCCGGAGGCAGCGCTAACCATGCTTGCCTCTTGTAAGCTCGCCTGATCCCCCTCATATTTCGCGATGTCGCGACATTGGTGCGCGGCGGTGGGCGTCGCAAGGGCGGTTGCCCGCCAGGCAAAGTTTCAAGGGGAACTCTCTCCATGAGCGATTTCGACCGCAACGCTCAGGTCTGGGGCGCCGGCCGCGCCCAGCAGACCAGCGCCGTCGAGGTGGACCAGGGCCTGCGCTCGTTCATGCTCGGCGTCTACAACAACATGAGCATCGGCCTGGCCATCACCGGCCTGATGGCGATCGGCATCTCGATGCTGGCGATCGCCGGCTACTCGCCCTCGGGCAAGGTCACCGCGCTGACGCCGCTCGGCCAGGCGCTCTACCTTTCCCCGCTGAAGTGGGTGGTGATGCTGGCGCCGCTGGCCTTCATCTTCTTCTTCTCGTTCAAGGCCGAGAGCATGAGCTCGTCGACCGCGCGCGCCATGTTCTTCGCCTTCGCGGCGGTGATGGGCATCTCGCTGTCCTCGATCTTCGTGGTCTTCACCGGTGAATCGATCGCCAAGGTGTTCTTCATCACCGCGGCCTCCTTCGCTGGCCTCAGCCTGTTCGGCTACACCACGAAGAAGTCGCTGTCGGGCATCGGCTCGTTCCTGATCATGGGCCTGATCGGCCTGGTGATCGCCTCGGTGGTCAACATCTTCCTGGCCTCGAGCGCGCTCTCCTTCGCCATCTCGGTGATCGGCGTGCTGGTCTTCGCTGGCCTGACCGCCTGGGATACGCAGCGCCTGAAGGAAATGTACCTGTACTCGGACATGGACTCCGAGTCGGCCGCGAAGCTCTCGGTGAACGGCGCCCTGTCGCTCTACCTGAACTTCGTCAACATGTTCCAGATGCTGCTCTCGCTCTTCGGCTCGCGCCAGGAGTGATCAGGGCCGCAGTCTGAGAATCAAGAAGCCCCGGCCTCGCGGCCGGGGCTTTTCTTTTGATCTGACGTCACACGGCGCAGGCAGGAATCAGTTCACCACGCTCAGCCGCTTGTCGAGCACCTTGAGCACCCGGCCGAGCTCGGCGCCGCGTTTCAGGATCAGCCCGGTCGCGGTGACCACCGAATAGGCGCCCTGGCGCCGCGCCAGCGACGGATCCTTGACGATCCGATAGAGCGGCACCTCGGCCGTGCGCCGGAAGACCGAGAACTGCGCCTTGTCGCGCAGGAAATCGATGGCGTAGTCGCGCCATTCGCCGGCCGCGACCATCCGGCCATAGAGGTTGAACAGCTCGTTCAGCTCGCGGCGATCGAAGGTGACGGAAGAGGGCGCGGCAGCAGCCGGAAAGGCGACGACCGCGCCCGCTCGCTGACCTGGCGGAGTTTCGCTTTCGCTCATCACGCCTCCTTTTCGTGGCCGGTGGTGATCCGGCAAGGGATGATGCGCCCGCCCTCCGGCGCTGGCAAGAGTCCCGCAAGACAGATTGGTGACAGGCCCGCCATCCTTTTTCGGGGCCGGGGCGATTGCCATGATTTTGCCGCGCTTGCGCCCAGCGAACGCCCCGTTACGGGGCTCAACTCCGATTCGTTGCTTCGGCGGCCCGGCCTGTCCGGTTCCGGACACGTCAGCCCCCCAGCCCCTCCGGCGCTGCGGCGGGCCGGGCCAACGAGTCGAAGCCAACTCACGGCTGGCGGTTTTCCGCCGGCCGTTTTCTTTTGGCCGGCCTTTTACCTGGACGCACCGTGATACTCGGGATTGGGCCGCATATCGACGGCCGAGGCGATCCGGTTCGACATGTTGAAGAAGGCGGCGACCGCTCCGATGTCCCAGATGTCGCGCTCGCCGAAGCCGGCGGCGCGCAGGACCTGCCGATCCTCCTCCTCGATCTTGTGCGGCTCTTCCGTCAGCTTCACCGAGAAGTCGAGCATGGCGCGGTGGCGCCGCGAGAGCCGAGCGGCGCGATAGTTCATCACCATCATCTCGCCGAGCACGGGATCGCCCGAGAGCTGGCGCACCGCCTGGCCATGCGCCGTCAGGCAATAATAGCAACGGTTCACGCTGGAGACCGCGACCGCGATCATCTCGCGCTCCAGCTTCGACAGTCCGGACGGCGCCAGCATCAGGTCATTGTAGAAGGTGGCGAAGGCCTGGAGCTTGGCGTCGTCATGCGAATAGGCGGCAAGCACGTTCGGGATGTAGCCGAGCTTCTCCTCGCATTTGGCGAAATAGGCCTGCATCGGCTCGGAGAGCTCGGCTCGCGGCAGAGAGAGCGCCATCACGGCGGGCGGAGCGTCCTGCTTGGCAGGCTGTTCGCCCACCATCGCTTTGTCATGCTTCTTCGTCATCTCTGCACTCCTTGCGTCTTTATCCGCGCGGTTCGGACAAGACTTGCCGTTTCCGCGCCATATTGGTGCAATCTGGCTGCTGCGATGCGACGAAAGTTGCAGCCGCCGGTGAGCTATGTCATCGCTTCGGCAAAATAGCAGGGGGAAGACGATTATGGCCAAGCGCGAAGCGAATGCTACGGCGGCTGCCGTCACCGCGATCGAGACGGCTGCTCACGAGCTTCGCGCGACGATGCCGGCGGACTTCCCCAAGCTGCTCTATGGCCGCAGCGTCGCTGAGGATCTCGTTGCGCTGCCGCCCGAGCTGCTGGCCCATGCCGCCGACGCCGCCTACGCCCATCTGAGCGGCAAGCGCAAACCCGGCGAGCCCAATCTGCGCTTCCGCGACGAAGCCGTGACCGAGGGCGATCGCGAGCGCCAGATCACGATCCTCGAGGTCGTCAACGACAACAAGCCGTTCCTGCTCGATTCGACCCTGGCCGAGCTGAGCGAGCAGGGCTACGAGCCGCGCCTCGTCGCCCATCCCATCCTCGCCGTGGTGCGCAAGGACGACGGCGCCTTCCAGTCGCTCGCCGGCGAAGCCGGCAGCCGTGCCGTCGAGGGCACCCGTCGCGAGAGCCTGATCCATATCCATCTCGACCGGATCGACACGATCGAGGCGCGCGACAGGCTCGCCGCCGGCCTTGCCCGCGTCTATGTCGATGTCGGCCTCGCCGTCGACGACTGGGCCGCGATGCGCGGGCGCATCACCGAAGTCATCCAGTCCTATCGCGCCAATCCGCCGCCGCTGCCCGAGGACGAGGTCGCCGAGGCGCTGAACTTCCTCGAATGGATCGCCAGCGACAACTTCACCCTGCTCGGCGTGCGCGCCTATCGCTTCGCCGGCGGCGACACCGCCGCCGACCCCGTCGATTCCTCCGGCCTCGGCATCCTGCGCGACCCCGATGTCCGGGTTCTCCGCAAGAATCGCGAGCTCGTGGTGATGACGCCGGAGATCCGCGCCTTCCTGGCCAAGCCGCAGGCGCTGATCATCACAAAGGCCAACGTCAAGAGCCGCGTCCACCGCCGCGTCCATCTCGACTATGTCGGTGTGAAATTGTTCACACCGGACGGCCGGCTCGACGGTGAATTGCGCATCGTCGGCCTGCTCACCTCGAACGCCTATACCGGCAGCGCTCGCGCCATCCCCTATCTGCGCCTCAAGGTCGCGCGCGTGCTCAAGAGCACCGGCTTCGACCCGTCGAGCTATTCCGGCCGCGCCCTCTACAATGTGCTCGACGCTTTCCCGCGCGACGAGCTCTTCCAGATCGACGTCGAGACGCTGGAGCGCTTCGCTCTCGACATCATGCAGTTGACCGAACGGCCGCGCATCCGGGCACTCGCCCGCGCCGACGAGTTCGACCGCTTCGTCTCGGCACTCGTCTTCATCCCGAAGGACCGCTACGACACCACGGTCCGCCGCCGCGTCGGCGAGTTTCTCGCCCGCGTCTACCAGGGCCGCGTCTCGGCCGGCTATCCGGCCTATCCGGAAGGCCCGCTCGCCCGCACCCACTACATCATCGGCCGCGACGAGGGCCGCACGCCGAAGGTCGACCGCCACACGCTGGAAGCCGGCATCGCCGCGATCGTCCGGACCTGGAGCGACGGCCTCAAGGATGCACTCGATGCTGAGAAGGCGGGCCCTGCCGCCCGTTCCCTCGCCGAGCGCTATGCCGAGGCCTTCGGCGCCGCTTATCGCGAGCGCTACTCGGCAGAAGACGCGCTGGTCGACATCGACATGCTGCAGAAGCTGTCGGCGGAGCGGCCGCGCGCGGTCAACCTTTATCGCCGCGACGGCGACGGGCCGACCAGAGCCAATCTCAAGCTGTTCTCGCGCGGCGCGGCGATCTCGCTCTCCGAGCGCGTCCCGATGCTGGAGAATATGGGCTTCCGCGTCGTCAACGAGCGCACTTTCAACATCACACCGCAGCAGAACGGCGCGGCCGGCAGCGACCCCCGCGTCTGGCTGCACGACATGACGCTGGAGCGCGCCAGCGGCGGCGAGATCGACATCGAGCATCTCGATCCGACGATCGAGGCGGCGCTGATGGCGCAGTTCCGCGGCTTCACCGAATCCGACCGCTTCGACCAGCTCGTCCTCGCCGCCGGCCTCGCCTGGCGCGAGGCGGCCCTGCTGCGGGCGCTCGGCCGCTATCTTCGCCAGGTCGGCGCGCCCTATGCGCAGGATTACATCGCCGACGCGCTGACCCGCCATTCCGGCATCGCCACCGGCCTGGTGAAGCTCTTCGTCGCCAAATTCGACCCGCATCCGTCGGACAAGAAGCGCGCCGAGCAGATGAAGGCCGAGCGCGAGCACATCGAAGCCGCGCTCGCCGACGTCACCAGCCTCGACGAAGACCGCATCCTGCGCCGCTTCGTCAACCTGATCGACGCGACGCTGCGCACCAACTTCTTCCAGATCGGCCCCGACGGGCATCCGCGCGGCACGATCTCGTTCAAATTGGCCTCCGGCCAGGTCGACGGCATGCCGTTGCCGCGCCCGCTCTACGAGATCTTCGTCTATTCGCCGCGCGTCGAAGGCATCCACATGCGCTTCGGCAAGGTCGCGCGCGGCGGCCTGCGCTGGTCGGACCGACCGCAGGACTTCCGCACCGAGGTGCTCGGCCTGGTCAAGGCCCAGCAGGTCAAGAACGCCGTCATCGTCCCGGTCGGCGCCAAGGGCGGCTTCGTGCCCAAGCAATTGCCGCCGGCGAGCGACCGGCAGGCCTGGCTGGCCGAAGGCACCGAGAGCTACCGAATCTTCATCCGTACCTTGCTCGAGCTCACCGACAATCTCGACGGCGAGAAGATCGTTCCGCCGCCGGATACGGTCCGCCATGACGGCGACGACCCTTATCTCGTCGTCGCCGCCGACAAGGGCACCGCGACCTTCTCCGACACCGCCAACGCGCTCTCGGCCGAGAAACATCACTGGCTCGGCGACGCCTTCGCCTCGGGCGGTTCGCAGGGCTACGACCACAAGGGCATGGGCATCACCGCCCGCGGCGCCTGGGAGGCCGTGAAGCGCCACTTCCGCGAGATCGACGTCGACATCCAGACGACGCCCTTCACCGTCGCCGGCGTCGGCGACATGTCCGGCGACGTCTTCGGCAACGGCATGCTGCTCTCGCCGGCGATCAAGCTCGTCGCCGCCTTCGATCATCGCGACATCTTCCTCGATCCCGCTCCGGATCCGGCCAAGAGCCTGGCCGAGCGCCAGCGCATCTTCGCCTTGCCGCGCTCCTCCTGGGCCGATTACGACAAGTCGCTGATCTCCAAGGGCGGCGGCATCTTCTCGCGCCAGGCCAAGAGCATCGCGCTCTCGCCCGAGATCCGGCAGGCTATCGGCTTCGACAAAGCGCAGGTCACCCCGGCCGAGCTGATGATTGCGATCTTGAAGGCGCCGGTCGACCTGCTCTGGTTCGGCGGCATCGGCACCTATATCCGCGCCAGCGACGAGACCGACGCCCAGGTCGGCGACCGCGCCAATGACGCGATCCGCGTCACCGGCTCCGACCTGCGCACCAAGGTGATCGGCGAGGGCGCCAATCTCGGCGCGACCCAGCGCGGGCGCATCGAGGCGGCCCGCAACGGCGTGCGCCTCAACACCGACGCGATCGACAACTCCGCCGGCGTCAACACCTCCGACGTCGAGGTCAACATCAAGATCGCGCTGGCCGACCCGGTCCGCGACGGCCGCCTGCCCGAGAAGAAGCGCAACGCCCTGCTGGCGCAGATGACCGACGAGGTCGGCCTGCTCGTCCTGCGCAACAACTACCTGCAGACGCTGGCGCTCTCGCTGACCGAGGCGCAGGGCATCCAGGCGAGCCCGCATCTGCGCCGGCTGATGGTTCGGCTGGAGGAGGATGGCCGGCTCGACCGCGGCGTCGAGTATCTGCCCTCGGACGCCGTGCTGATCGAGCGCGAGAAGCGCGGCGAAGGCCTGACCCGGCCGGAGCTCGCCGTGCTCATCGCCTATGCCAAGCTCGCTCTGCACGATGCGCTGCTCGACTCGGCGATTCCCGACGATCCCTACCTCAAGAGCGAACTGATCCGCTATTTCCCGCAGCCGCTGCGCGAGGGCTATGGCAAGGAGATCGCCGGCCACAGGCTGCGCCGCGAGATCGTCGCGACCCAGCTCGCCAACGCCATCATCAACCGCGGCGGCCCGGCCATCGTCTCGATGCTCGCCGACCAGACCCGGGCCGAGGCCCCGGCGATCGCAGCGGCCTATGCCGTCGCCCGCGATGCCTTCGACCTGATCACGCTGAATGGCGCCATCGACGCGCTCGACGCCAAGCTGCCGGGCAAGACCCAGACCGGGCTCTATGCCGCCGCGCAGGAGCTGGTCGTCGACCGGATGCGCTGGTTCCTGCGCCGCGGCGCCGCCAAGCCCGGCGCGATCGAGCAGACCGTGGCGCACTATGCCAAGGGTGTCGCGGCGCTGGATGCAGCGCTCGCCGAATTGTTGCCGGAGGCGGCAGCCCAGGCCCGCAATGCCCGCATCGCCGCGCTGACGGCCGAAGGCGTGCCCGAGGCGCTGGCGACGCGGGTCGCCAGCCTGCCCTGGCTCGCCGAGGCGACCGATATCGTCGACATCGCCAGCCGGACCAAGCGCGATGTCGTCGAGGTTGCCCGGATTCATTTCGGTACCGATTCGGTCTTCGGTTTCTCGACGCTGGCCTCTGCGGCAGCAGCCGTGCCCGCGACCGATGACTATGAACGCTTGGCGCGCCAGCGCGCCGTCGAGACCCTGACCGACGCCCATGCCGGGCTGACGCAGGAGATCGCCACCGGCAAATCCGGCCCCGACGCGCTGAAGGACTGGCTGGCGGAGCGCGGCGCCGATGCGGAACGCACCCGCGCCACTGTCTCGGCCATTGCCATGTCGGGCCTCTCCCTGCCAAAGCTGATGGTGGCGGCCGGCATGCTGGCCGATCTGCCGCGCAAATAAGGTCTGGAGAGCGTTTGGTGATGGATGCGGACGAGGAAAGCATGGTGCCGGCAGCGACCCGGATCGACCCGAAGCTGCTGGAGATCCTCGTCTGCCCGGTCACCAAGGCGACACTGGAATACGACGCCGCGCGCCAGGAACTGATCAGCCGCGCCGCCAAGCTGGCCTACCCGATCCGCGACGGCATCCCGATCATGTTGCCGGAGGAAGCGCGGCAGCTGGAAGGTTAAAGTCGGAAATCCCGCAGCCTACTCGGCCTGACTCAGGTATGATTCAGGCAGGCTCCCGATGATTCTTGCCCAAACCATCAGGAGCGGCCGGCCCGACTTGGTATGACCGACCCGGCTTCGCTCGTGACGGCGAGTAGTGCCTACAGCATCTCGCCCTTGAGCAGCCGCGGCGTCGGCCCGGCCAGACCGGCCGCCTCGCGAATGAAGAAGCGCTTCAACCCCGGCATGCGCTCGACCAACCCAAGGCCGAGATCGCGTGCCAATCGTAACGGTGTCGAATCGTTCGAGAACAAGCGGTTGAGCCCGTCGGTGACGACGCCCATGGCGACCGTGTCGAAGCGCCGCCCCTTCTCATAGGCTTCGAGCACCTCGGAACCGCCGACATCAAGGCCGAGCCGGGCCGCGTCGACGATCGCCTCGGCCAGCGCCGCGACATCCTTCAGCCCGAGATTGAGCCCCTGGCCAGCAATCGGGTGAATGACATGGGCGGCATCGCCGAGCAGGGCCAGCCTGTCGCCGACGAAACGGCGTGCTACCCCGAAAGAGAGGGGATAGGCGCCCGGGCGGCTCTCCAGGACGATCTCGCCGAGTTCGAGGCCGAAACGACGCTCCACCTCCAGCAGGAGATCGCTCTCATCGAGCGCCAGCAAGGCCGGGACATTCTCGCTGCGTTCCGTCCAGACGATCGAGGAGCGATGGCCGAGCTTGCCGCCATCGGCCAAAGGCAGGACCGCGAAGGGCCCGGACGGCAGGAAATGCTCGACCGCGCGCCCCTCATGCGGCCGCTCATGCCCGATCGTCGCGACGATCCCCGATTGCGGATACGACCAGCCGACCCAGCCGATCCCGGCCTGCTCGCGCAGCTTGGAGCGGGCGCCATCGGCAGCAATCAGCAGCGCCGCATCGAGCTTTTCGCCGCCGGCAAAGGCAATGGCGATCGCACCATCGTCCTCCATGCCTGAGCGGACACCTTCCGCTCGCAATTCGACGCCACTGGCGCGTGCGGCCTGCAGCAATGCCGCAACCAGCGCGCCGTTCTCGACCATATGGGCGAAGGGCTGGCCGGGTTCGATCTCGCCGTCGAAGGTCAGGAAGACCGGCCGCACCAGATCCGGCGTACGGCTGTCGGTGATGACCATCTCGGTCATCGCCGTCGCAGCCGTCTCCGCCAGGCGCCAGACACCGAGCGCCGCCAGCATGTTGCGCGCCGCCGCCGCAACCGCATAGGCGCGGCTGTCGGTTGCCGCTGGCCGATCCAACGCCGGATCGGCGACGATGATGCGGAAACTCTCGCCCAGCGCCTGCTTCAGCGCCACCGCCAGCGTCAGCCCGGCGACGCCGCCGCCGGCGATGACGATGCGCTGGCTCGCACTTCCAGAACTCTGCACTGTCGACTTCCTCGCATCGCGCCGCTTGACGCGGCCGGATCGCTGGTTGCTGATGCTCGCCGTCTTGCCCACAGCCGGCCCGGGCCGCAAGCCCGCGCCGAGCCGGTTTCAGCCGATGAACCCAGCCGCGAACACTCTGCTCCCGATCTTCGATCTCGAACCGCTCGGACACAACCGGTTCCAGGGTCGCAGCCCCGACAATGGCTGGACACGCGTCTTCGGCGGCCAGGTGATCGGCCAGGCGCTCTATGCTGCCTGCAAGACCGTCGAGGAGCGCCAGCCCCATTCGCTCCACGCCTATTTCATGCTGCCGGGCGATCCGACCATCCCGATCGTCTACGAGGTCGAGCGGCTGCGCGACGGCGGCTCCTTCTCGACGCGTCGCGTGCTGGCGCTGCAGAAGGACGCGGCGATCTTCGCGATGTCGGCCTCCTTCCAGATCGCCGAGCCCGGCTACGAGCACGAGATGCCGATGCCGGTGGTCCCGGCGCCCGAGGAACTGCCCGATCGAGATGGCATGGAGCGCGACGTTCTCCCGCACATGCCCGAGGCCGTGCGCGCCTATTACCGGCGCGAGCGGCCGATCGACATCCGCCCTGTCGAATTGAGCCGCTACGCTGCCGACGCTCCCCGGGAGCCGAAATTCAATGTCTGGGTCAAGGCAGCGCAGAAGCTGCCGGACGAGCCGGCGCTGCATCAGAGCGTGCTCGCCTATGCCTCGGACCTGATGCTGCTCGACTCCAGCCTGATCGCTCACGGCACCAGCGTCTTCGACCGACGCATCCAGAGCGCCAGCCTCGACCATGCGATGTGGTTCCACCGGCCTTTCCGGGCCGATGACTGGCTGCTCTACGCCCAGGACAGCCCCTCGGCCTCGGGCGCGCGCGGCTTCTCCCGCGGGTTGATCTTCGACCGGCAGGGACATCTCGTCGCCTCCGTCGCGCAGGAAGGCCTGATCCGGCCACGACCCGATCGCGCCTGAGCTGTCGCCGCCCGCTTTCGCGGCATCTGCCTAATTCTTGATCATTTCTGCACGCTGAACCCCGCCTGATCATGGCGGAATCGCGGCATTGCCCGCTCGCGCGCCACATCCACCGGTTGGCACGGCCCTTGAAAGGTCTCCCCTGACGCGCCTGGCTCGAAAGGGCGCGAGAGGCGCAACGACGTCGCTTGGATCGCGGTCCGACGGCGCAAGCGGGGGATAACCCAGCCATGAAGATCGTGATGGCCATCATCAAGCCGTTCAAGCTGGAGGAGGTGCGCGACGGGCTCACCGCCATTGGCGTGCACGGGCTGACCGTGACCGAAGTGAAGGGCTATGGCCGCCAGAAGGGCCATACCGAAATCTATCGCGGCGCCGAATACGCCGTGAGCTTCCTGCCCAAGATCAAGATCGAGGTCGCCGTGACCGACGATCTCGTCGGCAAGGTGATCGAGGCGATCACCGCCGCCGCCCGTACCGGCCAGATCGGTGACGGCAAGATCTTCGTCTCCTCGATCGAGAAGGCCGTGCGCATCCGCACCGGCGAGACCGACGGCGACGCCCTCTGATCCCCGACCATCCCAGGAGCTTTTCGATGAACAACAAGACCCTTAACCGGGCCGGGCTGGTCGGGCTGGCCTTCGCCGCGATGGCCGGCGCCGCGCTGGCGCAAACCCCGGCCGCACCGCCCGCTCCCGTGCCCAACAAGGGCGACGTCGCCTTTATGATGAGCTCGACGATCCTCGTCCTGCTCATGACCGTGCCCGGCCTCGCTCTGTTCTATGGCGGCCTCGTCCGCTCCAAGAACATGCTCTCGGTGCTGACCCAGGTCTTCGCCATCGTCTGCATCGTCAGCCTGATGTGGATCATCTTCGGCTATTCGCTCGCCTTCACCAATGGCGGCGGCCTCAACGACTTCGTCGGCGGCTTCTCCAAGGCCTTCCTGCGCGGCGTCGACGGCAACTCGACCGCCGCGACCTTCTCCAACGGCGTCGTCATCCCGGAATATGTCTACATCGCCTTCCAGATGACCTTCGCCTGCATCACGCCGGCGCTCATCGTTGGCGCCTTCGCCGAGCGCATGAAGTTCTCGGCGCTGCTGCTCTTCATCGTGCTCTGGGTCACCCTGATCTATTTCCCGATGGCCCACATGGTCTGGTATTGGGGCGGGCCCGACGCGGTCGGCAACGCCGCCAAGGCGCTGGCTGATGCCGGCACCGACGGCAAGGCCGCGGCCCAGGCAGCGCTCGACGCTGTGAACGCCGATGCCGGCATGCTGTTCAAGTGGGGCGCGCTCGACTTCGCCGGCGGCACCGTCGTGCACATCAATGCCGGTATCGCCGGTCTCGTCGGCTGCGTCCTGATCGGCAAGCGCATCGGCTTCGGCCGTGAGCTGATGGCTCCGCATTCGCTGACCATGACCCTGATCGGCGCGGCCCTGCTCTGGGTCGGCTGGTTCGGCTTCAACGCCGGCTCCAACCTCGAAGCCAACGGCACCGCGGCGCTCGCCATGATCAACACCTTCGTCGCCACTGCCGCGGCGGCGGTGGCCTGGCTGTTCGTCGAATGGGCGGTAAAGGGCAAGCCTTCCATGCTCGGCATGGTCTCGGGCGCGGTCGCCGGCCTCGTCGCCGTCACCCCGGCTGCGGGCTTTGCCGGCCCGATGGGCTCGATCCTGCTCGGCCTCGTCGTCAGCCCGGTCTGCTTCGTGTTCTGCTCGACCGTGAAGAATGCGATCGGCTACGACGACTCGCTCGACGTCTTCGGCATCCACTGCATTGGCGGCATCATCGGTGCGCTGGCGACCGGCATCCTGGTCAACCAGGCGCTCGGCGGCGCCGGCATCCCCGACTATTCGACCAAGCCCGGCGAGCTGGTCGCGGCGACCTACGAGTTCGGCACGGCCTTCATGGCCCAGCTCAAGGCGGTGCTGTTCACGCTCGTCTTCAGCGGCGTCGGCTCGGCGATCCTCTACAAGATCGTCGACGTCGTCGTCGGCCTGCGCGTCGCCCCCGACCAGGAGCGCGAGGGCCTCGACATCGCCGAGCACGGCGAGCGCGCCTATCACGACTGAGCGCAGTCCATCTCGCTCGAACAAGCGCCCCGGCGGGACACCGCCGGGGTTTTTCATTGGCGCCTCTCAGTCGCGGCTCTCGGCACGGTCGAGCACGATCTCGAGCACCTGCACCGTCTCCGGCAATTCGATCAGAAACTCGGCATCGCGTTCGAGGTGATGGATCCTGCGCGGATCGGGCCCGGCAAAGCGCGACATCGCTTCGACACTCTCCCAATAGGAGATCGTCACGAACTCGCTTTCGCTCTCACGGTCCTCGCGGAACATCTGCGCACCGAGCGCCTTCTTCGCCAGCGGCCGGACGCCGACCTTGAGCAGATAATCGGCATAGGCATCGGCTTTCTCCGGCACGGTGCGGCCGCGCCAGATCCGGGCAATCCTTGCGATTTTATCGTCGCTTTCGGCCATCTCGCCCTCCTTGCGGTTGCTGCTCGAACAATGCGTTGGCCGGACCGATCGTTCCCCGAACTCCTGACAGCGCGCGGCGGCAGTGCAAGGTTAAGCGGGCCTTAACCGGACCTTCCTAACCTGCCGGTTCGACGGTGGTCCCGGCCGCCTTCCCGATGCCCGCAGACACGGCCCGATGCGCACGATCCGACGCTCCTCATCGCTGATCGACCGCCTGCCCGATCCGGTGCGCGAGTTCCTGTCGCGCCGCGCCGCCGAGATCGGCGGCATGGCGATGCTCGCGCTGATGGTCGCCGTCGCCGTCGCCCTCGCGACCTGGTCGGTCGACGATCCCAGCCTCAACAACGCCACGCGCGGCACCGTGCACAATCTGCTCGGCCGGCCCGGCGCGATGATCGCCGATCTCGCCATGCAGCTGCTCGGGCTCGGCGTGGTCGCGCTGCTGCTGCCGCCGCTGCTCTGGTCGCTTCGGCTGATTCGCTTCCATCTCTTCGATCGCAGCGCCCTCAAGCTCGTCCTCTGGGTCGTCGGCATCGTCTCGACCGCCGCGGTGGCGAGCGCCCTGCCGGCGACGCCGCGCTGGCCGCTGCCAACCGGGATGGGCGGCGTGATCGGCGACGCCCTGCTGCAAGGCACCCGCAACATCGTCGGCCTTGGCGGCACCGCGCTCGGCGGCCTCGTCGCCTTCGTCTTCGCCGGCATCGCCATCCTCTCCGTCACCGCCGCCGCCGGCTTCGGCTTCGTCACCGATGAAGACCCCGATCCCGACCAGGACGACGATGCCGCTTTCGCCGATGGCGAGGAGCGCCGCGACGACGAGCCGGGCTTCTCCGTGATCCTGATCGGCTGGATCGCCCATGGCGCCATGGCGCTGAAGGCCGCGATCCTGCGCCGCCTGCCGCGGCCACCGCAGCCGGCCTCCGCCGGCGCCGGCGCGATGCCCGTGCCGCCCCAGACCGGCCGGGTCCGTCGCGAGCCGAACTTCACCGGCGATCCGGAAGCCTACCGGTCGCCTGTCGTCGCCCCCGAGCTCGCGCGCCCCACCGCCAGGCCGGCGCCGGCTGCCCGCCCGGCCTATGACGACGATGACGAGCCCTTCGACGCGCAAGACCTGCGCGACCTCAACGCGCCGCGCGTCGCCGCTCCGGTACGCGCGCCAAAGCCTGGCAAGCGCCTGTCGCGCGAGGCGCAGCCCTCGCTGCTCGATCGCGAAGGCTTCGAGCTGCCACCGCTGACCTATCTGGCCGAGCCGAAGAAGGTCCCGGCCAACGCCATCTCCACCGACGCGCTGGAGCAGAACGCCACTCTGCTCGAAGGCGTGCTCGAGGATTTCGGCGTGCGCGGCGAGATCAGCCAGGTTCGGCCCGGCCCGGTCGTCACCTTGTACGAGCTTGAGCCTGCTCCGGGCACGAAGAGCTCCCGGGTGATCTCCCTCGCCGACGACATTGCGCGCTCGATG
>NZ_JBYSVZ010000014.1:0-38639 GCF_058986765.1 Allobosea sp. GW821-FHT03A12
CGTCGGCCCCGCCAACCACGCCGGAAAACGCGAGATCCTCGTCGAGACCGGAAGGGCAAGGGAAGACGAAGAGTGAGAGCCATTCCAGCAAAAGTGCGCAGCGGTTTTGCGTCCGGAATTGCGTAGAGACCAAGGCCCGGTGCGGCCAAGTGGCGCGAAACCGGTCCTGAAAATGCCATCAGCCCGGTGCAACCTCATCGCGAATTGACGCGTTGAACCCTTGCCAGCCCGCCTGGGCGGCACGATATCCCGCCAGAAGGCCGCCAACCGGACTGAAGAGCTCCATGACCCATCTTTCGCCCATGCCAGCCCTCGCAGCCGCCGCCCTGGCGCTCGCGCTGGCGTCGGGCCAGGTCAGTGCCCAGCCGCTCGACATCAAGCCCTCGGCCCAGCCGCCGGCGCCGCGCACGGCACAGCGGGCGATCCCGCTGCCGCCGATCCGCCCGCCGGGCCTGGGCATGCCGCGCAGCGATGCCACGGAGACGGCTGCGGCTGCCCCTGCCGCCCATGCTCCTACGCCGGTGGTCACCGCCACCAACGAGCCGCGCGCAGCCTCCCCCGTCCGTTCGTCCAAGCCGAGCGCCCCGCTGTCGAAGGCCGAGGCCGTCGAGCGGCTGAACGCCTATTTCAACGGCTTCACGACCTTGCAGGGCGACTTCATCCAGTTCGCTGCCGACGGACGCCGGTTCGAGGGCAAGCTCTATGTCCTGCGCCCCGGCAAAATGCGCTTCGAGTATCGTCCGCCGGTGACGATGGAGGTCGTCGCCGACGGCACCTCCGTCGCGATCCGCGATCGCAAGCTCGCGACCCAGGACCTCTATTCGATCGGCCAGACGCCGCTGAAATTCCTGCTCAAGGAGCAGATCAGCCTTGAACGCGACACCACCGTCACCGGCGTCAGCACCAAGGGCGACATCCTCTCGCTCAAGCTCGAGGATCGCTCGACGCTGGGCGGGACCTCGAAGATCACCTTGAACTTCGACCTCACCGCCAACGAGCTCAGGCAATGGGTGGTGATCGACCCGCAGGGCTACGAGACCTCGGTCTCGCTCTATAATCTCGACACCCAGCGCCGGCCCGACCAGAAGAACTTCGTGATCGACTACCAGCGCGTGCTCTGAGCGCTACCGCGCTCCTCCGTCTTTCCGGGACTTCGCGGAGCGAAGGGCCCGGAATCCGTAACCGATGGCGGTTCCGGACGAAGCGGCTCGCACCAGCCTCGTTCCGAAAGCGACTGCGGCTCTGGATTCCGGGCTCAGGCCTGCGGCCTACCCCGGAATGACGGGATGGGATAGCAGGAAGCCTTGCTTTTCTGGACCTGACGACCCAGTTTCCGGCTTCCCTTTCCGGCCGGATGTCCCCTTTCGTGCAGCTCTCCGTCACCACCTGGAACATCAACTCGGTGCGCCTGCGCATCGGGATGGTCACCGAGTTCCTGAAGGCTCACCAGCCCGACATCCTCTGCCTGCAGGAGACCAAGACACCGGACGAGCAGTTCCCGGCCAAGGCCTTCACGGAGGCCGGCTATGTCCACCAGGCCTTCATCGGCAACAAGGGCTATAACGGCGTCGCCATCGTCTCGAAGCTGCCCTTCTCCGAGAAGGAGGCGATGGCGATGTGCGAACGCAACGACGCTCGCCACATGACCGTCGTGCTCGACCAAGGCGCCGGCGCCGCAGCCGGCATTGCCATCCATAACTTCTATATCCCGGCCGGCGGCGACATTGCCGATCCCGAGGCCAATCCGAAATTCGCCCACAAGCTGCAATTCCTCGACGCCATCGGCGCATGGGGCGTCGCCCGCAACCCGTCGGGGCGGCCAAGCATCCTGGTCGGCGACCTCAATATCGCTCCCTATGAGCACGATGTCTGGAGCCACAAGCAGCTGCTCGACGTCGTCAGCCACACGCCGATCGAGACCACGACGCTGGAGAGGCTGCGCAGCGAGCTCGGCTGGACCGACGCTGCCCGCACGCTCCGGCCCGAGCCCGAGAAGCTCTACAGCTGGTGGAGCTACCGCGCCGCCGACTGGCAGGCCTCGAACCGCGGCCGCCGGCTCGACCATATCTGGCTCTCGGATGCGCTGAAGCCGACGCTGCGCGACCTCACCTTCCTGAGTGAGGCACGCGGCTGGGAGCGGCCTTCGGACCATGTTCCGGTGACGGTGCAGCTGGAGCTGTGAACAGCTCCGTCATTGCGAGCGAAGCGAAGCAATCCAGGGAGACGTAGAGCTCTGCCGCTTCTGGATTGCTTCGTCGCTGACGCTCCTCGCAATGACGGTAACCGTCAGCGCAGATCGATCGCCCTGAGCGCCGTCCCGACCGCAGCCAGCTCGCTGTTGAACGCATGCAGCCGCTCTGCGACTGCCGCTGCGATCGCCTGCGCCGAATCCGGCGATTCGCCAAGCACCCGCCGCATCACGCTGCGCGCCAGGCGCATCACCTGGGTCGGCTCGCGCGCGATCGCCGTCACCGGCCGCTCCAGCGCCGTGAACAGCGCAAGCTCGCCGAGCAGCGCGCCCGGCCCGACGACCTCGTCCGCCGGCCGGCCATCATCCTCGCGCTTCAGCGCCACCGCGCCGGAGATCACGAGGAAAGCCCCGTCCGAGCCCTCGCCGCGCCGGAACAGCACGTCTCCGGCCCGCAGGGCCCTCGTCTCGGCGGCGAAGGCGAGCAGTCGCAGCGCATCGCGATCCATCAGGCCCAGCAGCGGCTGACGGGCCAGCAGCGCGATGTCGTCGTTGAGCGACATTCAGGGCTACGGATTCAGCCGGTAGCCACCGGCGTCGGTGACAAGCAGGCGCGCATTGGCGGGGTCCGGCTCGATCTTCTGGCGCAGGCGGTAGATATGGGTCTCGAGCGTGTGCGTCGTGACCTGCGAATTATAGCCCCAGACCTCCTGCAGCAGCGTCTCGCGCGCGATTGGCTTTCGGCCGGCACGATAGAGGAAGCGCAGGATCGCCGTCTCCTTCTCGGTGAGCTTGGTCTTCGAGCCCTTGGCGCTGACCAGCAGCTTTGAGCCTGGGTGGAAGGTGTACGGGCCAACTTGAAAAATGGCGTCCTCGCTCGCCTCGTATTGCCTTAAGTGCGCACGAATGCGCGCCAGCAGCACGGCGAACTTGAACGGCTTGACCACATAGTCATTGGCGCCGGCTTCCAGCCCGAGCACGGTGTCGGCGTCCGAACCCTGCCCGGTCAACATCACCACGGGGCCCTTGAAGCCGTTCTTGCGCATCAGCTTCACCGCCTCGCGGCCATCCATGTCGGGCAGGCCGACATCCATGACCACGAGATCGATGCGTTCGGCCTGCACGGCCTTCAGGCTCGCCGTCGCATTCGACGCCGTCGACACCTTGAATTCGTCGTAGAGCGCGAGCTGCTCGGCGAGCGCGTCGCGCAGCATCTGGTCGTCGTCGACCAGCAGGATATGGTGAGTTGCAGACATGAAGGCGAGTCAGCCCGTTTGCGTTGGCGCAATAGTAGAGCATGTTCGGCAGAAGTGGGAGCCACCTTTGCGAACGGCTCATGCTCCAACATATTGAGTTGAGCGCGGATTCTGACTGGACGGCGCAAGCCGGTCAAACGGAAAGCACACTGGACGACGGCAAACGGACGGCAGATCACGCAAGATGGATGGCCTGTGAGAAAACGTGATGATGGTGCCGCGGCGGGCCGGCGGCTGACGAAACTGGTGGTGGTGCGCTCGGTGCATGATCGCCGCAAGGGCTTCCTGATCGCCGGTTCCGCCGCCTTTCCCTGCGCGCTCGGCCGCTCCGGCATCATCGTCGCCAAGCGCGAAGGTGATGGCGGCACGCCGCGGGCGACGCTGCCGCTGCGCCGCGTCTTCTACCGGGCCGATCGGCTGCCGCGACCTTCCAGCCTGCTGCCGATCCGCGCCATCTCGCCGCGCGACGCCTGGTGCGACGACCAGGCCGACCGGCGCTACAACCGCCTGATCGATCGCCCGCCCGGCGAAGCCGAGGAGCGGCTCGCCCGCGCCGACAATCTCTACGACGTCATCGTCGAGCTCGGCTGGAACGATGCTCCCGTCCGGCGCGGCCGCGGCAGCGCGATCTTCTGGCACCTCGCCCGACCGGGATTTACCCCGACGGCCGGCTGCGTCGCCGTCACCGGCGACATTTTCGGCAAGGTCCTGCCCAGGCTGGCGCGACGCTGCGCGATCATCGTGCGCTAAGGGCTTGCAAGCCGGTCAGGGCCGGGGATACTGGCGCGGAGCACCGTCTCGCCGATCGATATCAGGAGCGCCGGATTTGAGCGGGCACCGCCCCGTTCAAGTCAGGCCACCTCCCAGCAAGAGACTGTGCCATGACTGATTCGCCTATGACCGAGATCGGCTTCGGCCGCGTCGCCGCGATGTTCCCCGTCAAGGACATGGAACGCGCCTGTGCCTTCTATCTCGGCGTGCTCGGCTTCACCAAGACCTTCGAGAACGGCCAGCCGGTCGGCTTTGTGATCCTCAAGAAGGGCGAGGCCGAAATCCATCTGACCCTGCAGAAGGACCACAAGGCCGCGCCCTTCAACATCGCCCACATGATGGTCGATGATGTCGATGCCTTCCACGAGCTCTGCCAGCGCCACGGCTTGCGCATCGTCAAGGGCCTGCGCGACAAGGACTACGGCCTGCGCGCCTTCGTCTTCGAGGACCCGGACGGCAACCGCATCGACGTCGGCCAGCCGATCTAGGCGTCGCACCACGACGAAGCACATTCGCATTGTACGATTCACCTGGCGCAAACCATCGCTTTCGACGGTTTTCGCCCGTTAACAGACGGTTTGGTCGAACCGACGATCCTCTCCGGCGGTCTTGCCGGAGGGGATCATGCAAACGCGCCTGTCACTGGTCGGTCTCGCCGACCGCCTGACATTGCGGCAGCTGACGGCAGCCATGGCCGGCCTGCTCTGCATCATCGTCGTCGCCGTATCGGCCGCCGGCGCCGCCTGGCTCGCCCGCCGGGACGCCGTGCGCGAAGCCAATCTCGAGCTGGTCGCGCTGGCCCGCACCATGTCGGACCGGCTCGACCAGAACATGTTCGAGCGCTACCGCGAGATCGGTAACCTGGCGCGCATGGAGCCGCTGCGCGGTCTCTGGCAGGACAATCCGGCCCGGACGCGGGCCGTGCTCATGCAATTGCAGGAAGGCCTGAGCGACTATGCCTGGCTCGGCCTCGCCGAGCCCAGCGGCATTGTCCGCGCCGCGACCCGCGGCATGCTCGAAGGCGTCTCGGTCGCGCAGCGGCCCTGGTTCATCAACGGCTTCGCCGGCCCCACGGTGGAGGACGTCCATGACGCCAAGCTGCTCGATGGCCTCCTGCGGAAGAGCCCCGACGAGGCGCCCTTCCGCTTTGTCGACGTCGCCATGCCGGTCTTCGGTCCGACGGGTGCCAAGGTCGGCGTCCTCGGCGCCCATCTGAGCTGGAACTGGGCCGGTAATCTGCGTGACAATGTCCTGCGCAACCACGACCCGGCGCTCGCCTCTGAGCTCTGGGTCGTCGGGCGCGACGGCACGGTGCTGCTCGGCCCCAAGGACGCCAAACCGTTCGATGGCGCGCAGATCGCCTCTGCCCGCCACGGCATCTCCTTCGTCGATCGCTCCGGCGATCAGGCGATGCTGACGGCGCTCGTCCAGACCAAGGGCCAGGACGATTATCCAGGGCTAGGCTGGGTCGTCGCCGCGCGCCGCCCGGTCGATGTCGCCCTCGCTCCGGCCAACCGACTCGCCGCCATCATCGCCCTGCTCGGCCTCGCCGTCGCCGCCGTCGGCGCCGCCCTGGCCTGGTTCTTCGCGGGAACCGTGACGGGCCCGCTGACGCGGCTCTGCCGCTCGGTCGACCTCATCGGCCGCGATCCCGGCGCCGCCGGCATCGAGCGCCAGCACGGCTCGCGCGACATCCTCCAGCTCTCCGCCGCCCTGCGCTCGCTGCTGCGCCGGCTGGGGACCGCCGAGAGAGGCGCCCGTGACGCCGAGGCAACCATCCGCGACGTCCAGGCCAGGGCCGACAAGCAGGCGCGCGAGGCTGAGGAGAAGACCCGCCGCCTCGGCTCGGACCTGCACACCCTGCAGATCCTCGCCGACACCGACCCGCTCACCAGCCTACTCAATCGCCGCGCCTTCCTGCCCTTCGCCGAGGACGCGATGAATTACTACAAGCGCTACCGGCGCAATCTCGGCGTGCTGATGTTCGACATCGACCATTTCAAGCGGATCAACGACACCTTCGGCCACGCTGCCGGCGACGAGGTCATCCGCGCTGTCGCCAAGATCATCGCCGGCCAGATCCGCACGACCGACAAGGTCGCCCGTTTCGGCGGTGAGGAATTCGTCGTGCTGCTACGGGAAACCGATGCGCAGGGCGCCGAGAACCTGGCCAACCGTATCCGCGAATCGGTCGGCGCGACCGTGGTGACGCAGGGGCTCGCCCAGATCGACCTCACCATCAGCGTCGGCGCCGCGATCGTCGGCGAGCAGGACCGCGACATCGAGGACGTGATCGAGCGGGCCGACAAGGCGCTCTATGCGGCGAAGTCTTCAGGTCGCAACCGGGTCGTCCTGGCGGAGGCCGAGCGAACTCCCACCCCGGCCTCGACCTGAACGGTTCCCTCAGCCTCGCGCGCCAAAGATCGCGCTGCCGACCCTGACATGGGTGGCACCGAGCTGGATCGCCGCCTCGTAGTCGGCGCTCATCCCCATCGACAGGATCGCCAGGCCATTGCGCTTGGCGATCTTGCCGAGCAGGGCGAAATGCGGCGAGGGCGGATCCTCGGCCGGGGGAATGCACATCAGCCCCGCGATGGCGAGGCTGTAACGGCTCCGGCACAGCTCCAGGAAGGCGTCGGCCTCGCCCGGCAGCACGCCGCCCTTCTGCGGCTCGGCGCCGGTGTTGACCTGGACGATCAGCTCAGGCGCCTTGCCGGCGCGCTCGATCTCGCGCGCCAGTTCCTTGGCGAGGCTCTCGCGGTCGAGCGACTGGATCACGTCGAACAGCGCCACAGCGTCGCGCGCCTTGTTCGACTGCAGCGGTCCGATCATGTGCAGCCGGCCTTTCGGGAAGCGCTCGCGCAGCGGCGGCCACTTCTCCTTGGCCTCCTGGACATAGTTCTCGCCGAAATCGATCTGGCCGGCTTCCAGCACCGGCACGATCATCTCGGCCGGCTTGGTCTTGGAGACCGCGATCAGCGTCACCGCCTCCGGCTTGCGGCCGAAATCGCGTGCGGCACGGGCGATCGCGTCCCGCGTTTCCTGAAGTCTCGCCACGACATCCGACATTTCGACCCGTCCCTGCCTCGTGCGCCCCTGCCAAGCCGTTCCGAACATTGACCCGGGGGCTGCGATGGTGTCCTAGTCCGGCCCAGTCCGCTCACGCAAGAACGACACGATCAGCATGGCCGTCGAACGCTACAATCCGAAGGAAGCCGAACCGAAATGGCGCCAGGTCTGGAATGAGCGCAAGCTCTTCGAGACCCGCAACGACGATACGCGGCCGCCCTACTACGTGCTCGAGATGTTCCCCTATCCGTCGGGGCGCATTCATATGGGCCATGTCCGCAACTATGCGATGGGCGACGTTGTCGCGCGCTACAAGCGCGCCAAGGGTTTTTCGGTGCTCCACCCGATGGGCTGGGACGCTTTCGGCCTGCCGGCCGAGAACGCCGCCAAGGCCAACAAGGTCCACCCACGCGATTGGACCTACGCCAATATCGCGACGATGCGCGGCCAGCTGCAGTCCATGGGCCTGTCGCTCGACTGGAGCCGCGAGCTCGCCACCTGCGACGCCAGCTACTACAAGCACCAGCAGAAGCTCTTCCTCGACTTTCTGAAGGCCGGGCTGGTCGACCGCAAGACCGCCAAGGTCAACTGGGACCCGGTCGACGAGACCGTGCTCGCCAATGAGCAGGTCATCGACGGCCGCGGCTGGCGCTCGGGCGCTCCCGTCGAGATCCGCGAGCTGACGCAGTGGTTCTTCAAGATCACCGCCTTCGGCGAGGAGCTGAACGATGCGCTGGAAGGCCTGACCCGCTGGCCGGACAAGGTCCGGCTGATGCAGAAGAACTGGATCGGCCGCTCGGAAGGCCTGCTGGTTCGTTTCGCTCTCGAATCGAATGCGCTGGGCCAGAGCGAGGTCGAGGTCTACACAACCCGTCCCGACACACTGTTCGGCGCCAAGTTCCTGGCGGTCGCTCCCGATCACCCGCTGGCCAAGGCCGCTGCCGAAACGAATCCGGCGCTGCAGGACTTCATTGCCGAGTGCAAGAAGACCGGCACGGCCCAGGAGAACATCGACAAGGCCGAGAAGCAGGGCTTCGACACCGGCCTGCGCGCCGCCCATCCCTTTGATCCCACATGGACTTTGCCGGTCTATGTCGCAAACTTCATCCTGATGGAATACGGCACCGGTGCGATCTTCGGCTGCCCGGCGCATGACCAGCGCGACCTCGACTTCGTCAACAAATATGGCCTCGGCAATACCCCGGTGGTCTGCCCGGAAGGCACGGATCCCGCGAGCTTCGTCATCACCGACACCGCCTATGATGGCGAGGGGCGGATGATCAATTCGCGCTTCCTCGACGGCATGACCATTCCGGAGGCGAAAGAAGAGGTCGCCAAGCGCTTGGAAGCCGAAACCCTCGGCAACCGCCCTGTCGCCCAGCGCAAGGTCAATTTCCGCCTGCGCGACTGGGGTATCTCGCGCCAGCGCTACTGGGGCTGCCCGATCCCCATCGTCCATTGCGGGGATTGCGGCGTCGTGCCGGTGCCGGAGCAGGACCTGCCGGTCAAGCTCCCCGACGACGTCTCCTTCGACAAGCCAGGCAACCCGCTCGACCATCACCCGAGCTGGAAGCATGTCGCCTGCCCGCAATGCGGCAAGCCGGCCCGGCGCGAAACCGACACCATGGACACCTTCGTCGATTCGTCCTGGTACTTCGCCCGCTTCACCGATCCCTGGCGGACGGACAGCCCGACCGATCGCAAGGCTGTCGACCGCTTCCTGCCGGTCGACCAGTATATCGGCGGCGTCGAGCACGCGATCCTGCACCTGCTCTATTCGCGCTTCTTCACCCGCGCGATGAAGGCGACCGGCCATACCGGGCTGGACGAGCCCTTCGACGGCATGTTCACGCAGGGCATGGTCGTGCACGAGACCTACCGGGCGCAGGACGGCGCCTGGGTCGAGCCCGGCAATGTCCGGATCGAGACGGTCGGCAATGAGCGCCGCGGCTTCGACGTCGAGACCGGCGCTCCGATCGAGATCGGCCCGATCGAGAAGATGTCGAAGTCGAAGAAGAACGTCGTCGACCCCGACGACATCATCGCTTCCTACGGCGCCGACACCGCCCGCTGGTTCATGCTCTCGGATTCGCCGCCCGACCGCGACGTGATCTGGAGCGACGAAGGCGTGCAGGGCGCCGCCCGCTTCGTGCAGCGGCTCTGGCGCCTGGTCGCCGAGATCGGCGAGCGCACCGGCGGCCAGCCGGCACGCCCCGCAAGCTTCTCGGAGCCGGCGCTCACCTTGCGCAAGGCTAGCCACCGGGCCTTGCATGCTGTCGGCGCCGATATCGAGCGGCTCGCCTTCAATCGCTGCGTCGCCCATGTCTACACCCTGGCCAACGCCATCGGCAAAGCGCTTGATGCTGCCGCCGAGTCGGCGGATATCCCTGCCGACATGGCGTTCGCACTGCATGAATCCGCCATGATCGCCACGCAGCTTGTGGCTCCGGTGATGCCGCATCTCGCCGAGGAGTGCTGGCAGGCGCTGAAGCTTCCGGGCCTCGCCGGCGAAGCCTCCTGGCCGCAGGCGGAAACGGATTTGTTACAGGATGACAGCAAGATCCTGCCGGTGCAGGTCAACGGCAAGAAGCGGGCGGAGGTGACGGTGCCTGCCGATGCCGATACCGTGGCCGTCGAGGCGATTGTACGCGCCTCCGAGGCTGTCGCCAGGGCTCTGGAGAACCGGCCGATCCGCAAGGTGATCGTGGTGCCGGGGAGGATCGTGAATGTCGTCGTCTGAGACCGGCACCATGACGCGCCGTCGTCCGCTGGCGCTCGTAGCTGCCCTCGGCCTCGCCGCGCTCGCTGGCGGCTGCTTCCAGCCGCTCTATGGCGAGGGCACGGTCAGCAAGGTCGGCGGCAATGTCCGCAATGCCATGCTCGGCATCGAGGTGCCGGAGATCAAGGGCTTGGTCGGGCACTATCTGCGCAATGAGCTCGTTTTCGAGTTCGACGGCGGCGGCGAGCCCGATCGGCAGAAGATCCTGAGACTCGCTGCGACGACGCGGGAGACGCTCGAGGTCATCACCGTCGATTACGCCAATGGCCGCGCCGATTCGGCCATCCTGGTCGCGACCGTCGACTGGCAGCTGATCCGGGTCGGCTCGAACGAGGTCGTGGCCTCCGGCCAGAGCGTCGTCCGGGCGCCTTATGAGCGCTCGCAACAGCGTTTTGCCTCGCTTCGTGCCGCACGGGATGCGCAAGTTCGCGCCGCCAAGGAGCTCGCCCAGCTGATCAAGGCCCGCGTCGCCATAGCGCTCGTCGCCGGCTGAGCCGATGGCGACGATCAAGGCGCATGAGGCGGATCGCGCGCTTGCGCGCCCCGATCCAGCCTGGCGCCTGTTCCTGTTCTATGGCCCCGATGCCGGGTTGATCTCAGAGCGAGCCGCAGCCCTGGCCCGTGGCAGCGTCGACGACCCGCAGGACGCCTTCCAGCTGATTCGCATGGATGGCGACGACATCGCCTCGGATCCGCTGAAGCTGGTCGACGAGGCCAACACGATCGGCCTGTTCGGCGGCCGCCGCGCGATCCGGGTGTCGCCGACCTCGCGCCCACTCGTCGCAGCCGTCGAACCCTTGCTGGCGACCCCCTCGCAGGACGCGATCGTCATCATCGAGGCCGGCGATCTCCAGAAGACGAACCCGTTGCGCACCGCCTGCGAGCGCGCCAGATCGGCGCTCGCGGTGCCTTGCTATGGCGATGCCGCCCGTGACCTCGGCACCATCGTCGACGAGATGGCCCGCGCCGCCGGCAAGAGCATCGACCGGACCACGCGCGACCTTTTGACCAGCCTGCTTGGCGGCGACCGCCAGACCTCGCGCCAGGAGATCGACAAGCTGATCCTCTATGCCGGCAGCGACGCGGCATTGACGGCAGCTCATGTCGAGGCCGTGGTCGGCGATACCGCCCAGCGCGAGCAGGCAGGCGTGGTCGACGCCGTCTTCGCCGGCCGCCTGCCGAGCCTCGACCTCGCCCTCGCTAAGCTTGCCGGCGAAGGGCTCGATCAGGGCGTTCTGCTCGGCGCAGTTCTCCGCCACACGCTCGCACTGCTCAAGGCGAAGCTTGCCATCGAAGGCGGCAAGCCGCCGCGCGAGGCTGTCGGCGCCATGCGCCTGCCCTATCCGCGCATCGCCGCGGCGGAAGCCGCACTCAACACCTGGTCGGCGGCAAAGCTGCGCGATGCCGTGACGATCCTGGGAACGGCGATGCTAGCCGTGCGCCGCGACGGCGACATGGGCAAGCCTATCGCCGCCCGCGCGCTCTGGACGCTCAGCCGCATGGGCGGCAGGAGCCGCAGCTAGGCTTTTCCGGATCTGGCTTTGAAATTATCGTCGACGCATACGTAAAAGCGGTCCAGAACTCCAGGCTCTGGACCGCTATCGCTCGCGATCGTGATGAGCGCAAGTACAGCTGAAGACGATTAGGCCTTCAGCCGGCGGCAGAGCGCGTCGAGCTGCTCCAACGTCTTGTAGTTGATCTTCATTTCGCCGCCGCCGCTGGCACGATGCTGGATCGAGACGCTGAGACCGAGCGCCTCCTCCAGCGCTTTCTCGACCGCGCGCGTATCGGGATCCTTCTCCGGCTTCGGCGCTGCGGCAGCCCGCACCGGCCTGTTCTCGCTACGCGCCTCGTCCTGGCCGAGCCGCTCGATGTCGCGGACCGTAAGTCCCTGCTCGACAATGCGTTTCGCGACCTGTTCCGGGTCCGAAACAGCAAGCAGGGCACGAGCATGGCCGGCCGAGACGGCGCCCTCGCCGACCATGCGCTTGACCGGCTCGGGCAGCTTGCTCAGGCGCAGCGTGTTCGCCACATGCGAGCGGCTCTTGCCGATCACCTTGGCGAGGTCGTTCTGGGTGTAGTCGAACTCGGCGATCAGCCGCTCATAACCGGCCGCCTCTTCCATCGCGTTGAGATCGGCGCGCTGGACGTTCTCGACGATGGCGATTTCAAGCGCCTCCCGATCATTGGCCTCGACCAGGATGACCGGGACGTCATGCAGCTCGGCCCGCTGCGCCGCCCGCCAACGCCGTTCGCCTGCGATGATCTCATAGGCGTCGATCATGCCCGGGATCGAGCGCACGATGATCGGCTGAAGGATGCCGCGCTCGCGCACCGAAGCAGCAAGGTCCTCGAGATCGGACTCCGCGAAGGCCTTGCGCGGATTGCGCGCATTCGGACGCAGGAATTCGACAGGCACCTTGCGCTGTCCGCGCGCCCGCTCGATCGCGCCGATCTCCTCGCCGACATCGCCGATCAGCGCAGCCAGACCCCGGCCAAGACGCGAGCGCCCCTGTTCCTCGACCATTGCCATACCTCTTGAACCTTCTTCTTCCGATCAGGCGGCGCGCAGCGTGCGCTCGCGCTTGATCACCTCCGAGGCCAGCTTCAGATAGGCCTGCGAACCCGCGCAGCGCAGATCGTAGAGCAGCGCCGGCTTGCCATAGGACGGCGCCTCGGAGATCCGCACATTGCGTGGAATCACAGTGTCATAGACCTTGTCGCCGAGAAAATGGCGGACATCGGCCATGACCTGGCCGGAGAGGTTGTTGCGCGGGTCGTACATGGTCAGCACCACGCCCTGGATGATCAGGCGCGGATTGAGACCGGCACGGACCTGCTCGACCGTCTTGAGCAGCTGGCTGAGGCCCTCCAGCGCAAAGAACTCGCATTGCAGCGGCACCAGCACCGCATCGGCCGCCGTCATTGCGTTGATGGTGATCAGGCTGAGCGAGGGCGGGCAATCGATCAGGATATAGGTCAGGTCGTTGCAGCGCTGATCGTGGACCAGCTCGTCGATCGCTTTCTTCAACCGCAGCGCGCGGTCCTTGGCGCTGGCGATCTCGAGCTCGACACCGAGAAGGTCGAGCGTCGATGGCGCCAGGGACAAATTGGGAACGGCCGTTGCCTGCATCGCCATGCCCAGGCCAATATCGCCGCAGAGCACGTCATAGGTCGAAGCCTTGCGGCTCTTGCGATCGACGCCGAGCCCGGTCGAGGCATTGCCTTGCGGATCGAGATCGATGATCAGCACCTTCTCGCCGATAGCGGCGAGGGCGGTGCCTAGATTGATCGCGGTCGTGGTCTTGCCGACCCCGCCCTTCTGATTGGCGAGCGCGAGCACGCGCGGCCGCGCGGGAATGGAGATAGGACGAGAATCGGTCATCAATCCGCCCGTTTCTCGGCGCCACCGATCACCAGGATAGCGGCCGCCGAATCCGTCAAGGATGGAAACGTTGTGGCCTGAATCTTCCAATATTTAGCCGCGGCGGTCAATTCCGCCTCTAGATGTTGTCCCTTGGGAAAGACTCCCGTCACCCCGGTTCTCAACAGCTCTTTGCACCAGTCGAGCAGCAAGGGCAGCGGCGCCAGCGCCCGCGCCGTCACGGCCTCGACTTTGCCGACAAAGCCGTCGACGACATCCTCGATACGGGCGTTGTGAACCGTGACCGGCGAGCCGGTTAGCCGCGCGGCATGGCGCAGGAAGGCGCATTTGCGGGCATTGCTCTCGACCAGGTCGATATGCCCGCCCAATTCCGCCAACCGAATGCCGAGCACGAGACCGGGAAAGCCGCCGCCCGAGCCGAGATCGAGCCAGCGCCGTGACTGCGGCGCATGGTCGAGCAATTGCAGGGAATCCGCGACATGCCGGGTCCAGACGGCGTCCAGCGTCGCGCCCGAGACCAGGTTCTTCGCCTGCTGCCAGCGCTTGAGCTCCGCCACCAGAATGGCGAGGCGCTCCTGTGTTTCACGTGAAACAGGCGTCAAGCGAAAAGCGTGGAGGCGGTCAGAGTTATCCGCCTTATCAACAGAACTCACAGGGTCATGCCTCTGCATCCGCCATGCGCGTGGCCTGATGCTTACGCGCATGCGCGGCCAGCAAGGTCAAGGCCGCCGGCGTCATGCCCTCGATCCGGCCCGCCTGAGCCAGATTGCTCGGCCAGCTCGCGCGCAGTTTCAACTGCAGCTCATTCGACAGGCCGGAGATACCGTCGAGATCGAGATCAGTGGGCAGCACCAGCGCCTGGTCCCGTTGATAGGATTCGATCTCGGCCGCCTGCCGGTCGAGATAAACCGCATAGGTCGCATCCGCTGCGACCCGTGCCCGCACCGGCTCGGAAAACCCGGCAAGATCGGGCCAAACCCGGAACAGGGCCTCGAAGTCGACGGTGGGATAGGAGAGGATCTGAAACGCCGAGCGCCTGATTCCATCACGATTGAGCTCCAACCCGGCCGCCGCCGCTTCATTCGGTGAGAGCATCCGTTCGCGTAAGAATTCGGTAAGCTTAACGATCTCTGACTGCCGGCGCTCGAAACGTTCCCGGCGAGCGCTGCCGACAGCTCCAAGCTCGATGCCGAGCCTTGTCAGGCGTTCATCGGCATTGTCGACCCGCAGCGACAGCCGAAACTCGGCACGCGAGGTGAACATCCGATACGGCTCCGTAACGCCGCGCGTCACCAGATCATCAACCATCACGCCGATGTAGGATTGCGTCCGGTCGAGGCTGACCGGCTCGCTGCCGCCGGCGCGGCGTGCTGCATTGAGGCCCGCGAGCAGACCTTGCGCGGCCGCTTCCTCATAGCCGGTCGTGCCGTTGATCTGGCCGGCGAGGAAGAGGCCTGCGATCGCCCGCGTCTCCAGCGTCGGCTTCAGCGCGCGCGGATCGACATAGTCGTATTCGATCGCATAGCCGGGCCGCAGCATCACGGCGCGTTCCAGCCCCGGGATCGTCTTCAGCAGGCCGAGCTGGACGTCCTCTGGCAATGAGGTCGAGATCCCGTTCGGATAGACGGTGGGGTCGTCCAGACCTTCGGGCTCAAGGAAGATCTGGTGGCCGTCGCGATCGCCGAAGCGGCCGACTTTGTCCTCGATCGACGGGCAGTAGCGCGGTCCGCGCCCCTCGATCTGGCCGGAGAACATCGGTGCTCGATGCAGGTTGGCACGGATCAGCTCGTGGGTCGCCAGCGTCGTTCGGGTCACGCCGCAGCTGATCTGCGGCGTGGTGATCGCCTCGGTCATCGCCGAGAACGGCTCCGGCGGCTCATCACCCGGCTGCATCTCCAGGCTGGGCCAGTCGATCGTGCGGCCGTCGAGGCGCGGCGGCGTCCCTGTCTTCAGCCGGCCAAGCGGAAAGCCGTGGCGCTCCAGCGTGGCCGACAGGCCCAGCGAGGGCGCTTCGCCGACCCGGCCGGCGGGGATCTTCTTTTCGCCGATATGGATCAGGCCGCGCAGAAACGTGCCGGTGGTGAGCACGACCGTTCCGCAAGCGAATCGACGGCCATCTGCCAACACGACGCCGGCGACCTCGCCAGCGACGATCTCCAGGTCGAACGCCTCGCCCTCGATCAGGCTTAGGCCATCCTGGCCAGCAAGTGCGGCCTGCACGGCCTCGCGGTAGAGCTTGCGGTCGGCCTGAGCCCGCGGTCCACGCACCGCCGGCCCCTTGCGCCGGTTGAGCATGCGGAACTGGATGCCGCCCTGATCGGCGCAGCGCGCCATGATGCCGTCGAGCGCATCGATCTCGCGGACGAGGTGGCCCTTGCCGAGCCCGCCGATCGCGGGGTTGCACGACATCGCGCCGACGGTGGCGATCTGCTGGGTGATCAGGGCTGTGCGGGCGCCGGCACGCGCAGCCGCTGCCGCAGCTTCCGCCCCGGCATGACCGCCGCCCACCACGACGATATCGTAGTGCTGGTTCGCCTGTGCATTCGACATAAGCAATTCGCTAGCCAAGCCCGGCCGCGAGGTCAATGAAAACCGCCTATTTGCCGATGCAGAAGCCGGAGAACAGGCTATCGAGCACATCCTCGACATCGACCTTGCCGATCAGCCGCTCCAGCGCCCGGACTGCGAGGCGCAACTCCTCCGCAATCAGCTCGGGCTGCTCCTGCGGGAGCAGAGCGGCGCGCTCGATCGCAGCCGCCGCGTCAGCCACCGCGACACGCTGGCGCTCACGCGTGACCAGCGCAGGCTCTGCCTGACCGAGCTTGCCGAGCCGAGACGCGATGAGCTCGATCAGCTCCGGTAGTCCCGCTCCGGTAACGGCGGACACACCGACTTCATCAAGGCAAGCACTACCACCGAGGTCGATTTTCGTCGCGACAGCGATCTCGGTAGTGCCGATATCACTTCGTTCCGGCTCCGAATCGGGCGAGCGCAGGCGCAGGACCAGATCGGCATGGGCCGCTTTCTGGCGGGCACGTCGCACGCCTTCAGCCTCGATCTCGTCAGAGCTCTCGCGCAAGCCGGCCGTATCGACCAGCACGACGGGAATACCGCCCAGATCCAGCCTGACCTCGATGGCATCACGGGTCGTACCGGGGATCGGCGAGACGATCGCGACGTCGCGTCGCGCCAGCGCATTGAGCAGGCTCGACTTGCCGGCATTGGGCGGCCCGGCGAGAACAACGATGAAGCCCTCGCGAACCCGCTCGCCCCCTGCGAAACTACCGAGGGCTACCCGCAGACTAGCGAGCACGCCCTGCGCCCCGGCAATCGCCTCGGCGATCAGCGGGCCGCCGACATCTCCCTCATCGGAAAAGTCGATCTCGGCCTCGAGCAGGACCATCGCTTTGATCAGCGCGCTGCGCCATTCGGCAGCGGCCTGGCCCAAAGCCCCTTCCATCTGCCGCAGTGCTTGCCTGCGCTGCCATTCCGTTTCCGAATCAATCAAGTCGGCAAGGCCCTCCACCGCGGCGAGATCAAGCTTGCCGGCTTCGAAGGCGCGCCGGGTGAACTCGCCGGCTTCCGCCAGGCGCAGGCCGGGCAGGGCCGTGAGGACCGAGAGCAGCCGCGCCAGCACCGCGCGCGAGCCATGAATGTGGAACTCGGCGACATCTTCGCCGGTGAAGCTCGCGGGCGCTGGAAAGAACAGGACGAGACCGTGATCGATGATCGCCCCATCAGGATCACGCAACGGACGATAAGTCGCCTTGCGCGCCTCGGGCATCGACCCGGCAATCGTTTCGACAACGAATCGGACGCGTTCGCCGGACACCCGGATCACCGCGACGCCGGCGCGTCCGGCACCGGAGGACAGCGCCACAATCGTCGGATAGGCTTTCACCGCTCGATACCGCCAGGGCTGGAGTTCCGCCGATGAACCGCCTGAAGCACGCCGCCAGTCCCTATCTGCTGCTGCACCAGAGCAATCCCGTCGATTGGTGGGAGTGGAGCGAAGAGGCCTTCGCCGAGGCACGCGCCAGCGATCGCCCCGTCCTGCTCTCGGTCGGCTACGCCGCCTGCCATTGGTGCCATGTCATGGCGCATGAGAGTTTCGAGAACCCCGCTATCGCCGCGGTGATGAACGAGCTCTTCGTGAACATCAAGGTCGATCGCGAGGAACGGCCCGACATCGATCATGTCTATATGAGCGCCCTGCATACGCTTGGCGAGCAGGGCGGCTGGCCCCTGACCATGTTCCTCGACAGCGAGGGCGCGCCGTTCTGGGGCGGGACTTACTTTCCACCGACCTCGCGCTATGGCCGGCCGGGTTTCATCGATGTGCTCCGGCAGATCTCCGGCATCTATCGCAGCGATCGCGAGCGCATCGACCGCAATGCCTCGGCCATCGGCGAGGCGCTGCAGGAGAGCCTGAAGCGTTTTGCAGAGGCCGGCGAGCCTGATCTCGACGAGATCGCCAATCAGATCGCCCGCCGCTTCGACCGCGACCATGGCGGGCTCGGCGGTGCGCCGAAATTCCCCAATCCGGGCCTGATCGAATTGCTCTGGCGCCATGCCGCACGCAGCGGGGACGAAGCCTCCCGCGCGGCCGCCACCCGCACGCTGATGCAGATGGCGCGTGGCGGCATTCACGACCATCTCGGCGGCGGCTTCGCCCGCTATGCCGTCGACGAGCGCTGGCTCGTGCCGCATTTCGAGAAGATGCTCTACGACAATGCCCAACTGCTGCCGCTCTATGCGCTCGAGGCGGCGCGTACTGGCGACCCGCTTCTCCTGGAGGCGGCAGATGGAATCGTCGCCTGGCTGGAGCGCGACATGCTCCTGCCGGAGGGCGCCTTCGCCGCCAGCCTCGATGCCGATTCCGAAGGGGCGGAGGGCAAGTTCTATGTCTGGACGCTCGCCGAACTGGCGGAGGTCCTTGGGCCCGACGAGGCTGCGCTCTTCGCCCGACACTATGACGTGACCGCCGACGGTAACTGGGAAGGCCACACCATCCTCAACCGGCTCGGTACGCCCGATCCGTCGCCGGAGATCGCCACGAAGCTCGCCGACCTCCGCGCGCGTCTGCTGTCTTTCCGCAGCGAGCGCATTCCTCCGGGCCGCGACGACAAGATCCTCGCCGACTGGAATGGGTTGATGATCTCCGCTCTCGTCCGAGCCAGCGGCATCCTCGGCCGCAAGGACTGGATCAAGTTCGCCACCGGCGCCTTTCGTTTCGTTGCCGAATCCATGGCTGACGGTGAAGGCTTGGCGCATTCCCATCGCGCCCGCCGGCTGATCGCACCGGGCTTTGCCCTCAATCACGCAGCCACGGCCGAGGCGGCGCTTGCTCTCCACGACGCCACCGGCGAGCAGCCCTACTTCGATCACGCCAAGCGCTGGAGTGGTCATCTCGATCGACACTACCGCGAGGCTGACTCAGGGCTCCTGCGGATGACTCGGGCCGACTCGGCGGCTCTGCCGGTCGTACCCAGACCGACTCACGACGACGCCGTGCCCAATGCCAACGGCCTGCATGCCGTCAACCTGCTGCGGATCGCCGCGCAGACCGGCCTCCCTGAGGATCGCGAGCGCGCTGACCGGTTTCTCGCGATCTTACTTCCTGCCGCGGTCCATGCCCCGATGGCGCATGGCTCGATCCTCAACGCCTATGACCTCGCCCGTAACGGCGTGGACCTCGTGCTTGTCGGTCCGACTCGAGAATCCTTCAGGCAAACCGCGCTGGCACTACCTTATCTGACGACCATGCTCGTCGACTGCCCAGATCCCGACGGATTGCCGCCCGAGCATCCGGCTCACGCCTATGCGAAGCACGCCGGGAAGGGTGCCGCTTTCATCTGCCTGCGCGGGCGCTGCCTGCCCCCCGTCACGGAACCGAATCGATTGGCCCGGGCCGTCGCTGACGCGCGCTGAGCTCCCTGCGGACAAGCCCAAAGAAAAAAGGCCCCGGCGCGGTGCCAGGGCCTTTCAATATCGCTGAGGCGCCGAACGCCGCTCAGGTGTTCATCGAGTCGAAGAACTCGGAGTTCTGCTTGGTCTGGCGCAGCTTGTCCAAGAGGAACTCGATCGCGTCCTGCGGGCCCATCGGGTTGAGGATGCGGCGCAGCACATAGGTCTTCTGCAGATCCGAACGCGGCGTGATGAGCTCTTCCTTGCGGGTGCCGGACTTGATGATGTCGATCGCCGGGAAGATGCGCTTGTCGGCCACCTTGCGGTCAAGGATGATTTCCGAGTTACCGGTGCCCTTGAACTCCTCGAAGATGACTTCGTCCATGCGGCTGCCGGTATCGATCAGCGCGGTCGCGACGATGGTCAGCGAGCCGCCTTCCTCGATATTGCGGGCCGCGCCGAAGAAGCGCTTCGGCCGCTGCAGGGCGTTGGCGTCGACACCGCCGGTCAGCACCTTGCCGGAGGACGGCACCACCGTGTTGTAGGCGCGGCCGAGGCGGGTGATCGAATCGAGCAGGATGACGACATCGCGGCCATGCTCGACCAGGCGCTTGGCCTTCTCGATCACCATCTCCGCGACTTGGACGTGGCGGGTCGCCGGCTCGTCGAAGGTCGAGGACACCACCTCGCCCTTCACCGAGCGCTGCATGTCGGTGACTTCCTCGGGCCGCTCGTCGATCAGCAGCACGATCAGATAGCACTCGGGGTGATTGGTCGTGATCGACTGCGCGATGTTCTGCAGCAGCACGGTCTTGCCGGTACGCGGCGGCGCCACGATCAGGGCGCGCTGGCCCTTGCCGATCGGCGCTACGATGTCGATGACGCGTGGGGAGAAGTCTTTCTTCGTGGGATCCTGCACCTCGAGCCTCAGCCGCTCGTCCGGATAGAGCGGCGTCAGGTTGTCGAAGTGGATCTTATGCTTGATCTTCTCCGGATCCTCGAAGTTGATCGTGTTGACCTTGAGCAGGGCGAAATAGCGCTCGCCATCCTTGGGCCCGCGGATCGGGCCTTCGACGGTGTCACCGGTGCGCAGGCCGAATTTCCGGATCTGCGAGGGCGAGACATAGATGTCGTCGGGACCCGGCAGATAGTTGGAATCGGAGGAGCGCAGGAAGCCGAAGCCGTCCTGCAGGACCTCGACGACGCCTTCGCCGAGGATTTCGGTTTCCTGGGAAGCGAGCTGCTTCAGGATGGCGAACATGAGCTCCTGCTTGCGCATGGTGCTCGCGTTCTCGACCTCCATGCCTTCGGCGAAGGTGAGCAGTTCGGTCGGCGACTTCGCCTTGAGTTCGTGGAGTTTGATTTCCCGCATGGGGTACCCGGAGTAACAGGCCCGCAATCTGGCAGGCCGGACGGCAGTTGGGGGATCGACGGGACGAAGGGCCTGAAGGCCCACTTGTCAGGGAGTCGTGTCGGCCGAGAAAGCAGCCGCGGCACGAGCCGTCGACGATAAGGAAGGACGCGTACAAGAGCGCAGAGGCTTGATAACCGCTTTCCCTGAATCGCTCAAGCGGGAAACCGCGGCGATCTCAGAACGGCTTGACGACCACCAGGATGACGATGCCTGCCATCAGCAACGCCGGGACCTCGTTGAGGATGCGGTAGAACCGCGCCGGCTTGTCGTTGCGGTCTTCGGCGAAAGCCCTGACCCTGCCGCTGAGATAGCCATGGATGCCCGAAAGGACAAGGACCAGCGCGATCTTGCCGTGCAGCCAGCCACCTTTGAAGCCGAAGCCGCTCCAGGCGAGGTAAAGCCCGAGCACCCAGGTGGCGATCATCGAAGGGTTGATGATCCCCTTGAGCAGCCGGCGCTCCATGATCTTGAAGGTCTCGGACTGGATCGAGCCGGTCTGCGCCTCGGCATGGTAGACCATCAGCCGCGGCAGATAGAGCATCCCGGCCATCCAGGCGATCACCGCCATGACGTGGAAAGCCTTGATCCATTCGTAAGCCATGGCGGTAGTCCTTTAGGCTTCAGGCGCGAACCAGTTCGACCAACCGCTCGACATGAGCGATCGGCGTGTCCGGCAGGATGCCATGCCCGAGATTGAAGACGAATGGGCGATCGCCGAATGCCGCACGGATCGCTTCGATCTCACGATCGAGCTCGGGTCCGCCGGCCCGCAGCAACTGCGGATCGAGATGGCCCTGGACCGGCACCAGGGGCTGGATCGCCTCGCGCACGAAGCTCCGATCGATCTCCGTTTCGAGACCGACCGCATCGATGCCGGTTTCGCGGACATAAGCCGGAATGCCGGCGCCGGCCCCACGGGGAAAGCCGATGATCTTCGCGTGGGGATGACGGGCCCGGACCAGATCGACGATCCGCCTGGTCGGCTCGATGCACCAGCGCTGGAAGTCCTTCGGCCCCAGCGAGCCCGCCCAGCTGTCGAAGATCTGCACCGCGTCGACACCGGCATCGATCTGCGCGTTGAGATAGGCGGCAGAATTGACGACGAGCCGATCGATCAGCCTGGCGAACAGGGAGGGGTCGCGACGGAACAGCTCCTTGGCTGGCCCCTGATCCGGCGTGCCGCGCCCGGCGACCATATAGGTCGCGACGGTCCAGGGCGCGCCGCAGAAGCCGATCAGCGCCGTGCCCGCGGGAAGGGCGGCCTTCACGCGCCCGACGGTCTCGTAGATCGGGGCCAGCACATCCTGGTCGATCCCCTCGCGGATCTCGCGGAACCGCGCTTCATCGGCGACGGGTTCCAGCCTTGGCCCTTCGCCCTGCGCGAACCAGAGCTTCTGGCCGAGCGCATGCGGGATCACCAGGATATCGGAGAACAGGATCGCGGCATCGAAGCCGAAGCGCCTGATCGGCTGCAAGGTTACCTCGGCTGCCCATTCCGGATTGTAGCAGAGGTCGAGGAAGCCACCCGCCTTGGCGCGAAGCTCGCGATACTCTGGCAGATATCGGCCAGCCTGCCGCATCAGCCAGAGCGGAGGCTTGGGCAGGGTCTCACCGGAGAGAGCACGCAGGTAAAGGTTTTGGGTCATGAAGCGCACCGGGCTATCCCGGCCATCGTCCTAAAAGATTCTTTTCTAAGAGAGTCTTCTGTTTTGACTCTTGGATGGGGGCACATAGCCCGCCCCAAGATTGTCCACAACCGGTCCACAGGTCGCACTTGAGCCGGCTGGCTGAGCTTCATTGGGCCGATCAGCCCTTAAGGGTTTCTTAACGAATTGGATTTCGCTCCGGAGCGCGGCCTGGCGCCACGTCCGAAAATGATTCACGTGAAACATCCCGATTCAACCCACAGGCCGATGCCTGTTGAGCTTTGGCCGGGGTTATCCCGCCCTCTCGGAACAGGTCTCCGCGAGGGCCGGGTTATCCCCAGTCATCCCAGGCCCCTGAAAGCGTCGGTCCGGCTATGTCCGGCGGATCGAAAAGGGATTCCCAGGTTGGCGGAACAGCTCTAGAGCTGGAAGCAAGACAAGGCCGACGGGGGCGACGGAAGCCGTGGCGCGCAATTATTTTCACCTGCACCTGGTCTCCGACGCGACCGGCGAGACCCTGATCGCGGTCAGCCGTGCCGCTGTGGCGCAGTACGAGGCGGTCTCGGCGATCGAGCATGTCTACCCGCTGGTCCGTTCCGAGAACCAGCTGTCGCGCGTGCTCGCCGAGATCGAATCCTCGCCCGGCGTCGTGCTCTACACGCTGGTCGAGCCGGAATGGGCCGAGCGGCTGGAAGCCTTCTGCCGCGATATCGGCTGCCCCTGCCTTTCGGTCCTGCAACCGGTGCACTCGCTATTCCAGTCCTATCTCGGCCAGGCTTCGGCGCCGCGTCCCGGCGCGCAGCACACGCTCAATGCCGATTACTTCCGCCGCATCGACGCGATGAACTACACGCTGATGCATGATGACGGTCAGCTCGGGGGGGATCTCGAAAACGCCGATGTCGTCCTGCTCGGCATCAGCCGAACCTCGAAGACGCCGACCAGCATCTATCTCGCCAATCGCGGCATCAAGACCGCCAATATCCCGCTGGTGCCAAACGTGCCGCTGCCGGTCGAGATCGAGAGCCTGAAGAAGCCGCTGATCGTCGGCCTCGTCGCCAGCGCCGAACGCATCATCCAGATCCGCCAGAACCGGCTCCTGTCGTTGAAGGCTGATGACGAGACGCCCTATGTCGATCCCGATGCCGTCGCCGACGAACTCACCCAGTCGCGCCGGCTCTGCGCTCGCCGGGGCTGGCCGGTGATCGATGTCACCCGTCGTTCGATCGAGGAAACCGCTGCCGCGATCCTCGACCTGCTGCGCGACCACCGCATGAAGTTCATCGCAACGTGACCGGTCAGGCGACATTCTGGCGCGGTGATGCACCGCTCATCCTCGCCTCTGGCAGCGCGACGCGCCGGCAATTGCTGGAGGCGGCAGGGCTTCCGATCGAAGTGATCAGGCCTGATGTCGACGAGCGTGCGATCGAGGCCGATGTCCTCGCCATGGGTGGCTCGCCTGCCGGCGTCGCTGCCGCGCTGGCCGATGCCAAGGCCCTGTCGGTCTCGCCATCGCATCCCGGCCGGACCGTCCTCGCCGCCGACCAGATGCTGATCTGCGAAGGTCGCCCCTTCCACAAGCCCGAGGATGCGGCAGCAGCCGAGCGGCAGATCGCCATGCTTGCCGGTCGCAAGCACGAGCTCACCTCGGCCTTCACCCTGGCTCGCGATGGCCGGATCATCGGCCGCGGCGCCAGCAGCGCGGCGCTCACCATGCGCCCGCTGACCCCGGGCCTCATCGCGAACTATGTCGCGCTCGCTGGTCCGGCCGCGACTAGCAGCGTCGGCGGCTATCAGCTCGAAGGCCTCGGCATCCATCTGTTCGAGACGATCGAGGGCGATCACTCCACCATCCTCGGCCTGCCGATGTTGAGCCTGCTCGCGACGCTGCGCGAGCTTGACCTCGTCGCATGATCCCTGTTCCACGACTGCCATGACCAGACGCTGCTTCATCATCGGACATCCCGTCGCGCATTCCCGTTCGCCGCTGATCCATGGCCATTGGCTCGCCGAGCACGGCCTTGCCGGCAGCTATGAGCGCGTTGATGTCCCGCCGGCCGAGGTAGCGGGCTTCATAGCGCGCCTGCGCGCCGGCGAGTTCGTCGGCGGCAATGTCACCGTGCCGAACAAGGAGGTCGTGCTGCCTCTCCTCGACAAAGCCAGCGAGACGGCGCTGGCGATGGGCGCGGCAAACACGCTCTGGATGGATGGCGGCAAGCTCCGCGGCGACAACACCGACGCCTATGGTTTCCTGGCTCATCTCGACGCTTGCGTGCTCGGCTGGGCCGGACGGAGCGGCACGGCCCTCATTCTCGGCGCAGGCGGCGCGGCACGCGCCGTGATCCATGGGCTCGTCGAACGCGGCGTCAGCCGGATCCTGCTGGTCAATCGCAGTCCGGAGCGTGCGGTCGAGCTCGCGGCTTCTTTCCCCGGGGCGGTCGAAGCGCGGCCCTGGCAGGACGTCGCCCAGCTCGTTGGCGAGAGCGACTTGGTCGTCAACACCACCTCCCTTGGCATGCATGGCCAGCCACCGCTGGAGATCGACCTCTCAGCCTTGCGTCCCGGCACGATCGTCGACGACATCGTCTACGTTCCGCTGGAGACGCCGCTGCTCGCCGAGGCGCGGCGCCGCGGTGGCATTCCGGTCGATGGCCTCGGCATGCTGCTGCATCAGGCCGTCCCGGGCTTCGAGCGCTGGTTCGGCGTCCGTCCGCAGGTGACGCAGGAGCTACGCGCCAAGCTCGAAGTCGACATTCCCCGCGTATGAGCGTGATGCCGGAGGCGCTGCGATGACCTTCCTGCTCGGCCTCACCGGCTCGATCGGCATGGGCAAGTCGACGACATCCGCGATGTTCCGCGCGGCTGGTGTGCCCGTCCACGACGCCGACCAGGCAGTCCATGATCTCTATGCCGGCGCGGCGGCGCCGCAGATCGAGGCGGCCTTTCCGGGGACGACTGCAGGCGGCGTGGTCGACCGGGCGAAGCTCTCCGCTGCCGTGCTCGGTCGCCCGGAGGCGCTGGCGAAACTCGAGGCGATCGTCCATCCGCTGGTGCGCGCCGAAGAGCAGGCTTTCCTGGAGCGGGCCCACAAGAGCGGCGCGACCGTCGCAGTGCTCGACGTGCCGCTGTTGCTGGAGACCGGTGGGGAGGGGCGCTGCGATGCGGTCGTCGTCGTGACGGCTCCGGCCGAAGTCCAGCGCAAGCGCGTCCTCGGCCGCTCCGGCATGACCGAGGAGAAACTTGCTGCGATCCTCGCTCGCCAGATGCCGGATGCGGAGAAGCGGCGCCGGGCCCACTTCCTTGTGGACACCTCGCGCGGGCTCGTGGCCGCCGAGCGTCAGGTCCGCTCTATCCTGAATGCCGTCGCCGGCCGCTTCGGCCGGGCAGAGAGGGCGGGCTGACATGCGCGAGATCGTTCTCGATACCGAGACCACCGGCGTCGAAGCGCTGAAGGGCGATCGCATCGTTGAGATCGGCTGCGTCGAGCTGGTCAACCATTGCCCGACCGGCCGTACCTATCACGTCTACATCAATCCCGAGCGGGACATGCCGGAAGGCGCCTTCAAGGTGCACGGCCTGTCCGCGGCCTTTCTCTCCGACAAGCCGGTCTTCGCCGCGGTCGCCAGCGAGTTCGCCGCCTTCATCGCGGATGCCAAGCTGGTCATCCACAACGCGGCCTTCGACGTCGGCTTCATCAATATGGAATTCGGCCGGGTCGGCCTGCCTGCGATCGTGCCGGCACTCGTGGTCGACACGCTCTCCATGGCAAGGCGCAAGCATCCCGGCGCCAGCAACAGCCTCGATGCTCTCTGCTCGCGCTATGGCATCGACAACAGCCGCCGCACCAAGCACGGCGCGCTGCTCGACTCCGAGATCCTGGCCGAGGTCTATATCGAGCTAATCGGCGGCAAGCAGACCAGCCTGGGCTTCGGCAGCGCCGCCGCCGGCAAGGCAGGTGCCGGATTTGCCGCCGCGATCGAGCGCCCGGTCCGCCAGCGTGCGCTCGCATCGCGGCTGACGCCGGAGGAGCGAGCGGCGCATGAGGCCTTCGTGCTGAAGCTGAAGGGGCCGCTCTGGCGGGGCTATCTCGGCGTGCCCGAGGAGGCGTGACACGGAACGTCATTCTCGGGCGGAGCGAAGCGCAGACCCGAGAACCTCGTGACGAGAAGGCGAATCAGCGCCTCACCTGCCGTCATGCTCGGGTCAAGCCCGAGCATGACGGCAGGTTAGACTACTCGTCCCGCTTCCGGCTCGCCCGGCGCGACATCATGTTCAACCCCTCGATCAGGGCCGAGAAGGCCATCGCGGCATAGATGTAGCCCTTCGGGATATGGGCGCCGAAACCCTCGCCGATCAGCGTCGCGCCGATCATCAGGAGGAAGCCGAGCGCCAGCATCACGATCGTCGGATTCTTGTCGATGAAGCGCGCCAGCGGGTCGGCCGCGAGCAGCATCACCGCGACGGCGACGACGACGGCGATCACCATCACCGGGATATGCTCGGTCATGCCGACGGCGGTGATGATGCTGTCGATCGAGAAGACCAGATCGAGCAGCAGAATCTGGAAGATCACGCCGCCGAAGGTCATGGCCGCGGCCGCGCCACCATCGAACATGTCGGGCCCGTGGTCAGGGTCGACCTTGTGATGAATCTCCTTGGTCGCCTTCCAGACCAGGAACAGGCCGCCGGCGATCAAGATGATGTCGCGCCAGGAGAAGGCCTTTCCGAAGACCGAGAACACCGGCGCGGTCAGCTGCACGATGAAGGCGACGGTCGACAGCAGGCCGAGGCGCAAGATCAGCGCCAGACCTATGCCGATCCGCCGGCCGCGCGAGCGTTGATGCTCGGGCAGCTTGTTGGTCAGGATCGAGATGAAGATGAGGTTGTCGATACCGAGGACGACCTCCATGGCGATCAGGGCGCCGAGCGCCACCCAGACTGCTGGGTCGGCGGCGAGCGTCATAAGGGAATCCATGGAAGTCGCGTACCTCGCGGGAACGGCGCACCGGAATGGCGGCCTCTGGCCCGCGGGAGATGGAAACGCCAGGCCGATTTGCAACGGGCGGACCAATAAAAAAGAGCCCCGGAGGGCTCTTTCCTGTCAGATTCGCGATATTGGCGCGCTTGTTCAGGCGTTCGGAGTGCCTTGCGCCTGCATCTCTTCCAGGCGCTGGCGATAGAGCGCGGCGAAATCGATCGGGTCGATATAGAGCGGCGGGAAGCCGCCATTGCGCACGGCTTCGGCGACGATCGCCCGGGCGAACGGGAAGAGCAGGCGCGGGCAGTCGATCATCACGACCGCGTGCAGCTGCTCCTGCGGCACGCCGACGATGCGGAAGACGCCGGCATAGCTCAGCTCGAAGGCGAACAGCGTCTCGTCGTTCAGCGTCGCCTTGCCTTCGAGCGTCAGGATCGTCTCGATGTCGTTCTCACCGAGCGCGTTGGCGTGGACGTTGACCTGGAGGCCGATCTGCGGCCCACCCTGCTGTTGCTGCTGGATCAGCGAGCGCGGAGCGTTCGGGTTCTCGAAGGAGAGATCCTTGATGTACTGGACCAGCGTGTTGAGGCTGGGCCCCTGCTGGTCGGCGGCGCCGGCGCCGTTGCCGTTTTCGTTGGCCATGGGTCCCATCATTATTGTCTAGAAAACCATCGGGAAATTCCGTGCCGTGGCCGGAATTGCCCGGCAAGGCGGCGGCGCCGGGCTCGCGTCGGCTATCATGGCGGCGGGGCCGGCACAAGCGACGTGCGCTTTCGCGCCCTTGTCGCGCCCCGGGGGTGGATGTTACGAGCCTCCCTCACCATATCCGTTCGATGACGGGCCGCAGAAGCGCGCCCGCGCGGGAACGAGTTTTCGAGGTTCGGATCAGCCGGCGATGCAGAATTTCGATATGACGACCCTGGTCTTCCTGGCCCTGGCCGTTTTCGTCGCCTGGAAACTGCGCTCGGTCCTGGGCCAGAAGACCGGGCACGAGAAGCCGCCGGCCGATCCGTTCGCCCGCCGCGAGACTCCGCCGCTGCGCCCGGACCAGCAGGCCAATGGCGAGCGCCGCGACAATGTCGTGCGCCTGCCCGGCGCCGCCAACGACGCAGCGGCTGCTCCCGTGGCCGATGCCGAGCGCTGGAAGGACATCGCCGCGCCGGGCTCGCCGATTGCCGTCGGCCTCGACGCCATCGTCCGCCAGGAGCCGCGTTTCGAGCCGCAGGGCTTCCTGGTCGGTGCGAAATCGGCCTATGAGACCATCGTCACCGCCTTCGCCCGCGGCGACCGCAAGACCCTGAAGGGCCTGCTCGCCAAGGAGGTCTATGACGGTTTCGAGCAGGCGATCGCCGAGCGCGAGAAGCGCGGCGAGAAGGCCGAGTCCAACTTCGTCTCGATCGACAAGGCCGAGATCGTCGGCGTCGACGTCAAGGGCAAGGCCGCCCAGGTCACCATCGCTTTCGTCTCCCAGTTGATCAGCGCGGTTCGCGATGCGCAGGGCAATGTCGTCGACGGCAGCGCCGATGCGGTCTCCGAGGTCAACGACGTCTGGACCTTCGCGCGCCAGCTCGGCAGCCGCGACCCGAACTGGCTGCTGGTCGCCACTGAATCGGCCGCGTGATCCGTGTCGCCGGTCTCGTTCTGGGGCTGCTGGCCGCAGGTGTATCGATGACCGGCGCTGACGCTTCTCCCCCATCTCTGCCACAGGGCGCCCGGGCCGAACCCGTGGCGCCCGCTTCGCTTGCCGGCTGGAGCGTCGATGATCAGCTCGTCGTGCTGCGCCTGTTCGCGCAGGGCTGCGAGACCGATCCGCCACTGCGGCAGGGCGCTCCTACGCCACTGGCCCTGCCGGCGCTGTGCGCCAAGGCAGCGGCCCTGCTGGCCGCCGGTCATGTGAGTGCGGACTCGGCCCGCAACTTCTTCGCCGACAATTTCGCCTTCTGGCGCATCCGCCCGGCCGGTGCCGAGCGCGGCTTCATGACCGGCTATTTCGAGCCGGAATTCGAGGGCTCGCTGACCCGCTCCGACGCCTTCCCGACGCCGCTCTATGGCCGCCCGGCCGACCTGGTGACCAAGATGCCGGGCGACGACTGGCCCGGTCTCGATCCGGCCCTGACCTCGGCGCGCCGGACCGCCAAGAGGCTGGAGCCCTTCCCGGATCGCGCGGCGATCGAGGAGGGCGCGCTTGCCGGCCAGGGTCTGGAGATCCTCTGGATGCGCGATCCCGTCGATCGCTTCGTCCTGCAGGTCCAGGGCTCGGGCCGCATCCGCCTGCCGGACGGCAAGGTGACGCGCCTGGTCTATTCCGGGCGCAACGGCCACCCCTATACCTCGCTCGGACGCGAGCTCAGCCGGCGCGAGAACATCCCGCCCGAGCAGATGACGATGGACAAGCTGATCGCCCGGCTGAAGGCCGACGCCGGCTTCGCCCGCGACCTCATCCGGCTCAACCGCTCCTTTGTCTTCTACGCCCGCAACGACGATCTGCCGGCTGGGTCCGGCCCGATCGGGGGGGCAGGCCTGCCGCTGACTCCGCTGCGCAGCGTTGCGGTCGACCGCTCGCTCTGGCCCTATGGCATGCCGGCCTGGATCGAGACCGAGATTCCGGACGGCAAGGGCGGCAGCGAGAAACTGGCTCGGCTGATGCTGGCGCAGGACACCGGCACCGCGATCGTCGGGCCGGCGCGGATCGACCTCTTCGTCGGCTCCGGGGCGGAAGCGGGCCATCGCGCCGGCCTGATCCGGCATCCCGTCGATTTCATCGTGCTCTGGCCGCGCTGAGTCATGCGCCGGCGCGGCAAGCTCCTCTCCGATGCGGAACTCGCGCTCTGGCGCCAGGTCGCACGCACGGTCACGCCGCTGGCCGGCCGTGCGCCGGTCGAGCCGGAGCCGGAAGCGACGCAGGCCAAGCCGGCTCCGATCGCCGAGAACGCTCCGCCTCCTGCAACGCTGACACCAGCCCGGCCCATCAAGCCGGCCCCGCCGCCATTGGTTCCGCTGGAGCGGCGCATGCGCACGCAATTGCGCCGCGGCCAGCAGGGCGTCGAGGCCGTCATCGATCTCCACGGCCTGCGCCAGGACGAGGCGCATTCGGCCTTGCGCGGCTTCCTGCGCCTGCAGCAGCAGCGCGGCGCGAAACTCGTGCTGGTCGTGACCGGTAAGGGCATCGCCGGCGACGTCGCTTATGGCGAGGAGAGGGGCATCCTGCGCCGCAATGTCCCGCATTGGCTGCGCTTGCCCGATCTGCGCCCGCTGGTGCTCGGCTTCGACGAGGCTGAGCAGCGCCATGGCGGTACCGGCGCGCTCTACATCCGCCTGCGCCGCAGCCGGGAGCTCGGCTGATGACGCCCTTCGGCCGCCGCGTCCGCGAATTGCGCGCCGCCCGCGGCGTCACCCTGGCCCAGATGGCGGAGGCACTCGGCGTGACCCCCGCCTATCTCTCGGCGCTGGAGCACGGCAAGCGCGGCCAGCCGACCTTCACCCTGATCCAGGGTGCGATCCATCATCTCGGTGTGATCTGGGACGAGGCTGACGAATTGATCCGCCTTGCGGAGCTTTCCCACCCGCGCATCGTCATCGACACGGCGGGCCTCGAACCCGAGGCGACATTGTTTGCCAACCGCCTCGCCCATGAGGTGCAATGGCTCGGCCCGTCCGACCTGGCGGCGCTGACCTCGATCCTCGACAGTGCCGCGCGCCGTCGCGGCAGCGCTTGACCTGACCTGCCGTCAGATGCGACACGCCGCCATCCTCCCGCCATCACGGATCGTTCAATGACCTCCAAGCGCTACGACGTGCTCGCCTTGGGCAATGCCATCGTCGACGTCATCGCCACCGCCGAGGAGGATTTCCTCGCGACGCATGCGCTGGTGAAGGGCTCGATGGCGCTGATCGATGAAGCGCGCGCCGAAGCGCTCTACGCGGCCATGGGCCCGGGCAAGGTGATCTCGGGCGGCTCGGCCGCCAACACCATTGCCGGCCTCGCCTCTTTCGGCGGCAAGGGCGCCTTCATCGGCAAGGTCAAGGCCGACGAGCTCGGCAAGCTCTACCGGCACGATCTGACCTCGCTCGGTGTCGCCTTCGACACCGCTGCGGCGACTGAAGGGCCGGCGACGGCACGCTCCTTCATCATCGTCACGCCCGATGGCGAGCGCACGATGAACACCTATCTCGGCGCCTGTCAGGGCCTGACTCCGGCCGATGTCGATCCCGCCACGGTCGAGAACGCCGACATCGTCTATCTCGAAGGCTATCTCTGGGATCCGCCGGCGGCCAAGGAGGCCTTCCGCAAGGCTTCGGAGATCGCCCACAAGGCCGGCGGCCGCGTCGCCATCACCCTGTCGGACTCCTTCTGCGTCGACCGCTATCGCGACGAGTTCCTCGGCCTGGTCCGCAACGGCCTGGTCGACCTCGTCTTCGCCAACGAGCACGAGCTGAAGAGCCTCTACCAGAGCTCGGATTTCGATGCGGCCCTGGCGGCGCTGCGGGCCGAGAACGTGCTCGCGGTCATCACGCGCTCGGAGAACGGCGCGCTGGCGCTGACACCGGACGGCGTCGTCGCCGAGCCGGTCTTCCCGGTCGACCGCGTCGTCGATGCGACGGGCGCCGGAGACCTCTTCGCCGCGGGCTTCCTGCACGGCCTGACCTCGGGCCGCGAGGCACGCGATTGCCTGCGCCTCGGCGCGCTTGCCGCCGCCGAGATCATCAGCCATGTCGGCGCGCGCCCGGACGTCAGCCTGAAGACGCTCGCGGGCAATAACGGGTTGCTCTGAGGAAGAGGGCGGCCGTTCAGGCCGCCCGTCTCAGCCCCGCCGCGCTCCAGATCTCGCTGAGGGCGCCGACCAGCGTGGCGATGTCCTCGTCCGAATGCAGCGGCGTCGGTGTGATTCGCAGGCGCTCGGTGCCGCGCGCCACGGTCGGGTAGTTGATCGGCTGGACGTAGATCGCGAAGCGCTCCAGCAATTCGTCGCTGATCCGCTTGCACAGCGCGGCATCGCCGACCATCACCGGCACGATATGACTGGGATTGCTGAGATGCGGGATGCCGGCGTGGTCGAGCTGCCCGCGCAGCTTGCGGACCCGGTCCTGCTGGCCCTCGCGCTCGGCCGGGCTGGTCTTGAGATGCCGGATCGCAGCGAGCGCGCCTGCGGCCAGCGCCGGCGGCAGCGAGCTCGAGAAGATGAAGCCCGAGGCGAAGCTGCGGATGAAGTCGCACAGGGCAGCCGAACCGGTGACGTAGCCGCCCATCACGCCGAAGGATTTCGCCAGCGTGCCCTCGATCAGGTCGAGCCGGTGGCTGAGCCCGTCGCGCTCGCTGACGCCGCCGCCGCGGGCGCCGTAGAGCCCGACGGCATGGACCTCGTCGATATAGGTCAGAGCGCCGAACTCCTCGGCGAGATCGCAGAAGTCCGCGACGGGCGCGATGTCGCCATCCATCGAATAGACCGACTCGAAGGCGATCAGCTTCGGCCTGCTCGGGTCGATGCTCGCAAGCTTGCGGCGCAGGTCCTGCGCGTCGTTATGAGCGAAGATCAGCTTTTCGGCGCGCGAATGCCGGATGCCCTCAATCATCGAGGCATGGTTGGCGGCGTCGGTCAGCACGACGCAACCGGGAATGCGCGCGGCCAGCGTCGAGAGCGAGGCCCAGTTCGACATGTAGCCGGAGTTGAACAGCAGCGCCGCCTCCTTGCCGTGCAGGTCGGCGAGTTCGCGCTCCAGCAGGACATGGTAGTGGCTGGTCCCGGCGATGTTGCGGGTGCCGCCAGCGCCGGCGCCGCAGGCATCGAGCGCCTCGCGCATCGCGGCGAGCACGGCAGGGTGCTGGCCCATGCCGAGATAGTCGTTCGAGCACCAGACGGTGACCTCGCGCGGTCCGTTTGGACCGTGGAAGGCGGCGCGCGGAAAGCGGCCGGCGCGACGCTCGAGATCGGCGAAGACGCGGTAGCGACCCTCGGCCTTGAGGCCGTCGAGCTCGCTGCGGAAAAAGGCCTGGAAATCCATAAGGGAGCCTCCTAGCGCCACCTTTGAGGGATTCCAGGCACTGGGTAAAGGCGCGCCGATGTCGCGCCGCAGCAGGGGTTGTAGCAGCCGATCCTGGCGCAGGCTGTAGCGCATCGTTCAAGGAGCTTTTCGTTTCCAGGCGGGAAAGAGCCTTTCCCTTTGGTGCGCCGGGCCTTTAGATCGTCGGCAAAGCTGGTGAGGAGCAGGCCATGGCGGTAACGATCGACGGACGGACCCTGAAGGGCAAGCAGGTGCTGCGCGTGGCCCGGCCCGGCCCCTCCGGCCGCTATGAGAAGGCGACTTTGGCCAAGTCGGCACGCGAGGCAATCGCGGCGACTCGCGCCCATATCGACGCCAACTTCATGAACGACGAAGCGCCGTTCATGTACTCCTTCAACACCGGCGTCGGCCTGTTCAAGGACCAGCGCGTGCTGATGTCGGAGATGACCGAATATCAGCGCAAGAGCGTCTACGCTCACGCCACCGGCATCGGCGAGCCCTTCCCGGAGGATGTGACGCGCGCCACCATGCTGCTGCGCGCCAATGCCTTCGCCTCGAACTATTCCGGCCCGCAGGTCGCGCTGGTCGAGCGCCTGCTCGCCTGCCTCAATGCCGGCATCCATCCGGTTATCCCGCAGAAGGGCTCGGTCGGCGCCTCCGGCGACCTCGCCCCGCTCGCCCATATGTCGGCGGCGGTCTGCGGCTTCGAGGAGGGCGAAGCCGTTTACAAGGGCAAGCGGATGAAGGCCCGCGAGGCGCTGGCCAAGGCCGGGCTGGAGCCGGATTTCAAGCTCGGCGCCAAGGATGCCTCGGCCCTGATCAACGGCTCGACGGTGTCGCTGGCGCTTGGCGTGCTCGCGACCGAGGACGCCAAGCGCCTGATCAAGGCGGCCGATATCGGCCTTGCGCTCTCGCTGGAAGCGATGCGCGGCGAGCTCGCCGCCTTCGATCCGCGCGTCCATGCCGCCCGCCCGCATCCCGGCCAGGCGCTGGTGGCGCGCAACCTCGTCAAGATCACGCAGGGGTCGAAGCGCTGCTCGGCCTCGGCCCGCGAGACGATCTATCCCGACGAGATCGGCCGCACCCCCGGCAAGCCGCCGGCGCCGCGCGTGCAGGACGTCTATTCCTTGCGCTGTGCCCCGCAGGTGCACGGGCCCGCCCGCGAGGCGCTGGATTATGTCAGCCGGATCATCGCGACCGAGACCAATTCGGCGACCGACAACCCGCTGATCTTCCCCGAGGATGACGGCTACCGCGTCATCTCCGGCGGCCATTTCCACGGCCAGTATGTCGCGCAGGCGATGGACCTGCTCGCCATCGCCATGACCGATCTCGGCTCGATCTGCGAGCGCCGGCTCGCCCGCCTGGTCGATCCGACCCTGAGCTACGGCCTGCCGCGCAACCTGCTCGCCGGCAAGCGCGGGCTCAACACCGGCTTCGCCACAGTGCAGTGCTCGATGTCGGCGCTGGTGATGGAGAACCGCACGCTGTCCTCGCCCGGCTCGGTCGATTCGATCCCGGGCAAGTCGAATGCCGAGGACCATGTCTCGAACTCGACCTGGTGCGGCCGCAAGGCGCGCACCGTCGTCGAGAATGTCGAGATGATCATCGCCGCCGAGATCCTGATGGCCTGCCAGGCGCTGTCGCTGATCGCCGAGACCGCCAAGGCCCATCCGCTCGGCAAGGGCACGCAGGCGGCGCTGGACGCGCTGCGCGAGACGATCCCGCCGGCGCTCGATGGCGACCGCTGGTACGCCGCCGAGATGAACCAGGCGACGGCTTTGGTCCGCTCCGGCGCGATCGTCGAGGCGGTCGAGGCGGCTGTTGGGGGATTGGAGTAAGGCTCTGGAGAACCCCTCTCCTGGAAGGAGAGGGGCAGGGGTGAGGTGTTCGGAGTGGAAGCGTTGGCCTGAACCCGACCGCGCGGTGAGCGCTCGCGGAGCTGGTCTTGCCGCCTACACCTCACCCTACCCTCTCCTTACAGGAGAGGGTTCCCGCGCTCTTGTGAGAGCGGTCGAGGGAGTCTGCTCAGTACAACGTCGCCCTGACCCGCTCGGGCAGCGCCTTGTCATAGGCCTCGCCGTCGAACGCCTCCGCGGCCGCTCGCGCCGAGATGTCGCGCAGGATCGTGCCGGCGCTCGGCAGCGAGCGCTTGTCGACCTGCACCGCCGGGTTCCAGAGATCGGCGCGCACCACCGCCCGCGAGCACTGGAAGTACGCCGCCTCGACGGTGACGACGATCACGCAGGCCGGCAGCTTGCCCGCCATCTCGAAGCGCGCACACAGCTCCGGATCGGTCGAGAGCACCGCCGTGCCGTTCACACGCAGGGTTTCGCCGTAACCGGGGATCAAAAAGAGCATTCCGATTCGATTGTCGGACAGAAGATTCCTCAATGAATCCAGTCGGTTATTGCCTCTTCGGTCCGGAATCAGCAGCGTTCTCGCGTCGCTGACGGTGACAAAGCCCGGCTGATCCCCACGCGGTGAGCAATCCAGCCCGTCCGGACCATTGGTCGCGAGCACGAAAAACGGCGAGGCCGCGATCAGGGCGCCATAGTTGGCGTCGATGTGATCGATCTCCTTGATGACCGAGGCCGGCGCGATCGGGTTCGGGTAGAGAGCGGCGAGCTGATCAAGCGACGTAATCTGGTGCGCGGTCATGCTGGCCTCCAAAGGAATAAGTCTAGACTATTCGAATTTGCTGCGACGCACCAGAGGGCGGCCAAACAAAAACGCCCCGCATCCTGCGATGCGGGGCGTCCGATTCACGTGAAACGCTGATCGCGGATCAGTCTTCGGCGTTCTGGCGCTCGCGGGACTTCTCGGCGTCGCGCTCGGCCTTCAGCTTCTCGGTGATGTCCTCGCCGGTGGCCTGGTCGACCACCTTCATCGACAGGCGCACCTTGCCGCGCTCGTCCATGCCGAGGAACTTGACCTTGACCTTGTCGCCTTCCTTGACGACGTCCTGGACCTTCTGGACGCGGCGCGGAGCCAGCTCCGAGATGTGGACCAGGCCGTCCTTGGCGCCGAAGAAGTTCACGAAGGCGCCGAACTCCATGACCTTGACGACGGAGCCGTCATAGATCTGGCCGGCTTCCGGCTCGGAGACGATCGACTTGATCCACTTGATCGCCGCTTCGATCGACTTGCCGTCGGCCGAGGCGATCTTGATGGTGCCGTCGTCCTCGATGTTCACCTTGGCGCCGGTCTTCTCGACGATCTCGCGGATCACCTTGCCGCCCGAACCGATGACTTCACGGATCTTGTCGACCGGGATCTTCATCGTCTCGATGCGCGGCGCGTACTCGCCGAGCTGGCTGCGCGAGGCCGAGAGGGCCTTGCTCATTTCGCCCAGGATGTGCTCGCGACCGCCCTTGGCCTGGCCGAGGGCGACCTTCATGATCTCCTCGGTGATGCCGGCGATCTTGATGTCCATCTGCAGCGAGGTGATGCCCGCGGCGGTGCCGGCCACCTTGAAGTCCATGTCGCCGAGATGGTCCTCGTCGCCGAGGATGTCGGAGAGCACCGCGAAGCGCTCACCCTCGAGGATCAGGCCCATGGCGATGCCGGCGACCGGCGACTTCAGCGGCACGCCCGCATCCATCAGCGCCAGCGAGGTGCCGCAGACGGTGGCCATCGAGGAGGAGCCGTTCGACTCGGTGATCTCCGAGACGACGCGGATCGTGTAGGGGAACTCCGACTTCGCCGGCAGCATCGGGCGGATGGCGCGCCAGGCGAGCTTGCCATGGCCGATCTCGCGGCGGCCGGGCGAACCCATGCGGCCGGTCTCGCCGACCGAATAGGGCGGGAAGTTGTAGTGCAGCAGGAAGGTCTCCTTGTAGGTGCCTTCCAGCGAGTCGATGAACTGCTCGTCATCGCCGGTGCCGAGCGTGGTCACGACCAGCGCCTGGGTCTCGCCGCGGGTGAACAGCGAGGAGCCGTGGGTGCGCGGCAGGATGCCCGCTTCCGCCACGATCTTGCGGACCGTCTTGACGTCGCGGCCGTCGATGCGGACGCCGTCGTCGAGAATGGTCCAGCGCACGACCTTGGCCTGGGCTTCCTTGAACTGGCCGCCGACCTGCTCCTTGGTGAAGGTGGTCTTGCCGTCCGGCTCGGCCGAGACCAGCGCCTGGACCTTGGCCTTGGCGGCATCCAGCGCCTTGTAGCGCTCGGCCTTGGTGGTGATCTTGTAGGCGGCGCGGAGATCCGCATCGACCAGCTTGAGAACGGCGTCGAGCACGACCGAGTTGTCGGCGGGGGTGTAGTCGCGCGGCTCCTTGGCGGCCTTCTCGGCCAGGCGGATGATCGCGTCGATCACCGGCTGGAAGTGCTTGTGGCCGAACATCACGGCGCCGAGCATGATTTCCTCGGAGAGCTCCTTGGCCTCCGACTCGACCATCAGCACGGCGTTCTGGGTGCCGGCGACGACGAGGTCGAGCTGCGATTCCTTGACCTCTTCGATCAGCGGATTGAGCTTGTAGGCGCCGTCGATATAGCCGACGCGGGCGGCGCCGACCGGGCCCATGAAGGGCACGCCGGAGAGCGTCAGGGCGGCGGAGGCGGCGACCATCGCGACGATGTCGGGATCGTTCTCGAGGTCATGCTGCAGAACGGTGACGACCACCTGGGTGTCGTTCTTGTAGCCTTCGGCGAAGAGCGGGCGGATCGGCCGGTCGATCAGGCGCGAGACCAGCGTCTCCTTCTCGGTCGGGCGTCCTTCGCGCTTGAAATAGCCGCCGGGGATGCGGCCGGCGGCGAAGGTCTTCTCCTGGTAATTTACGGTCAGCGGGAAGAAGTCGAAGCCCGGCTTCGGCTCCTTGGCCGAGACGATGGTGGCGAGCACGACGGTCTCGCCATAGGTGGCGAGCACGGCGCCGTCGGCCTGGCGGGCGATCTTGCCGGTTTCGAGCACGAGCTTGCGCCCGCCCCAGATCAGCTCTTCGGTTTGAACATCGAACATAGGATTGTCTTTCGGTCGGATGCGATCCGTTCGGCGTCGATCGTGCCCATGGGCAAGACGGCTAAACGTCCGGGATGTGCTTGCAGGAAGCGCGCCCGGGCGCTCGGCGATCCTGCCATGGACGTCACTGACGCCGGCGGATCATGCGGCAAGCCGCCCCATGCGGTTGCCGCATTGAAGGGGGAACTGTCTCTTCTCCACATCTGACGCTGCCGACGAACACCGTGACGTGTAGATCTCGGTGGTCGCCGTATCATTAAAAGGGGGGGGGGGGGGGGGGGGGGGG
>NZ_JBYSVZ010000015.1:0-31862 GCF_058986765.1 Allobosea sp. GW821-FHT03A12
TCCACCGCCCTCGGCCTGACCTACTCGGCGGCGATCGGCGAACGCTCCAGAGACCACGCCCTCAAGGGACGCGTCGAGATGAGGTTCTGAGCGAAGCGGAAACTAACGCACCGGCATTCACCGGCTCGTAACCATCTAAGTCGATGCTTTTCAAAAGCCTTGTCTGAGATGTGCCCATGCTGAGCCGCCGATCCTTTACCATGTCGTCCCTGTCGCTCCTCGCCCCCGGTCTCGCCGGCTGCGGCGGAGGGGGCAGCATCGTGGGTCTGCCGGAGATCGCCGCTCCGAGAGGCCCCAACCTGACGCGCACGCTGGCGCGCCCCAACTACGCGCAGGCCTATGTCGAATATCCCGGCGAGCGCTTTCCGGTGCCGGCGGTCGATTATCAGAGCATCGAGCCGCGCTATCTGCGCCAGACGGTCGAGTTCCGCCGGCCTGAGCCGCCGGGCTCGATCGTCGTCGATCCCGGCTCCTATCATCTCTACTTCGTCGAATCGCAGGGCGTCGCGACACGCTATGGCGTCGGCGTCGGCCGCGAGGGCTTCGGCTGGACGGGCCAGGCCAAGATCAACATGAAGCGCGATTGGCCCGACTGGGTGCCGCCGCAGGAGATGATCGAGCGCGACCCGCAAATCAGGGCCCAGCTCGAGCCGACGCCGCGCGGCCCCGGCGTCCGCGGCGGGCCGAAGAGCCCGCTCGGCGCCCGCACCCTCTACCTCTTCGGCGAGGGGCGCGATCTCGGCTACCGCATCCACGGCACGACCGAGCCCTATACCGTCGGGACCAACGTCTCCTCTGGCTGCATCCGGATGATCAACCAGGACATCATCCACCTTTACGCCCGCGTCGCGCTCGGCACGCCGGTCACCGTGCTGCCGGTGTGAGGCGCTGACCGGGCGGGAGGCGCGGCCTGACAGCTCAGGCCGCCGCCGCGGTTCCCATGGGCTCGGCGATCTCGATGCGGTTGCGCCCAAGCAGCTTGGCCTTGTAGAGGGCGCGGTCCGCGGCTGCCAGGAGTGCGCTCAGATCGGCGTTGCCGGCCTGGCTCTCGGCGAGGCCGACGCTGACGGTGGCCGCTATGGCGAGCCCATCGCTGCGCGCTGCCGCCTCGGCAAAGCGCCGCGCTATGCTCTGCCCGACTTCATGCGCGTCCTTCGGCCCCATGCCGGGCAGCAGGATCGCGAACTCCTCACCCCCGAGCCGCGCCGCCATGGCTTCCGGCCCGGCGGCCTCGCTGGCGACATGGGCGAAGAGGATCAGGACCTGATCGCCCGCATCGTGCCCATAGGTGTCGTTGATCGCCTTGAAGTGGTCGAGATCGCAGGCAAGCAGCGTGTGGGACCCGCTCCGCCCTTGGCTGCGCAGGCGCTCGGGGCCGAGCTCGAAGAAGCCCTGGCGGTTGTGGAGCCCGGTCAGGAAGTCGGTGCGAGCATGGGCGAGGAGCTGCGCTCGCTCCTCCTCGCGCACCAGCGCGATCAGGGACATCGGCATCGCGACCGTGAACAGCACGGCCTCGTACATCGTCATCTTGGCGACGACGGGCAGGACGCCGTCGCCGTAGTGCGACACCGCCAGCGGCACGACGAAGGCACGAGCGGCATAGGTCAGGCTGTGACAGGCGAAGACAATGATCGCGACCGGGCGGGAGCGCAGCCCGTTCGCCGTGCCGCTGCGAAACACGGCAAGCGCGGTCAGGGCGCAGATGACGGCGATGGGAAGCGCGCCGATATGGTTCCAGAAGGCGCTGCCCATGCCGGCGCCGCCGACAAACCAGGCCAGGCCGAGGAGAACGAGGAAGCCTGCCAGGAGCGTCAGGCGAAAGCCCTTGCCGTCGAGGGCGAGGACGCCCTGCAGGACCATCGCATAGCCGAGCACCATGACGACATTGGTGAGGGCAGGGCCGGCAATGCCGGGAAGCAGGTTCCGGTACATGGCTAGGAAGCAGCCGAGCGTGAACACGCCATAGGCGGCGGCCCAGATGCCGAGCTCCGCCGACCGCAGGGCGTGCGCCTGTCGCTCCCAGAGCGTCATCGCCGTGGCGACGACCAGTGTTCCGATCGTCAGATACCAGAGGGTCGCAAGATCCATGGGATCGTCATCAGCGATGCCGGCATTGGGTTTCAGGCATGTCGGGCGCGGCCGATCCGCCCAGCATCGGCGACGCTAGCTTAGGTCGGTTAATATCAGCTTGCGGCGATGTCCTGCCATGCGACGGACTGGCTCGCCTCGAGTCTTGGCGGGATTCGTATTCACAATATTTGCGAAATGGTCTCCAAATAAGCGATGAATTCGAGTGATATACTTTGACCGCGCCCGGACGATGCTGAGGCATTTATGTGCCATACAGCTAGGGAAGGCGATAGTATCCGGACGAGGCGGGCACTGCTCTCCGCAAGGCCTCGCCGGGACAGATGATCCGGTTCCCGGCGCTTCAACGCAAAAGCCCCGCCCTTTCGGGCGGGGCTTCGCAGAGCGGTTGGACAAACCGATCAGTCGTTGTCGTAGGTCAGGATGTCGCGGTCCTTGGTCTCGGGCACGAAGAGCATGCCGATGACGAAGGTCATCATCGCGATCACGATCGGGTACCAGAGGCCGTAGAAGATGTCGCCGGTGCCGGCCACCATGGCGAAGGAGGTCGCCGGCAGCAGGCCGCCGAACCAGCCATTGCCGATGTGGTAGGGCAGCGACATGCCGGTGTAGCGGATGCGGGTCGGGAAGAGCTCGACCAGCGCCGCCGCGATCGGGCCGTAGACCATCGTCACATAGATGACGAGCACGGTCAGGATCGCGATGATCGTCAGCGACTGCGCGTTGAACAGCGCGCTGAGGAAGCCGGTCTTGACGATGCGGGCGTCGCCCGGCGCCGGATAGCCGGCCGCGACCGCTTCCTTGCCGATATTGGCGGCGAAGCCGGCGTCGATCGCCACATCCTTGCCGTTGACCGTGACCTTGGCCGCCGTGCCGGCGGGAGCCGGAGCCAGCGTGTACTGGATGGCCTGCGCGGCCAGCGTGCGGCGGGCGACGTCGCAGGGCTGGGTGAAGGTGCGCACGCCGACCGGATCGAAGACCGAGCCGCAGGTGGCGGGATCGGCGACGACCTGGACCTTGACGTTCTCATGCGCCGCGGCGAGGCCCGGGTTGGCCGCCTTGGTGAGCGCGCCGAACAGCGGGAAATAGGTCAGCGCAGCGATCAGGCAGCCCGCCAGGATGACCGGCTTGCGGCCGATCTTGTCGGACAGCGAGCCGAACAGGATGAAGCCGCCGGTGCCGAGGATGAGCGCCCAGGCGATCAGCACGTTCGAGGTGTAGAGATCGACCTTGAGGATGCTCTGGATGAAGAACAGCGCGTAGAACTGGCCAGTGTACCAGACGACGGCCTGGCCGGCGGTGAGGCCGAACAGCGCGAGCAGCGCGATCTTGGCGTTCTTCCACTGGCCGAAGGCCTCGGAGAGCGGAGCCTTGGAGCCGGTGCCCTCGGCCTTCATCTTCTGGAAGGCAGGCGATTCCTGCATCTGCAGGCGGATCCAGACCGAGATGGCGAGCAGGAAGACCGACATCAGGAACGGAATGCGCCAGCCCCAGGCGGCGAAATCGGCCTCGCCCATGACGGTGCGGATGCCCAGGATGACGATCAGCGACAGTAGCAGGCCGAGCGTCGCCGTGGTCTGGATCCAGGAGGTGTAGAAGCCGCGCCGTCCCGGGGGAGCGTGCTCGGCGACATAGACCGCCGCGCCGCCATACTCACCGCCGAGCGCCAGGCCCTGCAGCATGCGCAGCGCGATCAGGATGACCGGTGCGACCCAGCCGATGCTGTTGTAGCTCGGGAGCAGGCCGACCAGGAAGGTCGAGGCGCCCATGATCAGGATGGTGACGAGGAAGGTGTACTTGCGGCCGATCAGGTCACCGAGCCGGCCGAAGAACAGCGCGCCGAACGGACGCACCAGGAAGCCCGCGGCGAAGGCCAGCAGCGCGAAGATGGCGCGCGTATTGGCGTCGAAGGCCGAGAAGAAATGCGCGCCGATCATCGTGGCGAGCGAGCCGTACAGGTAGAAATCGTACCATTCGAAGACCGTGCCCAGGGAGGAGGCCACGATGACCTTCCGTTCCTCCCTGGTCATCGGGCGCGGTCCAGCCGCCCCGGATGCCTGTGCCATGCTCATGAAGCGCTCCCGTCTTAGTCGTTCCCCCGGATACGCGGACCATCCGCTGCATCCTCACGCCGCCTTGCCGGCGGTTCTTCGCTTGGAGCCGGGCGAGCCGGCTCAGGGCAAAGGCCTTTGAAAAGCCAAGTTTGATAGGCTAGGAATGCGTCCGCCCCCGGCAATCTTCAACCGAGCACTTGGTCTTGCACCGAAAGGCGTAAGACGAAGGATTGAGCGTTCTGTGGGGCGATCCGGTTCCGAATTCCGTGATGACTCGCCTTGCCGGACGCAAGCCGCTAACCTTTCGCTAACCATATCGCCCCCGGGGCTGATGGTGAGCGCAGGAAGGGGAGGTGGCGATGAGAGATCGCTCCGCAATGCCTCTGGGTATCGTGTTCGCGGGACTTTGCGTCGCCGCGTCTCCGGCTGCCGCCGCGCCCGGTTTCGGCGCGGCGCCGCCGGCCGGTCTGTCCGGCCCGGTTCCGCGGTTCGCGCCGATGCGGTCGGGTGTGCGACCGGGCCATGTCCGCCACGGCCGTGCCGGCTTCTACGGCGACGGCTATTCCGGGCTCTATGGCTGGCCGGGCGACCAGCGGGTCGTGGTCGTCGTGCCGGAGGCGAGCGAGCCGCCTCCCGAGAAAGAGCGCTCGATTCCCGTCGCGATCGGCATTCCGCGCCCGCCTGCGGCCGATCCGGTGCTCTATCGAATCGAAACGCGCAGGGGCCAGCCTGTAGTCAGGGTCATGCGCTTCGGCAGCGACGGCCGGGTGGCACGGCGCTGAGGCTCAGATCACAATTGTCGCATCGGATTTATCCGAAAAGTGGCTTCCACTTTTGGGACCGATGCTTCAGCGCCTCGTCGCCGCGTAGAGTGCGATCGCGGTCGCGTTCGAGACGTTGAGGCTCTTGATCGCGCCGGGCATGTCGAGCCGGGCGAGATGGTCGCAGAGTTCGCGCGAACGCTGGCGCAGGCCCTTGCCCTCAGCGCCCATCACCAATACCAGCGGTTTGCGCAGCGGGACCTCGTCGAGCGAGACGTCCCCTTCCGAATCGAAGCCGAGCCGCAGGAAGCCGCGCTCGCCCAGCTTCTCCAGCGCATCTCCCAGATTCTTCACCGCGACCAGCGGCACGTGCTCGAGCGCGCCCGAGGCGGATTTCGCCAGCACGCCCGTCGCCGCCGGCGAGTGCCGGATGGTGACGATCACCGCGGCGACCGCAAAGGCCGCGGCCGAGCGCAGGATCGCCCCGACATTGTGCGGATCGGTGATCTGGTCGAGCGCCAGCACGATCGCGTCGTCCGGCAGGCTGTCGAGATCGGGCGAGGGCAGGGGATCGCAGACGAGATAGAGTCCCTGGTGGACGGCGTCGGGCGTCAGCAGCCGGTCGATCTGCGAGGGCCGCACCATCTCAGGCACCAGCGGCAACTCGCCGACCTCCTCGGTCAGGCGTTTCAGCGCGTTCTCGGTGGCGAGCAGCTTGCGGAAGCGCCGGCGCGGATTGCGCAGCGCCTCGATCACCGGATGGGCGCCGTAGAGGATCGCCTCGTCGATCTCGCCGGGCCGGTGCGGCGGCGGGCCGTCACGATCCGGACGGCCGCGGCGATTCTGGAAACGGGGGCGGGACGGGGCGGACATCATGGCTCCGGAAAGGTGACGCCATGCCCTGCCACGGCGCGGCCGGCTTGGCCAGCCTGAAGGCTGGGATGCGGGACTTTCGACTCACTCATCACAAGGAGACAATGCGGATGACCAAGACGAATGAGCACCTGTTCGTGCTGACCGGCGGGCCCGGCGCCGGCAAGACCACCTTGCTGGCCGCGCTGGCCGCCGCAGGTCATGCGGTGGCGCCGGAGGCCGGCCGGGCGATCATCCGCGACCAGCTTGCCATCGACGGGCCGGCCTTGCCCTGGCGCGACCGGGCCCTGTTCGCCGAGTCGATGCTGAATTTCGACCTGCGCTCCTATCATGAGGCACAGGCGACGGAGGCTCCGGTCTTTTTCGACCGCGGTGTGCCCGACAGCATCGGCTATCTCAGGCTCTGCGGACTGCCGGTGCCGGAGCATTTCGATCGCGCGGCTCGTGCCTTCCGTTATGCCTGTATCGTGTTCGCGGCGCCGCCCTGGCGCGAAATCTATGCGCAGGATGCCGAACGCAAGCAGGATTTCGCCGAGGCCGAGCGCACCTATGCGGCGGTCACCGCGGCCTATCGCGAGCAGGGCTACGACCTGGTCGAACTGCCGAGCGCCGATGTCGAGACGCGCGCTGCCTTCGTGCTCGACCGCGTGCGAGGCCGCGCTTCCGATAGGTAAGGATCCGCGCTAGGCTCGGGGCTTCGCCGCTGCCTTGAGGAGGCGCGTCATGGCGGAAAGCGCGCAGGCCGGCTCGATGCGCTCGGGCCGGACGCTGAACCATTTGGTGCCGGGGCGCGATTGCGGCGACTGCGTCGCCTGCTGCGAGGCGCTACGCATCGTCGATCCCGATGTCGGCAAGCCCGCGGGCATCATGTGCCGCCACAACACCGGCACCGGCTGCGGCATCTACGAGACGCGCCCGGGCATCTGCCGTACCTGGTTCTGCCTGTGGCGGCGCATCGACGCCATGCCGGACGCGGCGCGGCCGGACCGTTGCGGCGTGATCTTCTGCCTGGAGGGCGAGGACGACCATCCGAATCCGTTCGCGCGCTTCTGCGTCGTGGCGCGGCCGGTCGGCAGTTCACGGGCGTTGCGCAGCAGCCTAGTCAAGCAGGTTATCGCCATGTTCGCCCGGCAAGGCGAGCTGCCGGTCTGGGTGCATCGCCATGGCGTGCGCAGCCTGATTCACCCGTCGCCCGATCTCGCCGATGCGATCGAGCGGCCGGACACGACGCCGTTCCAGGCCTTCGTGCCGGCTGCCATGGACTGGCGCAGGCGTCATCGCGCCAACTGGCCGCAGGGCTAGGAGGTGCTCGGTACGATTGCTTGTCGTTAGATGGCTTTTAGGCGTTGACAGGCGGCGGCCCTCTCCTCATAAGTCCGCCCGCGCCTGCCGCCCTTCACAAAAGTGAAACAGGCGGTTGCGGTCGATCCTTCGGGTTCGGCTTGCGGCAAGGCGGGGGAATGTCCCGAGCGGCAAAGGGGGCGGACTGTAAATCCGCTGGCTATGCCTTCGCAGGTTCGAGTCCTGCTTCCCCCACCACCTTGCTCTTCGAGCGTTGATTTCATTCTTTTTTGACACGTTGCCTGCGCCCAGTGATCCGGCGCGAGAATAGACGTTCGGTTCCGGAAGCAGAGTTCCGCGGCCTCTTGAGTTAGGCGCTGACAGCTTGCTTTCGGCGACTGCGGATTTGCCGGCGCGCAGAGTGACCAAAGCCCGGCCTTGGCAGGTCGGGCTTTCTCGTCTCATCGTCGTTTTGGCTTTTTCAGCAACCCCGCCTCGATTGCGAGTTCGAGGTCGATCTCGGCGATATCGGTGCTGGTCAGCTTCAGGTCACGTCTCAGTCTGCGTTGGGTTTCGAGGTCGATGGGATCTTCGGTCGATAGCGGCATCTCAGCAGCCGGCCGCTTCCGGCTATTAGGCTTAGGCATTAGCCCTATACGCCCGAGAGGCGGGTACGGATGCGGCGCCTGTGGATTTTCTTGCGTAGCAGGCGACCAGCCTTGGCTGGCCGCGTTTGCTGGTTTGCCACCGACCCATTCTCGCCATGTCGTGACGACAGCGTGCCGCTGCACTTAGGTGTCAGTTGCCCTTGATGAGGTCGACGATCCCACCCACCATGGAGCCTGCGCCCCCGGCGGCCACGGTGGAGCCACCGATCATCGAGGCGACGAAGCCGACGGAGGCGCCGGTGGCCACCGCTGGAGCGAAAGCGATGGTGGCGGCCACAAGTCCGACGCCGGCGGCCGCGCCGCCGATGATGCCCTGCCAGGACGCACCACCGACCACCAGATCGAGGTCGTGGTCCGCGAGGGCGCTGCTGCAGTCGTTCTGGAATGAGATGTTGGTCATCGGCGTTTTCCTTTGGAGTTCTGGTTATTTGACGGGCGGAAGGAGCAGGCGTCGGTTCACTTCACGAGATCGATGACCTTGCCGACGCCGGTGCCGATGGCTCCGCCAATTCCGGCAGCGGCACCTGCGATCACGGCTCCTGCAGCAGCCGTGGCGAAGGCGGGCAAAGCCACCACGGCTCCGACGCCCGCAACCACGCCTCCCGTCACCGCGCCCACAGCGGTCCAATTCACGCCACCGGCGACGTCCTCCAGGGCTTCGTCATTCAGGGCGATGGCTTCGATCGTTGCGTTCATGTTCGTCTCCCTTTTCTGGCGGCCAACCGGCCGGCTTTCGATGGGAAGACGTTAGATCCCGCCCGCTGACACCAACCTTACAGCGGGCGCCTGGTACGGTTGGCAGGAGCTGCCCAACCTCGGCCGGCCTCAGCAGGCGGAGGCGTCTCAAACTCAGATCGGCCCGCCATAGCTCAGCGATGAGGCGCACGCCTTGTTGGTCCGCCCCGTTTGTGACGAACCGCTTCCCCCGCCACCTTCGCCTTCCCCGAATCCGAGCGAGCTGATAGCCTCTCCGGATCGGCTATTCGGGTATGACGGTGCAGTGACAGCAAAGACCCAAGGGGGCGGTTCTGTCGCCGCGCTCGGCGCCATTGTTGCAGGAGCCTTGATCCTGCAGGTCGCCGGCACGATCGTGAACACGGTCGTGCCGCTGCAGATGGCGATCGCGAACCAGCCGCCACTGCTGATCGGCCTCGTCGCCTCGGCCTATTCGCTCGGCTTCCTGATCGGCTGCTTCGTCAACCCCTCGCTCGTCCGCCGCGTCGGCCATATCCGCGGCTTTGCCGTGTTCGCCGCGCTTCAGGCAGTCTCGACGCTGAGCTTTCCCATGCTGCCGGAAGCCTGGTGGGGAATCTCGCGGCTGGTCATGGGCCTGGCGGCGGCCGGCCACGGTATCTGCATCGAGAGCTGGATCAGCGGGCAGGCCAACCGGTCGCAGCGCGGCCGGATCTTCGGCATCTACCAGATCCTCAACCGCGTCGCGCTGATCGGTTCGCAGATCGGCGTCGGCTATGTCGCGATCCAGTCGCAGGACGTCTTCCTCTTCGCCAGCATGGCCTTCTCGGTCGCGCTGATCCCGGTGGCGCTGACGCGGGCGAGGGGCCCAGAATCGAGCGAGATCGTCTCGGTCGGCCTGCGGACGCTGTGGCAGCAGGCGCCGGCCGCCGTAGTCGGCTGCCTTTATGTCGGCATGGTCGGCGGCCCGCTGACCAGCGTCGCGCCTGCTTATGGCATTCTCTCCGGCCTCGACCAGCGAGCCACCATCCTGCTCACCGCCGGCATCCAGATCGGCGCGCTGCTGCTGCAATGGCCGATGAGCCTGCTGGCGGACCGGGTCGCCAGCAGGCTCATCATGCTGGTCGCCACAAGCACCGTCGCGGTGGTCGCGGCCGGCCTGATGATGCTCCTGGAGGTCGACGCCGCCCATGGCCGGATCTGGCTTTTCGGCCTGTTCGCCCTGATCGGCGGCTGCAGCGTCCCGCTCTACACGGTCGCGGTCACGCACGCCTATTTCCGCATGGGGCGCGACCAGGCTGTCGGGCTCTCGGCGCAGCTCCTGTTCCTCTGGGGCACCGGCTCGGCGATCGGGCCGCTGGCTGCGACCCTGCTGATGCAGCTTCGGGGGCCACAGGGCATGCTGATCTACCTTGTCGGGCTGTCGGTCGCCGTCGCCATCTATATCGCGCTGCGAATCTCGCGGGTTCCGTCTCCGCCCATCGTCGAAAGCGAGCGCAGCGCCAGCGGGCCGACGATTCCCGATATCGAGATGACCAAGCGTTAGGATCGGGGCGGAGCGACGCCGATCAGAGTTCGAGCAGCAGCAGGGCCAGCACGCCCATGCCGTGGATCAGCATCATCAACGGCCGCGGTATCGCCGAGATGATCTCGGCCCTGAACGGGCAATAGAGCTCGCCGAGTTCGGACATGTTGTTTTCCCCCAGCCTATCGGTATCAGGCTCGAGGTGCTCTATCGCCCCCCATTTGGGGGGCTTCGACACTCACTTTTAGTTCAATGGGACTCGAAATTTGCTCTTCCTCCCCCAAATGGGGGCTGCCGTGGGGCGCGGCGTCGTTAGATTTGCCGCCGGGGAGACGGATGATGGGGATTACGCTTTTCAGCACAGCCGTGGCTGCGGCCGGCGCGCTGGCCTTCGGTACGCTCGTCGGCGGGGCGGCGCTCGGCCTGTTCACCGGCGCGGCGATCTGGCTCGGCCAGCGTGCCTTGAGCGATATGTGAGCTTGCGCCCGCACACCTCAGGTGGATGAGGCCATCTTCTTCGCCGGGATGGGTTGACACTGACCGGTCCGATGCGGAATTTGGCGGCCGGCGCGGGTGCAGCTCAATGGTAGAGCAGCAGCCTTGACGCGCCACCTCAGAAAACCTTCAAGCTGACGAGGTGGCCAAATTCGGGCTAGCCGCGCTGCCGGGGGTTTGATAAGGCGTCTGGGACGCGCGGGCGTAGCTTAGTGGTAAAGCACTAGCCTTCCAAGCTAGCTATGAGGGTTCGATTCCCTCCGCCCGCTCCATTCCGCGCCGGTACCTCTTCCCAGTTTTGTTTTGCTCGACGGCTAGGGCTTGTGCACAAGGGTTGCCCGGCGCCCCCCACACAGCGCAGTAGCCGGGTGATCCGAGACCATTTGCTGGAGGCTGGAGTTTCCGGCCTTCGATCACGGCGGTGGGCTGGGTGCTCCGCCGCTCCAAGCGAATCTGGCAGCAGCTTCCGGATGCGATCAAGGAGTGAGCGCTACTCGGTGAGCAGGGCGTGGGCCGCCCGTGCCCGTTGCTGGGCGGCGCCGAGCAGGAAATTCAAGTCGGCCCCGGTCGAGACGAAGCGGGCGCCCATGGCGGCATAGGTCTTCATCAAATCGGGCCGGGCGGCGAGCCCGCCGAGCCCGGCATGCTTGCCGGCGCGCCGGCAGGCCGCGATGACAGCCGAGATGGCGTCATGCAGGCGCGGATGGTCGAACTTGCCGGGGCTGCCGAGATCGGCGGCAAGGTCGACCGCGCCGATGAAGGCGATGTCGACGCCCTCGACCGCGACGATCTCCTCGACCTCAGCGACGCCGTCGCCGGACTCGATCATCACGATCACCATCGTCAGGGCGTTGATGAAGGCCATCGCCTCGGCGTTCGGATAACTGCGGAAGCGGGTCAGCGGCGACAGGCTGGCGACGCCGCGCGAGCCCAGCGGCGCGAACTTGGCAGCATCGACGATCCGGCGCGCCTCTTCGGCCGAGCGGACATGCGGGGCGATGATGCCCATGGCGCCCCCTTCGAAGGCGCGGGCGATGTGCTCCGGCTGGTTTGCCGGCAGCCGGACCAGCGGGGTGATGCCCATGTCGAGCGCGGCGAGGCAGATCTGCCCGGTCGTCTCGGCGCTGAACATCGCGTGCTCGAGATCGACATAGATCGAGTCGAGCCCAGCGGTGGCGGCGATGCGGGCGATCTCGACGCCGCGGACCAGCCGCACCGCCATGGTCGCGGCGATCTCGTCGCGCGCCAGCCGCTCCTTGACGCGATTGCGCGGCAGGTCGCTGTCCACGGGCTCACTCCTGGAAGGCTTCGGCGCGCTTCTTCTGCAGCGAGGGCAGCAGCACGAGCACCAGGAGGAGGGCGGCGAGCGCCAGCATGGCCGCGCTGATCGGCCGCTGCAGGAAGACCATCGGATCGCTGCGCGAGAGCAGCAGGGCCCGCCGCAGGTACTCTTCCATCATCGGGCCGATGATGAAGCCGAGGAGCATCGGCGCCGGCTCCATGCCGAGCTTGGCGCAGAGATAGCCGAAGAAGCCGAAGCCGACCATCAGCACAATGTCGAAGGTGCTGTTGCTCAGGCTGAAGACGCCGATGGCGCAGAACACCAGGATGGTCGGGAAGAGGTAGTGGTAGGGCACCATGATCATGCGCGCCCATAGCCCGATCAGCGGCAGGTTGAGCAGGACCAGGAAGACATTGCCGATCCACATCGAGGCGACGATGCCCCAGAACAGGGTCGGCTGCTCGGTCAGCACCGCCGGGCCGGGCTGGATGCCCTGGATCACCATGGCGCCGACCATCAAGGCCATCACCGGGTTCGAGGGGATGCCGAGCGTCAGCATCGGGATGAAGGAGGTCTGGGCGCCGGCATTGTTGGCCGATTCCGGGGCCGCCACGCCCTCGATCGCGCCCTTGCCGAATTGCGCGCGGTTGGGCGAGACCTTCTTCTCCAGCGCATAGGCGGCGAAGGAGGCGAGCATCGCGCCGCCGCCCGGCAGGATGCCGAGGGCCGAGCCGAGCAAGGTGCCGCGCAGCACCGGCGCGACGATGCGCTTCAGGTCGGCGCGCGTCGGCATCAGCCCGCCGATCTTGCGCGAGATGATCGAGCGCGCCTCGCCCTGTTCGAGATTGTGGATGATCTCGCCGAGGCCGAAGACGCCCATCGCCACCACGACGAAGTTCACCCCGTCATAGAGCTGCGGCATGCCGAAGGTGAAGCGCGGGATGCCGGAATTGACGTCGAGGCCGATCAGCCCGAGGAGCAGGCCGAGCAGGATCATGCCGACCGCCTTCAGCACGGAGCCATTGGCCAGCACCACCGAGGCGACGAGGCCGAGCACCATCAGCGAGAAGTATTCGGCCGGGCCGAAGGTCAGCGCCACCACGGCAAGCGGCGGGGCGAACAGCGCCAGCAGCAGCGTCGCGGCGCAGCCGGCGAAGAAGGAGCCGAGCGCCGCCGTCGCCAGCGCCTTGCCGGCCTCGCCGTTGCGGGCCATCGCATAGCCGTCGAGCGCCGTGACGATCGAGGAGGATTCGCCCGGCAGATTGACCAGGATCGCCGTGGTCGAGCCGCCATATTGGGCGCCGTAGTAGATGCCGGACAGCATGATCAGCGAGGTCACCGGCGGCAGCGCGAAGGTCGCCGGCAGCAGCATCGCGATGGTCGCGAGCGGGCCGAGCCCCGGAAGCACGCCGACGGCGGTGCCGAGGATGGTGCCGATCAGGCAATAGAACAGGTTGGTCAGGGTGAAGGCGGTCGAGAAGCCGAGCGCGAGATTGTCGAAGAGCTCCATCGCGCCGCCTCAGAAACCGAGCCAGGGGCCGAGAGCCGGGATCGGCAGCCCGAGCAGCGTGACGAAGGTGAGCACGCTGAAGGCGGAGAGTCCGACTGCCAGCGCTAGGAAAGGCCAGAGCCGGAACTGCTCGCTGGCGAGTCCCGAGATCATCACCAGCAGCACGGTCGAGGGCGCAAGACCGAGCCCTTCGACCGTGACGCCGAACAGGCCGCTGGCGACGAGCACGAGCGCGGCCTTGCGCCAGGCCAGACCCGTCACCGCCTCGCCCGACGACAGGAACGCCTGGATGACGAGGATGAGGCCGATGACGGCGAGCACGCCGCCGAGCGCGGTCGGGAAATAGCCCGGCCCCATGCGCCCGGCATGACCCATCGCATAGCCGCGGGCCAGCGCCATCGCCAGCAGGCCGAAGCCGATGAAGATCAGGCCGGACCAGAGATCCTTGCTGCCGGCGATGCGCCCGGGCGCTTTGCTGCTCATGTCATGGGTCTCGATGTCGAAAGCTCAGGCCTCGGGCGGGCCACGCCTCATTCCGCGCGGATGCCGTTCGCTTTCAGCCAGGGCAGCCAGCGCGCGAAATCGGCGTCGAGGCGCGCCTTGAAGGCGGCGGTGTCCTGTGGATTCTCCAAGCCGTTATCGGCGAGCTTGGCGGCGATCTGCGGCTGCTTGACCACCTTGGCGATCGCGTCGGCGATCTTCTGCTTCTGTGCCGGGGCAGCGCCTTTCGGCATCAGCACGCCGTACCAGTTGGTCAGCATCAGGTCCGGCATGCCGGCCTCGGTCGCGCTGGGGATCTCGGGCAGCAGCGCCGAGCGCTTGGTGTCGAAGATGACAAGGCCCTTGAGCCGGCCGTCCTTGACGTATTGGCGCAGGATCGGGACATCGGCATTGACGAGGTCGACCGAGCCGGCGATCAGATCGGTCAGCGCCGGCGCCGCGCCGCGATAGGCGATCTGCTCCATCGCGACCTTGGCCGATTTGGCGAAGAGCTCGGCCCCGAGATGCATGGTGCCGCCGCTGCCGGTCGAGCCGTAGTTCAGCTTCGTGCCCTTGGCCTTCTCGACCAGGCCCTTGAGATCGTCGACGCCGAGCGAGGGGCGCACCGCGATCATCGTCTGGACCTCGCCGAGCAGGTAGACCGGCTCGATGTCCTTCTGCGGATCGTAAGGCACGCTCGCCATCGTGCCGGCGCTCAGCACCAATGCCGAGGTGGTCAGCAGGAGCGTGCGTCCGTCCGCCTTCTCGCGCGTCGCCGCCGCCGTGCCGATCGTGCCGCCGGCCCCGCCGCGGTTCTCGACGATGACCGTGCCGCCGAGCTCCTTGCCGAGATCGGGGGCGATGATCCGCGCGAACAGGTCGGTCGGCCCGCCGGCGGCGAATGGGACGAGCAGCTTGATGGTCTCGGCCGCCTTGGCCGGCGTCGCGAGGATCGCGGCGAGCGCGACCGCCTTGATGATCCGATGCATGGTTCGTCCTCCCAGACTGTCGTTATTGCTGTGTCAGCCGGCGAAGCGCGGCTCGGGCAGGCCGCGCACGCCGACATCGAGCGCCAGCACGGCGCCGGCGAGCGGCTCGACCGCGAGCGTCTCCGGCGCCAGGCGCTGCGAGTGGCTGGTGATGTAGAGCGTGGCGAGGTCCTTGCCGCCGAAGACGGGGCAGGTCGGATTGGTCACCGGCAGCTGGATGATCCGGTCGACGCTGCCGTCCGGCGCCTGGCGCACGAGATGGCCGGTCGCGACCATGCACGTCCAGAGATAGCCCTTGGCATCGACAGTCGCGCCGTCGGGCCGGCCGAGCTGGTGCGTCCAGTCGGCAAAGACGCGCCGGTTGCTGGTCGTGCCTGCGTCCAGGTCGTAGTCGAAGGCGAAGCTCGTCTGGTTGTGCGTATCGGCGAAGTACATCGTGCCGCCATCCGGGCTCCAGGCGATCGAGTTCGGCAGCACGAAGCCGTCATGCATCGCCTTGCAGCCATGGTCGGCATCGAGCCGGTAGAGCACGCCGACCGGAACCCGGTTGTGATCGTGCATGCTGCCGACCCAGAAGCGCCCGCGCGGATCGCAGCGCCCGTCATTGAGGCGCATGCCGGGAACGTCGCCGACCGGATCGGCGATCCGCCTGGGCGGTTCGCTCGTCGCGGGATCGTAGACATAGATGCCGCTATTGGTGCCCATGACGAAGCCACCGGCCTCGCGCGGCGCGATCGAGCCGATCATCAGGTCGGCCTGCAGCCGGCGGGCTTCGTGCCTGTCGGTGGCGGGATCGTAGGATTGCAGCGCCGGCCGGCGCACATCGACCCACCACAGCCGCTTCGTCCGCTCGCACCAGCGCGGCGTCTCGCCGAGGATATCGGCGCTCTGCACGACGCAACGGATCTCGACGTCGTCTTCCACGGTCATGGTCGGCCTCACTTGTACTTGGTGGCGGCGAGCGTCTTCAGGTCGATGCCCGCCGCGATGTCGCTCTTCTGGCGGTTGTCGCCGGCGTCGATCTTCTCGGCTTCGCGCAGCACGGCTTCCGCCTCGGCGAAGGGCACGAAGACGATGCCGGCCTCGTCCGCGACGACGAGATCGCCGGCATCGACCGAGACGCCGGCGATGCGGACGCGGCCATTGATCTCGACCGTCTCCAGCCGCCATTTGCCGGTGATCGGGGTGACGCCGCGCGACCAGATCGGGAAATTGCGCTCGCGCGAGGAATCGGGATCGCGGAAGGAGCCGTCGATCACGGCGCCGACGCAGCCGGCGCGATGGGCGACGGCGGCCGATTGGCCGCCCATGTTCGACAGCCCGGTCAGGCCCTCGATCACCACGACATCGCCGGGCTCGGCCTGGTTATAGGCCTCGTGCTCGCCCATCTTGCCGACCCGGCTCGCGGCGGCGGCGGTCGCGCTCTGCGGCCGCTCGACATTGCGCACGGTGACGGCCTGGCCGACGACGCGGCCGCTCGCCAGCGTCGGCGCCAGCGTCGAGGCCGGGATCGCGCCGAACACGCCGAGATTGTCCATTGCGTCCGAGACCGCGCTGGTCAGGTCGGAGAGCGCGCCATAGCGCTGCAGCAGGTCGGACGACAGGCGCGGCAGTCCGGTCCGCCGGATGGCTTCGGGCGGCACGCGGCCGGTCAGAGGCTTGGTCATGGAAAGGCGCCTGCGGAAGCTGGAGAAGGCCCGGCCGAGACGATCACCTCGGCCGTCCGCACCAATGCGAGCTGCTCCTGGCGCACCTCGCTGTCCGCGAAATGCAGACGCTGGCCCTCATGGGCGCAGGCGGCGATCGCCGCGCGCACCTCTGGCATGACCGGCGTCAGAAAGGCGATCTCCACCCCATCCATCCTTCTCTGTTGGCCGGGATGCTGTCCTACAATAAGCACTTCGTCAATGATCCCGTATTATGAGATTTTTTGAGATATGTGTGAGTTTCACTCATAACGTGTTGGAAAGGCGTGGATTTCGTTTCGCTTGGCAAAGCGAGAGAGCTCTGCTAGCTCTCAGAAGAGAGAAATTATCTCGTATTATGGGATTTTGCGTGAAAGGGCAGGGCGTGTCGAACGATGCCTTCCTCGTCGAGACGATCGAGGATGTCGCCGAACCCGGCGATGGCGCTGCGAAGGAGGGCGAGTCTCTGCTGAGCAGCCTCGGCCGGGCCTTGAGCGTGCTCGACATGTTCTCGCTGGCGACGCCCTTGGTGGCGGTCGAGGAGATCATCGCCCAGCTCGGCTGCAGCCGCTCGACCGCCTATCGCTATCTGAAGGAGCTGAGCGATGTCGGCCTGCTCAGCCCGGCCTCGAACGGCAGCTATGGCCTGGGCGCGCGCATCATCGAACTGGAGCGGCTGGTCGCGCTCACCGATCCGCTCTACCGGGCTGGGCAGGAGGTGCTGCACGGGCAGCCTTGCGACAACAGTGCGCTGCTGCTGCACAGCCTCTATGGCGACAAGGTGCTCTGCATCTTCAAGGAAGGGCCCGACGCGCTGGAGCATGACGGCAAGCGCGTCATCATCCGCCGGGCGCGCGGCCTGCCGTTCCCGCTCTTCCAGGGTGCGGCCTCTCTGGCTCTGCTGCCCTATCTCTCGGCGCATCGCATCCGCGAGATCTATCTGCGCAGCCCCGCCGAGATCGCATCGGCCGGCCTCGGCGACAGCTGGGACCAGTTCCGCCGCGCCATGGCGACGATCCGGCGCGCCGGCTACGCCACCAGCCATGGCCGGATCACGCCCTATCTCAGCGGCGTCGCCGTGCCGATCCTGCCGCCCGACGGCTCGCGCGTCGTCGGCAGCCTCGCCCGCACGATACCGACCGCCGTGCTCTCCGCGGAAACGGAAGCACGTGCAGCGGCCGAACTCGCCGAACTCGGGCAGCGCATCGCGGAGCGCTATCTCGCTTTGCTGCGCGCCTGAGGCTGCTTTCGCCGCGCTACGCCGAGGGCAGGGCAGCGATGGCCTGAGCCGGCGCTTCGCGGAGCCCATTCTGATGTCGAGGCTCGACACATCATGCCTAGCTCAATGCCCCGCTTGCTCGAAATCGGCCCGCTGCCGCCAGGATTGACCAAGGCCGCGCGCGAGCGCTTCTCCGTGCACCCGCTCTGGCAGGAGGCTGATCCGGCCGGCTTCCTCGCCAGCCATCACGGCGCTTTCGCCGGCGCGATCACCATGGCGCGCCATGCCTGCACGGCCGAGCTCTTGGCGGCGATCCCCGGCGGCGTGGTCGCCTCCTTCGGCGTCGGCACCGAGAAGCTCGATCTGGCGGCGGCCGCCCGCTTCGGCGTTCAGGTCGCGATCACGCCCGATGTCCTCAATGACTGCGTTGCGGATACGGCCTTCGGGCTGATCCTGGCGACGACGCGGCGGCTCGTGAACGCTGATCGCTTCGTGCGCGAAGGCCGCTGGAAGGCCGGCGCCTTTCCGTTGGCGACGCAGGCCACCGGCAAGCGCCTCGGCATCGTCGGGCTCGGCAAGATCGGCCGCGAGATCGCGCGCCGCGCTACTGGCTTCCGCATGGAGATCCGCTATTTCGGCCGGCGCCGGCAGTCCGACGTGCCCTATGGATTCGTCCCCGACCTGATCGAGCTGGCGCGCTGGGCCGACATCCTCGTCCTGTCCTGCAGCGGCGGACCGGCGACGCACCATCTCGTCTCGGCAGCTGTGCTCGAGGCGCTCGGTCGCGACGGTTTCCTCGTCAACGTTGCGCGCGGCAGCGTCGTCGACGAGGCCGCGCTGGTCGAGGCGCTGAGCGACGGCCGCATCGCCGGTGCCGGCCTCGACGTCTATGCCAGCGAGCCGAATGTGCCGGCTGGTCTCCTCGGTAGCGACAGGGTCGTCCTGCTGCCGCATATCGCCGCGAGCACGCATGAGACGCGGCGCGCCATGGAAGCGCTGGTCATCGCCAATCTCGACGCATTCTTCACCTCCGGCGCCGTCCTGACGCCGCCCGAGCCATCAGCCTGAGCAGGATTACCCTCGCCATGATCATCGAGCACCGGACCTATGTGGTCGAGCACGGGCGGACCGACGAATATCTCGAGCGCTATCGGCAGCACGGGCTGCCGGTGCAGCAGAAGTATCTTGGTCGCCTGCTCGGCGTCTTCGTCAGCGAGATCGGGCGGCTGAACGAGGTCCTCTATATCTGGGTCTATGACAGCCTCGCCGATCGCGAGGAGCGGCGGGCAAAGCTCGACGCCGACCCGGCCTGGCACGAATTCCGGCGCGGCAACCGCGGCACCTTCGTCCAGCAGGACGTCAAGATCATGCGCTACGCTTCGTTCAGCCCACACTGACCGGTCTGCCGGGCAGGGCACTCTGGCCGGGTGCATAGGCTTGCGAGCCCGCATCGACATCTCGCGAAATCATCCGATTCTGGCTCGTGGCATAATCGTGGCCAGATTGCGGCGCGTTGCGGGTAGCAAAGCCGCAAGCTGATCTGCTATGGGGGCATGGGGGGAAGAGCGGTGATCTGCCTGCCGATCTGGCTGCTCACCATGGATAAACATGCGGGGGCGCGCGAAAACCGTGCTGACTGGCGCAAGCTTCGCCAAGCGGTGCTGGACATATTTCCGCCGCAAGACAGGAGAACTGCCATGCTCAAGATAGCCATCGCCGCAGTCGGCTTCGCCGCCATCAGCCTTGCGACGGCTCCGGCCTTCGCCCAGGGCGGCAAGAAGGGCCAGGACGAGTTCCTCGGCGTCGATATGGACACCGGCCGGACCTATTACGACGGCCGCAACGACGGCAAGTACTGCCTCTACAAGACCGTTCGCGTGTTCAACCGCTATACCGGCTACTACGAGAACCGGCGCGTGCGCCGCTGTGGCCGCGGCCTCTATATGTGAGCGCTGCCATGAACCCTATCGCCAAGATCATCGCCGGCATCGCTTTCGCCGCTACGGCCGCCGCCTGCACCCCGACCGTCGTCGCCGATCCCAACGGCCGCCTCATCAACACCGGGCTGGTGCAGGATGGCGACTGCCTGACCCGCACCGTCATGGTTTATGATCGCGAGCTCGGCTACGAGCGGGCGGTCGAGCAGCAGTTCTGCGGCGGACGCCCGCGCATCGCGCGCTGACCATTTCCGATTGATCCCTGCGCAGGCCCCGCCACGGCTGTGGCGGGGCCTGTCCTTTTGCTAGGCTATGGGAATTGAATCGTTCGGACTGTTCCGGAGGGAACCCCATGCCAAAACTCTGCAAGTTCACCTCGCCTACTGACGGCAAGCCCCTCTATGTCAATCCCGACCAGGTCAGCGTGGTCTATACCTTCAAGGGCCAGCCGCCCGACACGATCATCGCCTTCCGCAAGGACTTCCAGCTCGGCGTGAAGGAAAGCCTGGAAGAGACTGTCAGGATTCTCGAAAGCGCGACCGAGGCTGCCGAAGGCTGACGCCCTGAGCCGGCGCAGCTCTCTCCGCATCGCCGCCGGATTGTCGCCCCAAAGCGGCCATGCGGCGCTTCCATCCTCGCTCCATGAGGATCATCGCTGCATCTGCTCTCACCCTGGCGCTCAGTGCTTGCGCGAGCACGCCGGACCCGATCGTCGAGGACCGCTCGCGCTGCGACGCCTATGGCTTCCAGCGCGGCACCGACGCTTACGCCAACTGCGTCATGACGCAGGATCGCGACCGCGACCGGCGTTATGAGCGTCAGGCCGGGCAGCGTCCGTATCGTGCAGAACGATCCTATCGTTCTGACGAGGAATAGCCGCGGGCTTTCAGGCTTGTTATCGGCTGCCGCGATCGTGGGTTTCGCTCCTGCCGGATTCCAGCCGCGCCGGATTATTCGGTCGGGCGCATGATCCATCAGTCCCAGCTCGTGACAGCGCGCCTCGTCGTGCGGCCTTTCGCGGCTGCCGATGCGCCCTTGCTCGTCGCGCTCTTCGCCGACCCGCAGGTCCATCGCTTCGTCGACGACGGGCGGCCGCTTGCCCCCGACGTCGCGGCGCTCTGGGTCGAGCGCTCGGCGGCAAATCTCGAACGCTTCGGCTATGGCACCGGCGCCGTTGTCGAGCGCGCCGGCGGCGACTTGATCGGCTGGGCCGGCTTCGCCCGGCCGGGCGACGGCACTGAGGAGGTGATCTACGGCCTCCGCCGTGCCAGCTGGGGCAGGGGGCTGGGCAGGGAATTGCTCGCCGGCCTCGTCGCCTTCGCCGGCGAGCGCCGCATCTCTCCGATGCGGGCGACGGTCGACCCGGACAACGCCGCCTCGGTGCATCTGCTGCGGCAGGCCGGGTTCGTGCTGGCAGAACCCGGCTATCGCGGCGATGCCAGGGCCGATCTTTATCTGCATGGCGGCTAAGCGTCCCGGCCGCCTCAAAAAGCAAGATGTTGCTCTGGGGGCGCCGGTTCGCAGTTCATTCTTCTCCGCGACGCGGGGCCCGCGCGAAGCCTCTTCGTTGCTCGCCGTGAAAGACGGCCGTCATGCGCCGATTGCAAGCTTGGCCGGAGCCGTACCGGTTGGGCTTTGCCGCGAAGACGGCTATCTGGTCGCTCGGCCGCTCTGCGGCTTCGCATTGCATCGGACCGAAAAGTGGAACCCACTTTCCGGAAAAATCCGATGCGATCATCGTTATCGCGTCCGTTTGGACGCGCGATGATCTAGGAGGGAGCGGCTGAGCGATGATCCTCGACGAGCGTACCTACGCCATCAAGCCCGCGCATGTGCGCGACTATCTCGACCTCTATGTCGCTGAGGGGATGGAGCTGCAGATCTCCCATCTCGGCCATCTGATCGGTTGGTTCACCACCGATAGTGGCGTCGTCAACGAAGTCGTGCACATGTGGCGCTTCGAGGATGCAGGCGATCGCGAGCGCCGCCGCGCCGCCATGGAAGCCGATCCGCGCTGGCAGGTCTTCCGCGCCAAGGCAGCCCCTTATGTCCTCGAGATGCGCAGCCGGATCCTGCGGCCGACGCATTTCTCGCCGCTGCGCTGAATTGGTGCCGGGCGCTGCCATGGCTGCTGCGCCGCCCCGATCCTCCGCTCGTCTGATCGGTGAGCGCGGGCTGGCCGTGCTCGTCGCAATGCTCGAATGGCTGGGCGCGGCGATCCTCGCCGTGCTTTTCCTCGTGGTGATGACCGCAGTGGCGCGGCGCTATCTGCTCAGGGACGGGCTCGTCTGGTCGGACGAGCTCGCGATCTGGCTCAATGTCGCGCTGGTCGCGGTCGGCGCACCGCTCGCGGCGACGAGCGCGCTCGCCATGCGGCTCGATGTCGTCGTCAACCTGCTCCCCGTCTCGGCACGGCGCATCGCCGCCATCCTGGCCGAGGCGATCGCCGTCCACGGCGCGCTGGTGCTGGCGCTCGGCGGCGCCAGCGTCGCGGCTTTGGTCGGCGGCACCTCGACCGTACTCGGCTTGCCCGAGAGCCTGCGCTTCGCGACCTTCGCGATCGGCGGCGGGCTGACGCTGCTCGTCGTGTTCTGGCGGGCGGCGCTGACGCAATCCTGGCCGGCGGCGCTGGTCGCTCTACTGCTCGGGGTGGGCCTCTACGGGCTCGCCAACAGCGCGACCGGCTTTTTCGTCACGACTCCGAGCCTGGTTGCGGGACTCGCCGCCGGGGCGGGGCTCCTGCTCGGCGCGCCGCTGCCCTTCGCGCTCATCGCCGGCGTCTCGCTCTCGGGCGCCTTCGGCGGCCTGCTGCCGGAACCGGCCATCGTCCAGAACACGGTGGCGGGCGTCTCGAAATTCCTGCTGCTGGCGATCCCCTTCTTCCTGCTCGCCGGCGAGTTGCTGACCGCGGGTGGCCTCGCCGAACGGCTGGTACGCTTCGCTGCCGCCCTGGTCGGGCATTTCCGGGCCGGGCTGGCGCAGACCGCCTTGGTCGCGAGCGTGTTGTTTTCGGGTGCCTCCGGCTCCTCGGTCGCCAATGCCGCCTTCGGTGCCAAGGTGATGGCGCCGGCTCTGGTGGCGCGCGGCTATCCGCCGGCCAACGCCGCTGCGATCGTCGCCGGCGTCTCGATGCTCGACAACATCATCCCGCCCTCGATCGCCTTTCTGATCCTGGCCGCCGCGACCAATCTCTCGGTCGGCTCGCTGCTGGTCGGCGGCTTCGTCGCCGGCGCGTTGCTGACGGCGGCGCTTGCCATCGGCATCCATTTCAGCGTGCGCGGCGTCGTCGATTCTGCACCTCGTGCCAGCGGTGCCGAGCGGGCGCGGTCCTTCGTTGGCGCGCTGCCGGCGATCGGGCTCGGCATCGTCGTCGTGGTCGGCATTCGCTTCGGCGTGGTCACGGTGACCGAGGCTTCGGCGCTCGCCGTCGCCTATGCGCTCGTTGCCTGCCTGTTGCTGCGCAGCCTTAACGGCGCGACTGTGCTCGCCTCCCTGCGCAAGGCGGCAGGAGAGGCGGCAGCGGTCGGCTTGCTGATCGGGGCGTCGGCGCCCTTCGCCTTCCTGCTCGCGGTCGACCGCGTCTCCGAGCAGATGGCCGGGCTGGTCACGGCGCTGGGCGGCGGCCCGCTTGCGGTGATGCTGCTCTCCAACCTCGTCCTGCTGATCGCCGGCCTGTTCCTCGACATCGGCGCGGCGATCCTCTTGCTGGCGCCGCTGCTGTTGCCGGCGGCGATTGCGGCTGGGCTCGATCCGATCCAGTTCGGCGTCGTGCTGGTGGTCAACCTGATGATCCATGGGCTGACGCCGCCGCTCGGGATCCTCGTCTTCGTCGTGAGCGGCATCATGCGGCTCTCGCCGGCCGCGGTCTTTCGCGCGGTGCTGCCTCTGCTGGCGAGCCTGCTCGTGGCGCTCTTCGTCCTCTGTCTTGCGGTGGCGGCCTGGCCGTCGCTACCTGTCTCCATCAAGGAGTTGTTCCGATGGCTTTGACCCGCCGCGCCTTCGCTGCCGCAACGATCGCAGCACCGGCCATCCTCTCAGGCCGCGCCTTTGCCGCCGGCCGGCCGGTCACGGTCGCGTCCTTGCTCGGCGAGGACAAGCCGGAGACGAGGATCTGGCGCCGGGTCACCGAAAAGCTCAACACCAGCGCGCCTGGCCGCTTCGACCTGCGTGTCGTGCCCAATGCCGCGCTCGGCGGCGAGAAGGAGGTCGCGGAGGGCCTGCGGCTCGGCTCGGTCCAGGCTTCGCTGTTCACGATCTCGGCTCTATCGTCCTGGGTGCCGGACGGCCAACTCCTCGATCTGCCCTTCCTGTTCCGCGACCGGGCGCATCTGAAGCGCGTCCTGGCAGGCCCGCTCGGCGAGGAGCTCAAGCGCAAATATGAGGCGCAGGGCTTCGTCGTGCTCGGCTTCATCAATTACGGCGCCCGCCATCTCCTCGCCAAGGAGCCGCTGACCACGCCGGCAAGTGTCAAGGGCAAGCGCATCCGCGTCATCCAGAGCCCGCTGCACACCGAGCTCTGGTCGGGCCTTGGCGCCTATCCGACGCCGATCCCGATCCCTGAGACCTACAACGCGCTGAAGACCGGGGTGGTCGACTGCATGGACCTGACCAAATCGGCCTATGTCGGCTTCAAGCTGCACGAGGTCGTGCCCTATCTGATCGAGACCGGCCATATCTGGGCCACCGGCGTCGTTGCCGTATCCGCGTCCTTCTGGAAGGGCCTCTCGGCCGAGGACAAGGCGGCCTTCACGGCTGCAACTGCGGAAGGGGCGGGCTATTTCGACGAGCTCATCATCGCCGATGAGGACGCCTCGATGGCCAAGGCGAAGGCCGAGGGCGGCAAGGTCGTGCAGCCGGAGGATCGTCCGGGCTGGGAGGCCGGCGCGCGCAAGGTCTGGGCCTCCTTCGCGCCAAAGCTCGGCGGGCTGGAGAAGATCGAGGCGATCGCCAGCAGCACCTGAGTCCGGCCGCCATCCATTCCAATTGAAGTCACAGGAAAGCCGTCCGCATGTCCGACCGTCCCGTCCTCCTGGTCACCGGCGGCAGCCGCGGCATCGGCGCCGCGATCTGCCGCTTCGCCGCCGAGCGCGGCTATGACGTCGCCGTCAACTACCAGGGCAATGCGCAGGCGGCGGCCGATGTCGTCGCCTCCTGCGGCCGGGCAGGGGCGAGGGCGGTCGCGATCCAGGGCGACATGGCGAACCTCTCCGACATCATCCGCGTCTTCGCCGAGGCCAAGGCGGCGCTCGGCCCGCTGACCGCGGTGGTCAACAACGCCGCCATCACCGGCAAGAGCAGCCCGCTCGCCAAGTCGGACCCGCAGGTCATCCGCGCCTGCATCGACCTCAACGTCACCGGCGCGATCCTGGTGGCGCGCGAGGCGGCCCAGGCCCTGCTCGCCAACGATGGCGCGAAGAACCGTGCCATCGTCAACATCTCCTCGATCGCCGCCGGGCTCGGCTCGCCCAACGAATATGTCTGGTACGCCGCCTCGAAAGCGGCGGTCGATTCCATGACCATCGGCCTGGCGATCGAACTGGCGCCGGCCGGCATCCGCGTCAATGCGGTGTCGCCGGGCATGACCCAGACCGATATCCACGCGCTTTCGACCGGCGATGCCGGCCGCGTCGACCGCATCGCGCCGACGATCCCGCTTCGGCGCGTCGCCGAGCCGGAGGAGATCGCCGAAGCCGTGCTGTTCGCGCTCTCCGAGGCCGCGTCCTACATGGTCGGCTCGATCATCCGGGTCGGTGGCGGGCGATAAGTCACTCCGGGCGCTCAAACGACAGAAACGGCTGCGGGAACAGCCGCAGACGGCTGGAGCCGCGGCCCCGGCGTGCTAAATCGGCTGCCGCCCTGTTCAACCGGAAGCCACCATGCGCGTCCTGCTCGTCCTGATCGCCTTCGGCATGGTCGCGGTGCCGGCCCTGCTCGCGCTGGCGCGTAGCGACCTGCCGCGCGGCCGGCGGATCGTCAACGCGCTGATCGTGTTCCTGGCTCCGGCCTTCGCGCTCGGCCTGATCCATGGCGTGCCGGAGCTCGACGGCAGGGCACTGCAATACCCGGTCACCTGGACGATGCTGCGGCTCGTCCTGACCGGGCTCGCCTTGATCCTGCCCTGGTGCCTCTATGTCTGGCTCAACGGCCGGCGCTGATTTCCTACGGATTGTCGAGATGACCGAACCCAAGCAGAACCCGCCGATCGACCACGCCTTCACCGGCGACCGCAAGGGTCCGGCCCATGACCCGACCTATGCCGGCGCGCTCTCCTTCATGCGCCGCCGCTACAGCAAGGACGTCGCCGGCTGCGATGCCGTGGTCTGGGGCGTGCCCTTCGACCTTGCCGTCTCGAACCGGCCCGGGACCCGCTTCGGGCCGCAGGCCATGCGACGCGTCAGCGCGATCTTCGATGGCGATGCGCAATATCCCTCGCGCATCGACCCGTTCGAGACACTCGCCGTGGTCGACTATGGCGACTGCCTGCTGCCGCGCAGCGACCTGCAGGGCTGCGCTCGGGCGATCGAGAGCGAGGCCGCGGCGATCATCGCCACCGGCGCCCAGCTCGTCACCCTCGGCGGCGACCATTTCATCACCTTGCCGCTGCTGCGCGCCCATGTCGCCCGCCATGGCAAGCTCGCCATCGTCCAGTTCGACGCGCATCAGGATACCTGGGATGACGGCGTCGGCGCGATCAGCCACGGCACCTTCGTGCTCGAAGCGGTGCGCGAGGGGCTGATCGACACGGATCGTTCGATCCAGGTCGGCATCCGCACAGTCGCGCCGCGCGATTGCGGCATCGAGGTGCTCGACGCCTATGAAGCGCATGGCCTCGGCGTAGAAGGCATCGCGGCGCGGATCAGGGAGCGGGTCGGGCAGGGGCCGGCCTATCTCACCTTCGACATCGATGCACTCGATCCAGCCTTCGCGCCCGGCACGGGCACACCCGTCTCTGGTGGCTTCTCTTCGGCAGACGCGCTGCGCCTGGTCTGGGCGATCCGCGATCTCGATTTCCGCGGCATGGACATCGTCGAGGTCTCGCCGCCCTATGACCATGCCGACGCGACCGCGATCGCCGGAGCGGCGGTGGCGCAGCATTATCTCCAAGCGTTGGCACTGAAGAAGGCGGGTTGAATCGGGTCGCGAGGCGCTTGAATCATTCTGACAAGAATATGCCTCAACCGGTTCGAAACTCTGGGCAAATCAACCCCGTCGACCGGAGGCATCCGTGCTGATCGTCTTCAGTGGATTTCCTGGCAGTGGCAAGACGACGCTTGCCCGCCAACTCGCGACGAGGCGATCGGCGACTTATCTGCGTATCGACAGCATCGAGCATGTGCTTCGCAGCACTTTGCCGGACAGCGAGATCGGCTCGGCGGGTTATGCCGTCGCTCAGGCGATCGCGGGCGGAAACCTTTCGCTCGGCATGACGGTCGTGGCCGATTGCGTGAACCCGGTATCCGAGAGCCGGCTGGCCTGGCGCAAGCTCGCCGATGTCTCGGCCACGAGGCATCTCGACATTGAAGTTGTCTGTTCCGACAGGGCGGAGCATCGCCGCAGAGTAGAGCAGCGGACTGCCGATATCGCGGGGTTTGTGGTTCCGGACTGGGCCTCGGTGGAGGCTCACGCCTACGAGCCCTGGACGAGCGACAGGCTGATCGTCGACACGGCCGTTCTGTCGGTCGAGGAGGCATTGCTTCTGATCGAAGGCCGGCTGGCGTCGCTGGTACGCAGCGCCGATTGACAGGCAGACGGTCAGGGAACATATAGCGCCGCATGACCATGAACCCGACCCGACGTCGCACCGAACAGGCCGCCCTGGCGCGCCCGCGATGACGCTCGGCTTCTAGCCCGAACGCCCGCGACCGCGCCCAGAGCGCGGTTTTTTTATGCCCGTCGCAAAACTGATGTCCGGTTTTGCGACAAGGCCAAGTTCCAAAGCCAGCCAACCAGTTCCGCCCGCTTCCACCAGACGCCTTGCGAGGGTCCGATGAGCCAGAACCTGAAATCCATCTTCATCGACGGCGAAGCCGGCACCACCGGGCTCGGCATCCGCGAGCGCCTCGCCGATGTGCCGGAGATCGTGGTCAAGAGTATCGATCCCGACAAGCGCAAGGATCCTGCCGCTCGCAAGGCGATGATGGCCGATGTCGATCTCGTCGTGCTTTGCCTGCCCGACGATGCAGCGAAGGAATCCGTCGCGCTCGCCGACGAACTCGGCAGCGACGCTCCCAAGATCGTCGACGCCTCGACCGCCCATCGCGTCGCAGCGGACTGGACCTATGGCTTCGCCGAGCTGGAGCCGGGCTTTGCCCAGAAGGTCGCCAACGCCAACCGCGTCGCCAACCCCGGCTGCTATCCGACCGGCGGCATCGCGCTGCTGCGCCCGCTCGTCGATGCCGGTCTGCTGCCGACGGATCATCCGATCACCGTCAATGCGGTCTCCGGCTATTCCGGCGGCGGCAAGAGCATGATCGAGGCCTACGAGGCCGGCACCGCGCCCGATTTCGAGCTCTATGGTCTCGGCCTCAAGCACAAGCACCTGCCCGAGCTGCAGGTCTATTCGCGGCTGGAGCGGCGGCCGATTTTCGTGCCCTCGGTCGGCAATTTCCGGCAGGGCATGCTGGTCTCGGTGCCGCTGCATCTCGACACGCTGCCCGGCAAGCCCAAGCCGGCCGATCTCGAAGCGGCGCTGGCCGAGCGCTATGCCGGCTCGACCTATGTCAGCGTCCTGCCGGCGGATGCGAGCGGCAAGCTTGAGCCTGAAGCGCTGAACGACACCAACAAGCTCGAACTGCGCGTCTTCGGCAATGCCGATCTCGGCCAGGCCGTGCTCGTCGCCCGGCTCGACAATCTCGGCAAGGGAGCCTCTGGCGCTGCCGTGCAGAACATTCGGCTGATGCTCGGCCTGCCGGAGGGCTGATACCAATACCCGGATCCGCACCGACTCCCGGTCCCGGTTCGCGACGAAACAGTGGCTGCACCCCCCAAATGGGGGATGCGGCCATGTCTGCTTGCGATCATAGCTGGATGAGGCGGCAGGAGAGCGGGGGCGATTCGATGCCGGGATTCGATACGTTGGGCGTGCGCCTCGCGCGCAGTCGGCGAAGGCTCGAACGCGAGCGCGCCGCGGTGAACATCGAGCAACTGGTCCAGGATGGGCGCGAAACGTCCGTTCGGGGCGATGGGGCGCCTGTCGCCTCGGCGGCCAGCATGCCGAGGCCGGCATCGGCGCAAGTGATCAGGTTTCCGCGCCCGAACGGGCGTATCGGGGACTGAAGCGGCTGTGCCAGGGCACGCTGCAGCGCTGCCGGGGTGAGGTCGAACAGCCCCGGCAGCGCTTTTTCCTTCGATGTCTCGATATCGTTCGAGATCGTGGCCGGCTCGCCTCGAAAGCGGGCCGGCCGCTGCCGTTTCAGCCCGCGTAAGGCTTGAACAGCTGCTTCTGGGTGCCGAGGCCTTCGATGCCGAGCGCCACCGTCTCGCCGCCCTTGAGGAAGCGCGGCGGCTTGAAGCCGAGGCCGACGCCGGGCGGCGTGCCGGTGGTGATGACGTCGCCCGGATCGAGCTGCATGAACTGGCTGATATAGTGGACGAGATAGGCGGCGCCGAAGATCATCGTCTTGGTCGAGCCGTTCTGGACGCGCTCGCCGTCGACCTCGAGCCACATGCCGAGATTTTGCACGTCGGCGATCTCGTCCGGCGTCACCAGCCAGGGGCCGAGCGGGCCGAAGGTCGGGCAGCCCTTGCCCTTGGCCCATTGCCCGCCGCGCTCGATCTGGAATTCGCGCTCGGAGACGTCGTTGCAGACGCAGAAGCCGGCGATCGCGGCCATCGCATCCTTCTCGGCGATATAGGAGCCGCCGTCGCCGATTACGATGGCGAGCTCGACCTCCCAGTCGGTCTTCTTCGAGCCTTTCGGGATGATCACGTCGTCATTGGGGCCGACGATGCAGTTCGGGGCCTTGTTGAACAGGATCGGCTCGGCCGGGATCGGCGCACCGGTTTCTGCGGCATGGTCGGCGAAGTTGAGACCGACGGCGATGAAGTTGCGGACATCGCCGACGCAGGCGCCGATGCGCGGCGAGCCGTCGACCAGCGGCAGTGATTCGGGGGACAGCGCCTTCAGCTTGGCGAGCGAGGCGGACTTCAGCGCCGCGCCGGCGAGGTCGGAGACATGCGCGGAGAGGTCGCGCAGCTTGCCGGCGGAGTCGATGAGGCCGGGCTTCTCCTGACCAAATGCGCCGTAACGAACCAGTTTCACGTCGTTTCCCCCTTTTCAATCGTTTCAAACAGGGTGTGTAAGACAAGACCGAAGGTCGCCGCGATCCTGGGCGGACTGCCCCTGCGATGCAAGCCCGCCGCGACGCATGCCATGCTTGCGGGCGCGCCGGGAATTGTGGCGCTTATGCAACGCTTCTCATGAAAGCGCGCATGATCCGGAGCCGTCGACGAAGCCCATGTTGCGACGCACAATGGCAAAATCAGCAATAGTTCGCATCTAAACCATCTTTTCGGTCGCTGGCTTTGCCGCGGGACACGCGAAACGCCGGATTTTTGCACGTTTTTGGCCCTGCCGATGCGGAAAGCAGGGGCAGCAAGGCGATTTGGCGGCGATCAAGGCGGGATTGCGGCGGAAACCGGCAGGCGGCATGGTGATGACAGATTCCGCGGCCTGCTTCGCCGCAAATCGCCACAACAAGAACCTCAGCTTGGGGAAGACGCCGCGATGAAGAGCCTTCTGAAACTCACCACCGCCGCCACCGTCTCGCTTTCGGCGCTGCTGGCGGCCGGCGCGGCTTCGGCGAGCTCCTTCGCAATCCGGTCGGGCCAGAGCGCCGAAGGTCTCGGCATGGCCTATGCGGGCGCAGCGGCGGGCGGCATCGGCATGGGCTCGATGGCCTGGAACCCGGCGACGATCACCATGTTCCCCGGCCGCAACAGCCAGTGGAACTTCACCTATCTCTACGCCAATGGCGACTATCAGCCGACCTCGGCGACCACGGTGCGCACGCCCGCCGGGGCCACGGTTCCGATCCAGGCCGCCGGCGGCAGCATCCTCGGCACCGGCAATATCGGCGGCGACGGCGCCTTCATCCCGGCGTCCTATTCCGCCTGGCAGCTGACCGACCGGTTCTGGATCGGTCTCACCACGGGCGCGCCGTTCGGCCTGCGTTCGAAGCCCGACAACCAGGTCAATGCGGCGCAGGTTTTCGGGCGGTCTGCGCGAGTGCAGACGATCAACGTCTCCCCGACGATCGGCTACAAGGTCAACGACTGGCTCTCGATCGGCGCGGCGCTGCAGATCCAGTATTTCAAGGCCAGCCTGAAACAGGCCGACGGCGTCACTGCCGCCGCGAGGCCGATCATCATCCAGGGCGACACGATCGATCTCGGCTATCGTTTCGGCGCCACGCTGACGCCGTTCGAGGGCACGACGATCGGCTTGGCCTATCGCTCCTCGATCCGGCAGGAGCTGGAAGGCAGCCTGCGGAGCGCGGCGACTGGCTACATCCCGGTCAAGGCTAATCTGAACCTGCCTGACTCGGTCGTGTTCGGTGTCTCGCAGGTCATCAACGACCAGTGGCAAGCCCATCTCGGCGTGGAGTGGACGAATTGGAGCCGCTTCCGCAACATCCCGGTCGTGACCCGCGCCGGCGGCATCCCTGTCACCAGCCTGAACTTCCAGTATGACGACAGCTGGTTCTTCTCGGGCGGCGTCGAGTACAAGTACAATCGCGACCTGACGCTGCGCGCCGGTGTCGCTTACGAGCTCTCGGCGGTCAACGACGACAATCGCCAGATCTTCATCTCGGACAACGATCGGCTGTGGCTCAGCGCCGGTCTGAGCTACCAGCTCACCGAGAAGCTGAAACTCGACGTCGGCTACACCTATATCCACGTCAACAAGGCCAAGGTGAACTATACCGGCAACAATCCGCAGCAGGTGTTCAATCCTGCGCTGCGGGCGGTGTCCTACACCGCCGAGGCCGAGCCCTATATTCACGTGGTCTCCGCCGGTCTGACCTATCGCTGGGACAACCCGGCCGAGACGATCCCGGTCCGCCCGGTCGTCCGCAAGAACTGAGCCACGCTTCCAGAACGTTGAAAAGCCGGCCTTTGGGCCGGCTTTTTTGTTGGATGACGCCCGCGAGAGGCTTGAGACTTTGTTTGCGTCCGAGCGGCGTCGGAGGGCAGGGGCAAGGCCCACCCAGAGGAGGCGGCTGCCCCCGTATCAGAACCTCATCTCAACCCTGCCCTTGAGGGCGTGGTCTCTGGAGCGTTCGCCGATCGCCGCCGAGTAGGTCAGGCCGAGCGCGGTCGC
>NZ_JBYSVZ010000016.1:0-31794 GCF_058986765.1 Allobosea sp. GW821-FHT03A12
CCCATCCGCTTGGCCGTCTTGATCACACGGCAGGCGATCTCGCCACGGTTCGCGATCAATATCTTCGAGAACATGCGTGGCGTCCCCCCGGCCCGGAACTTTGATTGTGCAGCGCGGGCTTTACGGGAGGCAAGCGCATCCGTCCACTGATGCGAAAGTTTTGCAACGTGCGCAAACGCCCGGCGGCGGCCGGGCGTGAACGCTCCGTGTTCCGGACGGCCTCAGCTCGCCAGCACCACGCGCTGGGCGACCGGGGCGGTGGAAATCCGGGCATCGGCCTTGCGCAAGGCGAAGCTGACCAGCGCCTCGTCGCAGGACTCGGCTTCGCGGACAACCTCGAAGGCGATCTTCTGCGCCAGCGGCGTCGGGCCGTCGCCGGCCGAGAGCGTCGTCACCAGCCAATGCGCCTTGTCGCGGTCGATCCGGCCGGTCGGGCGGCTCTCCCAGACCGAGAAGTCGACGCAGAACGCCAGCAGCACATCGGCGAAGAGCGGCGACTTGTCGGCGACGGCGCGGTCGAGCGCCACCAGCACATCGATGATGTCGCGGGTCAGCACAGCTTCGTGCAAGATTTCACGCTGAAGAATTCGGACGTCTTCATCGTCGATCACGCGCCTGTCCATCACGTGATCGACGAATTCGCGAAGTTCGTGGCCAATCATCGTTCAACCCCTGTCCGACGTTGTTGTGTGTCGGCTTGTCCCTGTCGTGTGAAGACGATGCGGCCGGGCCAGTCATCAGGTGGTTAACGCGCAAATCTGAACGCCCGTTCAGGTTAAACGGTGCTGAGTCAGCGTGGTTGCGAGGATGTTACCTGCCCATCAGTCCCGCTTGTCCGTCAGCGCTTTTCCGGACTGCGTCTGGAGCATTGGACGCAGGCGCGCCGCACTCTACCGTGATCGCAAATCCTCACACCGGGCAGGCAGCGCGACCATGGCTTCTTCCGACTCCCTTGCTGCGGTTTTCGCGCATATCGAAGCCAATCGCAGCGCCTTCCTCGATCGCCTGCTCGCCTATCTGCGCCATCCCAGCATCAGCGCCGAGAATATCGGCATCGCCGAAGTCGGCGCGCTCCTGGTCGAGATGCTGACCGGGATCGGGCTTGAGACCAGCCTGGTGCCGACCGACGGCCATCCCATGGTGGTCGCACGCTGGCGGAAGGCGCCGGGCAAGCCGACCGTACTGCTCTACGGCCATTACGACGTGCAGCCGCCGGACCCGCTCGACAAATGGCTCTCGCCGCCCTTCGAGCCGACGATCCGCGACGGGCGGATCTATGCGCGCGGCGTCGGCGACAACAAGGGCCAGCATTTCGCCCAGATCCTGGCGATCGAATCCCATCTCGCGGTGCACGGGACCTTGCCCTGCAACGTCATCCTGCTCTTGGAAGGCGAAGAGGAGATCGGCAGCCCGAACATCGCCGGCTTCGTCCAGGCCAACAAGGCGATGCTCGCGGCCGACCTTGCCGTCACCGCCGACGGGCCGCGCCATGCCAGCGGCGCGGCGGCGATCAAGTTCGGCTCGCGCGGCGTGGTCTCCTTCGAATTGCGCTGCCGCCATGCCGTTCGCGACGTGCATTCCGGCAATTTCGGCGGCGTCGTGCCGAACCCGGTCTGGACGCTGGTGCATCTGCTCGGCACCATGAAAAATGCTGCAGGCGAGATCACGATTGTCGGTCTGCATGACGATATCGAAGCGCCGACACGAGAAGAGCTTGCTGCGATCGAGGCCCTGCCGCTCGACATCGAGGCGGTGAAGCACAGCCTCGGCCTGGCCAGGCTCGACGCGCCGGCGGACCGGGCCTTCTACGAGCGCCTCTGCTTCCGCCCGACGCTGACCATCAACGGCTTCCATGGCGGCTATGGCGGCCCCGGCTCCAAGACGGTCCTGCCCAACGAAGCCCTGGTGAAATGCGATATCCGCCTGGTCGAGGCGCAGGATCCGCAGGACATCCTGCGCAAGGTCGCGGCGCATGTCGCCGAGCATGCGCCGGAGGTCGAGTTCATCGCCGCCGATGCCGGCATGCAGCCCTCGAAGACGCCGATCGCCTCGCCCTTCACCGCGCCTTTGCGCCGGGCCTTCGTCGCGGCGCAGGGCGTCGAGCCGCTGCTGATCCCGGCCGGCTTCGGCAGCCTGCCCGGCTATGTCTTCACAAAAATCCTCGGCATCCCCGCCTTCGTCACGCCCTACGCCAATCCCGACGAGGCCAACCACGCCCCGAACGAGAACCTGACGCTCGACTGCTTCTACAGCGGGCTGCGCACCGGCGCGGCGCTGCTGCACGAACTCGGAGAGTTCAAGTCGTCCTGAGCGGACTTCGGGGTCGCCCTGATTGCCTCAGGCCGGTTCCGCCACCGCCAGCCGATCGACGATGCCGGTGAGCTCGGCGCAGCTCTCGATCACATGACGCGCCCCGGCCGCCTGCAGCGCCGCAACCGGCTGGAAGCCCCAGGAGACAGCGACCGGAGTCACGCCGGCCGCCACCGCCATCTCCATGTCGAAGGTGCTGTCGCCGACCATCAGCGTCCGCTCTGGCCTGACGCCGGTTTCGGCGATCGCCCGCAGGATCATCTCCGGATGCGGCTTCGAGATAGCGTCGTCCGCGGTCTGGATCGTCCTGAACATCGGCGCCCAGCCATGGCGCTCGACGATATAGTCGGCGCCGCGGCGCGACTTGCCGGTGGCGATGCCGAGCACCGTGGCCGGCCGCTGCGACAGAGCCGCCAGCAGTTCGACCACGCCGGGAAAGAGCGGCTCCGCCAAGGCCGGGTCGGTCTCCGCCCGCTGCCGCATGCCGTTGAAGACCTCGCGATAGGTCTGCGTCAGCACATCGTCCGGCTCGGTGAGCCCGGCAACCCGCATCAGCGCGATGTCGAGGGTCAGCCCGATGACGCTAAGACCGGCCTCTCGGCCCGGATGGACACGGCCACAGCGCGCGAAGGTCTCGTATTGCGCGCCGAGGATGATCGCCTCGGAATTGATCAGCGTGCCGTCGAGGTCGAAGATAATGAGATCCATGCGCCGCGCTCTACAGGAGATGACGGCAGCCCGCCATCTCCACCGGCGCAAGGCCCTCATGCCGCAACGGCCTCACCCTTGCGGGTTGCGGCCGCATTCGGCGATCGCCGCCTTCAAGGCATCGCCGTCGAGCCCCTTGCCGCGCGCCTCCTTGCGGCATTCGGCGCGCTGCGCGAGGTCAGGACGCTTGCCGTTAAAGCAGGCGACCAGCGCCGCCGTCCGCTCGGCGCCCTTGAGGCCACCGGCATCGGCCTCCTGCTTGCAGGCGGCCCGCGCCGTCGCCGCGGTCGGCTTACCGTCGCGGGTCAGGCCGTCGCTGGCATAGAGCTTCGCGCCGGGAAAGCGCTCCTGCATGCAGTCGCGCATGGCGTGGCGCAGATCGTCGCCGGAGAGCGCGATGTTCTCGGCATAGCAGTCGCGCCGCGCCTCGGCGCGGGCAGCGCGCGGCACCGACTCATCCGCCGCAGCGGCCGACTTCGGAGTGGCAGGCGCCGGCTGCGACTGGGCAAGGCCCGCAGACGAAAACGACAGAACGAGGCCGGCGGCAAGCAAGGCGATGCGCAACATGGAAAGCCTCCCGTGATGACGAGTTCACAGGAACAAACTTAGAACATATCGCGTTTTGTTCGACAAGTGTTCTTACGTCAGGTCACGCAACTTTTTCGTGCGAGCCTCACTCGTCCGGCGCATCCACGATCGGGTCGTAGGGCGCATCCTCGAAGCCGAGCAGGTTCCAGCTCTGGCGCATATGCGGCGGCAGCGGCGCGCTGACATCGATCGTGCCCTTGCCGCGCGGATGCGGCAGCACGATCCGCCGCGCCAGCAGGTGCAGCTTGTTCTGGATGCCGCCGGGCATCTCCCAGTTCTGGATGTCGAAGTATTTGGGATCGCCGACGATCGGATGGCCGATATGGGCGGCGTGGGCACGCAGCTGATGAGTGCGCCCGGTCACAGGTTTGAGCGAGAGCCAGGCGAGCTTCTGCGCCGCGGTCTCGACCACAGCATAGTAGGTCACCGCGTGCATCGCGCCCTCTCCACCATGCTCGGCGACGGCCATACGCTGGTCGCCGTCATAGGCTTCCTCGCGCGCGAGATAGGTCGAGATCCGGCCCTGCTTCACGCGCGGGACATGATAGACCAGCGCCCAGTAGACCTTGCGGGCCGAACGCGAGCGGAAGGTCTTGGCCAACGTCGCCGCGGCAAAGCGCGACTTGGCGATGACCAGGCAGCCGGCCGTGTCCTTGTCGAGCCGGTGGACGAGACGCGGCTTCTGCCCATCCTTGCCGGTCAAGGCCGCCAGCATGCCGTCGACATGGCGGGTCGTGCCCGAGCCGCCCTGCACGGCCAGGCCCGCCGGCTTGTTGAGGACCATGACGTCCTCATCCTCATAGAGCGTGATCGAGCGCAGGAAGCCGATCGTGTCGGCATCGGCCTTGGCCGAGCGCGGCCGCTCCGCCGCCTGCTCCAGCTTCAGCGGCGGGATGCGCACGGTCTGGCCGGCCTCGAGCCGGTCCTTGCTGTCGGCACGCTTGCCGTTGACGCGCAGTTCGCCCTTCCGGACGATCCGCTGGATATGGCTGAAGGAGAGCTGCGGGAAGCGGGCCTCGAGGAAGCGATCGATCCGCATCTCGTTCTCATCCGGCGTCACCACCAGCTGTTGCACACCGGTCGAGAGCACCTCGGCGGTGATGGCCTTGACCTCGGCGCGCGTCGGCACATCCGTGATCGGCGGCTTGCGTGTCGCGGGCTTGCGCGGTGCAGGCGTGCGCGGGCTTGCGGCCCTCGGGGCGGGATGATGCGGCTTCGGGTTGCGCGTCGGCTCGGTACGGACAACCTCCTCCTCGGCCGGGCGCGGCCTGCCGGCGGCACGGGCCGAGCGGCGCGCATCATGGCTCGGGCGCTTGCCCTTCGGCGCGCCGGAAGCGGGCGGCCTGCCGCCGCGCTTGGGGCCATTGCCTCGCGGAGGACCGCCCGTCCCTTTGCCACCGGTTCTCATGACAGTCCCCTGACCAGAGCGAGCCCGGCGACCAGCGCCACCAGCGACAGCGCGACCGAGCCGAGCACATAGACCGCCGCCAGCATCGCCTCGCCGCGCTCCCAGAGCAGCACGGCATCGAGCGAGAAGGCCGAGAAGGTGGTGAAGCCGCCCAGAATGCCAGTGGCGAGGAAGAGCCGCGCATTCTGCGTCCAGCCTTCGCCGGCCTTGAAAGCGAGGAAACCGGCGACGAGCCCCATTACGCCCGAGCCGATGATGTTGATCGCCATCGTGCCATAGGGGAACGAGGCGCCGAGCCATTTCAGCGAGACGACGTTGACGCCGTGCCGGAGCACGCCGCCGATGCCGGCGCCGAGGAAGACGAGAGCGGTGGAAAGCATCCCCGAGGCATAGAGCGCCCTGCGACCGCAGACAAACGAAATCCGCTGCGATTGCAGCTCACTTCGCCACTTCAGTCCCATATCCCCGTAGAAAAGCATCGACTGCAGCGTCGGCATAGCGTGCGAGCTCGGCCGGGTCGCTCTCGCAGCTGCCGCTGAACATCGCACGGTTCAGCGGGATCCACAGCACCAGCCCGGCGAAATGATTGGCCGCCATCAGCGGCTCGTCGAGTTGCAGGCGGCCGTTCGCAGCATAGCGCTGGAAGGCGGCGGCGAGCGTCTCCAGCACGCGTTCGAAGCCGCGCGAGAACCAGCCCTGCCCGACCTCGGGAAAGCGCTCGGCATTGGCGATCACCAGCCGGCGCAGGCGCAGCAGCTCCGGCTGCATCAGCGCGGTCAGGAACTTGCCGGCAAGCCGCCCCAGCCCTTCCCTCGGATCATCGGAGGCGGCGAGCTCATCGGCCACCAGCCTCAGCAGCCCGTCGATATTGTCGGTCGTCGCGGCGACGATCGCGGCGTAGAGCCGCTCCTTGTCGGCGAAATAGCGGTAGAGCGTCGGCTTCGACACACCGGCCAGGGCCGCCACCTCGTCCATGGTGGTGCCGTCATAGCCCTTGCTCAGGAACAGGCTCGTCGCCGCGTCGAGGACGGTGCCGCGCTTGCGCTCGGAGCGGTCGAGAGTGGCTTGCGACATGGCGGCTTCCCAGGGGCTTGACAGCAGAAACGAAACTACACAGTTTAGTTGAACTAAACCGTTCAGTTTCAATCTAGCCTGTTCGCTCATGGAGAGCCAGATGCAAACCGCCTCGTCCCAATCCGCGCCGCTCGATCGCACCCTCCTCGCCTGCGGCGTCGCCAGCACACCCGTCTTCTACGCGCTCGCTGCCCTGCAGCTGGCGTTGAGGCCGGGCTACGACATCCGCACCCAACCAATCAGCTTCCTCGCACTCGGCGAGCTCGGCTGGATCCAGGTCGCCAACTTCCTGCTGACCGGCGCCCTGGCGCTCGCCGGCGCGCTCGGCTTGCGCCGAGCCCTGCGTGGCCAGCGCGGCGGTACGGCCGGCCCGATCCTCGCCGGGCTCTATGGAATCGGCATGATCGGCGCCGGTCTGTTCGGGCCCGATCCCCTCCCCGCCCCTGGCCAGGCGCCGCAGATGAGTGCGACCGGCGCGGCGCACATGGTCGCCTTCCTCGTCTCGTTCCTGTCGCTGATCGCGGCCTGCTTCGTCCTGGCGCGCCGGTTCAACACCGTCGGCAAGCGCGGCTGGGCGCTCTACAGCATCGTCTCGGCGCTGCTCGCCCCAGTGCTCGTTGCGGCGAGCATGGCCAATCCGTCCTGGGTGGGCGTGATCGTCGGCGGCGCCGGTCTCGTGCTCTTCGGCTGGTTCTCGCTCGTCGCCTTCGCGATCCGCAGCGAAGCGCCAGTCACCGGGGCATTCCCACCCCGGGCAGCATCGGCGGCCTGATCCGGCCGGCATTCCATCGGCGCGCGATTGACTTGCCACCGCCGCGACCGGCAGAAACGCCGGAGCGCAGAGGGTGATCATCGCGCCGATGGCATGCGATTCTGAATCGGGAGGTCAGCACATCGGCGCGGTTTGGCGCGCGATCCTGCCTGCCGGCCTTAGCCTCGCGCTCCTCTCGCAGACCGCCTTCGCCGCATCGCCGCGCCTGCCGTCGCGCCCGGCGCAAGCCCCAAGCTTCGCCCGCGCCTGCACCATCACGCTTCCCGAGACCCCGCCGCTCTTCGCCAACACGCCAGCCGCCGCCGACAAGGACGAGGCGGACGACGACAGCGACGATGATGACGACGACGAGGACGAGGACCCGCCGGAGCGTGGCCTCGTCCTGCCGGGGTCGGCGACCTGCCTCTCGATCACCGGCACGGTCAGCGCCGGCATGCAGCGCGATTCCTTCCGCGCCTCGCGCAACGGCCCGCCGGCTCCCTCCGCCACGACCTCCTTCCCGGTCAGCGCCGCCTTCCGCATCGCGACCTCGCACGAGCTCGCCTCGGGCCTGCGGGTCGGCACCGCCTTCGGCTTCACGCTTTACAGCCCGGTCGACGGCGCCAGCGATCCTTCGATCGACGAGGCGACCATCCTGATCGGCCCCTGGACCTTCGGCCTCGATTCCTCGCGCTTCGCCTTCTGGACCGGCGACGAGTTCATCTTCTCGGCGCGCGTGCCTTCACGCACCGTCGGCATCATCGCGCTGGAACTGCCGCTGACCGAGAGCTGGACGGCGACGCTCGCCCTCGAGGACCCAGCGCTCGGCAACACCTCCTCGACCGCACCGGTCCAGACCGGACGGCGGTTCCCGGATGCGGTCGGCCGCCTCGTCTATGAGCAGGGCGGCTGGACCATCCATGGCGCCCTCGCCCTGCGCGAGATTCCCGGCACGCCCAGACGCTTCGGCCGTGCAGGCATCATCGGCGCGACCTATGAGGGCGAGGCCCTCGGCCATGGCTGGAGCCTGACCGGCCAGATCGCGGGCGCGATCGACGGCGCGCCCTATATCGGCTCGGTGCTCGATGCCCGCATCGTCAACCGCGTGCTGCTGGCGAGCGACGCCACGCGCGGCTTCTCGGCCGTCGTCTCCGGCCGCTTCGAATGGACCGACGAGCTCGCCAGCAACGTCTATCTCAGCCGCTACTGGCTCGCAGTGCCGCTGCTCGCCAACCAGATCCGCGGCGAGGTCAGGATCGACCGCTTCGCCGCCAATCTGGTCTGGACCCCGGTCGAGGGCTTCAAGGCCGGCATCGAGAGCTCGGTCGCCTGGGCGAGGATCGCGCTCACCGGCCGCGACATCGCGGCGGGGTTGGCAGGGCGGCAGATCTCGACACAGGTCTTTATTGAGCGCAGCTTTTGAAGCGAACGCGTCGGCCGCATGAGCGCGTCATTCTCGGGCAAAGCGAAGCGCAGACCCGAGAATCTTGTGACGAGAAGGCACTGGCTGGCACCTCATGCGGCAAGAGATGCTCGGGTCAAGCCCGAGCATGACGGCGAGGGCGAGCGGGCCCTACTCCCCGCGCTCCTGCCGCAGCTTCTCCCAGTACTCCAACCGCTTCCTGATCTCGCGTTCGAAGCCGCGCTCCGGCGGATCGTAGAAAAGCTGGCGGCCGAGCGCATCCGGCCAGTAGTTCTGGCCGGAGAAGGCGTCGGGCGCGTCATGGTCATAGGCGTAGTCGGCGCCGTAGCCCTCTTCCTTCATCAGCTTGGTCGGGGCGTTCAGGATGGTCTTGGGTGGCGTCAGCGAGCCCGCCTGCTTGGCGGTGCGCATCGCCGCCTTGTAGGCGACGTAGGCCGCGTTCGATTTCGGCGCGGTGGCGAGATAGATCACCGTATTGGCGAGGGCGAGCTCGCCCTCGGGCGAGCCGAGCTGCTCATAGGTCTCGGCCGCAGCGCGGGCGTGCACCAGCGCCTGCGGGTCGGCGAGGCCGATATCCTCGACCGCCATGCGGACAAGGCGCCGCGCCAGGAAGCGCGGATCCTCGCCGGCATCGAGCATGCGGGCGAAGTAGTAGAGCGCCGCATCGGGATCGGAGCCGCGGATCGTCTTGTGCAGCGCCGAGATCAGATTGTAGTGGCCGTCCTGCGCCTTGTCGTAGATCGGCGCGCGGCGCTGGATCACCTCCGAAAGGCCGGCCTCGTCGAATATCTCGCCCGGCTTGGCGGCGCGCCAGGTCTCCTCGGCGAGCGTCAACACCGCCCGCCCGTCGCCATCGGCGAAGCGCGCCAGCGCGAGCCGCGCCTCCGGCGTCAGCGGCAGTTTGCGGTTCTCCAGCGCCTCGGCCCGGCCGAGCATGAAGAGCAGCGCGCCCTCGTCGAGCGCCTTGAATGTCAGGACGCGGGCTCGCGAGAGCAGCGCCGCGTTGAGCGCGAAGGACGGGTTCTCGGTGGTGGCGCCGACCAGCGTGATCGTGCCGTCCTCCATCACCGGCAGGAAGGCGTCCTGCTGGGCCCGGTTGAAGCGGTGGATCTCGTCGACGAACAGCAAGGTACCCCGGCCGCCGAGCCGGCGGCCGCGGGCGGCGTCGAAGACCTTCTTCAGGTCGGCGACCCCCGAGAAGATCGCGCTGATCTGCTCGAAACCGAGATCGGTCACCCCCGCCAGCAGACGTGCGACGGTCGTCTTACCGGTGCCGGGCGGCCCCCAGAAGATCAGGCTGCCGAGCGAGCCGGAGGCGATCAGCCGGCTCAGGACCCCGTCCTCGCCGGTCAGGTGGTCCTGGCCCGCGACCTCGCCGAGCGTCGTCGGCCGCACCCGGTCGGCGAGCGGGCGCGGGCCGGACTTGTCGAGGCCGGATGCTGAGAAGAGGTCGGTCATGGCAATCGGTCGTCATGCTCGGGCTTGACCCGAGCATCTCGGAAACCAGCTATCTGGTCACGAGATTCTCGGGTCTGCGCTTCGCTTCGCCCGAGAATGACGGCCATGTCCAGCCCCCTCACCCGCCGAACGTCGAGGTCACCGTCTGGCCGCCACGCGAGATCGTCACCTCCCAGGAGCGCTTGCGCTCGCGCGTCGCCAGCTCGATCTCGCGCGAGGCGGCGATGCGCTCGCCATTGATCGCCAGGATGAGATCGCCCTTCTGGAAGCCGACGCGAGCGGCCGGGCTGCCCTCCTCGATCTCGCCGACGACGACGCCCTCGGTCGAGAGGTCGATCGAGAGTTCCTCGGCGACGGCGGGCGAGAGGTTCAGCACCGTCAACCCGGTGAAGGGCGAGCGGCCAGCGACCTTGACCGGCTCGCGCGGGCGCGTCTCCGGCGCCGGCCGCAGCTTGACGGGGATGGTGATGCGCTTGCCGCCGCGCAGCACGGTGAGCTGCGTCGTGCCGCCGATCGGCCGCGTCGCGAAGCGGTAGCCGAAGCTCTCGGGATCATCGACGCCGATGCCGTCGACGGCGAGGATCACGTCCGAGCGCTTGAGGCCGCCTTCCGCCGCAGGCCCCGCATCGACCACGCTCGCGACCACCGAGCCGGCCGGCCGATCGAGCCCGAGCCCGTCGGCAACGTCCTGGGTCAGCGCCTGCAGCCGCGCCCCGAACCAGGCCCGGCGTACCGTCGTCGCACCAGTCTTGGCGCTGTCGACGACGACGCGGACCATGGCCGAGGGAATGGCGAAGCCAATGCCGACGCTGCCGCCGGACTTCGAGAAGATCGCGGTGTTGATGCCGGTGAGCCGGCCCTGCATGTCGACCAGCGCGCCGCCGGAATTGCCGGGATTGATCGCGGCGTCGGTCTGGATGAAGGACTGGGCGTCGCCGACGCCGACCTGGGTGCGGGCCAGCGCCGAGACGATGCCCTGCGTCACCGTCTGGCCGACGCCGAAGGGGTTGCCGATCGCCAGGACGAGATCGCCGATCTGCAGCGCGTCGGACTCGCCGAGCTCGATGGCGGCGAGTTCCTTGGCGCCCTTGAGCTTGAGCACGGCAAGATCGGTACGCGGGTCGCGCAGCAGGATCGTCGCCTCGTATTCGCGCTTGTCGGCCAGCGCCACCTTGACCTCGGTCATGCCCTCGATGACGTGGTTGTTGGTGACGACGAGCCCGGCGGCATCGACGATCACGCCCGAGCCGAGCGAGCGCTGCACCTGCTCGCGCGGCAGGCCGAAGCCACCATCGCCGAAGAAGCGGCGGAAGAACGGATCGTCCATGAACGGGTTCTGCGGCCGCCGCTCGACCCGTGCCCCATAGACGTTGACGACCGAGGGCGCCGTCTTCTGCACAACGGGCGCGAAGGACAGCGTGATCTGCTGGCGCGCCTCGGGCACCTGCCGGGTCTGCGCGAGCGCGGCGCCTGCCGGCAACAGCATCAGGCACGCCGCCATCATTGTGGGCCGCAGGCCTCGGACGCTGGATTGAACCATGAATATCTCCCGCTTGGGACGTGAGTCGATAAAGCGCTGCAAGCTACGCGATAGCGGAAACCTGCGCGGCGGCAAATGCCGAGCGCCGAACGCACCGAAGCCGGCGCGGCACCGGCTCGCCGAACCTAGAGATGGGAATCGTGGCGGCTTTGCGCCAGCCTGCGCGCTTATTTGGCGTCGCTGAGCAGCACCTTGTACTTCTCGATCTCGGCCGGAACCATCCTGGCGACGAACTCCGGCGACATCTCCTCCTTCTCGGGCAGCACCGAGGAGAGTTCCTTGAAGCGCGCATGCAGCTTCTCGCTGGCGAGGGCCGTGCGCAGCGCCTGGTTCAGGCGATCGATCACCGGCTGCGGCGTGCCCTTTGGCGCGAAGATCGCGTTCCAGCCCTGGGCCTGGAAGACCGGCAGGCCGGCTTCCGCCGAGGTCGGCACATCGGGCAGGCTCGGCAGGCGCTGCGGCGTCGCTACCACCAGCGCCTTGACCTTGTTGCCCTGGACGGCGCCGGAGAGCGAGGTTGCGGCATCGCAGACGCCGTCGATCTGCCCACCCATCAGGTCGTTCAGCGCCGGGCCCGCGCCGCGATAGCTCACCAGCGCCACGTCGAGGCCGGACGCCTTCAGGAAGTTGCGGCAGATCAGATAGTTCGAGGAGCCGACGCCGGCATGGCCGAGGCTGATCTTGCCGGGATTCGCCTTGGCGTAGGCGAGAAACTCCTTGAGATCCTTGGCCGGGAAGTCGAGCTTCAGCGCGATCATCGGCGAGGTCTTGGCGACGAGGCCGACCGGCACGAAATCGGCCGGGGTGTATTTCAGGTCGTTGTAGATCGTGTAGGAGGCGGCATTGGTGCCGCTGTTGCCGATCACGATGGTGTAGCCGTCGGGCTCGGCCCTTGCCGCGCGCGTCAGCGCTGTCGCGCCGCCCGCCCCGCCCATGTTCTCCATCACGATGCGCTGGCCGAGAACCTGCGCCATCTCCTCGCCGACGAGACGCGCGATCACGTCGGAGGAGCCGCCGGCCGCGAACGGCACCAACATGTTGATCGGCTTCGACGGATACTTGTCCTGGGCCTGCGCCGGCAGGGCGGCAATGGCGGCCAGAAGGGCCAGCGCAGCGCGCTTCATGCGAAACATCTCCCTCGACACCAGGCGTGTTTCCGAAGCGGCATTGCACCGCCTTGCCCGGTTTGAGGTGACGCTAGCATCGGCCTGACGCAGCGAAAAGCGCGAGCGGGAGCAACAATTTCCCGCAGCAATCGCGGGTGCCTACGCCGCTATGGCAACGATCGCAGCCGTACGGGTGAGGCCCGGTGCAGGAGCAGGACCTGCGCCACGGCGATGACCAGAACACCATACAGCGCGAACATCACCGCCTGCGTCTGCGTCCAGCCTTGATCGAAGATCGAGCGCCCCATGAACAATGCGGCGCGGCCGAGGTCCGGCTGGTAGGAGAACAGCATGACAGCGCCGATATTATTGGCGAAATGCGCGCCCATCGCCGCTGCCAGATTGCCGCTCGCCATCAGAAGCCAGCTCATGCTCAGCGAGAAGCCGAGGATGACGAAGATGCTCGCCAGGTTCATCGCCATCGAAGCCTGGCTTTGCCAATGCATCGCTGTGAACAGCAGCGTCGGCATGGCGAACCAGATGATCGGCGTCGCGAAGCGCGCCGCCAGCGCCTGATGGAGGTAGCCGCGAAACACCAGCTCTTCGGCTGAGGTTTGCAGGGACAGGATGACGAGGAGCAGAGGCGCCGCCGCCAGCCAGCTGGACAGGCTGGCACTGCCGCGGACGATGGTCGGATCGATGAGCAAAGCGATCGGCCCGATCACGAAGCCGACGACCAGCGTGACGAGCGCACTTCTGGCGAAGTCCGGCCAGTACAGGCGCCCCTCTATGCCGAGCACGCCGCGCAGCGGCCGCCGGTGGACGACCTTCACGACCAGCCAGACGGCGAGCCAGAGCGGCGCGATCGACAGCAGCATGACGAAGGGCCAGATCCGGTCGCCGGTCAGTTCCGTCAGGTCGATGAGCGCGAGGACACCTCCGAAGCTCTCCGGCCGTGTCCCGTCGCGGACCAAGATGAAGACCGCCGCGCCATAGACGAAGGCAAACGATCCGGCGAACCAAATGACGGCGACCATCGCGACCGAGAGGAGGATGCGCCACAGCGCGTTCTTCCCATTGCGAGCCGCGTCAACATAGGCGGCAAAACGGCTCTCTCGCATCAGGATATCCAGGCTCGCATCCACCCGTATGCGTATAGACGTCGAAGCCCCGGCACGTCAGGCCCGGCGAACAAAAAAAGGGCGGCCCGAGGACCGCCCTTTCCGAAATGCTTGCTGCCTGAAAGACTCAGGCCGCCTGCTCGTCATCCGCCGTGAAGACCGGGCCGGAATCCTTGCCCTTGGCGTCGACATCGCGATCGACGAACTCGATCACGGCGAGCGGGGCGTTGTCGCCGAAGCGGAAGCCGGCCTTCATGATACGCAGATAGCCGCCATTGCGCTCCTTGTAGCGCGGGCCGAGGACCGCGAAGAGCTTGCCGACCAAAGCGACGTCCTTGATCTGCGCGATCGCCTGGCGGCGGGCGTGCAGGTCGCCGCGCTTGCCGAGCGTGACCAGCTTCTCGACGACCGGACGCAGGTCCTTGGCCTTCGGCAGCGTGGTGGTGATCTGCTCGTGCTTGATCAGGGCCTGGGCCATGTTGGCGAACATCGCCTGGCGATGCTCGGCCGTGCGGTTGAAACGACGACCGCGGAAACCGTGACGCATGTTTGGCTCCTTCGTTGCTTACGGCCGCCGTGCCACGGAACGGCCGTCCTTTATGCTCCGACGCATCTGACGCCGGGCGGGGAATGGCGCGGGTTTGCCCCGCGCCGGGGTCTCAGTAATGCTCTTCGAAGCGCTTCGCCAGCTCTTCGATGTTCTCCGGCGGCCAGCCCTGCACGTCCATGCCGAGATGGAGGCCCATAGTGGCGAGCACTTCCTTGATCTCGTTCAGCGACTTGCGGCCGAAGTTCGGGGTGCGCAGCATCTCGCCTTCCGACTTCTGGATGAGGTCGCCGATATAGACGATGTTGTCGTTCTTCAGGCAGTTCGCCGAGCGGACCGACAGCTCGAGCTCGTCGACCTTCTTGAGCAGAGCCGGGTTGAACGGCAGCTGCGGCGCGGTCGAGACGGCCTCTTCCTTGCGCGGCTCTTCGAAGGTGATGAAGACGGCAAGCTGGTCCTGCAGGATGCGGGCGGCGAGCGCCAGCGCATCCTCGGGGGTGACCGAGCCGTTGGTCTCGATCTGCATGGTCAGCATGTCGCGGTCGAGGTTCTGGCCCTCGCGGGTGTTCTCGACGCGATAGGAGACCTTCTTGACCGGCGAGTAGAGGCTGTCGACCGGGATCAGGCCGATCGGCGCGTCCTCGGGACGGTTCTGCTCGGAGGGGACATAGCCCTTGCCGGTGTTGACCGTGAACTCCATGCGAATCTCGGCCCCATCGTCGAGCGTGCAGAGCACGAGCTCGGGATTGAGGATCGAGACGTCGCCGATGGTGTTGATGTCGCCGGCGGTGACGACGCCCGGGCCGGTCTTGCGCAGGGTCATGCGCTTGGGACCCTCGCCCTGCATCTTGATGGCAATCGCCTTGATGTTCAGGACGATGTCGGTGACGTCCTCGCGAACGCCCGGGATCGAGGAGAACTCATGCAGTACGCCGTCGATCTGGACGGCGGTGACGGCAGCGCCCTGAAGCGAGGAGAGCAGCACGCGACGCAGCGCATTGCCGAGCGTCATGCCGAAGCCGCGCTCGAGCGGACGCGCGATCACGGTGGCCAGACGCTTCGGGTCGTCTCCGACCTTGACTTCGAGCTTGTTCGGCTTGGACAGATCCTGCCAGTTCTTGCTGATCACGACCGCACTCCTGGTGCTTCAATAATGGCGGCGGCGGGCCGCCCCGTACCGGCGTCCGCCCCTGCGGACGCCGCTTCGATCCGGCGTGGCGTCAGACGCGGCGGCGCTTGCGCGGCCGGCAGCCATTGTGCGGGATCGGCGTCACGTCGCGGATCGAGGTGACGGTGAAGCCGGCGGCCTGCAGCGCGCGCAGCGCCGACTCGCGGCCCGAACCCGGACCGGTGACCTCGACCTCAAGGGTGCGCATGCCATGCTCGGCAGCCTTGCGGGCAGCGTCCTCAGCCGCGACCTGAGCGGCATAGGGGGTCGACTTGCGCGAACCCTTGAAACCCATCGTGCCGGCGGACGACCACGAGATCGTGTTGCCCTGCGCGTCGGTGATGGTGATCATGGTGTTGTTGAACGAGGCGTTCACATGCGCGACGCCGGAAACGATGTTCTTGCGTTCGCGACGACGGACGCGTTGGGCTTCCTTGGCCATAGTCTCTTTCTTCCATCCTTCAGGCGCGCCCGTGATGCCAGGCGCTGGGGACGCCGCCTGCTCCGAGAGGGATCAGGCGGCCATTGCAGCGGACCGGTTGCCCGGCCCGCCGAAACTCACTTCTTCTTGCCGGCGATCGGCTTCGCCTTGCCCTTACGGGTGCGGGCGTTGGTGTGGGTGCGCTGGCCGCGCACCGGCAGCGAGCGGCGATGACGCAGGCCGCGATAGCAGCCGAGGTCCATCAGGCGCTTGATGTTCATCGAGACTTCGCGGCGCAGATCGCCCTCGACGAGATAGTCGCGGTCGATCGTCTCGCGAATCTGCAGGACCTCGGCGTCGGTCAGTTGGTTGACCCGGCGCTCGGCGGCGATGCCGACCTTCTCGCAGATCTCCTTGGCCTTGTGGGCGCCGATGCCGTGAATGTACTGCAGACCGATGACGACGCGCTTGCCAGTCGGAATGTTGACGCCCGCGATACGAGCCATGTTCTTCACCTCTCCATCGGGCCGCAACGCCGAGCGTTACGGCAATGACGATAACTCCGCGTCCGGTGGAGGCCGGCCCTTGCGGAGCGTTGAACCCGATCCATACGCAAACGCGACGCCGTCCCTTCTCCCGAAGGCATCGGCATCGCTCATCTGAAACCGGATGGCGGGTCGTTAACGGGTTGAGCGCAACGAGTCAACCCGTCGCACCCAAGAAACATGCCAAGACCGGCAAGGCCGCCTTCCCTTCTCCCACTCATCTCAGGCTTGCCCGAGATAAGCAACTCAAAGTGTCGAAGCCGCGACAGCCGACTTCGATCCGGGAGAATTCTCCTACTTCTTCACCAACGGGCACTTGCTCTCCGACAGTGGCGCAATGATCTCGGCAGCCGGGATCTTGCGGACCACCTTGAAATAGTCCCACGGCGCCTTCGATTCGGAGGGCGCCTTGGCCTCGACCAGCAGCATGTCGTTCATCAGGCGACCGTCTTCGCGGATCTTGGCGCCGGGCGCATAGAAGTCCTCGACCGGTAGCTCCTTCATCTTGGCCGCCACCGCAGGTCCCGCCGCCGAGCCGGCCGCCTTCACCGCCTTGAGATAATGCAGCACCGAGGAATAGACGCTGGCCTGGATCATGCCCGGCATCTTCTTGGTCCGCGCCATGTAGCGGTCGGCCCAGTCGCGGCTCGGCTTGTCGGCGTCGTGGTAATAGGCGGTGGTGGTGATCAGCCCCTTGGCCTTGTCGAGGCCGAGGCCATGCACGTCGCTCAGCACCACGACCATGGCGGCGAGCTTCTGGCCGCCATCGACCAGGCCGAACTCGCCGGCCTGCTTGATCGAGTTGATCGTGTCGGTGCCGGCATTGGCGAACGCCACGATCTTGGCCTTGGAGGCCTGCGCCTGCAGCAGGAAGGAGGAGAAGTCCGGCGTCGACAGCGGCGCGCGCACCGTGCCCAGCGTCTTGCCCTTATTGGCCGCGACGATCGCCTCGATATCGGCGGTGAGCTGATGGCCGAAGGCGTAGTCGGCGGCGATGATGTACCATGTGTCCCCGCCCTCGCGCAGGATCGACAGCGCCGTGCCCTTGGCCGAGGTCGCCGTGTCGAAGGTCCACATGAAGCCCGTCGCCGAGCAGTCCTCATTGAACAGCCGTGTCGTCGCCGGCCCGTTGTAGAGCGCGACCTTCTGCTTTTCCTTGGCGATGCCGGCGACCGCGAGCGCGACCGCGGAATTGGTCAGGTCGGCGATGGCGGTGACGCCGTCGACATCGTACCAGCGCCGCGCCAGGCCGGCGGCGACGTCCGGCTTGTTCTGGTGGTCGCCCGAGACGATCTCGATCGGCTTGCCCAGCACCGAGCCGCCGAAATCCTCGATCGCGAGCTTGGCCGCCTCGACAGAGCCGAGCCCACCGAATTCGGCATAATTGCCCGACTGGTCGTTGAGGATGCCGATCTTGACCGCGTCCTGCGCACGCACGCTCGATGCCGTCGCCAGCAGCGCCGCCGCCACAAGGCAAGCAACCCGTTTCATGCCGTCCTCCCGGTTTCCGGCCGGTCGGCCAGCCGGCGATGGCTGATGCCACCGGCCGTCGGCTGCCGCCGCCATGTCTTGGCCATCATGGGCCTGGGGCCGAGTTCAATCGGCGGGAGGAGATGTGTCAATTGCAACCGCGGCGCGCGAAACCGCGCCTGCGCTGGCGCAAATGCGCACGGGCTGCCGATCAGTAAGGCTTTATGAAAGCGCGCCGCATCGCCTCGTCGATCTCCTCGCGCTGCTTCTGCTGCTTCTCGTCGAGCTCCCGCCGCTCCCGGTGGTAGCGGGCGTTCCATTCCTGCCATTCCCGCTTTTTCGCAAGAGCCGTGACTTGCCCCTCGGTCGACCAGATTCCGGCGAGGTTGCTGCCGGCAACGACGATGCCGATCAGCGGCAGCACGATCTTGATCGTATCCCAGGCCGAGAACGGTCGTGGCGTCCCGCCCGCCGCGACCACCTTCCGGCCGGCCACAGCCTGCGCCTCGGTCGCATCCGGCCGGCGCGCGGCATAGACCACCGGCACGCTCGGCCTCGGCCTGTCAGGTTCTCCGCCGAAGGCCCGCCAGCGCAGCTCGACCGCGGCGCGCAGCACTTGCGGCTCGACGGCGACGAATTCCGCATGCAAGGCGCACTGGACCACGTCGCCCTTCGCGATGAAGGCCGTCTGGTGCCAATATGGCCCGCGTTGGAACAGCGACTTGATGTGCAGGTTCGCCCAGTAGAACTGCTTGGTGACCAGCACCACGCTGACATCGTTGTAGTGCAGATTCCGCGGATAGCGCGCCAGCCAGTGCCAGACCACGATATCGATCGTGTCGATACCCCTGATCTCGCGCCAGGGGATGAAGCCCTCCTTGCGCGATGACGACCAGCGTATGTGCACCCCGTCCGGAGACAGCACATAGACCGGCTTGCCCCGCCGGAACCGTCTCCGCAGCGCGAAGACCAAGAGGCCGATGCCGACGAGGATCGCCGCGGATGCGCCGAAGGTCTCGCCCGGACGCGGCCAGTGGGGAATCTCCATCGCGAAGATGAAAAGGCCGCAGAAGAGGGTCAGCAAGCCGATCGGCAGCCAGCTCGCGAATTCCGCGTCCAGCCAGTATTCGAGCGTCTGATGGACATCCGAAGGATCGACCTGCACGGCCAGCCCGCCCGCTCTTCCAGGCTACAGGATGCCACAACTCGGCGGGTTTGGAACGCCAGGGCTTCAGATCTCACGATCGGTGGGCTGCGATGATGCTCACAGGAGCTTCCCGTTGCGCCAAGGCTCTCGCCAGACGCCTGCTGACACGTCTGGAGCGTGTGCCGACTTCCACTGGAACCACGGTTGTCATCCTGGGCGAGCGAAGCTCGGCCCGGGATCCATCGTAAAGTTTCGGAGCCCTAGGATGGATCCCGGAGCTGCGCGGCCTCGCCGCTTGTCCAGGATGACGGCATGGCTCCGGGTAAAAGCCGGGTGCTATAGCTTGTTGAGGTCCGTATAGGGGCAAATGACAAACAACGCCGGAGGGGCCAATGAACGAGACCCGGCATGTCAGATTGTTCCGCGATGGCGGCAATCAAACCGTTCGCATCCCCGTCGAATTCGAGCTTCCCGGCGACGAGGCGTCGATCCGTCGCGACGGTGACCGCCTTGTCATCGAGCCGCTGGCGAAACGGGGCCTGTCCGATCTGCTCGCAAGTCTGGAGCCACTCGAAGAGGCTTCCACCGAGATCGACGATCCGCCGCCGGCTTCCGAGCGTAACCTTTAACGCTCGCCCCCGCCGCTGTTCGGCTCACCGCTTGCGCACGAATTCCGTGCGCAGCACCAGCCCCTTGATGCTCTCGTGCCGGCAGTCGATCTCCTCGGGATTGTCCGTCAGCCGGATCGAGCGGATCAGCGTGCCCTGCTTCAGGGTCTGGTTGGCGCCCTTGACCTTGAGGTCCTTGATCAGCGTCACCGCATCGCCGTCGGCCAGGATGTTGCCGGAGGCATCGCGGACCTCGGGCCGCTGCGCCGCAGCGGCCGCCAGCTCCGAGGCCGGGCGCCATTCGCCGGTCGCCTCGTCATAGACATAGTCGTCGTCGCCATCGGCCATTGGTACGCTCCATCGCAAGAAAAAGCCGCGCGGCGAGAACCGCGCGGCCTCTGAATGATCAATCGGGCTGGCGATCAGCCGGCCAGCGCCTGGTCGATCGCAGTCGCAACCTGCTCGATCGGCTGCATACCGTCGATCGGGGTGAGCTGGCCACGCTTGTCGTAATAGGGCGCGACGATCGCGGTATCGCGGTTATAGGCTTCGAGCCGGGTCTTGAAGACCTCCGGGTCGTCGTCCTTGCGCACCGGCTGGCCGGCGGCCTTGGCCTCCTCGGCGCGACGCACGATCCGGTCGACCAGCTTGCTCTGGTCGACGCGGAGCTCCAGCACCTTGTCGAGCTTCAGCCCCTTGCCGGCCAGCATCGAGTCGAGCGCCTCGGCTTGCGCCAGCGTGCGCGGGAAACCGTCTAGGATGAAGCCCTTCTTCGCATCGGCTTCTTCGATGCGGTCGGCGACGATGCCGATGACGATCTCGTCCGAGACCAGCCCGCCAGCATCCATCACCGCCTTCGCCTTGAGGCCGACCGGGGTGCCGGCCGCCACGGCGGCGCGCAGCATATCGCCGGTCGAAAGTTGCGGAATGCCGTGCTTCGCGACGATCCGTGTCGCCTGAGTGCCTTTACCCGCCCCCGGCGGCCCCAGGAAAATCAGCCTCATCAGCGCCTTGCCCCCCTCAACTTCGCCTTCTTGACCAGCCCCTCATACTGATGGGCCAGGAGATGACCATGGACCTGAGCGACCGTGTCCATCGTCGTCGTCACCACGATCAGCAGCGAGGTGCCGCCGAGCAGGATGATCGGAATCTGGGCATAGGTGATCATGAACTCCGGGATCAAGCAGACGATAGTCAAATAGGCGGCGCCCAGCACGGTGATCCGGGTCAGCACCCGGTCGATATGCTCGGCGGTGCGCTCGCCCGGGCGGATGCCGGGCATGAAGCCGCCATGCTTCTTGAGGTTGTCCGCCGTCTCGACCGGATTGAACACGATCGCGGTGTAGAAGAAGCAGAAGAAGATGATCAGCGCCGCATAGAGGAACATGAACAGCGGCCGGCCATGCGCGAGATAGGTCGCCATCGTCGACAGGATGCCGGTGCCGCCCGAAGCCTGCGAGAAGCTGGCGATCGTGGTCGGCAGCAGCAGCAGCGAGGAGGCGAAGATCGGCGGGATCACGCCGGCGGTGTTGAGCTTCAGCGGCAGGAACGAGGTCTGGCCCTCATACATGCGGTTGCCGACCTGGCGCTTGGGGTAGTTGATCAGGAGGCGGCGCTGGGCGCGCTCGACGAAGACCACGAAGGCGATGACGCAGACCGCCATCACCATGACGAGCAACAGCAGGCCGGTCGAGATCGCGCCCTGGCGGCCGAGCTCGAGGGTCTGAGCCAGCTGGGCCGGGAACTCGGCGATGATGCCGGCGAAGATGATCATCGACGTGCCGTTGCCGATACCGCGGCTGGTGATCTGCTCGCCGAGCCAGAGCAGGAACATGGTGCCGCCGACCAGCGTGATGGTGGTCGAGATCAGGAAGAACGGCCCGGGTTCGAGCACGAGATTACCCGAGCCTTGAAGACCCACGCCGATGCCCCAGGCCTGGAACAGCGCCAGCACCAGCGTCAGGTAGCGCGTGTACTGGTTGAGAATCTTGCGGCCCGCCTCGCCTTCCTTCTTCAGCGTCTCGAAGGTCGGGACAACGCTGGAGAGCAGCTGGATGATGATCGAAGCCGAGATGTACGGCATGATCGCCAGCGCGAAGATCGCGAGCCGGCCGACCGCACCGCCGGAGAACATATTGAACAGGCCGAGCACGCCCGTCTGGGTCTGCTTGAACAGGTCGGCGACCGCATCCGGGTTCATACCGGGCAGCGGGATATAGGTGCCGAGCCGGTAGACGATCAGCGCCCCCAGCGTGAACCAGATCCGCTTCTTCAGCTCGTCGGCCTTGGCCAGCGCGCCGAAGTTCAGGTTTGCCGCAAGCTGTTCAGCCGCCGATGCCATGCGTCCGGTCCTTGGGTGATTCTCTGGTCGAGGGCCTGTTCCACAAAGGTGGGTACCACTTTTGCGAAGAGAACATGCCCAGGGATTCTGTCGCAGCGCCCATTCTGATCGCTCAACCGGGACCGGTCGAACGGAACATGCGCCAGACAGTCGAACGGCGGCCAAGGCTTCGGGCCCGGCCGCCGCTCGCGTTAGTCATGTAAGCGTGGAAGTCACGCCTGTGAAGCGGCAGCCGCCAGGATCTTGACCGTGCCGCCAGCCTTCTCGATCGCCTCGACGGCCGACTTCGACGCACCGGCGACCTCGAAGGCGAGCTTCGCCTTGAGCTCGCCGACGCCGAGGATCTTGACGCCGTCCTTGGCCTGCCGGGTGATGACGCCGGCGGCGACCAGCGCCTCGACCGTCACGGCACCCTTGGCATCGAGCTTCCCGGCTTCGACCGCCTGCTGGATGCGACCGAGATTGACCTCGTTCAGATCCTTGGCGAACAGGTTGTGGAAGCCACGCTTCGGCAGGCGCCGATAGAGCGGCATCTGGCCGCCTTCGAAGCCCTTGACCGCCACGCCGGCGCGAGCCTTCTGGCCCTTGACGCCACGCCCGCCGGTCTTGCCCTTGCCGGAGCCGATGCCGCGGCCGACGCGGATGCGCGACTTGGTCGCGCCTTCGTTGTCACGAATATCAGTGAGTTTCATGGTGCGCCCTCCTCACTTCGCGTCGACGACGCGGACGAGGTGCTTGACCTTCTCGACCATGCCACGCGCAGCCGGCGTGTCCTGCAGGGTCGATTGGCGGCGGATCTTGTTCAGGCCGAGACCGATCAGGGTCTGGCGCTGCGAGGCGTCGCGGCGGATCGGCGAACCGATCTGCTCGACGGTGAAGGTCTTCTCAGCCTTTGCCATCGAGCCCTCCTCACGCGTCCGCGCCGGCATCCGCGCCAGCATCGCGGCGGCGGGTCTGCAGGGCCGAAACCTTGAGCGAGCGACGCGCGGCGACGCTGCGCGGCGAATCCTCGTTCTTCAGCGCATCGAAGGTGGCGCGCACGAGGTTGTACGGGTTCGACGAGCCGAGCGACTTCGAAACCACGTCCTGCATGCCGACCGCCTCGAAGACGGCGCGCATCGGGCCGCCGGCGATGATGCCGGTACCGGCCGGGGCAGCGCGCAGCACGACCTTGCCGGCGCCATGGCGGCCCTGGACGTCGTGATGGAGCGTGCGGCCTTCGCGCAGCGGGATGCGGACGAGGCCGCGCTTGGCGGCTTCCGTCGCCTTGCGGATCGCCTCGGGAACTTCACGGGCCTTGCCGTGGCCGAAGCCGACGCGGCCCTTCTGGTCGCCGACGACGACGAGGGCAGCAAAGCCGAAGCGACGGCCGCCCTTCACCACCTTGGCGACGCGGTTGATGTGGACCAGCCGGTCCACGAATTCCGAATCGCGCTCTTCGCGATCGCGGTCACGAGGTTCTCTCGCCATGTCTTCCTCTTACTTGCGCGGACGGTACCGATCGTGGCCCGCCGCTCGCTCGAGCGCTCCGGAATGGAGCGGCTTCCCAAATGCGACATGCGGGAAGCCCGTGAGGCCTCCCGCATCCCGCGGTAGTCAACCAATCAGAAGCTCAGCCCGCCTTCGCGAGCGGCCTCGGCCAGCGCCTTGACGCGGCCATGGTACATATAGGCGCCGCGGTCGAACACGACCTCCTTGACGCCGGCCTTGACGGCGCGCTCGGCAAGGATCTTGCCGATCTTCGCCGCGGCCTCAACATTCGCACCCGACTTGATGTCGGCACGGATGTCCTTGTCGAGCGACGAGGCCGAAGCGAGCGTCAGCCCCTTCGTGTCGTCGATGACCTGCGCATAGATCTGCTTGCCCGTGCGGTGCACCGACAGGCGGGCGCGGCCATTGGCCACCGCCTTGATCGCGCGGCGGACGCGGGCCTTGCGGCGCGCAGTCGCAACTGTCTGCTTGCTCATGGCTGCCGTCCTTACTTCTTCTTGCCTTCCTTGCGGAAGATGAATTCGCCGGCGTACTTGACGCCCTTGCCCTTGTAGGGCTCGGGACCGCGATAGTCGCGGATCTCGGCGGCGGTCTGACCGACGACCTGCTTGTCGATGCCGGAGATCACGATCTCGGTCGGCTTCGGCGTGACGATCGCGACCCCGGCCGGGATCGGATAGTCGATGTCGTGGCTGTAACCGAGCGAGAGCTTCAGGATCTTGCCGGCGACCGCGGCCTTGTAGCCGACGCCGTTGATCTCGAGCTTCTTCTCGAATCCGGCCGTCGTGCCGACGACCAGGTTGTTGATGCGGGCGCGCGAGGTGCCCCAGAGCGCGCGGGCGCGCTTGGTCTGCGAACGCGGCTGGACGGCGATGGCGCCGTTCTCCAGGGCGACCGAGACCTCCTCGGGAACCTCGAAGGACAGCTCGCCCTTCGCGCCCTTGACCTTGACCAGCTGGCCCGAGACGTTGGCGGTGACGCCAGCGGGGACCGAGACGGGCTTCTTACCGATACGAGACATTGAATCTCTCCTGAGCAGCGGCCTGAAAGGTCAGAAGACCTTGCAGAGCACTTCGCCGCCCACGTTCTGCTCGCGGGCAAGATGATCGGACATCACGCCACGGGGCGTGGAGACGATGGTGACGCCGAGGCCGTCGGCCACGCGCGGCATGGTCTCGACCGAGGAGTAGACGCGACGGCCGGGCTTCGACACGCGCGAGATCGACCGGATGACCGGCTGTCCCTCGTGGTACTTCAGCTCGATGTCGAACTCGGTACGGCCGTTGCCGAACTCGGTGGTCGAATAGCCGCGGATGTAGCCTTCCGACTGCAGCACGTCGAGGACGCGGGCGCGCAGCTTCGAGCCCGGGGTCGTGACGCGCGACTTGCGCCGCATCTGCGCATTGCGGATGCGGGTCAGCATATCGCCAAGCGGATCGATGATCGCCATGATGCTACCTCCTCACCAGCTCGACTTGACGAGGCCGGGAACCAGCCCCTTGTTGCCGAGCTCGCGCAAAGCAACGCGCGACATCTTCAGCTTGCGATAGAACGCGCGCGGGCGGCCGGTGACTTCGCAACGGTTGCGCACGCGGATGCCGGCGGAATTGCGCGGCAGTTCGGCCAGCTTCAGGCGAGCGAGGAAACGCTCGTCCATCGACTGGTTCTCGTCATTGGCGATCGCGAGAAGGCGCGCCCGACGGCCCGCGAACTTCTTCACGAGCGCCTTGCGGTGGTTGTTCTTCTCGACGGAGCTCTTCTTAGCCATCGATATCTCCTGGTTTCCGCGTATGAGCCCGAAGACTCACTGCCGGAACGGGAAGTTGAAGTGCTTGAGCAGGGCGCGAGCCTCGTCGTCCGACTTCGCAGTCGTGCAGACGATCACGTCCATGCCCCAGACCTGGTCGACCTTGTCGTAGTTGATCTCGGGGAACACGATGTGCTCCTTGATCCCGAGCGCGAAATTGCCGCGCCCGTCGAACGACTTCGGGTTGAGACCACGGAAGTCGCGCACCCGCGGAAGAGCAATGGTGACGAGCCGGTCGACGAACTCGAACATCTTGGTCTTGCGCAGCGTGACCTTGCAGCCCACCGCCATGTTCTCGCGCAGCTTGAAGCCGGCGATGGCGAGGCGGGACTTGGTGATGACCGGCTTCTGGCCGGCGATCATGGCAAGGTCGCCGGCGGCGTTGTCGACCTTCTTGCGGTCGGCAGTCGCTTCGCCCACGCCCATGTTGATGACGACCTTCTCGAGGGTCGGCACTTCCATGACGTTCTTGTAGCCGAACTCGGCGATCATCGCGGGACGGACGACGTCCTCGTAATGCTTCTTCAAACGCGGCGAGAGAGCCGCCTGCTGGGTATCAGCCATCGATCAGATCCCCCGAACGCTTGGCGAAACGGACCTTGCGGCCGTCATCGAGCACCTTGAAGCCGACGCGGGTCGGCTTGCCGTCCTTCGGATCGGCAACGGCCAGGTTCGACAGGTCGATCGTGGCTTCCTTGCTGATGATGCCGCCCTCGGACTGGGCGGTGGCCTTGGTGTGCTTCTTCACCAGGTTCACGCCGCGCACGACGGCGCGAGCGTCCTTCGGCAGGACCTGGAGCACTTCGCCGTTCTTGCCCTTGTCGCGGCCGGCGAGCACGACGACCTTGTCGCCCTTCTTGATTTTCGCAGCCATCACAGCACCTCGGGAGCGAGCGAAATGATCTTCATGTGGTTCTTGGCGCGCAGCTCGCGCGGAACCGGTCCGAAGATACGGGTGCCCACCGGCTCCTTCTGGTTGTTGATCAGCACGGCCGCATTGCGGTCGAAGCGGATCACCGAACCATCGGCGCGCTTGATGTCCTTGGCGGTGCGCACGACGATCGCCTTCATGACGTCGCCCTTCTTCACGCGGCCGCGCGGGATGGCTTCCTTGATCGAAACCACAATGATGTCGCCGATGCGGGCATAACGCCGCTTCGAGCCGCCGAGAACCTTGATGCACATCACGCGGCGAGCGCCGGAATTGTCGGCGACCTCGAGATTCGTCTGCACCTGGATCATGGCCTTGATCCTTCCATTCCATATCAGCGCGGTTTCCGGACAAAGGCGGAGTGCCTAAGCCCGGACTACGACTGACGGGGGTCGATCGCCCCCTGGCCTCAATGATTCGACTTACGCCTTGGGAGCGTTGTCGAGCACAACCCAGCTTTTCAGCTTGGAAATGGGCTTCGACTCCTCGATCCAAACGGAGTCACCGACCTTGAACGACCCCGCCTCGTCATGGGCGTGATAGTTCTTCGAACGGCGCACCGTCTTCTTGAGGAGCGGGTGCGTATAACGCCGCTCGACCTTGACCACAACAGTTTTGTTTTGCTTGTCACTGACGACGACGCCCTGCAGCACGCGCTTCGGCATGATTGAAACTCCTCAGGCGCTCACTGCCGCGGTCTTCGACCGCTGCAGCGTCTTGATGCGGGCGATTTCCTTGCGCACCTGGGTGACCCGAGCGGTGTTCTCGAGCTGACCGGTGGCGCGCTGGAAACGCAGGTTGAACTGCTCCTTCTTGAGCTTGAGAAGCTCGTCCTGGAGCTGGTCCGTGCTCATCACCTTGAGATCGGACAGGCGTTGCGTAGCTTTCATGTCGCCCTCCTTACTCGGCGATGCGCTGGATGAAGCGGGTCTTGATCGGCAGCTTGGCGGCGCCGAGACGGAGCGCCTCGCGGGCGATATCCTCCGGCACGCCGTCGAGCTCGAACATGATCCGGCCCGGCTTGACCTTGGCCGCCCAGAACTCGGGCGAACCCTTGCCCTTACCCATGCGGACTTCGGTCGGCTTCTTCGAGACCGGCACGTCCGGGAAGATCCGGATCCAGACTCGGCCCGCGCGCTTCATGGCGCGGGTGATGGCACGACGGGCCGCCTCGATCTGGCGGGCCGTGACGCGCTCCGGCTCCTGGGCCTTCAGGCCGAACTGGCCGAAGTTGAGGTCCGTGCCGCCCTTGGCGACGCCGGAAATGCGTCCCTTGAACTGCTTACGGAACTTAGTGCGCTTTGGTTGCAGCATGGCTCTTCTCGATCAGCCTTACGCAGCCTGCTCGCGACGTTCGCGGCGCTCACCACCGGAGCGGCCGCCCTCGTCCGAGAGGCGCTTGTCCTGGGCCATCGGGTCGTGTTCGAGGATCTCGCCCTTGAAGATCCAGACCTTGATCCCGCACGTGCCATAGGTCGTGAAGGCGGTGGCGACGCCGTAGTCGACGTCGGCGCGCAGCGTATGCAGCGGCACGCGGCCCTCACGGTACCATTCGAGGCGCGCGATTTCCGCGCCGCCCAGACGGCCCGAGCAGTTGATGCGGATGCCCTCGGCGCCGAGACGCATCGCCGACTGCACGGCGCGCTTCATGGCGCGACGGAAGGCGACGCGGCGCTCGAGCTGCTGAGCGATCGAGTCGGCGACCAGGGTCGCGTCGATCTCGGGCTTGCGCACCTCGACGATGTTGATCGTCACGTCGGCGTTCGTCAGCTTCGAGACCGTCTTGCGCAGCTTCTCGATGTCGGCGCCCTTCTTGCCGATCACCACGCCCGGACGAGCCGAGTGGATGGTGACGCGGCACTTCTTGTGCGGACGCTCGATGATGATCTTCGAGACGGCGGCCTGCTTCAGCAGCTTCATCAGGGCGGCGCGGATGGCCATGTCCTCATGGAGCAGCTTGCCGTACTCGCCCTTGTTGGCGAACCAGCGCGAATCCCAGGTCCGGTTGATGCCGAGACGAAGGCCGATCGGATTGATTTTCTGACCCATCGTTCTCTCCTCAGGCCTTGGCCGCCTGAACTTCGCGCACCACGATCGTGATGTTGGCGAAGGGCTTCATGATGCGGGCGCCACGGCCGCGGGCGCGGGCATGGAAGCGCTTCATGACGAGCGCCTTGCCGACGAAGGCCTGCGAGACGACCAGATCGTCGACGTCGAGATCATGGTTGTTCTCGGCGTTGGCGATCGCGCTCTGCAGGCACTTGCGCACATCGGTCGAGATCCGCTTGCGCGAGAACTCGAGGTCGGCGAGCGCGGTCGAGACCTTCTTGCCGCGGATGAGCTGGGCGAGAAGGTTCAGCTTCTGCGGGGAGACGCGCAGGTTGCGCGCCACCGCCTTGGCCTCGTTCTCGGGCAGCGCACGGGGGGCGGAGGGCTTACCCATGGCTTACTTCCTCTTCGCCTTCTTGTCGGCCGCGTGGCCGGGGAAGGTGCGCGTCGGCGAGAACTCGCCGAACTTGTGGCCCACCATCTCCTCGGAGACGCTCACCGGCACATGCTTGTGGCCGTTGTAGACGCCGAACGTCAGACCGACGAACTGCGGCAGGATCGTGGAGCGACGGCTCCAGATCTTGATGACTTCCGACCGGCTCGCCGAACGGGCGACCTCGGCCTTCTTCAGGAGGTATCCGTCGACGAACGGACCTTTCCAAAGCGAACGCGCCATGACGGACCTCAGTTCTTCTTCTTGCGGGCGTGACGGCTCGACACGATGAACGTATCGGTCCGCTTGTTCGAGCGGGTCTTCTTGCCCTTGGTCGGCAGACCCCAGGGCGTAACCGGATGACGGCCGCCCGAGGTGCGGCCTTCGCCGCCGCCGTGCGGGTGGTCGACCGGGTTCATCGACACGCCGCGATTGTGCGGGCGCTTGCCCAGCCAGCGATTGCGGCCGGCCTTGCCGATGTTGATGTTCATGTGGTCGGGGTTCGAGACCGCGCCCACAGTAGCATAGCACTGGCCGCTGATCAGGCGCTGCTCGCCCGAGTTCAGGCGGACGATGACGTAGCCCTGGTCACGGCCGACGATCTGGGCGTAGTTGCCCGCCGAGCGCGCCAGCGCCCCGCCCTTGCCGATCTTGAGCTCGACATTGTGGACGATCGTGCCGATCGGCAGCGAGCCCATCGGGGCGGCGTTGCCGGGCTTCACGTCGACGCTGTCGCCGGCGACGACGGTATCGCCCACCGCCAGGCGCTGCGGCGCCAGGATGTAGGAGAGCTCGCCATCCTGATACTTGATCAGGGCGATGAAGGCGGTGCGGTTCGGATCATACTCGATCCGCTCCACGGTCGCCGGGATGCCAGCCTTGCCACGACGCTTGAAGTCGATCAGGCGCAGGGTGCGCTTGTGGCCACCGCCGCGGAAGCGGACGGTGATGCGGCCGTTGTTGTTGCGGCCACCCGAGGACGACTTGCCCTCGGTCAGCGCCTTGACCGGCTTGCCCTTGTAGAGCTCGCTGCGGTCGACGATCACGAGCTGGCGAAGGCTCGGCGTGATCGGCTTGAAACTTTTCAAAGCCATGATGACGATCCTTCTCAGAGGCCCGTGGTGACGTCGATGGAGTGGCCCTCTTCGAGGGTCACGACCGCCTTCTTGACGTCAGAGCGCTGGCCGAGACGGCCGCGGAAGACCTTGACCTTGCCCTCGGTGACGAGCGTGTTGACGCTCACCACCTTGACGTCGAACAGCTTCTCGACGGCCGCCTTGATCTGCGGCTTGGTCGCGGTCTTGGCGACCTTGAAGACGACCTTGTTGTGCTCGGAGAGCATCGTCGCCTTCTCGGTGATCACGGGGCCGACGATGACGTCGTAGTGCCGTGGATCGAGGTTCTTGGACTGGCTCATTTGAAGCGCGCCTCCAGCGCATCGACAGCCGAGCGCGTCAGCACGAGCTTGTCGCGACGCAGGATGTCATAGACGTTGATGCCCTGGACCGGCAGCACGTCGACGTTCGGGATCGAACGCGCGGCCAGGCCGAAGTTCACATCGATCTCGGCGCCGCCGATGACCAGCGCGCTCGACAGGTCGAGCTTGCCGAAATGGCCGAGCAGGATCTTGGTCTTCGGCTCCGCGAGCTTCGCGTCGTCGATGATGATCAGGCCGGCGTCCTTGGCCTTCGACGAAAGCGCATGGCGCAGCGCCAGGGCCTTCACCTTCTTCGGCAGCTCGTGAGCATGGTCACGCACCACCGGGCCGAAGGCCTTGCCGCCGCCGCGGAACTGCGGAGCGGAAGCCGCGCCGTGGCGAGCGCCGCCGGTGCCCTTCTGCTTGTAGATCTTCTTGCGGGTGCGGTCGACTTCCGAACGGCCCTTCGACTTGTGCGTGCCGGCGCGGCGCTTGGCGAGCTGGTAGCGCACCATGCGGGCGAGCAGGTCGGCGCGCGGCTCGAGGCCGAAGATCGCGTCGGACAGCTCGAGCGAGCCGGCGTTACCGCCTTCAAGAGTGACGATATCGAGTTTCATCACACGTTCTCCTCAGCCTGGGCCGCAGGAGCCTCGACAGTTTCGGCCTTGCTCTCGCCGGAAACCTTGAACTTGCCCGGCAGCGGAGCATCCTTCGGCAGCGTGCGCTTGACGGCGTCACGGACGTGGATCCAGCCGCCGGCAACGCCGGGGACGGCGCCCTCGACCAGGATCAGGCCGCGCTCGGCGTCCGTCTGGACGACGCGCAGGTTCTGCGTGGTGACGCGCTCGGCACCGAGATGGCCAGGCATCTTCTTGTTCTTGAAGGTCTTGCCCGGGTCCTGACGGCCACCGGTCGAACCGATGGAGCGGTGCGAGATCGAGACACCGTGCGTGGCGCGCAGACCGCCGAAGTTCCAGCGCTTCATGCCGCCGGCGAAGCCCTTGCCGGTGGTCGTGCCGGAGACGTCGACGAACTGGCCGACGACGAAGTGGTCGGCGGTCAGCTCGGCGCCGACCGGAATCAACGCGTCGTCGCTGACGCGGAACTCGACGATCTTCTGCTTCGGCTCGACCTTGGCCACGGCGAAATGGCCGCGCTGCGCCTTCGAGACGTTCTTGACCTTGGCCAAGCCCGACCCGAGCTGCACGGCGACATAGCCGTTCTTCTCGATCGTGCGATGCGCGACGACCTGACAGTTGTCGAGCTTCAGCACGGTGACCGGGATGTGCTCGCCGGCATCGGTGAAGATGCGGGTCATCCCGACTTTCTGTGCAATCACACCGGAACGCATCGGTGCATACCTTCCCTTGGGGTCATGTCCATCCGGGGACACCGGAAACAGAGGACCCGTTTAATCGGATCAGTCGATGGTCAGACGAAGTGGATACCGGTTCGTCGCTTCGACCCTCGACAACTCAAAGCTTGATTTCGACGTCGACGCCGGCAGCGAGATCGAGCTTCATCAGGGCGTCGACCGTCTGCGGGGTCGGGTCGACGATATCGAGGACCCGCTTGTGGGTCCGCATCTCGAACTGCTCGCGCGACTTCTTGTCGATGTGGGGCGAGCGGTTGACGGTGAACTTCTCGATCAGCGTCGGCAGCGGGATCGGGCCGCGCACCTGGGCGCCCGTCCGCTTCGCGGTCGAGACGATCTCTCGCGTCGACGCATCGAGAATGCGGTGATCGAACGCCTTGAGGCGGATTCGGATGTTCTGACCGTTCATGGTCTTAGTGTCTCCGTGACGTGAAAAGGCGAAAGCCCCGAAGGGCTTCCGCCCTCACGAAAACGCGTTACGCGATGATGGTTGCGACGACGCCTGCACCGACGGTGCGTCCGCCTTCGCGGATGGCGAAGCGCAGCTTCTCTTCCAT
>NZ_JBYSVZ010000017.1:0-30294 GCF_058986765.1 Allobosea sp. GW821-FHT03A12
ATGGAAGAGAAGCTGCGCTTCGCCATCCGCGAAGGCGGACGCACCGTCGGTGCAGGCGTCGTCGCAACCATCATCGCCTGATCACCGGTTCAGTCCGGAGATATGGAAAGGGCGGCGGCAACGCCGCCCTTTTCGATTCCGGTATTTCTCGATCCGTGGGCGCAGAGGAGTGGGACTGGCGTCATGGACCGTCCCGTGCCAGCTTCCTGTATCTTGCATACGGACTGGAGATCGCGATGAGTCCCCGCCATTCGCTCGCCGACAGGCTGCACCAGCCCGGCCTCGTCGTCGCGCCCGGCTGCCATGACGCCATCGGCGCCAGGGCGATCGAGCAGGCCGGGTTCGAAGCGGTCTACATGACCGGCAACGGGCTCTCCGCCAGCCTGATCGGCGCGCCCGATATCGGGCTTCTGACCATGACCGAGATGGTCGCGCGCGGCCGGGCGCTTGCCGCGGCGATCACGGTGCCGCTGATCGCCGACGCCGACACCGGCTATGGCAACCTCAACAACGTCGCCCGGACCGTTGCCGAATACGAAGCGGCCGGCGTCGCTGCGATCCATCTCGAGGACCAGGTCACGCCCAAGCGCTGCGGTGCGATGAAGGGGCTGGCGCTGGTGACGCCCGAGGAGCATGCCGAGAAGATCCGCATTGCTGTCGCGACCCGGCGCGATCCCGATTTCCTGATCATCGGCCGCTCGGATGCAAGACTGCCGCTCGGTCTCGACGAGGCGATTGCGCGCGGCAAGGCCTATGCGCGGGCCGGCGCCGATCTCGTGCTGCTGGAGATGCTGCAGTCCGAGGAGGAGATGAAGCGGGCGCTGGGCGAGATCGAGGCGCCGCTGATGTTCAACTATGTCGAGGGCAGGGTGCCGCCATTGACGGCCGCAGATTTCGAGCGGCTCGGCTTCAAGGTGCTGAGCTATCCGGTCGCCTCGACGCTGGCCTACGCCCATATGATGGCGGCCTTCGCCCGCGAGCTGAAGCGCTCGGGCACGACGCGCGGGCTGGAGGCGAGCATGCTCGACCTGCCGAGCTACGAGGCCTTCCTTGGGCGCGAGCACTATGCCTGATCTCAAGGTCGAGCAGCCGAAATCGCTGGTCGCCATCGTCGAGGAGCGGTTGCGCAACGCGATCATCGACGCCGAGATGCGCCTGGGCGAGACCTTGTCGGAGGAGGCGCTGAGCGAGGCCCTCGGCGTCAGCCGCACGCCGGTGCGCGAGGCGCTGGCGCGATTGCAATTGCAGGGGCTGGTGACGATCGTGCCGAAGAAGGGCACCTTCGTCTTCGCGCCGACCGAGGAGGACGTCTCCGAGCTCTGCGTCTTCCGCTACATGCTGGAGACGCAGGCCCTGCGCGAATGCATGAGCAAGGCGCGCGAGGCGGCGCTGGCTGCGATGAAGGATGCGCTCGCGGCGATGGAGGCAGCGCAGGCTAGCGGCAGCCGCCGCGACTATGCAAGGGCCGACACCGTCTTTCACGAGGTCTTCTTCCAGCATTGCGGCAACCGCTATCTGGGCAACGCCTATCGCGGCGTCTCCGGCCGGGTCGCGGCATTGCGCACGCATCTCTCGGTGCCGCTGGAAGGCGAGCAGGAGCGCTCCATGGCCGAGCACCATCTGATGGTCGAGGCCTTCGCGGCCGGGCGCCTGGCCGATCTCGATTCGATCCTGCACCGGCACATCATGCGGGCCTGGGACGCCTATGCCGACGTGCTGCGCAGCGGCGAGGCGCCGGGCTGAGCGGTAGGCCAGTCAGCAGCACATCGGCAGCGATCAAATCATCTTGCATACAGTGTCCTAGAGCCTATGCTCGTGGCCGAGAGCCTGTAACGGCCGTCGACGCTCGGGAGGAGCCCCATGACCATCGTCTTGAAAGCCGCTGCCCTGGCGCTCGCGCTGGCGGCCATGCCAGCCCTGGCGCAGGACAAGGTGAAGCTGATCACCATCGCCGAATTGTCCGGGCCGGGCGCGACCGCGGGCACCAATTGGAAGAGCGGCATCGAGCTCGCGGTCGAGGAGATCAACGCCAAGGGCGGCATTCTCGGGCGCAAGATCGATATGGTCGCCTATGACACGCAGACCAATCCCGCCAATGCCCGCGCCGCCGTGCAGCGTGCGATCGACGAGGGCACCCATGCGGTGCTCGGGCCGGTCTATACCGGCTCGATCATGGCCTCGATGCAGATCGCCCAGCGCGCCGAGATCGCCCAGCTCGCCGCCGGCGACGGCACGGCCTACACCGCCCAGGGCAATCCCTTCATCTTCCGGACCTCGCTAAGTCAGTCGGCGGCGATGCCGAAGATCGCCGCCTATCTCAAGGACCAGGTCAAGGCGAAGTCGGTCGCCGTGGTCTGGGTCAACAACGACTTCGGCAAGGGTGGGCACGAGGCCATCCTGAAAGAATTGAAGAGCCGCGGCATCGAGCTGCCGGTCGACCTCTCGACCGAGCAGGGCCAGGCCGATTTCGCCGGCGAGGCGATCAAGGTGAAGAACGCGCAGGTCGATGCCGTCTTCGTCTACCTGAACGAGGAGGAGAGTGCCCGGCTGCTGGTGGCGATGCGCGACCAGAATGTCGGCAAGCCGGTGATCGGCGAGACCACGATCCTGAGCCAGAAGGTGATCGAGCTCGCCGGCAAGGCGGCCGATGGCGTGCGCGGCCATGTCGGCCAGACCGTCGATGCGCCGATCCCCGCCTTGCAGGATTTCGGCAAGCGCTTCGAGGCGCGCTTCAAATTCGTGCCCGACCATAACGGCATCAAGGGCTACATGGCGGTCCATGCGGTGAAATGGGCGACGGAGAAGCTCGGCAAGTTCGAGCCGACCAAGGTCGCAGCGACCCTGCATGGCGCGACGATCAAGCCGGAGGAGGAGCCCGGCATCCTGATGGAGACGACCTTCGACGCGAAGGGCGACGTCCAGCGCGAAAGCTTCCTGGCCGAGGTGGTCGACGGCAAGCAGAAGATCATCGGCCGCCTGCCGAAGTGAGGAGCTGACCGGATCAGCTGAGCCTCCGGTGCGTCGGAGCTGGAGATTGCCGGCATGGGCGCCTCCCTTCCCCCTTGTGGGGAAGGGTATGGGGATGGGGGTGGTTCCGCTTGGCGAGCGGCGGCAGGGAATGGGATGGCGGCAGCGACAGCGCCATAAAGTCCGACCGATCGTTCCAGCTTTACAACCCCCACCCCTGCTTCTCCCCACAAGGGGGAGGGGTTCTGCCGCCCTGTCCTGCTTGTCTGCATCTGTTGGAAAGCCTTCAATGAACTCGGCATTCCAGGACGGCCTCCGGAACGGGGCGGCTAGCTGTGCAGCCTGGTAGGAGGACATGATGGGCTTCAGGCCGCCATTCACCGGCATCCATGCGATCGCGTTTGCCCTGTTCGATGCGCAGGAGCGGCTCGACCGCGCGGCGATGCGGCGCCAGACCGAGATCTGCCTTGGTCTCGGCGTGCATGGGATCGCGGCGCTGGGCCTCGCCACCGAAGTCTCGAAGCTCAGCCTCGCCGAGCGGCTCACCGTGATGGAATGGGTCGCCGAGGACGTCGCCGGCAAAGCGCCGCTCGCCTTCACCATCTTCGGTGGCTCGGTCGCCGAGCAGGTCGAACAGGTCAAGGCGGCCGAAGCCGCCAGGGCCGATTGGGTGATCCTGCAGCCGCCCATGGTCGGCTCCTTCGGCGCGGCGGAGTACATCCGCTTCTTCGGCCGCATTGCCGAGGCGACCTCGCTGCCGGTCGCGATCCAGAACGCGCCGGCCTATATGGGCCGTGGTCTTTCCGCAGCCGATATCGCAGAGCTCGTCCGCCAGCATCCGAACATCTGCCTGATCAAGGGCGAGGGGGCGGCGACCGAGATTCGCCAGCTGATCGAGGTCACGGAAGGGCGGCTGCCGGTGATGAACGGCCGCGGTGGGCTGGAACTCGCCGACAATCTGCGCGCCGGCTGCGTCGGCTTCATCCTGGCGCCCGATACGATCGACTATGCGCTGCGTGTCCATGAGCGTTTCCTCGCCGGCGACGAGGCTGGGGCGGAAGAGGCCTACCGCGCCGTGCTGCCGGCGATCGTCTTCATCATGCAGTCGATCGAGAGCCTGCTCTGCTATGGCAAGCGCATCTTCGGCGCGCGGGCGGGAATCACCATCCATGACCGCGGCCCGGCGCTGCGGCCGAGCCAGTTCGGACTCGATCTCGTCGCGAAATATGCCGATGCGCTCGGGCCTTATCGCGGCCGGCTGACGAGTTGAGTCAACTTTGAACAGGGCGGTTGCGATTTCGACTTGAAAAGCCGGCAGGGTTCAGGCTAAGCAACCGGCGCTGCAGGGGTGTAGCTCAGTTGGTAGAGTACCGGTCTCCAAAACCGGGTGTCGCAGGTTCGAGCCCTGCCGCCCCTGCCAGCCGTCCGTTCGTGCCGCGATGACCCAGAACATCTACGACGACGCCGGCTTCTTCAAAAATTACAGCCAGTTGCCGCGCTCGCAGCGCGGGCTCGACGGCGCGCCGGAATGGCCGGCACTGCGCGCTCTGCTGCCGGTGGTCGCTGGCAGCACAGTGCTCGATCTCGGCTGCGGTTTCGGTTGGTTCTGCCGCTTTGTTGCAAGCGAGGGCGCGGCCGAGGTCGTCGGCGTCGACGTCTCCGAGCGCATGCTGGCGCGGGCGAGGGCGGAGACGTCTGCGGGAAACGTTCGCTACGAGCTGGCCGATCTCGAGACTTACGCGCCGCAGGCCGGGCATTTCGACCTGATCTATTCCTCGCTCGCCTTCCATTATCTCGTCGATCTGCCGGCGGTGTTCGGCCGCGTCGCGCGGGCGCTGAAGCCAGGCGGGCGCTTCGTCTTCTCGGTCGAGCATCCGATCATGACGGCGCCGCGCCACCAGATATGGGCCGAGGACGCTTCCGGCCTGCCGGTCTGGCCGGTCGGCGCCTATCTCGACGAGGGCAAGCGCGTCACCGACTGGCTGGCCGAGGGCGTGGTCAAGCAGCATCGGACGCTTGCGACCTATCTCAACCTGCTGGTCGGGCTCGGCCTTCGGCTGCGCCATGTCGAGGAGTGGGGCCCAACGCAAGAGCAGATCGCGGCCGAACCGGACTGGGCCAAGGAGCGCGAGCGCCCGGCCTTCCTGCTGATCGCCGCCGAGAAGCCCTGAGCGGACCCTGAGTCAAAACCGCTTGGCGAGCGGGCTTTCGCGTTGTAAGAAGCCCCCTAACGACGGCGCGCGGCTCCCTGAGCCCCGCGCCGCGAATCTTTCAGGACCGCCGAATCGCTGCCCGAAAGCGGCGATCCGGAACCGAGGTGACGAGCCCGATGGCGAAGACGAATCCCTTCCAGTTCCTGCAGGAGGTGCGCAACGAGGCCTCCAAGGTGACCTGGCCCTCGCGCCGCGAGACGCTGATCACCACCGGCCTGGTGTTGCTGATGGTGCTCATGTCGAGCCTGTTCTTCCTCTTCACCGACACGGTCATCCGCTGGGGTCTCGGCCTCATCCTCGCGCGCTGAACGGAAGCAAGAACGTGAGCACACGCTGGTATATCGTCCACGCCTATTCCAACTTCGAGAACAAGGTCGCGCAGTCGATCAAGGATCAGGCCGCGCAGCGCAACCTTTCCGACAAGTTCGATGAAGTGCTGGTCCCGACCGAGAAGGTCGTCGAGGTCCGCCGCGGCCGCAAGGTCGACACCGAGCGCAAGTTCTTCCCGGGCTATGTCCTGGTGAAGTGCGAGATGACCGACGAGGTCTACCACCTCATCAAGAACACGCCCAAGGTCACCGGCTTCCTCGGGGCCGACAAGGCCAAGCCGATGCCGATCCCCGAGCATGAGGCGATGCGGATCAAGGGCCAGGTCGCCGAGGGCATCGAGCGCCCGAAGCCGACGGTGGTGTTCGAGGTCGGCGAGCAGGTGAAGGTCGCCGACGGCCCGTTCGCCTCGTTCAACGGCGTCGTCGAGGATGTCGACCATGCCCGCGCCCGCCTCAAGGTCGCGGTCTCGATCTTCGGCCGCGCCACGCCGGTCGAGCTGGAATACAGCCAAGTCGAGAAACTCTAAGGGCCCATCGCAGGCCAGGATTGCCGAAGGGTGCCGGAAACGGCGCCCTTTTTGCGTGCTTTTGTAGTTAACGCCTCCTTCAGGCGTGTGTGACATTGTCCGCGCCGGCTATCGACGCGGGCAGGCATGTTTCCCAGGACATTCAAGGCGACGGTCGGACAGCGTCTGGCGCTGTGGGGCGTGCTGCTCGGCGCGCTGTCATGCCTTTACGTCGCGACCGAGCTGATCGGCTCGCGCAAGCTCCATGGCTTCACACAGGCCCTCGAAGCCCAGAGCGATCTCGCCCGGCGCCTCGAAGCGACGACCATGCTGTTCGAGCGGATCAGCATCGCGGTCTTCTCGGGTGCCCGGGCCGAACCCTCCGACCTCGAAGTGCTCGCGATCGGCGCCGAGGACATCGCCAACCGGCTGGATGGCAAGCTGGAACTCGACGCGCTGACGATCGCGGGGCGCGCCCTGGCGATGCGCGAGGCGGCCGATGTTCCCACCGCGCGGGCCGAGCTCAGGGTGATCGCCGACAAGCGCTCGGCCCTGCGGCGCGGGCTCGGCGAGGAGATCGGCCGGCTGAGTGCCGACCTGTCGCAGCATGTCGAGAGCGCCCACCAGAACAAGGTGCTGCTCTCGCTGCTCGGGCTGTTCAGCCTCGTCTTCATCGTCAGGCTGGAGCATCGCTGGCTGGTTCGCCCGATCACCGACATGGCGCGTGCCCTGGCGGAGAATCGCAAGGAGCGCGGGCTCGAGACCCTCGCCATGCGCAGCGACGAGATCGGCATGCTCGGCCGCGCCCTGATGGCGCATCAACGGGGGCAGCAGGCCGAGCAGGAGGCTGCGCAGGCGCGAGTGAGCGCCTTGTCGGGCGAGGTGGCGCGGCAGGAGGCGGCTCAGGCGCGCAGCGGCGCCTTCCAGGAGCAGATCGCGGCGATTGCGCAGGCGCTGGAGCAGCATTCCGCCCGGCTGTCGCAGGCCGCCGGCGAGTTCGCGCAGCTTTCGGGCGTCGTCGACGAGCGGGCCGGGGCGGCGACGCTGTCGACGCAGCGCGTCTCCGGCCATGTCGATCACGTCGCCGGTGCGATCACCGAGGTGTCGTCTCTGCTCGCCACGGCCGCGAGCGAGGCGCAGCGCACCTCGGACGTCGCCGATGCGGCCAAGGCGCTGGTCGAGGAGGCGACCGCCGACACGGTCGTGCTCAGCGAGGCCGTCGGCAAGATCGTCCAGGTCATCGACATTATCGGTACCGTCGCCAGCCAGACCAATCTGCTTGCGCTCAACGCCACGATCGAGGCGGCGCGGGCGGGCGAGGCGGGCAGGGGCTTCGCCGTCGTCGCCGGCGAGGTCAAGCAGCTCGCGCACCGTACCGCCGAGGCGACCGACGATGTCCGCAAGGGGCTGGACCAGATCACCGTCGCGGCCCAGCGCATCACCCTGCGCGTCGGCGCGCTGGTGACCTCGGTCGAGAAGGTCGACAAGGCGGCGCTCTCGATCGCCGAATTGACCGCACGCCAGGATGTCGGCTCGCGCTCGATCAGCGAGACGACGACGCGGACGGCGGGCGATGTCAGGCTCGTCGCCGAGCAGGTCGAACAGCTCGCCGGCACGCTGGCGAGCTGGCGCCAGACCGCGGGTTCCGTCACCGCAGCCTCGGCCGACCTCGACCGGCAGGCGGCGGAGCTGCGGCAGGCGGTAGACGGTTTCATCCGACGCAGGGAGCTGGCGAGCGCATGAGCATCGCGTTTCCGAAGTCCAGGGCGGAGATACCCGCCGAGCTGCCGCTGCCGCTTGCCGCAAAGGTGCTGCACTGGCTGACCGCGGCGCTGGTGCTGGGCCTGTTCGCCACCGGCGTGACGATGAAGCAGCTAGGCCAGGGGCCGGCCGCCGATCTCCTGTATCTTGGCCACAAGACCACCGGCGCCCTGCTGTTCTGCCTCGTCCTGGTGCGCATCGGCTATCGGCTGTTCGCGCAGGTGACGGCGCGCTGGCAGAAGGGCGCGGCGAGCCGGCCGGTGCATGCGCTGCTCTATCTCGGCTTGCTGGTGGTACCGCTGCTGGGCTGGGCCGGCGCCTCAAGTTTCGGGGCGCGGCAGCTGCTCTTCGGCCTCTCGTTGCCCGAGATCTGGTCGCCGGAGGCGGGCCATGCCGACCTGCTGCTACTCAGTCATGCCTGGCTCGCCTTCGGCCTGATCGCGCTCGTCGTCGTCCATATCGGCCTGGCGCTGGGCGACTATCTGGTGCGGGACGCGAAGGCCGATTGAGCCTGCGTTAACCGGATAACACCCGCGCCGTCTCCGCTGCGCCTATCCTCGCCGGCAACCCGCAATCGGGTGCCAGGGAGGATAATCATGAGCGGGAAGCGCATTTTGATGATCGTCGGCGATTTCGGCGAGGACTACGAGATCATGGTGCCGTTCCAGGCGCTGCTCGCCGTCGGCCACAAGGTCGATGCGGTCTGCCCCGGCAAGGCGAAGGGCGAGAGCGTCGCCACCTCGATCCATGATTTCGAGGGCCAGCAGACCTATTCCGAGAAACGCGGCCACAATTTCACGCTCAACGCAGGCTTCGCCGATGTCGATGCGGCGGCTTACGACGCGCTGGTGCTGCCGGGCGGCCGGGCGCCGGAGTATTTGCGCCTGAACAAGCAGGTGATTGCGATCGTCCGGCACTTCTTCGAGGCCAACAAGCCGGTCGCCGCGATCTGCCATGGTGCACAGATCCTGGCGGCCGCCGATGTGCTCAAGGGGCGCAGCTGCTCGGCCTATCCGGCTTGCAGCCCCGAGGTGGAGCTGGCCGGCGGGCGCTATGCCGATATTGCGATCGATGCGGCGACGACCGACGGCAATCTGGTGACCGCGCCAGCCTGGCCGGCGCATCCGGCCTGGATCGCGCAGTTCCTGGCGGTGCTCGGCACCAGGATCAGCCATGGCGAGCTGCGCCAGGCCGCTTGAGCTCGGCCCTCCAGGCCCTAGAATGCTTTGCGAACGCCGCGTCATGAGGCGCGGCGGTTGCGCGCGGGGAGGGCGCCATGTGCAAGCTCTTCATCAACGCCGATGCCGATCTCTGGCGCACGCGCCTGAAATCGGTGCGGCTCAACGGGTTCTCGACCAGCGTTCGGCTCGAGAACCTGTATTGGCGCGTGCTGGAAGAGATCGCGGCGCGTGACGGCATGAGTCTCGGGCAGCTCCTCGCCCGACTCCACGGCGAGCTGATCGAGACCCATGGCGACGGTGAGAACTTCGCCTCCTTCCTGCGGGTCTGCTGCGGCCGCTACCTGATGCTCCAGCTCGCGGGCGAGGTCCCGCGCGAGCTCGGGTCGATCCGCGAGCTCGACGCGGACGGCATCCTGGCGCGCGAGGCGCAGCGGCTCTCGCCTGTGACACGACGTCCGCGGCGTGCGAGCGTATCCGGGGCTTCCCTTTCGGAGCGGCCTGTGCCATAGGGCGGCCCTCACATGCGTGGGAGACGTGCCGGTCTGCCAGCCGGAGCTTCGCGCCGCACCACGCCCTGCAACACCCCGATCCGGAGCGATAGCAGCTCGCGGGCGGGGCGTCGTCGTTCCGGTCGGCACCGGTGCGGACGACAGGAGCAGCCATCATGGCAAAGAAGATCACGGGCTACGTGAAGCTTCAGGTTCCGGCGGGCGCCGCCAATCCGTCGCCGCCGATCGGTCCCGCGCTCGGTCAGCGCGGCCTCAACATCATGGAATTCTGCAAGGCCTTCAACGCGAAGACCGCGCAGATGGAAAAGGGCATGCCGATCCCGGTGATCATCACCGCGTATCAGGATCGCTCCTTCACCTTCGAGATGAAGCAGCCGCCGGTCTCGTACTGGCTGAAGAAGGCTGCCGGCCTGACCTCGGGTTCGAAGACCCCGGGCAAGGGTGGCAATGTCGGCAAGGTCACGACTGCTCAGCTCAAGGAGATCGCCGAGAAGAAGATGGCCGATCTCAACTGCGACAACGTCGATTCGGCGGTGGCGATGATCCGTGGCTCGGCCCGTTCCATGGGCCTGGAAGTCGTGGGCTGAGGGGGAACTGACAATGGCACATGTCGGAAAGCGCGTCGTCAAGGGCCGTGAAGGCATCGACCGCATCAAGCTCTACCCGCTCGCCGAGGCTGTCGCGATGGTCAAGGCCCGCGCCAACGCCAAGTTCGACGAGACCGTCGAGATCGCGATGAATCTCGGCGTCGATCCGCGTCACGCCGACCAGATGGTTCGCGGCGTCTGCAACCTGCCGAACGGCTCGGGCCGCACGCTGCGCGTCGCCGTCTTCGCCCGCGGCGCCAAGGCCGAGGAGGCCAAGAAGGCCGGTGCCGACATCGTCGGCGCCGAGGATCTGGTCGAGACCGTGCAGAAGGGCGAAATCAATTTCGACCGCTGCATCGCGACCCCGGACATGATGGGCCTGGTCGGCCGCCTCGGTAAGGTGCTGGGCCCGCGCGGCCTGATGCCGAACCCGCGCGTCGGCACGGTCACCATGGACCTGACCGCCGCCGTCGCCGCCTCGAAGGGCGGCTCGGTCGAGTTCCGCGTCGAGAAGGCGGGCATCGTCCACGCCGCCGTCGGCAAGGCTTCGTTCGATGCCGACAAGCTCGGCGAGAACATCAAGGCCTTCGTCGATTCGGTCTCGAAGGCGAAGCCGGCCGGCGCCAAGGGCACCTATATCCAGCGCGTCGCGATCTCCTCGACCATGGGTCCGGGCGTCAAGATCGAGCCGAACACCGTCCTCGGCGGCTGATATCGCGCAGCGATCGCTTTCTTGGCGATCGCGGCCCCACCTTGCGCTTTGGCGCGAGGATTACCACTTGGCAGAAGCCGGGGGAGGGTCTATAGCCTCCTCCGCGTTTCCATGAGTGACGGGGCTTCCGCGTGCTTGGCACGAGGGGGTCCATTTCGCGTTTTTCGATGGTTCGCCATCGAAGAATGGGTGTTCGGGTCGAGGAGAGTGATCTCTTAAAGCCGGATACCCAGTCCTGTCTGAGACTGCAGGTGCGCCTTTGGCTCCGGCCAAGGGGCATAATTTCGCCAAGAGGCCTGCATAGACGGTGCAAGAACTTTTCCGGCGCCCAAGGGTGCCGAAAGAGGTTCGAACCATCTCGCCCTATCACGGCATCACGCCATGGCAGGGGACAGGGCACTGAGCGTCGCTCCGGTGAGGGGTCGGTGTCAACCGGCCACTTCCAGAGCGGCACGTGCAACTGGCGGCGGGCCTTAAAACCTGTCGCCTACCGGAGAGAGCCCAGTGGATAAAGCGGCAAAATCTGATGCCGTCGCGACGCTGAACGACGTCTTCTCGAAGACGTCGGTCGTTGTCGTGGCCCACTATGCGGGCTTGACGGTGGCCCAGTTCCAGAAGCTTCGTCGCGAGATGAAGGCCAATGGCGCCACCGTGAAGGTCGCAAAGAACCGGCTGGCCAAGATCGCTCTTGAAGGCACCGACGTCGCGTCCATCAGCAAGCTGCTGACGGGTCCCACCCTGATCGCCTATTCCAGCGATCCGGTCGCGGCGCCGAAGGTCGCCACCGCCTTCGCCAAGGAGAACGACAAGCTCGTCATCCTCGGCGGCGCGATGGGCAAGACCGCCCTGAACCCCGATGGTGTCAAGGCTCTGGCCACGATGCCCTCGCTCGACGAACTGCGCGCCAAGTTGCTCGGCCTCCTGCAGGCCCCTGCGACCAAGATCGCCCAGCTCTCGACCGCGCCTGCTGCGAAGCTCGCGCGCGTGTTCCAGGCATATGCCGACAAGGACGCTGCCTGAGCAGCCGACAACCGTTAATCGTTCGAACCTCTTACATCAGGAACTTAAACCATGGCCGATCTCGCCAAGCTCGTCGACGAACTCTCGTCGCTCACCGTTCTCGAGGCTGCTGACCTCGCCAAGATGCTCGAAGAGAAGTGGGGCGTCTCCGCCGCTGCCGCCGTTGCCGTCGCCGCTGGCCCGGCCGCTGGCGCTGGCGCCGGCGCTGCCGCTGCCGAAGAGCAGACCGAGTTCACCGTTGTCCTGGCCTCGGCCGGCGACAAGAAGATCGAGGTGATCAAGGAAGTCCGCGCCATCACCGGCCTGGGCCTCAAGGAAGCCAAGGATCTGGTCGAAGCCGCTCCGAAGCCGGTCAAGGAAGCCGTCGCCAAGGACGAGGCCGAGAAGCTCAAGAAGCAGCTCGAGGCCGTCGGCGCGAAGGTCGAGCTCAAGTGAGCCGGGCCGGCTGATGCCGGTCCGTATCTAGTCGACAAGGACAGTCCCGGGGCGGCTCGCCGCCTCCGGGGCTGTTGCGTCGTTTCCGGTAACCGGAACGATGTCTTTGCAGGGCCTGCCACGATGCAGGTCGATCCAGTTTGAACGTCGGCGCCCATGAGCGCCGAGCGGCTCACCCGGCGGCCCGTTCCGCCTGAGGCCCGGACCACCGGGTGAGCCGTCCGAGATTGCGAGGAACATGATGGTAACTTCCCTCCAGGGTCGCAGGCGCGTCCGCAAGTTCTTCGGCAAGCTCAAGGAAGTGGCGGAGATGCCGAACCTCATCGAGGTTCAGAAGGCGTCCTATGACCAGTTCCTGATGGTCGACGAGCCCAAGGGCGGCCGCAGCGACGAGGGTCTGCAGTCGGTCTTCAAGTCGGTGTTCCCGATCGGCGACTTCTCCGGCGCCTCGCTGCTGGAGTTCGTCAAGTACACCTTCGAGCCGCCGAAATACGACGTCGACGAGTGCCGCCAGCGCGGCATGACCTTCTCGGCGCCGCTCAAGGTGACGCTGCGCCTGATCGTGTTCGATATCGATCCGGACACCCAGGCCAAGTCGGTCAAGGATATCAAGGAGCAGGACGTCTACATGGGCGAGATGCCGCTCATGACGGACAACGGCACCTTCATCGTCAACGGCACCGAGCGCGTCATCGTCTCGCAGATGCACCGTTCGCCGGGCGTGTTTTTCGACCACGACAAGGGCAAGACCCATTCTTCGGGCAAGCTGCTGTTCGCCGCCCGCATCATCCCCTATCGCGGCTCCTGGCTCGACATCGAGTTCGACGCCAAGGACATCGTCTACGCGCGCATCGACCGCAAGCGTAAGATCCCGGTCACCTCGCTGCTGTTCGCCCTCGGCATGGACGGCGAGGAGATCCTGTCGCGCTTCTACAACCACCTGAGCTATGTCCGCGACAAGGACGGCTGGCGCGTTCCCTACGACGCCGAGCGCATGAAGGGCTTCAAGGCCACCGTCGACATGATCGACGCCGACACCGGCGAGGTCGTGATCGAGGCCGGCAAGAAGCTGGTCGCGCGCACTGCCCGCCAGCTCGCCGAGAAGGGCCTGAAGTTCCTGCGCGCCACGGACGAGGACCTCTACGGCCAGTACATCGCCGAGGACCTGGTCAATCCCGCGACCGGCGAGGTCTTCGCCGAGGCCGGCGACGAGATCGACGAGAAGAGCCTGAAGGCGCTGCTCGACGCCGGCTTCGACGAGCTGCCGGTGCTCGACATCGACCACATCACGGTCGGCCCCTACATCCGCAACACGCTCAAGGTCGACAAGAACTCGCGCCGCGAAGAGGCGCTGTTCGACATCTACCGCGTGATGCGTCCGGGCGAGCCGCCGACGCTCGAGACCGCCGAGAACATGTTCCAGTCGCTGTTCTTCGACTCGGAGCGCTACGACCTCTCGGCCGTCGGCCGCGTCAAGATGAACATGCGTCTCGACCTCGACGCCGCCGACACCGTGCGCATCCTGCGCAAGGAGGACATCTTCGCGGTCGTCAAGGCGCTGGTCGACCTGCGCGACGGCAAGGGCGAGATCGACGACATCGACCATCTCGGCAACCGGCGCGTGCGCTCGGTCGGCGAGCTGATGGAGAACCAGTATCGCCTGGGTCTCCTGCGCATGGAGCGCGCCATCAAGGAGCGCATGTCCTCGGTCGACATCGACACCGTGATGCCGCAGGACCTGATCAACGCGAAGCCCGCGGCCGCCGCGGTGCGCGAGTTCTTCGGCTCGTCGCAGCTCTCGCAGTTCATGGACCAGACCAACCCGCTCTCGGAAGTCACCCACAAGCGCCGCCTCTCGGCGCTTGGCCCGGGCGGCCTGACCCGCGAGCGCGCCGGCTTCGAGGTGCGCGACGTCCACACCACGCATTACGGCCGCATCTGCCCGATCGAGACGCCGGAAGGCCCGAACATCGGCCTGATCAACTCGCTCGCCACCTTCGCGCGCGTCAACAAGTACGGCTTCATCGAGAGCCCGTACCGGCGCATCCGCGACGGCAAGCAGACCGACGAGATCATCTATCTCTCGGCCATGGAGGAGGCGAAGTACAACGTCGCCCAGGCGAACGCTGTCGTCGATAAGGAAGGCCGTCTGACCGATGACCTGATCGTCTGCCGCCGCGCCGGCGAGGTCATCGTCGTGCCGGTCGACAAGGTCGACTTCATGGACGTCTCGCCCAAGCAGGTCGTCTCGGTCGCCGCGGCGCTGATCCCGTTCCTCGAGAACGACGACGCCAACCGCGCGCTGATGGGCTCGAACATGCAGCGCCAGGCGGTGCCGCTGGTTCGCGCCGACGCGCCCTTCGTCGGCACCGGCATGGAGGCCGCGGTCGCCCGCGACTCCGGCGCTGCCATTGCGGCCCGCCGCGCCGGCATCGTCGACCAGGTCGACGCGACCCGTATCGTCATCCGCGCCTCGGACGAGATGGACCCGACCAAGCCGGGCGTCGACATCTACCGTCTGCAGAAGTTCCAGCGCTCCAACCAGTCGACCTGCATCACGCAGCGTCCGCTGGTGCGCGTCGGCGACGTCATCAAGAAGGGTGACATCGTCGCCGACGGCCCGTCGACGGAGTTCGGCGAGCTCGCGCTCGGCCGCAACGTGCTCGTCGCGTTCATGCCGTGGAACGGCTACAACTTCGAGGACTCGATCCTGCTCTCGGAGAAGATCGTCTCGGAAGACATCTTCACCTCGATCCATATCGAGGAATTCGAGGTCATGGCCCGCGACACCAAGCTGGGTCCTGAGGAAATCACGCGCGACATTCCGAACGTCTCGGAAGAGGCGCTGAAGAACCTCGACGAAGCCGGCATCGTCTACATCGGCGCGGAAGTGGCGGCGGGCGACATCCTCGTCGGCAAGATCACGCCGAAGGGCGAGAGCCCGATGACCCCGGAAGAGAAGCTGCTGCGCGCCATCTTCGGCGAGAAGGCTTCGGACGTGCGCGACACCTCGCTGCGTGTGCCGCCGGGCGTCCAGGGCACGATCGTCGAAGTCCGCGTGTTCAACCGCCACGGCGTCGACAAGGACGAGCGCGCCCAGGCGATCGAGCGCGAGGAGATCGAGCGTCTCGCCAAGGACCGCGACGACGAGCAGGCGATCCTCGACCGCAACACCTTCGCGCGTCTGGCCGAGATCCTGACCGGCAAGACCGGCCTCGCCGGTCCGAAGGGCTTCAAGAAGGACACGGTCATCACCCGCGAGGTGATGAGCGAGTTCCCGCGCTCGCAGTGGTGGCTGTTCGCCACGGCGGACGACGCCCTGATGACCGAAATCGAGGCGATGCGGAAGCAGTACGACGAGTCGAAGAAGCGCCTCGAGCAGCGCTTCCTCGACAAGGTCGAGAAGCTGCAGCGCGGCGACGAGCTGCCTCCGGGCGTGATGAAGATGGTCAAGGTCTTCGTCGCGGTGAAGCGCAAGATCCAGCCCGGCGACAAGATGGCCGGCCGCCACGGCAACAAGGGCGTGGTCTCGCGCATCGTGCCGGCGGAGGACATGCCGTTCCTCGAGGACGGCACCCATGCCGACATCGTGCTGAACCCGCTCGGCGTGCCCTCGCGCATGAACGTCGGCCAGATCCTGGAGACGCATCTGGGCTGGGCTGCCGCTGGTCTCGGCAAGCAGATCGGCAAGGCGATCGACGCCTATCGCAAGGCGCACGACTCCAAGGCCCTGCGCGCCTCCTTCGACGCCGTCTACGAGGACAACGAGATCATCGCCTCGATGGACGACGCCGAGCTGATCGAGATGGGCCAGAACCTGCGCCGTGGCGTGCCGATCGCGACGCCGGTCTTCAACGGCGCCAAGGAGTCCGACATCGAGCGGCTGCTGGAGCAGGCGGGTCTGCACAGCTCCGGGCAGTCCACGCTGTATGACGGCAGGACTGGCGAGCCCTTCGACCGCAAGGTCACGATGGGCTACATCTACATGCTGAAGCTGCACCACCTGGTGGACGACAAGATCCACGCCCGTTCGATCGGCCCGTACTCGCTGGTCACCCAGCAGCCGCTCGGCGGCAAGGCCCAGTTCGGCGGTCAGCGCTTCGGCGAGATGGAGGTCTGGGCGCTCGAAGCCTACGGCGCCGCCTACACGCTGCAGGAGATGCTGACGGTGAAGTCAGACGACGTCGCCGGCCGCACCAAGGTCTACGAGTCGATCGTGCGCGGCGAGGACAACTTCGAAGCCGGCATCCCCGAGAGCTTCAACGTGCTCGTCAAGGAGATGCGCTCGCTCGGCCTCAACGTCGAACTGGTCAACACCAAGCCGAAGCAGGGCGACGTGCCCGCCGAGGCTGCCGAGTAAGGCGTCACGCCCGCAAGGGCGCGACGGCGTTCGTTACTCATGCCGGCGGCAGTGACGCCGCCGGCCGATGGATCAAAGGCCGGGCAGGGCGGTTTCCCCCAAAACCCCACCGGTCACAGGAGACAGGCTATGAAGCAAGAGGTCATGAACCTTTTCGGCCAGCAGCCGGTGCAGCAGGCGTTCGACGCGATCAAGATCTCGATCGCGAGCCCTGAGAAGATCGCATCCTGGTCGTTCGGCGAGATCAAGAAGCCCGAGACGATCAACTACCGCACGTTCAAGCCCGAGCGCGACGGCCTGTTCTGCGCCCGCATCTTCGGACCGATCAAGGACTACGAGTGCCTGTGCGGCAAGTATAAGCGCATGAAGTTCAAGGGCGTGATCTGCGAGAAGTGCGGCGTCGAGGTGACGCTGGCACGGGTCCGGCGCGAGCGCATGGGCCATATCGAGCTCGCCGCCCCGGTCGCGCATATCTGGTTCCTGAAGTCGCTGCCCTCGCGCATCGGCCTCCTGATGGACATGCCGCTCAAGGACCTCGAGCGCATTCTCTACTTCGAATCGTACGTCGTCCTGGAGCCGGGCCTGACCCCGCTCAAGGATCGCCAGCTGCTGAGCGAAGAAGAGTATGTCCGCGCCCAGGAAGAGTACGGCGCCGACACCTTCACGGCGATGATCGGCGCGGAAGCGATCCGCGAGATGCTGCGCGCGCTCGATCTGGACCAGATCAACGCCGACCTGAAGCATGAGATCGCGACGACGACGTCGGAGCTCAAGCCGAAGAAGCTGATGAAGCGCCTCAAGATCATCGAGGCCTTCCAGGAGTCGGGCAACAAGCCGGAATGGATGGTGATGACCGTGATCCCGGTCATCCCGCCCGACCTGCGTCCGCTCGTGCCGCTCGATGGCGGCCGCTTCGCGACCTCGGACCTGAACGACCTTTATCGCCGCGTCATCAACCGCAACAACCGCCTGAAGCGGCTGATCGAGCTGCGCGCGCCCGACATCATCATCCGCAACGAGAAGCGGATGCTGCAGGAGTCGGTCGACGCCCTGTTCGACAACGGCCGCCGCGGCCGCGTCATCACCGGCGCCAACAAGCGTCCGCTGAAGTCGCTCGCCGACATGCTGAAGGGCAAGCAGGGCCGCTTCCGGCAGAACCTGCTCGGCAAGCGCGTCGACTATTCGGGCCGCTCGGTCATCGTCGTCGGCCCGGAGATGAAGCTGCACCAGTGCGGCCTGCCGAAGAAGATGGCGCTCGAGCTGTTCAAGCCGTTCATCTATGCGCGCCTCGACGCCAAGGGCTACTCGACCACGGTCAAGCAGGCCAAGAAGCTCGTCGAGAAGGAGAAGCCCGAGGTCTGGGATATCCTGGACGAGGTCATCCGCGAGCATCCGGTGCTCTTGAACCGCGCGCCGACGCTGCACCGCCTCGGCATCCAGGCCTTCGAGCCGGTGCTGATCGAGGGCAAGGCGATCCAGCTGCACCCGCTGGTCTGCGCCGCGTTCAACGCCGACTTCGACGGCGACCAGATGGCCGTGCACGTCCCGCTGTCGCTGGAAGCGCAGCTGGAAGCGCGCGTCCTGATGATGTCGACCAACAACATCCTGCACCCGGCGAACGGCATGCCGATCATCGTGCCGTCGCAGGACATCGTGCTCGGCCTCTACTACCTCTCGATCATCTCGGATGGCGAGCCGGGCCAGGGCAAGATCTTCGGCGATTTCGGCGAGCTCGAATACGCGCTGCACGAGAAGGTCGTCACGCTGCATTCGAAGATCAAGTATCGCTGGACCGGCACCGGCCGTGACGGCAAGCCGTACACGAAGATCTACGACACCACGCCTGGCCGCGTGATCCTCTCGACCGCGCTGCCGGAGCATCCGGCCATGACCTTCGACGTCGTCAACAAGCTGATGACCAAGAAGGAGATCTCCAACATGATCGACGCCGTCTATCGCGGCTGCGGTCAGAAGGAGTCGGTGATCTTCTGCGACCGCGTCATGGGCCTCGGCTTCAAGCACGCCTTCAAGGCCGGCATCTCGTTCGGCAAGGACGACATGGTCATCCCCGAGAACAAGTGGGAGATCGTCGATGCGACCCGCGTGCTCGCCAAGGATTACGAGCAGCAGTACCAGGACGGCCTGATCACCCAGGGCGAGAAGTACAACAAGGTCGTCGACGCCTGGGCGAAGTGCTCCGACAAGCTCGCCCAGGAGATGATGGCCCGCATCTCGACCGTGAAGAAGGACGATGCCGGTCGCGACAAGCCGATCAACTCGATCTACATGATGAGCCACTCGGGCGCCCGCGGTTCGCCGGCGCAGATGCGCCAGCTCGCCGCCATGCGCGGCCTGATGGCCAAGCCGTCGGGCGAGATCATCGAGTCGCCGATCATCTCGAACTTCAAGGAAGGCCTCGACGTTCTCGAGTACTTCAACTCGACGCACGGCGCCCGCAAGGGCCTGGCCGACACGGCGCTCAAGACGGCGAATTCGGGTTACCTGACCCGCCGTCTCGTCGACGTGGCGCAGGACGCGATCATCTCCGAGGTGGATTGCGGCTCGGACAACGGCATCAAGATGCGCGCCATCGTCGATGCCGGTCAGGTCGTGGCGTCGCTCGGCATGCGCATCCTCGGCCGCTCGGCAGCCGTGGACGTGGTCGACGTCGACGGCAACGTCCTGGTCGCCAAGGGCGCGGTGATCGAGGAGAGCCACATCGCCAAGATCAACGCCGCCGGCGTCCAGGAGGTGAAGATCCGCTCGGTCTTGACCTGCGAGACCAAGAACGGCGTCTGCGCGACCTGCTATGGCCGCGATCTTGCCCGCGGCACGCCCGTCAACATGGGCGAGGCCGTCGGCGTCATCGCGGCGCAGTCGATCGGCGAGCCGGGCACGCAGCTCACCATGCGTACCTTCCACATCGGCGGCGCGGCCACGATCGCCGACCAGTCCTTCGTCGAGTCGAACTTCGAAGGCACGGTCAAGATCCGCAACCGCAACGCGGCGCGGAACTCGGATGGCGACCTGATCGCGATGGCGCGTAACCTCGCCATCGTCATCACCGGGCCGGACGGTGCCGAGCGCGCGGTTCACCGCGTCCAGTTCGGCTCGAAGCTGCGCGTCGACGACGGCGACAAGGTCAAGCGCGGCCAGCGCCTGATCGAGTGGGATCCCTATTCCCGCCCGATCCTGGCGGAGGTCGACGGCAAGGTCGGCTACGAGGACCTGGTCGACGGCATGTCGATGACGGAGACGACCGACGAGGCGACCGGCATCAGCAAGCGTCTCGTCATCGACTGGCGCGGCTCGGCCCGTACCTCGGACCTGCGTCCGGCGATGATCCTGAACGGCTCGGATGGAAAGATCGCCAAGCTCGCCCGTGGCGGCGAGGCGCGCTACATCCTGCCCGTCGACGGCATCATCTCGGTGGAGCCGGGCTCGTCGGTGAAGGCCGGCGACGTGCTGGCGCGTGTCTCGACCGACTCGGCCAAGACCCGCGACATCACCGGCGGTCTGCCGCGCGTTGCCGAACTCTTCGAGGCGCGTCGTCCGAAGGACGCCGCGATCATCGCCGAGAAGGCCGGCGTCATCGGCTTCGGGCGCGATTACAAGAACAAGCGTCGCGTCACGCTGACCCCGCATGACGGCACGGATGGCGTCGAGTACCTGATCCCGAAGGGCAAGCACATCCACCTGCAGGATGGCGACGTCGTCGAGATCGGGGACTACATCCTCGACGGCAATCCGGCGCCGCACGACATCCTGGCGATCAAGGGCGTCGAGGAGCTTGCCGCTTACCTGGTCAACGAGATCCAGGAGGTCTACCGCCTCCAGGGCGTGACCATCAACGACAAGCACATCGAGGTCATCGTCCGGCAGATGCTGCAGAAGGTCGAGATCACCGAATCCGGCGATAGCGACATTCTCACCGGCGACCAGGTCGACCGGATCGAGCTGGAAGAGGTCAACGCCAAGCTGCGCGAGGAGGGCAAGAAGCCGGCTTCCGGCGTGCCGGTTCTGCTCGGCATCACCAAGGCCTCGCTGCAGACCCGCTCGTTCATCTCGGCCGCCTCCTTCCAGGAGACGACCCGCGTCCTCACCGAGGCGGCGGTCAACGGCAAGATGGACATGCTGGAAGGCCTCAAGGAGAACGTCATCGTCGGTTCGCTCATCCCGGCCGGCACCGGCGCGCAGGTCGCCCGCATCAAGCAGGTGGCGACGCGTCGCGACGATCTCATCGTCGGCCAGAAGGCGGATGCGGCGGCCAAGGCCGCGGCTGCCGCTGCGGCGGTGCTGCCGGCGGCGGAGTAAGCCGCCCCGCATCGGCGCGGATAGCGCACATCATCAAGGCCGCCCCTCGGGGCGGCCTTTTTCATGGGCTCGTCCTGCCGTGCCTGCGGTCTCGAAAGATCATCGGTGGATCGGATGGATATCGGCTCGGGCGGGCTGTGCCATGTTTTGGCACCCGATAGGCGTAAAATGGAAAAGCGTAAGCCGGTTTGCGACTTTGGGTCATGCTCCGTCTCTGCGAGCATTCCCTAGAGACGGAGCAACAATTATTGCGGCCTGTCTTGCTTGACCTTCGAGTTTGTAATTGGCCTAAGCTTGTCCGTGAGAGCTTGCCGGGGGCGGCGAAGCACGACAGTGCAGGCAGCGGGGTATGGACGAACAATTTCTCGACAGCCTTTACGAAGCTGCGGTGGTGCCAGAACTGTGGCCGCAGGTTCTGCGGCGTTTCCAGGAGATCGCGCGCGGCGCCGGCGCAGTGTTGGTCGCGGTGACGCCGAGCACCAGTCGCTGGATCTCGTCGTCGCCGGAATTCGACGAGCTTGTCTCGACGCATTTCAACCGTTTTCCCGGCAATGAGCGGACCCGTCGTCTGCTCGAACGGCGTCATGCCGGCTTCCTGCGTGATATCGACATCTTCTCGGACGCCGAGATGGCGAGCGAGCCGATCTATCGCGAATTCCTGGTGCCCGAGGGCTTCGGCATCGGGGTCGCCACCTCGATCGCCTCGCCGACCGGCGAAGCCTTCATCCTGCATGCCGAGCGCGAGCAGGACGAGGGCCATGTCGAGGACAAGCTGATCGCGCGCTTCGACCGGATGCGGCCGCATCTGGCACGGGCCATGCTGCTCTCGTCCCGGCTCGAATTCGAACGGGCACAGGGGGCGGCCCGGGCGCTGGAAGCGATCGGGCTGCCGGCGGCGATCCTCGATCGCGAGGGCCGGGCGCTCGCGCTCAACCCGCGCTTCGAGGCGCTGATCCCCGCCGTCGCGGTCGATCGTCCGTCGCGGCTCGGACTCGTCGATGCCGCAGCCGACGGCCTGCTCGCGGCGGCCCTGCAGGCAAGGGGGCAGATCGCCAGCGCGACGGTGCGTTCGATCCCGGTGGCGCGCCGCGAGAACCAGCCGCCGCTGATCCTGCATCTGACGCCGATCCGCGGCGTCGCCCATGACATCTTCTCGCGGGCCGCGAGCATCCTGGTGGTGACGCCGGTGGTGGTGAAGGACGTGCCGACCGCCGATGTCGTCCAGGGCCTGTTCGACCTGACGCCGGCCGAGGCCAGGCTCGCTGCGCTGATCGCGGCGGGGCATCGTCCGCGCGAGGCGGCAGCGGCGCTCGGCGTGATGGAGGAGACCGCGCGTTCGACCCTGAAGCGCGTCATGGCCAAGACCGGCCTGCATCGCCAGGCCGACCTGATCGGCCTGCTGCGCGGCGCCGGCGTGACGACCGATCCATCGAGGCGGGGTTAGGCTGACGCCTTCGGGGCCGGCGTCGAGCTCCCGAGCGATTGTCCCGCTGGCGACAGCAAGGGCTTTGCCGGTGAAGCTGGGTCCTGCGAGCGGCATCGTCGCGAGCTCGACACATCGAGCCGGAACGGATGCGACAAGATGGGCTCACAAAAAAAGAGGCATCGCTGCGGTAGTAAAATTATGGCAACTCCGTGGCGCTATGATCCTCTCAACAGAGCGTGACGCGCGATAGGCTGGGCGGGGCTGATAGGATGTTGGAAGTTGCGATTGTCGGGGGCGGCCCCGGCGGGCTGATGACGGCTTGGCAGGTCCGCAAGAAGATGCAGGGCCTGTGCCGGGTGACGCTGTTCGAAGCGTCCGAGCGGCTCGGCGGCAAGATCGTCTCGCGTCGTTTCGACAGCGCGCCGGCTCTGTACGAGGCGGGCGTCGCCGAGATCTATGGCTATTCGCAGCTCGGCCATGACCCGCTGCGCGAGATGATCGAGGGCTTCGGCTTCCAGACCATTCCGATGGATTCTGACGCGCTCGTCATGGACGGCAAGATCGTCGCCGGCGTCGAGGGCATGCGCCGGCGCTATGGCGATGCGACGGCCGACGCCATCCTGGCATTCCGGGCGCGCTGCGCCGAGCTGCTGTCGCAGCAGGCCTATTACGAAGGGGCCGGCAAGCACGACAACAACCATCCCTGGATGTTCATGACCGCCGACGAGGTGCTCGAGCAGGAGGTGGCCGATCCGGTGGCACGGCGCTTCTTCCGGGCGATGGCGCGCTCCGACATCGCCTCGGAAGGGCATCTCAGCAACGGTCTCAATGCGCTGAAGAACTACCTGATGGATGTCGACGGCTATATCGACGTCTATTCGATCCAGAACGGCAACGAGCAGCTGGTCGAGGGCCTGAGCGCAGCGCTCGACGCCGAGGTCTTCCTGAACCATCGCGTTCTCAGCGTCGGCAAGGCCGATGGCGGCCGCTACAAGCTCGACATGATGAACGGCAAGGGGCCGGAGACGCGCGAATTCGACTTCGTGCTGATGTGCCTGCCGCACAACTGGCTCGGCACCATCGATTTCGGTGAGGGCCGGCTGCGCCAGGGCATGAGCCGCCATCTCGCGCATTTCGACCGGCCGGCGCATTACCTGCGCGTCGCCGCGCTGTTCGACAAGCCGTTCTGGGAGGGCCAAATCGAAGGCGCCTGGTTCATGTCGGAGAGCTTCGGCGGCTGCTGCGTCTATATCGAGGGCGCCCGGCACGATGTCGGCCGCCATGGGGTGCTCAACTGGCTGATCGCGGGCGTCGACGCGCTGTCCTATGCCAATCTCGACGACGAGGCGCTGACCAAGGCGGCGCTGAAGTCGCTGCCGGCCTCGCTCGGCGATCCCTTCCCGCATCTGATCGAGGCGAAGGTGCATCGCTGGATGGCCTCGGTGAACGCGATCCCGGGCGGCGTCCCGGTGCGCGACGTGGTGACGAACCACATGCCGGAGCCGAAGGAGCATGACGGGCTGATCGTCGTCGGCGACTATCTGTTCGACTCGACGCTGAACGGCGTGCTCGATTCCGCCGACATCGCCAGCGACCTGATGCTGAGCAAGGTGATGCGCCAGCGCTATGCCACCGGGCTCGCCAAGCGGGCCGGGGAGGCGGGCGGCATCGTCGTGCCCGAGCCGTCGCCGCGCATCGACCGCGGCTATTTCGACGCCTATCGCGGCGCCGGGTCCTATCACGAGGTCTGGCGCCGCTTCAGCGACCCCGCCTATATCCGCGACCTGATCGACATGGTCTGGCAGCCCAAGCCCGGCTTCAAGCTGCTGGTCGCCGGCTCCGCCTCTGGCGAACTCGTCGGAGCGCTGCGCGAGCTCGGCATCGATGCCTGGGGCATCGAGAACAACCGCTACATCCATGGCCGCACGCCCGCGCATCTTGCCAAGTACAATCTTTTCGGCACGGTCGCAGACCTGCCCTTCGAGGATGGCTCCTTCGACTTCGTCTATGAGAGCTGCCTTGCCCATCTCGGCAAGCGCGGCGTTGCCGATGCGCTCAGCGAGCTGCATCGGGTGGCGAAGCGCGGCGTCTATTTCGGCTCGGTGACGGCCGACCTCACCTCCGAGGTCTGCGACATGTACGACCTGCTCCGCGGCGTGAAGAAGCTCGCGACCTGGTGGGAGTGGTCGGAGCTGTTCTTCGACGAGGATTTCGACATGGCGATCCAGAGCCAGGAGATGCTCGACGCGCTCTGGCAGCGCACGCTCGCCGCCGACAAGGGGCCGGGCCGCTGGTACGAGGATGCGGAGAGCCTGCGCTACTGCTTCTTCAACCGCATCGTGCCTGAGAACGCCTGAGCAAGTCCGGCAATCCGATCCGACAGGGGCGGTGGAGCGGCTTCAGCTCTGCCGGTGAGCAGTGAGCGACGACGAGGTCAAGCCGGGGACCGGCGAGAATGGTGCCGTGCCCGATCCGGCGGCGAAGATCGCTGGCGCTGCCGGCGCGGCGAAGCGGCCGGCGCCGCGCCCGCCCGAGGAGCCGAAGCGGCGTGCGCTGCAGTCCGGCGCCTCCGAGGCGGATGACGACGAGGACGAAGACGACGAGGATGATGAAGAGGACGACGATGAGGACGATGACGGTCCGGTCGTCTACACCGCCGGCGAAGCCGCAGGGGCGCTGAGGGGCGTCCTCTCCTTCACCTGGCCGCATCTGGGTCCGCATCGGCTTGGCATCGCACTGGTCGGCCTAGGCCTCCTGGTCGAGATGGCCTTCAACGTGCTGATGCCGCTCTCGCTCAAATACCTCCTCGACGAGGTGTTCGAGGACAAGGACCGCAGCGAGCTGATCTTCATCCTCAGCGTACTCGGGATCGCCGGGATCATCACCTCGGTGGTGGCGATCTGGTACGAATGGATCGATGCGAAGGTGACGGCGGCGATCACCACCGATGTGCGCCGCTCGCTGTTCGAGCACATCCAGAAGCTGCCGCTGAGCTTCTACGAGCGCCATCGCCGCGGCGAGATCCTGTCGCGCTTCTCGAACGACATGACCACCTATGAAGAGGCGGTCATCCACTTCGCCAATTGGGGCGCGCTGCCGCTGCTCGAGCTGCTGGCCGGCATCGCCCTGCTGATCTACCTCAACACCGAGCTCGGCCTGCTGGCGCTGCTGATCATCCCGATCGCGCTGATCGGGCCGCGGCTGCTGACGCCGAAGGCGGTCGCCGCCAGCTACGAGGTCAAGCGGGCGCAGGCCGGCGAGCTCGGCGTCGTCCAGGAGAATATCGGCGCCCAGCCGGTGGTGAAGGCCTTTGGCCTCGTGCGCGTCTCGCAGCTCTGGTTCGGCCAGCGCAACAGCGTGCTCAGGGCGGCGCAGTCGCGCTCGACCTTCCTCAACACCATGGTCGAGCGCTCGATCACCATCGTGGTGCTCTGGCTGCATCTGATCGTGCTGGCGATCGGCGCCTATCTCACCTTCAACGATGTGATCACGGTGGGCACCTTCGTCGCCTTCGAGGCGGTGTTCTGGGAGATCACCTACAACCTCAACCACCTGACCCAGTACATCCCGGTGGTGATCGACGCCTCGGGCGCCGTCCGGCACATGCGCGACATCCTCGACGAGCCGATCCGCGTCTCGGACCGGCCGAACGCGGTCGAGTGCCCGCGGATCGCGCGCGAGATCGGCTTTCAGGGCGTGCGCTTCTCCTATGGCGGGGAGGGCGCCCAGATCGATGGGCTCGACCTTGCGATTCCCGCCGGCACGCGCGTCGCCATCGTCGGGCCGAGCGGGGCGGGCAAGAGCACGCTGCTCAGCCTGCTGCTGCGCTTCCATGATCCGCAGCGCGGCAAGGTGACGATCGACGGCGTCGACATCGCCAGCGTCACCCGCGATTCGCTGCGGGCCCAGATGGCGGTGGTGTTCCAGGACAATGTCCTGTTCCACACCTCGCTGCGCGAGAACATCCGGCTCGGCGCGCTGGAGGCATCCGACGCCGAGGTCGAGGCCGCCGCGAAGAAGGCCGAGATCCATAAGTTCATCATGAGCCTGCCCGAAGGCTACGATACCATCGTCGGCGAGCGCGGCGAGACCCTGTCGGGTGGGCAGCGCCAGCGAATCGCCATTGCCCGCGCCCTGCTGCGCGATCCGGCGATTCTGTTGCTCGACGAAGCGACCTCGGCGCTCGACCAGACCACCGAGGCCGCGATCAACCGCACCTTGAAGAAGATCGGCCGCGGCCGCAGCCTGTTGTTCGTGACGCACCGGCTGACTTCGGTCGCCGACATGGACGAGATCATCGTCATGGAAGCGGGCCGGGTCGTGCAGCGCGGTGATCATGCGACGCTGATGCGCAAGCGCTCCGGCCTCTACCGCAAGCTCTGGAACGACCAGATGCGCGCGAATGTCGAAGATGAGGACGATTGAAGCTGAATCCGTCTCTCACTTTTAGCCTAGAGACTGCTTACCCGGTCGGCCTGCAGAGCAAGCTGACCGGAACGGGCTCAAAGGGGCAAATCCGGGGTTGACGCGAATCCTTACCTGAGTCATAAGCGCGCCACTGTCGATGGCTGTCGGACACGTTTGTCGCTTGCCTTTGTTGCAAGCGAGGTTCGCGACCGAAACTCCATCGGAATTCCAGCGTCTAACGACGACATGGCAGGACGCATGAATGCGGGCTCGTTCCGTGTTCCTCTGCATGGCGAACGCGCCTGAGGCCCCGTAAAAGGGCGCCGATGGCGCGGCTTCGTTTGGTCATGGCCTCGTAAGGCGCCGGAATGGACACCGAATTCATCAAGCGCTCAAGGGAGCGAGAGGCCTTAAATGCCGACAATCAGCCAGCTGATCCGCAAGCCGCGCTCGCCGGTCAAGGCGCGCAACACCGCGCCGGCGCTCGAGAATTGCCCGCAGAAGCGCGGCGTCTGCACACGCGTCTATACGACGACCCCGAAGAAGCCGAACTCGGCGCTGCGTAAGGTCGCCAAGGTGCGCCTGACCAACGGCTTCGAGGTCATCGGCTACATTCCGGGTGAGGGTCACAACCTCCAGGAGCACTCGGTCGTCATGATCCGTGGCGGCCGCGTGAAGGACCTTCCCGGCGTGCGCTATCACATCCTGCGCGGCGTGCTCGACACGCAGGGCGTCAAGAACCGCAAGCAGCGCCGTTCGAAGTACGGCGCCAAGCGTCCGAAGTAATCAGTGTCGGACCGGCCGGGCAGGGGCCCAGCCGGTTCGCCGTTTTAGAAGATTTGACCGGAGACTAGACGATGTCCCGCCGCCATAGTGCAGAGAAGCGCGAGATCATTCCCGACGCCAAGTTCGGCGACGTGGTCGTGACCAAGTTCATGAACTCGGTCATGTACGAGGGCAAGAAGTCGACCGCCGAAGGCATCGTCTACGGCGCCTTCGACATCATCGAGGGCAAGCTGAAGAGCGACCCGCTCGCCGTCTTCAAGACCGCGCTCGAGAACGTCGCCCCGGCGATCGAGGTCCGCTCCCGCCGCGTCGGCGGCGCGACCTACCAGGTCCCCGTCGAGGTTCGCACCGAGCGCCGCCAGGCTCTCGCCATCCGTTGGCTGATCGCCGCCGCCCGCGGCCGTAACGACCGCACCATGGTCGAGCGCCTCTCGGCTGAGCTGATGGACGCCGCGAACAACCGTGGCAACGCCGTCAAGAAGCGCGAAGACACGCACCGGATGGCGGAAGCCAACCGCGCCTTCTCGCACTACCGCTGGTAATTCGTCCGTTACGACCCGGAAAGACAGAGCATTCCCATGCCCCGTTCTCATCCCATCGATCGCTATCGCAACTTCGGCATCATGGCCCACATCGATGCCGGCAAGACGACGACGACCGAGCGCATCCTGTTCTACACCGGCAAGAGCCATAAGATCGGCGAAGTCCATGACGGCGCCGCGACCATGGACTGGATGACGCAGGAGCAGGAGCGTGGCATCACGATCACCTCGGCTGCGACGACCTGCTTCTGGCGCGACAACCGCCTGAACATCATCGACACCCCCGGCCACGTCGACTTCACCATCGAAGTCGAGCGTTCGCTGCGTGTGCTCGACGGCGCCGTCTGCGTGCTCGACGGCAACCAGGGCGTCGAGCCCCAGACCGAGACCGTCTGGCGCCAGGCCGACAAGTACGACGTTCCGCGCGTGGTCTTCGTCAACAAGATGGACAAGATCGGCGCCGATTTCTATCGCTGCGTCCAGGACATCATCGACCGCGTCGCCGGCAAGCCCGTCTGCCTGCAGATTCCGATCGGTTCGGAGTCGAACTTCGCCGGCGTGATCGACCTCATCAAGATGAAGGCGATCGTCTGGAACGGCGAAGCGCTCGGCGCGTCCTTCGACGAGAAGGAAATCCCGGCCGATCTCGCCGACAAGGCTGCCGAGTATCGCTCGAAGCTGGTCGAAGCCGCCGTCGAGATGGACGATGCGGCGATGGAAGCCTATCTCGAAGGCAACGAGCCTGACGCCGACACGCTGCGCCGCCTGGTGCGCACGGCCGTGCAGCGCCGCGCCTTCCACCCGGTGCTTTGCGGCTCGGCCTTCAAGAACAAGGGCGTGCAGCCCCTGCTCGACGCCGTCGTCGACTTCCTGCCGTCGCCGGTCGATCGCGGCGCGGTCGAAGGCATCGACTTCAAGACCGAAGAGCCGACCACCCGCGAGCCGACCGACGAAGCTCCGTTCGCCATGCTCGCCTTCAAGATCATGGACGACCCCTTCGTCGGCACGATCACCTTCTGCCGCGTCTATTCCGGCAAGGTCGAGGCTGGCCAGGGCGTCATCAACTCGACGCGCGACAAGAAAGAGCGCGTCGGCCGCATGCTGCTGATGCACGCGAACAACCGCGAGGACATCAAGGAGGCCTATGCCGGCGACATCGTCGCCCTGGCCGGCCTCAAGGACGTCCGCACCGGCGACACGCTGTGCGATCCGGCTCAGGCGGTGATCCTGGAGCGCATGGAGTTCCCCGAGCCGGTCATCACGATCGCGATCGAGCCGAAGTCCAAGGCCGACCAGGAGAAGCTGGGTCTCGCTTTGTCGAAGCTCGCGAACGAGGATCCGTCCTTCCGCGTCTCGACCGACCAGGAGAGCGGCCAGACCATCCTGAAGGGCATGGGCGAGCTCCACCTCGACATCAAGGTCGACATCCTGAAGCGCACCTACAAGGTCGACGCCAATATCGGCGCGCCCCAGGTCGCCTATCGCGAGACGCTGACCAAGAAGGCCGAGGTCGACTACACCCACAAGAAGCAGACCGGCGGTACCGGCCAGTTCGCCCGCGTCAAGCTGGTGATCGAGCCGAACGAGACCGGCAAGGGCTTCGAGTTCGAGTCGAAGATCGTCGGCGGCGCGGTGCCGAAGGAGTACATCCCCGGCGTCGAGAAGGGCCTCAACTCGGTCATCGGTTCCGGCGTGCTCGCCGGCTTCCCGGTGGTCGACGTCAAGGTCTCGTTGATCGACGGCGCCTTCCACGAGGTCGACTCGTCGGCTCTGGCCTTCGAAATCGCCTCGCGCGCCGCTCTGCGTGAAGGTCTGCAGAAGGGCGGCTCGGTGCTGCTCGAGCCGATCATGAAGGTCGAGGTGGTGACCCCGGAAGACTATACCGGTTCGGTCATCGGCGATTTGAACTCCCGGCGCGGCCAGATCCAGGGCCAGGACATGCGCGGCAACGCGGTCGTCATCAACGCGATGGTGCCGCTGGCCAACATGTTCGGCTATGTGAACCAGCTGCGCTCGTTCAGCCAGGGCCGCGCCAACTATACGATGCAGTTCGACCACTACGAGCAGGTGCCGTCCGCGGTCGCTGCCGAGGTCCAGGCCAAATACGCCTGATCTAAGAACGCATTACACGGAACATTTGAAGAGATCTGACGGAGGCTACGATGGCCAAAGAGAAGTTTGCTCGCACGAAGCCGCACTGCAACATTGGTACGATTGGTCACGTCGACCATGGCAAGAC
>NZ_JBYSVZ010000018.1:0-21117 GCF_058986765.1 Allobosea sp. GW821-FHT03A12
ACCCGCCGCCGCATCGCCCGGGCGCTGGCCATGCTGCGCACCAAGAGCGTCGAGCGCCCCTGGCGAAAGCACGACAACATCCCGCTCTGAGCAGGAGCCTGGACGCCGAGGCCGCCTCACATCAGCCCCGGCAGCTCCGCCGCCAGCGCATCGATAGCGACGCGCACCTTCGGCGGCAGATGCGGCGTCTGCAGCCAGAGCGCGTGGACGTCATAGGGCAGCCGCCCTTCATCCCGCAGCAATTCGACGAGCGCACCGACTTTCAGGCGCTCGCGCACCAGCCAGGATGGCAGCCAGGCGAGGCCCATGCCGAGCACTGCCGCATCGGCGATTGCTTCGAGATTGTCGAACCGCAAACGGTGCCGCAGCATGACCTCTGTCGGCGCCCCGCCCTCGCGCGGGAACAGCCAGGGCCGCACGCCGCCGGAGCGGCGATAGATCAGCGCGTCATGATCGGCGAGATCGGCGAGCTGCGCCGGTGTTCCGTGGACTTCGAGATAGGACGGCGCGGCGCAGACGATCATGCGCTGGCGCGCGACGCGGCGCGTCACGAGATTGGCCGCATCGTGCAGCTCGCCGGTGCGGATGGCGAGGTCGTGCCCGCCTTCGGCAAGGTCGACGAAGCCGTCACCGAAGGCAAGGTCGAGCTCCAGCTGTGGGTATCGGCGCGCCAGATCGAGCAGGATCGGCATGACGCAGCACCGGCCGAACAGGACCGGCAGCGCCACTCGCAGCCTGCCGCGGGGCTCGCCCAATTGGTCGGCAGCGAGCGCATCGGCAGCCTCGGCCTCGGTGAGGACAGTCTTGCAGCGCTCATAATAGGCCCGGCCGAACTCGGTCAGGCTCTGTCGCCGCGTCGTGCGGTTGAGCAGGCGAACGCCGAGCCGTTCCTCGAGGAAGCGGACATGCTTGCCGACCATCGGCGCGGAGAGGCCGAGCGCCGCTGCAGCTGCGGCGAAGGAGCCGAGATCGACCGCCCTGACGAACACGGCCATGCTGGTGAGGCGATCCATCATCCGAAATCAGCAGTTCCGATTATCGATCATGGAGTGCAATTTATCCCAGAATTACACACTGGCATAGCTCATTCATTCGCTCTGTTTTGGAGTCTTGAGCATGGCCCGCACGATCCGCTTTCACCGCTTCGGCGGTCCCGAGGTCCTCACCATCGAGGACATCGACGTCCCGCTGCCCGGCCCCGGCGAAGTCCGCATCCGGACCAGAGCACTCGGCCTCAACCGGGCCGAAGCCCTGTTCCGCTCCGGCACCTACATCGAACAGGCGCGTTTTCCCTCCGGCATCGGCCTCGAAGCCGCCGGCCTGATCGAGAGCGTCGGCGCCGACGTCGAGGGCCTCTTGCCCGGCGATGCCGTCAGCCTGGTGCCGCCGCGCTCGATGGTGCGCTGGCCGGTGCATGGCGAGCTCGTCACCGTTCCGGCCGAGCTCGTGATCAAGCACCCGCCGACGCTGAGCTGGGAGGCGGCTGCGGCGAGCTGGATGCAGTATCTGACCGCCTATGGCGCGCTGATCGACATCGCCCAACTCAGCCAAGGCGAGCATGTCGTCATCACCGCCGCATCGAGCAGCGTCGGCCTCGCCGCGATCCAGATCGCCAACCGGGTCGGCGCGATCCCGATTGCGGTGACGCGAACCACGCGCAAAGCGCAGGCGCTGCGCGAGGCTGGAGCCGCCCATGTCATCGCCTCGGCCGAAGAAGATCTCGAAGCCAGGCTGAAGGAGATCGCCGGTGAGGACGGTGTGAGGGTGGTGTTCGACGCGGTCGGCGGCCCGGCCTGCCTGCCGCTGACCGCCGCGATGGCGCGCGGCGGTATCCTGTTCGAATATGGCGGCCTCAGCCCGGAGGCGACGCCCTTCCCGCTCTTCAACGTGCTGAGCAAGAGCCTGACGCTGCGCGGCTACCTCGTCCATGAGATCGCCGGCGACCCCGCGCGCCTCGCCGCCGCCAAGGCCTTCATCCTCGATGGGCCGAGCGACGGCTCACTGAAGCCGATCATCGCCCGGACCTTCCCGTTCGAGGAGATCGTCGAGGCGCATCGCTACCTCGAATCGAACGAACAGTTCGGCAAGGTCGTGGTGACGCTCTAAGAGCCGCTCAGCTCCAGCGCCTGAACACCACGCTGGCATTGACGCCGCCGAAGCCGAAGCCGTTCGAGATGGCGTGCTCCATCGCAAGCGGCCGGGCCGCCTTCGCCACAAGGTCGAGCCCGGCCGCTTCCTCGTCCGGGTTCTCGAGGTTGAGCGTCGGCGGCGCGATCTGGTCGCGCAAGGCGAGGATAGTGAAGACCGCCTCCAGCCCGCCGGCTGCGCCGAGCAGATGGCCGGTCGCAGACTTCGTCGCGCTGATCGCAATGCCGCCCTTCTCGCCGAACACCGCCTTGATCGCGGCGAGCTCGCCGCGATCGCCGACCGGCGTCGAGGTCGAATGGGCGTTGAGGTGGGCGACATCGCCCGGCTTTAGCCCCGCCTGCTTCAGCGCCGTCTCCATCGCCCGGCGCGCGCCGGAGCCATCCTCGGGGCCGGAGGTGATGTGATAGGCATCGGCGCTGGTGCCGTAGCCGGTGAGTTCGGCGAGGATCGTCGCGCCGCGCGCCTGCGCATGCTCAAGCGCCTCGATGACCAGGATTCCCGCCCCCTCGCCCATGACGAAGCCGTCGCGGTCGCAATCGAACGGCCGCGATGCCTTCTCCGGCTCGTCGTTGAAGCCGGTCGAGAGCGCGCGCGCCGCTGCAAAGCCGCCGAGCGCGACGAGATCGACGCAGGCCTCGCTGCCGCCGCAGAGCGCGATATCGACTTCGCCGGCCCGGATCATCCTGGCGGCATCGCCGATCGCCTGGACACCGGCGGCGCAGGCGGTCACCGGCGCGCCAATCGGGCCCTTGAAGCCGTGGTCGATCGAGACATGGCCGGCGGCGAGATTGACCAGGAAGGACGGCACGGTGAAGGGCGACAGCCGGCGCACGCCGCGCTGGTCGGTGGTCCGCACCGCCTCTGCGATCGCCGGGAAGCCGCCGATGCCGGAGGCGATCACCGTCGCGGTGCGCTCACGCTCGGCCTCGTCCTGCGGCTGCCAGCCGGCCTGCGCCAACGCCTCCTTGGCGGCGACCAGTGCGAACTGGATGAAGCGGTCCATCTTGCGCTGGTCCTTCGGCGCGATCGCGACATCGGGATCGAAGCCGCCCTCATTATCCTCGGACTTGCCCGGCACGATGCCGGCGACCTTGGCCGGCAGGGTCTCGGCAACCGCATCGGGCAAGCTGCGCAAGCCGGAGCGGCCGGCGAGCAGGCGCTGCCAGGCGAGCTCGGCTCCACAGCCCAAGGGCGAGACGACGCCCAGTCCGGTGACGACGATGCGGCGCATGGCGGGCTCCTAGATCGATCTGGTCTGAGTGGCGGCCTGACGCGCCGCGAGACGCTCGCGCAGGTCGTTGCTGGCGCGCGGCCCGGCGATGATGGTGGCGCCTTCTGCGGTGACCGGCTGCAGGGTCGCGGCATCGACGACGATCGGTGTGATCGGCCGCCCGGTCCCGCGCTCGGCCAGCAATAGCGACGCGCCCTCGGGCGCAAGATGCCGGTTGGCAAAGCCGATCAGCGCCACGACGACCGGGAAGACGTCGCGGCCCTTCTCGGTCAGGACGTACTCATAGCGCTTCGGCCGCTCGCTATAGAGCCGCCGCTCGAACAGCCCGCTCTCGGTGAGATGCTTCAGCCGGCGCGTCAGCATGTTCGGCGCGATGCCGAGGCTGCGCTCGAACTCGTCGAAACGGGTCAGCCCCTGCAGCGCATCGCGCAGGATCAGGATGCTCCACCACTCGCCAACGGTCTCGACCGCGAGGGCGCAGGGGCATTCGGTGAGCGGAGCAAGCTTGGGCTGCATGACCCGGCTCGCTAGCGTAGTCACTATCGTTTTGCAAGCCACAATGCCGAACGGAGCGCGCCGCCGTCCCCGTCAATCCAGCGTGCTCCTGAACCGCATCAGCGCGATGCCGGCATAAAGCGGCACGAAGACAGAGAGATAAAATATCTCCGTGCCGATGTCGTTGAGACCAGCGCCCTTCAGCATGATCGCACGGACCACGCGCAGGAAATGCGTCAGCGGGAAGATCTCGCCGAGCCACTGCGCCCAGAGCGGCATGCCGGCATAGGGGAACATGAAGCCCGACAGCAGCAACGACGGCAGGAAGAAGAAGAAGGTCAGCTGCATCGCCTGGAGCTGCGTGCGCGCCATGGTCGAGATCGTGTAGCCGAGCAGCACCAGCGCCAGCACGAAGATGGTGACGCAGGTCAGCAGCAGCCCGAGACTTCCGAGGAACGGCACGCCGAAGAGCAGCTTCGCCGCCGAGAGCACCACCGCGACCTGGACGCTGCCGACGGCAAGATAGGGCAAGACCTTGCCGAGCATGATTTCGCCCGGCGTCGCTGGCATGGCGAGCAGGTTCTCCATCGTGCCGCGCTCGATCTCGCGGGTCAGCGCCATCGCCGTCATCATCACCATCGTCATCTGCAGGATGACGCCGAGCAGGCCAGGCACGATGTTGTACTGGGTGATGCCCTCGGGATTGTAGCGCCGGTGGACCACGAAGGAGAGCGCGCTCTCGCTCTGCTCGCGCTTCAATTCGTCCGTGCCGAGCGCCCGCGTCAGCGCCCGGCTGGCGATGGTCTGCAGCGCGCCGACGGCGTTGCTCGACGCCGCCGGATCGGTCGCATCGGCCTCGACCAGGATGCGCGGCTCGTCGCCGCGCTCGACGCGCATGCCGAAATCGCTGGGAATGGTGACGAGGAAGGAGATCGCGCCGCGCGCCATCAGGCTCTCGGCCTCGGCTGCGCTCTCCGGCCGCTTGCCGAAGCGATAATAGCCGGAGACTTCCAGCGCCGCGACGACGGAGCGGGTGTAGCGATCCTGCCCCAGTGCCAGAACTGCCGCCGGCAAGCCCTTGGGATCGTTGTTGATCGCATAGCCGAACAGCAGCAGCTGGACGATCGGCACCACCAGCATCATCGCGAAGGTGATGCGGTCGCGCCGCATCTGCACGAACTCCTTGGCGAGCACCGCACCGAGCCGGCCGGGCGAGAACAGGGCAAGCGCGCTCATGCCGCTCTCCCTTCGGCTTGCGCCTTCGCCATGAACTGGATGAAGACGTCCTCCAGGCTGGTCGCATCCGGCTCGACGCTGATGCCGGGGCGATCCTTCAGAGGCGCAAGCGCCCGTTCGAGCTTTGCCTTGTCAGTGCCGACGACGTGCAGCGTCGTCCCGAAGGGCGCGACCTGCTCGACGCCATCCGTCTTCGCCAACTCGGCGATCTCGGCCGGCTTCAGTGCGCCATGGACGACATAGGTCGAGAGCCCCGAGCCCTTCACCACCTCGTCGACCGTGCCGGTCGCCAGCATCCTGCCATAGGCGATGTAGCCGATGCGGTGGCAGCGCTCGGCCTCGTCCATGTAATGGGTCGAGACCAGCACGGTCAGCCCGTCGCCGGCGAGGCGATGGATCTCGTCCCAGAATTCGCGCCGTGCCTTCGGATCGACGCCGGCGGTCGGCTCGTCGAGCAGCAGCAATTTCGGCTGGTGCATGATGCAGGCGGCGAGCGCGAGGCGCTGCTTCCAGCCACCGGAGAGTGTGCCGGCGAGCTGGTCCTTGCGCGAGGTCAGGCCGAGATTGTCGAGCGTACGAGCGACGGCCTCGTCCACCGGCTTCAGCGCATAGAGGCGCGCGACGAAGGTCAGGTTCTCCTCGATCGTCAGGTCCTCATAGAACGAGAACTTCTGGGTCATGTAGCCGACCTGGAGCTTGATCTCGGCACTCTGCGTCCTGACATCGAGACCCAGCACGGTGCCCTCCCCGGCATCGGGCGTGAGCAGGCCGCAGATCAGGCGGATCGTCGTGGTCTTGCCGGAACCGTTCGGCCCGAGAAAGCCGACGATCTCGCCTTCCCTGACGGCGAGGTCGACATGGTCGACCACCGTGCGCTTGCCGAAGCGCTTGGTCAGGCCGCGCACGTCGATGACGTTGCGCTCGCTCACTTGCGGCCCCGCAACATGACATCGACGATCTGGCCGGGCTGGAGCCGCGTCGCCGGGCTGCCTTCCGGCCGCGCCTCGACGAGATAGACCAGTTTCTGGCGGGTCTGCGCCGAATAAATCACCGGCGGGGTGAATTCCGGCTCCTGCGAGACATAGGAGACGGTCGCCGTCATCCGCTCCGGGCAGCCCGAGCAGCGCACATCGAGCCGCGTGCCGACGGTGGTGCCGAAGAGCAGCGCCTCCGGCACGTAGAGCATCAGCTTGACCGCGCCATCGGGCAGGATCGTCAGCGCCGGCGCCGCTGGTCCCGCGAGCTCGCCGGGATGGCGGATCAGGTCGGTGACGATGCCGGCGGCCGGCGCCATCAGCTTGCGCTGGCCGAGCCGCCATTTCGCCTGGTCGAGCGCCGCCTGCGCCTGTGCGACCTGGTTGCGCGCCGCCTTGATCTCCTCCTCGCGCGCCGCCAGCCGGGCGACGGAGAGATTGGCGGCGCTCTGGCGCACATTCGCCGCGGCAACATCGCGCGCCGTCTGCGCCTGGTCGAGGTCGGCCTGGGTCGAGACACCGCGGCGGAACAGGTCTTGCCGCCGCTCCAGGGCCCGCTCGGCCTCGCGCTCCTGCGCCTTGGCGGAGACGGCGGTTGCCTCGATCACCGCGATCTCCTCCGGCCGCTTGCCGCTGAGCAGGTTGGCGAGCTGCGCCTGCGCCTGCACAAGCCTTGCCTCGCTCTCGGCGACGGTGTTGCGGGCATCGTCGGCCTGCAGCTCGGCAAGTAGCGCGCCGGGCGCGACGCGCTCGCCGCGCCGGACCGAGACAGCCTCGATCCGCGCCGTATCGATCGGCCCGATCCGGACATACTCGCCCTCGACATAGCCGACGACGGGAGTCGAGGCCGGCACGCAGACGCCAAGCGAGGCGGCGATGGCGAAGGAACAGATGAAATCGAGGATCATGACGCCTCTCCCCTGCAGGCGAGAATGCTGGCGCGGACCGAGCGCCTGATAGCTTCGCCGATGGCCCGCGCCTCATCGGGGCCGATCTCGTCCCAGCCCATGCGCCGGGTGACCGCCGGGCGCGCGATGCGGAAATAGATGAGCTGGCCGATCGCGGTGAAGACGGCGAGGCGCGTCGCCGGCGCCTCCGGCTCCATCCCTGTCGCCGCCGCCCAGACCTGGCAGACCCGGCGATGCACCGGCTCGAACAGCCCGCCATAGATCGTGTCGAAGGCCGGGCTCGGCGTGAACATCTCGCGCACGACGAAGCGCGCGATCATCTCGCTCTCCGGCGCCGTCGTCAGGAAGGCGATCATACGCTCGATCAGGGATAGCAGCTGCTCGGCCGCAATGTCGCGGTCGGCGGCATCGACCATAATCGCGACCGTTGGCGCCCCGCCGACCAGCACCGCCTGCATCCGGGCGATGACCGCCTCGGCGCAGGCCTTTCTCAGCCCGTCCTTGCCGCCGAAATGATAGGCAATGCCGGCGCTGTTGACCTTCGCCGCCTGGGCGATCTCACGCGTCGAGGTCGCATCGAAGCCGTTGCGGCCGAACAGGTCGAGCCCGGCGCGGATCAGCGCCTGCCGCGTGCCCTCGGCGTCCTTGAGGATGGATGTGCGTGCCATGACAGGAGGATAACAGCACTCCGCACTTCAATCAATCGATTGATTGAAATTGTGAACGCCATGTCCGCGACGTTGACCAAATTCTCAAGATGCAAAGAGTTGGTCACCAACACGCGTATTCTGTCACCGTGGCGCAGTCAGTTTGTCACTTGGCCTAAAAGCGTCGGCGTCTCGCCGCCGCGCTCCTGCGCAAGACAGCCATCAAAGGACGCCATTCGATTGAATGCCGCGCGCCCAATCCGCGCCAATTGCGGACATTGGCACCCTGTCGGGACGCGGACTTTACCGAATCGGGCTCGATGAGCGTTTTCGACCCACAGCGATTTGGGAGGCCGATCCGCGCAAGATGAAGTCGGTTCGGCGCTGCTGACTTGTCCTGTCCTGAATGAATGCCGATCTCCTGGCGATGATCCACGAACGCATCAGGGTGATCGACCTGGAGACTGCAGGAGGCGGCCCGCACGACGTCTGCGAGATCGGATGGCAGGACGTCGCACGCGACGCCGGTGGCCGTTGGCGAATCAACGAGGAGCGAGGTTCGCTCTTCGTCGATCCAGGCCGCACGATCTCGGCTGACACCATGGCCGTCCATCACATCCGCGATATCGACGTGGCGGGCGCGCCATTCTGGAAACAGGTCGCGCCGTCCGTGCTGCGCCCTGAAGGCGGCGTGGTCGCGCTCGCGGCCCATCGCGCCAGCTTCGAGATGCGCTACTGCTCCTCGTCGCTGACGGGAGGCGCACGCTGGATCTGCACCTGGAAATGCGCGCTGCGGCTGTGGCCGCATCTTCCGCGCTTCTCGAACCAGATGCTGCGCTATCAGCGCATGCCGGAGGGGCTGATCCACGAACTCGGCCTTCCGGCCCATCGGGCGATGCCCGACGCCTATGTCACCGCCCATCACCTGCGCGACATGCTCAACGAGGCATCACTCGACCAACTGCTGCTCTGGAGTAGTGAACCCGGGCTTCTGCCGCGCGTGCCTTCCGGCCCGGACCGCGGCAAGAGCTGGGATCAGACTACCGAAGCGGCATTGCGCAACTTGGCGCGGGATCGCGACATAGATATCCGCTTTAGCGCCGAGACGGAGTTGAGGCGACGGGGAGACCTTCGAGTCCCGGAGCCATCGAAACCCGTCCAACCGAGCCTGCTGTGATCGCACCTCCGGAGGGAATGCGCGCGAGGAGGCCAACGGGAACGTCGCAGTGCTCCGGCGGTTAACAGGCGGGCTCCGAAGGCAGGCTTCGGGTACGGGCGCTCGGATATGACATCGGCTTCGTCCCCATCGGTCGCGGAATGGCCGCTTCCTTCATCCACGACACTCGGATCTTCGGTCAGGATGAAGGGGATCGAACGCGAGCTGCGCCGTCGTCTTCCTTGGACCATGCGAAAGCACCTCACTGTCGATGCTGGGCTCGTCATCCTTTCGGTGCCCGACGCGGAGCACTTCGATGCGCTCGCCAGCCGTGTCAGCGATGCGCTCGAAGGCATCACCGAACTGCCCATGCTTCCGAGCGAGATCGAGGATGTCCTCGGGATCTCCTCGCGCGAGCGTCACAAGTGGCTGGAAGACGGTCGCCTGCGAAGTGTCGGGACGCGTACCGTGAAGCTCCGCGGACGCGCCCGCGCCGTGACCTTCCACGTCTTCGACCCACGAAGCATCGAGACAATCCTCGACGGCGACCTGCCCACAATCTGGCGGGAGGAGGATGCGATCCGGAGCGCCGAGAATCGTCGGCGCGCCGCGGCGAAGGCAGCCCTCGCCCGGAAGCTGAAGGCCGCATCCGGTCCCAGCGGAACCGAGCGGGAGGGCGCTGAGGAGGCAGCGCCCGGTCTCGCAGGGTGGGACGAATTCGATGCGGACGGGCTGCTTCGTTGATGTCGGACAGGCTGCAAGCTCGGCGGGACGCACAATTCGTTCTGTGACGCGCCACTTGCCGACGTCGACGCTTCGTCGAAAAGCGGACATTGTTCGGCTACTTCCCTTAGCGGCCACGGCGCCCTTCGACTGGGGGAAAGGAAGCCGCGACCGTGATCGGCGCCCGAGCAACGCTGCAGGCACCAGCGACCTGACGACCTCGTGTGCGCAACAATTTAGAACGATAGTGAACTAGTCGCCTGTTCGGTGGTTCTCTTTCGCAACGCGGCTTACTCGGGAGCGAGCCCTCGCCGCGGTTTGCGAAAATCGGAGGCGGATATGCCAACTCCCCGAGAACTGGAAATGAACCGGCGTGACTTGATGGTCGTCGCCGGCGCCTGTGCAGCCTTTCCCGCGACGGCGACAGGCACACGGGCGCAGCCGGCGCCGAGCGGAGAGCCAGTGCTGAGCGAGGTCTCATTCAGCGTGAATGGCCAACGCCACCAGCTCGAACTCGATACGCGCACGACGCTGCTCGATGCGCTGCGCGAGCATCTTCACCTGACGGGCACCAAGAAGGGCTGCGACCACGGTCAATGTGGTGCTTGCACGGTGCTGGTCGACGGGCAGCGGATCAATTCCTGTTTGACGCTGGCGATCATGAACCAGGGCTCCGAGGTCACCACCATCGAAGGGCTGGGCGGCGTCGATAACTTGCACCCGATGCAGGCTGCATTCGTGAAGCACGATGGCTTCCAGTGCGGCTATTGCACGCCCGGGCAGATATGCTCCGGCGTCGCTGTCCTGGAAGAGATCAAGGCGGGCATTCCCAGCCATGTCAGCGCCGACCTGACCGGCGCCGTGACGGTGACCGAAGCCGAGATCCGCGAGCGCATGAGCGGCAATATCTGCCGCTGTGGTGCCTATTCGAACATCGTCGAGGCGATGACCGAAGTGTCGGGGAGGCAGGGATGAGGGCGTTCTCCTACGAAAAGGCGAATTCGCCTGCCGAGGCTGCAGCGGCTGCGGCGAACAGCGGCGACGCCAAGTTTATCGCGGGCGGCACCAATCTGCTCGACCTGATGAAGCTTCAGATCGAGTCTCCGACGCATCTCATCGACGTCAATGGTCTCGGCCTCGACAAGATCGAGCCCACCTCCGATGGTGGCCTGCGTATCGGCGCGCTGGTGCGCAACACCGCTCTCGCAGCAGATGAGCGTGTGCGGCGCGACTACGCCGTGCTTTCGCGCGCGCTGCTTGCCGGTGCATCCGGACAATTGCGCAATCGTGCCACCACGGCCGGAAACCTGCTGCAGCGGACACGCTGCCCGTATTTCTACGACACGGCGCAGCCCTGCAACAAACGCGAGCCGGGTAGCGGCTGCTCGGCAATCGGCGGGTTTTCGCGACAGCTCGGAGTGATCGGCGTCAGCGATGCCTGCATCGCGACACATCCCTCCGACATGGCCGTGGCGATGCGAGCACTCGACGCCACAGTCGAAACGGTGAAGCCGGATCGCTTATCCCGCTCGATCCCGGTAGCGGATTTGCACCGCCTACCGGGCAAGACCCCGCATCTCGAGACGGTGCTGGAGAAGGGCGAACTGATCACTGCGGTGACGCTGCCCAGGCCTGTCGGCGGCACGCATATCTATCGCAAAGTGCGCGACCGGGCTTCCTATGCCTTCGCCCTGATTGCTGTCGCTGCCATCGTGCAGCGCGATGGTACTGGCAGGATCGCGCTCGGCGGCGTCGCGCCCAAACCCTGGCGCGACGAGAAGGCCGAGGCCGAGCTGCCTCGCGGGGCGAAGGCCGCTGCGGCAGCCATGCTCGCCGGGGCCAAACCGACCGACGAGAACGCATTCAAGCTGCCGCTGGTCGAGCGCACGCTCGGCGCGGTGCTGGCACAGGCAAGGGGCTGAGCCATGAAATTCAACAAGCCCGCAACCGACAATCCGATCGACCGCCTCAAGGTGGTCGGCCAGCCGCACGACCGCATCGATGGCGCCCGCAAGGTTACCGGCACGGCCCGCTATGCCTATGAACAGCACGACGTGGTGCCGAACCAGGCCTATGGCTATGTACTCGGCGCCGGCATCGCCAAGGGCCGGATCGCCTCCATCGATCTCGACGCTGCGCGCAAGGCGCCGGGCGTGCTCGCCGTGGTCACGGCGAAGGAAGCCGGCGCTCTGAAGAAGGGCAAGCGCAACACTGCCCGCCTGCTGGCGGGACCGGAAGTGGAGCATTACCATCAGGCGGTGGCGCTGGTGGTGGCCGAGAGCTTCGAGCAGGCGCGCGCTGCGGCGAGCCTGGTCAAGGTAGAGTATGCGGCCGCCAAGGGTGCCTTCGACCTCAAGGCGGCAAAGCATAAGGCCGTCAAGCCCGAGGGCGACGATCCCAGCCTCGACGACACGCATGTCGGCGATTTTGCGGGTGCCTTCAAGAATGCGCCAGTGAAGCTGGACGAAAGCTACACGACGCCCGACGAAAGCCATGCGATGATGGAGCCGCATGCGACGCTTGCCGCTTGGGAGGGCGATAAGCTGACGCTTTGGACCGCCAACCAGATGGTCGCCTGGGGCGTCACCGACATGGCGACGACGCTCGGTATCCCCAAGCATAACATCCGCATCGTCTCCCCCTTCATCGGCGGAGGCTTCGGCGGCAAGCTGTTCCTGCGGGCTGATGTGTTGCTGGCGGCGCTGGGTGCGCGTGCGGCCAAACGGCCGGTTAAGGTCGCTCTGACGCGCCCGCTGATGATGAACAACACCACCCACCGCCCTGCGACGATCCAGCGTATCCGGCTCGGCGCGACGAAGGAGGGCAAGATCACCGCGATCGGCCATGAGAGCTGGTCGGGTGATCTGAAAGGTGGCGGGCCGGAGGTCGCGGTGCAGCAGACCCGGCTGCTCTATGCGGGCGCCAACCGGATGACGGCGATGCGCCTAGCCGAGCTCGACCTGCCCGAAGGCAACGCCATGCGCGCGCCCGGCGAGGCTCCAGGCCTGATGGCGCTCGAAATGGCGATGGACGAGATGGCGGAGAAGCTCGGGCTAGACCCGATCGCCTTCCGCCTGCTTAACGACACGCAGGTCGACCCCGAAAAGCCGAAGCGCCCGTTCTCGATGAGGCGCTTCGAAGAGTGCTTCAAGGTGGGGGCCGAGCGCTTCGGCTGGTCGCGCCGCTCTGCCCGGCCCGGCCAGACGCGCGAGGGCAACTGGCTGGTCGGCATCGGCGTCGCGGCCGCCTTCCGCAACAATCTGGTAATGAAGTCCGGCGCGCGCGTCAGCCTCGATAGCAAAGGCATCGTCACGGTCGAGACCGACATGACCGATATCGGCACAGGCAGCTACACGATCATCGGCCAGACGGCAGCCGAGATGCTGGGCGTCGGGCTCGACAAGGTCGTGGTGAAGCTGGGCGATTCCGCCTTTCCCGTCTCGGCCGGCTCCGGCGGGCAATGGGGCGGCAACAGCTCGACCGCCGGCGTCTATGCGGCATGCGTCAAGCTGCGCGAGGCGGTGGCGCAAAAGCTCGGGATCAATTCCACGGAAGCCGAGTTCGCTGGCGGCGAGGTGAAGGCCGGCAACCGCAGTCTGGCTCTTGCGAGCGCCGCGGAGGGAGGGCCGCTGACGGCCGAGGACACCATCGAATACGGCAATCTCGACGAGACGCACCAGCAATCCACCTTCGGCGCGCATTTCATCGAAGTCGGCGTCGATGCGGCCACGGCCGAGACGCGGATCAGGCGCATGCTGGCGGTCTGCGCCGCCGGACGCATCCTCAACCCGAAAACAGCGCGCAGCCAGGTCATCGGCGCGATGACGATGGGGGCTGGTGCGGCGTTGATGGAGGAACTGGCAGTAGACAAGCGCCGTGGTTTCTTCGTCAACCACGACCTCGCGGGCTATGAGGTGCCGGTGCATGCCGACATCCCGCATCAGGAGGTGGTGTTCCTCGACGAGACTGACCCGATGTCCTCGCCGATGAAGGCGAAAGGCGTCGGCGAGCTCGGCATCTGCGGGGTCGGTGCGGCCGTGGCGAACGCCATCTACAACGCGACGGGCGTGCGGGTGCGCGACTACCCGATCACGCTCGACAAGCTGTTGGCCCGCATGCCCGACGCCACTTGAGCGCCGCCGCACCAGCGTCTGCAATGGTAGCGTGGCACTTGCGCACAGGGACTGTGCGACAGCGGGTTGGGTGTGTTGCGCCACGTCCAGACATTGAAGCTTTGCTAGGAAGCGGACGTTCGCTTCATTACCCATAGCGCAGTCATGTCCGCCGCGGGTGATGATGTGCACGCCGTCGGCCTCGCCGTAGACTGCCAAGCGATAGCCGTCCCACTTCACCTCAAAAGCCCAGTTGGGACAAGCAGTCAGCCGTCTGAGACAAAAAGACCCGATCCGCTAGCGTCGCTGCCGGTTCTCGGCGCCAATCTGCTCCCATGGGCCGTCGGAACAGGTCCTTGCTTCGGCGGTCGCATGGGTGTCGTCCTCAACGATGACGCCGGGGTCATTTGGGTCGCGGGCCTTTCTTTTCGGCGATTTGATCCCATCTGTTTGAGAACACTCAGGCATTGAAGGACCCGAACGCCCATGTCGTGCGATTGCGACGGCTGGCCGATGCGATCTATCGCGAGATTGAAAGGCAGCTTCCCGTGCGCGAAGGCGATGGTACCTCGGACAATCGAGATCTGCATTCTGTCTTGATCGACGGACAGTTGGATCTTGTGAAAATCGCGGCCTCATTGACAAGGCGCTTTTGCGTGCTCGATGGCAATCTGGAAACGGTCAGAGCTCAGGCCCCTTCGCGAGCAGTTCGCCAATTTGGGTCGATTTCGGATCCCTCAGACTAGCTTCGCCGGGGCTTGGGGCATGATTAGGGTTTCCGAACTCCCTGTTTGAACCGGGGACTTGGCGCGGGATTTCGGCGTCACGTCCTTCGCGCGCTAGGCTCGGCCTTCGATATTCAAGCGATAGATGCCATAGCCTATCGAACCGGCGACGGGACCCGCATGCCAAGGTGCTGGCCCGTATCGAGTAGAAAAGACGCTGGGATTTAGCGAAATCCGGAACCTTCTGAGCGCGGCTGGGGTTGAGGTTTGCCTAGCGCGTCGCGCTTAAGCGAACATCAGGGTCGGAGGCCATCGATGGGTATCGTCTGGACCATCATTATCGGCTTCGTCGCCGGCGTCATCGCCAAGTTCTTGTCACCCGGCGCGAATGAGCCCGCAGGCTTCGTTCTTACTACAATCCTCGGCATCATCGGCGCCTTCGTAGCAACCTTCCTGGGTCAGGCACTGGGCTGGTACCGGCCAGGTGAAGGAGCCGGACTGGTTGGCGCGGTCATCGGCGCCGTGATCGTCCTGATGGTCTGGTCGATGATGAGCCGCCGCAGCGCCTGAACACACTAAGGGGAAATCTCATGAGCGACAGCAACAACAGTGGCTTTCCATCCATGACCGCCTTGCTCGGCCTCCTTGCGGTCGCAGGGTACCAAAATCGCGACAAGCTCGCGGAGTGGTTCGGAGGCTCACAGCAGGGACGTGCGCCCCAGGATGCCCCTGCGGGCCTGGACAATGTCATCGGTGGTGCCCAATCGGCCACGACTGGTGGCATCGGTGGTCTGCTCGGAAACGGCATCCAGGAGCTCATCGAACGCTTCAAGCAGGCGGGCCGAGGCGATGCTGCCGACTCATGGGTCCGAACTGGCCCAAACCAGCAGCTGGAAGCCCCGGATCTCGAACAGGCAATTGGCCCTGATGTCATGGACCGCCTGGCGACGCAGACCGGGCTCAGCCGAGAAGAAATCCTAGCGCGCCTTTCGAAGCAGTTGCCGGACGCCGTTGACAGGTACACGCCCGACGGCCGCGTCCCAGCTTAGCGCCCGATAGGCCAGTTTGTGCCCAGTTTGTCGGCGCCCAGAACCCCGCGCCGCCGCACCAGCGGCATAGTGCGAAGCTTTGCCCGGAGGCTGCGGATGTCGCAGCGCACAGGGTAAGGGAGCCCGGCTCATCGAGGCCGGGCTTGCGCATATCAGCGATGATGGGTTTCTTCAGCAGCCCTAAATTCGGGCACCACCTGGCCACAACGGTGGAACAAATGCCCTCGTTCTCGATTTACTGGGGTCGAGCATAAAGGGCATCACGATGGCGAGTGGATGGGCCCCCGATGGGGCAGTTCAAGACCAGATTGACGACTCGGTCACTGACGCGGTTCGGTTGGCCCGCGCCAAGCTTCCTTCCGGGGCAGGTGAGACTCACTGCCAAGTTTGCGACGAGGAAATCCCCGAGGCGAGGCGCAAGGCAATGCCTGGGGCTCGCACGTGCATCGATTGCCAATCCTCAATTGATCGGCGCCCGGAAGTCGGTGGCATCAATCGACGCGGGAGCAAGGACAGTCAGCTAAAGTAACCGGCGGAGCCGCAGGCCGCACAGACCCGTGGACGCAATTCGGTTGATCCCGGAGACAAAAGCCCGCCCTCAAAGGGCGGGCCGTTTATCATGATCCCCAGCCGCGGGCTGGCGCGCGTCGAGCCGAGGCGGGTCGGAAATCAGCGCCTTCGCCGCAGCCGAGGGCGCACTGGCGGCCGATAGCGGTGGAAGCAACAGCCCCTACCCGCTCGCGCTTCTACGCTATTTCGGAGACCTGGCGTCGATGTCCGGCTCACGTTCGGAAAGGTCTATGACGACATGCGGAGGCAGACGGCTGGCGCCGCTGGGGGCCGCAATCGCCCGCCGTCTATGCTCCTAGTCTGGGCGGCAACGCCTTTCAGGCATCAAGGCGGAAAATGTCCTCGGACGTGGCTATGGTCACCGCAAAGACGGGGGTCGAGCCGCGACGCACGCGAACCCTCAACACTGCTTCTCCGCCTCGCAGAATCTCCACGGCGGCGCGCCCCGCCATCATCGATCGTGCCGCAAGCATGGCCTTAGCGTCGCTTTCTAGATTTCTACCCCTCACATCAATGAAGTCGTTGGCGCCGTCGTGATAATCGAGGAAATAGCGCGGCATAATGGGGCATGAGCCAATCTGGGTTAAGAGACGCCAAAAAAGTAGGCCGCGCCGGCCCAGCAAGCGGCTGACGCGGCCTCTGGCTTGGACACATCTATGATTTTGCCTTGAAACGCGCGCTCTTCTCAGAAGTTCCTGGCCTGCCTTCTAGCCAAGCAGTGCATGCCGCCGGCCGGATTGTGACGAAGGCGACAGATTGCCCAGCACGAAGAAAGTCATCGACCGTCTGCATCGCACTTCGATACCAGAGCTTGTAAGTCAGATGCGGCAGGCCGACATCGCCGGCGAGAACCATAAGTTCGCTAAAATCGGCCTCCTCATACCATGGGAGGGTGGCAGTCACTCGCTCCGGGTACATCATCCGACCCCTATGCGGCTTCGTCGACAGGTACAAGAATCCGACCACAAACGGCCAGGTGCCTGTCACTGCGATTCATGACGACAAGAAGGACAGCATTACGATCATCGCAATCGAGGACGACGCGATGGCAAAATAGGCTGTCGTCGAACTCGCTCGTGTCGAAGAGAAGATAACCCGCCCGGCGGTCGTCATAGTCGCCCGCGAATTGGTACGATACTTCCACCCGGCGCCCATCGCGCAGGTTCAAAAGGCCGTTTCCGGTAATCACAGCGTGTCTCCGCTTGGCGGCGTCAGCATGCGCCGCACGCGGTCATTTCCAAGAGCAGTATGGAGACAACGGCCACCCCATGGCGCGCCATTTCCCGCTACTTGTCCATGTCAAAAGACACTGTTCGTGAGTTCGACGCCCGGTAAATCCTCGCCTCATCAGCCCTGTCTCGCAGGCCCTTGAAGGAGGCGTGCCGCAGTTTCTCGTCATGAATCCAGGCGCATAAGCGCTCGACCATCACTATCGGCTTTACCTAGGCCGCGTCCTTGCGGTTGATACTGTGCAATGGCGGCTGAGAGAGGAATGAAACAGGACTGCCAGGGTCGGAGAGAAGGCGGCACTCTAACGCGCGATAGGAACGCGCCGATTGATCTATCTTCTCCCACGAGGCGCTTTTCGGCTCCGGCCATGGAAGTTGAGAGAGGCGCGATATGTCTCATCGCCAGACTCATTTCGAACACGCGCTCTAAAGGAGAAGCGCTTGCCGTTTGGCAACTCATCCTTCGCCATATCGGCCAACGCTCTCTGCGCCTCAGCCGCTGCGACCTGTTCATTGGGGGCGTCGATCTTGCTCGTCGAGCGTCCCGCTGCGTCCTTGGTTGTTATCCGAAACTTGGCCATGGCGCCTTCCTCCGATCAAAGGGAATGCGCGAGCGCCCCGGCCGTTCCGGCTTATCTCTTTAATGGGTCAAATTTTTTTGGCCGCGGCTTGCTTGAACACAGCTTGGGTATCGTGCTCGTCGGTTGCAGCCGCTATCAGCGCTGCCCCGTGCCTGGGAGCCGCAAAACACGCAGTGGCGTCGCTTAGGTTTTTGGAACGGGGCGGTCGAGCGCGAAGTCGTCGTACCAGTCCTCTTGGTCGCCTCCGATCATTTTCGCAATCATGCGCGAGGCCAGGAAGCTGAAGGTGATGCCATTGCCGCCGTAGCCATAGGCAGCGAACAGGCTGGGCATTCCTGGCGCCCGACCAATGAGAGGCAAGCCGTCATAGGTTTGACCAAAAGCGCCCGACCAGATCATCTCGGCCTTCGCGACTGCGTTCGGCCGGAGCAGCGAGAGCTTTCTCAGGATCGTTGCGGCTTTCTCAGGCATCAATCCATCGCGCTCTTCGGGCTCAGTAACAGTGTCGTCGTCCTCGCCGCCGATCACGATACGATTATCCGCGGTGGTCCTTGCATAAAGGTAGTCTTCCGACGCCTCCCAGATCAGAACTCCATCCCGCCATAGCGCCTCCGGCGTTTGCGGCGGCGTGGCGATGGCCCAACTGGAGGCTGTGCTGTGGAGTTCGGTTTTCAGGAAGTCCGGCATGACATAGCCAGTCGCCAGGATGACTTTTTTCGCCTCGATCTGGTGACCGCTTTCCAGGCCGACGATGAGGCCGTGCCCGAAGTCGTCATAGGATACAGCCTGCGCATCGAACATTGTTGCGCCATGCTGGATCGCTTGCGCCAAAAGCGCATGCGCCAGCAACAAGGGGTCGGCATCCGCGGATCCGGGAGAGATGATTGCTGCTTCCCGGTCGAAGTCGAACTCGCGGCGCAAAGTCGGATAATCGAGGTAGACCCCAGGCAGTGCCGCTCTTTCACGAAGCTGATATTCGGCGAGCAATTCCGAGGCTCCAACGTCTCCTGCCGCGAGGTAGAGGGAACTCCGATGACGGAAAGCGCATCGCAATCCCAGATCGTCGACCAGCCCCCTCAGACCCGCCACCGCCTGATGGCTACGGCGATAAATATTGGCGGCGCGCTCGAAGCCATAAAAGTTGGTGAGCTCGCTCAAGGGACAATCGATCTCCCATTGCAGCATCGCAGTACTGGCCGTGGTGCTACCGAAGCCAGCGCGCTCGCGGTCGATCACACAGACCGGGTGACCAAGCGAGGTCAGATGTTGCGCCAACAGCGCGCCTGTGATTCCGGCGCCTACGATCAGAATGTCACAGGTCAGGTTCCGTTCGAGCATTGCCCGGACAGGCCGCCTAAATCCTGCCAGCCAAGGCGGGCAGCCTCCACGCAGATCCTGCTGAACTGTCGTGTCGGAATCGAACATCGCATACTCGATCGCTGGCAAGAAAAACCCCGGCAGGGAATGCTGCCGGGGGAAACGAGCGCTTTCAGATCAGGCCGCTTTTGCGACAGCCGCGGAATTGGCGGGCTCGCCGAGCTGCGTCAGCAGCTTGTCGGTCTTGGTCTCCTCGGCAAGTGTCGCGTCCAGCAGCGCCACCGCTTCCTTGTGGCCGAGCTGCTTAGCCCAGGATTTGAGCGTGCCGTAGCGGGTCATCTCGTAGTGCTCGACCGCCTGTGCGGAGGCGACGAGGCCGGCATCCAAAGCGGGGCTGTCGGCATAGTCCTCCATCACGGCCTTGCCTTCCTCGAGGATGCCGAGGATGGCGTCGCAGGTCTTGCCGCGGGGCGCCTTGCCGATGGCTTCGAACACGTCGCTCAGGCGCTCGACATGGTTCTCGGTCTCGGTGCGATGGGTCTCGAATGCCTTTTTCAGGTCGGGGGATTTGGCTGCCTTCGCCATCTTCGGCAGCGCCTTCAGGATCTGCTTCTCGGCGTAATAGACGTCCTTGAGCATGTCATGGAACATGTCGTCGAGGGCTTTGGGTGCAGTCGTGGCCATGTTGGTCTCTCCAGGTTTCAGAGGGTAGGCGTGGTGATCAGGCCTCGACCTTGTCGCGGGCGCGGCCGCCGACAGTCGCGCCATAGCTCGAAGCCAGCGCGCCGATCAGCATCGCGATGAAGGTCGCCAGGGCGAAGGAGGCAGCTCCCTTGCGGGCAACATCCGCCGTCTCGCGAGCGGTCTGCTCGGCCTTGGCGGCGGCCTCTTTCGTCTTAGCTATGGCGTCGTTGATGCGCTTTTCGGCGTCGGGCGGGCTGATGCCCGTCTGGGTCGAAATCACGCTAGCGACGTAGGTCTTGTCCGCTGGCGCCATGTCACCATCGCGGATGCTCATTGCGACGATCCGGCCGACCTCAGCGCGGGCCGGGCCGGCGTCGGTCGGAGATGGAGTCAGACGGTCTGTGCGGAACAGGGAATCCGTCAGATACGCGGAGGGATCCAGATTCGACAGGTCGACACGGCCGGCCGCCTGGCTCGCCATGCCAGAGATGGACGATGCGAGCCCTGACGCTGCGCTGGCACCAAGCCGGGCTGTGCCGCCAATGACCATAGAAGCAGTAGAAGCCAGCAGCACTGCGGTGACGATGGCGCTGACAGCCCAGGTCATGAAGCCGTGCGCCGTATCGCGGAACGCGACCTCGTCAGTGTGGAGACCGACGCGTTTGGTACGCAGCCGTCCGGCGAGATAGCCGCCCGCGCCCGCCGCCAGAAGGTGAACAATGGCCAGCCAAGCAAGGGCAGCGATGCCGAATGTCGTGGCGGCGACGCCCGCGTGCGACCAGGGCGAAACGGAGGTGAAGCCAAGCCCGGCACCAGCGGCGAGGAGCATCAGGGAGATCGACGCGCTGACGACGGCACCTCCCAGTACAGCGCTCCAGGACACAGCGGAGGACGCGCGTGCGGTCGTGCCGTCGGCGACGCCACAGGCGGTGTAGTCTGTCATGTGGATTGCACTTTAAGGGCGCCGCCTGCGGCGCATTGCGGATGGCCCTATGACCGCCCGATCTCAGCTCAACTTGGTACGAGCCGATCTGTTCCGTGACACGGCGGATAGCCGCCCATCGCAGCTGGGGAGCGACTGGAATGGTGTCTTTGGTAGGCTAGCTTGCGACTACGGACGCGAATTGCGTCGCTCTCGCCGGATGTATGGATCGGTCCGGGCGCCCGGATTTCACCCCAGACTGCGCGCTCGATTCCTACTGAGACAGAAGAGTCGATTCATTTCATTGTGCATTGCAACATAATCCACGCGAGGCAGTTGGGCTCTCGTCAGCGCCATCTCGGCATGACCCGCAAAGGACAGCCGCGATGCGCAGCCTCTCCGATACGATC
>NZ_JBYSVZ010000019.1:0-7311 GCF_058986765.1 Allobosea sp. GW821-FHT03A12
GCCTTCGTCCAGAGCAAGGCCGCCGCGCCACAGCCGCGCAAGGCCGCAAATGGCCGAGCGAGCGACGCCGGATGGGAGGAGTTCTGAGCGGCGGCTGCGTCAGCCGTTGTAGACCGGTTCTCCGCCCCGCAGCCTTGCGACGTCGCGCAGCGGCGGGGCGCCGAACAGGCGGCTATATTCCCGGCTGAACTGCGAGGGGCTCTCATAGCCGACCTGGAACCCGGCCGAGGCGGCATCATGCGCCTTGGCCAGGATCAGCCGGCGGGCTTCCTGCAGCCGCAGCTGCTTCTGGTATTGCAGCGGGCTCATCGCCGTCACCGCCTTGAAATGCTGATGCAGGGCCGAGGGGCTCATCCGGGCCTCGGCCGCCACGATGTCGACGCTGAAGGGACTGCGGTAATTGCGCTTGATCCAGGCGATGGCGCGGTTGACCTGCTGCAGCTTGCTCTCCGCCACCGCGATCTGGCGCAACCGCGATGCCTGCTCGCCGGTCAGCAGGCGGTAGAGAATCTCGCGCTCAACCAGCGGCGCGAGCACCGCGATGTCCGCGGGAGATTCCAGCAGGCCGGTCAGCCGGATGACGGCATCGCGCAAGACCGGCGTCATCGGGCTGACCGTCAGCCCCGGGCCGGATGACGGCTCCGGCCCGGCAAGCGGCGGCGCTTCCAGCATCAGCGCACCGATCGCGGCCGGGTCGAGCTCGAGCTTGACGCAGAGATAGGGCTCGTCCGGCGTCGCCTCGATCACCTGGCCGATGACCGGCAGGTCGAGCGAGACGACGAGGCAATGGGCGGCGTCGTAGCGATAGATCTGGTCGCCCAGGATCACCTGCTTGGCGCCCTGGGCGATGATGCAGAGCGCCGGCTCGTGCAGACCGTGCATGGGCTCGCTCGGCTGCGAGAGGCGGACCACCTTCACCCGCGGAATCGCGGTTTCGTGGACGCCGTCGGTCGGCGCGAAGCGCGCGATCAACCTGGCGAGTTCCTCGACATGGGACATGTGCCGACCTCCATGGCAGCCGCCGAAAACACGACCCGGCTGCCTGGACTTTCATATAAGGAAGCCACGGGTCTTTGCCATGGTCGAGCAGCAGCGCTGGAGGATCAGGCAATGATCGCGGCGGATCGGTCTACCGCCCCATGCTTGCTCTGGTGCATTGTCCCAGCATACCGGCAGCGTTGTCGACCAACGGACCCACGGGCGGATCGCCCCTGGCGCCCCGAGCCGGTTGCTACTGACATATTCCTGTCAAAGGCGGCGCTATCAGCACCGCCCAACAACCTGAACGAAAGGAGATCATCATGCCCTTCAGCCAGGTCTTCCAGTCGCTCGGCGCGATCGCGTCGATCATCGTCCCGGCCAAGCCGTCGGTTCGCCCGCTCGAGATCGATCTCGAGCTTCCCGAGCCACTGACCAAGGCCGAACTCGCGGTGCTCGGCCGCTGGGTCAGCGAAGACGGCGCCATCCGGCTCGATCTTCGGCCCAATGGCCGCTTCGGCAAGCAGCGCGACCAGGCGCCGGGCCATGGCGGCCGCTACGAGGTCGATGCGTCGCAGCTCTATTTCGAGAGCGACGCCGGCCATGTCTGGAGCGGCGAACTGCGCCGCGGCCAGCTCGCCTTCGGCGAGAAGCGTTTCCGCCGGACCCTGCAGCTCGATCCGGCCAGACTGATACGGTCTGACCGGTAAGCTCACGTAACGCTGAGACGGGACGCTAGAGCAGGATGCGAAAAAGTGGGAACCGGTTTTTCGCTGAGATCCTGCTCTAAGCTCTAAGAATCGATCACGTTTGTGATTTGGGATCGGGTCGATCCAAAATCATCGTGGTCTGGCGTCCCGTCTCAGTAGCCGACCGTAAAGCGCTGACGCGAATGCGCCGGCTTTTCCAGTTCGTCGACCAGGGCAATGGCATAATCCTCGGCCGAAATCCGGCTCTGGCCCTTGTCGTCGACCAGCAGCTGGTCCTTGCCGAGGCGGAATTTCCCGGTGCGCTCGCCCGGCTCGATCAAGGCGGAGGGCGAGAGGAAGATCCAGTCGAGGCCGCCCTCGCCTTTGAGCAGATCGAGGAAGACGCCGCCTTTCCTGGCTTCGTCGAGATAGATCGCCGGGAATTCCGGCGTGTCGTACACCTTCACGCCGGGCGCGACCTCCAGACTGCCGGCGCCGCCGACGACGAGGTAGCGCTTCACGCCGGACTGCTTGACCGCCGCCAGCAAAGTCGCCGGATCGCTGGCGGTGAAATGCACGGCGCTGATCACCGCATCATGGCCGGCGAGCAGGGCAGCGAGCCCGTCCTTGTCATAGACATCGCCCTTCTTGGCGGTGACGCTGGCGCCCTGCGCCACCTTCTCCGGGTTGCGGACGATGGCGGTGACCTGATGGCCGCGGCTGGTCAATTCGGCGAGCAAGCGCGAGCCGATGAAGCCGGTGGCGCCGATGAGAGCAATCTTCATGGTGATCTTCCCTGGTATCTGATGGGAACCTACATCCCGATGGACACCAGATGGCAGGCATGCGACTTTCTCTCAAGAAGGCACTTTCACGCCACAAGGTCACCTGCCGGAAACCGCCATGCTCCACCGCCCCGACGCCTTCAACGCACGCTGCCCGACGCGGCAAGTACTCGACCGGATCGGCGACAAATGGGCTGTGCTGGTGCTGATCCTGCTGGAGCAGGAGACATTGCGCTTCAACGAACTGCGCCGGCGGATCGATTCCATCTCGCAAAAGATGCTGTCGCAGACGCTGAAGAGCCTGGAACGGGACGGGCTGATCTCGCGCCGCGCCTTCGCGACCGTGCCGGTCACGGTCGAGTATTCGCTGACGCCACTCGGGCGCACGCTCGCCGGCACGGTCGCGGCGCTGACGCAATGGGCCGTGGCCCATATCGGCGAGGTCGAGGAAGCGCAGCGCCGCTATGATCGCGGCGAGGTGGCCGCCTGATCAGCGTTTCAACGGCCGCTTCGGCTTGAAGAAGGCGGCCCAGGCATCGTCCGGCGGGCCTTTCTTCATCACCTCCGGCGCCTTGAAAGCATCGGGCGCCAACCCCTTCTTCAGCAGCTCCCAGGCGACCGGCATGGCGACCGCCACACCGGGCCGCGCCCGCGTCGAGAATGGCGCGATCGCGGTCGAGCCGCGGCCGTTGCGGAGATAGTCGATGAAGATGCGGCCCTTGCGCGCCTTCTTCGACAGGGTGGCGGTGTAGAGCTTCGGCTCGGCCTGTTCCATCGCCTTGGCGAAGTCGCGGGCAAAACCCTTGACCGCGTCCCACTCCGCCTTGGGTTGCAATGGCAGCACGACATGGAAGCCCTTGCCGCCGGAGGTCTTGAGGAAACTCTCGAAACCGAGCTCCTCCAGCCGTTGGCGCACGGTCAGTGCCGCCTCGCGCACGCGTTCCATCCGCACGCCCGGATCGGGATCGAGATCGAAGATGATCTGGTCGGGCGTCTCGACCGCGTCGACCTTGGCGCCCCAGACATGGACCTCGACCGTCCCGAGCTGGACAAGCGCGGCGAGCCCGTCGAAATCTCGGATGAAGAGCAGCTCCTCGCCATCCTTGTCCTTCATCCGGGAGATGGATTTGTGCAGGCCGGCCCCGGCATGCTTCTGGAAGAAGACCTGCCCGCCGACGCCGTCCGGCGCGCGCAGCAGGCTCAAGGGGCGTTCGACCACGAAGGGCGCCATGCGCTCCCAGACGCCGGCGTAGTAATCGAGCAGATCCTGCTTGGTGAAGCCGATATCGGGCCAGAGCGGCTTGTCGGGATTGCTCAGCGTCACGGTGGTCTCCGCTCCTGCCTTGCGCCTGGTCTTCGTCGCGCGACGAGCCTTGTTAGCCCCCGCCTTGGCCGGCTTCTCCTCGACGACCTCCTGCGCTGGCTTGTCCTCGCGCAGTCCGAGAAAGGCCGAGTGCCGCAGGGTCTTCGAAGCCGTCCAGGAGCCGAAGGCGATCTCGGCGACGAGCTCGGGCTCGACCCAGACGATACCACGCTCGCGGCCGGCTTCGCTGGGGAAGGGCGAGGCTTTCGTCGCGATGACGTCGAGCTTCTTCTTCAACGCGGCGGCTGAGCTGCGAGTGAAGCCGGTGCCGACCCGGCCGGCCGGCTTCAGCTCGCTATCCTCGTGATAGCCGAGGACGAGGGAACCGAGCTGATTGCGCGAGGCCTTCGACGGGACATAGCCGGCGATGACGAATTCCTGGCGCTGCGTGCATTTCGACTTGATCCAGTCGCGGCCACGGCCGCTGCGATAGGGTGCGTCGGCGCGCTTGGAGATCACACCCTCCAGCCCCATGCGACAGGCATGACGCAGCATGGTTTGGCCCGGCTCGATGAAATGCTCGGAATAGCGCAAGGGCGAATCTGCTCCCGAGGCCTCAAGCAACCCTTCCAGCCGTTCCTTGCGGGCGAGCAGCGGCTCTGATTGCAGGTCCTCGCCATCAAGATGGAGCAGGTCGAAGGCGTAGAAGACGAGATTCTCTGTCTTGCCCTCGGACAAGGCGGCCTGGAGCGCCGAGAATAACGAGATGCCGTTCTCGCCGAGCGCCACGACCTCACCGTCGATCAGCGCATTCTCGCAAGGCAGCGCAGCCAGGGCATCGGCAATCCGCTTGCCGAAGCGCTCGGTCCAATCGAGCCCGGTGCGGGTGAGCAGCTTGACCTTCCCCGCAGAAACGCGTGCCTGCAGCCGGTAGCCGTCGAACTTGACCTCGTGCAGCCAGGCATCGCCGGCAGGGGGCTTGTCCTGCAAGGTGGCAAGGCACGGCTCGACGAAGCGCGGCAACGGCTCGCTTTCAGTCGTCGCCGAGCGACGGGCGAGCTTGGCCTTCTCTGGCCTTGCCCGGGTGACTTTGAGCCTAGCAGCCTTGGTCTGGCGGCCCTTCGCGGGCTTCTCGTCGGTCGACCAGACGTCGCCGCTGGGATCCTTGCCGACCTCCCCGACGCTGCGGCCGGATTTCACCGAGTCCGGCGCCGTCTCAAGAATATCCTCATCGTCGCGGGCGAAATCGTCGTCGACCTTGATCAGCAGCCAGTTGTCGCGCTTCTCGCCGCGGCGGGGCTTCAGCCTGACAAGATGCCAGCGGCCGCCGAGCTTGTGACCCTCGAGCGCGAAGGCGAGGTGGCCCTTCTCCATGCCGCGGACGGGATCGCTTTCCGGAATCCATTTGCCCTCGTCCCAGACGACGACTGCCCCGGCACCGTATTCGCCTGCGGGAATCGTGCCTTCGAAGGAGCCGTATTCGAGCGGGTGATCCTCGACATGGACGGCAAGGCGCTTCTCCGCCGCGTCGAGGCTCGGGCCCCGCGTCACGGCCCAGGACCACAGCACGCCGCCATGTTCGAGCCTGAGATCGTAGTGGAGGCGGCGCGCGGCGTGCTTGTGGATGACGAAAGCGCCACCGGCCTGGGCGGCCTTCCGTCGGCTGGCGGCGCCTTTCGGCTCCCTTGTGCGGGAGAAGTCGCGTTTCGAGCGATAGAGATCGAGATTGGCCATGGCGTCCTCCGACGCGCGTCAGGCGCTCTTTTTGGCCTTGCCGGCAGCAGGCTTCTTCGCCGGTTTGCCCGCGTTCGCCGTCTTCTTGCCGCCGGAGGAGGATTTGTCGGACGCCCCGCTCTCCTCGCCGAGGCTCTTCTTCAGGGCCTCGAACAGGTTGACGACGTTGGACGGGCGCTCGGCGGGTTTGGCGACCGGCGGCTTCTTGCCCTTGCGCTTGGCCGCGATCAGCTCGAGCAGTGCCTCCTCGTAATGGTCCTCGAAGCCGCTCGGATCGAACCTCGCTTCCTTCTTCTCGATGATGTGCGTGGCGAGATCGACCAGCTCCTCGTCGAGCTTGCCCTTCTTCAGGCCGTCGAAGACCTCGTCGGGCTGGCGCACGGTCTTGTCGTAGCGCAGCGTTGTCAGGAGCAAGCCCTTGTCGAAGGGCTCGATCATCACCGGCCGCTCGCGGCGATAGAGCACGATCCGGGCGATACCGGCCTTCTTCTGCTTCGCCATCGCCTCGCGGATCACGGCGAAGGCCTCTTCCGAGACCTCGTCGGACGGGCTGAGATAATAGGGCTGATCGAAATAGATCTGCGGGATCGCGGCGCGGTCGACGAACTGCTCGATCGAGAGCGTGTGCGAACTCTCGATCTGGACCGCATCGATCTCGTCCTCCTCGATCAGCAGGTATTCGTCGCCGCCGATCTCGTAGCCCTTGACCTCGTCGTCGGGGTCGACCGGCTTGCCGCTGACGCTGTCGATGTATTGGCGCCGGACCGTGTTGCCGGTCTTGCGGTTGATGACGCGGAACGAGACCTTCTCGCTATGGTCGGTCGCCGAGGTCAGTTCGACGGCGCAGGAGACCAGCGAGAGCTTGAGATAACCCTTCCAGGCCGGCCGGGGCGCCATCAGGCCGCCCTCAGCTTGGGCCGGGCCGGCAAGGCCGGCGGCAGCCCGCGCAGCCAGGCCTCGGCGCGGACGATCTCGTCGCGGGTCACGACCGGGACGGGATCGGAGAGGATCGCCAGCAGCACCTCGCGGTCGAGCTGACCATTGGCGATCACCTCGGCGAGCGCATCGCGGGTCTCGCGCTCGGCCCGAAGTTGGGCGCCGAGCGCGGCGATGAGGCGGTCTTTCGATATGGTACGCATGACGGCACCCGGACTGGACATCTGTCTGGGTTTCAACTGCGGGCCGCGCCGCTGGTTCCGCCATGGGCAGCCAGCACTGCTTTGCCTCGTGCTGCAGCGCAGCACCCTAGCGTTTCCTTGGATTTCGTGTATATGCCCGGGCAACCGGCCCGATGGCCGGCTGCGCATCCCTTCCGCGATGAGGCGGATGCGGGCTTCGGACCTTGCTGGACGACATCCCGGCCTGGCCCGCCAGATCAACACCCGAACCAAAGGACATCACGATGTCGATCACTGCCGAGCGCAAGAACGCGCTCATCAAGGAACATGCCACCAAGCCGAACGACACCGGCTCGCCGGAAGTCCAGGTCGCGATCCTCACCGAGCGCATCAACAACCTGACCGGCCACTTCAAGTCCCACACCAAGGACAACCATTCGCGTCGCGGCCTGCTCAAGCTGGTCTCGCAGCGCCGCTCCCTGCTCGACTACCTGAAGGGCAAGGAAGAAGCGCGCTACAAGACCCTGATCGAGAAGCTCGGCATCCGCCGCTGATCGAACCGAACTTCCGCCCGGTGCCTCGCTGCTCCGGGCGGTTCTGCTAGAGCCCGTTCCGACCAACTTGCGAAGCACGCTGGTCGGTAAAACGGTCTCTAACTTCAAGTTTGGAGCCGGATCCGATCAGGTTTTCAACCTGATCGGATC
>NZ_JBYSVZ010000020.1:2500-5642 GCF_058986765.1 Allobosea sp. GW821-FHT03A12
CGCTGAGAGGCGATGAAGGACGTGATACGCTGCGATAAGCCGTGGGGAGCTGCGAATGAGCTTTGATCCGCGGATTTCCGAATGGGGAAACCCACCTTCGATCTCTGTTATTCCAAGGACAGGCTTCGGTCTGTCTTTGAGCTAACAGAGATCACAAGAAGGTATTGAACTCTGAATACATAGGGGTTCAAAGCTAACCCAGGGAACTGAAACATCTAAGTACCTGGAGGAAAGGACATCAACGAGACTCCGTTAGTAGTGGCGAGCGAACGCGGACCAGGCCAGTGCTCGACTGTGCGTTACCGGAAGTGGTTGGGAAACCACGCATCAATGGGTGATAGCCCCGTACGGATCTGCAAGCAGTTGAGACATGAGTAAGGCGGGACACGTGAAATCCTGTCTGAACGTGGGGGGACCACCCTCCAAGCCTAAGTACTCCTCAGCGACCGATAGTGAACAAGTACCGTGAGGGAAAGGTGAAAAGCACCCCGACGAGGGGAGTGAAATAGCACCTGAAACCGAATGCTTACAAACAGTGGGAGCTCAAGGTTCGTCCTGGGTGACCGCGTACCTTTTGTATAATGGGTCAGCGACTTAGTCTGACGAGCAAGCTTAAGCCGCTAGGCGTAGGCGCAGCGAAAGCGAGTCTGAACAGGGCGTTCAGTTCGTCGGATTAGACCCGAAACCGGGTGATCTAGCCATGAGCAGGTTGAAGGTAAGGTAACACTTACTGGAGGACCGAACCGGTGCCTGTTGAAAAAGTCTCGGATGACTTGTGGCTAGGGGTGAAAGGCCAATCAAACTCGGAAATAGCTGGTTCTCCGCGAAAGCTATTTAGGTAGCGCCTCGCGTGAATACTCTCGGGGGTAGAGCACTGGATGGGTGCGGGGTACTTACCGTATTACCAAACCTAACCAAACTCCGAATACCGAGAAGTACTGCGCGGGAGACACACGGCGGGTGCTAACGTCCGTCGTGGAGAGGGAAACAACCCTGACTTACAGCTAAGGCCCCCAATTCGTGGCTAAGTGTGAAAGGATGTGGGAATCCCAAAACAACCAGGAGGTTGGCTTAGAAGCAGCCATCCTTTAAAGAAAGCGTAACAGCTCACTGGTCTAAACAAGGGTTCCTGCGCCGAAAATGTATCGGGGCTCAAGCCACGAGCCGAAGCTTAAGGTTTGCACTTTGTGCAAGCGGTAGCGGAGCGTTCCATAAGCCAACGAAGGGAGACCCGTGAGGGCTCCTGGAGGTATTGGAAGTGCGAATGCTGACATGAGTAACGACAAACAGTGTGAAAGACACTGTCGCCGAAAGTCCAAGGGTTCCTGCGTAAAGTTAATCTCCGCAGGGTTAGCCGGCCCCTAAGGCGAGGCCGAAAGGCGTAGTCGATGGGAATGCGGTGAATATTCCGCAGCCAGTTGGTAGTGACGGATCGCGTACGCTGTCAGGTCTTATTGGATTGACCTGGCTTCCAAGCGGTTCCTGGAAATAGCTCCAACATCAGACCGTACCCGAAACCGACACAGGTGGACTGGTAGAGTATACCAAGGCGCTTGAGAGAACTATGCTGAAGGAACTCGGCAATTTACCTCCGTAACTTCGGGATAAGGAGGCCCAGTGCTTAGGCAACTAGGCATTGGGGGCACAGACCAGGGGGTAGCGACTGTTTAACTAAAACACAGGGCTCTGCGAAATCGTAAGATGACGTATAGGGTCTGACGCCTGCCCGGTGCCGGAAGGTTAAAAGGAGGTGTGCAAGCACCGAATTGAAGCCCCGGTAAACGGCGGCCGTAACTATAACGGTCCTAAGGTAGCGAAATTCCTTGTCGGGTAAGTTCCGACCTGCACGAATGGCGTAACGACTTCCCCGCTGTCTCCAGCATAGACTCAGTGAAATTGAATTCCCCGTGAAGATGCGGGGTTCCTGCGGTCAGACGGAAAGACCCCGTGCACCTTTACTGCAGCTTTGCGCTGGCATTCGTGTCGGCATGTGTAGGATAGGTGGTAGACTTTGAAGCCGGGGCGCCAGCTCTGGTGGAGTCATCCTTGAAATACCACCCTTATCGTCATGGATGTCTAACCGCGACCCGTCATCCGGGTCCGAGACAGCGCATGGCAGGCAGTTTGACTGGGGCGGTCGCCTCCCAAAGAGTAACGGAGGCGTGCGAAGGTGGGCTCAGAGCGGTCGGAAATCGCTCGTTGAGTGCAATGGCATAAGCCTGCCTGACTGCGAGACTGACAAGTCGAGCAGAGTCGAAAGACGGCCATAGTGATCCGGTGGTCCCGCGTGGAAGGGCCATCGCTCAACGGATAAAAGGTACGCCGGGGATAACAGGCTGATGATTCCCAAGAGTCCATATCGACGGAATCGTTTGGCACCTCGATGTCGGCTCATCACATCCTGGGGCTGGAGAAGGTCCCAAGGGTTCGGCTGTTCGCCGATTAAAGTGGTACGTGAGCTGGGTTCAGAACGTCGTGAGACAGTTCGGTCCCTATCTGCCGTGGGTGTAGGAGAATTGAGAGGATCTGCCCTTAGTACGAGAGGACCGGGGTGGACGTACCTCTGGTGGACCTGTTGTGGCGCCAGCCGCAGTGCAGGGTAGCTATGTACGGTCGGGATAACCGCTGAATGCATCTAAGCGGGAAACCCACCTCAAAACGAGTTCTCCCTTGAGAGCCGTGGAAGACGACCACGTTGATAGGCCGGGTGTGTAAGCAGGGTAACCTGCTCAGCTTACCGGTACTAATTGCTCGATCGGCTTGATCGTTCTCATGATCAATGTCCGCGACACCAACACAAAACGCGACAACAACGGCGCCACAAGCGCCGCACGGAAAGACCAGTGCTTGCCATATCCTTCGCCGGCCCGGTGGCTTGAGCGAGGAGCCAGAACCCGATCCCATCCCGAACTCGGCCGTTAAACTCCTCAGCGCTGATGGTACTGTGTCTCAAGACCCGGGAGAGTAGGTCGTTGCCGGGCCTGTCAAGGATATCCCCTCTTCATATGACTTCCAGCGCGCGGCGCAGGGTGCCCAACCGCACCCCGCGCCGCGTTGCCGTTTATCGCGGGGTGGAGCAGCCCGGTAGCTCGTCAGGCTCATAACCTGAAGGTCGTCAGTTCAAATCTGGCCCCCGCAACCA
>NZ_JBYSVZ010000021.1:0-1936 GCF_058986765.1 Allobosea sp. GW821-FHT03A12
TCGGGATCGGTGATCATCGCATCGCCCATGGTCGAGGGATTGCCGGTGACCACCGAGAGCATCTCCGGCGGCAGGCCGGCCTCGTAGAGCACGTCGGCCAAGGCGAGGGCGGTCAGCGGCGTCAGCTCGGTCGGCTTGAGCACGAGGCGGTTATTGGTCGCGATCGCCGGCGCCAGCTTGTGGCTGACCATGTTGAGCGGGTGGTTGAACGGCGTGATCGCCGAGATCACCCCGAGCAGCGGCTGGCGCGTCGTGAAGATCTTGCGGGCCTTGCCGTTCGGCGAGATGTCGCAGGAGAACATCTCGCCATCGTCCTTGATGGTGAGCTGGGCGGCGAAGGACCAGACGTCGTAGGCGCGGCTGGCCTCGTAGAGCGAATCCTTCCAGCACAGTCCGGCCTCGGCGGTGATCAGCCGGGCGAACTCCTCCTTGCGGGCGAACAGCAGTTCGGCCGTCTTCTGCAGGATGCGCTGGCGCTCATAGCGGGAGAGCGTCGGCTTGAACGCCCTGGCCTTGGCGAAGGCCTCGCGGACATGCTCGGGCCTGGCCGCCGGGATCAGCCCGACCACGCTATCGTCATAGGGGTTCCTGACCTCGAGCATGTCGTCGGTCGAGACCAGCTTGCCGGCGATGCGCATCGCCTCGCGCCGCACCGGCGGCTTCACGGTCGCGTTCATCGTCAGCTCACCAGGTTGAGGGCGACGTCGAAGACGTCGAAATTGCGCAGGATCCGCCCGTCCGGGACGGTGATCGGCCGGTTGGCGATCATCGGCACGCGCTGCTCGGTGATGCCGCCATGCGAGCGCAAGGGCTCGGTCAGGCCGGAGAGATCGTGCCGGTCGGGCGAGGTGCCGATCACCTTCTGCCTCGTCGAGATCACCACGACGTCGCCGATCCGGTCGGCCGGCAGCTCGAAGCGCTCGCAGGCCTCGGCCGAGGTCACCGCCAGCGCGATGCCCTCGATCCCGGAGATGCGGGCGGCGACCTCCTCCTGGCTGGCGCCCTCGGGTAGGTAGACCGTGGCGAAGGAGCCGAGCGCGCCGTGATGCACGACATAAGGGTCGGTGATCGGCAGGATCACCCGCATGGTGCCGCGGCCGTACCACGCGTCCATCAGGCTCTGCAGATAGACGACATCCGGCTCGCCATTGGCGAGGTGCTTGTCGTTCATGCCGTGGTCGGCGGTGATGACCAGCGTGCAGCCGAGCGCGTCGAGCCTGCCGACATAACCGTCGAACATCGCATAGAAGCTGTCGGCCATCTGCGAGCCAGGTGCCGCCTTGTGCTGCACATAGTCGGTGGTCGAGAGGTACATCAGGTCGGGCTTGAACGTCTCCAGCAGCTTGACGCCGGCGGCGAAGACGAACTCGGAAAGGTCAGCCGAATAGACCGACGGTACCGGCATGCCGACGAAATCGAGGACGTCCTCGATGCCGTTCTCAGGCATGTTGGCCTTGTCGGCCTTCTCCGAGGAGAAGGCGATCGCCGTGCCCGAGGTGAAGTCGAGACCCTTGCCGAGCAAGGTGCGCAGCTTGTCCTTGGCGGTGACCATCGCGACCTTGAGGCCGGCCTGCTGGAAGGCGGCGAGGATGGTCGGGGCGCGCAGGAAGCGGGCATCGTTCATCATCACCTCCTCCTTCGCCTCGCGGTCGTAGAAGAAGTTGCCGGCGATGCCGTGCACCGCCGGCGGGCGCCCGGTGATGATCGAGAGGTTGTTCGGGTTGGTGAAGCTCGGGATCACCGAATAGGCGTGGGTGCTGGCGCCCGTCTGCATGATCCGGTCGAGGTTCGGCGTCAGCCCCTTGGCGCTGGCCGCCTCGATATAGGAAGGCTCCGAGCCGTCCATGCAGATCACAACCGTCGGACGAACCGGACGGGCATACCCCCGACCGTTCACCACAACCTCAGACCCAACCGTAGAATGCATGTTCATCAC
>NZ_JBYSVZ010000022.1:0-1394 GCF_058986765.1 Allobosea sp. GW821-FHT03A12
TTGTCGTGCTTTCGCCAGGGGCGCTCGACGCTCTTGGTGCGCAGCATGGCCAGCGCCCGGGCGATGCGGCGGCGGGTCGAATGCGGCATGATGACTTCGTCGACATAGCCGCGTTCGGCCGCGACGAAGGGGCTCATGAAGCGGTCTTCATATTCCCTGGTCTGGCGCGCGATCGTCTCGGCGTCGCCACCGCGGAAGATGATCTCGACCGCGCCCTTGGCGCCCATCACCGCGATCTGCGCCGTCGGCCAGGCATAGTTGACGTCGGCGCCGATATGCTTGGAGGCCATGACGTCATAGGCGCCGCCATAGGCCTTGCGCGTGATCACGGTGACCAGCGGCACGGTGCATTCGCTATAGGCGAAGAGCAGCTTGGCGCCATGCTTGATCAGGCCGCCATATTCCTGGGCCGTGCCGGGCAGGAAGCCGGGAACGTCGACCAGCGTGACGATCGGGATCTCGAAGGCGTCGCAATAGCGCACGAAGCGGGCGCCCTTGCGGCTGGCGTCGGAATCGAGCACGCCGGCCAGCACCATCGGCTGGTTGGCGACGATGCCGACAGTGCGGCCCTCGATCCGGGCAAAACCGGTGACGATGTTGCCGGCATAGGCCTGCTGGATCTCGAAGAAATCGCCCTCGTCGACGACCTTCAGGATCAGTTCCTTGATGTCGTAGGGCTTGTTCGGATTGTCCGGGACCAGCGTGTCGAGGCTCATGTCGACGCGATCGGGCACGTCGAAGCTCGGCCATTCCGGCACGCCGACGGTGTTGTTGGCCGGCAGGAAGTCGATCAGGCGCCGGACCTGCAAGAGCGCCTCGACATCGTTCTCGAAGGAGCCATCGGCGACCGAGGATTTGGAGGTGTGGACCTTGGCGCCCCCTAACTCCTCGGAGGTCACGGTCTCGTTGGTGACGGTCTTCACCACCTCCGGGCCGGTGACGAACATGTAGGAGGTGTCGCGGACCATGAAGATGAAGTCGGTCATCGCCGGCGAATAGACGTCGCCACCGGCGCAGGGGCCCATGATCACCGAGATCTGCGGGATGACGCCGGACGCCTGGACATTGCGCTTGAAGACCTCGCCATAGCCGCCGAGCGCCGCGACGCCTTCCTGGATGCGGGCGCCGCCGGCGTCGAACAGGCCGACGATGGGCGCGCGCATCTTCAGCGCCATGTCCTGGATCTTGATGATCTTCTGGGCGTGGGTCTCGGAGAGCGAGCCGCCGAGGACGGTGAAGTCCTTGGAGAAGACGAAGACGGTGCGGCCATTGACCGTACCCCAGCCGGTGACGACGCCGTCGCCGGGGATCTTCTCGGCCTTGTCCATGCCGAAATCGACGGCGCGGTGCTGCACGAACATGTCGAACTCCTCGAAGGAATCCTTGTCGAGCAG
>NZ_JBYSVZ010000023.1:0-1368 GCF_058986765.1 Allobosea sp. GW821-FHT03A12
CTCACTCTTCGTCTTCCCTTGCCCTTCCGGTCTCGACGAGGATCTCGCGTTTTCCGGCGTGGTTGGCGGGGCCGACGATGCCCTCGTTCTCCATCCGCTCCATGATCGAGGCGGCGCGGTTGTAGCCGATCTGCAGGCGGCGCTGGATGTAGGAGGTCGAGGCCTTCTTGTCGCGCAGCACGACCTGGACAGCCTGCTCATAGGGGTCGTCGCTTTCGGACTGGCCCATGCCGGTCTTGTCGAAGACCGCCCCGTCCTCGTCCTCGGCCCCGGCAGCCTCCTCCTCGGCGGTGACCGCGTCGAGATAATCCGGCCGGCCTTGCGTCTTCAGATGCGCCACGACCTTCTCGACCTCGGCGTCCGAGACGAACGGGCCGTGCACACGGGTGATCCGGCCGCCGCCGGCCATGTAGAGCATGTCGCCCTGGCCCAAGAGCTGCTCGGCGCCCATCTCGCCCAGGATGGTGCGCGAGTCGATCTTCGAGGTGACCTGGAAGGAGATCCGGGTCGGGAAGTTCGCCTTGATCGTGCCGGTAATGACGTCGACCGAGGGACGCTGCGTCGCGAGGACCACATGGATGCCGGCGGCACGGGCCATCTGCGCCAGGCGCTGGATCGTGCCCTCGATCTCCTTGCCGGCGACCATCATCAGGTCGGCCATCTCGTCGACGATCACGACGATGTAAGGCAGAGGCGACAGGTCCATCGCCTCCTCCTCGTAGATCGCCTCGCCCGAATGCTTGTCGAAGCCGGTCTGGACCGTGCGGGTGATGACCTCTCCTGCCGCGAGCGCCTCGCCGACCCGGACATTGAAGCCGTCGATGTTGCGCACACCGAGCTTCGACATCTTCTTGTAGCGCTCCTCCATCTCGCGCACCGCCCATTTCAGCGCGACCACCGCCTTCTTCGGGTCGGTGACGACGGGGGTGAGCAGATGCGGGATGCCGTCATAGACGGAGAGCTCGAGCATCTTGGGATCGACCATGATCAGCCGGCACTCCTCCGGCTTCAGCCGGTAGAGGATCGACAGGATCATGGTGTTGATCGCCACCGACTTGCCCGAGCCGGTGGTGCCGGCGACGAGCAGATGCGGCATGCGGGCAAGGTCCGCGATCACCGGCTCGCCGCCGATGGTCTTGCCGAGGCAGAGCGCCAGCTTGTGCTTGGTGCCCTCGAAGTCCTGGGAGGCGAGCAGCTCGCGTAGGAAGACGGTCTCGCGCTTGGCGTTGGGCAGTTCGATGCCGATCGCGTTCTTGCCCTGCACCACCGCGACACGCGCCGATACCGCGCTCATCGAGCGCGCAATGTCGTCGGCGAGGGAGATCACCCGGGAGCTCTTCGTGCCCGGAGCAGGCTCAAGCTCGTACA
>NZ_JBYSVZ010000024.1:0-1325 GCF_058986765.1 Allobosea sp. GW821-FHT03A12
GCCGACGCGATGTCTGTTGTGGTTACGGATGTTGGCGAGGTGGTTGCGGCGGCGGCTGCGGGGGATTTCTCGGCGCGGCTGCAGATCGACCAGGCCGACGAGCAGATGCAGAAGCTGGTCGGCGGCATCAACGAGATCAACGCCGTGGTCGACGGTGCCACCACCGAATTCGTCGAAGTGCTGCAGGCGCTCGCCGCCGGCGATCTCACCCGCCAGGTGCCGACGGCCTATCGCGGCCGCTTCGCCGAGCTCAAGGACGCCGTCAACGAGACGATCGCCCGCCTCTCCGCCACGGTCTCGACCATCCAGGTGACGGCGTCGGATGTCGGCATCGCCGCCCGCGAGATCAACATGGGCGCCGACGATCTCTCCAAGCGCACCGAGGAACAGGCCTCCTCGCTCGAGGAGACCGCCGCGACCACCGAGGAGCTGGCGGCATCGGTGAAGGCCTCCGCGCAAGGGGCGCGCCAGGCGGCGGCGGTTGCCGAGGAGGCGATGCAGGCGGCGCAGGATGGCGGCGCCATCGCCGGCGAGGCGGTCAGCGCCATGGCAAGGATCGAGGAGGCCTCGCGCAAGATCTCCGACATCATCCGCGTCATCGACGACATCGCCTTCCAGACCAATCTGCTCGCCCTCAACGCGGCGGTCGAGGCGGCCAGGGCCGGCGATGCCGGCAAGGGCTTTGCCGTCGTCGCCAGCGAGGTGCGCACGCTGGCGCAGCGCTCGGGCGAGGCGGCCAAGGACATCTCGACGCTGATCTCGTCCTCCAATGCCGAGGTCGAGGCCGGGGTGAAGCTGGTGCGCCGGGCCGGCGAGTCGCTGGAGACGATCCTGGCGGCCTCGCGCAAGGTCACCGGCACGATCCAGGAGATCTCGGCGGCGGCGGGCGAGCAGGCCAACGGCATCGAGGAGATGAGTCAGGCGGTCGCCCATCTCGACGAGATGACGCAGGCCAATGCGGCGCTGGCCGAAGAGAGCGCCGCCTCGGCCGGGGCGCTCAGCGGCCGGATCGGCGAGCTCAACACGCTGGTGGCGAGCTTCCGCACCGGCGGCGGGACGAGCCATACCATGGCGGCCGCACCGGCCTTCGCCGGCTCCGGGACGCGCCCGGCTGCAAGGGCTGCTGCGGTGCCTGCGACGCGGGCACCGGCACGCCCTGCCGGTATGGCACCGCATGCCGCCGGCCCGGCCGATCGCGGCAGCGGCCGGGCGCCCGAGCCCGAGCGCCTGCGCCAGCTCGCCGAGGCCGCCTTCGTCCAGAGCAAGGCCGCCGCGCCACAGCCGCGCAAGGCCGCAAATGGCCGAGCGAGCGACGCCGGATGGGA
>NZ_JBYSVZ010000025.1:0-785 GCF_058986765.1 Allobosea sp. GW821-FHT03A12
CGCATGTTCTCGAAGATATTGATCGCGAACCGTGGCGAGATCGCCTGCCGTGTGATCAAGACGGCCAAGCGGATGGGGATCGCGACGGTTGCGGTCTATTCCGACGCCGATCGCGACGCGCTGCATGTCGAGATGGCGGATGAGGCCGTGCATATCGGCGCAGCTCCCGCCGCCGAATCCTATCTCCAGATCGACAAGATCATCGCCGCCTGCAAGCAGACGGGCGCTGAGGCGGTCCATCCCGGCTACGGCTTTCTCTCCGAGCGCGAGGCCTTCGCGAGGGCGTTGAAGGAGAACGGCATCGTCTTCATCGGTCCCAATCCCGGCGCGATCGCCGCGATGGGCGACAAGATCGAATCGAAGAAGGCGGCGGCGGCTGCCAAGGTCTCGACGGTTCCGGGCCATCTCGGCGTGATCGAGAACCCCGAGCATGCGGTCAAGATCGCCGACGAGATCGGCTATCCCGTGATGATCAAGGCCTCGGCCGGCGGCGGCGGCAAGGGCATGCGCATCGCCCATTCTTCGGCTGAGGTCGCCGAGGGCTTTGCCCGCGCCAAGTCGGAGGCGGCGTCCTCCTTCGGCGACGATCGCGTCTTCGTCGAGAAGTTCATCGTCGACCCCCGCCATATCGAGATCCAGGTGCTGGGCGACAAGCACGGCAATGTCATCTATCTCGGCGAGCGCGAATGCTCGATCCAGCGCCGCAACCAGAAGGTGCTGGAGGAGGCGCCGTCGCCGCTGCTCGACGAGGCGACCCGCCGCAAGATGGGCGAGCAGGCGGTCGC
>NZ_JBYSVZ010000026.1:0-732 GCF_058986765.1 Allobosea sp. GW821-FHT03A12
CTGCGAGATGCGCCAGTCGAGCCCGGCCTCGGCGACGAGTGCATCGCGATCGATGCGGGCCGCGAAGACCGTGGCCGGGGTGGTGCCGGCGACGAAGGCGGTGCGGGCCTGCGGGGTGAGCTCGCCGAAGCCATGGCGCCAGCCGAGCATCGCCCGGGCGAACAAAGGCATCGCCCCGATCTGCGCCTCGGCGCGCAGGCCGAGCGTGGTGAAGCCGAGCGTCTGATCGCTGGAAAGCACGCGCAAGGCCGCCGCGCCACCGCGCTCGGTGCCGGCATCGGTGCTGACGCGGATCAGCGCCAGCTGCGCGAAGGGCTCGAGCGCGACGCCGCTGAAGGCGAAGGCGTAGCCGAGCTCGGCGAAGCCCTGCGTCACCGAACCCGGACGCTGCAGCCGCAACAGGTCGCCGAAGCCGCGGATCGCAACCTGCCGGCGGATGTCGCTCTCGCTCCATGTGTACGCCGCACCGGCATCGAAGCGCAGGCTGCCGAAGCGGGCCCCGGCATAGAGCGCCGCATGGCCGCTCTCGAGCCTGCCCGAGGACAGGCGGGCATCGAGATCGAAGCGGGACTGGCTGTAGCCGCCGGCGACGCCGACCTTCAACGAGGAGCCGGGCGCGTCGTAGAGCATCAGGTCCGCGCCGAGCAGGGCGCCGCCGCTGCGACGGCTCATGCTCGCGGCGTTGCCGTCTGCGTCGGTGTTGCCGGTACTGCCGAAGGCCGTGCCCCAGAA
>NZ_JBYSVZ010000027.1:0-554 GCF_058986765.1 Allobosea sp. GW821-FHT03A12
TGGCATGGCAGTGCCGACCGGACGGTCGCTCACAGCAACATGGACGCCATCGTCGCACAGTGGCGTGGCCTGCACGGACTGAAGACTGTGGAGCCCGAGAAGAGCGCCGTCGGCCCTCATTCCCGGAGAATTTGGCGCGACGACACTGGCATCGCGAAAATCGAGGCTTTCAGCATTGCCGGCATGGGACACGGCACGCCGCTCAGCGGCGCCGACGATATCGGCACCCAAGGGGCGTTCATGCTCGACGCCGGAATCTCGTCCACCCGTCATATCGCGCGGTTCTGGCAGTTGACCGAAGCGGGATCTGAGCTCGCCTTGTCGGCTCACGTCGAAGCGCCCCCCGAAGCCACGCCGGAACGCATCGGCCGAGAATCACCTACCGCCCCCTCGTACGTACGAGGATCTGCCTCCGGCGTCGGCAAGGTGATCGAGGATGCGCTGCGAGCGGCGGGGCTCATGCGCTAGCCGCGGGTAAAACCCGACACTGCCTGCGCAACCTATTCTGGAGAATCCGGAACTTCGTGAGCGGCCATCCGTTGGGTTCTTATGAG
>NZ_JBYSVZ010000028.1:0-503 GCF_058986765.1 Allobosea sp. GW821-FHT03A12
GAGATGCGCCAGTCGAGCCCAGCCTCGGCGACGAGGGCCTCGCGGTCGATCGGGGCGGCAAAGACGCGCGCCGGGGTCGTGCCGGCGACGAAGGCGGTCCTGGCCTGCGGGGTCAGTTCGCCAAAGCCATGGCGCCAGCCGAGCATGGCGCGCGCGAACAGCGGCATCGCTCCGAGCTGCGCCTCGGCGCGCAGGCCGAGCGTGGTGAAGCCCAGCGTCTGCTCGGAGGACAGGACCCGCAAGGCCGCCGCTCCACCGCGCTCGGTGCCGGCATCGGTGCTGACCCGGATCAGGGCGAGCTGCGCGAAGGGCTCCAGCGCAATGCCGCTGAAGGCGAAGGCGTAGCCGAGCTCGGCGAAGCCCTGCGTCACTGAGCCGGGTCGCTGCAGCCGCAGCAGGTCGCCGAAGCCGCGGATCGCGACCTGGCGGCGGATGTCGCTCTCGCTCCATGTGTACGCCGCACCGGCATCGAAGCGCAGGCTGCCGAAGCGGGCCCCGGCATA